>DLHI01000002.1:0-50637 GCA_002483135.1 Hyphomonadaceae bacterium UBA7672 | reverse complement strand
ATGGGCCTCGTCGCCTTCATGGCGGTGGCCGCACAGGTCGGTCTCGTCACTGGCTTCGTCGGCCCCGTCTGATCCCCCCCCTTCAGACCCGCCTGACGACACCGCCGCCGGCCCTCCTCCGAGGCCGGCGGCGGTTCACGTTTGGCGATACGCGTCAGACTGCCTCGATCACCGTGGCGATGCCCTGCCCGCCGCCGATGCATTGCGTGGCGAGGGCGTAGCGTTTGCCTTCGCGTTTCATGATCTGCGCGGCCTTCGCCGTGATGCGCGCGCCGGTGGCGCCCAGCGGGTGGCCGATGGAAATGCCGCCGCCGTCGATGTTCACTTTTTCCATCGGGATATCGAGCTGGCGGATCGAGGCGACGGCTTGTGAGCCGAAGGCTTCGTTGATCTCGACCACGTCGATGTCCTTGATGGTGAGACCCGCGCACGCCAGCGCTTTCTGCGAGGCGGGGACGGGGCCCATGCCCATGATCTCTGGCGGCACGCCGGCAATGGCGACGGAGCGGATGCGGCCGAGGACTTCGAGGCCGTGGCGCTTCGCGTAGGCTTCGGACGTGATGAGCGTCATCGCGGCGCCATCGGTGAGCGGGGAGGATGTGCCGGCCGTCACCGATCCATCGGGACGGAAGGCGGGCTTGAGGCCCGCAAGGCCTTCCAGCGTCGTCGCGGGGCGCAGCGTGCCATCCTGATCGACGATGCCGTCCAGCGTTTTCACCGGCACGATCTCGTCGCGTAGGCGGCCTTCGCGTTGCGCCTCGGCGGCTTTCATCTGCGAGACGTAGGCGAGCTTTTCCTGATCGGCGCGGGAGATGTTGTACTGCCGCGCCACATTCTCCGCCGTCTCACCCATCGAAATATAGGCGTCCAGCATAACGTCCGGATCGTTCTGCGCTTTCCCTTTGAAGCGCGGGTTTGGCGAATGGTTGAAGCCGCCCTGGGGCACGCGCGTCATGCTTTCGACGCCGCCGGCGATGAAGGCTTCGCCCGCGCCGATGGCGATCTGGCCCACTGCATAGTGGATGGCCGACATGGACGAGCCGCAGAACCGGTTCATCGTGATGCCGCCCAGTTCAATGGGCAGACCGGCCAGCAGGCTGGCGAGGCGAGCGATGTTGGAGCCCTGCTCTGCCTCGGGATAGGCCGTGCCGAGGACGACATCCTCAAGCGTTTTTGGATCGATGCCGGTGCGCTCGACCAGCCCCTTGATGGCGATGGCGGCGAGGTCGTCCGGCCTTACGCCGACGAGCTTTCCCTTGTTGGCGAAGTGGAATGGCGTGCGCGCATATCCTGCGATGACAGCCCGGGTCATATGATGGCTCCCTTGTTAGGTCTTTATATATGATGGTCATCATATTGCATTGCACAAGGGGGGCAGAATTAAATCCGACAGGCGAGCGGCCATCTTGCCGTCGCCTTTTCTGGCTATCCCCTTGGCAATTCACGGGAGAATGCGGCAGAGCTAGCCGCGCCAGATTCTGGGGTCGCATGCGCCAGCTCGTTCTACTTCGTCACGCCAAAGCGGCGACAAACTCCGACACGGGGGAGGACTTCGACCGGCCGCTCGCCGCGCGTGGTCGCGAGGACGCCCCCGGCATTGGCGAAGCGCTGGCCGGCGCCGGGGCCGAGCCCGAGATTGTGCTGGTGTCTCCTGCAAGGCGCACGCGCGAGACATGGGCGCTCGTCGCCAGCTGGTTTCCCGATGTGACTGTGGAGTTCCTCGACAGCCTCTATCTGGCCGACACCGACACGCTGATGCGCGCGGCGGAGGCGACGGGCGCGAGGAATGTGATGGTGGTCGCCCACAATCCTGGGCTGCACGAACTGGCCAGCCGCCTCGCCCATCGCAACAACGCGCTGGAATCGGCCGTGCGCGCGAAATTCCCGACGGCAGCCGGCGCGGTGTTCGGACGCGCGGACGAGACCTCAGCCTGGCGCCTGCAGGCCTATGTCACGCCGAAGACGATTTCGGATTGAGGCGCCTCAGGTCGGGCTGTGCGCAGCGGGTTCGATGATCAGGTCGCCGATGCCCTGGAACGACCAGTTGTTATAAAGGCCGGCCAAGTAGGCCACGTACAGCCCGAGGAAGACCACGCCCGTGCCGATGCCGATGCGGCGACGCAGGAAGATCACCAGCGTGACCAGAACGGCGGCGCCCGCCATCGCCCAGTTGCTGAAGGCCGTGAATTCGGGGCTCAGCGTTTCGCGCGGCGCGAGGATCGCGACAACGCCGCCGGCGCCCAGGATGTTGAAAATGTTCGAGCCGAGAATGTTGCCCATGGCGACGTCGCTTTGCTTGCGCACGGCGGCGGCGATGCAGGCGCCGAGCTCTGGCAGCGATGATCCGAGCGCGAGAACCGTGAGACCGACGATGGTCTCGCTCGCGTGCAGTTCCTGGCCCAGCGAGATGCCGCCGTCGAGCAACAGGCGCGAGCCGAGCGGCAGGCCGACCAGGCCGATGAGGATCAGTATGATCATCCGCCACATCGGCTTCTTCATCAGCTCCAGTTCTTCCTTGGTGTCCTCGGTCATGTCCTTGCGTGCGATGGACCAGGAGACAAACAGGTAGATGACCAGCGCGACGATGAAGGCGATCCCGACCCATTGCGTGAGACCGAAGAAAAGCGAGATGCCGATCCATGCCGCCGTGCAGAGAAGCATGAAGAACGACGTTATGCGCATGCGCGGCGCTGCAGTCGCGATCGGGAAGATCAGCGCGGGAAGCGCCAGCACCAGCAGGATGTTGGCGATGTTGGAGCCGATGATGTTGCCGTGCGCGAGGCCGGCGCTGCCATTGGTCGCAGCCTGGACCGAAATAATGAACTCGGGAAGCGACGTGCCAAACCCAACGATAACGATGCCAACCAGAAGCGGCGATACGTTGGCCTTGTAGGCTGCCGACAGGGCGCCGCGCACGAGGCAGTCCGCCGAATAAATCAGAATGCCAAAGCCGGCGATGAGGACAACGATTGCGCCTGCGAGCACGGATGTTACCCCCTACGTTTGGACATCCCTCCCCCAAGGGACCGTGACCCGCAAGACCGGATCCGTCCAGATAATCTGGCCGAAGCGTTAGTCCAGGCGGCGGTATTCGATCAGGTTCAGCAGACCGAAGGTCACAACCACGGCCAGAATAGCGTACACAGCAGCCACGACAGTCTCCTTACGGCCAAAGCGCCCAGAACTTGGGAATACTTGAGTCTCGATTGGGCCTGTCCTAGCGGATTTCCAGCGGGTCCGAAACCCGGAAAGAACAAGGCAATCGCTTGAGAAAACGCACACTGCGCGACCGAGCCTTCCAGACATGGTGGCGCATGCTCCGCCCCATGACGCTGGGCGTTCGCGGCGTTGTTGTCGACGACCGGGGCCGTGTGCTGCTGTTGCGGCACACCTACACGCCGGGCTGGCATATGCCCGGCGGCGGCATCGAAAAGGGCGAGACGGCGCTGGAGGCATTGCAGCGGGAGCTACTGGAAGAAGCCGGAGTTGCTACGTCGCCCGCCGACCTGCGGCTGGCGTCAATCCATGCCAACCACGCCTTCTTTCCCAATGATCATGTGCTGGTCTTCCGGGTTGACCGCTGGCGGCAGGTTGAGGCCACCCAGCGCGGAGAAATCGCCGAAACCGGCTTTTTCGACCCTCTTGCCCCGCCCGAAGAGACAACGGCGGGCACCCGTCGGCGTCTGGCGGAGCTCTTTGGCGGCGAACCGGTTTCCGGCGACTGGTAGCCGCAGGTTGGCCTGCGTTATCCCCGGTTTGAGCGCCGTCTAGCCATTGATTTGCAGTAATGTTTCGTCATCACTGGCCCGCCTGCAGGAGGACGTGATGCGTCGGGGAACTCGAACGGCTCTTGGCCATGCCCTTGCCGGGCCGGCAATCGCGCTTCTGCTCGCTGGTTGCGGCGGTCCGGAAGGCACAGCGGCGATTGGCGGATCTGCTGCCGCCGCGCTGGAGGGCGACGCAGCCCTGATCGCCTCGGCCCAGACAATCAGCGACGCCATGGGCGGCTGTGTGAAACCTGACGATGCGCAGCTCGAATCCAAAGTCGTCGGGCTGGAGAACGGCGCCATCGTCATGCTCGGCTGCAGCGTGGGCGCCTATTCGACGACGCATCGCCTCTTCGCGGTCCGCTCGGGAGAGAAGCCCGAACTGCTCTCTTTCCCGGACTATGACACCGGAGGCTGGTTCGCGTCCGATCAGATCAGCATGGCGGAGATCGATGCGGGCACAGGCGTGCTCTCCACCTTCCGCAAGAGCGCCGGTCATGGCGGCTGCGGCAGCGAAGGCGAATATGAGTGGGACGGCGTGCGCTTCGCCCTGCGGGAGCTTCGCTGGAACGACTGTGCCGCTGCGGCGGCGCCGCCCTTCCCGGTCATCTGGCCGACGCAGCAAGGCGCCTCGACAGACGCAAACACGGCGACGCCTGCGCCATAGCGTGATCGTCTACTCGTCGGCTTCGTCTTCGACTTCCTCGTCCACCAGTTCGCGTTCATCCCAGTAGCTCTTGACGCCAAGCGTGTCGCGCAGTGCGCTAGGTTGTTCGAGCGCGATGGCATGCGGCAGACGATCAAAGTCGTGCTGGGCGTGCCAGCCATCATAGGCGAAGTTTTCGGTCTCAAGCGGCAGGTACGATCCGTCGAGATAGACAACGATGTCGCCAACGGAGAGATCGGCGAGCGCCGCTGCCATCCATTCAGCGCCGTGCTCGATGTCTTCGTCATCCGCGCTGCCGCCGCGGTTGGTGAAATCCTCATGCACGATGGCGGTATAGGAGCGATCAACGTCAACGACACGGCCGAAGGTGAAGGCCTTACGGCACTTGATGCAGCTGAACAGCCAGCCGCAACCACACCACGGACAATCGAGCTGCGCCGGACCCGCCGCGAGCGTATCCACGCACTGACAATGCGAGAGCACGTCGTCGTTGGCCTTGGCGATGTACTTGACCATCAATGACTCGCTTGAAAACCAGAAGGGCGGCCCTTGCGAGCCGCCCTTCCATATTCCTGCGCGGGCTTGCTAGTCCACCGCTTCCGGTTCGTTCTTTTCCTTCGCCGTCGGCTTCGGATCGGCGATGAACTTGAACGACAGCTTGTCAGGATCGTTCTTGTCGATGTCGATCTTGACGCCGCCGCCCTTCTGGAGCGCGCCGAACAGCAGTTCGTCAGCCATGGGCTTCTTGACGTGTTCCTGGATCACGCGGCCGAGCGGACGGGCGCCGAAGGCTTCGTCATAGCCGCGCGTGGCGAGCCATTTGCGGGCTTTCGGCGTAAGCGCGATCGTGACGTTGCGATCCGCCAGCTGGGTTTCCAGCTGCAGGATGAATTTGTCGACCACCATCTCGATGATCTCCGGCGAGAGGCCGGCGAACGGAATGGTGGCGTCGAGGCGGTTGCGGAATTCGGGCGTGAACAGGCGTTTGATCGCCTCTTCGTTCTCGTCTTCGCGCTTGCCGCGGCCGAAGCCGATCGACTCCTTGGCGGCGTCGGATGCGCCCGCGTTCGTGGTCATGATGAGGATCACGTTCCTGAAGTCGACTTTCTTACCGTTCGAGTCCGTCAGCGTGCCGTTATCCATCACCTGCAGGAGGATGTTGAACAGGTCCGGGTGCGCCTTCTCGATTTCGTCGAGCAGGAGGACGCAATGCGGGTGCTGGTCCACACCATCCGTCAGCAGGCCGCCCTGATCGAAGCCCACATAGCCCGGAGGCGCGCCGATGAGACGCGAGACCGTGTGGCGCTCCATGTATTCCGACATGTCGAAGCGCAGCATCTCGACGCCGAGGATGGACGAAAGCTGCTTCGCCACTTCCGTCTTGCCCACGCCGGTGGGGCCGGAGAAGAGATAGCAGCCGATGGGCTTGTTCGGTTCGCGCAGACCCGCGCGGGCAAGCTTGATGGCGGCGGACAGCGCCGTAATCGCCTTGTCCTGACCGAACACGACGCGCTGGAGATCCTTTTCGAGGGACTTCAGCTGTTCGGCATCGGACTTGGAGACCTGCTTGGCCGGGATGCGCGCCATTTTCGAAATGACGACCTCGACCTCGCGCGCGCCGATCTGCTTGCGGCGCTTGTTCTCGGGCACGAGCCATTGGGCGGCGCCGGCTTCGTCGATCACGTCGATCGCCTTGTCGGGCAGCTTGCGGTCGGTGATGTATTTCGCCGACAGGTCAACCGCGGTGCGGATGGCTTCGTTGGTGTACTTCAGGCCGTGGAACTCCTCGAAGTAGGGCTTGAGACCCATCACGATCTTGACCGTGTCTTCGACGGAAGGCTCCACCACGTCGATCTTCTGGAAGCGTCGGGCGAGGGCCCGGTCCTTCTCGAAATGCTGGCGGTATTCCTTGTAGGTCGTCGACCCCATGCAGCGCAGCGAGCCGGACTGAAGCGCGGGCTTCAGCAGATTCGAGGCGTCCATCGCGCCGCCGGACGTGGCGCCGGCGCCGATGACAGTATGGATCTCGTCGATGAAGAGGACGGCCTTGGGCTGCTCTTCCAGCTCCTTCACGACCGCTTTCAGCCGCTCCTCGAAGTCGCCGCGATAGCGCGTGCCGGCGAGCAGCGCGCCCATGTCGAGCGAGTAGATCACAGCGTCCGCGAGGATGCTGGGCGCTTCGCCATCCACGATCTTCTTGGCCATACCTTCGGCGATGGCCGTCTTGCCGACGCCCGGGTCGCCCACGAGCAGCGGATTGTTCTTGCGGCGGCGGCAGAGGACCTGGATCGCACGCTCAACTTCCTGATGGCGGCCGATGAGCGGGTCAGTCTTTCCTTCGCGAGCCTTCTGGTTGAGGTCGACGCAATAGGCCGACAGGGCTTCGCCGGCGGGCTTGGTGTTGTCGTCTTCCTTCTCGGCCGCGCCCTCGACGGGTTTCGACTTCGACATGCCCGGCTTCTTTGCGACGCCGTGGCTGATGAAGTTGACGGCATCATAGCGCGTCATGTCCTGCTCCTGCAGGAAGTACGCGGCATGGCTTTCGCGCTCGGCGAAGATCGAGACGAGAACGTTGGCGCCGGTCACTTCGTCCTTCGACGAGGATTCCACATGCAGCACGGCGCGCTGGACGACGCGCTGGAAAGCGGCGGTCGGAAGCACGGCGCCGCCATCCTCCACGATGAAGGAGGCGCAGTCATTGTCGAGATAGTTCGTCAGGTCCCGGCGCAGCTTGTCGAGATCGACCTTGCAAGCCGACATCACCTCGGCCGCATCCTCATCCTCGGTCAACGCGAGGAGCAGGTGTTCGAGAGTTGCGTATTCATGCTTTCGCTCCTGCGCCAGGTGCATGGCGCGTTCGAGAGCACGTTCGAGACTGGGTGTGAGGGAGGGCATTTAGGGGTTCTCTAGTCCTCGCGTTCCTTGGTGCATTGGAGAGGATGCTGGTGCTGGCGGGCAAGATCCATCACCTGCGTGACCTTCGTTTCGGCGACATCGAGCGGAAAGACGCCACACACGCCTACGCCATTGTTGTGGACGTGAAGCATGATGCGCGTGGCCTCCTCGCGCGACTTATTGAAGAAGTGCTCGAGCACGAGCACCACGAATTCCATCGGCGTGTAGTCGTCGTTCAGCAGAAGCACCCGGTAGAGCGAGGGCTTCTTCGTCTTGGCCTTGGTCCGGGTCTGGGTGCCGACCTCCTTGTCCGGACGAGATGGTGGGCGTTTGTCAGCCATGAATACGGAGCCTGGGCGTTAGACCTGTTTGGAGCGGCGGGCGGGATCGCCGGATTATCGAAGAAATCAGTCGCGAACGTCCCGGATCGAGAAGGTAAACAGCCGGTGTTCGTTCCCCATTAGATATTGATCCGCGAGCCAAGTGAAAGGGCCTTCCCACCTTATCCCCCAAACCCGGTGCGCAAGCGGCCAAAACGCAGCGTCTGCCTTGGTTTGTCCACGGTCCTGCGGCAGCATCGTGAATCACAGTCCGCCGGTGATCCGGCTCGCATGGTTCATGCAGGATTCACCACGGGACGCCCACGCTAGCGTCCCACCGGAAGGCGGAACGACCCGAAAATGGGCGCCGCGGGAGCCAAACTTCACTGGCCTGAAGAATTGGGATGACGTGGATTAAAGATTGGGTAAGTTCGACGTTGGACCCTCGATCTAGTCTTTGTATGTGCTTCTGATAGAGGATTCCGTCCGCGTATGAAGACGAACTCCCTGATCGCGTGGATTCGCTCCGGGCTGCTCGCTCTGGTGGCGCTCACGTTCACATCCGCCCCCGCCTGGGCCGACAAATACGCCTCCATCGTCATCGATATGGATACCGGTCAGGTGCTTCACGACCGCAGCGCCGACGAGAAGCGCCATCCGGCATCGCTGACGAAGGTCATGACGCTTTACCTCGTTTTCGAGGCCCTGGATCAAGGAAAACTGAAGCTTACCGACCGGATGACGGTTTCCAAAGCCGCCTCGCGCGCCCAGCCGTCCAAGCTCGGGCTGAAGTCGGGAACCACCATCAAGGTAGAAGACGCGATCCGCGCCCTGGTCACCAAATCGGCCAACGACGTCGCCATCGTGATCGCAGAGAAGCTTGGCGGCACGGAAGCCAAGTTCGTTGCGCGGATGAACGCAAAGGCCAAGGAACTCGGGATGCTGAACACCACGTTCCGCAACTCGTCTGGCCTGCCCGACCGTTTGCAGGTCACAACCGCCCGCGACATGGCTCGCCTGGGCGAGGCGATCTACATGGATCACAAGGACCGCTATAATTATTTCTCGCTGACGTCTTTCACCTGGAACAACCGTAAGCATCTGAATCATAACGAACTTTTGAAGTCCGTGCAGGGTGTTGACGGCATCAAGACCGGCTTCACGAACGCTTCGGGCTATAACCTCATGGCGTCCGCTTCCCGTGATGGCCGCAGAGTGATTGCCGTCATGATGGGCGGGTCGACCGGCAAATCCCGTGACCGGCACGTGGCCGACCTGATCGAGGCCGCCTTCCTCGAAATCACTGGCGCGCCGACCACCGACGACGATCTGCGCGTCCGCATAGCCTTTGGCGACCGGGGAAATACATCCGCTGACGACCTGGCGATGGCCCAGCTGCGCCTGCTGCAGGACCCCGACGCGGCGCTGGTGACCGCCAAGGACCCGGTACTAGTGGCCGGACTGGACGACAGCACGGCAACCTTCGACGACCTCGGATCGACCGACGAAGATGACACAACCTACGACGGCGTCTCCCAAGGCGACAGCGAGGCGGGCCTCGACCCGATCGGCGACCTGATTGGCGCGACTCCAGGCGCGCTTGAGCCCGTGGTTTCGGCCGAACCGGTCCCGGTGGGTATCGTGATCACGAGCGAAGTTCCGGCCGGCTTGCTGCCGTCCGCGACCGCGATGGACCAGCTGGCCTTGCCCGTCGCCCAGCCCTGATCCCCTGCTAGGACTCAATTTACGGCTACTTGCGCTTCCAGCGCAGGGGCTTGCCGCCGTCCCGCACAAGCTCGCCGCGCGCCTCGGCATCCAGCTGGACGGTCTTGGTCCACCAGCCGACCGTTGAACCAAAGTCGCTGCCGGCCAGCGCCTTCTTCATTAGCGCCATCATTTCCGTCTGTGTGACGCCCGGCCCAGTGCGCGGCATCACTTTCAGGAACACCTTGCGCGCAGCCTCGTATTTTTCGGCATTGCGCGGATAGGTCTTGCCCGGCGCATTGACGTTCAGGGTGAGAACAATGCCCGGTTTGGCCTTGGGCGCGGCAGCCTTCGCGCTCGTAGCTTTCTTCCGGGCGGCTGGTCTGGTCGCCATTGTTTCCTCCCTCGCAGGATCACGATCGAGCCTGGCCTCGCCATACGGCTGGACGCAAGCGGCCTCGCGGAGCTAGTTACGCGCCCATGTCAGCACAATCCGCCTCTGCCCCCGACTCCACGCTTGAACAGCGCAAGGGTCGTGCGCACGCCTGGTTCCAGACCCTTCAGGCCGACATCATCGCGCGCTTCGAGGCGCTGGAGGATGCCGCAGCCCCGCCGCTGTATCGTGGCGCGGCGGGCCGCTTCGAGAAAACGCCGTGGAAACGCGGCGATGGATCGGAGGATCTGGGCGGCGGCACGATGGCGGTGATGCGCGGCCGCCTGTTCGAAAAAGTGGGCGTCCACGTCTCGTGCGTTCACGGCAGCTTCGCGCCGGAATTCGCCAAAACCATTCCCGGCGCCGACAAGTCTGGCGGTCAGTTCTGGGCGAGCGGCATCTCGCTGATCGCGCACATGGTCAATCCGCGCGTGCCGGCCGTGCACATGAACACGCGTATGCTCGTCACAGCGGATTCATGGTTCGGCGGCGGCGCTGACCTTACCCCCCTGCTGGCCTATCAACGCGAGCAGGAATTCCCAGACGCCGTGGAGTTTCACGACGCCATGCGGGCTGCGTGCGACGGCTATAAGGGCGCCGACTATGCCGCGATGAAGAAGCACTGCGAGGAATACTTCTATCTGCCGCATCGCGACGAGCCGCGCGGCATCGGCGGCATCTTCTACGACCGCTACAACACCGGCGACTGGGAAACCGACTTCGCCTTCACGCAGAGCGTCGGCAGGCACTTCGCCGATGTGTACCCGAAGATCGTCGCGCGTCGCATGGCGGAAAGCTGGAAACCGGCCGAGCGCGAAGAACAGCTTGTGCGACGTGGTCGATATGTCGAGTTCAACCTGCTCTATGATCGCGGAACAACGTTCGGCCTGAAGACTGGCGGCAATGTCGCCAGCATACTCTCGTCCATGCCGCCCGTGGTGAAGTGGCCTTGATCCGGCGGACGCGGCCGACAGAGCGGCAGGTCGACTCCAACCCATCCAACCCCCGCCCAATTTTGGGGGCGCGTTTGCACACTATTCTCAGTTGGCGATGGGTGAATTGGTTCCATTGAGATCGTGGGGGCTGGACGCGGGACCGATGTGAGCCAAGTGGAGTCTGGTCCGGTTTTCACCCTGGTGCGTAGACCCCTCCATCATGACCGATGCGATCCCTCTCTCCGAACCGTCCGCCAAGCGAACGCCGGAAGCGGCCATGCTGGCGCTCGTGGCTATCCTGGCGGCGACCGGCCTCGTGGCCGGCCTTGGCGCGCTCACATCGGGGGGCGAGGCCGATCCCTGGTACGCCGCCCTGAACAAGGCGCCCGGCAACCCGCCGGGCTTCGTGTTCGGGATCGTGTGGCCGATGCTCTACGCGCTGATGGCCGTCGGGGCTTTCATGGCGTGGCGGGCCGGGGCGCACCTGGGCCTCTTCTTCCTGCAACTCTTCGTCAACTTTGGCTGGAGCTACCTGTTCTTCGCGTTTCACCAGCCGCTGATCGCGCTGATCGACATTGCCATCCTGTGGGTGCTCGTCTTCCTGATGATCCAGCAATTCCGGCGGCACAGCCCGCTCGCTGGCTGGCTGCAGACGCCGTATCTCGCCTGGCTGAGTTTCGCAGCTTACCTGAATGCCTGGGTCGTGTTCGCCAACTGAGGCGGCCTACAGACGTGCGAGCAGCTCGTCCTTGCCGAGCGTGAAGTCGCTCTCGATCCACACCGTCTCGAGCTTACGGATAGCCGCGCCAATGGCCGGCCCTTCGGCGATGCCTCGCGCCAGCAAGTCTGCGCCGTCGACCGGCAGCGTCGGCCGCTCCCATGCGCGCGCAACGGCGATGACGCCGGCCCAGTCATCGACCCCGCTGGACGCCCATTCGAGGGTTGCGCGATCGATGACAGTCTGCGCGCCGACGCGATAGACGGCTGCGCGCACTTCGGCATCCGTCACCGCATCCCAGAGTGGCGTCTCGTCCTCCGTCGGCCAGTTGAGCCTGTTGCGCTCTTCGTTCGACATCTTGAGGTGATTGGTGACCTCACGAACGGTTGCGGCGTCTTTCCAGAACAGAGCGAGGAAACGCAGCATCGGATCGGGCGCGAAGCCGCGTTTGCGTTCCAGTCCGACCAGTTTGGCCAGCAGACCGAGGCCCTTCGCGTCAACAAACAACTGGTCGAGCACACCGACATGCTCCATCGCCTCTAGCGATGACAGCGGCTGGGGCGCGGCCAGCAGCTTCTTCATCTCCATCCAGATCCGCTCGACGGAAATGCCGGCAAGGCCCGCGCGCAGCTTTCCGCATGCGGCCAGTCCCGCCGGATCAGGCGCAGCATTGCCGTACCAGGCCTGGAAGCGGAAGAAGCGCAGGATGCGCAGATAGTCCTCGCGAATGCGTGTCTCAGCATCGCCGACGAACACGATCCGGCGCGCTGCAATATCGTCCAGCCCGCCGCCGGTGGGGTCGTGGATTTCGCCGTCGCTGTCGGCATAGAGCGCGTTCATGCGGAAGTCGCGGCGCTCGGCGTCTTCGGCCCAGTCGTGGGTAAAGGACACGGTGGCGCGGCGACCATCGGTCTCCACATCGCGGCGGAGCGTCGTGATTTCGTACGGCAAGCCATCGCAGACGACAGTCAGCGTGCCATGCTCGATGCCTGTAGGATGAACCGACATGCCGGCATTGCGGCACGCCTTCTCGACCAGGTCGGGCGTCAGCTGCGTGGCGATGTCGACATCCGCGACGGGCTGACCCAGCAGCGCGTTGCGCACGCATCCGCCGACGAACCGCGCACATCCCGGCCGTACAGTCTCGAGCGCGTCGATGACCCTTCGGGCGGCGATCAGCCAGGGCTGGTTCGCCAGCCGGGCCATGGGATCAGCCGCCCCGGTCGCGCGGGGCGACGGGGGTCTGGGCAGGCGGGGGCGCCGGCGTGTTGCCGCCGGGCAGCGTCGCCTCCGTGCAAGGAATTTCGCGTGGCGGGGTCACCTGACCGTCAGCCGAGTAACGCACCGGATCAAAGCACTTGCCGGTCTCACGCGGCTCCAGCAGCGGCGGAATGATGAGACCCAGGATCGCGATGACGGCGCCGATCACCACAAGGCGTGTCAGCGGCCAGCGGTCTTTTATTCTGAGGTCACGCGAGGCGGCGCGATAGATCAGGAATACCGCGAACGGGATAAGGAAGAGCAGGAGTTCGACAAGGATTCTCTGTGTCATGGTCCTCGGTCCTACCCGCCATAGAGCCTGTCGTACAAGGCTTTGATCATGCCGGCCGTAGCGCCCCAGATATAACGGCCGTTGTGCGGCATGGCGTAATAGGCGCGCAAGGCCCCCCTGAACTCGCGTTCGTGCCGCTCATGGTTGGCGGCGTCCATCAGGAAGGACAGGGGCGTCTCGAACACGTCGGCGACCTCGCGCGCGTGGGGTACCGGTACAAAATCGGGTGGCAGGATTCCAACGAAAGGCGAGATCGCAAAGCCGGTTCCGGTCAGGTAAGCGTCGCCCTGGCCCAGGATGCGGACAGTGGCAGGGTCCACGCCCACCTCCTCATGCGCTTCACGCAGCGCTGCTTGTAGCCGCGTCTCGCCCGGCTCGACCCGGCCGCCAGGAAAGGCCACCTGGCCTGCATGGGCCGCCATGGTCTCGGGCCGCAGCGTAAGCAGGACGCCGAAATCTTCGCCCCGGTCGATCAGGCCGACGAGGACGGCCGCCGGGCGGTAAGCAACCGGCTCGGGCGCAGTCCAGCCCGGGTTGAGGTCATAATCCGTACGCAGCGGCGCATCGAACACGACATCGACCGCAGCCAGCCTGGCCCTCGCCCGCGCCTCGAAATCAGACTTTGAGGTAAACGTCATCCGGATCAGGCCACCTGGCCGATAGAGAAACTGGCGCCCGACGAAGTCACGCTCATCGTTCCGGCCTCGCCCGGATCGGGTTGCGCCAAGCTGACCAGTTCGTACCAGGCCGGCCGGGTCAGCCGCGCTTCCAGCCCGCCACGGATACGGACGTAGGTGGACGGCTCGCCTGTCTGGCGATCCGAAACGACACGCAGGGGATGCGCCTCATCCACCGCCACGACATCGCCCACATTGGTCGTGACCAATATTACCTCATGCCCGTCCGATTCATGCCGGTCCACCCGAACGCCCACGAAGGGCGCGTCCTCCACCTTAACCACCACTTTTTCGTGAGGGGTGACGAGGAAGTGACCGCCAGGGTCGCGCCGGAGGATTGTGGAAAACAGGCGAACGAGCTTTTCCCGGCTAAACCGCACGCCATCCTGCCACCAGGAGCCGTCCCGCCGGATTTCGAGGCCGATGTCCCCACAATTGGCGGGATTCCACAAATGCACCGGGGGAAGCGAACGGGGCTTTTCCAAACCCGCTTCCACCTGCAAGGTCGCAATCAGGTCCGCGAGCGATCCCGATGGGAAGTCTGATACGTTCGGGGCGTTCGCATTCGTCATGGCGGCTCGGCTCCGGGCTGGCCACAGAGATAGGTAAAAGAGCAGCATGAGTGAAGCCGCCACCGCCAATGCCGATATCGTCAGGGAAGCGGATGCCGCCGTGCAACTGCTTGCCCAGGTGCGCGCCGAGATCGGAAAGGTCGTTTTCGGCCAGGAACGCGTCGTCGAGCTTGTGCTTTCCACCATCCTTGCAGGCGGCCATGCCCTGCTGATCGGAGCGCCCGGCCTTGCCAAGACCAAGCTGGTCGAGACAACCGCCAAGGCCCTGGGCCTGGATTGGGGCCGCGTCCAGTTCACACCCGACCTGATGCCTTCGGACATTCTGGGTTCGGAGATTCTGGACGAGACGTCGACGGGGGGCCGCGCCTTCCGGTTCGTGAAGGGTCCTATCTTTACCAGCCTGCTGATGGCCGACGAGATCAACCGCGCCTCGCCGCGCACGCAATCGGCGCTGCTGCAGGCGATGCAGGAGCGGCATGTGACCGTCGCCGGCGCGAGCTACGACCTGCCCAAGCCGTTCCACGTGCTCGCGACGCAGAACCCGATCGAGCAAGAAGGCACTTATCCGCTGCCCGAAGCGCAACTTGACCGTTTTCTCCTCAAGGTCGATGTGGACTATCCCGACCAGGACACCGAGCGCCGCATCCTTGTCGAGACGACGGGAATGCAGGATCAGACCGTGCGCCCCGTGCTCGATGCGGAACGCCTGCTAGCGATGCAGGCGCTGGTGCGCCGCATGCCAGTTCCGGAGAAGGTGCTTGAGGCCATCCTGCGCCTCGTGCGTTCGGCGCGGCCGGAACAGACAGATCATCCGCAGGTGAAGAAGCGCGTCGACTGGGGTCCGTCGCCGCGCGCGGGTCAGGCGCTGATGCTGGCGGCGCGTTCGCGCGCGCTGCTGCGCGGCCGCCTTGCGCCGTCGCTGGATGATCTCGAAGCGCTGGCCGAACCGGCGCTCGGCCATCGGATGGCGCTGGCGTACGACCCCACCGGTCAGGGCGGATCGCTGTCTGCGCTTATCCAGGAACTTGCCGCCAAGGCCGCGTAGCGTCCGCCGCCTTACAGTTTAGGAACCGACCTGTTGCCACAGGCTCCGCTGAGTCAGTTGAAAGCAGAGGCCGCTGCACTCGCCAGCGATCTTGGGACGTTGACGACGCAGGCGCGCGCCGCCAGCGCCGCTCATCTCGGCTCGGCCGGGCGACGCAAGTCGGGCATGGGCGAGAATTTCTGGCAGTATCGCCGCCACACGCAGGAAGACAGCGCCGAGCGGATCGACTGGCGCAGGTCCGCGCGCGAGGAACACCTGTTCGTGCGCGAGACAGAGCTGGAGACCGCACGCACATTCCTGTTCTGGGCCGATCCAAGCCCGGGCTTCCACTGGTCGAGCGGCGCTTCGATCCCGCATAAGGCCGACAGGGCGCTTGTGCTGTGCATGGCGCTTGCAGGCGCGCTGTCGCGTTCGGGTGAACGCTGCGGGGCGCTGGGTGGTGGACGCGGCGCTGTCTCGGGCGCGAAGGCGCCGGCGCGGGTTGGCGAGGATATGCGCAACCTTACCGCCAGCATGCCATTCCCCCCACCGCCGCGCGAGCGCGCCGCCGTTGTGATCTGCAGCGATTTCTATTCGCCGCTCGCCGACTGGCGCGCCAACCTGTCGCCCATCGCCGGGAAGTGTCGCGACGGCGTGCTGCTGCAGGTGTGCGATCCGATCGAGGAGAACTATCCCTTCAACGGCCGCGTGCGCTTCTTCCGGCCCGGGCAGGATCGCGAGCGGCTGATCGGCCGCGCCGAATCCATACGGGACGGGTATCTCGACAAGTTCGCGCAACGCCGGAAGGACATGTCTGAGCTCGCTGGCGAACTCGGCTGGCGCTTCATCAGCCACGTCTCGAACGAGGAAGCGCGCACGCCGCTGGGCGCCCTTGCGCACGGCTTCTCCATCAGCGGAGCCATGGCGTGAGCGTTGGCCCGTTTCTCTTCCTGCAACCATGGGCCCTGCTGGGTCTGCTGGCCTTGCCTCTGCTGTGGCTGTTGCTGCGCGCAACGCCGCCGGAGCCCAAGCGTTTCGCCCTGCCTTCGCTCGCCCTGCTCGATGACCTGAAGCCCGAAGAAGAGACGCCGGCGCGGACGCCGTGGTGGCTGCTGCTGCTGCGCATGATCGCGCTAGCGCTGGCGATCATTGGCTTCGCGCGGCCCACCTGGGCCCCGAATGCGCAGACGCCAACCGATGGCGGCACGCTGATCGTGGTGGACGATGGCTGGAGCAGCGCCGAGCGCTGGCGCGACATTGTCCGCGTCGCGACGGCAGCGGTTGACGAGACGGCGCAGAATGGCGGCGCAATCCATGTGATGTTCACGGCCCCGCGCGAAGTGGCGCGCGATCCTTCCGAAGCGCTGGACGCAGAAACCGCACGCCAGATCCTGCGCAACCAGCGCCCGGCGGCATGGTTGCCGGATCGCGAGGCGGCGCTGAAGGCGCTCAACGGAACACCGCTTCGCCCCGGCCGTATCATCTGGGCGACGGACGGCTTCGATCACGACACCGCCGCGGCATTCGCACGCGGCCTGTCGGCCAAGGCGGCGACCGACGTTCGCGTTACGCGGCCACGCACAGCCTTTGCTATCACCGCGGCCGACAGTTCAGCCGAAGGCGCGCGCGTGTCTGTCGTTCGCGCGGGAACCCTGCCGGGCGAAACGGCGGACATCATCGCCGAGACATCCGAAGGCGCATCCATCGCCTCCACGCGGATTGCTTTCGACGGCAGTTCGAACACGGCCGAAGCGCTCTTCGCGATTCCTGCCGCGGCCCTGAACAGGGTTGCGCGCTTCCGGATCGCAGGATCGCCCTCCGCCGGCGCGGTCTGGCTGTGGGACGACACGGCGCGCCGCCCGCATGTGGGTCTTGCGGACACGCGCGACGAAGCGCAGCCGCTGCTGTCCGAACACTACTATGCACGCAAGGCGCTGCAGCCATACGCGCAGCTTACCGAGAAGAAGTTGTCCGACCTGCTCGATGCGCCGATCGACGCGATCATCATGGGCGACCGCGGCCAGATCGACGAAGCAACCTCCCAGCGCCTGACCGACTGGATGACCAAGGGCGGCGTCCTGATCCGCTTTGCCGGCCCGCGCCTTGCGGCTCAGGAAAATCCGCTCTCGCCGGTCACGCTGCGCCCCACATCCCGGGCGCTCGGATCAGCGATGTCGTGGGAGACCCCGCAGCGTATCGCAGACTTCCCGGCCACTTCGCCCTTCGCCGGCATCCCGCGTCCCGCCGACGCCGCCGTGCGCCAGCAGGTGCTGGCCCAGCCATCAGCCGAACTCGACAGCCTGACCTGGGCGCGCCTGCAGGACGGTACACCGCTGGTCACTGCGCGTCGCGTCGGACAGGGTCAGCTCATCCTGTTCCACGTCACCGCGGATCCGGACTGGTCCGACCTGCCCTTCACCGGCGCGTTTGTGGAGATGTTGCGCCGCTCCGTTGTTTCGGGCGGGCAGCGTGCGCGGGCGCCTGCTCTCAGCGGCGAAGGTACGCTGGCGCCATCGCGTGTGCTCGATGGGTTTGGCGTGCTGACGCCGCCCAATTCCAACGCCATGCCGGTTGCCGCCGCCGAGTTTGCAACCACCCGCCCCGGCCCGACCACGCCTCCGGGCCTCTATCTCGGACCAGGCGGCGAACGCGCGCTCAACGCAGGAAGCCCGGCGCCGCTGGCGTTCAACGACTGGCCACTGGAAGTCACCGTCACGGAGCAGGCCGCAATCGCGGAGCGCACCGGTCTGGGTGGGTGGATGATCGCTCTGGCGCTCGGCATCGTGTCACTCGACCTGCTGATTGCGCTCGCCTTCGCGGGACGTCTGCCGAACTTCTTCCGCCGCAGGCATGTGGCCGGCGCCATTGCTGTCTTCTTCGCTGGCGCCATCATGATCAATGGCGCACCACCGGCCAGCGCGCAGCAGACCAGCGAGCAGCTTGCGCGCGAGGCCGCTGCACACCTGCGTTTTGCCTATGTGAAGACAGGCGACCGCCGCCTTGATGAAACAACGCATGCGGGGCTGTGGGGACTGTCCTATCAGCTTGGCCAGCGAACGTCGGTTGAGCCCGAAGAGCCGCATGGCGTCGATCTCGCGCGTGACAGCCTCGAACTCTATCCAATGATCTATTACGCGGTGCCACGCGATGCCCGGCCGCTGTCTCCGGCGGCAACGGCGAAGGTGAACGCCTATCTGCGCGCGGGCGGCGCGTTCGTTGTCGATACGCGCGACGCGACGCCGGGGCGCGATGTGTCGGCCAATTTGCAGCAACTGCTGGCGGGCATTGATGCGCCGCTGCTGCAACCGGCGCCGCCGGATCATGTCCTGACCAAGAGCTATTATCTCATCCGCTCCTTTCCCGGCCGACTGAACGGGCGCCTCTGGATTGAGAGCGGCGCGGCGAGCCGCGACAGCCGCCGGGGTGATGGCGTCTCGGGCTTGTTCATTGGCGGATCGGACTGGGCTGGCGCCTGGGCGATCGACAAGCGCACGGGCCGTCCGCTGCTGACCATGGAAGGCGGCGATCGCGCGCGCGAGATGACCTACCGCTTCGGCATCAACCTCGTGATGTACATCCTCACGGGGAACTACAAGGAAGACCAGGTTCACGTGCCCGAACTGCTCGACCGCCTCGGCACCTCTCGTGACAGGGCGGATTGAGGCATGGAAGACGCAGCACGCCTTGGCTTTGATCCGCTGGTCCCCTGGGCTGCGCTCTGGGCGCTGGCCGCCGGTGCGGCTGTGCTGTGGGGCGTCTATGTCTGGCGGCGCGGCAAGTCGCGGCTGTTCCGCGCACTGGCGCTGACCGTGCTTGCTGTCGCACTGGCGAACCCGCTGTGGATCGAGGAACAGCGCGAGCCGCTGAAGGACATCGTCGCGGTCGTGATGGACCGCTCGGAAAGCATGAACTTCCGCGGCCGCACCGAGACCGCGCAGGCCGCGTTTGACCAGCTGCGCACCGCCATCGAGGCGGACGAGAATCTCGAACTGCGCGTGGCCGAGACCGATCCGGGTGCGGACGGCACGGACATGTACATCGCGCTGCAGTCGGCCATGTCGGATGCGCCGCGCGACAGGATCGCCGGCGTGGTGATGATCACCGATGGCCAGATCCACGACATCCCCGAGAACACATCCGACAGCGGCCAGTTCGGGCCGATCCACGCGATGATCGTAGGCGGCGAGGACGAGATCGACCGCAATATCGAGATCCAACAGGCGCCATCCTTCTCGATCGTCGACCAGCGCGTTGAGATGCGCATCAAGGTCAACGACCCGACGGAACAGCGCGTGCGCGTGGGCGTCACCATCAACGGCGAGGCGCGGCCGGACCAGACCGTGCCGGTAGGCGAACCGACGATGATCTCGTTCACGCTGCGCCAGCGGGGCGAAAACCTGGTGGTTCTGTCCGTCGATGGGATCCCGAATGAGTTGACGCTCGCCAACAACCTCGCCTCTGCGCGTATCTCCGGCGTGCAGGACCGCCTGCGTGTGCTGCTGGTAACGGGCGAACCGCATGCCGGGGCACGTGTGTGGCGTGACCTGCTGAAATCGGATCCGGCAGTGGACCTCGTCCACTTCACCATCCTGCGTCCGCCGGAAAAGGGCGAGAACACGCGCAATGACGAGATGGCGCTGATCCAGTTTCCCAAGGCGAAGCTGTTCCGCGAAAAGCTGGACGAGTTCGACCTGGTGATCTTCGATCACGAACTGCGCCCGGCCGTTCTGGAAGAAGCCTATCTCGACCGCGTGGCGCGCTATGTGGAACGCGGCGGCGCACTGCTGATTGCTTCAGGCCCGCCCTATCCGGGCGCCTACATCCTCTACAACACGCCGCTCGGCGGCGTGCTGCCGGGCCGCGCGACGGGCGAGATAGTGGACGGCAAGTTCACGCCGCAACTTACCGATCTCGGCAAACGGCACTCGGTTACCGCAACGCTGCCCACCGAAGGCTGGGGGCCGTGGATGCGCTACATGAAGATGGAAAGCGGCCAGGCGGAATCGCTTATGCAGACACCCAACGGCGCGCCACTGCTGCTCCTCAACCGCGTGGGCCAGGGCCGCGTCGCCAGCGTTATGTCGGACCAGCTGTGGCTGTGGGCGCGCGGCTATGAAGGCGGCGGGCCGTATGCCGAACTGATCCGCCGTACGGCGCACTGGCTGATGAAGGAACCGGAGCTCGAGGAAGAACTCCTCGAGATCAAGGCCGGCGCCTCGCCTGAGTTGAAGGCGACACTGCAGACCATGTCTGACAGCCCGGCCAAGCTTTCCGTACAGGGGCCGGATGGCGTTAAGAACGACTACGACTGGTCGCTCATCTCGCCGGGGCACTATCAGACCAGCCTGCCGGCGCCCGATCTCGGTCTCTATCGCGCGACCAGCGGCAAGCTGAGCGCCGTCACGCTGCGCGGGCCGACGCATCCGCGCGAGTATCTCGACCTGCGCGCCACGGCGGAAAAGGTCGAGCCGCTGACGAAGGCGACCATGGGCGGCGTCTTCCGCCTCGGCGCCGACGGCACGCCGAACATGCCGCGCCTGCAGCGTGTGGGTGAGCAGGGCCCTGCGGCGAGCGGAGACTGGTACGGCCTGCGCGAACGTGGCGCTTATGCCGTGCGCGCGACACAATCGACGACGCTGATCCCCGGCGTAGTCGGCATGCTGCTGGCGTGCCTGTTCATGATGCTGGCTTGGCGGCGCGAGGGGCGCTGACCTCTCTGGACCGCCGGGCCCCTGCCCGGCAGTCGCTGCGTAGCAGCGAACACCCTCCTCGATGAGACAATCGCGTCGCAATGCGACGCGCTGCCGGGCGGGGGCCCGGCGGTCCAGAGATCAGCGCGGGACGGCCAGTGCGCCCTTGAGCGTGGCCGCGCGGTCAGAGAGGTCGCGGATGAGGACGCGTTTCTGGTCGACCGGGCCGGGGAGCTGGAAGCGGTCGCCGGAGGGTTTGAAGCCGAAGCGTTCGTAGTATTCGAAATCGCCCACGAGGATCACGGCGGCGTAGCCCTGCTCGCGGCAGACGCCGATGGCGCGCTCCATGAGCTTGAAGGCGACGCCGTTGCCACGGCGGCGCTCAGCCACCGCGATGGGGCCGAGGAAGGCGGCGCGGCCCTTTTCTCCGACTGTGACCGGCCACACGCGGACGACGCCGGTGACGCCTTCGCTATCAATGGCGACGAGGCTGGCGTCGGCGATCGCGGTGTTGCCTTCGCGCAAGCGCTCGGCCGTCTTGGCGAAACGGCCGGGGCCAAAGACATCGTCGTACAGGGCTTCAACGGCGGCGGAATGCTCCGGCGCGTCGAGCACAATGGAATAGGCGGGGATGGCGGCGGTAACGTTCAAGGGGCGCAGGCTCCGAAGACGAGAGTGACGAACCAACGACCGCAGCTTCGGCATTCTTGCCTATGCCCAGGTCAGTGCATCACCGCTGGTCGCCGTTTTCCGCCCGTTGGAACGGGGGCCCTTCGCGCAGCCGGTTATTGAGGGGTGCACATAGGGAGAGTTGAAGACCCACGCAAGAAGAATTGTGGGGCAAGCTGCCCCAAGGGACGTTCGCGCGACCGACACTCCGGGCGCGGAGGCAAGCGTCCTGCCTCGCCCGGCCGTCGCGTATCGTCTGCCCCGGGGAAAGCGGGCCGTCAGGTCAGTTGTTGCCCATGATCGCAGGCGGGCCTATGGCGCCGCTGCGATTCTGAAGGTCCGTGAGGGCGTCCTGGGTCGCCTCGCTATTCTCTTCTGACCGCTCCGTCCGGCAAACGGTCTGCCGACGCGATCGGGTGCCGGTTACGATCTCGCTCCAGCAGACCTGCTTGGTCTTGTCCGCTTCAGGCTGGGCAGACCCGTCGAGAGCGGCGGTCTGCAGCGGCTCGGGCGGAGTGGCGCAGGCAGCAAGCGGCAGCATGACGGCGAGGACCAGGTAGCGCATTCAGTTATCTCCGGAACTGTTAGTCGTTAGTACCGTAGCTTTTCGCACACGGCAATTTCCCTGTGGGGAGGCCGGATTTTCCGGGCAGGGAAACCGACTCAGCCGCCTCCGCCGAGCGGGAGCGTCTGCCCTTGGGTGCCGCTGGCGCGATCCTGGAAATCCTTGAAATTCTTGCGCATCAGGTCGGCTTCGCCCTCGCTGCGCGCGTCGCGGCAAACCGTCTGCCGACGCGCAAGGGTGCCGGTGACGATCTCGGTCCAGCAGACGCGTTTGGGCTCGGCCTTCTCGGGCTGACCATCGAGGGAGGCCATCTGCGCCGGTGGCGGCGTGGCGCACGCGGCCAGCGGCAACAACAGAGCAAGCAGAACCTGACGCATGACGACCCCATGAAGCGTTAGCCGAACCATCCCGCAATCTGCAGCTCCTCACAATGGCCTGCGGATGCCTTCCCTACCGCCTCGCAGCATGCAGGATGTGCCCTCAAAATCAGGAGGAAACATCTATGGGCGTGCTCGACGGCAAGGTCGTTCTCATCACCGGCGGCGGCAACGGGATCGGCAAGGAGACCGCCCTGCTGCTGGCGCGAGAAGGCGCGAAGGTGGTCGTCAACGATCTCGGCGGCGGACTGACGGGCGGCGACGAGGGCTCGGCGGGGCCGGCTGAACAGGTTTGCCAGCAGATCCGGGCGGCGGGAGGCGAAGCGGTCTCCAACTCCGACAGCGTGGCGGACTTCAAGGCCGTGCAGCGCATGATCGAGCAGGCGAAGGACGCCTTCGGAGGGCTGCACGCCATCGTGAACCCGGCCGGGATCCTGCGCGACACCATGTTCCACAAGATGACCGAGGAGGACTGGGACCGGGTGATCCAGGTCCACCTGCGCGGGTCGTTCAACGTGACCCGGGCCTCGATCGAGCTGTTCCGGGAGCAGAAGGACGGGGCCTATGTGCTGTTCACCTCCACGTCGGGCCTGATCGGGAATATCGGGCAGGCGAACTATGCGGCGGCCAAGATGGGGATTGTCGGCCTGTCCCGGATCGTGGCCATGGAGGGAGCGCGCAACAACGTCCGCTCCAACGTGATCGCACCGTTCGCCTGGACCCGGATGATCGCCTCAATTCCCGTAAAAGACGAAGTCAGCGCCCAGCGGGTGGGCCGGATGCGGGACGCCATGCGGGCTGACCAGGTAGCCCAGCTTGCCGTGGCGCTCTGCGCGGACGGGGCGAAACACGTCACCAGCCAGATTTTCGGGGTGCGCGGCAACGAGATCGTGCTGTTCGACCAGCCCCGCCCGATCCGGTCCATGGCGGACCTCACAGGCTGGAATCCCCAGAAAATCCTCGATACCTGCCTGCCCGCCATGGCCCCCGATTTCTTCGGGCTGGAAGCTTCGGCCGAGGTGTTTCCCTACGATCCGGTTTAAATCCGGAGCGCCAGGAATTTACGTTCGGCACAAGCATTTCCCTGCTGCGCCGACCGGAATTTATGCTTTAGAAAGTGTTCCGCCCGAGACATCACGGGTGAGAGGTTTTTCTGTGATCCGCCTGCAATCCGGCCCAAGCTGCCAGACTGCCACCTGCCCGTGGGGAGCCACCTGACAATGGGGGATTCCGGCGGCACGCTCTGGTCCATGCGCACGAAGTCGCGCCAGCCATGGTGGTCATACCTGAAGGACGACGAGCTGCTGCAACTGCGGCTCAAGGATCTCAACATTTCAATCGAGGGCACATGGCTGCAGGCCTCGATGCGGGCGCTCAACAGCGAACTGAAGCATCGCGGCCTTGTGCAGGCGCATGCCTGGATTTCGGACGAATGGTTCAGCCCCGACACGACGCCGGGCATCGCCATCCCCTTCTATCTTGCCCATCCGCGTCTCGCTCGCCTTGAGCGCAAGATGTTCAAGGACGTTGAAGGCGGCACGCGCCGGCAGTGCATGCAGATCCTTCGGCACGAGGCCGGACACATTGTGCAGCATGCCTATGCACTGCACCGCCGCCGCAAATGGCAGGAGACATTCGGGCGCTCATCGACGCCGTATCCGGAAAGCTATCGCCCCAATCCGAACAGCAGGAATTTCGTCCACCACCTGCCGCGCTGGTACGCGCAAAGCCATCCAGACGAAGACTTCGCCGAGACGTTCGCCGTGTGGCTGACGCCGCGTTCGAACTGGCGGCAGAAATATGCCGAGTGGCCCGGCGCGCTCGCCAAGCTCGAATATGTCGATAGCTTGATGTCGGAGCTGGGCGGGACCAAGTCGGGCCTGACGCGCCGGATGGAGGTTGATCCTGTCGGCCGTCTCAACCGCACGCTGGCCGATCATTACGAGCAGAAGCTGGCCTGGTACGCGGTCGACACCGACACGCGTTACGACAAGGACTTGCAGCGCATCTTCTCGAACGATCCGAAACATGCGCACCGCCCGCCGGCATCAACCTTCCTGCGCGGCAACCGCGTTGCCATTCGCGAGTCCGCATGGCGCATTTCGGGCGCCTACCAGATTGCGCTCGACAACACGATCGACCAACTGATCTCGCGCGCCCGCGCTCTGAAGCTGCGCGCATACGGCCGGGAATATGAACTGCGCCGCGCCATGGTGCGCCTTCTCAACAACAAGGTTGCTCACCAGCTCCACGCGTCGCGAAGGCAGTGGTTCGCTTTATGAAGCCGCTACGCGTTCTAGCACTTGCGCACCCGGACCTGATTCCACCCGACAGCATCGAGGGGCTGTCGGAGAAGGAAACCTACGTCTGGAAGACGGAGTACGACGTCGCATCGACGCTGCGCGCCAATGGTCACGAAGTGCGGTTGCTGGGCGTGCAATCGGAACTGACGCCGATCCGCGATGCGGTCGAAGACTGGAAGCCGGATATCGTCTTCAACCTGCTTGAGGAATTCCACGGCGAGACGCTGTATGCGCAAAACGTGGTGGGGCTGCTGGAACTGCTGCGTGTGCCCTACACCGGCGCCAATCCGCGCGCGCTGATGCTGGCGCGTGGCAAGGATCTGTCGAAGAAGCTGCTGAAATATCACCGCGTGCCAGTGCCGGCGTTCGGCGTGTTTCCCATCGGCAAGAAAGTGCGCCGGCCCGGGCGCCTGAAGTTTCCGCTGATCGTGAAGAGCTTGTGGGAGGATGCGTCGCTTGGCATCGCGCAGGCTTCCATCGTTGATAGCGACGAGAAGTTGGCCGAACGCGTGGCGTTCATCCACAAGCGGCTGAACACACCGGCGATCGCCGAGGAGTTCATCGAGGGTCGCGAGATCTATGTCGGCTGCCTTGGCAATGATCGGTTGCAGGTTCTGCCGGTGTGGGAGCTGAGCTTCTCGAACCTGGCCGAAGGCTCGCACGCTATCGCGACCGAGAAGGTGAAGCACGATCCAATCTACCAGGAGAAGCGCGGCATCCTTCAGGGACCGGCGGAAAACCTGCCGCCGAACGTGGTGACAAGGATCCGGACCCTCGCCAAACGCATCTGCTACACGCTGGAACTGGACGGCTATTGCCGGATCGATTTCCGCCTGTCGAAGGACAACGTGCCCTATTTCATCGAGGCGAACCCGAACCCCGAGATCGCCGCGAGCCAGGAATACGCACAGGCGGCCCTGCACGCAGGCATCAGCTATGGCGACCTGCTGAACCGGATCGTGGCGCTGGGGTTGAAGCGGGCCGGGGTTGAGGTTTAGCCGCTCGGATCATCGTCAACGGGCTCGGCCTTGCGGACCAGCACCTTGTCGATGCGGCGGCCGTCCATGTCCATCACTTCGAACGTGAGCGGCGGACGCTCTGCCTTGTCGCCCTCCTTGGGCAGTTCACGCATGAGATGCATGACGAGACCGCCGACGGTTGAATAGCCTTCCTCCTCGTCCAGACCTCGCACCCCGACGATTTCAGCGAATTCGTCGACCGGCGTCATGCCGTCAATCAACCAGCTGCCGTCGTCGCGCTTCACCGGCGGCGACAGGGCTTCATCTTCGGCAAGAGCAGCATCGCCCGCGATCGCTTCCAGCAGGTCCGCCGCCGTGACGAGGCCGAGAACCGCGCCGTATTCATCGGAAACGACAACCATGCGCACTGGATTTCCCCGCATGGCCTCGAGCAGATTCAGCACCGGCATCGTCTCGGGAACGAAGGCGGGCTTGTGCATTACAGCGCTGATATCGACGGCGCCGGTTCGGGCAAGGTGCGCCAGCAATTCCTTGGTCTGAACCACGCCCACGACCTGGTCAGGATTGCCCTGCGCGACCGGGAAGCGGGAATGGCCGCTGTCGGCGATCTCCTTGAGGATTTCCTCACGTGTTTCGGCAGGATCCAGCCAAACCATTTCGGTTCGGGGCGTCATGATCGACTTCACCGAGCGGTCGCCCAGGCGCATCACGCTCTGGATCATGTCGCGCTCTTCTTCCTCGATGACGCCGGCCTTCTCGCCTTCAACGATGAGGGAATGGAGCTCTTCCTCGGTCACATCCTCTTCGCGGGTCCTGTTCAGGCCGAACATGGCAAGCAGCGCCTCGGTCACCAGTCGCAGCAACCAGACCAGCGGAGACGCGGCCACGGCGATGAACGCCATCAGCGGCGCCATCATCGCCGCCATGGGTTCGGGCGCGGCCAGTGCAACGCGCTTGGGAACCAGTTCGCCGAGCACGAGCGACAGGAACGTCGTGAAGACGATCACGAAGCCAAAAGCGATGGCGGCTGCATGCGGCGCGAGAGCAGGATGAATAGACGCGACCCAGGGCGTCATGTCGTCGGCGAGCGAGGTTGCGCCGTAAGCGCCCGCGATAACGCCGATGGCCGTGATGCCTATCTGGACCGTGGAGAGCAGCTTTGATGGGTCTTCCAGCAGGCGCAGCGCCGTTCGTGCGCCGACATTGCCCTTCTCGGCCATGGCTTTCAGGCGTGGCTTGCGGGAGGAAACGATCGCCATCTCTGACAGCGCGAACACGCCGTTGAGCAGGATCAGCAGGACAAGGATCAGAAGTTCCATCGTCTCCGCGGCCCGGACGGCCGTGCGATTCAGGCCGGGACCCGGCGGCCATCCTTCTGCGACACTTGTCGCCGCCGTTCAACGGCCCGGACCGGAAGGCTTAGGGTTAAACACACAGAATCCAGGGGAAAGGGCTCCCTTGGGTAACCGTCGGTAGGAAAGCGGCGGTTGAATATGGGAAAAAAGTCCTATAAATAGGTTCCCAGTCCTATCCTCGACGGGGAGCATCATGCGGCACGCCGAACTCTGGAAGGCCGTGGACCAATTGGCCGAAAGGCACGGCCTGTCCCCGTCGGGTCTGGCCAGGCGCGCGGGGCTGGATGCGACGGCGTTCAACAAATCAAAGCGCGTCGCGACGGACGGCTCGCCGCGCTGGCTGTCGACTGAAAGCCTGATGAAGGCGCTTGGCGCAGTGGGGGCTTCGCTTGAAGACTTCGCCGCGCTGGCCGAAGGGCGGCAGGGTCACACGGCTCCCCTGCTCGGCTTCGCCAAGGCGGGAAATGACGGGTATTTCGACGATGCCGGATTTCCGGTGGGCAATGGCTGGGAGGAAGTGCGCTTTCCGGGCCTTGGCAACGAGGCGGTCTACGCGCTCGAGATCACCGGCGATTCCATGGAGCCGGTGTATCGCCATGGCGACCGCATCGTGATCGCGCCCGGCGCTCCGATCCGGCGCGGCGACCGGGTGGTGGCGCGCACGCGCGATGGCGAAGTTCTGGCCAAGGTGCTGGGACGGCAGACGGAACGCACGGTGGAGCTGTTGTCGCTGAACCCCGCCTACGAGCCGCGCGAGCTTCCCCGCGCGAACGTGGCGTGGATGGCGCGGATCTTGTGGGCGAGTCAGTGATCAGCCTGCAGCCGCCATAGCCTGAACAATCGCGGCTGTCTGCGAATTGGCCGGGAAGAACGCCTCAACTGCCAGCTCTGACAGCGTGACGTCCGCGGGCGTGCCGAAGATGGTCGTCGTCGTGATGAACGACAGAGTGTGTTCGCCAATCCTGAGATCGAGGCTGAGGGCGATTGCATCCGCCTCGTTGCGTTCGCGGCGGCCGGGAGGTGGGGCGGGATAGCCGGACAACTCCTTCTCCAGCGCGATTAGCTTTGCATCATGGGTGGCGTGGATCTGCTGGCCCAGTCGCCAAAGGATGTGCGCCTTCCAGAAGCCGAGGTTCACGATGTTCTTTGCGAGGCCACCCGGATGCAGCGATAGTCGCAGCACGTTTGGCGTGCCTTCCAGCAACGACTTGTCCTCGACCAGCCCGAGCAGCGGGGCGACCGACGCATTCTGCATCACCAGATTCCACCAGCGATCGACCGCCAGCGCGGGATTGGGCTCGTGCGCCTTGAGCACGAGTTCGACCGCCGCGTGCGCCGCCGCCATTGAGGGGTCCGAGAGTTTTCGTTCGGAATAGGATGGAGCAAAGCCTGCCGACAGCAGCACCACGTTCCGCTCGCGCAGCGGCAGGTCGAGATGCTCACACAGCATTTCCACCATGTCGCGCGAGGGCGAGGAGCGGCCGCTTTCGACGAAGCTGAGATGGCGCTGGGATATCCCCGCTTCGAGGGCGAGATCGAGCTGGCTCATGCGCCGTCTTGTGCGCCAGTCCTTGATGAGGTCGCCGACGCGCTGGGGCGTGCCGGAGGGAGAGACCGAAACAATCTGCTGTACCATGCCCGATCCATAGCGGCTGGCGATCTGCACTTCCATTACCTCTCGCGTAATCGCCAGCCCTCCAGCCCCGATACATGTTGGCTACATCGAACCGCAAACGCAGGAGCCAGCGATGCAGGTCATGGGCCTGCGCCGCGGGCGCCGCGCGGCCTGAATCCAGCCGCACAGCGATCTTCCTTATCCCCCGGCTCACCACCGGCGGTTTTTTTTGATGTGAACGTCGGAACCTAGGGACTTGCCACGTCCTTCGAACAACATGAGGCATCCACGTCAGAATGAGCCGCCGGAGCAAATCATGAGATTGACAGGAACCGCTGCCCTCCTCGCCGTCTGGCTTGTGTCGGCAAGCGCATGCTCTCCCAGCGCGCCGGCGCCGGAAGCGCCCGCGCCCGCCGCCCCTACCTCCCCCGCGGCGGCCACGCCTCCCGCGCCCGACGTCTCGAAACTGCCGGCCGGCGCCTACAAGCTCGATCCGTCGCATGCGAGCCTGACCTTCAAGGTCAACCATCTCGGCTTTGCTTTTTACACCGCGCAGTTCCAGGACTTCAGGGCGGACCTGCAGCTCGATCCGGCCAACCCCGCGGCCGCGTCGGTGAAGGCCGAGATCGACGTTTCATCCCTGCTGCTGCCGCACCCGCCTGAGGGCTTCAAGGACGAGCTGCTGGGCCCCGACTGGCTGGGCGCTGCGCAGACGCCTAAGATGACGTTCGTATCGACCGGCATCAACATGACCGGGCCCGCAACCGCCGACATCACGGGTGACCTGACACTCAAGGGCGTGACCCAGCCTGTAACCCTGCACGCGACTTTCAATGGCGGCTATGAAGGCCACCCGCAGGATCCGAACGCGCGCATCGGCTTCTCGGCGCATGGCGTGCTCAAGCGCTCGGCCTTTGGCGTGTCGCTCGGCATCCCCGCGCCAGGGTCAACCATGGGCGTATTCGACGACGTAGAGATAGAAATCGAGGCCGAATTCACGGGTCCGGCGCTGGCCGGCGCGGCGCCGCCGGTCTAGCTGCCGGCCGTGCGCAGCGCCATCAGCTTGTCCAGCACGAGCGACAGGCGCTGCTCCGGCACGGTACAGCTCATGGAGTCCGTGGCGGCGGTTCGCAGGTAGTCCGCCACCGCCTCTCGCGGAGCGCCATCCTGCAGCAAGCGCAGGACCGGCCAGAGATAACTGTCGTACTCGTCTTCCGGCACGCCGCACCCGATGGGGTCCCAGTCCTGATGCAGGATCTTTCGGATCGCGGTTGTGCGGGTCTTCGTGAGGTCCATGTCTGTGGCTCTGCTCCGCGCAAGCTCTCGCGCGATGGGAAAAAGCCAGAAAAACTCGTGGCGCGCCATCGATCCGCGCTTGAAAACTTCCAGTTTGCAGACCTTTCCTCTTGCGCAACGGGGCGAACTTGGGCGCTTACTGGCAAACGTTGAGGAGTGTCTGACGTGCATAATCGGCTCCGTATCGCGATGGCCGCCCTGGCCCTGCTCGCCGCGGGGTGCGAAGCGCCTTCCGACGAGGACAAGGAACCGGCGGCTGAATTGCCAGTCGATCCGGACACTTTCCGGGCCGGGACCGAGCCGGCCTACACCGGCAACTGGGCCGCCAATTCCGAACTCTGCAACAATGCCCGCGAGGTCTGGACCATAGAAAGCCGCCGCTTGGGCATGAAGCGGCAGCGATTCTGCGCGTTCGATCCAATGCTGCAGTCGGCGACCGAGGATGGACAGGGGTGGTCGGCCAGCGCCCGCTGCCATGCCGAAGGACGGGCCACGCGTGATTTCCTTTTCTTCCGCGTCCAGCCGAACCAATCCCAGATGCGCGTGACCATAAACGACCAGCGATCAGTCGAACTCGTCCGTTGCCCGAACCAGACCTGAACTCTGGGCCCGAAACCTTCGGGTAACCCGACGCTGGCATTGCCTCTGGACAGATGAGCGATGTCCTCTCGATCTTCCATCTTTTCGGCCTGATGCTGGCCGTGACCGGCAGCCTTGGCGGATTCACGCTGCTTGTGGCAGCGCCGCCGGCTCAGAAGCAGAAGGGCGGCCCGGTGCGCGGGGTCGGACCGTTGTTTGCGCGCATGGCCATCTTCGGCCTGGTGCTGCTGTGGCCGTCGGGTTTCGTGATGGCCGTGACGCTGCCGGGCATCGAATTTTCGACCATGTTCTGGATGAAGATCGGCTTTTCAGCGCTGCTGACTTTCGCGGCGATCAGCATCGAGCTGGTCTATGAGCGCGCGCGCAAGGGCGCGCCCAAGGTGGCGCGATTGCTGCTGACTTTGGGACCGCTGGCAGTGTTGTGCCATGCGCTCGTGGTGGTGTTTTCGGCGCTGGCGTTTGATTAGGCGCGCGCCAGCGAATCCCTGATCAGCCGGGCAGACTCTTTCACGCCATAGAGCGCGACGAAGCCGCCGAAGCGGGGGCCCTGGCTTTGGCCGAGACAGACTTCGTAGATCGCGGTGAACCAGGCGCGCAGCGGCTCGAACTGGTGTTCCGTGCCGACAGCGAAGACCATCGTCTGGAGGCTTTCGCCATCGGTCGGCCCATCCCACGCTTCGAGCCGGGAGGCGAGGTCTTCAAGCGCGACGCGCTCCTTCGCGTCGGCGGTGCGGTAAGTCTTCGTCGGCCTCACGAAGTCGGCATAGTACTTCAGTGCGTAGCCGACGAGGTGATCGAGCAGCGGATCGGTATCCGGCGAGGCGTTGGGCGCCTCGCGGCGGATGAAGCCCCAGAGGACATCCTTGTTCGTCGCGTTGGCCGCCGAGACCAGGTTCAGCAGCATCGCGAATGATACGGGTGATGATTTCGCCGGCGGCTTGCCGCCATGGATGTGCCAGGCGGGGTTTTCGAGCTGCTGTTCCGGCGTCTGCTTTGCGTAGGCGTCGAGGAATTGCAGGTACTCGTCGACCGCCTTCGGGATTACGTCGAAATAGAGCTTCTTCGCGGTCTTCGGCTTCTGCCACTGGTACAGTGACAGGCTTTCGGCCGGCGCGTAGGCCAGCCACTGTTCGACCGAGATGCCGTTGCCTTTAGTCTTGGAAATCTTCTCGCCCTTTTCGTCGAGGAAGAGTTCGTAGACGAATTGCTGCGGCGGTTCGGCGCCGAGGATCCTGGCAATCTTCGAATAGATCGGCGCGTTGGCCTGGTGGTCTTTGCCGAACATCTCGAAGTCGACGCCGAGGGCGGCCCAGCGCATGCCAAAGTCTGGCTTCCATTGCAGCTTCACGTGGCCGCCGGTGACGGGCAGCGTTGTGTCCTCGCCATTCTCGTCCACGAAGGTGATGGTTCCCGCCTTCGCATCGACCTTCTTCATGGGCACGTAGAGCACGCGGCCGGTAGTCGGCGAGATCGGCAGGAAGGGCGAATAGGTTTCGCGGCGCTCGTCACCAAGCGTCGGCAGCATCACCTTCATGATGTCATCGTACTTCTCGGCGGCGCGCAGCAGCATCGCATCGAACCGGCCCGACTTGTAGAGTGCGGTCGCCGAGGCGAACTCGTATTCGAAGCCGAAGCTGTCGAGAAAGGCGCGCAGGCGAGCGTTCATGTGCGCGCCATAGCTTTCGTGGGTGCCGAAGGGATCCGGCACGACAGTCAGCGGCATCTGCATGTACTGATGCAGTTTCTCCGGGTTCGGGACCGTGTCCGGAACCTTGCGCATGCCGTCCATGTCGTCGGACACGCAGATGAGACGCGTCGTGTATTGACCAGCGGTCAACACCTCGAAGGCGTGGCGGACCATGGTCGTGCGCACGACTTCGCCGAACGTGCCGATGTGCGGCAGACCCGAGGGGCCATAGCCGGTCTCGAAGATCACAGGCGCGTCTTTCGGACGGCCAGCCTTCTCCAGCTTCTCGATGCGCGCCTTCAGCTCGCGGGCCTGTTCGAAGGGCCATGCTTTTGCGGCTGCTGCGAAATCGGTGACCGACATGATGAAACTCCTGTCAGATCGCCTAGGCGGCGCGGAAACAGGGGTCAAGCACTAGACTAGTCCGCTGGCGCGCACCTGGATGGCGAGATGTGGCACGTCCGTGGTCGCTGTCAGCCAGACCGCCGCCATATCCAAACCAAAATAGGCGTGAACGATGCGGTTTCGCATGCCACGTATCTGCTGCCATGGTACGCCCGGAACAGCCTGCATCGTGGCGTCGGAAAGCTGACCTGCGGCCTCCCCCATAGTCTGCAGCATGTGCAGCACCGCACGTTGCAAGACAGGATCCGAAAGGAACTCCGACTGCGTTCGTCCGGCGAGAGCCGTTGCGACCAGATCGGCTTCCTCGAGGATATCCTGCACCCAGTCCTGGTCGGGCCGGCTAGGCATCAATCGCCTCAGCTTCGATCCGCTGGCGAACGCGCGGGCGCAGGCCGGCATCCGTCGCCAGGTCAACCGGAGCGCCCAGCGCGGCGCCTAGCTCCTGCTCGATGGCGATAAGATCGACAAGCGACGGTTGCACAGAAAAATGAGCGATGAGATCGACATCGCTATCGGGCTCCGCTTCGTCGCGAGCGTGCGAGCCAAAGAGACGCAGCCGCTCGATCCCCCGCCTGTTCAACAAGGGGCGCAATTCCTTCAGACGCTGCAAAACCTCGGCTCTACGCATAGCTTATTGTCTCACGTTACAGGTCAGCAAACAACCGAGCCGGTCGAGGACCGCCAGCTGTCCATCAACAGCGACAAGCGAGCTGAGGATAAGTAGAATCCGCACGCGATTCCCCGGGCCAGTTGGCCTAAGGAAGGGGCCATGCCGAAGGACCACGACATCTCCGCACAGACGATTGTGCCGCACAACCTGCAGGCCGAAATGGCCGTGCTGGGCGCTATCCTGTTTGATAACAACGCTCACCAGCGCGTATCCGACATCCTGAAGCCGCGTGATTTCTATGCGCCGGCCAACTCCACCATCTTCGAAGTGCTGGACCGGATGATCTCCAACGGGCGCGTGGCCGATGGCGTGACGCTGAAGGAACACTTCGAGCGCGATGGCAAGCTCGTGGAGATCGGCGGCGCCCGGTATCTCGCCGACCTGCTCGATAGCGCCGCCTTCGGTCCGGAGATCGTGGATTATGCGCGGCTGGTGCATGACCTGTCGTTGCGGCGCGAGTTGATCGATATCGGCTCCGGAATGGTCAACAAGGCCGTGCGGGGCGAACTCGAAGAGCCTGGAGAAACCCAGATCCAGGATGCAGAGCGCAAGCTGTTCTCGCTCGCCGAACGCGGTGCGGGGGCGCAGGGCTTCAAGACGTTCAACTCAGCGCTGACGACCTCGATCGAATCCGCAACTGCGGCATTCAAGCGCGATGGCAAGATCGCGGGCGTGCCTTCCGGCCTCAGGGAACTGGATCGCAAGCTGGGCGGCCTTCACAAGTCGGACCTGATCATCCTTGCCGCGCGTCCGTCGATGGGCAAGACGGCGCTCGCGACCAACATTGCGTACTACGCCGCCAAGAACAATCGCCGCGTTGTCGGGCCAAACGGCCAGATGAAGACGACGGAAGGGGCGGTCGTCGGCTTCTTCTCGCTCGAGATGTCGTCCGACCAGCTGGCCAGCCGGATCCTTGCCGATGTGTCGGGCGTGCCGTCCGACAAGATGCGGCGTGGCGAGCTGTCTCCGAAGGACTATGAAGACATCCGCAACGCGGCTGAAGAGATGGAGGGCATCCCGCTCTACATCGACGACACGGGCGGCATCTCGATCTCGCAGCTGGCGGCGCGAGCGCGCAGGTTGCAGCGCACGTCGGGTCTTGATCTCCTGATCATCGACTACCTCCAGCTGATCACGCCGGGCGGCAGCCGCAAGTCGGATGGACGCGTGCAGGAAGTGACCGAGATCACCAAGTCGCTGAAGGCGCTGGCCAAGGAACTTGCGATCCCGATCATCGCGCTCTCCCAGTTGTCGCGCGCGGTCGAACAGCGCGAGGACAAGCGGCCGCAGCTAGCCGACCTGCGTGAATCCGGCTCGATCGAGCAAGACGCCGACGTGGTCATGTTCATCTATCGCGAGGCCTATTACCTTGAGCGCCTTGAGCCCGATATCGCTGATCCGCGACATGCCGAGTGGAAAGACGCGATGGCCGCCAAGTTCAACGTGGCGGAGGTCATCATCTCGAAACAGCGCCACGGCCCCATCGGCAAGGTGGAGGTCGGCTTCAACCCGGCGCGCGTGAAGTTCTCGGACCTCGACCACACGCCCGGTCGCGCCGTATCCGGCTGGCAGGGCGGCGGAGGCCATGGAGGCGGGCATGGCGGCGCAGGCGGCGGGAACTCTTCCAAACCGTTCCTGCCGGATGGCGAGGAATAGAAGCCGCCTTCACCTTGCCCTGAATCCGGATTAGCCAACGGCAATGGCTGGACCCAGGCTTTCAATCGATCTCGACGCCCTCGTTGCGAACTGGCGGATGTTCCAGCGGCGCGCCGGGAATGCTTATGCGGCGGCCGTCGTGAAGGCCAATGCCTATGGGCTTGGCGCAGAGCCGGTGGCCAGGGCGCTTTCAAAGGCCGGCTGTTCGCGATTCTATGTGGCGTGGCCGCAGGAGGGGGCGAACCTGCGCCGCGCGCTGGGTCCGGCCCCCGAGATCAGCGTCTTCCATGGTCCGACCACGGACACGATGGACTTATTTGCGATGTACCAGCTTGTGCCGGTGCTCAATCATCTCGAACAGGTCGACCTGTGGCTTAACGGCAACATCGACGCGCGGCCTGCGTCCATCCATGTCGACACGGGTATGAACCGGCTCGGCCTGTCTGAGGCGCACTGGGCGATGGCGGCGCGCATGCTGCCCAAGCCGGTGAAACTGGTGAGCCATCTGGCTCGCGGAGACGAGGACAGCCCGCGCAATGGCCAGCAGCTGGAGGCCTTCAAGCGGGCGCGCGCGCTTTGGCCAAGTGTGGCTTCGAGCCTATCGGCGACAGCTGGCGCGTACCTTGGCGCGGACTTCCATTTCGATGAGATCAGGCCCGGAATTGGCCTCTATGGCGGAGGGCCTGCGCCGTCGGAAGGAACGCGGCCGCACACTGTTGTCACCCTCACCGCGCCGGTCCTGCAGGTCCGGGATATTCGCAAGGGCGAGAGCGTTGGCTATGGCGCGAGCTGGACCGCGAAGGCCGATACGCAGCTGGCCACTGTGGGCCTTGGCTATGCGGACGGTTTCTTGCGCGCGGCCTCGAACCGGGGCAAGGCGCACATCAAGGGCGAAGCCCGGCCCATCGTCGGGCGCGTCTCGATGGACCTGATCGTAATCGATGTGACCGGACTTTCCGTGTTCCCCGGGGATGACGCGGAGTTCCTCGGCCCCAATATCCCTCTCGGAGAGGCAGCAAACCAGATGGACACGATCGACTACGAGATCCTGACCCGTCTGGGCGCCCGGCTCGACCGGCGATACTCGGGGGGTGAATGACAACCTTGCCTGCAACCAGCCCCACCCGTGACCGGGATTTCGTACTGCTGCGTCCCTTTCGCTTGATCGGGCGGACGGTGATCGGCGGCTTCCGCGAGATCGGCCGCATTTCCAGCTTTTCGGCGCGCGTGCTGTTGGCATGCGTCACACCCGTCATCTACCTGCGCGAAGTGCTGCGGCAGTGCCTGAAGATCGGTTACTACTCCCTGCCCGTCGTCGGCCTCACCGCCGTGTTCATCGGCGCGGCGCTGGCGCTCAACATCTATCAGGGCGGATCGCGCTTCAACGCGGAACAGTTCGTGCCCAACATCGTGGTGCTGGGCATCACGCGCGAGCTTGGTCCCGTGCTTGCCGGCCTGATGCTGGCGGGACGTGTGAGCGCGGGCATCGCGGCGGAGGTCGGCGCGATGCGCGTGACCGAACAGATCGATGCGTTGCTGACGCTGTCGGGACGGCCGGAGCGTTTCCTCTATGCGCCGCGCGTGATTGCTGGCGTGCTGATGCTGCCGCTGCTGGTTCTGGTGGCGGACATCATTGGCGTGATGGGCGGATGGCTGGTGGCCGTCGGAGCGCTGGATTTCAACGGCGCGCTCTACCTGCGAAATTCGTGGTCGTTCGTGACGAGCGGCGACATCCAGTCGGGTCTCATCAAGGCGGCCGTGTTCGGCGGCATCATTACGCTGATGGGCTGCTACCAGGGCGACCGCTCGAAAGGCGGCGCGGGCGGCGTTGGCCGTGCGGCGACGCTGGCCGTGGTCGGCGCGGCTGTGCTGATCCTGGCGAGCAACTACGTCCTTACCTCCATCTTCGTGAGGATCGGGCTGTGATCGTGCAGAACGCTCCCATCATTGAGCTACGCGGCGTGCACAAGGCGTTCGGGCCGAAGCAGGTGCTGCGCGGCGTCGACCTTACGGTGGCGCCGGGTAAGTCGCTGGTGATCATCGGCGGATCGGGCACGGGCAAATCCGTCACCATCAAGTGCGCGCTGGGTCTCCTTGCGCCGGACAAGGGCGAGATCCTGTTCGACGGCGAGCCAGCCAAGTCGGCCAAGGCGATCAACGCCCTGCGCCGCCGCACAGGCATGCTGTTCCAGGGCGGCGCGTTGTTCGACAGCATGACGGTCTGGGAGAACGTTTCCTTCGTGCTGCTCTATCGCGATCATGTCGGCCGCGCTGAAGCGAAAAAGCGCGCCATCGAGACGCTGGCCAAAGTGCGCCTGCCCGCCTCGGCTGCGGACCTGCGGCCGGCCGAACTTTCCGGCGGCATGCAGAAGCGTGTGGCGCTGGCGCGGGCGATCATCGCCTCGCCCGAGCTGATCTTCTTCGACGAGCCGACCACGGGTCTCGATCCGATCACGGCGGATGCGGTGAACAATCTGATCGTCGAACAGGTGAAGGCGCTGGGGGCAGCCGCCATCACCATCACGCATGACATGGCAAGCGTGCGGAAGATCGCGGATGAAGTGGCCATGCTGCACGAGGGGCGCATCATCTGGCGCGGCCCCGTCTCCGCCCTCGACAATTCCGGCAACGCCCACATCGACCAGTTCGTGAACGGCCGCGCCGAAGGGCCGATCCAGCCGGCGATTTGAACCGCTGCTGCGAAACGCCGCCCGCGCTAGAGGCCGTACCGAAAATGTGCTGTCACGTTTGACGGTATGTCCTGAACATCTTCGCGAACACCGAACCCGTTGTTCTGCAGGACAACAATCTGGTTGTCGCGACCACGCACGCGACGGTCGCTGATCAGCGCGATATGCTGAGGACGCACGGTGATTATGTCGCCCGGCTGATATTCTTCCGCGCGACCCGACACCGGCAGCGTCTCGCCGAAACGTTCAAAGAACTGCGCCAGATTTGGAACGCGGCGATGATCGATGTTTGGGTCAGGCGCCTTCAGCCCCCAGGTTGTCGGATAATTCGCAAAATTCGCGAGCATGTCCTCGTGCACCAGTTGTTGCAAATCCAGCGACAGCGCCCGGAAGCCGCGAATGAGCACGTCCGTGCATGCGCCGCGATCCGATGGAAGGTCGCCGCCCGGGTAGGCAAGCTCGACATACCCGCCATCGTAAAACACGAACTGCTTCATCTGCTCACGTACAGCAGCGATCAAGACTTGCGCGCGTTCGCTTGCAGGAACGGCTTCCATCTCTGCGCAACCCAAGAGGCAAGCCGCAGCCAGCCCTGTGACAACGCCACGCCGCGTACGCACATGATCCCCCAATTCATCTGCTGCGAGAGTCATACCGCAATATGGCGACTTTGCGCCTGGACTATCCGGCCCGCGATCCCGGCGCGCTTGCAAACCCAATGATCTGTGGTCCACTGCCCGTACACGGCGTCAGACCGGGTATGGGAGCCAAGCATGAGACTCAGGGTTTTTGCCGCCGCGCTTGGCGGACTTTTTCTCGCGAGTGTATCGGCATGCGTTTCGACGCCGACATTTCCGGCGAACCCGCCGAACGTTCTCGATGCCTACGTCGCGAAGCCCGATCCGAGTTTTGCCTGGAAGGTCGAGAAGACCTTCACCGGCGCGGGCTATCACGGCGCGGTGCTGGAGCTGACATCGCAGACGTGGATGAGCGCCGCGCAGTCGGACCGGCCGGTGTGGAAGCACTGGCTGACGGTGACGATCCCCGACACGATGAACAGCGACAAGGCTTTCCTCTATATCGGCGGCGGCTCTTCGACGTCGGCAGCACCCACGGGGCCGACCGAGCGATTTGCCCTGATGGCAGTCGACACGAAATCGGTGATCGCGGAGCTGGGACAGACGCCGAACCAGCCGATCAAGTTTGCCGACACGCCGGACGTCGCGCGCAGCGAGGACGACATGATCGCCTACCTGCAGGCGCGCTATGACCCCGCCGCCAATCCCGAAGCGTTGCCGCGCCTGCCCATGGTGAAGAGCGGCACAGCGGCGATGACGGCTGTGCAGGAATTCCTTGCGAGCGATGCAGGCGGCAAACATAGGATCGACGGCTTCGTTGTTTCGGGCGGATCGAAGCGCGGATGGACCAGCTGGCTGGTTGGCCTGCTGGACGAGCGCGTCGTCGGCATGATTCCGATCGTGATCAACGTGCTCGATGTGGACGCGACCACGCGCCATCACTGGGAGGCCATGGGTTATTTCTCGCCTGCGCTGGGCGATTATGTGCGGCACAAGCTGATCCCCGATGAGATTGGCCGCAAGATGACGGTGGTGAACACCATCGAGGATCCGCTGAACTATCGCGGACGGCCCCAAATGCTGATGCCCAAGTTCATCATCAACGCGGTGGGCGATGAATTCTTCCCGCCAGACAACACGAAGTACTCGTATCACCTGCTGCCCGGCGAGAAGCAGCTTCGCATGCTGCCGAACTCGCGGCATTCGACGGCGGGCACGGACATCAACCAGAGCATGACGGCCTGGTATGATGCGGTGATCCACGGGCGGCCTGTGCCCGAGTACACATGGACGGTTCGTGAGGATGGCGCGCTCGTGGTGGACCCCGGTGCGATCAAGCCGACGGCTGTGCTGCTGTGGCAGGGCACGAACCCCGCCGCGCGCGATTTCCGCGTGCAGACACTCGGCGACAAGGCGTTTACATCGAGCCCGCTGCAACCGGCGGCTGACGGGACGTATGTGGCGAATGTGGATCAGCCTTCAGCCGGGTTCACCGCCTACTTCGTGGAGCTGACCTATCCGAGCGGGACGCAGTACCCCTTCAAGTTCACGACCGAAGTCTATGTGAAACCGGACGTGCTGCCCTATCGCTGGGAGGACGCCCGACCGATCACGGCGCCCGACGGGAAGTAGCCTGGGCCGCCAGTTGCTCCTGCCTCAGACACCTGCCACAACCCCCACTGATACGGGCAGCAAGGGCCGCAGAGACGGCTGGACGGGGCATAGATGGCGATCCTGAAGCTCGACCACGTCGTGAAGCGCTTTGGCGAGTTCACGGCGGTGAACGATCTCTCGTTCGAAGTGCCCGAGGGCGGCATATTCGGCTTTCTGGGCGGCAATGGCGCGGGCAAGACCACCAGCCTGCGCATGGCGCTGGACATCATCCGCCCGACATCGGGGTCGATCCAGATTCTCGGGCGCAAACCGGGGCGCGAGAACGCATCGCAGATCGGCTTCCTGCCGGAGGAACGCGGGCTCTACCGGCGCATGACCGTGCTGGACACCATCGTCTATTTCGGCCGGCTCAAGGGGATGAGTACATCAGCGGCGAAGAAGGAAGCCGAAAGGCTGATCGAGCGCTTTGGCCTCTCCCAGTGGACCAAGTCCATGGTCGAGAAACTCTCCAAGGGCATGTCGCAGAAGGTTCAGGTCGCGGCTGCGATGGTGAATTCGCCGAGGTTACTGATCCTCGACGAACCCTTCTCCGGTCTCGACCCGGTGAACCAGAAGGTGCTGGAAGACCTGGTGCTGGAGATGGCCGAGGCGGGATCGACCGTCGTGTTCTCAACCCACATCATGCAACACGCAGAGCGGTTGACAGATCGCATCGTGCTGCTGGCGCGTGGGAAGAAGGTATTCGAGGGCACGCAGGAAGAGGCGCGCGCGACCATGGCGGGCCGGTTGCGCCTTGAATCGCAGGGCGACCCGTCCACTCTGCCCGGCGTGGCGGGAGCGAAGCGCGGCGAGACGGACCAGGGCTGGACCAGCTGGGAGATTTCGCTGAGCCCGGGCACGGCGCCGGGGCATCTGCTGCAGGCGTGCACGTCGCAGGGATTTGCGCTGCGTGCTTTCGAGAGCCAGAAGCCCAGCCTGCACGATGTCTTCATCCACCTTGTCGGCGGCGAACAGGAGACCGTGTCGTGAGGAACATCCTTCTCGTCGCCGCTCGCGAATACAAGCAGATCGCATCCACGCGCGGCTTCTGGGTGATGCTGCTGGTGCTGCCCGTGGTGATCGGCATTTCGCAGGTTGCCGGGCGTTTCTTCAGGCCGACGCTGGAATCCGCCTACGTCATTGTGGACGCTTCAGGCGACTATGCTCCGGCCATCGAGCGCCGGCTGGAGATCAATTACCAGCGCAGCGAGTTGTCGGCCTTGTCCGAATATGTGCAGCGCTGGAAGCTGGGTGCAGTGAAGCCCGACGCGCTCTGGGCGAAGGGGGAGCGATGGTTCTCCGACGATCAGGTGGACCAGTTCATCGCCGAGGGCGGCATCCAGGCTGCAGTCGAGATCGTGAAACCGCATACACCGCCGGAAGCGGGCGTCTACGAGATCGACAAGCGGAACTACCTGAAGGCGGCCGTTCCCGCCGGCGTGCCGACCAATGAGGGGCCAGACGCGCTGAAGGCCGGGCTTGATCCCTATCTGCAGGATACGATCGAAACGGCGGACGGAGAACGGCCGCTGTCGCTTGCCGTGTATATCCCGACCGACATGAGCGAGACCTCGCCCGTGCGAATGTGGACCAACAGTGCGCCCAATGCGTCGCTGGTGGACAATGTGCGCAACGAGATCACGCGCGTGATGCGGGCCAAGGCGCTGGAGGCGAGCGGGCTTGCGCCGGAAACAGCCGCAGCGATCCAGAATCTGTCGCCGCCGTTGAGCCTGAGCGCTCCGCAGCAGGGGGCCGGGCGCGAGCAGGTGGTGATCCGTTCCGTGCTGCCGCTGGCGATGGTGTACCTGCTGCTCGTGACCGTGATGACGACGGGATCGATGATGCTGCAGGGCGTGATCGAGGAGAAATCCAACAAGCTGCTGGAATCCATCCTCGCCACGGTTCACCCCGCCCAGCTGATGCACGGCAAGCTGATCGGGCTTGGCGCCATCGGGCTCACCATTCTTGGCGTATGGGTTGGCGCGGCGGTGGGCGCTGCGTTGTCGGTTCAGGGCGTGGTGGCTGACATTGTGAAACCCTCGCTCGCCGCGATCGAGCCGTGGATGTTCGGGGCCATGCTGTTCTACTTCGTGGCGGGATACCTGATCATCTCGATGCTCTACCTCGCCATCGGTGCGCTCTCGAACTCGCTGCAGGATGCGCAGTCCTATCTGATGCCGGTGATCATGATCATCATGCTGCCGGTGGTTTTCATGATGGTGTCCGTGGCGCAGCAGCCCAATGGCGTCTTCCCGATCGTGCTGTCGTGGATACCGCTCTACACGCCGTTCGCCATGCTGGCGCGGATGGGGGCGGGCGTGTCGATGATGGAGGTGATCGGCACGGGCGCGATGCTGCTCGTGTTCGTTATTATCGAGATGATCGTGCTTGGCCGCCTTTTCCAGGCGAGCCTGTTGCGCACCGGACAGCCGCCGAAGCTGGGTGGGTTCATCGCGATGATGTTCGGAAAGAATACGGCCTAGACATAGGATCCGGCGCGCTTCAGCACCTGCCCGCCGGTTTCCAGCTTGAAGCGGGCGATGCCGGCGCCGGACTGCGTGTTGACGCCGCCGAGGTCGAGTTGATCGATCCCGCGCGCCCTGAGGTCCTTCATCGCCTGCCAGAGGATGAGGTTGTGTGCGGAGAGCTTGCGCCCTTCCTCGCTGGTCCAGCCGACATGATAGGTGGCGCGGCGGCCGTGGATGAGGAACAGCATGCCCGCGGCTGGATCGCGGCCACTGTCGACGCGATAGACGACGAGGCCGGCTTGTCTGTCGCCCTTGGCGATATAGACCTTGTGGCCCTGCCATAGCTCGGTGAGTTCCAGCGGCATGGCGCGATAGCCGCGCTTCTGGCGCTGCTTCGCCTCGGCGTCGAGCAGCCAGCGATACTGCGCAGGCTTTGCTCCAGTCTTCTGCACCACGAGGCCCGAACGTTCGGCCTTCGAGACCTTATTGCGCCAGCTCGGCTCCATCGCGGCGCGCAGGTCTTCTTCAGACTTGGTGAGATCGATGAGCACCGTGGCGTCGCCCGTCATCACGCGACTCATACCCTTGAGGCCCGAGGCAGGGCCTTCGGCTTCATCCGGCGTGAAGATCGCAAGGCGGGGCCAGCCGAGCGGGATGTCCTTCCGCAAGCGGCGATAGGTTTCGATCTTCTCTTCCGGCGTGACCATGTCGCCCCACACGGGGCCATAGGAACAAACGGCGACGCGCACGATCATCGCAAAGCGACGTACCATGAACAGCGCCTGCGCGACCACGGAGCCATCCTGACGGGTCACATGGGCCGTCACCATGTCGACGCTCTTGTTGGGCGTTATCAGCGTGGCGGCGTAGGCCCAGTCTTGCTGGTAAGCATGCGGACGCTTCGACAGCTCGGCGTCGTAGAGTTCCCAGGGAACGCTGTTCCATTCGATATGGATGGGGGGCTGGTTCGCGGTCATTTGCCAAGAATTAGCGATTCCCGCTCCCAAATGGTGAACGCTGAACAGGATCGACCATGGCGCGCGCCAAACTGCAAACCATAGCTGGGCACAGGCTGCCCGAACCGCGCATTACGCCGATGGCGATATGGCTGGGCTTTCTGTGGGTCGGCCTGCCGATCCTGGTGGCGGGCGGACTGCTGGATCTGATTGCGCAGTTCGTGTTCGGGGTATGCACTGGACTCTGGTGCTTCGTTCCGCGTTAGCCGCGTACCTCACTCCACGCCTTGAGCATCGCGGCGACTGAACGATCCACGTCCGCCTCGGTCGTGTTCTCGTTCGTGACCGAGATGCGCATGATCGCCTTGCCGCGCCAGTTGGCGCCGGCGACGAAGCATTCGCCGCTGGCCTGCACGCGAGCAATCACCGCCTGCGTCTGCGCGTCGCTGCCGAAATGGACGGCGACCTGATTGAGCGCGACATCGTTCATGATCTCGACGCCGGGCTCGACCCCGAGCTTCTGCGCAAAGCGGCGCGCAAGGGCGCAGTGGCGCGAGACCATGCTGGCGATGCCCTCGCGACCGAGAAGACGGATCATCGCCCAGGTCGCAAAGCCGCGTGCGCGGCGGGAGAGTTCCGGCACGTAGTCGGCGGGGGCGCGGTCTGCACCGGCGGAAGCGGGGAGATAGCTGGCGGCGATCTGCATGGCGCGGAGGTGGGCTTGGCGGTCGCGCACGATGGCGTAGGCGCTGTCGTATGGCGTCTGCAGCCATTTGTGGCCGTCGACAGACCATGAGTCTGCAAGTTCAAGCCCCTCGCCGAGCGCGCGATGCGTCGTCGTTGCGCGCGCCCATAGGCCAAAGGCGCCGTCGATGTGCAGCCATGCGCCATACGCACGTGCGATGCGCGCAATCTCGACGAACGGATCGAAGGCGCCGCTGTTGATGTGACCGGCCTGAGCGATGACGATCACCGGCCCTTGCGTCTTCTGCATAGCGGCGGCAAGCGCGCCTGCTTCCATCGCGCCGTTGCGGTTCACCGCGACCTTGACGGTGTTGCGCTCGCCGAAGCCGAGATATTTGAGGCCGGAGAAGATGGTAGAATGCGCCTCCTCGCCCAACACGATGGTGATCGGCGGCGCCCCGGCCATGCCGTTGGCTTCGAGATCGTAGCCGGCGCGATGCAGCACGGCGCTGCGTGCGGCGGCTAGACAGGTGAAGCTGGCCATGGTGGCGCCGGTAACGAAGCCTACGGAGGACTCGCGTGGCAGGTCGAGAAGCTCGAGCAGCGCGGCGGCGGATGCTGTTTCCACGGCGGCGGCGGCGGGTGTCGCCATGTGATTGCCGGCGTTCTGACCCCAGATGGACGTGAGCCAGTCCGCCGCTACGCCGGTTGGATTGCTGCCGCCCATCACCCATCCGAAGAAGCGCGGCGCGGTGATCGCCGCGAGACCGGGTTCGGCGATCTCGATCAACTCGCGGATGACCTGTTCGGGCGAAGCAGATTGCGAGACATCCAGTCTGAAATCGCTGACCTGCCCCGCATAAGTCGCCGTCGGCGCGTGGTGGCGCGATGGATCGGCGGCGCGGCGGCGCGCGGCGTATGTAGCAATCTCGGCGAACAGCTTCTCGTAGTCTGCGCTCATTGCGTTCGCATCCCTGGCCGGATCAGTTGGCTGATCCGGCCATCAGTGTCGCGCGCGCCCGAATGGCCACCGACGGTAAGACGACACGACGTTCTACGTTCCTTGTCAGGCAGCCGGAACAGGATGGGCCGAGGGTGTCGATTTGACGAGGTTGAGTTCGTCTTCCGTCATCTCGGCTGGAATGTTGGCGAACAGCGGCGTCGAGAGATAACGCTCGCCCGTGTCCGGCAGCATGGCGAGAATGTTCGCGCCCTTGGGCGCCGCCTTCGCGACTTCGAGCGCTGACGCAAAGGTCGCGCCGGAGGTGATGCCGACGAAAATGCCTTCCTTCGCCGCCAGATCCTGGCTGCACTTCATTGCTTCGGCATTCGTGACAGTGAGCACCTTATGCACGCGGGAGAAGTCCACCTCGCCGGTGATCTTGGGGATGAAGTCAGGCGACCAGCCCTGCATCGGGTGCGGCTTCCAGGCCGGATGGCCCGAGGACGGCGTGCCGTCCGGATTGCGCGGCTGGGACTGGCCGCTGGTGAGCATCGGAGCGTCAGCGGGCTCACTGACCACGATCTTGGTGCGGGGGCTTTCCTTCGCCAGCACGCGCGCGACGCCGTTGAGTGTGCCGCCCGTTCCAAATCCCGTGACAAAGTAGTCGAGACCGATGTCCTTAAAGTCAGCCACGATCTCGGGGCCGGTTGTCTTCTCGTGATAGGCGGGGTTCGCCGGATTTTCGAACTGGCGCGTCTGGAACCAGCCGTGGGCCTTGGCGAGTTCGGCAGCCTTGTTGATCGCGCCCGTGGCGCGCTGGGCCGCCGGGGTCAGCAGAACCTTGGCGCCGAGGAAGCGCATCAGCTTGCGGCGCTCGACCGAGAAACTCTCGGGCATGACGATGACCAGCGGATAGCCCTTGGCGGCGCACACCATGGCAAGGCCGATGCCGGTGTTGCCCGAGGTCATCTCCACGACGGTCTGGCCGGGCTTCAGTTCGCCGGACTTTTCAGCGGCCTCGATGACGCCGAGCGCCAGGCGATCCTTGACTGAGCCGAGCGGGTTGAATGCTTCGACTTTGACCCAGAGGTTGACGCCTTCCGGCGCCAGCTTGTTGATCCGTACGACCGGGGTGCGACCGACCGTTTCGATGATGCTGTTGTAGCGCGCCATGGCGTTCCCTCACGTTTGGCCCCAGTCGCGGCCTGTGCTGACTATAAGCTAGGTTGACGGGGGGTGGGAAAGTAGATTCCGGGACGCCGAAATTTCAGGCTGAAACGCCGGCTGGCCGGGAATCGCCGGACCTGACAGGGTGCGACATGGCCAAATCAACCACTGCTTTTGTCTGCCAGTCCTGCGGAACCACCCATGCGAAATGGTCCGGCAAGTGCGAGGGCTGTGGAGCGTGGAATACGCTGGTGGAGGAATCCGTAGCGTCCCCGCCGGGCGGGCTGGCTGCTCCGGCGTCCGGCTCGAAGACGCGAACCGGGACGGTGGAGTTCTCCCCGCTCGATTCCAGCGATCCGCCGCCCCCGCGCCTGTCGACGGGGATAGACGAGCTCGACCGTGTGTTCGGTGGCGGCATTGCGCGCTCGTCGGCCGTTCTCGTGGGCGGCGACCCTGGGATAGGCAAATCAACGCTGCTGCTGCAGGCGGCCGCCGCGATGGCGAAGGCTGGGACGAAGGCGATCTACATTTCGGGCGAGGAAGCGATCTCGCAGATCCAGGGACGCGCGCGACGGCTGGGCGTGTCGGCAGCGCCGGTGCAATTGGCCGCAGAGACGGATCTGCGTTCGATCCTGAAGGCGCTGAAGGCCTCGGCTCCGGAAGTCGTGGTGATCGACAGCGTGCAGACGTTGTGGTCCGACAGCCTCGAGGCGGCGCCCGGCTCTGTGGGACAGGTGCGGGCATGCGCGCAGGAGCTGACGCGCTTCGCGAAGAAGACCGGCGCCGCTGTGATCCTCGTTGGCCACGTGACCAAGGATGGACAGATCGCGGGCCCGCGCGTGCTCGAGCACATGGTGGACGCGGTGTTCTATTTCGAGGGCGAGCGCGGGCATCAATTCCGCATCCTGCGCTCGGTGAAGAACCGCTTTGGCCCGACCGACGAGATCGGCGTGTTCGAGATGGGCGAGATGGGGCTGATGCCCTCGCGTGATCCATCATCGCTGTTCCTTGCGGGCGCGGAAGCGGAAACATCCGGCCGCGCCGTGTTCGCGGCGATGGAAGGATCGCGGCCCGTATTGTCCGAGGTGCAGGCGCTGGCGGGGCCGGAGTCGGCCGGCAGCCCGCGCCGGTCCGTCGTGGGCTGGGACGGGGCGCGGCTTTCAATGCTGCTGGCCGTGTTCGATGCGCGCTGCGATCTGCGATTCGGCATGCGCGACGTTTATCTCAGTGTGACCGGGGGCTATCGCATTGCCGAGCCGGCCGGAGACCTTGCGGCGGCGGCGGCGCTGGCGTCTGCCCTGATCGACCGGCCCTTCCCTGCTGGATCGGTGTTTTTTGGAGAGGTGGCGCTTTCCGGGGCAATCCGGCCGGTCGGGCGGATCGAGCCGCGCCTGAAGGAAGCAGCAAGGTTGGGATTTACAAGGGCTTTTGCCCCCCCTGGGGCGCCAGATACGGTCGACGGGATGGCCGTCCATGCGGTAACGAGGCTGCAGGACCTCGTCGATGTGCTCGGCGGGGGGGCGGAGTAGAGGGCCAGTTGCATGCCACCCTGGGTGTTCGACGTTGTCGTGGTCGCGGTGATTCTGCTGTCGGCGGTGATGTCCGTCGGCCGGGGACTGATTCGCGAGGCGTTTTCCGTCATCGCCTTCACGATCGGCGGGCTTTCGGCCTGGCTGTGCATCAAGCTGTTCCAGGCGCCCCTGCAGCAAATGATTGCGCCCGATGACCCCAAATCCATGGTTCCGGGACTGATCCTGTTCCTGGTGGGCTTCCTGGCGGCTTATGGCATCGCAGCTTTCCTCGGCCAGCGGCTGTCGAAACTGATCCACGCGGCGCCGGAAATCGGGGCCCTCGACCGGATCGCTGGCGCGGGTTTTGGCGTGGTGCGGGGCCTTCTGGCGGTGATCCTTTTCCTGCTTTTGATGCACCAGATGGTTCGGCCGGGCGAGGAACCGCCTGAAATCGCCAAGAGCCAATCCTATCCCATCCTCAATGAAGCAGCCGGATGGGTCGGAGATGGCTTGACCACGGTCATCGAGTTCTTCACTGGTCCGGCCAACGCTGGCAACGGCGGGACGGCAGCGCAGTAAACCCATAGGGAGGCCGGATTGGCCAATCCTGATCAGTTCGACGGCGCGGATTGGGAAGATGACTTCCATCCCGGCCGGAAGGACGGGATGGGGCACAAGTGCGGGGTGTTTGGCGTCTTCGGACGAGACGACGCCGCTGTGCTCACCGCGCTGGGGCTGCACGCCCTGCAGCATCGCGGACAGGAAGCCTGCGGCATTGTGACCTTCGACGCCAAGGGCGGCGCATTCCGCTCCGAGCGGCACATGGGTCTGGTCGGTGATAACTTCGCGCATGACAGCGGGGCGATCTCGCGACTGCCGGGGCGGAACGCCATCGGCCACAACCGGTATTCGACTTCGGGCCGGGTGGTGGTGCGCAATATCCAGCCGATCTATGCGGACCTCGCGCATGGCGGCCTCGCCGTGGCGCACAATGGCAACCTCACCAACGCCCGCGCGATCCACCGCCAGCTGGTGATGAACGGCGCGATCTTCCAGTCGACGATGGATACCGAAGTCGTCCTGCAACTGACGGCGCGCTCACAGCGCAACCGGATCGAGGATCGCTTCATCGACGCGCTGCGGCAGCTTGATGGCGGTTATGCCTTTGTGGCGCTGACCAATGACAAGATGATCGGCGCCCGCGATCCGTGGGGCCTGCGTCCGCTGGTGCTCGGCGAGATCGACGGCGCGCCGGTGCTGTGTTCGGAGACATGCGCGCTCGATGCGATCGGCGCCAGCTTCGTGCGCAATATCGAGGCGGGCGAAGTGGTGGTGATCACCGAGCAGGGCGTCGAGAGCCTGACGCCCTTCCCCGCCATGCGCGCGAGCCCGTGCGTGTTCGAATATGTCTACTTCGCGCGGCCCGACTCCATCATGCACGGCCAGAGCGTTTACGAGACGCGGCAGAATTTCGGACGTGTACTTGCGCGTGAAAGCCATGTGGAGGCGGATCTCGTCTGCCCGGTGCCCGATGGCGGCAACCCCGCGGCGCTGGGATATGCGGAGGCTTCGGGCATTCCCTTCGGCTTCGGCATCATCCGCAACCACTATGTCGGTCGCACCTTCATCCAGCCGACGCAGACGGGTCGCCAGCGGTCGATCTCGCGCAAGCATGCGCCCAACAAGCCGATCCTCGAAGGCAAGCGCGTGGTGCTGGTGGATGACTCGATCGTGCGCGGGAACACGTCCCAGCGCATCGTGCAGATGATCCGCGATGCTGGCGCGAGCGAAATCCATTTCCGCGTGGCGAGCCCGCCGATCAAGCATCCGGACTTCTACGGCATCGACATGCCGTCCAAGGACGAGCTGATCGCGTCTTCGATGACGATCGACCAGATGAAGCGCTACCTGAAGGTGGACTCGCTGTCGTTCATCTCCCTGCCCGGCTTCTATGAAGCGCTGGGCGCGGGACCGCGCAACGACGACGCGCCACAGTTCGCCGATCATTGCTTCACCGGCGATTATCCCACGCGCCTGGTCGACCGCGACCACGACATGGCGTCCAAGGAACAGCAGCTGTCGCTGCTGGATGATTGAGGGATCATGACCGATCGCCGTATCATTCTCGTCACGGGCGCCTCGAAGGGCATTGGGCGTGCGGCGGCGCTTGAGCTGGCGAAGGCTGGCAACCATGTGATCGCGGTGGCGCGGTCCGAGAAGGCGCTGACGGCGCTGGATGATGAAATCCTGGCGGCGACCAATCGCAATGCGACGCTGATCCCGATGGACCTGCGCGACATGGCGGCGATCGACCGGCTGGCCGGTGCGCTGCTGGAACGGTTTGGGCGGCTGGATGGATTGCTCGGAAATGCGGGCGTACTCGGCACGCTGGGCCCTCTGGAGACGATCTCGCCGGCGGCGTTCACCGAGACGATGGAGATCAACTTCACCGCGAACTGGCGGCTGATCCGCGCGACACACCCGCTGTTGCGGATGAGCGAGGCGGGGCGCGCGCTGTTTGTGACGACCGGGATCGTGCCGCGTCCGCGCGCGTTCTGGGGCGTTTATGGGGCGAGCAAGGCGGCGCTCGAGACGATGATCGCCTGCTATGCCGACGAGATCGAGAAGACGCCGATCCGCGTGAACCTGTTCGACCCGGGCGCCGTGCGCACTGAAATGCGCTTCAAGGCGATGCCTGGCGAGGACCCGCTCACCCTGCCGACGCCACAGGAAGTAGCGGCGACCTTGCCGCAATATTTCGAGCCGAGCTTTACGCGACATGGCGAGCGGATCGTGTTTGCGAAGCGGCCGAAGGCTTAGGGGCAAGAGGCCGCTATCTCTCAGGTTTGCCCTGT
>DLHI01000039.1 GCA_002483135.1 Hyphomonadaceae bacterium UBA7672 | reverse complement strand
GGCAGGCCCAGCTTCGACATCTCGGCCAGGTTCGCCCCCTTGCCCCCCAGCAGGTTCTTCATCGACGCATCGCCATCCGAGGCGCCGCCGCCGAAATCATACACCCACTTGGTGGCGAGTTGGGACATGCTTGAAGCCCTTTATCAGTTCCACTGCTTGTCATCCCGGACGCGCGCAGCGCGAGCCGGGACCCATTCATCCACACCGACAGCCGAGGAATGGGTCCCGGCTCTCCGCTTCGCTCCGGCCGGGATGACAACCGGAGCGTTAGTCTATCCCAGCGCCTCATCCTGAGGGCGCCCAAAGGGCGCGTCTCGAAGGACGAGGCGCGTCCTCACAAATGTCACCCCTCCACCTTCGAGAAATCCGCCACGCGCCCCAGCGCATCGCGAATCTGCGAAAGGATCATCAACCGGTTTACGCGGGCATCCTTGTCATCCGCGTTAACAGTGACCTTGTCGAAGAACGCATCCACCGGCGCGCGCAGCTTCGACAGCGCCCGCATGGCCCCCGCGAAATCTTCCTTTTCGAGCGCGGCGTCCGCCTCAGGCGCCGCCTTCTCAAGCGCCGACACAAGCGCAGCGACCTCAGCCGGATCGCCCTTCAGAGCCTTGCCCTGCCCAGAATAAGACCTGCCGTCCTTCTTCTCTTCAATCGCCAGAATATTCGCCGCCCGCTTGTACCCCGCGAGCAGGTTCTTCCCGTCCTCGGTCGAAAGAAACTCACCCAGCGCTTCCACACGTTTTGCAATCCGGACGAGATCGTCATCGATTGCATCCGACTTTACGCCATCAATGGTGACACCCTGCCCCTGCAAAACGATTGCCGCTTCGACAAGGTCATGGCGCCCGCCCTGCTCTTTGAGCTGGACGCGCAGTCGCTCCAACAGAAAGTCACGCAGACTGGCGGCCAAGCGCGCGCTATCCATAGCGCTCTCTTGGATAGAAGCGCTAATCGCTTCCGCCGGATGGCGCCGCAGGAAGTCCTTCAGAAATGCCGCGACAACGTCTTCTCCGACACCTTTGGGCAGTGCGCTATGAAAGCTATCGAGCTCTTTGATTCTTGGATCACTATCAAACGTCGACAAGACGTGCCTGCGAGAAGCCTCCCAGCATTCGAAGCCCAGCGAAATTCGCAGCTGGTTTTGGAGGATCAACCTCACGATGCCCAGCGCCGCACGCCTCAAAGCGAATGGATCTTTGGACCCGGTTGGCTTTTCGTCGATTGTCCAAAACCCAGCTAGCGTGTCCAGTTTTTCTGCCAGCGCGACCGCCACGCCCACCGGATCGCTCGGAACGCTATCGCCCGGCCCCTTCGGCTTATAGTGATCACGTACCGCATCCGCGACCGCCTGCGGTTCCTTCTGCAGCGTCGCGTAGTAGCGGCCCATCACGCCTTCGAGTTCCGCGAACTCGCCGACCATGTCCGACACGAGATCGCACTTCGCCAGCTTCGCCGCGCGCTCCGCCTGCGCCGGATCGGCGCCAACCTTCGGCGCCAGTTCCTTCGCCAGCGCCATCACGCGCTCGGCCTTGTCCTTCACCGTGCCCAGCTTCTCATGGAACACGATATTGCCCAGCTTCTCGAAGCGCGACTCCAGCGAGACCTTCCGGTCATTGTCCCAGAAGAACCGCGCATCGTTCAGGCGCGCTGACAGCACGCGCGAATTGCCTTCGGCGATCTTCTTGCCGCCATCCGCCGCATTGAGGTTCGCCACAACAACAAACTTCGGCGCCAACCCGCCATCGGTCTTCGCCGGATCGCGCACCGCGAAATACTTCTGGTGCGTGCGCATCGACAGCTTGATGACTTCAGGCGGCAAATCCAGGAACGAAGGATCCATGTCGCCCATGATGACGACCGGATACTCGGCCAGTCCCGCCACTTCCTCCAGCAGACCGATATCGTCGACCAGTTCCAGGTTCTGCGCGGCGCACAGCTGCCTGGCGTCTGTGAGGATGGTTTCCTTGCGCTCTTCACGATCAAGGATCACGCGGCCCTTGTTCTTGAGCACGTCCGAATAATCATCGAACCGGCGCACCTTGTACGGTCCGCGCCCCATCACGCGATGGCCCTCGGTGAGATTGTCCGACTTGATGCCCTCGATCTCGAACGGCACGACCTCGCCATCGAAGGTGCAGAGGATGCGGCTGATCGGGCGCACCCAGCGCAGGTCGCCAGTCCCCCACCGCATCGACTTCGGCCAGTGGAAGCCACGAATGATCTGCGGCACGAGCGCCGCGATCACATCCGCCGTCTGCCGACCCGGCTTGCGAACATGCGCGACATACACGCGCCCCTTCTTGGGAACCTCGTGCACATGCGCTTGGACAATGTCGCTCAGCCCCGCCTTCTTCAGGAAGCCCTGGATCGCCGCCTCCGGCGCGCCCTCCTTCGGGCCGATCACATCTTCCACCACATCCGCCGATTTCACCGGCAGGCCGTCTGCCACGGCAACAAGCCGGCGCGGCCCAGAGAAGCCCTTGATGCCCTCCGGAATGAGGCCCGCCGCCGTCAGCCCGTCCATCAGCGCTTTCACAAGGTCCGCCTCGGCCTTCGCCTGCATGCGGGCCGGGATTTCCTCGGACAGGATTTCAAGCAGAAGCTGGGGCATTTGGCCTTGTTCGCAGTCGCGGAATTCGCTGCGTCAGTGCAGCGGAACGAGGCCAAAGGCAAGGGTTTTGGGAAGGTTTGCCCGGGGCAAACTTGGCCTTTCCAGCATTGTCATTCCGGACGCACGCGAAGCGGGCGAGCCGGAACCCAGGAGCCAAGAGGACACTGTTTGCTGCCCCGGGTTTCCCGCTCTCCGCCCTTTTGGGCTACGGCGGGAATGACAAGTCGCGGCTATCGGCCCGTTTGAGGACTTCCCCCGCGAGCGTGGGAAGAGTTAGCGTCCGCCCATGACCCTCACCTTCGACTTCTACTTCTCCTTCCGCAGCCCATATTCCTATCTCGCCATGCCGATGATTGAGGCCCTGATGGGGAAATACGATGCGCAGGCGAACATGCGCATCGTGCGGCCCATCGCCGTGCGCATCCCCGGCTTCTTCCGACAGGTAAACCCGCTCTGGCCGCCCTATCTCGCGAAGGACACGAAGCGCATCGCCGAGATCAACAACATCCCCTATCGCTGGCCCCGCCCCGATCCCATCGTGCAGGACCGCGAAACGCGCGAGGTCGCAAAGGACCAGCCCTACATCATGCGCGTCTCCCGTCTCGGCGCGCTCGCTGCGGAGCGCGGTCGTAGCTTCGACTTCGTGCGCAAGGCCAGCTACATGATGTGGTCCGGCGAAACCGAGAACTGGCACGAAGACGGCAAACTCGCCGCCTGCGCCGACGCCGTCGGCCTCGATGGCGCAGCGCTCGAACGCGATGCAGTCGCCGACGCCGCCCGCCTCGACGCCATCATCGAAGCCAACGAAACCGCCCAGAACAGCGCCGGCCACTGGGGCGTGCCGCTGTTCGTCTTCGAAGGCGAACCCTTCTTCGGCCAGGACCGCATCGACCATCTGATCTGGCGCATGAAGCAGCACGGGCTGCGCGAGCGATAGCCGGATCACTGGCGCTCCGGAATCAGTTTTGTTAGCATCCGCATACGTCCATGGGGTCAGACAGGGGTTGGCGCATTGATGCGAACAGAAGCGTTAGTTCTCGCGGCAGCCCTCCTTGCAGGATCAGCCTCCGCTCAGGAAGCCGAAACCGGCTGGACCGTTGTCACCCTCAGGACGGGCGAGGTGCTTGCATGGTCGGCGCCCGGCCCGAAGCCGGACGACAAGGACCAAACGGCGATACTGAAGACCTTCAGCTACTCCAGCTCGGGCCATGGAGTTGCCGGCGGAAACCTGCGCTTTCACTATCAGGTCTCGGACATGGTCTTCGTGTGTGACGCGGCAAGATACTCCTTCACAAATGCGGCCTTGGCTGGCCTCGACGGCGACGTGGTAGCAGTGGTGTCTGACGACAACCGCATCACCAGCGTCAGGCCGAACACGCTCGATGCGCTTTGGGAGAGCGCTGCCTGTCGAGGTGTCGTCATCGCCGGTATGGATGACTTGCCGGTTGTCCGGGACGCAACAATCACGAGCTTGAGAAACTTCGACAGCATGGAAGAGGCAATGGCAGGGGCCAGGTCGATGGCCTTACCCTGACCTTCCGCTATCAATCCCCGCCCTTCGGATCGCTCGACAGTACCTCGCGCAAGACATCAGCCTGCGTCGAATCCAGCCGCGGCAGCATCACCCGCGTCGTATAGTGCCCCAGCAGCTTCTCGCCCTGGAAGAACGCCCAGTCGACGACCTGGCTTTCCTGAAAGCTCATTATCGCCCCCTTCTTCAGCCCGCCCAAGAAGCGCGGTGCGCTGGCCAGCTCGCCCACGATCTTGTCCGGCGCTCGGGCGATGTACTGCACCCACGCCTCCTCCTCGCCCGGCTGACCGTCGCGGCGCGGGAAAGCGGCCTTCAGCGAGAAGTCGTATTCGCCGTCCCCCGGATCGGCGAAGCGCTCCCAGAAGAACGACAGCGACGCGCGCGCCTGATCGCGTGCCGCCGCAAGGTCGCGCTGGAATTCCGCCTCGGGGTCAGCCGCCTCGCCGCCACACGCAGCCAGCGTCAGAACCGCGAAGGCGGCAATCCACTTCATGGATTTGCGGCGGGATCCTTGACGCGGATCTCGAACAGCTTGGGCCAGTACTTGCCGGTCACGAAGATGCGATCGCCCGCCTTGTCCCACGCAATGCCGTTCAGCACATCCGTCTTGCGCCGCTCGTCCGGCTTCAGCAGGCCGCCGAGATAGACGACGCCCTTCACCTCGCCCGTCGCCGGGTCGATGCGCACGATGCGGTCCGTCTGGAACACGTTGGCCCAGATTTCGCCCTTCACGAATTCAAGTTCGTTGAGTTGGTCCACCGGCTTGCCGTTCATCGTCACGTCGATGCGGCCGGTTTCCTGCAGCGTCTCCGGATTGATCTTGCGGATCTGCGCCGTGCCGTCGCTCATGTAGATCTGCGTGTCGTCGGCGGTCAGTCCCCAGCCTTCGCCCTCATAGGTCCATTCGCCCTTCTGCGCGAACGTGGCCTTGTCGAAGATGAAGCCCTTCTTGTTGCGCCAGGTGAGCGTGATGATCCTGTCGCCCCAGATCACCATCCCTTCGCCAAACACCTCGGCCGACATGTCGTGCTGCTGCAGCACATTGCCCGTCGCGAGGTCGACCTTGCGCAGCCAGGATTCTCCCTCCTGCCCGGTCGTCTCGTAGAGAACGCCGTCGGTGAAGAGGAGGCCCTGAGTGAACGCCTTGGGATCGTGCGGATAGGTGTTCACCACATCATAGCTGTAGGCGGGCATCGCGTCGGCGGCCGGGGCGGCGGGCGTTGGCGTGGACGACGGCGAACAGGCGCAGGCGGACACGAGCACAAGGGTGGCAAGCAGCGTTCTCATGCGCCGGTTCTAGAGCACGGCGGCGGAAGCTGTGAAGCGGCTTTCACCGCTCCACAGCACAATTCCGACGGCCATGTGTCAGTTACTGGCCCGGGCGCGGCCCCGGCGGGGCGTGCGCCGGCAGGGCCGGCAGGTTGCCGATCATCCCATCCGGCCGCGCCTTGGCCAGCATGCGCTGATAGGCCGGGCGGGCTTCCATGCGGGCCTTCCAGGCGTTGATGTTGGGAAAGCGCGTCTTGTCGACGATGTTCAGCGCCATCCCGAAGTTCAGCGGGAACACCATCATGATGTCGGCCGCCGAGAACTCCGCCCCGCCGAAATAGGGATGCTTGGCGAGATAGTCTTCCGCAAACTGCACCTCGGCCTCGGAATCCACCATGCGCGAACGCTCCTTCGGCGGATTGATCATCCATACGCGATAGTCCGCGATGAGGCGCGAGGCGAGCGAGCCTTCCGCGTGATGCATCCAGATCAGGTGATTGGGATAGTCCGGGCTGTCGAGCGCAGGCGTCAGCTTGCCTGGCGCATAGCGGTTGATGATCGTCTCAATGATCGCGCCGCTCTCGGTCAGCACCTGGTCGCCCACCGTCACGGTCGGCGCCACGGGCATGCCAGGGTTCACCTTCCGGATTTCGGCCATCGACCCGGCAAGGTCGCCGCGCTTGAACACCAGTTCGTACGGCAGGCCGAGTTCTTCCATCAGCCACACGATCCGCTCGGAGCGGCGGCCTTCGAGGTGGTAGATGGTGATCTTCGGCATCTCCATCGCCATAGCCGCGGTGGAGGCAGGCGCAGGAGCTGTGGAGCATCCGGCAACCGCGATCATGGCTGCGGCCAGTAGCAGGCGTTTCATGGCGTTTCTCTCCCGATAATTATTATTACACTACGCGTAGCATGCGTCGCCGGGCGCTGCGAGACACGATCTCGATAGGAGAAACGGCGCGCCTAGCGCGGCGGCGGGCGCGCCTCGTCCGGCAGCGGCACGGGCGGGCCGATCATGCCGTTGGGCCTCGCGGTCGCTACCATGCGCTTATAGGCGGGGCGCGTGTGCATGCGATCCAGCCAGTCGAGGATTTTCGGATAGTTCTCTGTGTCGACGATGTTCAGCAGGAACGTATAGCGCAGCGCGAATTCCATCATGATGTCAGCGGACGTGAATTCCGAGCCACCGAAATACGGGTGCGTCGTCAGCCAGTCCTCGGCGAAACGGATGACGTTCTCGGAATCCACCAGTGGCGAGCGTTTCTCCGGCGGCTTGATCTGCCAGACATTGTAGTCCGTTCCCACGCGCGGCAGCAGCGAGCCTTCGGCATACTGATACCAGATCTGGTGCCAGGGATATTCCGGGCTATCGAGCGCTGGCATCAGCTTGCCCGGGGCGTGGCGGCGCAGGATCACATCGATGATTGCGCCCGACTCCATCAACACCTGATCGCCATAGATCACCGTCGGGGCCGTCGGCATTTTCGGATTCACCTTGCGGATTTCCGCCAGCGACGCGCCGAGGCTGTTGTTCACGAACTTCAGCTCATAGGGAAAGCCCAGCTCCTCCATCAGCCACACCACCCGCTCGGAACGTCGTCCTTCAAGGTGATAGATCGTGATCGGCGGCATCGGCGTCGCCGCCTGTACGGACGCCGCAGGCGTCACGTTCTCCCGGACGGAAACCGACATGCACCCGGCGAGCGTTGCGACTGCAGCAGCAGCAAGAACCATCTGGAACTTCATTGGCGTCCGTCTCCCTCCCCCTCGAAGGGGATTCTGTTTTGCCGCAACCTCGCCTGCCCCGCCGGCAATCACAAGTGACGACTTGCCAGCCCGGCGCGTTCGTATTATTTACGTCGTAAATTTTAAGGAGCCGCCATGACAACGTTCAAGGACAACCTGCTGGCCGGGAAGACCGCCTTCGTCGCCGGCGCCTCCAGCGGCATCAACCTGCAGATCGCCACGCGCCTTGCGCAAGCCGGCGCCGCCGTCACCATCCTCTCTCGCTCGCAGGAAAAAATCGAAGCCGCCGCCGCCGGCATCCGCGCCAAGGGCGGCAAGTGCATCGGGATCGCACAGGATGTCCGCGACCATGACGGCGTCGGCGCCGCCTTCGCCGCGTCCGTCGCCGCCCACGGCGAGATCGACATCCTCGTCTCCGGCGCCGCCGGCAACTTCGTCGCGCCGTTCAACGGCATTTCCTACAACGGCTTCCGCGCCGTGATCGATATCGACCTCGTCGGCCTCTACAACGTGATGCGCCAGGGCTTCCCCCACCTGCGCAAGCCGGGCGCGTCCTGCATCTCGATCTCCGCTCCGCAGTCCATCCACCCTTATCCGCTGCAGGCGCATGTGAACGCCGCAAAGGCCGGCGCCGACATGTTGATCAAGACGCTGGCGGTGGAATGGGGCCCGATGGGCGTGCGCCTCAACTCGATCATCCCCGGCCCCATCGCCGACACGGAAGGCATGGCCCGCCTCGCTCCAACGCCCGAAGCGATGGCCAAGAGCGCCAAGGGAAATCCTCTGCAACGCCTCGGCACGAAAGACGAAGTGGCTGACCTCGCCCTCTTCCTCTCCTCGGACGCCGCCGCCTACATCACCGGGGCCATCATCCCCTGCGACGGCGGCCTCTGCCTGCAGGGCGCAGGGCGCGTGGGCGGAGATCGCTAGATGAAATCCGGATCGGCGACGGTGCGTTCGTTCAGAACCCCGTCGCCGGTGTTCACCACTTCGGACTTCTCGAACAGCACGACCTGACACTCGCCGCCAAGCGCCTCGGGCTTATGCTCCACGCCCTTTGGCACGATGATGAACGCGCCCGCGCCGATATCCTCGAACCGCTCGCGAAAATGCATGCGCAGCGTGCCGCCCACCACAAGGAACATCTCATCCGCATCGGCATGATGATGCCAGTGAAACTCGCCCTGCAGCCGCACCAGCCGCACATCGTGATCGTCCACCCGCCCGACGCGCTTCGGGCTCCAGGGCTGATCGAACAGCGTGAATTTCTCCGCGATTGAAACCGGCTTCGGCGTCATGACTTCCCCTGTCAGCCAAACAGCGCGTCGTGAGACGACTTGCCCGGCGCTTCTTCCGTCGCTGGCGCCGAAGGCGGCGCAACATCGTCGCCGCCATCACGCAGATGGAAAACCACCTTCAAGATCACGCGCAGCACGATCGCCCCGCCCAACCCCGTCAGCACCATCCAGAGATGCACGCGCATCGGATCGTTCATCGCGAAACCAAAGCCGATCAGCGCCAGCGCCGACATCACATAGACGCCCTTGACCAGGATCTGCAGCGGCCTGCCCCGCCACGGAAACAGGCCCGCAACGATGCCCAGCGCCATCACCGCGAAATATGCCGTCGCGATCCAGCCGGCCCAATGAATATCCAGATCGCCCTTGCTCAGCACGATGGCGAGACAAGCCGCGACGCAGCCAAGTCCAAGGACATGCGTGAGGATGTGGTAGGCGAGTTTCATGAACGCTTTCGTGCGTCGTGAGGCATGAATGCCGTCATAACGCGGCTGGCGGCGGGAACAACAGGATTAAGCCGTTGCGAGCACGCTACTGCGGATTCTCGCCCAGTCTCGACAATATCTCGCGACAGCCCCCGAAGACTCGCCGCTCGCCCTCGGCGCAGCCGCCCTACGCCGGCTGCTGCGATTTCTCCCACGCCTCGGCGCTGCCCTTTGCAAGATCACGCACGCGGCCGATGAAGCTCTGCCGCTCCGTCGGAGAAATGACGCCACGCGCATCCAGCAGGTTGAATATGTGGCTCGCCTTCAACGCCTGCTCATAGGCGGGCAGCGGCAGCGGCTTTTCCAGCCCGAGCAGTTTCTTGCAAACCTTCTCGCAGTCGCTGAACCAGCGCTGCAGCGCTTCGGTATCCGCGTGCTCGAAATTGTACGCCGACTGCTGCTTCTCGTTCTCGAGGAACACATCGCCATACGTCAGCGGATACTGCGACTGCGGATCGTTGAACGGCAGGTCATAGACGCGGTCGACGCCGAACACATACATCGCCAGCCGCTCAAGCCCGTAAGTCAGCTCGCCAGAGACCGGCCGCACATCAAGACCGCCGACCTGCTGGAAGTAGGTAAACTGCGAGACTTCCATCCCGTCGCACCAGACTTCCCAGCCGAGGCCCCAGGCGCCGACCGTGGGGTTCTCCCAGTCGTCCTCGACGAAGCGGATATCGTGGACGGAGGGATCAATGCCGATCTCGTAGAGGCTTTGCAGGTAGAGGTCCTGAATGTCCGGCGGATTCGGCTTCAGGATCACCTGATACTGGTAGTAGTGCTGCAGCCGGTTGGGGTTCTCGCCATAGCGCCCATCCTTCGGCCGGCGGCTCGGCTGCGGATAGGCCGCAAACCATGGCTTCGGCCCCAGCGCGCGCAGCGTCGTCCCCGGATGCAGCGTGCCCGCGCCGACTTCCATGTCGTAAGGCTGCAGGATCGCGCAGCCCTGCTTCGACCAATAGGCCGACAGCTTCAGGATGATCTCCTGAAAGCTTTTCGGCTTCTGGATTTCGCGCTTCGCGGCGGCATTGGCGGTCATGGCGGTCCTTGATCTGTGGCGGCTTCATAGGGCGCGTCCGGTTTCCTGTCATCTGGCACGGTCCGCCCCCCGAAAAACGGCTGCAATCAAGACTCGGTTAATCCGATTGCATCACTGTTGCTATTAGCACTCTAATAGGATTCACTCATGCTCGCAGCATTCAAGTCACGCACCGCCCCGAAGGGCAGCGCCTCCGCCGCGCTTCACTCCCTTCCTGCGCCCCGTGATATGGAAGGCATGCTGGCGGCGCTCGATCGCGTCATGGCAGTCATCGAGTTTTTGCCGTCGGGCGACATCATCACCGCCAACACCAATTTCACATCGGTGATGGGTTACTCGCTCTCCGAGCTCAGCGGCAACCATCACCGCATGTTCGCTCCTCCGGGCCTCGTGGGCAGCGACGAGTACCGCCGCTTCTGGGATGCTCTCAATCGCGGCGAATTCGTCGCTGGAGAGTTCAAACGGATCGCCAAGGGCGGCCGCGAGGTTTGGCTCCAGGCCAGCTACAATCCGATCAAGGACAAGTCCGGCCAGGTGGTTCGCGTCGTGAAATTTGCCACCGACATCACCGAGGCGAAGAGCAGGGCGCTTGACGCCAGCGGCCAGCTCGAAGCCATCGGACGCAGCCAGGCTATCATCTCGTTCAATCTTGACGGCGTGATCCTCAGCGCGAACGAGAATTTCTGCACGGCGCTCGGCTACTCGCCAGAAGAGATCAGGGGAAAGCACCACCGGATGTTCGTGGCGCAGGCCGATGCGAGCAGCCCCGCATACACGCAATTCTGGGACAGCCTGCGGCGCGGAGAGTTCCAGCAGGCCGAATACAAGCGCATCGGCAAGGGTGGCCGAGTCGTTTGGATTCAGGCGTCTTACAACCCGATCCGGGACGCCGACGGTAAGGTCGTGAAAGTGGTGAAATTCGCAACGGACACCACCGCGGCGGTCGAAGCGCGCCAGCGCAATGAACGTCTGGCGTCGGATATCGAGAAGGATATCGGCGCCATCGTCTCGAACATCGGCGTGGTCTCACAGCGCACGACCGAGGTGTCTGCGGCCTCTGACGATGTGTCCAGCACAATTCAAAGCGCCGCTGCCGCAACCGAGGAGCTGAGCGCCTCGATCAACGAGATCTCCTCCAGCGTGGCGATGTCCAAGGGATCGGCTGATCGCGCCCTCGATCTCACGCGTGGCGCCGACACACAGACAGCCGCGCTGACGCGAACGGCCGAGCAGATGTCGGGCATTGTCGAACTGATCGACGACATCGCCTCGCAGATCAATTTGCTCGCGCTCAACGCCACGATAGAGTCGGCCCGCGCCGGCGAGGCTGGACGCGGCTTTGCTGTGGTCGCCGCCGAGGTGAAGCAGCTTGCAGCCCAGGTTTCATCCGCCACCAAGACAATCGCAACGGAGATCCGTGGCGTCCAGACCGTGTCCGCTGAGGTTGTCTCCGCGCTGCGGGCGATTCAGTCGTCCGTCAATGAGATCACCAGCAGCTTCTCGTCCGTCGCCGCAGCCGTCGAGGAACAATCGGCTGCGACGTCCGAAATTTCAGCGACGATGCAGACCGCATCGACATCGATTTCATCGATCAACCAGCTTGTCGGCGGCATGGCGGCGTCGATGGATGAAACACGTATGTCGGCCACCCGCGCGGCCGATCAGGTCCGCAACAACATCCAGGCGATGATGGCTAAGGCAGGCTAGCGGCGGCCACCGCTGGGGCGCACGGCAAGGACGGCCAGCACCACGAAAGCGACGACGAGCGAAGTAGCCTGAATCAGAACCTGCATGCACCAAACCTCGGCTGAGCCGCTTACGCTTCACTTAATGCGGGGTCGCTGCGACCGCATCGTCCGACGGCACTTTGTCGCGGCGATTTGCGGGAAGCGGTGGCCACCGTGTCTGTGTGGACAGCGAATGAGTCAGCGATTGGGCGAAGGCATGACGCTGGCAGCCCGATACGGGACCGTTGCGCAGGGGAGACAGTTCAGGTCACCCCGGTCAGGCTGGCGGCCCCTCGTCGCCGGGCGTCTTCTTGCGGTGATCGTCGAGCCTTCGCACGACGACCTCATAGGGCTCCTCCTGCGGCTCGCTCCCCGGCGGCGGCGTCGGTTGGCGATCGAAGCGTTCGCGAATGGCCGGCATGGCGAGCAGGATGATCAGCAGCGCGACGATGAAGACGAGGATGATCGGTCCCATGATCGGCTACCTCCATTCCAGTGCGCCACCAGCCAGCGCTTCAGACGCCCGCCCGGTCAGCGCGCCTCCGGGCGCTGCATGCAGCACCAGACCATCATATAGGCGTATCGGCCCCCGGCGCAGCCCCTTGCGCGCACGCACCAGCACACGCCCCGCCTCAAGCCCCGGCGCCGGACGGACGGGCAGCACCTCGATCTCCCCGGCGCGGGCGTTCAGCAACTCCAGCAGGTCGGCCAGCGCCGCTGCACGGTGGATCAGCGTGATGCGCCCCCCTGGCTTCGTGACGTGGTGAAGGAACAGGATCCAGGCCTTCAGCGGCGTCGTGGCGAGGTACGCGGCCGACTTGCCCGGCGCCGGCGCCCGGACCGCGCCCGGCTCGAAGAAGGGCGGATTGCTGAACGACTGGTCGAACATGTTCTCGAAATCGGCGGGGCGCTCGGCGATGTCGTGATTGCGGACCGCCGCGCGCGCCTCGAACCTGTTGGCCGCAACGCCCTGCCCGGCGAGATCAACCAAACCCGCCTCGCGCTCAAAGCCGGAGAAGCTGCAGTCCCCAAGCCTGTGGGCCGCGCACAGCAAGGCCGCTCCTGCCCCGCTGCCCGCCTCCGCCAGATGCGAGCCGCCGCCGGCTTCCAGCGAGGCGGCTAGCAGCACGGCGTCCAACCCAGCGCGGTAACCATGCGCCGGCTGCACGACGGTAACGGCGCCATTGAGGAAACGGTCGTGCGTGGAATCCGCCACGCTCACGCCGGATCTTCATCTGCTTCAGGGTCAGCCTCAGCGTCGTCGGAGAGCGTCGCCATCTCGGCGTCGAGCTGTTTCAGCGTTTCCCGCGCCACGGTTTCCCATTCATCCGGCACAAGAATGCGCCGCTCGAACGCCAGGATGCCGCCCTCGGTCGCCGACATGAACCGGTCCGCCACGAACGGGTGGCACCCCGCCCGGTTGAGCAGAACCACCGCATAGTCGAGGCGGACGGGATTGTTGGTGCGCAAGACTTCTATCATATGGGGAACATTCTCGCGACAACTTGCCACGCCGGAGCAACCGGCCGCCAGCCCTATTTCTAGAACAGCTTCTCACACGAAGAATATTGTATAATACAAGCCCTAGAGAAGCTCGTTGGAAGCCAAGGGAAATCGATTGGCCCTGCACGCCGAAGTCCAGACGCAAGACGCGCCGGCGGCCAGGCCCATGGACCGCCTGGTGAGCATGTTGAGCGGAGACCTCGCGGAGGTCGAGCGCCTGCTTGCCGAGCGCGCGGCAAGCCCCGTCGCAACCATTCCCGATCTATCCAGCTACCTCATCTCCGCCGGCGGCAAGCGCCTGCGCCCCGTGCTGACGCTCGCGGCTGCGCGCGCGGTTGGCGGTCGCGGCGGCGAGCCCGTGTGGAAGCTCGCGGCGGCGGTCGAATTCATTCACACGGCCACTCTGCTTCATGATGATGTGGTCGACGACAGCGACCTTCGCCGCGGCAAGGCCGCCGCCAAGAATGTCTGGGGCGCCTCCGCCTCCATCCTCGTTGGCGACTTCCTGTTCGCGCGCGCCTTCACGCTGATGACCGAGACGCGTGACCTGCGCATCCTCGACATTCTCTCGCGCGCCAGCTGCGTCATCGCCGAAGGCGAAGTCCGCCAGCTCGCCGCGCTCGGCAAGGTGGATCTCGCCATCCCCGAATACATGGCCATCGTCGAGGCGAAGACTGCAGCGCTGTTCGAAGCTGCCGCCCGCGCTGGCGCCTGCACGGCGACAAACGATGTCGCCATCTCCGATGCGATGGGCGAGTACGGTCGCCGTCTTGGCCGCGCCTTCCAGATCGTTGACGACCTGCTTGATTACGGTGGCCTGACGTCAGTGATCGGCAAGTCGATCGGCGACGATTTCCGGGAAGGCAAGCTGACGCTGCCGGTCCTCTATGCGCGCGAAGCCGCCGACGCCGCCGACCGCAAGTTCTGGGACCGCGTGATGGGCGAACGTGAGCAAGTCGAAAGCGACCTCGCCCACGCCATCCATCTCATTCGCTCATCGGGCGCCGCAGAGCGCACGCTGGAAACCGCGCGGATGGAAGCCGCCGCCGCCCAGTCCGCCCTCGGCCGCGCCGCACGCGGCGCCTTCCACGACGAACTCGCCGGTCTCGCGGATTACTGCGTCAGCAGGGCGTTTTAGCATCGCGAACATTGGCGGCCGGGGGGCTGAGTGGGGGAAATGGCTGACGATGTGTTGCCAGACGACGCTCTCGTGTGTCGTGGCGGCCTTTGCCAGGCGGTCAAGTTTGAACGCGGATCAGGCGTTTTCCGGGATCCAGATGGCAGACTGCACGGAATTTCGGTCAACTCGTTTGCAGCCGCCACGCTCGACCAGCTTGCGCTGGCGATGCCGCATCAGAAGATAGGTTGCTCGACCGTTGGCGCGGTCAGGCTGGCCGGCGGAACCGTGACGCCCAGCCCCACCTCGCGAAATCCCTATCATTGTGTTATGTCAGGGCTGACGGCGAAACAGGCTCAAGAGCTTTTCTACCCGCCAGTGCCGAACCCGAATGTGGGCCGATGATATGTCCGACATCACTCAGAAAGACCTGAAGGACTTGAAGAACCTGCTGGCAAAGGCAAGCGCTGGCCCGTGGGTTTCCTATATCGAAGGCCGCGATCACGTGGCAGGCGATAGTTTCATCATGACGGGCCCTGCATCAGATCGCGGTGAGGATATCTACCTCACCGGTGCGACCGATGCTGATCAGGATTTCATCGCCGCCGCGCGTCAGGAGATTCCGCGTTTGATTGCGGAGGTCGAACGTCTGCAGGCCCTTCTGCGCGGCAAGCAGACTGCTGCCGAGTAGACCTACGCGATCTCCTTGCCCACCAGCCCGTTCTCCACCCCCGCGCGCCTGATCTTCATGTGCAGCCACGTGCTCACCAGCAGCAGCAGCACGAACAGGATCACTGGTATCTGCCGCGCCAGCAGCGCCGACAGGATGGCGACGATGGCTGCATTCATCGCCCACACCGCGTGAACCGACGACACCTGCCAGTGCTTCAGCCCCGCCTTGATTGCGATCTGGTAGCTGTGGTCGCGATGCGCCTCGAATAGCTTCTTGCCGTGCTTTGCGCGCCAGGCCAGCGTCAGCAGCACGTCCGACAGGAAAGGCAGCATCAGGATCGGGGGCACAAGCATGAGATCGGGCCGCAGGCGCACGATCTCCAACCCGATCCCGCCCAGCACGGCGCCGACAAACAGCGCGCCCGCATCCCCCGCAAACAGCCTGCCCGACACGTTCCAAACCAGGAAGCCGCACAGCGCCCCTGTGAGCGCCCCGGCCATCACTGCGCAATCCCACCGTCCAAGCAGCGCCGCGCAGACCGCCAGGCCCGCAGACGCAATGGCCGCCATCCCCATGGCGAGCCCATTGGCGCCATCCATGAAGTTCACGGCGTTCATCACCACGACGAGCCACAGCGCCGATCCGCCTATCGCCAGCCACACCGGCATGGGCCAGGCAAGTCCCGGCCACGGCGCGAAGACTTCGGGCCGCACACCGGCATACGCTATGCCAAGGCCGACAGCGGTCAGCGCCAACAGCTTCACCACCGCGCGCAGCCCGAGCACGTCGTCCGCCACGCCGGTCAGCAGCGCGACAATCGCCCCGCCACCGACGATGAACAGCATCGGATTGAAATCGCCAGACCACAGCTCATTGTCGACGGAGATCGCCAGAAGGGTCGACAGCGCGATAGCGACCCCGCCGAGCGTGGGCACGGGTGCAGCCTGCGTCTTGCGCGCCTCGGTCGGCGCATCGACGACGCCAAGCGACATCACCACGCGGCACAGCAGCACCGAGGGGGCCACGGCAAGGGCTAGGCCCACAAGGATGCGAAGAACCTGATCCATCCCCGCTGGCTATCGCGGAAGACGTTCGTGGGAAAGCTGGTTCCAGCCGCTTCCGCGAGGAGTTTACCGGCCGTAGGCGCCGTTTGCGATGCGGCGCCAGTCCTCTGCCGAAGCGGCGGGCGCCCCACGCAGGGTCGAGGCCCGAACCCAGTATTTGCGCTTGGCGCGGGTGATGGCGGCGGCGGCGGCCTCGGCGGCGGCCGCGTCTTCAAAAAGACCAAAGCAGGTTGGACCGCTGCCTGACATGCGCGCCAGCAGACAGCCTGGCTGAGCGCGGATCAGCTTGAGCGCCTTGTCGATCTCGGGGCACAGGGCAAGAGCCGCGGCTTCAAGGTCGTTTCTGAAACCGCCCAGGGCTGCGGCGAAGCCGGTCACATCGGGTTCAGCGGGCGGCGCCGTCTCGCGGAAGCCGTGGTTGGAGCCACGCTGGTCGTAGCGCTCGAAAACGCGGCGCGTCTCCAGGCTGACGCCGGGACTGGCCAGCACGCAGGGCAGATCGGGCGCCGCGGCGTCGATCAACCGCTCGCCCGTCCCCCGCATGACCAGCGGACGCAGCCGCACGCAGGCCGGCACGTCCGAGCCAAGCTGCACGGCCAGACGCTCCAGCGCGGCCTGTCCGAATTCGATGCCCCACATCTCGTTGAGGATATGCAGCGTCGCCGCAGCATCCGACGATCCACCGCCGACGCCGCCCGCAATCGGCAGCTCCTTGTGCAGCACGAGAGCAGCGCCAAGACCGCCCCGCTCGCACGCATCGCGCAGAGCCGTCGCTGCGGCGAGCGTCAGGTTGTTCGGCGCGCTCTTCAGCTGCTTGGCGCGCGGGCCTTCCACGCTGAGCGAAAGTTGCGGCGCGGCGCGTGCCGAAATGCGATCCGCCGCGCGCGTGTCGGCGAACATCACCAGGCTGTCCACCGGATGCAAGCCGCCAGGACCGGGCGGGCCGACATGCAGATAGAGGTTCACCTTGGCGGGGGCCCAGGCGGTGGTGAAGTTGGGACGGTGTGGCGACAGGCTCATGGCCGCGCAGCTAGACTCCTGGAAGCGGCGGCTGGCAAGCCCCCGCTGAGCTTCTGCCGCAGCGACGCCTCCCGCACGCCGCCATCGTCAAGCCGCAGGGCGGCGCCCCAGGAATAGCGTGCTTCCTTTTCGCGGCCCGCGCGCCAGTAGGCGTCGCCGAGATGATCGACCACTTCGGCGCTGTTCGGCATCAGTTCCGCCGCTCTTTCCAGATACGGAATGGCCTGGGCGTAATCCCCGAGGCGATAGAAGGCCCAGCCATAGCTGTCGATGATGTGACCAAGGTCCGGCCGGGCCGCCACGGCGCGGCGGATCAGGGCCATGCCCTCCTCCACATTGTCCCCGCGATCAACCCAGTTGTAGCCAAGCGAGTTGAGCAACTCCGGCTGGTCGGGCTCAAGCTCCAGCGCAGCCACCAGTCCAGCCTCGGCGCCGGGCCAGTCGCCGGCCGCGTTGAGAGCCATCGCCCGCGCATAGATCGCCTGCCAGTCGGGCGCACCGGCCGCTGCGTCCATCGCAATGATGCGATCATAGAGCGCCACGGCCTGCAGACTGTCGCCAGTGGCGCCATGGAAATCGGCGGCGCGTCCCAGAATGTCGCGACGCGTGGAGCGCGAGGCTTCGGCCACCATCGTTGCCGCCTCATCCGCGCGGTCCATCCGCGCCAGCGTTTCGGCGGACTGCATCTGTGCGTCCGCGCGCCAGGGCGAGCCGGGCTTCACCATGGCGAGCATGCGGACCGCCTCCTCGCCGCGATCCTGCGCCTCCAGCGCATCAGCCTGCGCAAGACGAGCCGGCGCAAGGTCCGGATCGAGATGAAGCGCCGCCGCCTGCCGCATCAGATTGGTTTCCGGATGCAGCCGCGCCCGCCCGCCTGACGAAACCAGATGCACGATCAGCGCTGCGCCCTTCTGCGTGGACAGGCCGGGTCGCGAAAACCTCTTGCCGGCGGAGAGCGCTTCGAGCATCGCTGTCGCGGCCGGCGCAGGACCACGCAGGCCAACCACCATCGCGCGCGCGCGTTCGGTCTCGCCACGAGAAGCGGCGAGTTCTGCCGCGAGCGTGAAGACAAGATCAGGCGCCGAGACGTTATACTTCTTCGCCCCCTCGAACGCCGCGAGCGCCTCGGCGTCGCGCTTGCCCGCCATCAGCACCAGCGCGCGCACGATCTCGCGGTCGCCGCGCATGGCGCCGATGGGCGTTATCCAGTCGACGATCTCGAGCGCTGCCTGCGAATCCGACTGCGCCGTTAGCCACGCGCCGAGCGCGCCCTGCAGGTCAGTGTTGTAGACGCCGACGCCAGGATCGGAGAGCCGCGCCAGCGCGGCCTTGGTGCGGCCCGCGCCGATATCCTCGATGACCAGCGCCACCTGGGCGCTGGGCGCATCGGCCGCCACATCCCTGTCTGCGCCGCGCGCGATGCGGATCGCGCCCGTGATGTCCCCTGCCGCCATGCTGGCGAACGCGGCAAGCTCGAGCAGTTCGGGATCGTCAGGCGCGTTGGCGAAGGCGCGACCATAATACGTGGCCGCTGCGGCGGAGTCCCCGACCATCCCCGCATAGCGCGCGACAAGCAGGTCGCCATACTCCTGCTGCAGGCGCAGTTCCTCGATCATGGCCGGCGTCAGCCAGCGCGAGGCGCCCGGCGCCGAGGCGCAAGCCCCGGCGGCTGCAAAGGCTAGAACGGCGAGAGAGGCCCGGAAACCGGACCGCAGATATCCTGACCACATCGCCCCATGCTGCCCCAGCCGGGTTAAGGCTTCAACCGGCCTTTGGCATGGGGCGGTCGCGAAACATCACACCGCATACCCTGACGAAAGTCAGGACGAGCCGAGCAAGGCGCGTGATGCCCAGACGACCCTAGATATCGCTGACTTCGCCACGATCCGTATCCAGCGGAACCTCGGGCGTATCACGCCTCACCGGCGCAGGCGTGGTGAGTCCCTCGCGCAGCTTGGCGTCGATCTTCTTCCTGTTGTGAACCGGCGGATTGGCCTTGAGCGCCGCCTGCCAGTGCGTCCGCGCGGCTTCCTGGTCTCCCAGGCGCCATTCGATATCGCCCATGTGCTCGGAGAGTTCCCAATGGCCAAAGGGCGCATACTCCTCCAGCGCCATGGCGATGAACCGGCGCGCTTCGCGGAAGTCGCCATACTGGTAGTAGGCCCAGCCGATTGAATCGAGCAGGTTGGCCTCATCCGGCGTCAGGCGGATCGCCTGCTTCAGCAGCTTGAACCCCTCGTCCAGCTCCACATCGCTCGCATGGTTGTCGATCAGCGAGTAGCCAAGATTGTTCATCAGGCCGGTATCGTCCGGCCGGTCGGTCAGCATCTTGCGCATGATCTCGAGCCCTTCCTGGCGAAGGGGCGAGTCGACCAGCATCGAGGCGAGGAATTGCTGCGTCTGCTCGTCGTCCTCGAGCGCACGCGCCTCGCGGGCAGCCTGCACGGCGGCCATCACGTTGCCGCCCTGATTGTGAGCCTGCGCGCGCGTCAGCAGCGCGAACACACGCTGCGCCTTCGTCATGTCGGACTTCAGCGCCTGATCAATCAGCTGCAGCGCGCGATCCGTCTTGCCCGCCGTCGCCAGCGTGCCAGCCGCCTGGATCTTCGCCTCCACGCTTGCGTCGATCTTCAGGGAACGTTCGACCATCGCCGCCAGCGTATCGGGCGAGCCGAGCTCCAGGGCTGCAAGCCCCGCCGTCGATTGCAGCAGGGCCGCCTGCTGCGCCGGCGGATTGCCGATCTGCGCGATGCGCAACGCCGGCTCGAACTTGCCCTGCTCATAGAGCTTGCCGGCTTCGACAATGCGGATGTCGCCATTGTCGGGATCGAGCAGCAGCGCGCTCTGGCGCATGGACGACAACAGGTGGTTGAACGGCGTGCGCGCGCCGCGCCCCGCCATCGCCGCCATGATGCTCTCCTGCTCCTCGACCAGGTTGGCTTCGTCCCCGATCGCTTCGGCCATGGCCTGCAGCAGCGTGCGCGGAGCGAAGCGATCCTCGCCCTTGCGCGCCTTCTCGAGCCGCGCCTCGACATAACCGTCATCCGGCGCCGCTGCGAACAGGCGCTCGAGCAGCAGGATCGCTTCGGCGTCGCGATTGATCCCGCGCAGCAATTCCGCCTGGCGCAGGGCCATCAGGCGCTGGCTCTGGAAATTGCGTGACTCGATGAAGTACTGCATCGTGCCGACGCCCGCCGGATCGGGCGGCGCGAACGCAGCCGGCATCTTGGCATAGGTCGACAGCGCGAGCGGATAATCGCCCATGCCCTCGGCGAGCAGCGCGCTGTGCCCGATATGCGTGGGCTTGGGCAGCAGGCGCTCCATCATGGCCATCGCCGCCAGTGCGTCATCCGTACTGCCGTTGGCCGCGAGAGCCCATGGGCGCAGGTGGCTGGCGCTCATCCATTCCGGCGGTGCGCGCCCCTCAAGCGCATCGGCCACTTCAAGCGCGAGCGCCGGCTCGCCTGCCGCCAGCGCGTCCACGATCATGTAGCCCCAGGCGCCGGAGTTGCGATTGGCGGCATAATCCTCCCGCACGCGCTGCATGAAGGCCGACATGTCAGCCGCCTCGATCATCGCCTGCGGGTTTGCATAGGGGGCGTCGGGTTGCTCATAAGGCGCCGTCGCCATGGCGGCCGCGGAGGCCTTCGTCACCACGGGCGCGGCCGGATCGGTAACCGGCGCCGCAGCCGGATCCGCCACGGCCATCATCGTCTTCATAACATTGTCGCGCGGGAGGCCGCCGCAGTTCGAGACCGGCTGCACGCCGCCGCCGATGACCACATAGACCGTCCGGCAGCCGCCGGCGTCGCCGAAGCCAGGCACACCCAGCGACGAACACGCCGAAAGGATCGCGGTGGCCGAAGCCGCAAGGACGAGGCGGAACTGGTGCTTGATCATGCGGCGACGCTATCCGAAGGCGAAACAAGGCTCAACCGAGCCTGTCTCCATCTGAATGATCCATTTTGGCCGGAAATAGGCGCCCCCGTCCCAGTGGCAGCGGCCCACCCACACCTTGTCTTCCCGGAAGCGCGGCTTGCCGCGTTCCGCGTTGCCGGAATTGTAGGAAACCAGGGTTTCAAAACTGTCGGAGACTCAAAAATCTTCGCCCGCGTTTTCAACGCCCTGCGTCTCGAATTTGTAGGATGGAGCAAGTCTGAATCGGCCGGGCCGCAAGTGAGCGCATGATGCTGCCCATGACCTGGCTCTGGATCCTCCTGCGCTGTCTGTTTCCGGCGGACCCCATCCGCCAGGGCGCCGAAGCCATGCGCCATCGCGTGAAGCAGCTGATCCACGTCTCGAAGGACCAGGCGACACTCGCCCAGCTGCTGATTGATCCAGCCCTCCGCCTCCAGCTCGAACGCGCCATCCTCGACGCCGAAGACTGCCTGCGTCTCTGGATCGCGATGCG
>DLHI01000038.1:41443-41909 GCA_002483135.1 Hyphomonadaceae bacterium UBA7672 | reverse complement strand
GGAGCAAGTCTGAATCGGCCGGGCCGCAAGTGAGCGCATGATGCTGCCCATGACCTGGCTCTGGATCCTCCTGCGCTGTCTGTTTCCGGCGGACCCCATCCGCCAGGGCGCCGAAGCCATGCGCCATCGCGTCAAGCAGCTGATCCACGTCTCGAAGGATCAGGCGACGCTCGCCCAGCTGCTGATCGACCCGGCCCTCCGCCTCCAGCTCGAACTCGCCATCCTCGACGCCGAAGATTGCCTGCGTCTCTGGATCGCCATGCGCGGCCATCAGATCGCGAAGCTGAGACCCAAGGTCCCGCGCGACCGCGCGACGCCACACCTCACCCACGCCAAAGACCTGGTCCATCTCCTTGCCCGCATCGCGGCCTTGGTCGACGACTGCCAGGCGATGGAACAACGCGCCCAAGCGCACGCGGCAAAACTGAAGCAGATGCGCGAGGCCGATCCGCTCGGCATCCGCACT
>DLHI01000038.1:0-41268 GCA_002483135.1 Hyphomonadaceae bacterium UBA7672 | reverse complement strand
CAGGCATCACCTGCGAGAACGCGAACCCGTGCGCAAAACGCAAAGCCGACCGGACCCGACTCCTCCATCACCGCCGGAAGCAGCCAGACAGGCCCAACCCGACCTCGATGGAAACCTCTCTCAGAGTCACACCCTCACAGGGCAAACCTGAGAGACAGCTTCCCTGCACCCAAAAGCAAAGGACCCGGTGTTTCCACCGGGCCCTTCGATTTCATCAGCCAGCCTGTCCTCAGGCCCGGATCGTCGCGCGACCCAGATACCGCGCAGCCGGGCCAAGCTCGTCCTCGATGCGCAGCAGCTGGTTGTACTTCGCAAGCCGGTCCGAACGCGCCAGCGAGCCCGTCTTGATCTGCCCGCAGTTCGTGGCCACCGCGAGATCGGCAATCGTCGAGTCTTCGGTCTCGCCCGAACGGTGCGACATCACGGCAGTGTATCGCGCCATATGCGCCATCTGCACCGCTTCCAGCGTCTCAGTCAGTGAACCGATCTGGTTAACCTTCACGAGGATGGAATTGGCGGCGCCCTTCTCGATCCCCTCGGCCAGACGCGCCGTGTTGGTGACGAACAGATCGTCGCCCACCAGCTGGCACTTGTTGCCGATGAGCTTGGTGAGAGCGAGCCAGCCGTCCCAGTCATCTTCCGACATGCCGTCCTCGATCGACACGATGGGGAAGCGGCTCACCAGATCGCCCCAGTATGCCGCCATCTGATCCGACGACAGCGACTTGCCCTCGCCTTCCAACTCGTACTTGCCCTTTTTGTAGAATTCCGTCGCCGCCGCATCGAGCGCCAGCACGACGTCTTCACCGGGCTGGTAGCCAGCCGCTTCGATGGACTTCATGATAAAGCCAAGCGCGTCTTCGGTGGATTTCAGGTTCGGCGCGAAGCCGCCTTCATCGCCCACGCTCGTATTGTGGCCGGCCGCCGACAGACCCTTCTTCAGCGTGTGGAAGATTTCCGCGCCACAGCGCAGCGCATCGGCGAACGTTTCCGCGCCGACCGGCATGATCATGAATTCCTGGATGTCGATCGGATTGTCCGCGTGCGCGCCGCCATTGATGATGTTCATCATCGGCGTCGGCAGGATGTGCGCGTTTGCGCCGCCGATATAGCGATAGAGCGGCAAGCCAGATGCATCCGCAGCCGCCTTCGCCACCGCCATCGACACGCCGAGAATGGCGTTGGCCCCAAGCCGCGACTTGTTCGGCGTCCCGTCGAGCTCGATCATCACCTGATCGATCAGGCGCTGATCCTCGGCTTCAAGCCCAAGCAGCTCCGGGAAAATCTCATCATTCACGGCGGCCACCGCCTTCTGGACGCCTTTGCCGAGATAGCGCGACTTGTCGCCATCGCGCAGCTCGACCGCCTCATGCGCACCCGTGGAAGCGCCCGAAGGCACGGCCGCGCGGCCCATCGATCCATCCTCGAGCGTCACTTCCGCCTCGATGGTGGGGTTGCCCCGGCTGTCCAGGATTTCACGGGCGTAGACGTCAACGATCTCGGTCACTCGGGGTCCCCTTTGGCTCATCAGGCGAAGGCCGCGGCCACGATTCGGACGCGACGGGAAAAGCGTGCCTGCTATGTCTTGAACCGCCCCGGCTTGCAATCACGCGGCCATCCGGCCCCCCGGTCCCTGCGGCCAAAAAGCAGAACGGCCGCCCGGATGGGGCGGCCGCTCGAAATCATGCGGATCAGCAAAAGCGAGGGACTATTCCTCGTCCTTGGCCTTCAGGATCTGTTTGCCGCGGTACATGCCGGTTTTCGGGTCGACATGGTGCGGACGGCGCAGTTCGCCCGATTCCTTGTCCTCGACGTAGGTATTACCCTTCAGGGCGTCATGGCTGCGGCGCATGCCGCGCTTGGACGGGGAGGTTTTGCGCTTTGGGACGGCCATTGTAGCCTCGAAATCGGCAGGAAAAGTGTTGGGAACGGGCCCAGCCCGTCCTTGCGAGCGGGCGCTATACAGGGTCTGATGGCGGGCCGCAAGACCGGGCCCGCGTCCCGTTTCGGGCGGTTTGGCGTCGAGGTTCTCCCCCTGGGGGCCGGTCCGGGCGCCATCGACGGACGCTTCCATGCCGATGCGCACGGCCCGCGGCGACCTGTCGGAGGGCCGACTGACGCCTCAGCGCTCGCCCAGCTTCTCGCCAAGCTTTGCCAGCAGGATGCAGGGCTCGGTCGGCTTGAAATAGACCGGCACGTCCGGATGCCGCGCCCTTACGTCGCCCGGCAGTCCGACGCCGGTGTGGACCACGACCGGAATTCCAGCCGGCAGCGCATCGAGAAACGCAGCGATGGTTCCATCCGGCAGATGGACATCTGCGATCGCGGCGTCGGGCCGCTCCGTGTGCAGGAAATCGATGGCCTCCGCCACCGTCGCTGCTGGCCCCACGGCGATGGCGCCGGCATCCTCGATCGCCATCATCAGGTCGAACGCGATGAACGGCTCGTCCTCGACAATCAGTATACGAATACCCTGGACGGGCGAGGCCGTCGCCAACGCGGAAGGCGCAGCCGCGCTCAAGCCTCAAGCCTTTCAAGCGATGCGCGTAGCCGGATCTCCACCCCTTCAGGATGCCACGTTTTCTGGATATCGCCGTCAAGTTGTCCGCGCGCGCTCATTCCGGCGAGTTGGACGCCGAAACCCTTGCGCGCGGGTGGCCCCGCAATCGGCGGTCCGCCGCGTTCGACCCAGTCGAGGACCATGTATCCCCCTTCTTCGAGCCGCCAGGTGATCGCAACCTTGCCGGTCGGCCTGGAGAGCGCCCCATGCTTGGCGGCATTGGTCGCCACCTCGTGCAACACGAGCGCCAGACTCGCGGCCCCGCCGGACCCAACTACAACATCGGGACCTTCAAACTGTATTTGCCCTTGATCAAGCGAAATGTGAGCCGCGACGATGCGTTCAACGAGCGCCTTCACGCTGGTGGAATGCGCGCGCTGATTGTCGGAACTCACGCTGGGTCGAATCAGATCGTGTGCGCTTGCGAGCGCCCGAAGCCGTCCGGTCAGAGTGTTGGCCATTTCTTGCGGTGTGGCCGAAGTCTTCGCGGTCATGCCCACCATGCCGATTGTCACCGCGAAGAGGTTCTTCACCCGGTGGTTGAGTTCTCGCAGGATGATCATCCTGTCTTCTTCAGCCTGCTTGCGCTCCGCTATTTCCCGCTGTGCGCTTTCGAAGAGTCGGGCGTTATCGATTCCAGCGGCAGCCTGCGCGGCAAGTCCGGCCACAAGCGTTTCGTGATCCGCGCTGAAGCGGCCGGGATCAGGGTGACCCAGCAGCAGGCTACCCATGACCTCTCCGCGGCGCGAGACAACCGGAGCAGCCAGATAGGAGCGGGCAGCCAAGTGCCCCTCGGGCATGCCGTGATACGGCGCATTCTTGCCGTAGCGGGGATCAGCAGTGATATCGTCCGAGCGCACGATGCCCTCGCCGCGGAATGTCGGTTGGAAGATCGCGGTCTCGCGCACCATCGGAAACTTCGAGAAGTGCTCCCGCGCCACGCCGGAGATCGTATAGAGCGTCATCGCCTCGCCCGAGTCTTGCGGCACGTGATAGAAGAATGCACCGAACTTCGCGCCGGTGGCGCCCACGGCGACGTCAGTCACACGCTGGACAAGGTCTTCAAGATTAAGCTCGGCGGCGATAACCGCGGCAGTGCGATTGAGAATTTCCAACAATCGCTTCTGTTCGTCGGCAGCCGCCGTCGCCGCCTGGAGCGCGCTGATGTCCGTGTTGACGCCGAACCAGTAGCTGATCTGTCCCTGCGCGTCGCGAAGCGGCCGCGCGCGGGTCAGGAACATGCGATAGGCCCCGTCGGCGCCCCTGAGTGGAAACGCCATCTCGACCGGCTCGCCCGACTGGAGGGCAGCACTCCATGTCTCGGTCACGACAGGAAGGTAGTCAGGCGCGTGAATGCTCGCCCAGTCGGTTGCTCCGACGAGTTCCGTCGTTGTGCCGATATAGTCTCGCCAGCGCCTGTTGCCCCAGATGATCCTGCCACGAGCATTCGCGATCCAGGCCAGTTCAGGCAGGTGCTCGGCCATGGCGGCGAAATCTGTGGCGGTGGGGGGTATCGATTGCGCCATTTGATCGATCCCTTTCCAGTGCATGCGGCGCCCAACCGGACAAACACGGACCTAGGTTTGTGGCGTGCGCCGCCAAGTCGATTCCGGCGAGGCTCAGCGGGTCCGGGACCGGCCGATCAGACCAGCCGGCTCTTGTCCCGGGCCGCTGCAATGAAGCTCGCAAACAGGGGGTGAGGATCAAACGGCCGCGACTTCAGTTCGGGATGGAACTGCACGCCGATGAACCATGGATGGTCGGTCAACTCCATGATCTCCGGCAGCTTGCCGTCCGGGGACATGCCCGAGAACACCACGCCATGCGGCGCGAGCCTACCGATGACGTCGGTGTTCACTTCGTAACGATGGCGATGCCGTTCGGAAATCGAGGTCGAGCCATAGATGTCTGCGACGCGCGAACCCGGCTTCAGCGTTGCGGGGAACGCGCCGAGGCGCATCGTGCCGCCAAGATCGCCGCCGGCCGTGCGCACTTCCTTTTCGTTGCCGCGCACCCATTCGGACATCAGGCCCACAGCTGCATAGTCGGGCTTGCCGAACTCGGTGGTGCCAGCGCCCTCAATGCCGGCCAAGTTGCGCGCTGCCTCGATCACCGCGAGCTGCATGCCATAGCAGATGCCAAAGCACGGCAGCTTGTGGCGTCGCGCATATCCCGCCGCCCGCATCTTGCCGAGCGCGCCACGCTCGCCAAAGCCGCCGGGAAGCAGCACGCCATCGACGTTGTCGAGTTCGGAAAGGTCTGCGGCGGGATCATCGTACCGATCCGACGGAATCCAGGTGAGGTTCACCTTCACCTTGTTGGCGAGGCCGCCATGGCCCAACGCCTCCACCACGGATTTGTAGGCGTCGTGCAGCGCCACATACTTGCCGACGATTGCGATCCGCACTTCGCCATCGGGATTGCGCAGCGTCTGCGATGTCTGCACCCAGCGCTTGAGATCGGGTGTCGTCTGTTTCTCGAGGCCGAAATGGCGGAGCACTTCGTGGTCGAGGCCGCGGGCGTGATACTCGAGCGGAACTTCGTAGATGTTCTGAGCGTCGAGGGCTTCGATGACGGCTTCCGGGCGGACATTGCAGAATAGCGCGAGCTTGCGGCGCTCTTCCGGCGGGATCGGCATGGGCGCGCGGCACAAGAGGATGTCGGGCTGGATGCCGATGGAACGCAGCTCCTTCACCGAGTGCTGCGTCGGTTTGGTCTTCAGCTCGCCGGCAGTGGCGATGTAGGGCAGCAGGGTGAGATGAATGAACAGGCTGGCCTCGCGGCCAACCTCCTGGCTGAACTGGCGGATTGCTTCGAAGAACGGCAGGCCTTCGATGTCGCCGACCGTGCCGCCGACTTCGCAGAGGATGAAATCGACGTCGTCGGTGTCGGAGCGGATGAAGTCCTTGATGGCGTCGGTGACGTGCGGGATCACCTGGATAGTGGCGCCGAGATAGTCGCCCTTACGCTCTTTCTCGAGGATCGACTTGTAGATGCGGCCGGTCGTCGTGTTGTCTGTCTTGCGGGCCGAGACGCCCGTGAAGCGCTCATAATGGCCAAGATCCAGATCGGTCTCCGCGCCGTCATCGGTGACGAACACCTCGCCGTGCTGAGTCGGCGACATCGTGCCGGGATCGACGTTCAAATAGGGGTCCAGCTTGCGCAGCCGAACGCGATAGCCGCGCGACTGCAGCAGCGCGCCAAGCGCTGCCGAGGCAATGCCCTTCCCGAGGGAGGACACAACGCCTCCCGTGATGAAGATGAAACGCTTCATGACGGAATACCAAATTAGCGATTCGGCGGCTCAGCGCGAGGGGGCGTCGGGCCGCAGGTGACCGGACTAGTTGTTCGATCCACCGTTTTCGGCGGGGGCCGGGGCGGGAACCGGGTCCGGAGTGTTCGTGGCGGCAGGCGTGGCCGGAGCCGGAGCGGGGGTTGCGGCGCCGCTTGCCGGCGCGGTCGTGGTCGGTGCTGAGGCGGCCGGTGCGGTCGCAGGGGCCAGTGGGTCGATCACGGGCTCGGGCGCCGGAGCTGCCGGCGTAGTGGTCGTCGGTGCGGGTGTGGTCGTCAGGCCGGTCCCCAGCGGGTTGGTCTGGCCGTCCTGCTGGATCTGGCGCTCAAGGACGCCTGGGCCCGAATTCGCCTGGTTGTTTAGCCAGGTCATCGCGACGCTTGTAACGAAGAAGACGGCGGCCAGGCCCATCGTCACCTTAACCAGCATTCCAGCCGCACCACGGCCCGAGATCAGGCCACCCGTGCCGCCGCCGCTCATACCCAGCGCCCCGCCCTCGGAACGTTGCAGCATGATTGCGATCACGAGCGCGACACACGCGATCATATGGATGGTCAGGATGACGTTGAGCATGGATGGGTGCGCCGTTGTCGGTTTGGACCGCGTCAAAGCACGTCGGGAGGGTGCGGCCAAGCCCCTCGCCTTGCCTTTTCACATGGGTGCGGCGGTGCGGCCCTGCTATGCGCAGGCTGCGGCGATCTTCAGGAAATCGGATGCCTTGAGGCTGGCGCCGCCCACCAGAGCCCCGTCCACGCCGTCGACATGCATCAGTTCCTGAGCATTTTCGGGCTTTACCGAGCCGCCATAGAGCAGCCGGATAGACTTGGCGGCCGGCCCGAAACGGTTCGAAAGGGCCTGCGCCATGGCCTGATGGACCTCGGCTACCTGCGCCGTGGTGGGCGTGCGCCCCGTGCCGATCGCCCAGATCGGTTCATAGGCGACCACAGTCGTCTGGCTGGCCGCCAGGTCAGGCACCGACCCCGCGAGCTGGGACGTGATCACGGTAAGGGTCTCGCCCTTGTCGCGTTGCTCAAGGCTTTCGCCGACACAAATTATGGGGGTAAGGCCGGCCCGGTAGGCCGCTGCGGCCTTGGCCGCAACGCGGGCGTCGGTCTCGGCATGGGCTGCGCGGCGCTCGGAATGGCCCACGATGACATAGCTCGCGCCGGCGTCAGCCAGCATTTCGGCGCTGATATCGCCGGTATAGGCCCCAGATTTCTCGGCATGGCAGTCCTGCCCGCCCAAGCCGATCGCCGAGGCGCCCAGTTCGGCCTTCACGGCGTTAACGAGCGTGGCAGGCGGGCAGATTGCCAGATCGACGCCGGGAATCGCGGACGCACCCTCGACCATGGCCTGGACCTCGGAAAGGGCCGCCCTGAGCCCGTTCATTTTCCAGTTTCCGGCGACGAGTTTCCTGCGTCCTGTCATCTGTCCTGGCCTCGTCCGGCGTGAACTGAACCTTGCCGGGACACGCGCTGGCATGTCCGGCGGCTGCTTCTTGCCGCAATGTCGCATTTTCCAGCGGCGAACCGGGTTTCCCCTTCGCCGCAAAATGCTCTAGCAAGCCGTGTTCCAGCGGACAACCAGACCGGTCGCCGCCACTTTTTCAGGGGTTTAGCCGCATGATCGGCGGAATGCGCAAATTTGCGAGATCGAAGTGGGCCCTCGTGCTGCTCTTCATCCCGCTGGTCATCGCGCTTGCGGTTACCCTGCCCGACACATTTGGCGGCGGTCTGTCGAGCGGCACGCTTGCCAAGGTCGGCGACCGCGAGATCAAGGCGACTGAAGTCCGCCAGGAGATCGATCGGGCAATCCGCCGTGTCCTGCTCGAGGAGAACAAGGTTGTCAGCCTCGAGGACGCCGTCAACAACGGCATGGCCGAACGCGAATACCTGTCGCTCGAATACCAGGACACGCTGCTGGCTTTCGCCGACAGGATGGGCATCCGCGCTAGCGCCGAGGCCCTGAAGCCATATCTGGAGCGCAACCAGGTTCTAACCAACGCGTTCGGCAAGGTGGACATGGCGTCCCTTCAGGCCGAGGCTCAGGAGCGCGGCATGTCGGCGCGCGATTTCGAGGTATTCCTGCAGGACTTCCTCACCCAGCGCTATGTCGAGGTTGCTGCCCTCAGCGCTGTCAACATGCCGGACGTGCTGTCCGAGCCCTTCATCAAGTATTTCGGCGAGACGCGCACGCTTTCGTTCGCGCGGCCTGGTCCCACGGCGCTCGAAGGCGTCGCCCAGCCGACGGATGCGGAACTGCAGGCGTGGTATGATCGCAACCAGGCACGGTTTGCACAGCCCGAGCGCCGCCGGATTTCCGCGCTGGTTTATACGCCGGACGATTTCCTCGACCGTGCAGCTCCCACGGATGAGGAAGTTCGCGCGCATTACGACGCAAACCTCAAGAGCTACTCAACACCGGAAACGCGCGTGATCGTCGAGTACAAGTCGCCCGACCGCAATGTGGTTCAGGCCTTCGTCGACCTTGGCGCGCAGGGCATCCCGCTCGACCAGGCTTTGGCGCAATCGCCTGGCATCGAAGTTGTTGAGCGCTCCGTGCAGCCCGAGCAGCTCGAAGACGAAGGCTATCGCCAGCTGGTGTTCCAGATGGAGCCGGGCAAGCCCGATGGCCGCGCGCTTCAGCTTGCCGAGGGCCAGCCCTACTTCACCGTGATGGTGAAATCGATCACGCCCGGCACGCCCACACCGTTCGAACAGGTTGTCGAGCAGGTCCGCCGCGACCTGGCGATGCCCGAAGCTACGCGCCTGTTCGAGGAATCGGCTGAACCATTCCGCGACGCTGCCGGTGGGCAGTCGCTTGAGGCCATCGGTGAACAGTTTGGCGTTCCTGTCTACAGCCTCGCCGCCATCGACGCCCAGGGCCGCACCGCCAGAGGCGACACGGCCCAGCTTCTGGTCGGAAACCGCGATGCAATGGCCGACCTGTTCACGTTGACGCCGGGCCAGATGACGACGGTCTATGAGGACGACAACAAGCGCTCGATGTTCCGTCTCGACGAGATCGTGCCTCCAGCTACGCCTGCCTTCGAGGAAATGAAGGACACCGTGCGGCAGGCTGTGATGGCCGAACGCCAGCTGGCCGCGATGGACGCCGCCGCGAATGCGGTTGTGGCCGCAGTCAAGGGTGGTGGCGATTTCAACAAGTCCGCCACAGCCAACAAGATGGAAGCGCTGCCGCCGATCACTGTGTCGCGCGAGGGCAATCAGCAGGTTGACCCCGCGCTGATCACCGGCGCCTTTGCCTTGAAGTCCGGCGAGGTCGGGATCGTGCGCGGATCAAGTGGGGAGGCCTGGGTCGCGCGCGTTGATGCGGTGATCCCTGCCACGGCAGAGTCGACCACGATCCTGCGCCTCCAGATGGGCCAGCAGATCAGCCAGTCACTCCAGCAGGATCTTGCCGAAGTGTTCCAGCGCGGCCTCCAGAAGGAAGTCGAGTTCAAGCGCGACGACGAAGCCATCACCCGCTTCTTCCAGGGCCTGCGTCCACGGGATACGGCGCAATGACCACGAGCTTGCCCCGGCTTCTCGTCAGGCGCCGGGTCGACGACACGGAATCGCCCGTCTCGGCTATGTTGAAGCTCAATCCGAATTCGGATGGGCTGGTGCTGTTCGAAAGCGTCGTCGGCGGCGAGACGCGCGGCAGGTACTCCTTCATCGGCCTCGCGCCCGATCTCTGGTGGCGCGTGCGGAACGGCAAGGCGGAAGCCTCGTCCACCAGCGATTTCAGCGAAGTATTGTCGACCTCGACCGACGTCATGGCGTCGTTGCGTGAGTTCATCAACGCCTGCAAGGTGGACGGGCTCGACGGCCTGCCCCCAATGGCCGCGGGCGCGTTCGGTTATCTTGGCTACGACATGGTCCGCTATGTCGAACGCCTGCCCGAACCGAAGCCCGATCCCAACGGCGTGCCAGAAGCGATGCTGATGCGTCCAGGCGTCGTCATGATCTTCGATGGCGTGCGGCAGGAGATCATCCTGGCGGCTCCCGAGCGCGGCGGCGCCAAAGCGGCGCAAGCGCGGATCGATGCGATCGAGGCGCGGCTCGACGAACCTATGCCGCCCTCCCGGCCGAGCGAGGCGCCGGTCGAAAAGATCGACTTCGCCTCGAACACGACGAAAGCGCGCTATCTTGAGATGGTCGAGAAAGCCAAGGGCTATATCCGCGCCGGTGACATCTTTCAGGTCGTTCCCAGCCAGCGCTTCACCGCCCCGTTCGAGCGCTCGCCTTTCGCCTTCTATCGCGCTCTGCGTCGCCTGAACCCGTCGCCCTTCATGTTCTACGTGAACTTCGGCGGCTTCCAGATTTCCGGATCGAGCCCCGAAATCCTGGTGCGCGTGCGCGACCGTGTCGTCACCGTGCGCCCGATCGCCGGAACCCTGCCGCGCGGAGCCACGCCCCAGGCGGATCAGGCCAATGCCGAGCGCCTGATTGCCGATCCGAAGGAGCGCGCCGAACACCTGATGCTGCTTGATCTTGGCCGCAACGATGTCGGCCGCGTCGCTGCGCGCGGCAGCGTGAAGGTTACAGAGAGCTTCACCATCGAGCGCTATTCCCACGTGATGCACATCGTCTCGAACGTGCAGGGCGTGCTGAAGAAAGGCGAAGACATGGTCTCCGCCCTCGCCGCAGGCTTTCCCGCCGGCACCACGTCGGGCGCGCCCAAGATCCGCGCGATGGAGATCATCACCGAACTCGAACCCCACGCACGCGGCGTCTATGCCGGTGGCGTCGGCTATTTCGGGGCCGGCGGCGACATGGACACATGCATCGCCCTGCGCACCGCCGTGTTCAAGGATGGCAAGATCCATGTCCAGGCTGGCGGCGGGGTCGTCTACGACTCCAATCCCGAAAGCGAATTCCAGGAGACGGTGCACAAGGCCAGCGCCCTGTTCCGCGCCGCCGAGGAAGCGGCCCGCTATGATCGGGGGAACCGCTGATGCCATCCTCCCCTTTCAAAGTCCTCCTGATCGATAACTACGACTCCTTCACGTACAATCTCGTGCATTACCTGCAGGACGTGAGCCCCAACGTCGAAGTCGAAGCCGTGCGCAACGACGCGCTCACGGTTAAGCAAGCGCTCGCCAGGGGGGCAGACGCCATCGTGCTGTCGCCCGGCCCCTGCACGCCGGACGAAGCCGGCATCTGCATGGATCTGATCAAGCAGGCGCCGGATAACATGCCCATCCTCGGCGTTTGCCTCGGCCACCAGGCGATCGGCCAGGCGATGGGCGGCATCGTTGAGGGCGCGAAAGACATCGTCCACGGCAAGGTCTGGGATGTGAAGGTGTTGGGCGGTGAATTGTTCGCCGGCGTGCCGGAACATGTCGATGTCGTACGCTACCACTCGCTCGCCATCCGCCGGAACGGCATGCCAAACGTGCTGACGGTCGACGCCGAAACCGCCGATGGCGAGGTGATGGCCGTGAGCCACGCAACGCGCCCCGTGTTTGGTGTGCAATTCCACCCCGAGTCCATCGGTTCGCAGCACGGCAAGACCATGCTTGCGAACTTCCTCAAGAGGGCGGGTCTCAAGTGAGCGAGGCCGTCCGTAGCGCCGTCGCAAAGCTGGCAGAAGGCGACCGGCCGTCGTCCGAGGAGATGTCGGCGGCGTTCGAGGCCATCCTCGGCGGCCAGGCTGATCCGGTCCTGATCTCGGCCTTCCTCGTCGCCCTGCGTGTTCGCGGCGAGACCGCATCGGACATCGTCGCGGGGGCCCGCGTGCTCCGCGCAAACATGCGCACCGTTCAGGCCCCCGAAGGCGCAATTGATACTTGCGGCACGGGTGGTCTTGGCTGGACCTCGTTGAACACTTCGACCGCCGTGGCGCTGGTCGCCGCTGGCGCTGGCGCGAAGGTCGCGAAGCACGGCAATCGTTCGAAGAGCAAGGCCGGGTCGGCTGACGTGCTCGAGGCGCTGGGCGTCAATCTCAATCCCACAGATGCCCAAATAGCCGCCAGCTTTCGCGATGCTGGCCTCGCTTTCATGTTCGCGCCTGCTCACCACGCCGCCATGAGGCACGTGGCCCCGGTCCGCGCTGCGTTGGGCATCCGCACCGTGTTCAACATGATGGGACCTCTGGCCAATCCCGCTCGCGTGAAACGCCAGGTGCTCGGCGTCTTCGGGGCGGATTGGGTGGAACCGTTCGCGCACGCGCTCGCCGCTCTGGGAGCCGAGCGCGCGCTCGTGGTTCACGGCCTCGATGGCATGGACGAGATTTCCACGTCCGGTCCGACGCGAGTCACGGAACTGAAGGACGGCTCCATGCGCACGATGGAGCTGACGCCGGAACTCCTTGGCGTACCGAAGGCCTCGCTCGACCAGTTGCGCGGCGGCACGGTGGCGGAGAATGCAGAGGCGCTGAAGCAGGTCCTTGCCGGCGTTCCCGGCCCCTTCGCTGATCTTGTTGCGGTGAATGCGGGAGCCGCGATAATGGTCGCGGGACTCGCGGCAGACATCAACGAAGGCGCGGCGTTGGCCCGCAAGAGCATGGTCGATGGCCGCGCCCTGGCCTCGCTCGAAGCCCTGAAGGCGGCGTCAAATGGCTGAGATGCCTGACCGGCTGAAGGCCATTCTCGACTACAAGGCCGACGAGGTCGCCGCGCTCCGCCGCGAGCGTTCGATGGAATCGCTGCTGACAGAGGCAAAGTCGGCGCAGGAGCCGCGCGGCTTTGCGGAGGCGTTGCTCACGATCGCTGCGGCGGATGGCAACGCACTGATCTGTGAGATGAAGCGCAAGAGTCCGTCTGCCGGCGATATCAGCCCCGGACGCGATCCGCTCGAAGTCGCGCGGGCTTACGAGGCCGGGGGCGCCGCCTGTATGTCCGTTCTAACCGATGGTCCAAGCTTTGGCGGGTCGCTGGCCGACTTGGTGGCAGTGCGCAACGCCGTCGCCATGCCGGTCCTGCGCAAGGACTTCATGATCGACCCAATCCAGGTCGTTGAGGCCCGCGCCCAAGGCGCCGACGCGATCCTGATCATCATGGCTGCCGTCGACGACGCCCTCGCCCGCGATCTCCACGCAGCGGCCGAGGACCTCGGCATGTCCGTCCTGCTGGAGGCCCATGATGAAGCCGAGATGGTCCGGGCTCTTGGTCTTCCTTCACCGCTGATGGGCGTCAACAACCGTGACCTCAGGCGCATGGCGACGGATCTGGCCGTCACCGAACGGCTGGCCGATTTGATGCCTCCCGGCCGCCTCCTGATCTCGGAAAGCGGCGTGCGGGAGCCCGCTGATATCTCGCGCCTCCGGCGATGTGGCGCGCGTGGATTCCTGGTCGGCGAGAGCCTGATGCGCTCGGGAAATCCTCTGGAATCCGTCCGTTCGCTGGTCTCGGTCCGCTAGAAACCATACCGGCGGAATTGACCCATAACGTGAACGATAGTAGAACTATCCGCGACTCAGAAGCTTAAAAGGTCGTGGCCAGCTATGTTGACCAAGAAACAGCGAGAACTCCTGCTGTTCATCAACGACAGGATCAAGGAGACCGGCGTCTCTCCTTCGTTCGATGAGATGAAGGAGGCTCTGGACCTGGCTTCGAAGTCGGGAATCCACCGTTTGATCACGGCTCTGGAAGAGCGTGGCTTCCTCCGCCGCCTTGCGCACCGGGCGCGGGCTCTGGAAGTGCTCAAACTGCCCGAAAGCGCCGTTCCGCAGGCCCCCGGCCGCGTTCCTTTCCGCCCGAGCGTAGTTGAAGGCGCTGGCGGCGCCCGCAAGGTTGCGCCTGCCACTCGTCCAACCATGATTCCCGTCATGGGCCGCATCGCCGCAGGTACGGCGATCGAGGCGATCGAACACGAAACCCATCGCGTCGCAGCACCCGACGATGAACTCGATCCCGATACGCATTTCGCGCTCGAGGTTCAGGGCGAGAGCATGATCAACGCGGGCATTCTTGACGGCGACACGGTCATCCTCCGCAAGACCGATCACGCCGCCTCCGGCGACATTGTGGTCGCTCTGATCAACGAGGAAACCGCGACGTTGAAACGTTTCCGCAAGAAGGGCGGCTCGATCGCGCTCGAAGCTGCCAACCCTGCCTTTGGCACCCAGATATTCGGGCCGGACCGCGTGCGCATTCAGGGCAAACTGGTGGCGCTCGTCCGACGCTATCACTGAGGACTGAGCTTTAGTTTTCGATCGGCGGACGTTTCCGATAGAGTGGCTGTTCCCACATGCGTTCATTGGACGATGTTGCTGGCTGCACACCCAGCTTATTCCCGTCGAACAGGATGACCGCCCCGCCCTGGCCCGCGTACGCGCACGGGTTGATCTCAAGCGCTGTCGCGTTAGGTCCGGTTCGCAGCAGCAGTCGTGAATTGGTCGGGCAGGTGGCGGTGACCTGACCTGTTGCCGGCTCGATCTTCGCGCTTCCCATTGACAGTGTTAGCTCGCACGCCCGCCCTTTTCCCGGGCACGGCGACTTCTCCTTCCCGTCCCCGATGATCAGTGGGTCCAGGCCGTTCTCGGTGCGCCAGTCCGTCAGTTCAACCCAGGCCTTCTCCTGAGGCAGGAACACCGCTCCGTCATTGGCCACATAACCCACGGCCTGCGGCGTGGTCAGCCACACCGCCACGGCGGCGGAGGCGGGAATGATCGCAAACACTCGCCCACGCCGGGCCAGCACGCAGAACAGAGCAATGGCGATTGCCGCCAGGCCCATGCCCAGGCCATCAAGCCTGGGAACATCAATGTCAGGCGACGTCTCGGCGGCGTAGTGCGCAATGGCCATGACGACTTCAAGGCTCTTGCCCATCAGCCAGAGGAAAGGCTCGTCGAGACCAACCGTTGCGGCCAATGCGGCGATCGCTGCCGCCGGCGTCGTCCACAGCGTGATTACGGGCGTGGAGACGATGTTGGCGAAGACGCTGAACAGCGCCGCGCGATCGAAGTGATGCAACGCAAACGGCAAGGTTGCGAGTGAGGCGACCAGCGATGTGGCAGACGCCGCGACCAGCCACGCGCCCATACGCCGGAAGATGCCCGGCCGATCCGGCGTCTCCATGCGTGGCCAGATTTCATAGAGCGCAATAAGCGCGCCCGATGCTGCGAACGACATCTGGAAGCCCGGCGTCACAACAGACTCAGGCTGGAACAGCACGACAACGCCCATCGATATGGCCAGCGAGCGCAGCGAGATCGCCGGGCGGTCGAACAGCTTCGCGCCAAAACCGATCAGGGCAATGATGTAAGCGCGCTGTGTCGCCACCTCCATTCCCGAGATTCCGAAATACAGCGTGCAGGCAACGATCGCCGCAAACGCCGCGACGCGCACAGACGGCATGCGCAATGCCAGCGGCTCGAAGAACGGCCAGATCAAGCGCACAAGGAAGAACACCACGCCGCCCACCAGAACCATGTGCACACCTGAAATCGACAGCAGGTGGGCAAGCCCCGACAGGCGCAAAGCTTCGCTGTCGTCAGGCGTGATGAAGCTGCGGTCGCCCGACACCATGGCGGCGGCGATCCCGCCTGCCTCATCGCCGGCTGCTTCGTGAACATGGACCGCGATGGCTCTGCGCACGGCGCCCAGCCATTGGAAGGTCGCGTCCGTCACTTCCGTCGGCGGTCGTATCGGCAAGGGCTCACATCCGCCCGTCGAGAACCCGACCCCGCCCAATTGTTGGAACCACGCATCGCGATGGAAGGCATAGTCGCCAGGTACGACCGGCCGAGGCGGTGGCGAGAGAATGGCGCGGCAGGCGACCGCGCGACCGGGCTCGAAGCCCAAATCGCCCTTGTAACTGAACCGGACGAAATCTGGTGTGGCCGCCGGCGTCAGACGTTCGATGGCGCGCACGTCGATCCGGACCCGCCGGCTGCGTTCACTGGAATCGATCTCGGCGATGATGCCCTCGATCCGGACCGGCCCGATCTCCTCTCGCAGCACCGGGGCCTCCACCAGCTGCGTTCGGACCTGGGCTGCCAGCGCCCCGAGCCCAATGGCAGCCACAATCGCAAAGGTGAACGCCACCATTCCAGCGCCGTGTCGTCTCAGCGCCATCCAACCGGCCACCCCAATCAGGATGGCGCCCGCACCCAGTCCCCAGTGCGGCTCGGCAGTCGATGTCATGTAAAGGGCCGCCCCGCCCGCCATGCCCAGCGGCAGGAAAAGCGGCCAACGCAATGCCTGATCCTCAAAGGCCCCCTTCAGGAAGCCTCTCACGCCGCCCTGCGGCCCGGCGGCCCTTGCTTGGCGAGGGGGTGATGTGGTCTTCAGAGCCCGCGCTCCACAGCGGGGCCGCCCAACAAGCTGCGCTGGAACCTGATGACGGTCGTCACCCGCTTCGCCCCCTCGCCCACCGGCTACCTCCATATCGGAGGCGCCCGGACTGCCCTGTTCTGTTGGCTATATGCGCGGGCGAAAGGCGGCAAGTTCCTGCTGAGGATCGAGGACACCGACAAGGAACGCTCCACCCAGGCCGCCATCGACGCGATCCTGGACGGCCTGAACTGGCTGGGGCTCGGGGGCGACGAACCGCCCGTGCTGCAATCGACCCGCGCCGCGCGCCACGCCGAGGTCGCGCACGAACTGGTGAAACGCGGCGCGGCCTACCACTGCCCGGTTACGGCCGAGGAGCTTCAGGCCCGCCGCGACGAGGCCGAGGCGCTGCAGAAGAAGAAGGCCGCCGAAGGTTCGTTGTCTGCGTCCGACCAGTCGCGGATGGAGGATCTGCTGAAGCCCTTCCGCTCGCCGTGGCGGGATCTGTCGAAGCCGCTGCCGCCCGGCGCGCCAACGGTCGTTCGCCTGCGTATGCCGGATGTCGGCGACCTCGTTGTGAGCGATCACGTGCAGGGTACAGTCTCGCGCGCCTATGCCGATCTCGACGAACTCGTCCTGCTGCGCTCGGACGGATCGCCGACATACATGCTTGCCGTCGTCGTTGATGACCATGACATGGGCGTGACCCATGTTGTGCGCGGGGACGACCACTTCCTCAATACGTTTCGCCAGTTGCCCATCTATCACGGCATGGGCTGGCCTGCCCCCGAATACGCGCACGTCCCCCTGATCCACGGGCCGGATGGCAAGAAGCTCTCCAAGCGCCATGGCGCCACCGCGGTGGACGAGTATCGCGACGCGCTGGGCTACTTGCCCGAAGCGATGCGCAACTACCTGCTGCGACTTGGCTGGAGCCATGGCGACGACGAGATCATTTCGGACTCTCAGGCGATCGAGTGGTTTGACCTCGACGCCTTGAACAAGGCCCCCGCCCGGCTCGACTTTGCCAAGCTCGACTCGGTCAACAAGCACTACATCGCGCTGGCGGACGACGATCGCCTGTTCGCGCTATGGAGCGCCCGCCCGGAAGCGCGGAAGCTGTCGGACATGGAGCGCGGCCGCATCCGCACAGCCGTGCCCGCCCTGAAATCCCGCTCCGCCAATCTGGTCCAGTTTTCCGAGCGGGCGCGATTCCTGACCGACCTCCGTCCGATCCAGCTGGAAGGAAAGTCTGCAGCCCTGCTCACGGACGAGGCCAGATCGCGACTTTCGGCCCTGCTCGAGGCACTGGCCGGGGTGAATGACTGGGCCGAGTCGGCGATCAAGGTCGCTCTCACGCAATATTGCGACCAAAACGGCATCAGCATGGGAAAAATTGGCCCTGTTTTACGTGCCGTGCTTACCGGAGGGGCGCCCGCCCCCGATATTGCTCTTGTGCTGGCGTTGCTAGGCCGTAATGAAGCTTTCGCGCGCATGGGCGATTATGCCCGCACCGGGGGCTGACCGGCGGAAGCCGAGGGATTTTAGGAGACTGCACCGATGCAGAACAAGGTGAAACAGAACGGCAAGGCAACCATCAGTGCCAATGGCAAGACGGTTGAATTGCCCGTCTACAGCGGCACGGTTGGTCCTGACGTCATCGATATCGGCAAGATGTACGCCCAGACCGGTATGTTCACGCTGGACCCGGGGTTCACCTCAACCGCGAGCTGCGAAAGCCAGATCACCTACATCGATGGCGACCAGGGCATCCTGCTTCACCGCGGCTATCCGATCGAGCAGCTCGCCGAGAAATCCAGCTTCCTCGAAGTCTGCTACCTGCTCCTGCACGGCGAACTGCCGCAGGCGGATCAGTACGCCGAATTCACCAACACAATAACGCGGCACACGATGCTGCACGCACAGTTCGACCGCTTCTTCGAAGGCTTCCGCCGCGATGCGCACCCGATGGCCATCATGTGCGGCGCGGTCGGCGCCCTCTCGGCTTTCTACCACGACTCGACCAACGTCGATGATCCGGTGCAGCGCAAGGTCGCCCAGCATCGCATGATCGCGAAGATGCCGACGATCGCGGCTCGGGCGTTCAAGTACCACGCCGGCCAGCCCTTCGTGTCCCCGCGCAATGAACTAGACTATGCCTCGAACTTCCTGCGCATGAGCTTCGCGGTGCCGGCGGAAGACTACAAAGTAAATCCGGTGCTCGCGCGCGCGATGGACCGCATCTTCATCCTGCACGCTGACCACGAACAGAACGCCTCGACATCCACCGTGCGTCTCGCCGGGTCGTCAGGCGCCAACCCGTTCGCGTGCATCGCGGCTGGCATCGCCTGTCTTTGGGGGCCCGCTCACGGTGGCGCCAACGAAGCGGCGCTGCAGATGCTGCAGGAGATCGGTACGGTCGATAACGTGAAGAAGCACGTCGACAAGGTGAAGAACAAGGTGGATGGCGTCCGCCTGATGGGCTTCGGCCACCGCGTCTACAAGAACTACGACCCGCGCGCGAAGGTCATGGCGCAGACCTGCAAGGAAGTGCTTGCGGAAGTCGGCATCAACGACCCGCTGCTCGAAGTGGCGATGGAACTTGAGAAGATCGCGCTGTCGGACGAGTACTTCATCGAGAAGAAGCTCTATCCGAATGTCGACTTCTATTCCGGTATCACGCTGAAGGCGATGGGCTTCCCGGTGTCGATGTTCACCGTCCTGTTCGCTCTGGCCCGGACCGTCGGCTGGATCGCGCAGTGGGAGGAGATGACCACCGACAAGACACAGCGCATCGGCCGCCCGCGCCAGATCTATACGGGCGCGGCCCAGCGCGACTACGTGCCGATGGGCGCACGGAAGTAGTACTGCGAAATGTTGGACATATGGGGTGGGGCATTGCAACGGAACGTGATGCTCGCAGCACTGTCGGCATTGGTGCTGGGCTTGCAGGGCTGCGGTCCAGCCTCGTCACCTATCTCGGCGCCCGTCGCAGCGCCCGCGAATACCGTGAATGAGGCGCCCATGCTCGAGGACGCTGCGGCTCCGGCGGCGCCGGGCCGCTCATTCTTAGATGTTGCGGGTCACGCACTGTGGGGCCGGTGGAACTCTCCGGATGGCCTCATCCAGGCGAAGATCCCCGAAGGCTGGTCCATTGCCCAGGACACGCCCGAGCGCGCACTCCAGCTTGTGATCTTCCTGCCCGGTGGCAAGGCCAGTTGCCTAATCGCCCGCTCTTCCTACGGACCCGGCGTGTGCGACGAATCTTGTCTCGCTGGCAGCAGTGAGCGGGACATAATGGCGTCGCTTTTTAGCGAGTTTCCACACAATGAGATCGCACAGATCCAAAACGCGTATGTCATGATGTCCCCCCAAGGTGGGGGACGCGTGCTTTCCTTTGCGGCCTATCACATGAACGTTGAAGAGGGGCGCCTCTACGATCTCAGCGCTCGTCGGTTCTTCAGAACCTTGAACGGCGCGACCTTTCAGTACGATATTTCTTGCGACCGGCCCGCAGAAGATACATCGGCCGTACCAGCTATCGTTGAGTTCTTCGAGTCGTTGACACTAAGATTCTAATCTAGCGAGACATATCGAAGGCGGTCCCCTGGGGCCGCCTACTTCGTTTCAGCTCAACCTCAGGATCGTTTCGGCCGATATGTCCGCGGCGGAGCGTCCGTCGCCCGACATGATGCGGATGGCGTCTCGCTGGGCCGTGCGTTGCGTCTCCAGCACGGCAGGATTGGAGAGCCGCTCTTCCGCCGCCGCCGCCACGTTACGCGCATTGAAGCGGGTCTGGATGAATTCGGGGATGACCTCCGCATTCGCCGCTACGTTGACCAGCGCGGAGTATTTCGACTTGAAGAGGAAGGCGCGCAGCAGCCCCCAGGTGATCCAGCCAAGCTTGTATCCTGTCACGACGGCCGCGCCCTGTGCTGCAAGCTCCGTCGTGACCGTGCCCGAGCATGCGATCGCAACCGTCATGGCTGCGTAGGCGTCGGCCTTTTCGGCGTCCTCGGTCACAAGCTGGATGGGGAAGGCCTGATCCGCCGCAAGCGCACGCACGTCGTCCGTGACGCTGGGCGAGACCATGCAGACAACATGTCGGCTGGTATCGTGCTCCCACACGATGCGCGTGGCATCCATCAGGGTGGGGGCCACTTTTCGCATTTCGGACTTCCGACTGCCGGGCAGAAGACCGACGATCTGCACGCCTGCATCAATGCCATGTCGAGCCCGAAAGGCCGCGCCGTCCCCCTTCGGAAGGCGATGCAGCGCCGGATTGCCGATGACCGTCGTGGGCAGGCCCCACTTCACGTAGAAGGGCTGTTCAAAGGGATGGATGCACAACAGGTGATCTACCCATTGCGCCAGAACGCGCGCACGGCCTGGCCGCGTCGCCCACACCTGCGGGCCGATAAGCTTGATGCGCTTTGCCCTGACGCCGCGCAGCTTCAGCGCTCGTGCAACGCGCCACATGAACCCCCAGCTATCTATCAGCACGACGCTGTCTGGATCGGCTGAGGCGATCACCGCCGCAACGTCCTCGACCGCCTGCTTGACGCGCCCATAGGCCTTCAGTCCTTCAACGAGACCGAGTACAGCAAGGCCCGACATGTCGACATCGGCGTGCGCCCCACGCGCCTTCATGCGCTCGCCGCCAATCCCGGAAATGCGGATGCTGGGCGAGCGGGCGCGCAGCGCATCGATGACATCGGCACCGATGGCATCGCCCGAGTCCTCGGCTGCGACGAGAAAGACGTGCGTCACGCGAGTTCCGCCTGCGTGAACCCATAGATGAAGAGGCCCGCCTCGTCCGCCGCCCTGGCAACTGCCCCGCGATCGACCACCAGCGCGGCCCCGGCTTCAACCGCGATACCCGCAAGCCCAGCCGCAGCCGCGCCTTCGACCGTCCGCACGCCGATTGTTGGAAGGTCGATGCGCCGCTCCTGCTGCGGCTTCGGCCGCTTCACCAGCACGCCCCGCCTCGCTTCTGGCGTGCCACGGATTTCCGCTGTGAGAGCGGGGATGCGCGCCAGCATCTGGTCGGTCCCTTCCTGGGCCTCGACGGCGAGGATCAGTCCGTCGCAGGAGACCGCGCCCTGGCCAATCTCGAGAGAGCCAGAAACCGAAGCGACCTCCGCAGCGCGGCGAATATCGGCCCAGTGTTCCTGACGCGGCGCGACCCGCCCTAGCGGTCCTGCACCGACGCGAAGATCGTCCAATACATCGTCGGCGCCGATGATGCGAAAGCCCGCCTCGGCGAAGACATCCATCACCGCGCGCAACAGTGCGTCGTCGCCCTTCTTGGCTGCTGCGAGAATGCGCGGCAAAGACTGGATGCCCTTCAGGTCCAGCTTCAGCGTGCTGAAGTCCGGCCGTTTGAGCGAGCCTGCGAAGACCATCTCCTCGCAGCCTTCCTTGCGCATCAGCTGGATCAACTTGCCGAGTTGTCCGACCGACAGTTGTACGCCGCCGAATTCGGACACGAGTCCTTCGTCTGCAAAGCCCGCGAGACCCACGACGAACGGATTCCGCTCCGTGCGCCGGGCCTGCTCCGCCACGCGTCGCGGCAGATCCCCTCCACCCGCCACGATGGCCAGCCGAGCCGACGCCACTAGCTGCCCCTCGGCACGCACAGCGGGCGCTTTTCTCCCGCGTGGATGAACGCCAGGATGCGCGCGACTTCGGGCAACGCGCCATGCTCCTTCTCGACCTCCACCAGCCGGTCCTCGAAATAACCCTCGCCGTGAAACAGTTCGCGATAGACGCTGCGCAGGATGTGAATCGTCTCGCGCGTTGCGCCACGCCGCTTCAAGCCAACGATGTTCAGTCCATCAAGGCCGCCGAAATTGTTGACCATGCCGTAGGGGATCACGTCGCCAACCACCGGCGCACACCCGCCGATGAAGGCGCCGAAGCCGACACGCCCCAGCTGATGGATGGCCGCATTGCCGCCGATGATCACCGAGTCCTCGACAATGGCGAGTCCCCCAGTCACGGCATGAGTGGAGAAGATTACGCCATTGCCGATGATGCCGTCGTGACCGACGTGGCAACCGTTCATCAGCATGCACTTGTTGCCGACAGTCGTCTGGCCGCGCCCTTGCATCGTGCCGACGTGAAGGACCGCCCCCTCTCGGATCAGCGTGTCGGATCCGATGACGAGTTTTGTATCCTCGCCCTTGTATTTGGTGTCCTGCGGCGCGCCTCCAAGCGCGGCGAACGGATAGACGGCGGTGCGATCCCCGATGATCGTCGAGCCCGCAATCGACACATGCGAGACAAGCCGCACATCCTGACCCAGCCTCGCCCGCGACGAAACCGTGCAGAACGGCCCGATCTCGACGCCATCGGACAATTCGGCGCCGCGTTCAACGATGGCGGAGGGGTGTATCGTGACGGCCATTTGCTCCGGCGCCTCAGCCGGCGCGCCGGCTGCTAGTCGTTTCTGGTGGAACGCTTTTGCGCTGACCGGGCCAGCCATGCAAGCTCGCGCAACCACGACCGGATTGGTTTGGCTGGATAGCCTGCCCAGACCTCGGCCGCGGGCACGTCTCCAAGCACGGCTGCTCCAGCCGCGATGCGGGCCCCTGCCCCGATGGTAATGTGATCCTTGAGGCCAACCCGGCCGCCGAACTGGACGCCATCGCCCACCCTGCTGGAGCCCGAGACGCCCGCGAATGCCGCCATGACGACGTGCGATCCGATCCGACAGTTGTGGCCGATGTGGCAGAGATTATCGATGTGGGTGCCCTCGCCGATGACGGTGTCATCCAGCAGACCGCGATCGACGCAGGAATTGGCGCCGATGGAAACACCGTTCTGGATGATGACCCTTCCGAAGTGAGGGGTAAGGGATGCCCCCTCACTCGCGACAGCCAGACCGAAACCCGCCTCACCCACGACGACGCCGGGATAGACACGGACGCCATCGCCAAGCAGGGCGCACTTGATGACAGCGGCGGCGCCAATCACGCTGTTCGCGCCGATCTGAACGCCTGGTCCGATGACCGCATTGGCGCCGATTTCAACACCCGCTCCGATTGCAGCATCCGGTCCGATCACGACCCCGGGTTGAACGTACGCCGTTGCGTGGATACGCGCGGTGGGATGGATGGCCGGCTGGCCATGCTCCAGCTCTCGCGGCTTGATCAGCCTGTCAGCCGCCCGCGCGAACGCGGCGCGTGGGCGCGCTGTCTCGATGACTGTGCTTGCGGTGTCGAACCGGCCGGATGCGCCTTTCGCAGCCAGGGTGATGCCGGCGTTCGTGGCGCCAGTATTGGCGCCCTCGTCGATGAAGCAGAGATCGTCTGGGCCTGCGAGATAAGCCGATGCAACCGAGGTGATGATCTTCGCCGGATCGCCACGTGTGACGGTGGCGCCGACGAATGTGGCGATGTCCGAGGCGCTCAACGGGCCGAAGCGCTTGTAGAACCTCGGATCGATCACAGCCCCGGCCTTTTCCCTTTGACGTCGATCAGCCGCCGCCCGGCGGGGCAGTGGTCGGCGCGGCCGGCGGTTGCGGCAGGGCGGCCTGCAGCGCCGCAACGTTCGGGACAGTTGCGTCCAGTCGCTGGATGACCTTGGGCGTAAGGTCGATCGCCGGCTTCACATACCAGGTCGACGACACGCTGAGGACAACGTCTGCGCCTGCTTCCTTGGCGACGGCTTCGATGGCCGGGCCGAGCACCTGCAGGAACGCCATGTTGAAGCTGGTGTCGCGCTGTTCGAGGGTCTGGCTCAGCGCGTTCTGCTTCTGCATGAAGTCCTGCGCCTTGCGGTTGAGGCCTTCAACGCGGGCCTTAAGCGTCGGGTTGGCGGCGATGGCCTCGGGGGTCAGCGACTCGATCTGCGGCTTCAGCGCGGCGCCTTCCGTGTCGAGCTCGGTCTTGAGCGTCTTGAGTCCCAGCTGGTCGACGCCAGAGGCAGCGATGTTATCGAGCGCGAGGTTGAGCTCCTTGCCGATCTTGCTCTCCTGGCGGATCAGCTGCTCGTCGATGATGAACACCTTCGTCTGGGCGAAGGCGGCGCCGGCCATGTTCGTCAGACCGACGAAGAGGGCCGCAGCAAGGGCAAGTTTCCGGATATTCATACGCTAGAACCTTGTGTTGGTGGCGAACCGGAACGACTCCGTCCGGTCATATTCTTCCGAGGCCAGAATCTTCGAGAAGTCGAAGCGGATCGGGCCGAAAGGCGAGTCCCATCCGATGCTGATGCCGGCGCTGGCCCGCAGACTGGCGCTGTCATCGACGCGATAGGACTCGAAGGCTGTATCCAGTGTCCGCTCACGATCTGCCTCGTCGAGAAGGCCCAGCGTGCCGGTTTCGAGGAAGAAAGCTCCATCAAGCCCGAACTCTTCAGGAACATACGGCAGGGGGAAGGACAATTCCAAGGACCCAATTGCATAAGCCTTGCCGCCTAGAGCGTTGAAAGGCTGCACTTGTGCGGGCAACAGCTCGCCGGTCGTCTCATCGCGCTGCGCGGTCGTATACAGCAACTGGCCGGAATCGTTGACCACCTGGGTGCCGTCTGCATTGAGCTGCGGCACCGTAAAGCTGGGCGGCGCGACACCAGGGTCCAGCGCTAGAGATTCCGTCTCATAGAAATAGCGGACTTCGCGCGGTCCGAGGCCGGCGACATCGAAACCGCGGAACGAGTTGCCGCCCTTGAAGAAGCGATCGTTGATGCGAACGCCTTCATCGCCCCAGCTTTCGATGTACCCCGCTTCGAGGCGCGCTCTGAGGCGCCAGCCGGGAGCGAAGCCGTGATAGATCGAGCCCTCGAACTCGTTGCGAAGGTAGTTCACGTCGCCGCCGAGGCCAGCGACGTCCTGGCTGAAGTTCAGGTCGAACCCGCGCGTCGGCTCGAGGTAGTCATTCGTCCGGTTCATCGTCAGCGTGTAGCCGAACGAGGACGTCAGCCGGTCGCCCTGCTGGTCGCAGAGTGACGCGCGGACGAAGCCGGTCGTCGTGCAATCCGTATAGTAGGCCGAGTTGGGATCATCATCGATCTGCACGTCGTCGCGACGCAGGCGATAGCGAAGGTGAAGACCATCGCTGTCGGATAGCGGGAACTGCAGTCGTGCGCCGGCGCCGATAATGGAGTTCGAAAAACCTGCGATGTCGAAATAGTCCGAATTCGTCATGAACAGGTCGAGACCGGCCGCGAGGTTGCGGTCCTGGAATTTGGGTTCGGTAAAGCGGAATTCGAGATCCTGCTGGCGGGCGGTGGTCTGGATGCGAGCCGACAGATACTGACCCCGCCCCCGGAAGTTGCGCTGCTGCGCGCTGACGCTGAAAAGGAAGGCATCTTGCGAGGAGAAGCCAGCCGAGAATGCAAGCTCGCCGGTCGCCTCTTCCTCAACCTTGACCTTCACAATGGTGCGGTCCGCCGTCGAGCCTGGCTCGTCGGTGACCTCGACCGTATCGGGGTTGAAGAAGCCCAGCGAACGGATGCGGTTGCGGGTCTGGTCCAGCGAGGCGGGGTTATACTGGTCGCCTTCAGCGAGGCGGATTTCGCGGCGAACCACCCGGTCGAGCGTCTGCGTGTTGCCCTCGATGTCGATGCGCTCGACATAGACGCGTGCGCCTTCATCCACGTCGAACGTGATGCCAATGGTTTTTGCGACGGGATCGCGGTTTTCACGCGGGCGGATTTGCACGTTGGCGTAGCCGGCGATGCCGGCAGCGAAGGTAAGCGTGTCGATGGCGTCCTGAATACTCTCGGAGCGGAACTGTTCGCCCTCCTTCATCGGCAGAAACAGCGCCAGGCGCTCGCCCGACAGCTTCTCGAGTTCGGTTTCCACCGACAGCGCGCCGAAGTTGTACTTCTCACCTTCGTCAACCGTGAAGGTCAGGTAGAAGTCGCGACGATCCGGCGTCAGTTCGGCGACCGATGAGACGACACGGAAGTCGGCGTAGCCAGCGTTGGTGTAGAATTCCGTCAGCTGCGAGCGATCGTATTCGACCTGGCCCGGGTTGTAGTTGTCGGCCTGTTCGAAGAACCGCCACCAGCGGGACTCACGCGTGGTGATCGCCTCGCGCAGACGATCATCCGAGAACGCCTCGTTGCCGATGAAGTTGATCGAGCGAACGCCGGTGGTCGGCCCTTCGTCAATGGAGAAGATCAGGTCCGCGCGGTTCTGCGGCAGCACCTTGTATTGCGGCGTCACCGTCGCAGCGAAGCGGCCGGCGCGGCGATAGACTTCCAGGATGCGCTGCACATCCTGCTCGACGCGGCTGAGGGTGAAGGTCTGGCGTGGTTCGGCTTCGGTCTCTTCCTCGAGGCGCTCGGTCGTGACCGCGTTGTTACCTTCAAAAATGATCCGGTTGATGATGGGATTCTCAAGCACGCGGACGATCAGGTCGCTGCCGCGCGTCTCCATCTGAATGTCTGCGAACAGGCCGGTTTCGCCTAGCGCGCGAACCGACAGGCCGATCCGCTCCTCGTCGAACGCATCACCCGGACGCACCAATAGGTAGGACAGCACGGTCCTGGCCTCGATACGCTGGTTCCCCTCGACCAGGATGCGGCCGATGATCCGCGGTTGCTGGGGCTGCTGTCCCCAGGCCTTGCCCGACGGGCTAAGGTCGTGGGCTGCGGCAATCGCGCCGGCCGACGCAGTCAGCGCCAGGGCGCTCGCGAACCAAGACCGCATCAACCTACCCCTCACACAACAAACCGCATGGCGCGGCCTTCTCGGCCGTCTTAAGACAACATGACGCTCAAAAGCTCAAGCACTGGGCTTTTTTAGGGCTAAGACCCCGCCGACCAACCGAACAGCTTGATCAGGTCCTGTCCGGTCACCAGCAGAGCAAAGCTGGCGAGACAGGCAAGCCCAATTGTCAGCCCGATACGCTGCACATTTTCAGGGATTTCGCGTCCAGTGACGCCCTCGGCCACACACATGATGGCCGCGCCGCCGTCCAGGACGGGAATCGGCAGCAGATTGAAGAAACCCACACCGATGGACAGAAGTGCAGCCAACTGGATGCCGCTGATCAAAAGATCGATGATCTTTTGCACAAAGCTCACATTCTCCCGCTTCAGGTGCAGGTCGGTGACCTTGTCAGCCAGATTGAAAATCCCGACCGGGCCGCTCAGCTTGTCCAGCCCATCCTTGCCAGTGACAAGGCGCCGCAGGACATTCACCGTTGCGCCAACCGCGTCGCCGGTTGTCGTTATTCCGTATCCGACAGCTTCGATGGGGTTGTATTGGCGGATCGAGATGTCCCGCTGGGCAAGCTCCAGGCCGACCCGGCCAACCTTTTCGGAGACCTGCAGGTCCTCGTTTCGGACCGTCTCCTCCTTCGGCGTGGCGGTGAGAGTTACAAGTTGGTTACCCCGCTGGACTCTGTAGGTAACAGCCTCGCCAGCGCTGAGCTGCGTGGCCTGGGTGACGTCATAGCTACGGGAAACGGTCCGGCCGGCTGCCTCGACCACGATATCGCCCGGCTGGAATCCGGCGCGGGAGGCAGGGCTGTCGGCAGTCACGGCCAGGACAGAGACTTCCTTGGCTTGAGACACGCCAAGGGTCATGCTCATCGCTGCGAACACGCCGATTGCAAAAATGAAGTTGGCAGCCGGGCCACCGAGGGACACGGCGAGACGTTTCCACGGGTTTAGGTCGGTGTAGGGCCGGCCAACTGGATGAGCGGGCTTCGCCTTGCCCTTGCGAGGCGCCGACTCCGGCTCGGTAACGATATCATCGCGCGTGTCGGTTGGCGCCTGCATCTCCCCAACGAATTTCACGAAGCCGCCGAGTGGCATCCAGTTCAGACGCCAGCGCGTTCCGCGTCTGTCGGTACGCTCGAGGATCGAGCGGCCAAAACCGATGGAAAAGGATTCGACGGCCGCACCAAACATGCGGCCAACCCAGTAGTGTCCCAGCTCATGGACCGTGATCACGATCGATATCAGCACAAGGCCTGACAGCGGCCAGAAGAGCATCGAGATCACGTCAGTCATACGTCTTGGCCTCTCAACTCGTCTCTACCAGTCGTGCTAGGCGGCAAGTTTCAGTTTCTCGATAGTCCGGCTGCGCGCCCAGCGGTCTGTTTCGTACACTTCGTCGAAGGATCCGGGGGCCGCTCCCGCCGAGGCGCCCCCAAGGAACTCGTCAAGCACTTCGCCGGCCACCTGTGCGATCGTCAAGAATCCAATCCGTCGCTGCAAGAAGGCCGCCACTGCGACCTCGTTGGCGCCATTCAGCACGATTGGCGCGCCTCCACCTGCGGAAACCGCCGCCCGTGACAACCTTAACGCCGGGAAACGGTCGGTATCGGGAGGACCGAAATCCAGCCTGCCGATCTTGGCGAGATCAAGGCGTTCCATCCCCGGCAGGGGCATCCGGTCGGGCCATGCGAGCGCATAGGAAATGGGGGTCCGCATGTCCGGCAGCCCCAGCTGGGCCAGCACGGACCCGTCGTCGTAGGCCACGAGGCTATGGATGATGGACTGGGGGTGGACCAGCACGTCGATCCGCTCCTCGGGCACATCGAACAGGTAGGCCGCCTCGATCAGTTCGAGGCCTTTGTTCATCATGGTGGCGCAGTCGACCGAGATCTTGGCTCCCATCATCCAGTTTGGATGCGCGCAGGCCTGTTCGGGCGTAGCTGCCGCCATGGCCGCATTTGTTGCCAGCCGGAACGGTCCGCCCGACGCAGTGAGGATCAGCTTCTCGACCCTCGCCGGACGGTCCAGCACCTGGAAGATAGCGTTGTGTTCGGAGTCGATGGGCAGGAACTTTGCCCCCGTCCTTGTCGCCTCGGAGCGCAGGAGCGGGCCAGCGCAGACCATGCTCTCCTTGTTCGCCAGCGCTACCCGTGCGCCCTGGCGCACCGCCTCCAGCGTCGCGGGGAGGCCCGCGATACCGACGATCCCGGCAACCACCACATCGGCCGGGCGCGCAGCGCATGCATTGACCGCATCGTGCCCGCCGGCCGCCTCGATGCCCGTCCCGGCGAGTAGTGACTTCAGCAGGCTGTACTTCGTTTCGTCTGCAATCGCGGCCACCTCGGCGCGCGCTGCAATTGCAGCCGCTGCCAGCGCCTCGACTTTTGTGTTGGCGGTCAGAGCCACGACTTCGAACTGAGGCGAGTCCGGCCCCTGCGAACCAATGACGGAGAGAGCGGATTCACCGACTGACCCAGTCGCGCCAAGAATTGAGACACGTGTACGCCTGCTCATCCGCCAGCCGCCCCGCCGAATCCCGGCGCCAGCTGAGGCAGGTACCGCAGGACAAGCGCCACAGCGACGGCCGCAGCCATCAACCCATCCAGCCTGTCGAGAATGCCGCCATGACCCGGCACGAAGCCGGATGTGTCCTTGACGCCGTAGAGCCGCTTGAACCGTGACTCCAAGAGATCTCCGCACTGCCCAATGATGGAAACGCCGACACCGAACAGCAGCCAGTGAAAGAAATCACCGCCGCCGCCCCGCGCCACGGCTGCGCCGGCAAGTCCTGCGCAGACGACGGCGCCGATGGCCCCGGTCCATGTCTTGTTCGGACTGTCTCGCGGGCTCAGCAGCGGCCCGCCAAATCCGCGGCCGGCGAAAAAGGCGGCCACATCCGTCGTCCAGACGATGGCCAGAACGGATAGCAGGAAGAACTGCCCGTTTGGCGGTGCTTCACGGATCCAGACAAAACAGCCGAAAGGCAGGCACGTGTAGATCGCGCCGAAAGCTACCGAGCTAACGGAAGCCTTGCCGATGGCCGCAACGCCGCACGCCACAGCGCAACCAACCAGGGCCACCATAGCGACGATCTCCAGGCCGCCCGGCGCTAGAAACACTGCCGTCGCCGATGATGTGGCCATGACCGCCACGAGCGCGGCATTGACCCATAAGCCCTTCGTCTGGGAGGCCATTCGCGTCCATTCGAACGCGGCAAGAATGCCGCAACCCGCCGTGGCGAGCGCAAGCGCTAGGCCGCCGGTGAAGACGGCCCACAGGCCCAACGGCCCCAGGATAACGGCCGACCCAACGCGGAGGAGGATTTCCCTCCGTCCTCGCTGGCGGCGCGCCATCTCAGGCGCCGAGGCCGCCAAATCGTCTGTCACGGCGTCGGAACGCATCTATCGCCTTCTCGAGGCTTTCGCGGGTGAAGTCGGGCCACCAGAGGTCCATGAACACGAGTTCTGCATAGGCGCCGCTCCACAGCAGGAAGTTGCTGAGGCGCAGTTCGCCACTGGTTCTGATGACAAGGTCTGGGTCGGGCGAGTCGGCGGTCCACAGCATGCGCGCGACCAGCGCCTCGTTGACGTCGGCGGCCTTGATACGGCCGGCCTCGATGTCTCTTGCGATGGCCTGCATGGCTGAGACGATCTCCGCCCGGCCGCCATAGTTGAAAGCGATATTCAGCGTGAGACGCGTATTCTCGCGCGTCTTCTCTACCGCCTCGTCGATCAGAGCGAGAATGTCCTCGCCCAGCCCCTCCCGCGAGCCGATGATGCGGATGCGCACGCCGTCGCGATGCAGGCGGGCAAGATCTCGCCGCACGAACACGCGCAGCAGATCGAACAGAGCGTCGATCTCAGCCGGCGGACGGTTCCAGTTCTCTGTCGAGAAGGCGTAGACGCTGAGATGCGTGAGTCCAAGATCGCGGCTGGCTTCAACCGCGCGACGCAGCGCCTCGACACCTTCCTTGTGTCCCAGCGCGCGCGGCAAGCCCCTCGCCTTCGCCCAGCGTCCATTGCCGTCCATGATGATTGCAACATGGCGCGGCGGCGCGCGCAGTGTAGCAACATCGCCGGGCGTGGCGGTTTCGGGCAGGACGGGAGTTGAGGATTTCGGCTCGCTCACACCTGCATGATCTCTTCGGACTTGTGCTTCAGCGCGTCGTCGATCATGGCGATGTGCTTATCGGTGGCCTTCTGGACCTCGTTCGAACGGCCCTTGACCTGATCCTCGCTGAGATCGCCCGCCTTCTCCATGCGCTTGAGCAGATCCATCCCATCCCGGCGGACGTTCCGCACGGCGACGCGCGCGCTTTCGGCGAACTGGCCTGCCAGCTTCTGCAGGTCCTTGCGGCGTTCCTCGCTCAGCGGCGGGATCGGGATGCGCAGCGTCTGACCATCCATGATCGGGTTGAGGCCAAGCGGAGCCTCACGGATCGCGCGATCCACGGCGCCGACGACAGACTTGTCCCACACGCTGACGCTCAGCATGCGGGCGTCGGAGGCGGTTACGGACGCGACCTGGTTGATCGGCGTCGGCGCGCCATAGGCCATCACCGTAATCGTATCGAGCAGGTGGATGGACGCGCGGCCGGTGCGCAGTCCGGAGAACTCCGTCTTGAGCGAGGCAATCGCTCCATCCATGCGTTTCTCGAGGGCCTTGATGTCGAATGTCTCGGGCATGGCCGTGTCCTACTTCTTCTTGCCGCCGATGGTCGTGGAGATGCCCTGCCCGGTCAGCACGTTGGCAAGGCCGCCCTTGTCGCGAATGCGGAACACCACGATGGGGATCTTGTTCTCCTTCAGGAGGCTGATGGCGGTGGCGTCCATCACCTTCAGCTCCTTCGAAAGCACTTCCATGTAGTCGAGCGTGTCAAAGCGAACTGCGTCAGCATCGACCTTCGGGTCAGACGTGTAGACGCCATCGACCTGCGTGCCCTTGAGCATTGCATCGCAATTCATCTCGGCGGCGCGCAACGCCGCGCCCGTGTCGGTTGTGAAGAACGGATTGCCCGTGCCCGCCGCGAAGATCACGACGCGGCCCTTTTCCATGTGGCGGATGGCGCGGCGGCGAATGAAGGGTTCGGCGATCGACATCATCGAGATGCCTGACTGGACCCGCGTCGGCACGCCAATGCTTTCGAGCGCGTTCTGCATCACCAGCGCGTTCATGACGGTGGCGAGCATTCCCATGTGGTCAGCTTGCGCGCGTTCCATGCCCGCATCCACCCCCCACTTGCCGCGCCAGATGTTGCCGCCGCCGATGACGAGGCAGATCTCGACGCCCAGTGCGATGCCGGACTTGATCTCTTCGGCGTATTTGATGACGGCAGGAACGTCGATGCCATAGCCCTGGTCGCCCATAAGGGCTTCACCTGAAATCTTCAGGAGCACCCGTTTGTAGGGAAGGCTGGTCGCTTCCGGCATCCTGTATCCTTCTGCGGCTGCCCCTTGCGGTGGCGGCCCGGCGCAGGAAACGCCGGGCCGCCCAAATTCTACCCGCGAATTCGCGGATTCCGCAAAGGCTTTACTGTTTAGGCTGGGAGAAGGACGCCACTTCCGCGGCGAAGTCGCTGGCGGCCTTTTGGATGCCCTCGCCGACTTCGAACTTCAGGAAACCCTTCAGTTTAACCGGGGCGCCCATGTTCTTGCCGGCGTTTTCGATGAACTTGCCGACGGTCACGTCGGGGTCCATCACGAACGCCTGCTCGACCAGGACCGACTCCTGGTAGAATTTGCGGATACGGCCTTCCACCATTTTCTCAATGACGTTGGCCGGCTTGCCCGACTCGGCGGCCTGCGCAGTCAGGATCTGACGCTCCTTTTCCACGGTAGCCGGATCGAGTTCCGCAGTGGTCGCAGCCAGCGGCTTCATGGAAGCGATATGCATCGCGACCTTGCGGCCAAGGTCCATAAGGCGCGAGGCGTCGCCGGGTGATTCCAGCGCGACGAGCACACCAATCTTGCCCATGCCGTCCGCGGCCTGATTGTGGATGTAGGTCGCAACTACGCCTTCGCTGACGGAAATCGCGGCCGAGCGGCGCAGCGTCATATTCTCGCCGATGGTGGCGACAAGGCTCTGCAGCATTTCGTTGACGGTGCCGCCCATGGACGACGTCGCGTGGGCAAGTTTCAGCACGTCGCCATTGTTGGCGAGAGCAAGTTCAGCAACTTCGCGCACGGCTTTCTGGAAGCCTTCGTTGCGGGCGACGAAGTCCGTCTCGGAGTTCACTTCGACGAGGGCGGCGGACTTGCCGTTCGAAGCGACGCCAATCAGGCCTTCGGCCGCAATGCGGTCTGCCTTCTTCGCGGCCTTGAGGATGCCCTTCTCGCGCAGCCAGTCGGCCGACGCTTCGATATCGCCGTTGTTCTCGACGAGCGCCTTCTTGGCGTCCATCATGCCCGCGCCCGTCTTGTCGCGCAGCTGCTTCACCAGAGCGGCAGTAATCTCGGCCATTGTAACCTCCTGGACTTCGTATCAGCCCGAAAGCGCCCGGAACCGTTGTTCCAGACGCTGTTGAGGGCCGTTTGTAACAGATTCCCGGCCTACGACTGCAAGCCGGGGCTGGACCGCCAACAGGTGGGAACCCGCCGACGGTCCTGCAATAGCACATCAGGCCTGCGCTTCGACGTCCGTCGTTGCGGCCAGCGCCGGCTCGTTCACGACCGAGGCCGCGCCCGGATCGATGCCGGAAGCCATCGAGGACTCCGACAGGCCGTCCAGCACAGCGTCCGCAATCAGGTTGCAGTACAGCTGGATGGCGCGTTGCGCATCATCGTTGCCCGGGATCGGGAAGTCGACTTCCTGCGGATCGCAGTTGGTGTCGATGATCGCGACAACCGGGATGCCCAGCTTGCGGGCTTCCTTGACCGCGATCGCTTCCTTGTTCGTGTCGATCACGAACATCAGGTCAGGCAGGCCGCCCATATTGCGGATGCCGCCGAGAACGCGCTGCAGCTTCTGCTGTTCGCGCTGACGGCCCAGAAGTTCTTTCTTCGTGAGACCCGTGTCGCCGCCAGCTTGCAGCGTGTCGTCGAGTTCACGCAGGCGCTTGATCGAGTTGGACACGGTGGCCCAGTTAGTGAGCGTACCGCCCAGCCAGCGATCGTTCATGTAGTACTGGGCGCAACGCCCAGCAGCTTCCGCGATCGCGTCAGCGGCCTGACGCTTCGTGCCGACGAACAGCACGCGTCCGCCCTTGGCGGCCGTCTCACGCACTTTCACCAGAGCCTGGTGAAGCAGCGGGACAGACTGCGAAAGGTCGATGATGTGGATGCCGGAACGGGCGCCGAAGATGAAGGGCTTCATCTTGGGGTTCCAGCGGTGAACCTGGTGGCCGAAGTGGGCGCCAGCTTCGAGCAATTGGCGCATAGAGAAGTCGGGCAGTGCCATGTAGTCTCCTGATCCGGTTGGCCGCCGCGGACAGAACAGGCTTGCGCCCGCACCGGAATGGGTCCGCGTGTCGGAATGACGCGCCGTATAGGCGGGATTTCAATAGGCCGCAAGGGAGACGGCCGGTCAGTCGATTATATCGTTAAATCAAGGCTCAAGCCGCTGCTGGGCGGACCTGATTGACGCCCGGCACGGACTTGAACGCCTGCATGGTTCCGAAATCGACAGGGTAGCGGCCATCCAGTTCCACCGTGACCACCCGATCTCCCTCCACGGGAATCTCGAGCCTGATCGAGCCGCGCGGTCCATTGGACGGGCCATTCTGCAGCGCCGACGCAACCTGCGCGATCCGGTCCAGCGGTGCATCCGCACTAAGCTTTACCAGCAGTGTCTCGTGATGGCCGATCGACGCCTTGCTCAACTCCTTCACGCTGTCCATCGAGAAGCGAAGCTCCTCGTCCACCTTGCGCACCCGGACCTTGCAGATCACCCGCTGCCCCACGTCGAGCGTTTCGCGCGAGTTCTGAAGAAGCTCGTCATTCACGAACAACTCGTATTCGCCCGACGGGTCCGACAGTGTGACGATGGCGAACTTGCCCCCAGCTTTCGCGGGCTTCTCCACCCGTGCGCGCACGACCCCGATCATCTGGATCATCTGGCGGTCCTGGCCTGCAATCTCCCGCTCGGCAGCTAGCGTGATCTGAGAGCGCAGCGCTCCATTCAGCAGGTCGTCCAGCGGGTGCCCGCTCAGGAAAAAGCCGATGCTCGCCAGTTCATTGTCCAGCCGCTCGGACTCGCCCCATCCGGCCGCGTCCGGCAGACGTAGGCGCTGTACGGGTTCATCCGCAAACAGGCTCACCTGGTTGGAATTGCGCTGCTCTTCTGCTGACGCCGCCAATGCAGACAGCGTGCTCGCTGCTGCGAAGGCCTTGGCCCGGTTCGGTTCGACCGACTGGAATGCTCCGCCCTTGGCGAGCGCCTCGAAACAGCGTCGGTTCACAAGTCGAGCATCCACGCGCTCGGCGAAGTCCTGCAGATCGGTGAACGCGCCCGCCTTCGCACGCGCCTCCTCCACCGAGAGCATGGCTGGCTTGCCGACGCCCTTGATCGCGCCCAGTGCGTAGCGCACCGCCTCCCCTTCAACCGTGAAGTCTGCACCGGAATGATTGATGTCCGGCGGCCGCACCTCGATACCCATCCGCCGTGCTTCCTGGAAAAACACCGCCAGCTTGTCAGTGTTGCCCATGTCGAGGCTCATCGAGGCGGCCAGGAATTCAACCGGGTGGTTCGCTTTCAGCCAGGCCGTCTGGTAAGTCAGCAGCGCGTATGGCGCAGAGTGGGATTTGTTGAAGCCGTAGTCCGCAAACTTGGCGCAGGCTTCAAATGTCAGGTCGGCGTCCGCCTGCGAAATGCCGTTTGCGAGCGCGCCCTCCATGAAACGCACGCGCTGCTTGTCCATCTCTGCACGGATTTTTTTGCCCATCGCGCGGCGAAGCATGTCGGCCTCGCCGAATGAGTACCCGGCAAGATCTCGCGCGATCTGCATCACCTGCTCCTGGTAGGTGATGATGCCGAACGTCGGCTCCAGAATTGGCTTCAGCCAAGGCGTCAGCGCGTCGGTGTAGTAGTTGGTCTCTTCCAGGCCCTTCTTCCGACTGCAATAGACGGGGATGTTAGCCATCGGACCGGGGCGATACAGCGCGACCAGCACGATCAGATCCTCGAACCGGTCGGGAACCATGTCGACCAGCGCGCGGCGCATACCCTGGCTTTCAACCTGGAACACGCCGATCACGTCGCCCTTCTGCAGCATCTCGTAGGTCTTCGCGTCATCCAGCGGCAGGCGCGCGAGATCAACGGTCACGCCCTTATCCGCGATCATTTTGATCGCGCGGTCGATGACGGTCAGTGTCTTGAGACCGAGGAAGTCGAACTTCACAAGGCCCGCCGCTTCAGCCCACTTCATGTTGAACTGGCTGGCAGGAATGTCCGATTTGGGATCGCGATAGAGAGCGACCAGATCAACCAGCGGACGATCGCCGATGACAATGCCTGCGGCGTGCGTGGATGCGTTGCGGTAAAGGCCTTCAAGCTGCTGGGCGGTATTGAACAGGTCCGCGACCTCTTCTTCCGCCTCGATCGCTTCATCCAGCTTGGGTTCCATCTCCCGCGCTTCGGCCAGCGTTGGCGGTTTGGCCGGGTTGAACGGCACGAGCTTGGCCAGCTTGTCTACCTGATGGAAGGGCAGCTGCAGCACGCGCCCCACATCGCGCAACACGGCGCGCGCCTGCAGAGTGCCAAACGTGATGATCTGCGAGACGCGATCGGCGCCATACTTTTCGCGCACATACTCGATCACTTCGCCGCGCCGCTCCTGACAGAAGTCGACGTCGAAGTCGGGCATCGAGACGCGTTCGGGGTTGAGGAAGCGTTCGAAGAGTAGGCCGAAGCGGATGGGATCAAGGTCAGTGATTGTGAGCACCCAGGCGACCAGCGATCCCGCGCCCGAGCCCCTGCCGGGCCCGACCGGTATGTCGTTGGCCTTTGCCCACTTGATGAAGTCCGACACGATCAGGAAGTAGCCGGGAAAGCCCATCCGCTCGATGATGCCGATCTCGTACTCAAGCCGCTCCTTGTAGACCGAAAGCTCGGCTGCCGGCTGCACGATCTTCAGCCGCTCCTTGAGGCCCGCTTCGGCCTGCGCTTTCAATTCCGCCGCCTCGTTGCGGCCCCGCTTGGTGTCGAACGGCGGCAGGATCGGCTTGTGCTTGCGTGGTCGGAAGGCGCAGCGCCGCGCGATTTCCACCGTGGAGGCCAGCGCCTCCGGTAGATCTGCAAAGGTCGCCGCCATCTCGGCGGGAGATTTTAGATACTGCTGCGGCGAGGCGCGGGGCCGATCGGCCTGGCTGACGTAAGCCGAGTTGGCGATACACATCAGCACATCATGCACTGGATGCTGGTCCTGCTTCTGGAAGCGAACATCGTTGGTTGCGACCAGCGGGAGGCCGAGTTCATACGCCAGATCAACGAGCAAACCCTCAGCCGCAGCCTCTTCTGGACGGCCATGACGCTGCAGTTCGACATAGAGACGATCGCCAAACGCGGACTGCAGGTCCTTCAAACGCGCTCGAACCTCATCGATCCGTCCCGCCGCAGCACGACGGTTGAGCAGTCCATCGGCGCCGCCAGTCAGGCAGATCAATCCCTCGGCGTGCTCCAGCAAGGTTGCGAGCGAGACCTCGCGGCTCTGCCCGGCTGGCGTCAGGAACGAGGCCGTGGAAAGCTTCATAAGGTTGCGATATCCGGCCTCATTCTGCGCGAGCAATGCAAGCTTCCCGCGCTCGCCCGTAACGCCGGGCTCAAGAACCTCGATCGTCAAACCCGTGATTGACTGGACACCCGCCTCGGTCAGGCCCTCGGCCAGTTCCAGCGCCGCGAACAGGTTGTCATCGGTGACGCCTACGGCAGGCACGCCGTTGTTGCCCACCCATTTGGCGAGGTCCTTCGGCCGGATCATGCTCTGCAGCAGCGACAGCGCTGTGCGCACGCGCAAATGGATGAAACGCGGGATCTCTGCTGTGGTCACGCCGGTCTCCGCTATCCCCAAGGACACGCCCGGACTAGACCGAGTCGGCGCTGACCCGTTGGGGAGCCGCTTCAAGACGTCCTTCGTTCAGGGCAAGGACGCGATCCATGTAGCTCGTAAGCTCCACGTTATGGGTCGCCACGAGAACCGCCACCCCTTCCTGCTTCGCAATGTCGAAAAGGTTCTGGAAAACCACGCGCGATGTTGTGGGATCGAGGTTTCCTGTGGGCTCGTCCGCGATCAGCACCTTGGGTTTATTGGCCAGGGAACGCGCGATAGCGACCCGCTGTTGTTCCCCACCCGAAAGCTGGCCCGGCCGGTGGTGGTCTCGGTCCCTGAGTCCCATCATGTGAAGCAACTCCTGCGCACGCCTGCGCGCACGCGGGCGGGAGATTCCGTTGATCATTAAAGGCGCAGCCACGTTGTCGACCGCGTTCAGCTCCGGCAGCAGGTGGTGAAACTGGTAAACGAAGCCCAGTTCCAGCCGCCGCGCCATCGTCCGCGCCGAGTCCGACATCGACAGCGCATTCTGACCGTTAAACATCACGGTGCCCGCGTCGGGCTTTTCCAGCAGCCCCGCCACATGCAGCAGTGAAGATTTGCCCGAGCCGGAGGGGCCGATCAGACCCGCCATCTCGCCAGGAAAGAGGTCGAGATCAACACCACGTAAAACATGGAGAGTCTTGTCGCCCGACTTGTAGCGGCGCTCTACTCCGCGAAGGGAGAGTACGGGATTCCGCGTGTCTGTACCTCTGTCCGACATCATTCGAACCTCAGCGCTTCAACTGGGTTCAGCCGCGCCGCCCACATCGACGGGATGATCGACATGAACAGCGTGACGATGAACGCCATGACGCCAACCCACGCCACCTCGCCCCATTCCAGCTTCGCCGGCAATGAATCGAGCTGGTAGATATCGGCCGGGAACAGTTCCACGTTGAACAGCCATTCGAGGAAGTGCTGGATCGGCGCAATGTAGATCGCACACAACACGCCCAGCAGTACGCCGGTTCCGACGCCTACCATGCCCAGCACGGTGCCGGTCATCATGAAGATACGCACCACGCCCGCGCGCGTCGCTCCGATCGTGCGCAGGATGGCGATATCCCGCGCCTTGTTCTTCACCAGCATAAGAACACCAGTGATGATGTTGAGCGCCGTGATAACCACGACAATGAACAGGATCAGCCGCATCACGTTGCGTTCAACCTCAAGCGCCGTGACGTAGGTCGAGCTGCGCTGGATCCAGCTCTGCACCCTGTAGGGCACCTCGCCCTGGATGCTCTCCGCAAACTTGTTCGCCGCATTTGGATCGGCCAGGCGCACGCCGACAATTGGGTATCCATCATTGTACCCGAACAGATTCTTCGACGCTTCGATCGGCAGAAAGCCCATCAACCTGTCATAGCGATCATTGCCTGCATGGTAGATCGCGCTGACCGTGTAAGTGATGCTGCGCGGTGATCGGCCCGCCGGCGTACTCGGTCCATCTGGCTGGGTGACCTTCACCTTGTCCCCGACTCCGACGCCCAGCGAATACGCAAACGAACTGCCAAGCACGATGTCCTTGGACAGCGCGCCTTCATCGCCAAACCGATCGAGAGAGCCCTGCCCCACAGGCGCGCGCGGCCATGGTTCATTCGGGTTGGCCATCGCCCGCTGACCTTCCGCGATGCTTCCCGACACCAACGCGTTCTTGCGTAAGTCTTCAGGACGCACGCCGCGGATCTCGATCCCCTGGCTACGGCCATAAGCGGACGCAAGACCAAAGCCCTCGTGCATGGGCTCGACCGCCTCGACGCCCGGCCGGCTGCGCAGATCCGCCATCAGAGTCTCGATGGCCGGTGCTGGGGCGCCGCGCGTGTCGATGAACACGTGCGGCTCGAACCCTACGATCTTGGAGATCAGCTCGAGCCTGAACCCGTTCATGATCGACATGGTGAGGATCAGCGCCCACACACCGAGCGTGATGCCAATCACAGAGACAACCGAGATGAAGGCTAGGCCGCCATGTTCGCGTTTGGCGCCCAGATAGCGCATCGCAAGCATGCGTTCGAACGGGCCAAACGGCCGCTCGGTGACGCGCTTTTGCTCAGTCGCCGCCATGCGATCAGGCCTTCCTGCCGGCAGTGCAGCGATTGACGGCCGCTTCAAGCGACATCTCTTCCGTGACACCCGACTTGCGATTGCGCAGTTCGACCACGCCCGCCTTCAAGCCCTTGGGGCCGATGACGATCAGTTCCGGCACGCCGATCAGCTCCATCGTGGAGAACTTGGCCCCCGGGCGCTCGGCCGTGTCGTCGTACAGCGCGTCGATCCCAGCTTTCATAAGTTGGCCGTAAGCGTTCTCGCAAGCCGCTGACACATCCGCGTCATCCGCCCGCAGGCTGACCACAGCCACCTCGAACGGCGCAACAGCCGCAGGCCAGATGACGCCCTTCTCGTCGTGGCTCGCCTCGATGATCGCGCCAACCAGACGCGAAACGCCAACCCCGTACGATCCCATTTGTGCCGGAACTGACTTGCCATCGGGTCCCGTGATCATCGCGTTCATCGGCGCAGAATACTTCGTGCCGAAATAGAAGATGTGTCCAACTTCGATGCCACGCGCCGACAGCTTCTTGTCCTCGGGCAGCGCATCGAACGCTGCTGCGTCGTGCATCTCTTCTGTCGCGGCGTAGAGCGATGTGCGCGCGTCCACATGCGGCTGCAGGTCGCCATACCAGTCCACGTCAGGACCTGGCGCGCCCATCTCGACGAGATCGCGATGGCAGAACACCTGGCTCTCGCCGGTTTCGGCCAGCACGATGAACTCGTGGCTGAGGTCACCGCCGATTGGGCCCGTGTCTGCCCGCATCGGCACGGCTTTCAGCCCCATCCGCGCGAACAGGTTGAGGTAGGCGACGAACATCCGGTTGTACGCCTTGCGTGCGCCGGCCTCGTCGAGGTCGAACGAATAGGCATCCTTCATCAGGAACTCGCGTCCTCGCATCACGCCAAAGCGCGGACGACGCTCGTCGCGGAACTTCCACTGCTGGTGGTAGAGGTTCAGCGGCAGGTCCTTGTAGCTCTTCACATAGGCCCGGAAGATCTCGGTGATCATCTCCTCGTTCGTGGGACCGTATAGCAGCTCGCGCTCATGCCGATCCGTGATGCGCAGCATCTCCGGGCCATAGGCGTCATAGCGTCCGGACTCGCGCCAGAGATCGGCGAGTTGAAGGGTAGGCATGAGCATCTCGACAGCGCCGGCGCGATTCATTTCCTCGCGCACGATCTTCTCGACCTTCTTCAACACGCGGAAACCCAGTGGCAGCCACGCATAGATCCCCGCCGCTTCCTGACGGATCATGCCCGCGCGCAGCATAAGCTGGTGCGAGATGATCTGAGCATCGGCAGGCGCTTCCTTGAGCGCAGGGAGGAAATAGCGGGAAAGGCGCATTGCGGATCCTGGGAAAGGGCAGTCGGTTCAGGCTGATACCCGCCCCATCACGCCCACGCAATGAGGCCAAAGCGGGGCTAGCCCCGCTTTGGCCTCA
>DLHI01000004.1 GCA_002483135.1 Hyphomonadaceae bacterium UBA7672 | reverse complement strand
CCACCCCAACACCATTTTTTTGGCCAAGCAGCCAAAAAAATCGTGACCCCCATCGCCGCAGCGCGGTCGCGCCAATGCGCGATCCCTTGACCCGCTCCATCACGCCCGCCCGCGAGCGTCATCCTTCAAACTCAGGAGATGACGATGTTCACCGAGACCTTCACGCTTGAGCGGCATGTCGAGGAGCTGCGGGCCGAGTTGCGCGGAACGGCGGATGCCCAGGAAGCGTGTGAGATCAGAGCCGAACTGGAACGGCTGTTGGTGCTTGTCAGCGAACGGCAACATGACGAGGAGGCGATGTGACCGTGGCTTAGGCGGGAGCGGCGCCGGTCGCTCTCGCTGGAAAGCCTTCGCCAGTGTGCAGGTTCTTCCCGGACATCGGCGGGCGGCGTGAGAGTGGAGAGAGCGTAAGCGTTCGGGAGCTGCACAGGCCGAGATTTTGGCGTCAGCCAATGTCCGGACTCAGCCCAGCATCAGTCATTGATCTCGTTGAGGCATCCGGCAGAAATTCGCCGGAAACGGACGTACCCGCTACAAGACGTGCAGATCATCAATCGTTATCCGTATCTCTGTTCCTTCCTCCCGAACCTCAAAGTGAAGTTCAAGATCGGTCCTAGCCGCGTTTGAGTTGAACATCGGCACAGACACGCTTGTTCGGTTTGTGCCAGTGATCGGGACGCAATCAATGAATGATGTCAAATTCGGTGGTGGCTCGCCGAAATCGGACGAAAATGAAGCCAACACGTCGCCCAGTTCTGACGGCGAGCAGCGCGAAGCGGCGGCTATTGCAACCGCCTGATCGCATCGACCAACCGACAGCGCGATAAGAATAGGTCTGACGGCTTCGGCAATTTGTTCGTTTCTTATCAGGCGGAACCCTCCGACGCTTGCGGGCTATCATTAGCGTTGGCCCGAAGGTCTGCAACGGGCCAAAGATGCCCGGTTGAAGGTATTTGGCCAACGTCCTGTTTGGAGCGCACTCGAGACATTTCTGGCTATGGCGCCTTCCACGCCCACGGCAGCAACTCGTCGAGCCGGTTCATCGGATGGCCCGCGACCACTCTGGTGAGCACATCCTTGAGCCAGGCGTGCGGCTCCACGCCGTTTAGCCTGGCAGTCTCGATCATCGAGGCAATCACCGCCCAGCGCTCGCCACCGCCATCACTGCCGGCGAAGAGGTGGTTCTTGCGCCCGAGCGTGATCGGACGGATGGCCCGCTCCACCGGGTTGGTATCCAGATCGACGCGCCCGTCGGTGAGGAAGCGAGTCAGTCCCTCCCAGCGGGTGAGGGCGTAGCGGATAGCCTCGGCGAGCGCGCCACGCGCGGGGAGCTTTGGCAGCTCTGATCCGAGCCACGCATGCATGGCGTCGATCAGAGGCTTCGATCGCGCGCGTCGGGCGGCCAGACGATGGGCAGGTGATTGGCCACGCATCTCAGCCTCGATGGCGTAGAGAGAAGCGATCCGGCGCAGCGCTTCATGCGCCAGCGGCGTGTTCTCCGCTTCCGCTACCTCGTAAAACTTGCGGCGGGTGTGCGCCCAGCAGGCTGCGAGGGTGATGTCGCCATTCGCCGTCAGCCGCTCGAAGCCGGCATACCCATCGACGTGGACGATGCCTTTGAAGCGGGAGAGGTGCGCCTCCGGCCGCTCGGCCTTGCGATCAGGCGCATAGATATAGAGGGCGGCTGGCGGATCAGGCCCGCCCCAGCTGCGCTGGTCGCGCACATAAGCCCACAAGCGTCCGGTCTTCGTCCGTCCGCGTCCTGGATCGAGCACGGGCACAGGCGTGTCATCGGCGAAGAGGACGTCCGAGCCCGTCACATGCTCGGCGAGACGACGGTGCAGCGCTTCCAGCCACCAGGCTGCGCCGCCGACCCATCCGGCAAGGGTGGACCGATCGAGCTCGACGCCATGCCGGGCGAAGATCTTCGATTGCCGGTAGAGAGGCAGGTGATCGCAGTATTTGGCGATCAGGACGTGTGCGAGAAGTCCAGGCGTTGCGAGGCCGCCGGCGATCGGCCGGTCCGGCGCAGGCGCCTGGGCGATGCGCTGGCAGGACCGGCAAGCGTATTTGGGACGGCTGATGCGGATAACCTTTAGCTGGGCGGGGACCCAGTCGAGCATCTCGCTGACGCTCTCCCCGATCGCGTGCAGCGTCCCGCCACAGCAGGGGCAGGCAGGTCCGTCCACATCGATCACCACGTCCTCGCGGGGCAGGTAGTCCGGCAACGGCTTGCGACGAGGCTGGCTATCCGTCGCGGGCGGTGGAAGCGGAGTGCTCTCTTCCACCCTGCCGATATCAGCGCCGAGGTCCTCAAGCGCAAGCGCCAGCTGATCCGGATCGAGCCGCTCGGAGCGCTTGCCGAACTGCATGCGCTGAAGCTGCTTGATCAGCATCTTGAGCCGGTCGATCTCACCCTCGCGGGTGGTGACCGCTTCCGCCATGTCGCGCACCAGCTGCTGGAGCTGAGCTACGTCCGACGGCAGATTCTCGAGATCGAACCGCATGAGGCGAGATTCGCCGTATTCGCGTCTCGGCCCAAGATCATAAACAGAGGCGCGCGCAAGATTCGCGCAGACGTGATCAGCCAGACTTTGTCGGCCGCCAGATGCGTTCCGGCGCGCGCCAGTCGATGCCCTCGATGAGCATGGCAAGCTGTCCCGGCGAGAGCGCAATCGTCTTGTCCGGTTCGGTGAGGCGCGGCCAGGTAAACCCGCCCTGGTCGATCCGCTTGGAGAAGAGACAGAGGCCGGTCCCATCCCAGAACAGGATCTTCAACATCGAGGCCTTGCGTCCGCGGAAGCAAAAGAGGTGTCCGGAGAACGGATCCTTGTGCAGCGTCTCCTGGACCAGGGCTGCAAGCCCATCCATGCCCTTGCGCATGTCGGTGATGCCGACCGCCAGATGCACCTTCACGCCGGCTGGGACGATCATCATGCTTGGCTCTCCTGCGGCGCGAGCAGGCGCTCCACCTCCTGCTTGTCCGCACCAGCGCTGACGAAGACGCACCGACCATCATCGAGCTGCATGCGGATCGTACCTTCCGGCTGCGGCATCAGCCCTTCGAGGATCAACGCGCCGCGTGTCCCTGTCACAAGAGCGAGGTCGGCAGGCTTGCGTGCGGCAAGGCCCGTTTCCACCCGCCAGCGGAAGACAATGCTGGCAGCGATGTGGTGACGCCTTGCAACAGCAGAAACGGTAGCGCCGCGTCGCAACGTCTCGCGGACAATGGCGGCCTTTTCCGCGTGCGTGAACGATCGGCGAGAGCGAGGTTCCGCAAGGTCCGTCAAGCCCTCATCGGTCTTAGTCCTATCGTTAGTCCTATCATTAGCACTAGTGCTAAGGGCCGGTCTGGCGGCTGGATGGAGCAGGGCGCGCCAGTCTTTGTCGACCGTCCCTGCCTCGATCAACAGACGCCAGCTGCCCAGCGCATCTTCCGACAGGTTGAGCGCAGCTGCATAGCTCCGGACGCTCATCCCGCTCCACGTCAGCGCCTCGACATGCATCGCCCAGAAGGCCTGGGCCGCGCGATTGCGGGTCGAGCGGTTGAGCCGGATGCCGCGGGATTTCTTGCGTCGCTTCAGCGCCTGCCGGGCCGCAGCTTCAACGCCGTCAGTATTTTCCAGCGCCAGCACCCAGCGTCGGAAGATGGCGACCGACAGATGATGATCGCGGCAGTAGCCACGCATCGACTGACCCGTCGGGCGCCAGGCTTCGACGTGCCGGATCCATTCATCTCGCCGCGCAGGGTCGTTGAGTTTTGCTGATGCCATCGCGCGCCTCTGTCGTCAGAGGCATAGCGCATCCTGATCGTGGCGGGGGCGGTGATCGAGGTGCAGAGACCGGACGCTTACCGAGAGAGCGGTGGAGTGCAAGATAAAGCACGTACCGTGCGTCGGGCCTTAGGGCCCTGTCTGCACATAGGAAAATCCACCGTGGATACGCCTGTCGATTGCGGTGGATCCACTGCGCTTCATCGCAAGGGTGCAAGCGATGGATTTCATCTCGCCTTTGCCGACACTTCTGCCCATGACGCGGGCCGAAAATGAGTTTGAACCGAGGCTAGGCAGGCCGGCGCGCGAGGCGCCGCCGAGAAAGCTGCGAGCCCTTCGCGCGGCCGTGCGCAAGGCTGGCAAGCCCGCACCGGCGCGCGGCCCCAAACCAAAGCAGACGGGCGTGCGTGCGCACTTCGCGAAGGGATCGGCGACCCGCCCGAGGCCCATCGCGACCGCCAAGCGACGGGTCGTCGTGAAAGTTCGCTATGCTTCGAATGCGGGCGGGAAGGGCGCACCTTTGCGTGTGCATTTGGCCTACCTTGCGCGGGAGGCGCGAGGGCAGGGGCAGCAGCTCGTTCTGGCGGCGGACAAGCCATCGGAGGTCGATCGTTCCGTCGACTATCTGTCTCGCGCGGACGTCGCCGGTGAGGCGAAATTCCAGTTCTACGATCGAGCCGAGTACGGTGTGGATCCGCGCGCCATCACGGCCAGCTGGGCCGACGATCCGCGTCATTTCCGGATGATCATCAGCGCCGAAGACGGCGAGGCTCTGGGCGACCTCAAGCCCTTCATCCGCGAAACCATGGCGGGCCTGGAAGCCAAGCTTGGAACCAAGCTCGAATGGCTAGCGGTCGACCACCACGACACGGATAACCCGCACACCCACGTCCTCATTCGCGGCCGCCGGGCTGACGGGCAGGAACTGTTCATTCCTTCCCGGCTAATCTCGTCCGGCATACGCGAGCACGCCCAGGCGATCGTGACGCGCGCGTTGGGCCCCCGGGTCGATCTCGACCTGGTCCGTCAGCGTGTGGCGGAGATCGACCTGCGGGCGCCGACAGGTCTCGACCGGGAGCTGGCGACCGCAGGTCGGAATGGCCTCGTCTGGCCCGACCGTCCTGAATTGGTTCGCCGGCTTGAACAGCTCGAGCGTTGGGATCTGGCCGGCCGGTCGCAAGGTGCCTGGCGGGTTGCCGATGGGTTGGTCGGCAAACTCAAGGCGCTGGCGGACGCGGACGAACTGGAGCGCGCGGTTGCCCCGTTACGATCCGGTCGTCAGCCCCTACCTTTCCTAGAAGCGGACTCCACTTCGGCAATGGTGGGAGAGCTGGTGCATATTCGCGTATCCGATGATTTCGGGGACCGTTTCCTGGCCATTATCGAGACCGGGCAGGGCGAGCTGAGGTATGCACGTTTCGAGCGAGCCGACGACCTCGCGATCCTTGCGGACGTCCAGCCCGGCGCCATCGTCGCCTTCGAGCCATCCGTTCCCGAAGTTCGGCCATCAGACCAGGCTGTGGCGAGGGTCGCCGCTCAGACCGGCGGCGTTTATTCCCCGGCGTTTCACGGCGAACTCGAAGCGGATGTAAGCGCCGGGATCATGGCGGCGAACGTGCGCCGCCTGGAGGCCATGCGCAGGATGGGCCTCGTCGACCGTCGTCCGAACGGCGAATTCGAGGTCGGGTCTGACCACCTCTCGACCGCCATGCGCTTCGAGGAACGGTTGGCGCGGCGAGCGCCGTTCACAGCGAAGGTCCAGAGCTACTGGTCGCTGGATGAGCAGGTCGACGCCCTGGCGAAAAGCCACCTCGACCGTGTGCTGGCCGGAGAAGCTTCCGCCCCGGAAGGCGATAGCAGCTTTGCGCGCCGGTTCGAACACGCTCTGCAGCAGCGCAGGCTCTTCCTGATCGAACAGGGTTGGATGGGCGAGCACCAGGCTGGCCCGTCACGACAGGCTCTTCAGCGCATGGCCATGCTTGAGCTGTCCACCAAGGCGAAGGAGCTGTCCGGCGAACTGGGTTTACATGTGCTCACGCACATTCCCAACCGGGTGGCAGGGGTCTACGCCCAGCGCGTCGATCTCGCCCAGGGACGAATGGCGCTGATCATCGGCGACCGCCAGGCGACGCTGGTACCGTGGCGTCCGGCGCTGGAGCGCGTTGCGGGGAGGGGCGTGGAGGGTGTCCTGCGCGGGCAGACGCTTTCATGGAAGCTGGAGCGCGGCTTGGGTCTTGGCTTGTCTTTAGGGTAGCGGCCATCCGCGAAAACCCTTTGTGAATAGCTCCAACATACTTTGACTCAGCCGGATTAGGCGGAAGGTGTCCCATGATTGACCACATGAATATCCAGCGGTCGGAGTTCGCAGTCTCTGATTTCTTGAAGTGGCAGCTTGGGAAAGAGCTGGATCTGAGCCCCAGTTTTCAAAGACGACCTGTGTGGAGCAAGAAGGCGAAATCCTTTTTCATCGACACCATCCTTCGCGGGCTTCCGATACCAATCATTTTCCTCCGCGAGCGAACTGACGTGGAGAAACTTGCGACGGTGCGCGAAGTTGTCGATGGGCAGCAGCGAATTCGCACCCTCTTGTCCTTTATCCAGCCTGATAGCCTGCCAGACTTCAAAGAGGCGCTCGACGACTTCAAAATCTCACGCACGCATAACTCCACGCTCGGGGGCAAGCGGTACGCCGACCTGTCGCCGGAGATGAAGAAACGCATCATCTCGTACAAGCTGACCGTCCACATTCTTCCATCAGACACGGATGACCGTCAGATCCTCGACATCTTTCGGCGCATGAACGCGACAGGCACGAAGCTGAACGATCAAGAGCTTCGCAATGCCGAGTACTTTGGCGAATTTGCGCAGTCGGTTTACGAGCTAGCCTACCAATATCTCGACGAGTGGAGGTCGTGGGGCCTGTTCAGCGAAATGGACATCGCTCGCATGCGCGAGGCAGAGTTTGTCAGTGAGCTCTACATTCTATGCCTGAATGGCATCACCGAGCAGGCTCAAAAAATCATCGACAAGCACTACGAGGAAAACGACACAACTTTTGCGAGCCGCAAGGCCGTCGAAAGGCGTGTCTCCGCCGTGCTCAAGAAGATTGACGATGATTTTGGTAGCGAGATTTCCACTTCGATCTTCGCGAACAAAATCTGGTTCTATCCGCTGTTCGCAGCCGTGATGGAATATTTCTACGGCAAAGGTACCGGGCTCACGGCATCGCCAGAGCGCCCGCTATCGACAGACATCTCGGCGGCTTTAGCGCGACTGACAGAAAGATACGGCGATCCAGGCGCCTTGGATGATGCAACGAAAAAGTTGGTGTCCGGTCGGTCGAACAGAAAGACAAATCGGGAGGCCTTGATGAAGCTGATCATCCGGGCATTCCCAAAATGACTACGCCGCTAAAGCGCCTGACGTTCGCGTTGCGACAGATTGAGCAAAGTCGCAAGATGGTTGCTTCAGGCCCCGACCTTAAGCGCCGGGATTTGGACTTTGTCTACCAGGGCCTCTTTCTTTTCGCGGTGAAGAAGTTCGAAGCGTTCTTGGAAGAACAGCTTATCGGGCTATCGGCCGGCACGATTAAGTGGCCGCCGCGTCGAGTAGACGGCAAGATGCAGAAGGCGAAACCTGTTCTTGAAGGGGCGAGCGAAGCAACCGTCCGCGATATCATGTATGGTACGAACGACTATCTGAAGCTTCTCCCAATCGATCACTGCATAGAGCTCGCCGAACCATTCCTTCGCGACGGGTTTCCGTTTTCGCTCATCAAGGGCGAAGACAAGGCCCGACTAACCCGCTGTCTGGCGGTACGAAATCTCATCGCTCACGAAAGTAGTGCCGCTCGTCGCAAGTTCGAGAAGGTCGTTCTGGCTCGCACGCAGCTACCAACATACCGACGGAATGCGGCCGGCTATCTCCGTGCCAACTTCGCCGGAAGTCAAACCTACTTCGAGCACGAATTGTCAGCGCTACTACATATCGCCCGAACGTTGTCTTAGCCTTCTTGAACCCCCGGCTCGATGCTGAGCTATCTCCTCGCTGGCGAACCGCGCACGGTGTTTCCACGGTAAATGCACCAACGAATTGTCACCTGTGGAAAACCTTGAGCGTCGTGCTTTCTTCAGTCGGTTCTCAAACAGGGATCGGCGATGTCGAGCGTTTCAATCCGTCCGCTGGATGACGAGTGGTGGACCACCGCGATGGTCTGCTCATACCTGAAGCTCAAGCGTCGGGCGTTGTGGGATATCCGTCGCGATCCTGACAAGGCGTTTCCTGCTGCGGTAAAGCCTGGCGGGAAGGTGAATCTGTTCCGCGCCGAAGATGTCCGTGTGTGGGTCGCGAAGCGCAGACCTTCGCATCTGCCGCCGCCGCAGCCGGCGGTGGCTCCGCCGGTCAAACTGCAGGTTATTGCGAAGCCGGAAGTGAAGGTGGCGCCGATCGTCGTGGTCGCCACGCTGCCTAAGCGGCAGCCTCAGCGGAAACGGCAACAGCCTTCGGACGAGCGCCAGCTCGGGCTCTTCTAGGCGGCGCCGCCGCGGCTGCGGTGGACTTGCCAAGCAACTCGTCGGCCCAAAGTTGCAGTGCCGCCCTCTTCTCGTCGATGTAGCGATAGCGGTTGTAGACGGCTTTGACCCCGCCGATGCGGTGACCCAGCACGCGCTCGACCACAATCTCATCGACGCCCAGGCGGGCCATATGCGTAGCGGCCGTGCGGCGCAGATCGTGGATGGTCCACCTGTCGATCTTTCTTCCGAGTTCGGCTTCTGCGCCTTCCCGAATGCGCGCCAGCGCTTCAGGCGTCGCCGTCCACACCGGCCGCTTTCCACCGTTGGAGCTGATCAAATAAGGTCCCTTGGGCGGTTTGGGGATATTCTCGAAGATCTTCATCGCTTCCGGGATCAGGGGAATCACGGTCGGATCGCCGGTTTTGTAATGCTCGCCGGGTACATCGAGGCTCGCGTTGGCGCGGTCCAGCCAGCCGAGCTGGGCATGACCGATTTCGCGCAGCCGGGCCCCGGTGAGCATGAGGAGACAAATCAGTGAGCCGGAAGGGAAGGGCTCAACTTGGGCGGCCTTCCAGACGGCGCGGGCTTCCTCCACGCTGAGGACGCGCTCTCGGGGCTTGGATTTCACCGGCGCCCGGATCCCACTGACCGGGTTGAAGTCGACATATTCCCTCTCAAGAGCCCAGTTGAAGAACACGGAGAGCCATTTACGCGTATCTAGGGTGGCGGTCTTGCTCGCCCGTTTCTTGAGGTCATCGAGATAGTTCATGATATCCCGGCGATTCACCTGCTTCGGGGCGTAGTCTCCGAACTTGGGCACCACATAGTCGCGCATGATCCATTCGGCCTTGTCGGCGCTACGCAGCCGGCCGCGGCAATGATGCTCGAGGAAGGCTTCGGACAGCTCGGCGATCGTCCCCCGCCGCACTGTGGCGATGCTCTCCACTCGCTCGACCGGGTTGATGCCGTTGTCAGCGTCAGCCAGCATATTGGCAGCTTGAGCCCGTGCCTTGAGCAGGGAGAGGGCTGGGTACTCGCCCAAGGTGATCCGGTAGAACTTGCGGCCCGCCAGTTTCTTGCCGCGGTCCGTGACGCCGCCGCGCCCCTTCACGGTGTAGCGGAGCGTCCAGGTCGGGCGCCCGCGCGGGCCGACCCTGAGGAGCAGTCCCGAGATCGTGCCGTCGTTCAGTTCGATGCGCTCGGCAGGCGGGGCGGCATAGAGAGATTTCAGCTTGGCATCAGTAAGCATTGGGGCACACTTGGCTTGCGGCGGCTGGCGCAAACGAGCGCTAGCAAAACGCGTTCAAGTCAGTGGTCTACAGGGGTGAAATTGGGGCACACAATAGGGGTGCACTGACCAGAACCGATTAGAAAAACAAAAGAACGCATCTGCACGCAAAAGCTCGTCACGCGTTTGAAGGACAAAAGAAAAAATCGAATACATCGACACGCTTCCGACATTAGGCAATCTAACGTTTGGGATTTTGCCAAGGTCGATGGGCAGCATCGAGGGGCTCCGAAAGCTGGGGCTGATGCGCCGCCGGAAAGCAGCGCAACGCCATGCGTAGCAGCGTTCGTGTCCTGTCTTCGTGACAAGGCGGATAGTTGAAGGGGCGGATCGTTCCGCCCATCCAACGTTGGCGCCATCAGGCTGCGGCTTCCGCCAGCTTGGGCTTGCGGCCGCCACGCTTCGCCCATTGCGGCCGGACATACAGCGCGATCAGCGGCGTGCGCTTGATGGCGAGATGGAACAGCAGGGGCGCTACGGAGGAGACGACGAGGATCAGGAGACTGGCCGTGCCGACGTCAGCGATCCAGCCTTGCGAAGCCAGAGTGCGTTCGAGGATCGTTAGCGGGAAGATGAAGGTGAGATAGATGACGATGGAGTTCTGGCCGCAATAGCGCAGGAAGCGAGCGGATTTCCACTTTGACAGCAGGGCCGCGATCTCGACCACGGCGAGCGCGCCGGCAAGGCCCATCATCAGGCCGTAGACCGGCACATGATGGAAGTTCTGCTCGACCAGCCAGAAATTGCAGATGGCCCAGCCGACGATGACGGCGAGCGTGACCCAGGGGCGGGCCTTCGCACGGTCGGCGACGTCGAAGACGACCTGGTGGATCGCGTAGCCGAGGAAGAAGTACACATAGTACTCCATCGTGCGATTGAGGATGAAGCTGGGCGTGTCGATCCACTGGCCGTGGTGGGCGATCTGCAGCGCGGCTGCGGCGACGATCACCAGCCATTTGGGCAGGCGGGCGAGCAGAAGGGTGATCACGTAGAACACCGCCAGCATGTGAACGAACCACAGCACGCCCGTCGGCTGGATGATGTTCCAGAGATAGAGCTTCGCGAACTCGACCGGGTTCGAGCGCAGCACGTCATTGTCGGTGAGCAGCAGAGTGAGGCCGAGCCAAAGCAGGTAGAAGTAGGCGAAGTGGATGACCTTCTTGTCGAGATAGGTCGTGAGGTTGGAGGAGATGGTGCGCGACAGAAAGAGGCCCGAGATCAGGAAGAAGTCGGGCATGCGGAACGGCTTCGAGAAATCGACGATCCAGCGCATCCAGCCTTCGGCGCCCACGGCGGCCTCGTAGTGGTTAACCGTGTGGAACATCACGACGAGGAGGATGCAGATGCCCTTGGCGTAATCGACCCAGGCGACGCGGTCTTGACCAGCCATTGGGCCGGGAGGCGTGTAGGTGGGGGATGCCGTTTGCATCGTTCTGGTCCAGAAAAAATCGTCTGCGCCTGCGAAACTGCGGTTAACCGCCTTGCCGCAAGCTCGCTTACCGGGGGAAAAGCAATGCACGTGCCGAGTCTGGCGGGAGATCATCCGTGACGGAAACAGGGGACAGAGGCGGGAACCGCGACTGGTGGCGCGGCGCGGTCATGTACCAGATCTATCCGCGCTCATTCCTCGACACGAATGGCGACGGGATCGGTGATCTCAAGGGGATTGCGCAGAAGCTCGACCATGTGAAGTCGCTGGGCGTCGATGGCGTGTGGCTGTCGCCCTTCTTCCGCAGCCCGATGCGGGATTTTGGCTACGACGTTTCTGACTATCGCGATGTCGATCCGATGTTCGGCACGCTGGACGACTTCAAGGCGGTGCTGAAGGCGGCGCACGCGAAGGACCTGAAAGTCATCATCGATCAGGTGTGGTCGCACACCTCGTCCGACCATGAATGGTTTCACGAGAGCCGGCGCGACAGGACGAACGCCAAGGCGGACTGGTATGTCTGGGCTGATCCGAAGCCGGATGGGGCGCCGCCGAGCAACTGGCAGGCATGGTTTGGCGGGCCGGCCTGGACGTGGGAGCCTTCGCGACGGCAGTACTATCTGCACAACTTCCTGCCGACACAGCCGCAGCTGAACTTCCACAACAACGATGTGCGTGCGGCCATCATCGATGTGGCGCGCTTCTGGCTGTCGATGGGCGTGGATGGGTTCCGGCTGGACGTGGCCAACTACTATTTCCACGACAAGCAGCTGCGCGATAACCCGCCGTCGGGCGATCCCGCGCCGGCCTTGCCGCGCAACATGCAGGTGCACCAGTGGAATTCGGACCAGCCGGAGACGCTGGCTTTCATCGCGCGCTTGCGCGAGCTGATGGACGGGCATGGCGCCCGGATGGCGGTGGCCGAACTGGCGCCGGGGTCTTACGCGCTGATGCATGATTACACGCGCACGCGTGGACGACTGCACACCGCCTATGCGTTCGATTTTCTCGGCGCGTGGCCGGGCGTGGAGAAGATGGCGGAGATTCTCTCGCAATGGCGCGAGGGCGCCGAGGATGGCTGGCCGAGCTGGGCGTTCTCGAACCATGATGTGACGCGCGTGGCGAGCCGCTGGGGCGAGGCGATTGGCGCCGCCGCGCCGCGGGCTGCGCCGTTGTTCATGGCTCTCCTGCTGAGCCTGCGCGGGACGATCTTCATGTACCAGGGCGAGGAGCTGGGCCTGCCCGAAGGCGATGTGCCGTTCGACAAGCTGCAGGACCCGTGGGGCATTGCCGGCTGGCCGGCGACCAAGGGGCGCGATGGATGCCGCACGCCGATGCCGTGGAAAGACGAAATCATGGCCGGCTTCACCAAGGGCAAGGAAGCGTGGCTGCCGGTCGATCCGCGCCAGCGTGGGCTTGCGGTCGAGAAGCAGGAGAAGCTGGCAGAGTCCATGCTGCATACGACGCGCGCGCTGGTTGCGCTGCGCAAGGCGAGCGCGGCGCTGTCGGCTGGCAGCTTCCGCGTGATCGAAGCAAAGGGCGGCCTGCTGGTGTTCGACCGCGAGGCGGATGGCGAGCGCGTGCGTTGTGCGTTCAATTTCGCGAACGCGCAGGCGATGCTGCCGCTGGAGGGCAAGCCGGACGTGCTGTGGTCAGCCGACGCGGTGGTTGCTGGCGGAAAGCTGGTGCTGGAGCCGTTCTCGGCGGCGATCCTGAAGCTGGCCTGACGGCTCGCGGGCGGCTAGGCTGTCGCGCATGATCCGCGTCCAGACCGAGGCCTTCGACCCACACGCTGAAACCGCCGCCTTTGCCGAGGGGCGGGCCGAGGCTGGCGCGCTGGCGAGCTTTGTTGGCTCCGTCCGGGATTCGGCGCACGGCGACACGGTGAGCGCGCTGGAGCTGGAGGCCTATCCGGGGTTCACGGAGAAGCAGATCGCGAAGATTGAGGCGGATGCGCGCGCGAGGTTCGATGTGATCGACACGTTGGTGATCCACCGCCATGGACGCATGGCGCCGGGCGAGGCCATTGTGCTGGTGGCGGCGCTGAGCAAGCACCGGCGCGAGGCGTTGCAGGCGGTTGACTACCTGATGGATCGCCTGAAGACGGAGGCGCCGTTCTGGAAGCGCGAGGTGCGGCCCGATGGCGCTGAGTGGATCGAGCCGCGTAGTGATGATCGTGAAGCGCATGCGCGCTGGAAGACGGAGTAGACGATGACCGGACCTGCCTATCCGCCGCTGACCGCTCCGGGCGGGAAGATGGTCGACACCATGCCGTTCAAGCCGCTGCGCGTCTGCGTGATGACGATCTCGGACACACGAACGGATGAGACAGATACGTCGGGCCACCTGCTGGCGAGCCGCGTGACCGAGGCGGGGCATGAGCTGGCGGACAAGGCGATTGTGCCGGACGAGGTGAATGCGATCCGCGCCATCATGCGCAAATGGATCGCCGACCCGACGATTGACGCCGTGGTGACCACGGGCGGCACCGGGCTCACCGGGCGCGATGTGACGCCGGAGGCTGTGCGGCCGCTGTTCGACAAGGAGATCGAGGGCTTCAACGTGGTCTGGCATCTGGTGAGCTTCCAGAGCGTGGGCACGTCCACGCTGCAGAGCCGGGCGTGTGCCGGCGTTGCCAACGCCACCTTCATCTTCTGCCTGCCGGGCTCGAACGGCGCCGTGAAGGATGGCTGGGACAAGCTGATCCGCTGGCAACTCGATAGCCGCCACATGCCGTGCAACATGGTCGAGCTGATGCCGCGGTTGCTGGAGAGCTGATGTTCGTCGAGCGCCGGATCAATTCAAATGGCACTGTCGAGTTGTGGCAGTGCGAGTGGGAGAACCGGCCAGGTCGGCCGGCGAAGAAGGTGTACTTGACCAAGCTCGGGGACGAGCAGTCGATCCCAACGGCCTCGAGCAGAAGGCTGTCAGAAGTCACTGCGATCTGTTGGTCCTATGGACGTACACTCGGCAACATAGCCGTCGATTCGCCAGCGATGATGGGAAGCTTCCCTGCGAGGAGTGGAAGCGATGCCAAGCTTCCCTGCGATATGGTCAATGCGGGAAAGTTTCGGAACGGTGCAGACAGGTGGTGGTGCAGAACGCACCAGACGCACTGGGGTAGGAAGGCGGATATCCAAGCAGCACAAGAGCTTGGCGAAATCTGCTGTGCCAATCGTGCGCAACTAATGAACTACGTAGTCTCGCCTCTGGAGATTAGCCTGCGTCAGCATGCGGAGGTTGGAATCTGGTGTTCGATGCCCGCCGCCATCTCGACGTCAGAAATCAAGCCGAGACCTCCGAAGATTCACGTGCATGTTCGCGATCAAGAAAGCGGACCAAAGTCGATTGATCGAGATTTCACTGCGATATCGACCCTATACACCAACAACCTAGATCTATTCGACAATCGTGGCATCACTCGCGTGAATATCACTCCGCCAGCAGCCTACGAGTTTGTGTGCGCCCTCGAGTTGGGGCGTCCAATGGACTGCATCGAATGTTCGAACTGCGGCTATCCGCATCTGGATCTCGGTGATTTTGCGTTGAAGCCGCACAGGAAGCACTTCTGTGGAAACTGTGGCCGCGACAGTACTTGGAGCAAGTTGCCGATTGTGTCGACGCCGTTGAAGCCACTGCATGATAGGTTTGCAAAAAACCTACAGTATGAAACGCCGACGGCATCGCTAGACTTGGACGCATACCCCGAATGTACCTATACGATTTGGGCTTCCACCCCAGCGATTGTCTGGACCGCCGCTCGACCTCAAGAGTTTGGAATTCATGTCCACGTTCACCGTGGAGCAGAGCGGATTGTCGATGACACGTTCGGCGAGGTATTCTTGGAAGGACGATCACTCGATCGTTCAGAATTGATCAAGAAGATGATCGACCGCTGCATCATTTAGGTGGGGTGTCGCCGCACTTCCCCGGTAGGTCGTGAAGGCGCCCCCTTGTGAGCATCCGCTCACATCGCTATCTGTAGGCGCACAAGAGGGACATCATCCATGAAAACCCGCCGCCTTGGGCGTAGCCCGTTGTTCGTGTCCGACATCTGCATGGGGACGATGACGTTCGGCAATCAGGTGGAGGAGGCGGATGCGATCCGCATTCTCGACAAGTGTTTCGACAAGGGCATCACGTTCTACGACACCGCCGAGAATTATCCCGTGCCGCCGGACGCGAAGTATGCGGGGCGGACGGAGGAGATCGTTGGCAAGTGGATGAAGACCAAGCCACGTGACGCGGTGCTGATGGCGACGAAGGTTTCCGGGCCGAGCCATGGCTGGATTAAGTCCGCCCAGCGCCACGCGATGACGGCGACGGACCGCCACAACATCGTGCGCGCGATCGAGGCCAGCCTGAAGCGGCTGCAGACCGACTATGTCGATCTCTACCAAACGCACTGGCCCGATCATGGCGTCGCCTATGACGAGCACATGCTGGCGCTGGACGAGCTGGTGAAGGCCGGCAAGGTCCGCGTGATCGGCTGTTCGAACGAGACAAGCTGGGGGCTGATGAAGTCGCTGGCGACGTCGGAGCGCCTGGGCATTGCGCGGCACAATTCGATCCAGAACAATTTCAGCCTCAACAATCGCCGCTTCGAGGACGAGCTGGCGCAGGTCTCGCGGCAGGAGGGCGTGAGCCTGATCCCGTATTCGCCGCTGGGCGGGGGCGTGCTGACAGGCAAGTATCAGGGCGGGGCGTGGCCCGCAGGCGCGCGCTTCACCAAGTACAAGGACATGCCGGATCGCCAGGCGCCGATGGCGCGGCGCTTCGTGAACGACAGGACGCTGGCCTCGACCGAGCGCTGGATGGGCCTCGCGCAGGAGCTGGGCATGTCGGTGGCGACGTTCGCGACCGCGTGGAGCAAGCAGCACGATTTCGTGGCGTCGACCATCGTGGGCGTGACGCACGAGGATCACCTGCCGGACATCTTCGCAGCGGCGGATGTGACGCTGAGCCCCGAGGTCATGAAGAAGGTGGACGAGATCTCGAAAGAGATCAGGTATCCGATGGGGTGAGGCGCGGCGCTACGGGGTAACGGAAACGTTGTAGACCAGCACGACAATCTGCGACTCCCGCGAGCGCGTTGCGAGCACGATCTTGTTTCCCGTGGTGCGCAGTTTGCCGGGCGGCAGCATGGCCGCCCCAAGTGGCTTGCCCGTTTCAAGGTCAAATGCCTGCACCGGCTGCATCTGGACCACTTCGCCGTACATCTGTGTGGCGTTCTCCGGTCGCACCAACAGGGTGTCGCCGACAATGGCGAGGTCGACCTGCGTGTCCACATCTGACCATGGCAGGCTGTAGACCACGCGCGTTACGGCCGGGTCGATGGCGAGATGGGTTCCACAGCCGGCGTCCACGAACACCTTCTCCGGTGTCGCCAGCGAGATAGTGGCGATGCAACCACGCACTGCGTCAGGCCGCTTCTTTGCCTGAAGTACGAGCTGTGAGCGTATCTCTCCGTCCAGGCCGGTACGGAAGAGCGTGTAGTGACACGTCATGCCGTCTGCGCAGGCAACCGGCTGGCCGTCGCGGCGTGTAGCGCCGATTCCGATTATCTCGCCGTTCACAAATCTCGCATGATCGAGGAGATGCGGCAGCTTCGTTTCACCGAGGAGCGCCATGCTCTCGATATCGAAGCGGCTCAGGAACATGTCGGTATATGTGCCGCTGGCATTCCTCGCGCGTCGTCGCAGCGTGTAGATGGTCTTGCCGGCGATCATCACGTCCGTGATCGTTTCTGACGACGCCTTGCCGCTGCCGGTTTGTACGCCCGTCCTGCGATCGATGACGCTCGGTGTTCCGTACGCGGCCACCAGGTATTCCGGCGTGACGTAGGCAGGAAGCAGGAGGCCTGGCCCGCTTGCCATCACGGTGCGCTCGCCGGTCATTGCGTCCGCTCGCTCGATGCGCGCCGAACGGATTGTGGATTCGCCTGAATCATCGACATCGAACTCGTCGACCTGAAACCAGAAGCCGCCCTCTGCGAACGTCCAGGCCTCGTGCGAGGAGTAGGGCACGGTCTGGCGCCAGACCGATTCCAGTTCGAAGGCGACCTGCGCCTCGGCGGGGAGAGCCATTCCGGCCGCCGCGGCCAGCGCTGCAGCCAATCGCACGACACGCATCGAAAATCCCCCAACTGTCAGGCAGCCACCTAGAAACATCATGGCAATGTGAAGAATGGCTTGCCGGCGTGGCGCGATTTTGAAGGGGGAAGGGCCGTTTCTGGGCGGCTGTGACCGCTCGACTTGGCCGCATATAACGCTGTAGTCTGGCAGGAATGGCCTACACACTGATCAACAAGCGCCCGGCGGCTCTCGCGCCGTCGAACGCCTCGCCGACGGTCTTGGCCGCAGCGCAAGGCGCGCTGGTCGATTCGCACGGGCGGCGGGTGAGTTATCTGCGGCTGTCGATCACGGACCGGTGTGACCTGCGCTGCACCTACTGCATGCCGGAGCGGATGACGTTCCTGCCGCGCAAGGATGTGCTGAGCTTCGAGGAGCTGGACGAGCTGGTGACGGCGTTTGCCTCGTTCGGCGTCGACAAGCTGCGGATCACGGGCGGCGAGCCGCTGGTGCGCAAGGATATCATGGAGTTGATGGCGCGGTTCTCGCGGCATCTGGGCAATGGCCTCAACGACCTGACGATGACGACAAACGGCACGCTGCTGGCGAAGTATGCCGGCGAGCTGTCGGCCATCGGCATGCGGCGGATCAACGTGTCGCTCGATACGCTGAAGCGCGACGTGTTCGAACGTATCTCACGGCGCGACATGCTGGATGATGTGCTGAAGGGGATCGATGCGGCGATCCGGGCGGGGCTGAAGGTGAAGATCAACACCGTGGCGCTGGCGGGCACGAACGAGGACGAGATTCCGGACCTGATCCGTTATGCGCATGAGCGCGGCGCCGACATCACGCTGATCGAAACCATGCCGATGGGCGAGGCGGAGACAGATCGCGTCGAAGACTTTCTGCCGCTCGACAAGGTGCGCGCTGACCTGGCGCAGCAGTTCACGATGACGGACATCGATTTCCGTACGGGCGGGCCGGCGCGCTATGTGAAGGTCGCTGAGACGGGCGGACGGCTCGGTTTTATCACGCCGCTGACGCACAATTTCTGCGAGAGCTGCAACCGCGTGCGCGTGACGTGCACGGGACGACTCTATACGTGCCTCGGGCGCGAGGACGGGGCGGACCTGCGCGAAGCGCTGCGGGCTGATCCATCGGGCATGGCGCTGCGCGAGGCGATACTGGGCGGGATCGAGCGCAAGCCGAAGGGTCATGATTTCGATGCGGCGCGACTGGCTACGCCAGCCTCGCCCCGCACCATGTCGCATACGGGCGGCTGATGGCTGGCGCTGTTCTGTTATTCGGTCGCCTGAAGGACGCGTTTGGCGCGGCTTCAATTGCGATGCCTGAAGGTGTCGGCACCGCCGCCGAACTGCGCGCGATGCTGGCGGCGGAAAACCCTGATCTCGCAGAGACCATTCTTGCGAAGACCGTGCGGATCGCGGTGAACCAGGAGATGGTCACGGACGAGGCCGGGACGCGGATTGCGGTTGGCGACGAGATCGCGCTGCTGCCGCCGTTGAGTGGCGGCTAGCCGCTGCAATCGTCAGCCCCGCGCGCCGTGATCGGCGAGGATCATTGCGGCGCAGGCGGTTACATTCTTGCCGGTTGGGATGTGCAGGAATTCGTTCGGGCCGTGCGCGTTCGAATGCGGGCCCAGCACGCCGGTGATGAGGAACTGCGCTTCGGGGAAGCGCTTGCCGAGCATTCCGATGAAGGGGATCGATCCGCCTTCGCCCATCAGCGCGGCAGGCTTGCCGAACGTCGCCTTCGATGCGGCGTGGATCGACTTCTCCAGCCATGAGCTGAGCGGCGGTGCGTTCCAGCCGGCGCCTGCCTGCTCGGTTTCGAACTTCACTTTCGCGCCCTGGATCGGCTTGGCGGTGAGCACCTTTTTCACGGCCTTGGTCGCCGCCTCGGCGTCGACTGTGGGCGGTAGGCGCAGGCTGAGCTTGAGCGACGTCTTCGGCCGCAACACATTGCCCGCGCTCGCCGGGGCGGGCAGGCCGTCAGCGCCAACGACTGTGAGCTGTGGTCGCCATGTGCGGTTGAGGACGAGTTCGGCGCCCTGTTCGGTGGGCGGGTGAGTTTTTCCCGTGAAGGGGAATTTGCGCCAGACTTGCTCGCCGAGGGATTCAGCGGCGACCTTCGCCTGCGCGATCCGATCCTTCGGGATCTCGGCCTGGACGTCAGCGAGGACGACCTCTCCCGTCTCGGCTGACTCGATACGCGACAGCAGCGCCCGCGCGATGCGGAAGCTGTCGGGCACGATGCCGGAGGCGTCGCCCGAGTGCACGCCTTCCTCGAGCACCGAGACGGTCAGCAATCCTCCGACCAGGCCGCGCAAGGACGTGGTGAGCCACATCTGATCGTAGTTGCCGCATCCGCTATCGAGGCAGATCACCAGTGACGGCGATCCGATCCGGTCTTCGAGATGGTCGATGTAGAAGGGCAGGTCATAGCTGCCGCTCTCTTCGCACGCCTCGATCAGCACGACGCAACGCGCGCGCGGAATGTTCTGCTGCTGGAGCGCCAGCAGGGCGGTGACGGATGCGTAGATCGCATAGCCATCGTCAGCGCCGCCGCGTCCATAGAGTTTGTCGTCGCGCATCACCGGTGTCCACGGACCCATGCCCTCGGCCCAGCCGGTCATTTCCGGCTGCTTGTCGAGGTGGCCATAGAGCAGGACGGTATCCTTGTTGCCCTTGGGCAGCGTGGAGGGGACCTCGATCAGGATGACCGGCGTGCGGCCCTTCAGGCGAACCACTTCCATCTTGGCGCCCGGAAGCGCCTTGATCTTTTCCTTCGCCCATCGCGTCATGTGCTCGACCGCGCGATCGATGTGGCCGTTCGCCTGCCACTTCGGATCGAAGTCCGGCGATTTGGCGGGAATGCGGATATATTCGGTGATCTCGTCCACGATTTCCCGCGTCCAGACTCCGTCGACGAATTTCTTCAGTGCAGCGCGGTTCATCGGCAAATCCTGGATAGTTTGAGAAAGCAGACCATAGCAGCTATGAGAGCCCTGTCAGGCCGGGAACCTGCAGCTACGGAAGCGGCGCTTCCGCCCGCTCCACCTCGCCGAACGTCTTCTCGAACGCTGCCTTCAACGCCACGTCCACATCATGCATCGAGACGAGATAGCCGAGGTCGTGCAGCGACGTGACGCCCAGTCCCGGCTCCTCGATCCCACATGGCGTGATGCCGCCGAAGTGGGAAAGGTCGGGCTCCACGTTGAGGCTGATGCCGTGATAGCTGACCCAGCGTTTGAGGCGTACGCCGATCGCGGCGATCTTGTCTTCGCGTAGCTGGCCGCCGGGGCGGGTGCGGTCGACCCAGACGCCAACCCGGCCCGTGCGGCGCTCGCCCTTGATGTTGAAGCTGGCCAGCGTGGCGATGATCCAGGTCTCGAGCGAGCAGACGAACTGCTTCACATCGCGACCGCGCTTGGTGAGGTCGAGCATCACATAGACCACGCGCTGGCCGGGGCCGTGATAGGTGAACTGGCCGCCGCGCTGGGTGTCGAAGACGGGGAATCGGGTGGGGTCCCGCAGGTCGCCCTCCTGCGCGCTGGCGCCGCGGGTATAGAGTGGCGGGTGCTCCAGAAGCCAGATCAGCTCCGGGGCCTCGCCGGCCGCAATGGCGGCGGCGCGTGATTCCATCGCCTGGACGGCCTGTGGATAGTCCACAAGTCCTTCAGAAATGGCCCATTGGGTGGTCATTAACCTGTCCGCAATCCGAACCGGGAAAGTGTACCCGTTATATCGGAGCTTCCCCGTGCACTCGCAACTGGATCAGGTTGGCGTTGAGATTACCGTCCTTCTGGGCCGGTCGCTCATTCCCATGCAGCAATTGCTGCGGATGGGCCGCGGCGCTGTGATCCAGCTGGATACGCATGAAGACGACGAGGTCTGGGTCCTGGCCAACAATCACCCCATCGCGCGCGGGCAGCTGGTGATCGAGAACGACAAGATCTCGGTCTCGATCACGGGCGCGGCCATCGTCCAGGACTACTACGCGACCGAGCAATAGCCCGGCAGACGCCGGTTTTTGGCCGGTTTTTCGGTCTCCACATTCGCTCTTCACATTCCGCGAAACCCAGCATATACGGCGCGCTTGCCTGACGTGCGGTCGTGGCGGAATTGGTAGACGCACTACCTTGAGGTGGTAGCGCCGCAAGGCGTGGAAGTTCGAGTCTTCTCGACCGCACCAGGCTCTTCAGAAGAGAGATTTACGTCGGATAGAGGGAGGTCGCCATGAATGACACCCGCGATCCCGACGCGTCTCGTGCTGAACCTGAAATCCCCGAAGCCAGCGAGAGTGTAGGCGGCATGTCGCCCGCGTTCATCGCGCAATTCGTCGGCGCCGTGGGTGACGGCGACAAGCCATTGCTGTGGCGCACGGTGAAGGACCTGCACCCCGCCGACACGGCGGACTTGCTTGAACACCTGCCGCCCGAGGCCTTCCGGAAGGCCATCCACCTGCTGGGCAAGGACCTGCCCGCCGAAGCGGTGGCCGAGCTTTCCGATACTGCGCGCCTCGATGCGCTGAACGAACTGACCGACGCCGCTGTGACGGCGATGATCGGGCATCTGGATTCGGACGATGCTTCGTTCCTGCTGAACGACCTCGAAGAAGATCGCCGCGCGCGCATTCTCAACAAGGTCTCTGCGACCGACAGGGCCGCTATCGAAAGCGCGCTCGCCTTCGATGAAGAGACCGCCGGCCGCCTGATGCAGCGCGCCTTCGTGGCGGCGCCGGTGTTCTGGAGCGTGGGGCAGGCCATCGACCACATGCGAACGGTGCCTGAGGACGATCTGCCGGAAATCTTCTTCGAGATCTTCCTGGTCGATCCCGCGTTCCGGCTGCAGGGCACCGTGCCGGTTTCGGGTCTTGTGCGTCACCCGCGCGAGACGCCGCTGCAGGCCATCATGAAGGAAGCGCCCGTGCAGGTGCGGCCGGAGATGGACCAGGAAGAGGTCGCCTACCTGTTCCGGCAGTACAACCTTGCCTCTGCGCCCGTGGTGGACGACGCCGGGCGCCTCACAGGCATGATCACCATCGATGACGTCGTGGACGTTATCCAGGAAGAGGCCGAGGAAGACATCCTCGCGCTGTCGGGCGTCAGCGAGGCCGGCGTCAACCAGTCGGTATTCTCCGCCGTGCGCGCGCGCATTCCCTGGCTGGCCATCAATCTGGCGACGGCCTTCCTGGCATCCGCCATCGTCTCCCTTTTTGCCCCGGTGATCGATCAGGTCGTGGTGCTGGCGTTCCTCATGCCGGTGGTCGCCGGGCTGAGCGGCAATGCCGGGTCCCAGGCGCTCGCGGTCGCGGTGCGCGCCATTGCCGAGCGCGACCTGCAGGGGTCCATGGTTTTGCGGGCCATCCGGCGCGAGGCCCTGACCGCCTTGGTAAACGGGTTGATAATTGCCTGGGCCGCCGCGCTGGTCGTTCTGATCTGGTTCCACAGTCCGACCCTGAGCCTCGTGATCGGCTCTGCGATGACGTTGACCTTCTGCTGGGCGGGTCTGGTCGGGATTCTCGCGCCATTAACGCTGCGCCGCCTTGGCGCGGACCCTGCTGTAGCGTCATCCGTCTTTGTGCTGACGAGCATTGATATGGCGAGTTTTTTCGTCTTCCTCGGCCTGGCCACCATATTCCTCATGTAGCCGGGATGCCCCTTCCCACGAGATTGGCGTCCCGGTTGCAACGGGTAGGCGAGTTCAAGGGGAGATGTGTCAGGTCAGGACGATGGCAGGTCGATTGCGAACATCGCCAGCGGGGCTCCAGCTCATCAAGAGCTTCGAGGGCTTTCGTGAATCCGCGACCCAGCTGCCCGCCGGGCGCTGGACGATCGGCTATGGCCATGTGCGCACCGCCCGCGAAGGGTTGACCATCTCCGAGAAGGATGCCGAGGACCTGCTGGTCTATGACCTCAAGCCGGCCGAGGACGCCATCGCCAGCATGGTGTTCGCCCCGCTGCTGCAGAACCAGTTCGATGCGCTCGTCTCGCTGGTGTTCAACATCACGGTCGCGCAGTTCCGCGACAGCGACATCCTGCGCCACCTGAATTCGGGCGACCAGCTTGCGGCCGCGAATGGTTTTGACGTGTGGCGTCGGGCGCGCCTGAACGGCCGGGTGATCGTGGTGGACGCACTGGTGCGACGCCGCGCGGCCGAGAAGTCGATGTTCCTCGATCATCCGAGCGGGCCGACGGCAGCGCCTTCGCCGATCGTGCGGCCGGAGATGGATGTTTCCGACGCTGGCGTCGAGCACGCGCGCCCCCATGCCAATGACGAGGACGACAAGCTGGTCTCGCCCGTATCGTGGGCGCCGGGGTCCGCTCCCTCTGTTGATATTGCCGAGGCGGTTCGCCGCCTGGCCGAACGGACGCGCGAAGCCATCACGCCGGCCCCCGAGATCGCTCTGCCGCCTGGAACGCAGGTGACGCCGCCCGACGCGCCGCGCGCTGAAGCGCAGCCGCAAGTCCAGCCCGAGATCAAGCCCGAGAGCGAACCGCCCGTTGAAGCCGTTACGCCGGGGCCTGACGTCGCCGCCGCCGAGACGACCCCGTCGCCGCGTGAGCCCGGACGCGTCAAGACGCCGGACGAACTGGAACAGGCTGGGCGCGTGATCGCCGAGCGTGTGCGTTCCATCCTGAAGCGCGCCGAGGCGACGCTGGAATCCCGGGCCGAGCTTCATCCGACTGTGCAAACGGTCGCCTCGCCTCAGGAGACGGACAGGCCGGAAGTCCAGGTGCGCCATGCCGACAACGAAAACGTCCGCGAAGGCCTGCCGGATTTTGATGCTCCGGCCGAGCGCATGTCTGCGGCCGAGACCGCGCGCACGCGCCGCCTGATCGACGACACCGAGACGTTCGAGCCAGGCCGCAAGCCGGAAGACATCTTCGCCGAAGCCGAGCGCCAGGCCCGGCTTGTCAATGGCCAGGCGCGCCGCGTGGGCCCGCTTTCGGGCCGGCTGATCATGAACGCCCCGTGGATCATCGTGCTGGTGCTGTCGGTCGTGGGCTTCGCCATCGGCTCGGTCGAGGCCTTCAGCGGCCCCGCCCCCGGCGCCGACACGCCCAAGGCCGCCAGCATGGTTCTCGCCGTGTTCGGCGTGATGATGCTGATGAGTCTGTATTTCCTGCTCTGGGACCGCCAGTCGCGCGACCGCGCCTGAATCCGGCGCGGTGACCGAACGGCAACTGGAAATCTGGCCACGCGCTGCTAGAACGCTGGCATGATCCCAAACGCACCCCGCTCCCTCGATTTCGACCTCGGCGAAACCGCCGACATGATTCGCGATACGGTCGCGAGCTTCGCCCAGGCGGAGATCGCCCCGCGCGCCGCCGAAATAGACCGCACGGACGAGTTCCCGCGCGATCTCTGGCCGCGCATGGGCGAACTCGGCCTGCTCGGCATCACGGTGGAGGAGGAGTGGGGCGGCTCGGGCCTCGGCTATCTCGAACACGTCGTCGCGATGGAAGAGATCAGCCGCGCATCAGCCTCTGTGGCGCTCAGCTATGGCGCGCACTCCAATCTCTGCGTCAACCAGATGCGGCGCTGGGGCAATGACGCGCAGAAGAAGAAGTATCTCTCGAAGCTGATCACGGGCGAACATCTGGGCTCGCTCGCGATGTCTGAGCCGGGCGCCGGTTCGGATGTGGTGTCGATGAAGCTCAACGCCGTGAAGAAGGGTGATCGCTACATCCTCAACGGCTCTAAGATGTGGATCACCAACGGGCCGAGCGCCGACACGCTGATCGTCTACGCCAAGACGGCGCCGGACAAGGGATCGCGCGGCATCTCGGCCTTCATCATCGAGAAGGGCTTCAAGGGTTTCAGCGTCGCGCAGAAGCTCGACAAGCTCGGCATGCGCGGCTCGGAAACCGGTGAGCTGGTGTTCGAGGATTGTGAAGTTCCCGAAGAGAATGTGATGGGCCCGCTGAACAGCGGCGTCGAGATTCTCATGTCGGGCCTCGACTATGAGCGCGCGGTTCTTTCCGCCGGCTCGACCGGCATCATGCAGGCGTGCATGGACGTGGTGCTGCCCTACATCCACGACCGCAAACAGTTCGGAAAATCCATCGGCGAGTTCCAGCTCATCCAGGGCAAGGTCGCCGACATGTATGTGAAGATGAACGCGGCCAAGGCCTACACCTACGCCGTCGCCAAAGCCTGCGACCGCGGCCAGACCGCCCGCAAGGACGCCGCCGGCGCGATCCTGTTCGCGGCGGAAACCGCGACGCAACTGGCGCTCGACGCGATCCAGATCCTCGGCGGCAACGGCTACATCAACGACTACCCGACAGGCCGCCTGCTGCGCGACGCCAAGCTCTACGAGATCGGCGCGGGGACGTCAGAGATCAGGCGCTGGTTGATTGGCCGCGAGCTGTTTGCGGAGTCGATCTAATAGTCTTCGAATGGGAGGGGGGCGTGGATACATTTTGGACGACGATGAACGAGGCCCAAGCCACGGTTATTGCTGCTGGTGTCACCTGTCTTGCGGCTTTGATTGGCGTAGGACTGGGCGGTCTTCTCTTCGGCAACAAGGTGAAAAGCCTTGAGGACGCGCTGAAGATCACAACGCAACTTGCAAGAGATGCAACGGTTTCGTTGCAGAGCTTTCAGTTTCAGCTCGAAACGATCACGCAGCAGGTGTCGGCAACTATGGTTGCCACCAGTGAAGTCCGCGCGAAGCAGGTGGAGGCGGAGGAAGAACGTCCTGTCGTCTTGGAAGTTGCGCCGGCTGACGCTGCGCTAATCGCGTCGCAACCTGAGCTTCCAAGAGATGCTTTCAAGAGCTCGTGGCAGCGCATTGCGAAGAAGATCGAAAGTATCGCTAACGACGAGAGTATCGATGGTCGTATTCGCGCGCGTTATCTTCGAATTCCGCGATACGACTGGCGCGAGATTGTAGGGGCTCTGAATTTCGATGGTCATTTTGGACAAGGCGCACACCGATTCTTGCGGGCGGCAGAGCTCTGGGAAAGTTTCAAGCGACGCATGAGAGAAGTTACAGACGACGACGCGGCGCTGATGAGGCAGCTTGCGATCGACGTTCGCGCCTAATCTGCAAACCTGGTACTACGCGAAGGGTACTCGATGAAACTGGTCGCCGTAGCAGCGTGTGTCTTGTCTTTCGGCGCAATCCTGGTTGTCGCGCCATCCCTCGCCCAACCACCGCAACCCGTTACCGATCCCGGCCCGCCGCTCAGCGGTTATCCGCGCAAGGCGCTTGGCTTGCCGACGGCTGATGAGCTGAAGACCGTGACCTACGTCCGCGATGTCATCTACGGCCATCGCGATGGCATGGCGCTCACTTACGACGTGTTCAAACCGCTGAAGCCGAATGGCGCGCTGGTGGTGAACATGGTGTCCGCCGGCTGGCGTTCGTCGTGGGGGCCGCCGGAGGAGCGGCAGGCGCGGTATCAGTGGTTGCTCGACAAGGGCTTCACCGTCGTGGCGCTGCATCACGCATCTGCCCCGCGCTTCCCGCTGACCGATGCAGTGAAGGATATCCGGCTGGGGATGCGCCATATCAAGCTGCACGCGGCGGAGTATGGCGCTGATCCCGCGCGGATCGGCGTGTGGGGCGCGAGCGCGGGCGGGCACCTGTCGCTGGTTGCGGGGCTGATGGCCGATGATGGTGATCCGGCGGCGGAGAATGCGCTGGAGCGGTCGAGCAATCGCGTGCGTGCGGTGGTCGCCTATTTCCCGCCGACCGATCTCGATGCGCTTCTCGGCAACCGGCCGAAGCAGGGCGCGATTGATTTCGACGACAGCCTGCGCGCCTCGGTCTCGCCGGTTCACTTTGCTGACGCAAGCGATCCTCCGGTGCTGATCATTTCCGGCGGGGCCGACAAGGGCGTGCCGGTCGCACAATCCGAAGCGATGAAGGCCGCGCTGGACAAGGCAGGCGTGGAGAACAAGCTCACCATATTCCCCGACGCGGATCACGACTTCTACGTGAAGGACGATCCGGCGAAGACCGACGCCTATGCGCTCGCGGCCATGAACGCGATGGTGGCGTGGTTCGAGGACAAGCTGAAATAGCGTCTAGAGCTGGTACTTCAACACCAGCAGCAGCGACAGCACGGTGATCATGATGAACACCAGCGGCAGTCCCGCGCGCACATAGTCGCGAAACCGATAGCCGCCCGCAGACATGATCAGGATATTCGTCTGGTAAGCGACGGGCGTTGCGTAGCAGAGGTTCGCCCCGAACAGCACGGCGAGCACCATGGGCGTCGGCGGGATACCCAGATTGGCCGCGATGCTGATGGCGATGGGCGTTGTGACTGCGGCCGCCGCCGTGTTCGACGAGAAGTTCGTGATCAGCGCTGCGAACGCCATCACCGACGCCAGCGCAAGCGCAGGCGGCAGAGGGGCGAGCGCCACGGAAAGCCCCTGGCCCATCCATGCAGCAGCGCCGGTCTCGAGGAGCGCCCGCCCAAGGGCGATGCTCGCGGCGACCAGCACAATCACTTCCGCACTCAGCGCCCGGCCCAGCCGATCGAACTTCACACAACCCGTGGCGATCATCGCGATGACGCCCGTCAGCGCGGCAATCGAGATGGGCACAATGCGCACAGCCGCGCAGAAGATGACGCCGGCCACGATGATGAGCGCCGTCGGCGCCAGCAGGCTGCGAGGCACCTCGGCTGCGCCTTCCAGGATCATCGCGCCTTCGCCGGCCTGCAGCTTCCTCAGGCGGTCCGGCTGGCCGCGCATCAGCAGCACATCGCCGACTTCTAGGCGTTCTGAAGCCGCATCCAGCGCTTCGTGGAACAGCGCGCGCTCGGGCCGGTAAAGGCCGACCACAGCCGCGCCATAACGATCACCGATCTGGGCCGAGCGCGGGGTTGCGCCGACCAGAGTCGATTCCGATCCGATGACGACTTCGGCCATCACCACGTCTTCGGAGGGGGAGTGCCGGATGGCCCGCTCGATGGCGGAAGCGACCAGCGGCGCCTTGGTGCGTTCGCTGGCCTGCTGCAGGTCATGCAGGGCGCCTTCGATGTGAACGATGTCGCCAGGGTTGAGACGCACGGCCGCGTCGCGGCGCCGGAACTGCGTCTGATCGCGCGAGATGCCGTGAACCTCGACGCCGTCGCCAGCCTTGGCGCGAACCTCCTGCAAAGACAGGCCGACGATGGCGGAGGACGTGTCGACGTGCAGCGAGGCGAAATACTTGCGAGGCGACGCCTCGATGGGCGTGCGGATGTTGGGCAGCAGCTTGGGCATCACCAGCCACAGATACGGTAGCGCCACCAGGGCCGCGAGCAGGGCGATGTCCGCAAAGTCGAAGATCCCGATGTGTGGAACCTTGAGTTCCTCCGCGATGCTGACGACGAGCAGATTGGTAGACGTCCCAATCGTCGTCGCCATGCCGCCGATGAGGATGGCAAAGTTGACCGGCATGAGTGTCTGAGATGCCGCCGTTCCGGTGCGCGCAGCGAGCGTGAGCAGGATGGGCATGACCAGCACGAGCACAGGCGTGTCGTTGATGAACATGCTCATCGCGCCGCAGATCACGAGCGTACACAGAAGTCCCAGACCGCGACTGTAGGACCACAACCTTCCGAGCAGGTGTGTCGCCGGCTCAAGCGCGCCTGTGGTCACCAGGCCGCGACCGAGGATCATCAGCGAGCAGATGGTGATCAGGACTTCGTGGCCGAAACCGCCGAACGCGATCTCGATGCCTGTCCGGCCGGACTCGTTGTCGATGGGGAAGAAGTAGAAGCCCACCGCCAGCAAGCTTATCAGCACGAGGCACACGATCTCGATCCTGATCCGCCCCTGCGCAAACAGGGCGAACATGATCACGGAGAGAGCGATCGTTGCTGCGGCGTGGGGTGAGGGCATTTGCGGGTCCCGACTCCTGGCGGCCAAGTGTCAAGGTAGACGCCCCGGCGGCGGGGGCAACCTGTACGTCAAAGATGAACCGTAAATGCGCTGGAGCCGCCAATTCGGCTCAGGTGCGGGGAATCAGTTCCGCAAGCGCAATACCGCTTTCGCCCTGCACGGCGTAGAGCAGGTAGATGCGCCCGTCCTCCTCATAGATTGCCGGGTCGCGCAGCTGGTTGACCGGGCCCGGCGCAAAGCTGCGGGCAGACTTTGCGAGCGGAAGGTTGGCGCCTTCCCAGGCTTTCTCCGGGCGGAGGATTTCGATCGGCGCAGATTCCTTCCACGTCTCCCATGGTCCGGAGATGTCGATGGTGCTCAGAAGCAGACGCTCGGGCGGATCGGCCGCCACCTGAGTCCAGACGACGTAGAGCGTCTTGCCGCGCTGGAAGACTGCGCTGTGCCGCATGTCGGGATTGAACAGCGTCGGTCCGGTCTCGAAGCCGCCGAGCGGATCGGACGAGCGATAGAAGACACCCGGCATGGCGATGGCGTACGTCATGCCGTCATGCGGGAAAGCACGCCAGTAAGTGCGGCCCAGCACTTCCTCGCCCGATGTGAAGTTGACGCCATCGGAGGACGTTGCAACGCGCGTGACCTGCTGCGCGAAGGCTTCGAGGCCGTGATAGTACATCACGAAGCGCCTGTTCTTCTCGTCGATGTGAACATCGGGCGAGGCGACGTGCGGCGTGGTCATCTCCTTCGCCAGGTCGGGAAACTGCTCAAGGTCGAGGCCAGCAGCTTTGGCGCGGGTGCGGTAGTCGGCCATCTGCTGGTCGGTGAAGGGCGGGGGCTCGTGCGGGAAGGGCGTGTCGGTGATGTTGAGCGCGCCGGGCTTGTGGATCTTCCACGGACCTTCGAGATGATCCGCATACGCCAGGCGGATGTGCGCGCCCTTGTGGTCGGCGAAATAGAGGTAGTAGCGGCCCAGCCGGTTGGGCGCCCAGTCGGGCACGCGGACCAGTGAGGGACCCTGGATGTTATGGCCGATGCTGGGGTCGGTCGTGGGCGAGATGATCGGACCATCGCCGATGCGGCGCACGGAGTAAGGCGCACCCGTCTCGCCCCCAGCATTCGGTACGGCGGGCTGGGCTGGGGGCGCGCCCGCGGCGCAGGCCGAGAGCAGGCAAAGCCCCATCGTTGCGAGAATGGCCTTCAGCATCGCGATCACCCGTGTTCAGGGCGCGAGATTGCCTTGGCCATTCCGCGCTGTCAGCGGAGCCTTACGGTCTTGTGATACCGATGGGTAGGACTAGTTGGACGCGACCTGTGACGGCAGCGGCTCAAGGTCCACGAACAGGTCACGCTCGCCGGCGAAAACGAACGGCGTGAGTGCGATTGCGAGGACTGCGAAGGTGGCGACGATCAAGCGTTTGGCGAGCATGGGAGGCCCGTTCTCTTTTCTGTTCCGTGGCCGGGATTCGTGTCCCGGTCTTCTGATCGCCTGGAAATAGGGATGAAACGCGACGTAAGGAAGGCACCTCGCAGGACTTTTTTAACGACAAAAAGTTTAGAAATAGTAACTAGTTAACCAAATCAGCCGTTCGATTTGCGGTTTCGCATGCGCGGCAATGCGGCGGGATCGTCGCAATCAATGCCAGTTGGCTGTCACCACCCAGGTCCGTCCGGGTAGCAACACCTCGCCGGAAGCCGAGGCATGGGGCGTCAACGCCGCCTCGACTGCTTGCAGGAGGGCCGGGAAGGCGTCGGGCCCGGCCTCGCGTGCGATGCGGGAGGCGGGACCTACCTTCAGGGCCGACTGCGCCGCTTCGGCCGGACTGGCGCCCAGTCGCATCGGGGCTTCCAACGGCGTGATGGCAATGTTGCTGAACCCGGCCTGCTCCAGGATGCCGCTCGTATATTCGGGGTCGGCGAAGGCGAACGGGCCGGGGGCGCGCGGGTCTGCCTGCGGGGTCGGAAGGCCAGCGGCGGCGAGGGCGGCCCTGGCTGCGACGGTCGCCCAGGGGTTGAGTGCGGCGGGCTGCCAGCAGACGAAGGCGAGGCGGGCGCCTGGCGCAAGCGCTCGCCCCATGCGGGTGAACGCCTCCACCGGCTGGTCGAAGAACATCACGCCAAACCGCGAGAACAGCAGGGAAAACCCGGCCGGCAGCGGGGCCTGGGAAGCGTCGGCCTCGATGAAGCTGATGTTGGCAAGCCCGGCGGCGCGATTGCGGGCGACACGCAGCATGGGACCGGAGACATCGACCCCGACGACCTCGCCGGAGGGCCCGACCGCACGCGCAAGTGTCAAAGAGGTCTCTCCGCAGCCGCAGCCGATATCGAGCACCTTCTCGCCCGGAGCCGCTCGCGCGGCGGCAAGGGCAGCATCGCCGAACGGCTGGATGAGGGCGTCGAGGGATTGCTGCTCGGCGGCCCATCGCTCGCCCACGGCGCCATTCCAGTCGGCGATCTGGGCAGCGTTCGGTGCGGTCATGGTCAACTCCTCGCAGGTGGCCTGTATATGGGGCCTTGCCACCTGCCAATAAACCCTCACGGCCTGTTGGCGGCGTCATCGGCGGGCGCTATAGGGGCCGTCCAAACCCGATTCAGGCGCGATTTTCGCGCCTCAAGACAAGACTTTCAGGAACACCACATGGCCGTCCAACGCACCTTCTCCATCATCAAGCCGGACGCCACGAAGCGTAACCTAACCGGCGCGATCAACGCCGTGTTCGAGAAATCCGGCCTGCGCATCGTCGCCCAGAAGCGCGTGCGGCTTACCCGCGCCCAAGCCGAAGGTTTCTACGGCGAGCACAAGGCCCGCGGCTTCTTCGGCGAGTTGGTCGACTTCATGACCTCGGGCCCGGTCGTGCTGCAGGTTCTCGAAGGCGAGAACGCTGTCGCCCACCACCGCGAAGTCATGGGCGCGACCGATCCGGCCAAGGCCGCTGACGGCACCGTGCGCAAACTGTTCGCCCAGTCGATTGGCGAGAACTCGGTCCACGGTTCGGACAGCGAGGCCTCCGCCGAACGCGAGATCAACTTCTTCTTCCGTCTCGATGAAATCGTAGGCTGATCCCATCACCCGCCAGTTCCGCCCCGCGCGTCCTTCAGAGCGCCAAGCGCTGGAGGACCTGCAGCGCCGTGCGTCAAGCCAGTGGGACGCTGCGCGGCCGGAATCGCTGCAGCACCCTGCGGCGCTGGAGCTGCCTGCTGACCGAATAGCGGCGGGACTGGTGATCGTGTTCGAACATTGGGGCGCGCTGGCGGGCTTTGCAGTTGTGGTGCCGCGCGATGATGGCGCTGCCGATCTCGATGGGCCGTTCGTGGAGCCTGATCTCTGGCGCGCCGGCATCGGGCGCAAGCTGGTGGAAGAGGCGGCTCAGTTTGCAAAGGTCCTCGAAGCCCGGGAGCTTGTCGCGTCAGCAAATTCGCGTTCAGCGCCGTTCTATGCCAAGTGCGGGTTCAAGCCGGCGGGGCAGCTGGAAACGTCGCACGGACCGATCACCGTGATGTCGCGCCCGTTGTCTTGATCGGCCCTCGCGGCCTGGAGGAAAGTATGCGTCTTGCCGGATCGGTCCTGTTCGCGCTGGCGTTGCTGGCGGCTTGTGGCCAGTCGGAACCCGCGCCGGCGACCGGCGTAAACGGCCTCAAGACGCCAGACCCTGTTCAGCCCGCAATGGCGGCTCCGGCCAGCACGGACGCCAACGCTATGACGCCTGCCGACATCGGCGCGAAGCTGGTCGGCACTTTCGTCGATCCCGACGACGAAAAGTCGAAGATCATTGTCACGTCGGATGGCAAATGGACCGAAGCCTACGAAGGCTCAGGCGAGACGACAGCGGACTGGCGGGTGTTCGCTGGCAGCGATGCGCCCAGCGACACGGGCGAGATCTTTACCCCCGCGTCGCGCTACCTTGAGCTGATCGGCGAGGCCGGCGCGTTCTACTATGAACTCGGCGCGATCGATGAGAACGGCTTCGACATGTTCTATGTCGGGCGCGGAAATCGCCTCGTCTTCGTCCGCGAGAAGGTTCCCGCCTGATCTATATCGCGTGCGATGTAGATATTGCGTATGCGATGTATCTCGGCTAGATTGGCCGGGATGACGAAACCCAACCGCCGCATGTTCTGGCATCTCGCGCGCGCGTATCGGCGTGTCGCTGCGGCCAGCGATGCGCGCCTTGCCGATCTCGGGCTTACGGGAACGCAGGCTGGCGCGCTCTACTGCTTTGGCGACGACGGTCTGTTGGTCGGCGAACTTGCCGCCACGCTGGACCTTGCCCAGTCGGCCGCCTCCGGTCTTGCGCAGCGTCTGGAGGAGGCGGGTCTCGTCGAACGTCATGAAGTGGCGGGCGATGGCCGCGCGGCGCGGCTAAAGCTTACACCCGCGGGACGCAGGAAGCGCGACGAGGCCGCGCGCCGGACAGTAGCGGCGAATGGCCATCTGCTTCAGGGCTTCACGGACACCGAGATCGACACCGTCGTACGCTGGCTGGCGCACGCGGCGGAAACAGCAGCGCCGCAGAAGCGGCAGGCAAAAAAGGAAAAGGCATGACCGACCTTGTGAAGATCAGCGAGGCAGATGGCGTCGTCGAAATCCTGTGGAACCGGCCGGACAAGAAGAACGCGCTGTCGAACGCGATGTATCGCGCGGCGACGGCCGCTCTTACGCGGGCTGCCGAAGACAAGGCGATCCGCGCAGTGGTGATCGGATCGACGGGCGACAGCTTCACATCAGGCAACGATCTTGCCGATTTCGCTGCGGCCGCATCGGGCGGCGAGCCGCCTGCGGCGGGCGGCTTCATCGAAGCGATTGCGCAGTTTCCCAAACCGCTTGTGGCGGCTGTTCCGGGCCTTGCCGTTGGCGTGGGCACGACAATGCTGCTGCATTGCGATCTGGTCTTTATTGCGCGGGACGCGAAGCTGACGACACCGTTTGTGAACCTCGCGCTTGTTCCTGAAGCGGCTTCATCCCTGCTGATGCCTGCACACATCGGCCACCGCCGCGCCTTCGCTATGTTTGCGCTCGGCGAGGCGATGACGGGCGAACAGGCGGCCGAACTCGGAATCGCCAATGCCGCGATGAGCGCAGCCGAAGTCCTGCCCGCCGCGCGCGAGGCTGCACGCAAGCTGGCCCAGCGCGCGCCGGGGGCCGTGATGGCGGCGAAGAAGCTGATGCGGGATGGCGAGAAGATCCTCGCTCACCTGCGCACCGAAGGCGCGATCTTCGGCGAACGGTTGCGCTCGGCCGAGGCGATGGAAGCCTTCATGGCGTTCCAGCAGAAACGCGCGCCGGATTTCTCGCGGTTCTGAGGCAAACAAAAACCCCGGAGCGATGTGCTCCGGGGTTCATGTATCTGCACTGCTGCGCGGATCAGTCCTTCGCACGTTCCACGTAGGAGCCGTCTTCGGTCGAGACGATGATGCGCGTGCCCGTGCCGATGTGCGGGGGCACCATGACGCGAACGCCATTGGACAGAACGGCAGGCTTGTAGGAGCCGGACGCCGTCTGGCCCTTCACGACCGGCTCGGTTTCGACAATCTCGAGCGTGACGCGCTGGGGCAGGGAGATGGCGACCGGGGAGCCGTCGAACATCAGCAGGTGGCATTCCATGTTTTCGCCGAGATAGTTGGCGTCGTCGCCCAGCATCGCGCCCGGCACGATCACCTGCTCGTAATTGTCCGGGTTCATGAACACGTAGTTCGGATCGTCCTTATAGAGGAAGTTGTGCTTCACTTCCTCGACGAAGGCGCGTTCGAGCTGGTCGGTCGTCTTGTAGGTCTCGACCACCTTAACGCCGTCGGAGATGCGGCGCATCTCGATGGTGGCGGTCGGCGTACCCTTGCCCGGGCGATAGGTCTCGGCCTTGAGCACGGTGTAGAGCTTGCCGTCCTCGTTCTCGAGAACATTGCCCTTACGCACGTCGCTGGCGATGACTTTGACCACGGGGATACGCCTTTGTATTTGGGCCGGCGGCGGAGTATGGCTCGGCCGGTCGGAAACGGTTGAAGCGGCGCGGTCATACAATGCCCCGTCCCGGCGGCCAAGCCCGGCTTTTGCCGCGTCTGGAGGCTTGTTTGAGCGCCCCAACCCCCTGGTGGGACAAGGATTCGCATGCCGACCGGCGGCCCTTCCTGGAGGCGCGGGGGCGGATTCGGCGCGGCCTGAGGGGCTGGTTCGATGTGCGGGGCTTTACCGAGGTCGAATGCGGCGCGCTGCAGGTCTCGCCCGGCAACGAGGCCCACTTGCACGCCTTTGCCACCCAGCGGCAGGACGAAGCAGGCGCTTCCCGACCGCTTTACCTCCACACTTCGCCCGAGTTCGCCTGCAAGAAGCTACTGGCGGCTGGCGAGACGAAGATATTCGACCTCTCGCGCGTCTATCGGAACCGCGAGGAAGGGCCGCTGCATTCGGCCGAGTTCACGATGCTCGAATGGTATCGCGCGGGCGGCTCGTGGAACCTCGTGATGGAAGATGCGGTCGGGCTCTGTCTCGAGGCCGTGCTCAGCATCGACCGCGAGCTGCTGCAATGGCGTGGGCAAACCTGTGATCCGGGACTGGAGCCCGAGCGGCTGACGCTGGTTGAGGCGTTCAGGCAGCACGCGGGCATCGATCTAGAAGCCGTCCTTGGCGACCGCGACGGCCTCGCGCGTGCGGCGCAGGGCAGGGACGTGCGTGTCGGCGCCGACGACAGCTGGTCCGACATATTCAGCCGCGTGCTGGTCCAGCACATCGAGCCGAAGCTGGGGCAGGGGCGGCTGACACTGCTGTGCGAGTATCCGGCCGAAGAAGCGGCCCTCGCCCGTCCGCTGGAGCGTGACCCACGCTTCGCCGAACGCTTCGAACTCTACGCCTGCGGCGTCGAACTGGCGAACGGCTTTGGCGAACTGACTGACCCTGCCGAACAGCGCCGCCGCTTCGAAGCCGAGATGAATGTGAAGCAGGCGATCTATGGCGAACGCTATCAGTTGGACGAGGATTTCCTTGCTGCACTGGCGCACATGCCGCCGGCCAGCGGCTGCGCGTTGGGTTTTGACCGGCTGGTCATGCTGGCCTCGGGCGCCCGGCGGATCGCAGATGTGCTCTGGACGCCGCCTGTCTGAACCTGTCCTATGCTGTCAAAGAGGTGCGCCATGATGAAAACGATCGCCGCCGCCATGCTGGCGCTTCCCGTGCTGGCTTCGTGCGCGACCACGCCGCAGCCGTGCACGTCCGAATGGGTCGACTGGAAGACCGAGCGGATCATCGGTCAGTTCGTCGCCGACCACGGGCGCGAGATCCGCGAGCTGCGCGAAGTTGCCCCGGTGATGTTCGGGCCGGAGGGCGGGCTGCAGGACATCGCCCCCACGTCCATGCTGGTGTTGACCGCAATCGGTGCGCTGGACCTGGTGCTGGAGTTTGGTTCCGACGCCTGGCCCCAGATCACCGAAGCAGTCGCCGAATGTGCTGCAGAGCCCGATGCGACGTATCTTTTCGCGGGAATGCTGCGGGATCAGGGGGTGGACGAGCGGGCTGTGCAGGCAATCGAACGGCTGGGTAATATTGTGGACTTTAAGCGCTGAGGGCGTCATAGAGGCGCCCATTCGGCCTCGCCCGGAAGCCCCCCGTGACCCGCCTGATCGACCTTCCAGTCTCGCGCACCCTGCGCACAGCAGAGGACCTGGCGACTGCCGGGCTCGTGCGGCGTGACAGCGATCTGGCGCCGGTCATGGCGACCTATGCGACAGCCATCACGCCGGCGCTGGCGGACCTGATCGATCGCGATGATCCGAACGATCCTATCGCTCGCCAGTTCGTGCCTTCGCACGCTGAGCTCGATGTGCGGCCAGAAGAACTTCCCGATCCCATCGGTGACCTGACGCACGAACCTGTGCCGGGCATCGTGCATCGCTATCCGGACCGTGTGCTGCTGAAGGCCGTGGCGATCTGCCCGGTCTATTGCCGCTTCTGCTTCCGCCGCGAGATGGTGGGGCCGGAGAAGCAGGGCAATCTCTCGCCGGCCGAACTTGAAGGTGCGCTCGGCTATATCCGGTCACATCCGGAAATCTGGGAAGTCATCATCACGGGCGGCGACCCCTTCATGCTGTCCGCTCGCCGCGCCGATGCTCTCACGCGCGCGCTTGAGGCGATCCCGCATGTGAAAGTGATCCGCTGGCACACGCGCATGCCGGTCGCCGACCCAGAGCGCATCTCGAACGAATTCGTCAGCGCCATCCGTTCGACGCGCAAGGCGGTCTATGTCGCCGTCCACTGCAACCATCCGCGTGAACTGACCGAAGCCGCGCGCACCGCGCTCTCACGCATGGCGGACGCGGGGATCGTGCTGCTGAGCCAGAGCGTGCTGCTGAAAGGCGTCAACGACGACATCGACACGCTGGCCGATCTCATGCGCGCGCTCGTGGCGGCGCGGGTGCGGCCCTACTATCTGCATCACGCTGACCTTGCGCCGGGCACGTCTCACTTCCGGACGACCGTCGAAGAAGGGCAGGCGCTTGTCCGCCAGCTGCGTGATCGCGTGTCGGGCATCGCCCAACCCCATTATGTGATCGACATTCCCGGCGGCGTCTCCAAGGCGCTTGCCTCTCCCTCCGATGTCGAGACGGAGGATGGCCGCGTCCGCCTGCGTGGCCGCGACGGGGAATGGCGCGACTACTAGCGCAGAAATTCGTGTGCGAACGATCGGTTAATCTGAGGGAAAGCAATTAAGTGCTACAGGCACTCATTGCATCATTCCTGCCCGGCCTCAACCCATGTCCGCACCTCCTACTGTCCGGGCGCTGTTCAACCTGCAGAAGACCAACATCCTGCTCGCTGACGCCGATGCGATGGGACAGAGCATTCTGGGTCAGATCCTCGCGGGGTTCGGCGCCCGCAACATCGTCAGGTGCGAGGAGGCGAGCGAGGTGCGCCGGCAGCTAAAGGCGCAGGCGTTTGATCTCGTACTGATAGATCCCGCAGGCTTTGGGTCCGAAGGGTACGACATCATCCCGTGGTTGCGGCGGGAAGTGTCCCCGCCGCGCGCCCACGTCGCGGTTCTGGTGGTGACAGGCCACACCGAGCAACATCGGGTCGGAAAGCTCCGGGATGGCGGCGCCAATTTCATCGTCTCAAAGCCGCTTTCTGCCGCGGTGATGCTCGAGCGATTGCTGTGGCTGTCGCGGGAGACACGCCCCTTCGTCGAGACGTCCTCCTATGCCGGGCCTGATCGCCGGTGGCACGATGCGCCGCTGCCAGCCGGACTCGATGGACGCCGCGCGAAGGATCGCGAGATCGCCATGCGCATTTCTGCGGGAGGCGACATGAGTCAGGCGGACATCGATCTCATCATGACGACCCCCATTTCAGCGGCGGCCGTTCTATGAAGATCTACTACCCAAAGAACACGCTCTCCGCTGCGTTGAAAGCCGCTGAGCCCTTGATGGCGCAGGCCGCTCTTGGCCGGGCCGAGACCGGCCTCGCTGCCATTCGCAACCAGTGCCTGGCGCAGCTGGACGAACTGCTCGCACTGCTCGTCGCCGCGCCTGCAGAAGCTCAGGATCAGCAGGCGCGGCTGAGGAAGGTCTATCACGTCTCGCGGCGTATCATCGGCCTTGGCCACGTCGCGGGCTTCCCGCACATTGATCTGGCCGCGCTCAATCTGTGCGATGTGGTAGACGGGCTGATCACGCGCAATCACTACGATTGGGCTCCGGTCGAGGCGCATATCGACGCGATGCGCCTGTTGCGGCGTCCTGATCTTCCGGAGGCGGCGATAACGGTGCTGCTAGAGAGCCTGAACGAACTGCGTGTGCGCTTCGGATGCGCCAGCATCGCGGGGAAGACCTAGGGCCGGCGGCAACCAAACATCATTCCAAGGTTGGTGTTGAAGTTGATGAAGCTGCCATCGCCGAAGGCGCCAGTCACTTCGAACTTGTCTTTCAGCGGGCCCGTATCGGGGAGGATAAAGTTCTCGTTGAACGTCACCATTCCCGAACCATCGGACGAATTGGGATTGGGCTCCCACGCAGTGTTCGTGGTCTGGAAGACATAGGACCCACCGGTGAATGTCAGCGTGCCGAGCGGAATGTCGCCATTCATCTTGCACCGCCACACACCGTCGAGGGGGCCCGCACCGGTAGCTGCAGGCTGCGCGGCGGCTTCAGCAGCCGGCGGAGGCTGATCTGCCTGCGCCCCGCCGCCCGGCGCCGTTGCATCGCCTGCCGCCGGCGGCTGCTCGCCGCCGCCGCACGCGGCCATCGTTCCCGCCAGGATGAATCCCAGAATTATCTTTGACGCCGCCATGGCGCGCCTCCCTGCCTTCCACCCGCGAAAGAATCACGGGAGCCCGCAGGCAGACTGCGCTGGATAGGCGCACGCACACAAGGGAAGCAGTCAGCCGCCGCCTTCCAGCAGATCCTTGAGATAGGCCACATGCCGCTCGAAGGCTCTGCGTCCAACACGCGTGAAGCTGACGCGCGTGCGCGGTTTCTTGCCCACGAAGTCTTTCTCGACGGCGATGTATCCCGCCTTCTCGAGCGCTGCGAGGTGGGTCGCCATGTTGCCGTCCGTGGCGCCGAGTATGGATTTCAGTTTGCCGAACTCCATGAGCTCGCCGCTCGGCAGGGCATTCAACGTCGCCGCGATGCGCAGGCGCGTAGACTGGTGGATGATCTCGTCGGGTCCATCCATCTCACGCGGTCCTCAGCCAGATGCCGCCGGCGATCAGCGAGCCGCCGCCGAACAGGCCCATCCAGAGCTCGAAATGTTCTGCCAGCCAGAAATAGCCGAAAATGATGGCGGCCGCCGTAACGAGCCCAATTGCGAAGAGTCGCCAGCCCGCCCAGATGCCGCCCGCCATGTAAAGGAAGGGGAAGACGATTGAGATCATCGCGTTGATCTCGCGGCTGTCCGTCGGCTGTGCAATCAGGGTGATGCACACGATGAACAGCATGACGATACCGGCCGTCATGCCCATGCGGGATCCGAAGCGGCGCTCAGCGGCGGACGCGGTCTTTCCCTTCGGCCATTTGCGGCTCTGCAGGATGCCGACAACCGTGCTGGCGACGAATCCGAAGGCGAGTGCAATCGGCCAGGCGAACCTGGCGGCGTCGGTGAGGAAGTAAGACGCCGAGTTCGCGGCCAGCCAGACCAGCCCCCAGATGATGAAATGCGGCGCGCCGTGGTGATAGCCTTGCAGCTGGAATACCCGGTCGCTGGCCTTATCGATGTCGTCCAGCGCCTTGGCGGCTTCTTCGCGGGTGACGTTCATGACGATCAGTCCTTGAGGGCTTTGTCGAGGAAGACAACAGTCAGCTGATAGCTATCGAACCTTGCGGCAAGCACGGCTTCGCTTGTTCCACCCATCATCGAGTTTGGCTGCGCTCCGGCCCTGGATCTGTCGCAGCGCCCCGATTGCCGAGATAGGTCATCCTCGCGGTGGCGGTGGTATTGCCATCCACCTTCAGCGAAGCGGCCTCGAAGGAAACAGGGAAGGGCGCGTCATTGCCGAAGGCAAACCCCTCGGTCGGGATGTTCGGCATCATGTCGCCGTTGGCGTCATGGAACGCCTGGAAGGCATAGGCGCCCGGGCTGACGTTCAGGAATTTCACCGTCGTCGTGCCTTCAACGGCATTCGTCATCGCTACGCCGGTATTGCACACACCCGGAAACGGACCGGCGGGATCATCGCAGATGGTCGCGAAGACATGGCCTTCGCTCGAGTTCACATTGGTGATGTTGACGGTCAGCGTCTGGGCCGCAGCCGGCAACCCGGAAAGGGCGACGGCGGCGAGCATGGGGAGGAAAGTCCAGCGGGCCATTATTGGGTCTCCTTGGCTGCATGCAGAGTACTTTGTAGCGCAAAGTACTATCTGTCAATCACCTTTTGAGCGGACCCGCCTCCGCTTGACCTCGCGGGGCCGTGGGCCCATCGGGGCGGGATGACGACCAGCGCCCTCGCAAATCAGTCTTCCGCGCTCGTGCTGTTTTCCGGCGGCCAGGATTCGGCGGTGTGCCTTGCATGGGCGTTGTCCCGGTTCCAGCGGGTCGAGACAGTCGGTTTCGACTATCGCCAGCGCCACCGCGTAGAACTCGATTGCCGGCAGGTCCTCCTCACAAAGCTTCGCGCGGCTTTCCCGGCCTGGGCGGCGAAGCTGGGCGAAGATCACATGCTCGACCTTGGCGTGCTCGGCGAAGTCAGCGACACGGCGTTGACGCGCGAGCAGGAGATCGGCTTTGCGGACAGCGGACTGCCCAGCACATTCGTTCCCGGGCGCAACCTCGTCTTCCTCACCTTCGCCGGCGCCATCGCGTATCGGCGCGGCCTGCATGCACTGGTCGGCGGCATGTGCGAGACAGATTTCTCCGGCTATCCCGATTGCCGGCGCGCGACGATGGACGCGCTGCAGAACGCGCTGACGCTTGGCATGGACCGCGCAACGCCGATCGAGACGCCGCTGATGTATCTCGACAAGGCGCAGACGTGGACGCTGGCCGATGAACTCGGCGGAGCGAAGCTGGTCGATCTCATCGTGGAGGAAACTCACACCTGCTATCTCGGCGACCGCTCGCAGCGGCATGCGTGGGGCTATGGCTGCGGCACATGCCCGGCGTGTGACCTGCGCGCGAAGGGCTGGGCGAAGTGGCGGCAAGCGCTATGACGTACTCAGTCAAGGAATGCTTCTACACGCTGCAGGGCGAGGGCGCGCACACGGGCCGCGCCGCTGTCTTCCTCCGCTTTGCTGGCTGCAATCTCTGGAGCGGGCTTGAGCGTGATCGCGCCAGCGCCGTCTGCAAGTTCTGTGACACGGATTTCATCGGCGTCGATGGCGAGGGCGGCGGCAAGTTCGCAACTGCCGAGGCCGTCGCCGCGCATGTCGCCGCACGCTGGCAAGGCACAAGCGGCAAGCCTTACGTCGTCTGCACCGGCGGCGAACCGCTGTTGCAGCTCGACGAAGCGCTGATCGCAGCGCTGCATGCGAAAGGCTTCGAAGTCGCCGTGGAAACCAACGGCACCATCGAAGCTCCTGCATCACTCGATTGGATCTGTGTCTCGCCCAAGTCCACCGCAGAGCTGAAACAGACAACAGGCGGTGAGCTGAAACTGGTTTATCCGCAGGCTGACGCGCCGCCCGAAAAATTCGGGGGCCTCAACTTTCGCAACTTCTTCCTGCAACCGATGGACGGCCCCAACCGAGAAGAAAACACGGCGGCGTGCATCGCCTACTGCCTCGCGCATCCGCAATGGCGGCTCAGCTTGCAGACGCACAAGGTGACGGGGATTCCGTAGGGAGTGATCCGCTGCGCCAAATGCAGTATCTCTCTTGTGGCGCTTACTCAGGCCTTGAGGGCTTGTCCTTGAATCGCCCCAGAGTCCAAAAGATCGCGGCCCCGAAAACGAGCGCGATGAAGGGGAAGAAGAAGTAGAGCGGGAGCTCTCCGCTGGCCCAACGCAACTCAAACCATATGCGCCAACCAAAAGCGTCAACCTGCTTTTTGTAGGCGAGGGTACCCTCCTGATACTCGCAGGCGATAGCCCCCGATCCCGGCGTGTCCTCGCAAGGGACGCAGCCGTCCATGCAGAAGGTAGCGTCGGTCAGTTTGATTGAAGGAGCCGGCGGCCCCCATAGCGGTGCTTCAAAGTTCGGCCGGGTTACTTTCTCCCAGCCCCCGTACCACCACATGAGGCTTAGGCCGATCCACGCGCCGAAGAGTTTCCGAATCATGCCTGCCCCCCACGTCGTTTAGGATCCGCCGATGGCAGTGCCGACGTCAAATCCGCTCACGAAATCGCCAAACAAGAACACCGCCCCTTTCGGAGCGGCGTTTCGTGTCAGGATGGTCTGGCGTCTTACGACAGCTTGTCCGCAAAGCGGCGGGCGAATTTGTCGAAGGTCGAGCGTGCGTCGGTCCAGGTGGTGGCCGCGATCACATTGCCAAGGTCGGTCTCGTACCAGCGATAATCGAAGCGGCCGATCTCGTTGCCGGCCGCGTCATACGCAATGCCTGAGAGCTTCGCGCCGCCGATGCTGATCGACCGCATCGAGTCGAGTCCCGGCTTGTTGGAAACCTGCTCCATCGTCGGCCGGTTGGGGCGGGCGTCCTCGATAGTGACAACCACCTTCTCGGCCGCGATGCCGCGCTCGGCGAACACGCTGGTGATCTTTCGCGTCAGTGCGTCAGAGAGAACGCTAGCCTCACGCACGCCGATATCGTCTTCCAGCTTTTCCTGGAATTCGGCGGACATCTTCGTCTCGACCGTGACCGCCAGGGCGGGGGCGGCGAGCAGAAGGCTGGCAAGGGCTGTGGCGGCGAGGGCGGCGATGCGCATGATCGGTGTCCCTGTTCAAATGTCGAATTCGTTGGATCAGCCGGTCTGTTGCCGACAGAGCCAGTTCAGCGAACCTAACATGAAGGTGGGATGAACGGGAGGTTTGGAAAGCCCCCCAGGCGCCGATAGTCGGTCTATTTCGGGGCTTTTGCCGCCTGTTCCTGCTGTTGGCGGCGCAGTTCTTCGTTTTCCCGTTTCAGTCGCTCGATGTCGTGGCCCTGCTGTTCATCTTCATCCGTGGTCACCAGGTCGACCGCAGCCCCGCCCACGGCGCCAACCGCTCCAACGGTCAGGCCGACTGCAGCGCCAGCGACGTCGGTAACGAGGCAGCCTCCCAGCAGGGGCGTAGCGCCGAGTGCGAGAACCAGCGTGGCGGCTTTCTTCATGGGTATTCCCCTTCGACCTGATAGCGGGACAATAGCCCACATACAGACCGAAGGAGAATGAAGACGGGTTAACCGCGCGCTCAAAGCGTGTCGGTCAGGACGATTTCGGCCGGACCTTCAACCGCGCGGAACACGACACGAGACGTGCCGGTCACCGCAACACCATCGCGGGCATTGGCTTTTTGTCCTTCCACCTCGATGACCCCCGTAGCGGCCACAGCATAGACATGGCGATCCGGGCTGGTTTCCCAGACGATTTCCTGTCCGGCATCCAGCGTTACGCCGGCGACGCGGGCGTCGGCCTGGATCTTCAGCGCGCCGTCATCGCCCTTGCCCGAGGCGAGTACGGACCACTGCCCCGAACGATCGGATTTCGGGAACTGACGGGCCCCCCAGCTTGGCGCCTGGCCGTGGCGGTCGGGTTCGATCCAGATCTGGAAGATCGTCGTGGTTTCGTCCTCGAGATTGTATTCGGCATGACGCACGCCCGTGCCGGCCGACATGACCTGCACATCTCCGGCCGCAGTGCGTCCCTTGTTGCCCATCGAGTCCTCGTGGGTGATCGCGCCGGTGCGGACGTAGGTGATTATTTCCATGTCGCGGTGGGGGTGCGGCGGGAAGCCGGACCTGGGCGCGATCTTGTCATCGTTCCAGACGCGCAGGCGGCCCCAGCTCATGCGCTTGGGATCATAGTATTCCGCGAAGGAGAAGTGGTGGTGGGCGTCGAGCCAACCGTGGTTGGCGCCGCCAAGGGTGTTGAAAGGGCGGACTTCGATCATTGCGAACTCCATCTGTTGATCGTCGTTGGCGTCCATATAGTTGCAAACGCAACAACATACAAGAGGCTGGCGGCGGCTCTCTGAAGCTCAACGCTCATTAGGAATTAGCCCCATTCCTAATGAGCTTAGGAATAGCGCCATTCCTAACGTCGTCAGGAATTGGGGTCATTCCTAACAGCCGTTAGCGGCCTTGCGCGCGCGCAAACGAAAACGCCCCCGGTTGGAGCCGGGGGCGTCTCGAAGTCTGGATTGCGCCGGCCTATTTCAGCGGCGAATAGTCCGTCGGCGTCAGCTGGACGGAGACGACGCCGCCCGGCGACTTGAGCAGCGGGCCGGCGGCTTCACTTTCGGTGCGGACCTTCACCCATTCCGGATCCTGCGAGAACGCAGTCCACATTGTCGTGCGTGCGGCCGCAGAGGGATACGCCATGATGTAGACCATCTTGTCCGTCTGCGCCGGCTGGTCGGCGACGGGGCGGAAGTAGAGGAAGTTGGTCATGCCCAGGCGCGAGAAGATGCCCAGCGTGTGATTGCGGAAGCGATTGTGCACGTTCTCCAGCTTGCCCGGGTTCGCCGTATATGTGCGTAGCTCCCAATGGCGAGGCGTCGCTGCAGGCGTCTGGTTGAGTGCGGGCGAATAGTCGGTGGTGTTGAGGAAGATGTTCTCGATACCGCCCTGTGTCGTCAGGGAGCCATTCTTCTGGCTGTCGGCGTAGACCTGCTTCCATTCCGGATCCTGCGCGAAGGCTGACCAGGATGCGTCGCGCGCCGCGCGGTCCTTGTAGCCCATCAGGTAGAACAGCCGCTCGTCCTTGGGCTGCCCGGCCGGCGTGACGGCATGCCAGAAGCCGATCGGAGTCATGCCGTGCTTCTTGAACAGTCCAATCGTGTGATCGCGGAACCGCGCATCCAGCGCCTCGGCCTTGCCGGGCGCGGGGTTGTAGATGCGAAGCTCGTAGAGGCCGATCGCCGGCGGCGTCGGCGCCACGATCTCGCTCATGTTGGCGCACGCGGCGGAGAAGAGCGCCATGCCGGCTGCGAGCGTTGCGGCGGCGACGCGGCGGATGACGCGGAGCGGATTGGGGGATGCGAGTGTGGTCATGGGTCTGCCTGGGGTTTCCTTCCTGGCCATTCGGCCATTTTCACACCAGTTAGCGCAGACTCGGACGCAAAAACAGGGCGTCCCCACAGTGTTCACCCGAACGCGTTCACCCGAATGCGAACGCATCCATCCGCAGGATGCCGTAGGTCGTGCTTGTGTGCAGTTGCGTGATGTCGCCATTCCCCGCGCCAAGCGCCACGTAAAGCGGCAGGAGGTGTTCCTCAGTAGGGTGGTTGTGGGCCGCTTCCGGCGCGCGGGTGCGGTAATGCACCAGATCGTCGATGCGCCCCTCCTTCAGGGCCGCCGCCATCCATTCCGCGAAGACATGTACCCAGTCCTGCTCGGGCGCATCAATGAGCCCGCCAGAGCTGCGAAAGCTCGACAGGTCATGCGTAAAACTGCCTGACCCCAGGATCAGTACGCCTTCCTCGCGCAACGGCCGCAGCGCCTCGCCAAGGCGAACATGATGCTCCGGGCCCAGCCGCGTCTGCACCGACAGCTGGATCACGGGGATGTCCGCCTCCGGCCACGAAACCAGCAGGGGAACCCATGCGCCATGGTCGAGGCCGCGCTTCGTGTCGATGTCCGCTGGCAGTCCTGCTGCCGCCAGCAAATCAGCCGCGCGCCGGGCAAGGCTGGCCGAAGGCGGGGCGGGATAGGTCAGCTGGTACAGGGCAGGCGGGAAGCCGCCGAAATCATGGATCGTCTCGTTGCGCTCGGGCGCGCTCAGCGTCGGGCGCAGTCTTTCCCAGTGCGCCGAGATGACCAGGATGGCCTTGGGTCGCTCGGGCAAAAGGCCCGGAAGCGCCTTCAGGAAATCGCGCGCGGGCGCGTCTTCCAGGGCGAGCATTGGCGATCCATGCGAGACGAAGATAGCTGGCAACATGGATAGAATGTGGTCTTTGTTGCATTTGCAATCAAGCCCCCGCGCGGCGGCCTTTGGGGGCGCCATTGACGTACAATTGACGAGTGCGGCGTTAGCTGGACCCAAGGTTTCGAAGGAAGGGGCGCCGATGCGGGCAGTCTGGGCCACGGCAATGCTGGCGTCGCTGGCCGCGTGCGAGGATGCGGGGCAGGCGGCTGCGCCGGAGCCCGCGCGCGAGATCACTGCCGAGATCGTTGAAGCCGAGCGCGCTTGCGCCGACCTGACCGGCTATTTGCCCGGCGGGCAGGCCAACAAGGCTCCCGAAACCTGGGCGCTGCTGCAGAAGGAATTCAATGCGTGCGTCGCGGCCGTGACGGGTGGCGACAAGCCGGAACTGCGTGGGCGCACGGACTCGGGCCCGGGCGAGGCCGCGCAACCTTCCCCCTAGTTCAGCTCTCCATGTCGCGGCGGATCGTGAGGATCACCAGCGCGAAGCTGATGAAGCTGAGGATGTGCACGGCCGTTGACCAGTAGATCGCGTTGCGCAGGCCCTCAATCTGGTTCGTGAAGCATGTGACGAACAACGGGCTGTCCTGCGCCACGGCCTTGCACGCAGTCACGGTGAGATCAGTCCCGGTCTGCGCCAGGTGCCAGTTGGCGAAGGCGTCGCTGGTGATGCCGAACAGGGTGGGGCCGGCTCCAAGGCCGACGATGTTCACCACAAACAGCAGGATGGCCGACGCGGTCGCGCGCATGGCGGGCGGGACGAGGCCCGGCACGCCGCCATAGACCGGCCCATACCAGATCGCGACGCCAATGTTCGGGATGATCATCAGGATCATCGCCATCACCATGTCGTCCATCTGCGCGACGTACCAGAACACGGGCAGGCTGATGAACGGGAAGATCAGCGGCAGGGTCACGAACTGGCGCAGATCCTTCGCGCCGAACTTGTCGCACCACCACCCGCCCAGCCAAGATCCGATGACGCCGCCAATACCGGCCGCAAACCCGAGCCCGATGCCAAGATAAGACGTGCCGGCATTGTTCCCGCCAATGCCATAGAAGGCAGCGGCCTTCGCAAGACCATCAGGCTGCGTGTAGGTAAAATAGCCGGCCAGGAAGAAGGAGTGTGAATAGGAGACCGTTGCCGCAAACGCTGCGCCAAGCGCGAAGAACCAGAAGGTCGGCTTGTTCGAGAGAACCTTCAGCGCCACCCGTGTGGGGATGAAGGTTGCGGTCCGCGCCGCCGCTTCTGCCGCGATCAGGTTGGATGCGCGGCGCGGCTCCAGCAACGTCATCGCAGATAGCGCAGCGAGGATCAGTCCCGGCGCGCCGGCGACGAAGAAGGCGGTGCGCCAGCCCCAGTTCGCCGCGATGATTCCGCCCAGCGCCATGCCAAGAAGCGAGCCGATGGAGATCCCCATCGAATAGATCGCCAGCGCACGCGCGCGCGACTCCTTCGGGAAATAGTCCGTGAGCAGCGAATGCGCCGTCGGCGTGCATCCCGCCTCGCCGACGCCGACGCCGGCGCGACTGATCGCCAGCATGATGAAGTTCTGCGCGAAGCCCGCCAGGACCGTGAAGCCGCTCCACACCGCCAGCGACGCTGTCATGATCCATGGGCGATCGCCGCGATCGGCGTAGCGCGCGATGGGAATGCCCAGCGTCGTGTAGAGGATCGCGAACCACAGCCCGGCCATCGCGCCGACTTCGCTGTCGGACAGCTTCAGGTCGGCCTTGATGTCGGGGATGAGGATGGTGACGATCTGACGGTCAAGGAAGTTGACCGTGTAGATCGCCACCATGAGGCCGAGAGCGTAGCGCCGGTAGGATACCGGCATCGGGGAGGACAACGGGGACGTCGAGCCGGCCGCAGCCGGAGATGCGCTCGTCATGGGCTTCCGTTCTCCCGCCGGCGCCTCTCGCGGGCCCCGTTGCGGCGACTATGCCCGAGCTTGGGCGGAAGCCAAGACTTTTCACATACCGGTTATTCAGAAATGATGCTGCGCTGCAGCGGATCATCAGAAATCACGGAGCTTGATGCCGCTGCGCACAAACCATCCATTCAACTTGTCGTGCCCGAAGCCATCAGCCATTGACCCCCTTGAGACCCGCCTCGTCATAGCGTTCGCCCTTCACCTTGGCGGCGAGTGCATCGAGCCGCGCTATGGCGGCTGGCGTCAGCTTCACATCGGCCGCACCTAGATTCTGTTTGAGGTTTGCGAGCTTCGTCGTGCCGGGGATGGCGACGATGTTGTCCGCACGCTGCAGTACCCAGGCGAGCGCCACCTGTCCCGCAGTTGCATCGAGGCTCGCTGCAACGTTCGCGATCTCCTCGACCAGTTTCAGATTGTTCTCAAGCGCTTCGCCGGAGAAGCGCGGGGCCATCAGGGCGCGGAAGTCGAAGCCATCCGCTTTCCAGTCTTTCGACCACCCCGCCAGCATCCCGCGTCCAAGCGGAGAATACGCCACCAGCGTCGTCCCGAGTTCCTTGCACGCATCAAGAATGCCGTCGCTCTCAACGAAGCGCGTGAAGATCGAGAACTCCGATTGCAGCGCTGCGATGGGATGCACCTTGTTTGCCGCGCGCAGAGTCTCCGCCGTGACTTCCGAAAGCCCGATATTGCGGACCTTGCCTTCCTTCACCGCCTCGGCCATCGCGCCGACGGTTTCCTCGATCGGACGCGAGAAATCGCGGCGGTGCAGATACCAGAGATCGACATGGTCGGTCTTGAGGAAGCTCAGCGACTGTTCCAGCGCCCGCTTGGCATTCTCCGGCGATCCATCAACGCGCCGCTCGCCCGTCTGCAGGTTGTATTTCGGCCCGAACTTGGTCGCGATGAAAACCTTGTCGCGCCGGTCGTGGAAGGCTGCGCCAAGCTGTCGCTCGTTGAGGCCCATGCCATACATTTCGGCGGTGTCGAAATGATCGACACCGAGATCGACGGCGGCGTGCAGCAGATTCACTGCGTCCGCTTCCTCCATCGGCTGTCCATAGAACGCCGCCATGCCCATGCAGCCAAGGCCGATCGCGTTGAGCGGTCTGCTGTTTCCAATCGTGCGCCTGATCATGGAAGCCTCGCGGGGTGAACGATGTGAGTGAACGCTCACATAGGTCCCTGCGCGCACGCATGCAAGGGATGCGACCCAACTTTGCGTGCCGTTGAGGGAAGCCTCACATGTCGCAGAATGTGATCACGCAGTGAGACTCAATGCGTTGACCCTCAATCTCACAGGCGTACCTTCTTCATGTCCGCGAGCCTGAGCAGCTCCCGCGTTTCGCGCATTGTCGGTGAACCATCGGTCCACCGGATGCGGCTGAAACGGACAGGTCGAAGCGCTGGACACGCAGACACGTGGAAACAGACACGGAGAATGCGTATGGAGGCTCCACCTGCTTAGCGACCCGGGCTCCACCGGAAGGCGGAGCCCCGGCCTGATCGCAAGCGCACCTGGCCCAATCTTTCTTGCTGGGTGTGGCGTATCGGGTCGTCAGCTAATCACAATCAGAAACCCAGAAGTCGGCCTTCACGGGCCGTATCTTGAAAAGCCATTCTCTTGAGTGGCGTCGGCGAAATGCCGAAAGAGCCCCGTCCACGGCCCCTAACCCGGCGGACGGGGCTCTTTGCATTTTGAACCCGCGCTCCCGGCGTTGATACGCGGGCCAATGCCTGATCTGGTGAGGGCAGGGACACAAGGAAACGCCATGCTTACAGTTCACCACCTCAACGAGTCACGCTCGCAGCGCATTCTCTGGCTGCTGGAGGAGCTGGGCATTCCCTACGAGCTCAAGGTCTACCAGCGCGATGCGCAAACGCGCCTTGCCCCGCCCGAACTCAAGGCCATCAACGCGCTGGGCAAGAGCCCGGTGATCACCGACGGCCCGAAAACCATCATCGAGACGGGCGCCATCATCGACTACATCATCCGCCATCACGGCGGCGGCCGGATGCAGCCGGCGCCGAACTCAACCGATTACGACGAATACGTGCAATGGCTGCACTATGGCGAAGGATCCGCCATGCTGCCGCTGATGCTGCACATGTATGTGGGCCGCCTGAAGGAAGCCGGCGCGCCGCTACATCCCCGCATCCAGAGCGAGGTCGCTAACCATCTCGGATTCATCGAAGGCCACCTGAAGAATCGCACCTTCTTCGTCGGCGACGGCCTCACCGGCGCCGACGTTCAGATGAGCTTCGTCGCCGAAGTCGCCCGGGCGCAGCAATCGCTGCCGTCCTTTCCCGCCTTCAACGCCTGGCTGGATCGCATGCACGACCGCCCCGCCTGGAAGCGCGCCATCGACAAGGGCGGGCCCTACGCGCTTGGCCGCTGATGCCTCAGTGCGGCGCCGCGATCTGCTTGCGGATTTCGTGAACGCCACGGAACACCGGCTTCACCCCGTCCTCAGGCGTCGACGACAGCGCGCCGCGATAACCCTCGATGGTCAGATCCGGTCCGATCAGCAGATAGGCCGGCGTGCTCGCCAGCCCGAACGCTTCCGCAGCCTCGCCCTTGTCGGCGATCGACGGCCACTTGGTCACGCGCGGCGCCGTCACATCTGTCGGCATCTCGAAGACCTGCAGAAAATCGAGATCGGGGTCCTGATCGGCGGCGGAGTTCAGCGCGGCGATGAAGGTCTTCTCGTCCTCGCTTGATGTGTCGAACGCATCGAACCCCAGTATCGTCCAGCGGCCACGTAGGCTCTCGTGCGAGAAGGCCGTGCCGTCCGCATAGGCGCCGGTGAACGCCGGCGCCGTCGTTCCCATGCCGACATAGGCGGCCGCGTCAGTCTCCCACCCCGGCACGGCCAGCTTCGCTTCGATTGGTGTTGCGCCTGATTCCACCGACGCTGCAGCCGCGCCCTGCGCCTGCGGAGCTGCGCCGGTCGGCGGCTGTCCACATGCCGCAATTGCAAAAAAGCCTGAAGCAGCAATCAGTCCACGCATGTTCGATCTCCCAATGCCGCAACGCTCGATCCGGAATCTGGCGGATACGTGGCGATGCGTGCGTGATGCGCGGCCGAAACTGCGCTGCATATCCTTGGGTCAGCGCTGGCCATCTGCACACGAAGGGCTCTAGGCTCGCCCGCGCAATGAAGGGCAGGGACCGGACATGCTGAAACGCATCGCGATCATCGCAGGCATTGTGCTGGGCGTCGTCGCCATCGTCCTCGTCGGCTCTGTGCTCTACATGCGCACCTACTTCTCGGCTGAGGGCGCAAAGTCCGTCGGCTCCGTCGTTGGCGAAGTCGGCGCCAAGCGCGTTCTCGGCGTGTTCGCCCATCCCGACGACGAACAACTGGTTACCGGCTTCTTCTCCTATGCCAACGAAAAGGACGGCGCCTTCACATCGCTTGTCACCGGCACCAAGGGCGAAGCGGGCCATCAGGTCCCCACCGTCGCGCGGCAGGACGATCTCGGCATCGTGCGCAAGGCCGAAGCGCTGAAGAACGGCTTCGCGCTGGGCATCGACGACCAGGAAGTGTGGGACTACGCCGACGGCGGTGTGCCTGATGTCCCGATGGACGAACTCGTCGCGCGTATCGCCGCGAAGATTGTCGCCGTCCAGCCCGAACTCGTCGTCACCTTCTGGCCCGCCAGCGGCGCCACCGGCCACAAGGATCACATGCGCATGGGCCTCGCCACCGAAACGGCGGTGAAGCAGGTGCGCGCAAGCCTCGCGAGCGCGACTGGCTACAAGGGCCCGCGCTGGATCGCCTACGTCATTACCCCGCCCAACGGCCTGCGCGCCTTCGGCGGCGAGACCGGCAAGTTCGTCGCCGACAACCAGCCCGAAGCCACCCACGCCATGTCCGGCAATATCGACGCCAAACTCCGCGGCTGGAAAATCCACGCCTCGCAGGAACACTACGTGCAAGCCGCCTACGGCTTCCCCGACTGGCTGCTCTATATCCTGTGGGATCAGGAGTATTATCGGGTGGTCGATCTAGTAGGCGAAAATTGAATCGTAAGATCGTACATGTAGAGTTGTCAGCGGCAGACTTTCGACCAGAGTTCATCCATTTCGCCGTCGGCCATGTCTTCCTCGGTCACGACGGTGTCGGCAGCAGAAGCCGACACAAATCGCTGCTTGCCCGCAAATCCACCAAAGCTGTTCTTGGAGTTCACGTAACCACAAACGACTGGCGGCCCCGCCTTTCGTGAAACAAACGTGCCCGAGAATTCCGCTGAGTCAGGGTCCTTAAGTCGGGCTCTCACAGCATCGGTCTCGTTGCGAATGTACGCTGCTTCCTTCGCAGCCTCGTCTTGCGCGGGGCTCCCACACGCAAAGAGAAACAACAGGGGTACTGCCGCGACCAGCTTCATAGACTTCTCCCAACCTCTCGTGCGAAAAGCCTAGGATGCGAACGTAAATAAAACAAAACGGCCCGGTGTTTCCACCGGGCCGTTTCAATTCAAACTGCATCAAGACCTCGCCTCGGCCCTGATCGGGCTTCGGCGCGACAAGCTAGTTGAAGATCTCGAACAGGCCGGCTGCGCCTTGTCCGCCGCCGATGCACATCGTCACGACGCCATACTTGGCCTTGCGACGCTTGCCTTCCAGCAGAAGGTGGCCGGTGCAGCGCGCGCCGGTGACGCCATACGGGTGGCCGATCGAGATCGAGCCGCCGTTGACGTTGTACTTCTCCGGATCGATGCCGAGGAAATCGCGGGCATAGAGGCATTGCGACGCGAACGCCTCATTCAGTTCCCAGAGGTCGATGTCGGAGACCTTGAGGCCGTGGCGGGCGAGCAGGCGCGGCACCGCGTAGATCGGTCCGATGCCCATTTCGTCCGGCTCGCAACCGGCAACCGCAAAGCCGCGGAACGCGCCAAGCGGGGAAAGGCCGCGCTTGGCGGCTTCCTTCGCTTCCATCAGCACAACAGCCGCGCCGCCGTCAGAGAACTGCGAGGCGTTGCCGGCGGTGACGTATTTGCCTTCCTTGATCTGCTGGCCGCCCTTGAACACGGGCGGAAGCTTCTGCAGGTCGGCCAGCGTCGTCTGCGGGCGGTTGCAGTCATCACGCGTGACTTCGGTATCTTCGATGGTGACGGCGCCCGTCTCCTTGTTGGTGACGGCCATCTTGGTCTTCATCGGGACGATCTCGTCCTTGTACTTGCCGGCGGCCTGGGCGGCGGCGGTGCGCTGCTGCGACTGCAGGGCGTACTCGTCCTGCTTCTCGCGCGACACGCCATAACGCTCGGCGACGATTTCCGCCGTTTCGATCATGGTCATGTAGATAGCGGGGATCTTGGCCATCAGCTTCTCGTCCAGCGCGCGGTTGCGGCCGTCGGCAGCCAGCGGGCGCGGCGGGGCGAACTGCACGAGCGAGATCGATTCAACGCCGCCGCCAACCATGATGTCGGCGCCGTCGCGGATCTGGTGGGCGGCAAGCGCGATGGCGTTGAGGCCCGACGAGCAGAAGCGGTTGATCGTGCCGCCGGCCACCGAGACCGGCATGTCGGCCCAGAGAGCGGCCTGGCGGGCGATGTTGCCGCCGGTCGCGCCTTCAGGATTGGCGCAGCCGAGATAGACGTCCTCGACTTCCTTGGGGTCCAGTTTCGCGCGCTCGACGGCGTGCTTGATGGCGTGGCCGCCAAGGGCCGCGCCGTGGGTCATGTTGAACCCGCCGCGAACTGATTTGGCGAGACCCGTCCGGGCCGTTGAAACGATTACCGCCTCACGCATGTTTATTTCTCCGTACCGCGTTTTCAGTAGATTCTGGCGGCTACCTTAAGCGCCAGAATGCGGAGGAATGCAACAGAATGTCCCCCGACAGGCGTGGGCCGCCGGGGGACAATCGTCTTTGCCGTGAGTGCGAAAAACTACTGGTCGGCCTTCGGCGTGGTCGTCGTCGTGGTGATCACCGTGGTCGGGATGCTCGTGGGGGTGGCCAGCACTGCGGCCAGCTGGGCCTGGGCCAAGTCGTCGGTCGAATAGCGCGCCTTGCCATCAACAACCGCCTTTACTTCGGGTGCGATCGGATTGTCCGGGTCGAGCGCCGGACGATCCGAAACCGGCTCGATCACTTCTGTCTTGGTTTCGATCGTGGCTGTGGCGGTCTCCTGCACAGCGGTCTCGACGGTAACCTGCGTCTTCGGCTTGGACGCTTCGGCCGGCGGCTGGGCTCCCGCAGAAGTCGCTGCGTCGACCAGCTGCGTCGTGTCAATTGCGCCAAGCACCTTTTCCGGAGCGACGCCTTCCACCTTCACGCTGCCCTCCGTCGAGACGGCGGGCGGCTGGGCGAGTGCAGGGGTGGCAAGAGCAGCCGCAAGCGCGACAGCAGCGATAGCGAGTTTCATCGGGTGGCCTTTCGGGCGGTTTGATCTGCCCAGACAAACCCCGAAGCTGAGCGCGGTTCCCCGGGTTGCTGCATTGTAACGGTCGAGCCCGACGCATCTGGTGCATCGCCGCGTGCGTCATAGAGTGAGCCCCATGAGTCGCGATCCCGCCAGTTTCCGCAGCAAGCCCATCCCTTCGTCCGACGAAGCCAATGCCCGAAAGGCCGGGTATCGCACTGCCGTCGCGATCGACACCGCCAGCGCGCTGGCGAATGAGCGCTGTGTCGATGTCCGCTCCATCGGCATCGCCGGCGCCAACCACTACTTCACGCCGCACAATCCGCCTTATTACGTCTCCGTCCCCGGCTCGATCCCGGAGCTCTATCTGCGGGAGACCGTCGCCGCGAAGCTGAAGAGCGTGAACGTGCGCCTCGCGCCAATGGGCATGGAGCTTTTCCTGTTCGATGCGTGGCGGCCCCAGGCCGTGCAGCGCTATTTCCACGACGACTGGTTCCCGCGCTGGCTGCAGGCGCGCAAGCCAGAGCTGGAAGGGCAGGCGCTGATCGAAGAGGTGGAACACTACTGGGCCGCGCCGAGCGCCGGCGCCGGCTCGCCATCACCACATTCAACCGGCGGCGCCGTCGATCTGACGTTGATCTTCACCCAGACGCGCCAGCCCCTCTTCATGGGCGGCATGTTCGATGATGTGACCGAGGATGCGTGGACCGATGCCTTCGAGCGCAAGCCGATCATCTCGATGTCGGATGCCGAGGCGCAGGCCAATCGACGCTTTCTCTACTGGCTGATGGACGAGGCGGGTTTCGCCAATAATCCCACCGAGTGGTGGCACTTCTCCTACGGCGACCAGCTGTGGGCAAAGCTGGGAGGACATCCTGCCGCGCCCTATGGCGGCTGCGCCCCGAATGGAACCCACGACGCTTAAGACCCCGGCAACCTAAAACGGCGACATTCCTCGCTCTGGTTGATTGTGGAGTCCGGATGCTGAAAGCGTTCATCAAGCACGTGTCCAAAGCGACAGGATTGTCGCTCAAGAGCGCAGAGGCAGCGCTCGGCATCGTGCTGAATGCCGCGGACCGGCAGGGCGCTCCGCTCGCAGATGAAGTTTTCGAAAGAGTTCCCGGCGCCCGCACGCTTGCCGCCCACATGGGCACGGAGATCGGCGCCGCAACCGGCGTCATCGCAAGACTGATCGAGCGCACGCCAGGTGGACGCCAGGCGGTTGCCGAGCAGGTGATCCGCGATCTTCATCGCGCAGGTCTCGGCAGCCAGGAAATTGGCCTGCTGTTTCCGGCCATCGGCTCGTATGCGGAATCCACGTTCGGTGTGAAAGGCGTCGGCCATCTTGGCGACATCTTCGGCGCACTGAACGTCCACAAGAGTGCAGTGCGTAGCGTAGCCTAAAAAAATAGTAGAGTTCCGAACTGGGCGGGCGGCCTCAGGGCCGCCCGTTTGCTTTTTGCGCTTTGATATTTTTCCGGATTTACGGCCCACGTGTGGCGGGATGGCGCAGGCCCCATCCGCCTCTTCAAATTCCGAAAAAAGTTTCCATCTCCTTGGAACGGGGATGACGCCGTGGCGTTAATCCCCCGATCTTCCCGGTGCTGGCGGTCTTATCCGTCCCCCCCCCCCGACCCCCCAAGGCTGCTGCGCCGGGAAGACGCCTTATCCAGGTACCCTTTGCTGGCCAGCACAGACGCCCTCTGGCGTCTTGCGCGATGCCAGCCATTCCTATTGCGGCGTCACCACAACGAACGAGGCCGGGTCGATGTCCCGCGTTCCGGCGGGCAGGGTGAAGGCGTAAGTCCATTCATCTCGCACGAGCCAGAACGTCTTGGATGTCTCCGTCGTCGCATAAAGCCCGCAGTCCGCGCCGGGCTGTTTGGGCGCGATCACCTTGGCGGTTTCCGGATAGCCCGCGCCCGCAGGCTTGATCTCACACGCAGCGATGGCGGCATCCGATCCGATCGACTCCTTGATGCGGCCCACATCACTGTCTTCCCAGGTTGTCGCGACGCGCACGATGGGTTTGTGCGCCATGGGATCGGCCGCATCGGGCACAGCCTCCGGGTGCAGCGCCGAGGAAATATAGCTCAGTTCTGCTGCATGAGCGCCGCCGGCATAATCGAGCACGGTTTTCTTCTCGCCGCAGTCAAGCCCGCGATAGAGCATCACGTCGCCGCCGAACCAGACCTCCTTGGCATTCCACGCGCATCCAGCCGGCGCTTCGGGTTCGACGGAGTCAGTCGGCATGTAGGCGACAGCCCGGCTTGCGCACACGCCAGACAGCGGCAGACGCGCGCCATCGTCGGCGCATGGCGTGTTCGCGATGGCGGACGGGGCGAGGGGATAAGCGTCGGCATCGGGCGCAGGCGTCTCGCCGGCCGCAGCCTGCGGCTCGCCCGAGTGGGCAGGCTGGGGAGCTGTGTCGCTGACGGGCGCGTTAGCGCCGCACGCTGCAAGTATGGCGGCGAGCGCAATGACGGATGCTGGCTTCATCATGATCTATTCCCCGAGTCCGGATGCCCCGTGCGTTAGCTGCACCGCAGACAGACGAAAGGCAACGGGGACGAGAACGGCTGAAGCGCTCGCGCTGCTTATTTTGGCAGCGGGATCTGCAGGTCAGGCGCAACCGCCGCCGGTTCATGCGCAAGCGCAGGTTCAGCAATCACTTGCGGCTTGATGCGCGCGACGATGGCGGTGCGCACCTTGTCGTTCGGCGCGCCGAGCGAAGCCGCAAGAAACAACGCGTTCGCAGCCGATGCATCGCTTTCGAGAATCCCGCGGCCCAGCGACACACGCCAGTCCTGCGGCGTGATCGCTCCCAATTGGTCCAGCCGCGCACGCGCTTCATCCGTCTTGCCCGCGTCGATCAGGCAGAGCGCGACATCGCCCATCGCGCCCAGCGCCCAGCTATCTTTCGCAAGCTCATCCCTGGCAGAGTCGCAGCGCGTAGCATCAATGCCCGCGAGGGTCGCGACGGGCCCGGCAGCGGCCAAGGCGGGCGCTGGCGCTGGTGCAGACTGCAGCACATCATCATGCTTCGGGGCTTCCGGCGGATGATCCGGGGGAGGCTGCAGCTCCGGAGCAATCGGCGGGGCGGGTGCGGCAGTTGCTTCAGGTGTCGGCTGCACGGGCGCGGCCGGAGCAGGAGCTGCACCGGACGCCGTAATGGGGATCGGCGGCGGCGTAACCGGTATCGGTTTCGTCGCTGTGGGAAGCGGTATAGGCGCTGCCGCCACGGGGGCAGTCCCGGTCATCAGCGATGCGCCATTGATGTCCGCCGGTTCGGCCAGCTTCGCCTTCACCAGCACCGCATGCCGATAGATCACCACATCCGGCACGCTCAGCGCGACGCCGGCCATCACGATCTCGCTCTTGCCTGCCGTCACGCTCTTCACCAGCGATCCAGCGGGGGGAGAAAGGTTCAACGCAACAAGATTGACCCCGTCGATCTCGAGTTTCAGCTGGTCACCTGCCGAATACGCGGATGCGGCCGTCGGCTGCCCCGAGAGCTTCACGAGTATGGAGACGGTGTCGCCCGTCTGCGCGACTTCGATGTCCTCGATCTTGGTTTGAGGAGCAGGGGCCGGCGCCGGAGCGCCCGCCGGCCCAGATTGCGCATGCGCCGCCGCTGCGCCGAATGCGAGCGCGACACCCAGCATCAAGGGGAATCGCAGGCTGGTCATGCTCGCAGGGCTAAGTCCGCAGACGTTAATGCGCAGTTAGCAAAGCTTAACACCCTGCTTTGTGGCCGGGCCCATCCGGGTTAGGCAGGGCGTATGACCGATCTGGCCCACCTCCGAGTCCGCCAAGTTTCCTCTGCCGATCTCGGCGGCCCGGGCGCGCCCGTGGCCGAACTCTGCTCCGCCCTCGCAATCGCCGCGCTGCGCGAGGAGGCCGGCCCGAATTTCCGCATGACCTCTCTCGCGCTCGACGTCGCCTCGCATCCGCTGACGGAAGCGCCGGTCGATCTCATCGCCCGCGTCGACAAACGCGCCCGCTCCATCGTCTTCGTGTCAGTCGAAGCGCGCGCGAACGAGCGCCTCGTGTTCTCGGCGCAGGGTCTGTTCAGCGCTGCGGGCTAAACCCCCTTGTCCTTCAGCGGCAGCAAGTCCGGGAAATTCCCTTCGCGCTTCTCCGCCTTGGCCTTGAACGCCTCGGCCATGTGCGCGCTGGACAGCATCGCGGCGTTCCACACGCCGATATAGTCCAGCCCATCCGCGATCGTGTGATCGCGCGCATAGTTGATCATCGCCTTCGAGCCGCTCACGGCCAGCGGGCTCTTGGATGCAATCTCGCGCGCGATGCTCATCGCGTGATCGAGCATTGCCTCCTGCGTATCGAACACGTCGTTGACGAGACCCAGCTCCCGCGCGCGCGGCGCGGGCAGGCGCTCGCCCGTATAGGCAATCTGGCGCACCCAGCCTTCAGGCAGCAGGCGGCACAGGCGCGGGAAGGTGCCCACATCCGCCGTCATGCCGATATTGATCTCGGCGATGCAGAAGAAGGCGTCCTTTGTCGCAAAGCGGATGTCGCATGCCGAGATCATGTCCACGCCAGCGCCGATGCATCCGCCCTGCACGCACACGATCACCGGAATGCGCGCCTGGTCGAGACAGGTGAACGCATTCTGCAGCCGCGTGAGATCATGGCGAAACCGTTCAGCCCGCAGGTGCGGATCACGCGACACCCCGTTTGTAATGCCGTCGGCCTGCGTGAACACGGCGAGGTCCATCCCAGCCGTGAAATGCTTGCCGGTCGACGACATCACGATCACACGGGCCAGCGCCTGCCGGTCGATCTCGCGCACGATGGCTGGGAGGTCATCCCACACCTGCGGGGTGAAGCTGTTGAGCTGGTCAGGTCTGTTGAAGCGGATGTGGGCGACCCGGTCCGTAATCGAAACGTCAAAGCAGGTTGAGCTGAATGTCATGTGGCGTGTCCTCTGTGACGCCAGCCTAGCCAAGAGCTTTCGGCTGCGCGACTGTCTTCCGGCGATGGCCTGACCTCGCTGTTTGACGCAGGGCCACTTTGGTTGTCCTATCGCCCCAAGTTCGGGGATCGGTATCCGGGAGGTCAGATGCGCGTTCGCGCCGCAGCATGCAATGCCGTTGCGGCCTCTGGCGCGGTCAGTGGATTGTTCTATTACGTCGCGCGGGAAGAGCAGGCGATTCGACGCGATCCCGTGAAGCGGACCAGCGACATCCTGCGAAAAGTGTTTGGAGGCTAGCCCCCCGGGATGCGTCGCTTTCGTCTGGACCTGAAGGATGGGGAAACATCCGGCATCGCCTTTGGCGATCCGGTGCGGCCCGTTGATGTGCTGTTCCTCCACGCCACCGGCTTCAACGCCATCTGCTATCAGTCGATCCTTGAACCGCTGGGCAGCCGGATGCACGCCGCCGCCCTCGACATGCGCGGCCACGGCCGCTCGCGCCTGCCGGCCAATCCGCGCAAGCTGAAATCGTGGAACAGGTTCCGCGACGACGTCATCCAGGCGCTGGAAAAAATCGCTCCCGAGGGCGCCGTGATCGGCGGCCATTCGATGGGGGCAACCGTCGCCCTTCTGGTCGCCGGCAAGCGCCCGGATCTCGTGAAGGGCCTCGTGCTGGTCGATCCGGTGCTGCTTCCCCGTGCGCTGCTCCGTATCTACAACATCCCGCTGCTCAACATGACCATCCCGAAAAGCGCGATGGCAAAGGGCGCTCTCAAGCGCCGCCGCGCATTCGGCTCGCCAGCAGAAGCCGCCGACCAACTGCGCGGCCGCGGCGCCTTCAAGACATGGCGCGCGCCTTTCCTCGATGACTATGTCGTCGACGGTGTCCTCCGCCAGGACGACGGCACGTTCGCGCTGTCCTGCACGCCCGAATGGGAATCAGCCGTGTTTGGCGCGCACCGCTACCGCCCCTGGAAGGCGCTCCGCAAGCTGAAGAAGAAGCGCGTGCCGATCATCGTGCTGCAGGCGGAAAAGGAATCCACCGCCGGCGCCGATCTCGACCAGCGTGTCCACGACATCCGCCCCGACGCCGCCGTCACCAAGGTACCCGGCACCACGCACTTCGTTCCGATGGAGCGTCCCTACGTCGTACGCGATGCGCTGAAGATGCTCTACGAGGCGATGATCGAAGGCCACCAGCTCGTCGACTATGTCGGCGCCGTCCGCCGCACCATCGACGACAGCGTCGGGATCATGGATTAGCGAGCACGCCCTCTCATCCTTCGAGACGATTGTCGCTTCGCGCCAATCCCTCAGGATGAGGGCTTCACATACGCCGATGCCAGATAGCCCTCATCCTGAGGGATTGCGAAGCAATCGTCTCGAAGGACGAGGGCGGGCTCACCGCAGGTTCGGCAAGCGCTAGACCACACCCGCCGCCTTCCACGCTTCCTTCGGCCAGCGATGGTGCATCCAGAACCACTGGTCAGGATGCTCCTTGATGCGATCTTCCACAAACCGGTTGATGCGCAGCACGGTGTTGTGGATCGCCTTGTCCTCGTCCGGATCGGCATCGGGCGCGAAAGGCTCGTGAAACGTCAGGCGATAGCGGGCAGGGCCCACGCGTACGCACGATATCGGCGCAATGCGTGTCTTGTAGCGCATGGCAAGGCGCGTCGGCCCCGGCGCCGTCATCGCTTCATATCCGAAGAACGGAACCGCGATCCCCTGGTTGAACTTCTGGTCGTTCATCAGGCCAACCGATTGCCCGCGCGCCAGCGCTCGCATCAGTTCGCGCGTGCCCGCGCCCTTGGGCGCCAGCCTGTCGGTGTACGACCTGCGCGCGTCCGAAATCCTGCGATCGATGTGCGGATTGTTCGCCGCACGATAGGTGATCAATGCATCGGGCAGGTTGGTGCTGATGGCCGAGGTAATCGGCTCCCAGTTCGCAAAATGCCCCGAGATGAAGACGACTGGCTTCCCGCTCTTGCGGATCGCATCGACGACGTCGAGCCCATGAAGCTCAAGCCGAGGCTTCTTCCCGCCGGGAACCAGCTTCCCCAGGTGCGGCATCTCGCCGACCGTATGGCCAAGCGTCGCCCACGTCCCCTTGGCCACATCCTTGACCTGCTTCTCGCTCCAGTCTGGAAAGCACATACGCAGGTTGCGCGTCATGGTCCGGTGTTGCGAGGTCAGCGGCCCCAGCGCCTTGAGGATCGCCGCGCCGAGGTTCGACGCCCACTCGATCGGCAAGAGCTTGAACGGATACCAGTACAGAACATCCCACGCCAAAGCTTCGAGGCGCCACTGAATGCGTGCGCGCACCGTAGCGCGCTCCGCATTGTCGAGGTCCTTTGGTCGAATGTACTTGCCAGCCTTCGTCTCGTTGCCGCTCATGCGCGCACGCCGTCGAGCAGGCGCGCCAGCGCGGCCTCGTCCTCGAATTTCGCGCGCACAGACGCTCGCATCACCCCATCTCGCAAATTCGGGTCCCGCATCTCCGGCGGCAGGCGTACATGATCCTTGTCGGTGGTGACCAGCCTCGCTTTTCGTTCCGTGGCCAGCTTGGTGAGAAAGTTCAGGTCCGATGACTGGAAAGCGTGGTGATCCGGGAAGGGCACGCCTTCGGAAAGCTCTACGCCCGGTTGCTGACGCAGGCTGTCGAAGAACCGCGACGGCCGGCCTATTCCCGCAAACGCCACATAGACCCCTGGCGGCAACGCCGCCACCGGCTCCAGCCGCGCGCGCAACACCACGCCGGGAAAACCAGCCAGCTCCGGCGGCGCCTCGCCATCGCCCATCAGCACGACGGCCTGCGCCCGCGCCAGCCCGTCCACCACCCGCTCACGCAGCGGGCCTTTCGGAAAGATATGCCGGTTGCCGAACGGATTGGCCGCGTCGATCACCACAATCGAAAGCGTCTTCCTCAGCGTCGGGTTCTGATGCCCGTCATCCATCACCACCAGCTGCACGCCATCGGCCTTCATAGCCCGCGCGCCTTCCGGCCGATCCCTCGAGATCCAGCTCTCGCCGCTCATCGACAGCATCAGCGGCTCGTCGCCCACCTGCGCCGCCGTGTGCTTCGCGCTATCCACCCGATGCGCCCCCTGCAGTGACCCACGATAGCCGCGCGAAAGGCTCGCCGCGCGAATGCCCCGGCTCGCAAAATACGCGCGCACTGCGTCCGTCACCGGCGTCTTGCCCGCGCCGCCGAGCGTCAGATTGCCGATGCACACCACAGGCAGGCCGCAGTCGAACGGTTCCGCCTTCGCGATCCGTCGCTGGCCCGCCCAGCGATACAGCATCGAGACCGGCGTCAGCAGCAGCTTGATCATCGGCGCTGAAGCGCGCGTGCGCTTGTCTGTCACGGTCCAGAAATGAGGTTCACGCATGGAGGTGATCCTCTGGCAGCATCGCCAGGATGGCGTCCAGCGTCTTCTCGAACGGCGCGCGCGAATCCGCAAAATGCGAGCCCAGCACGGGCGAGGGCTGCGCCGCATCCAGCGCCGCCAACCAGTAATCGGCTAGCTCATGAGACGTCGCCCCGATCACGAGCGCGCCGGTCGGCTGCAGCGCATCGAACATCTCGCGGAAGTTGAACCCGTGCGGCCCCGTGAACACGCGCTTGCCCAGCTGCGTCGGTTCCACCGGATTGTGCCCACCGATCCCCTCAACCGTCGCCCCGCCCAGATAGACTGCATCCGAACACGCATACCAGAACAGCAGCTCGCCGATCGTGTCCGCGACCAGCACGTCGACCTCTGGCCCCGGTGGCGACTTGTCCTGCGACCATTGCGCCGTGGTGAACCCGCGCTCGCGCATCAGCACGACAATGCTTTCACCGCGCTCAGGGTGGCGCGGCACAACGATCATCAACGCCCCAAGCTTCCGCATCCGCACTTCCGCGAATGCATCCGCCGCAAATGCATCTTCGCCCGGATGCGTCGATGCCGCCAGAACGATTGGCCTCCCGCCCGTCGCCTCGCGAAACGCCGCCACCTTCTCGCCAGGCGGCGCTTCGATCACCGCTGAAGTCTTCAGGTTCCCGACCGTCTCGATCCTGCGTGCTGTCGCGCTGGCGATCCCATCCGCCGTCGCCTGATCCGCCGCGCCGATGAAGCTGAAGGTGGCGAACAGCTTCTTCGCGGCCCCACTGCGCGTGTTCCATCCCCTGATGCTCTTGGGCGTCATCCGCGCATTGATCAGCGCAGCCGGCACGCCGCCACGCTTCAACGCCTCCAGCATATTCGGCCAGATCTCGCCCTCGGCGAACACCGCCGCATCCGGCCGCCAGTGCGATAGGAATGTCGCCACCGCCTTGGGCCCGTCCACCGGCGCCATCTGATGAACAATGCCCGGCGGCGCCCACGCGGCGATCATGTCGGCGGATGTCGTCGTCTGCGTCGTCACCACCGCGTGCAGGCTGGGCCTGCGCTTGTGCAACGCCGCGAACACATCAAGCAGCAGCCGCGACTCTCCAACGCTGGCCGCATGCATCCAGATCAGCACGCCATCCGGCCGTGCCGCCTGCGTCGCGCCAAAACGCTCGCCGATACGCTCGGGGTTCTCCTTGCCCTTCTCGACGCGCCGCGACACCAGCCACGGCGCCAGCGGTTCGAGAAGCCGCGTCCCGACGCGATAGAGCGCCAGCGAGAGTGTCACGTTGCGCGCGGCTCCAGGGCCGGTTCGCTCGCGGCCTGCGCGGGGCCGGGCGAGGGCGCCTCGTCCGCTTCCCCAGCCGCATCCGCTGCAGGCTTGGCCTTGGGCTGCGGCGGCGGCGCCGTATCGGTCGCAAGCCCAGCGAGTTCATCAGCCCGCGCCGTCGCCGCCTTCAGCGCCAGCTCCACCTTCAGGCGCAGTTCCTCGCTATCCATGCTCTTCGAGGTCGGGATCGGTTCGGGGATCACCACCGCGCCGCGCGCAAACGGGCGCGGCCACAACAGACGGTCCCACGTGTCGAGTCGCTTGGCGTTGGCCGAGAGCCCGTAGATCAGGATCGGCACGCCCATCTGCTGGGCCAGCTTGATCGTGCCGATGCCCACCACCTCGCGCGGACCCTTCGGCCCGTCGATGGTCATCACGATGCAGCCGCCCTTCTTCATCACCTCCATGGACTCGCGCGCCGCCGAAACGCCGCGCTTGCTCTTGTCGCTCCGGCCGGAGGACGAGCCACGGATGATGTGCAGGCCCAGCCATGTTCCTGCCCGCTTGGTGAACTCGCCGTCTTTCGATGGCGACACCATCAGCGTCGCCGGATGCGGCGGCTTCTTCCATTTCGGGCGCAGTTTGATTTGTGCATACGGCATCAGCAGGATGCGCGAATGCCAGGTTGCCGCCACCCAGCCCTGCGGGCCCTCCCAGAGCCCGCGCATGTGCTCAAGGCCCTCGACCTTCCAGCGCATGGTGTGCGCCAGCAGCGACATGTAGGCCCAGATCAGGGTGCCCCCGATCCAGGGAATCACAGGCGATTGGCGACGCGACTTCGACATTGAGGCTATATAGCCCCTGTATCGCCGCTCGCCATCCGTGACCGCTGCGGCGCCCCGGCCATAAGAGGGGGCCTAATGGCGCAGGCGCTTGCATTCCTGCGGATAAACGGCATCTAGCGACCAATGAACGGCGGAGCGGCCTTGGCCCCACCCATTGATCTCAAGACGTCGGCGGGTCGCCGTCGCGCCCGGCACGAGCTTGTGTGGGGCGATCACGGCTTCCTGCGCTATCGCTTCCGCAATCTCCACCAGATCTCCGAGGAGATGTACCGGGCGAACCAGCCATCCCCGGAACATATCGCCCGGTACGCGAAAGAGCTGGGCCTCAAGACCATCCTCAACCTGCGGGGCGACAGTCCCAAGGGCTATTACCTGCTGGAAAAGGAGGCCTGCGCCCGCCACGGCATCGAACTGGTCGATTTCCAGATGTTTTCCCGCGAGATTCCACCGCCCGAAAAGGTTCTCGAGGCGAAACGTCTGTTCGATTCAATCGCCTATCCAGCACTGATGCATTGCAAGTCCGGCGCTGACCGGGCCGGCATCATGGCCGTGCTCTACATGCATTTCCGCAAGGGACTCAGCGTCGAGCAGGCGGTCGAGCAGCTGTCCTTCAAGTACCTGCACATCCGCCAGGGTAAGACCGGCGTGCTCGACTTCTACTTCGCCACATACCTGCAGGAGGGGGCTTCGAAAGGCCTCAGCTTTCTCGATTGGGTCAAGCAGGGCTATGACGGCGCAGCCCTGAAGACCCGCTTCCTGAAGTCGCGCAAGTGGAAGCTCAATTTCGACCAGTTGCTGCGCCGCGAATAGCGGCGACTTCGTGGCGACCTGCAGATATCGCAAAAAAGCGTTCGCTTGTTGTCTTGCCGACAGCTAGAAAGAACCGACGTCTGCGTGGAGGGGTCTACATGAAGTTCTTCATTATCAACAGCTTCCGGTTCCTGGTTTACAACGCTTACTTCGGAATCATCGCGCTCTACACTTTTGGCGTGTTCCTGAACCGTGGGCAGATCCAGGCCATTCTGTCTGAGTTCACCTCGAGCGGAGCGGTGCTCGTCGCCGCCGGCGCGATTGACCCCGCCACGGGTCAGGTCGCCCTCACGCCGAAGCTTGATCCGGGCATGGTGCTGACGCAGCCCACGCTCACGGCGGTGTCCATCGTCGCGGGCGTGATCATCGGCTGGATCGCTGCGACGCTCATCTGCGGCCTGCTCGTCACGCTCCTCGACATCCGCGACGACATCAACGACCGCCTGCCGCGCGCGAAGTAGTCCGCGACAGCAGCTCACGCCGAGCCAGACCCCCACCTGTCCTCCCCCTTTCAGGGGGAGGAACCCCGCGGCACGTCCGCTCTTCAATGTGAGGATGGTTCTCTCAGCCTGGTTCCTCCCCCTTAAAGGGGGAGGACAGGTGGGGGTCTCTCTCCAAGCCCACCGCGACAAGCGGCTCATCTGGGCCAAGCGCTCTTGGCCTTTTGCCGGGCAGGGGTCACATACAGCCCATGACGCACACAGATTCCCCGGCCTACGCCGACCTCCTGCAGTCCCTCCTGTCTGACACGCTGAAGGCAGGCGCGGACGCCGCCGATGTGCGTCTGTCGCAGAACGCCAGCCTTTCCGTCGAAGTCCGCAACGGCGATCTCGAATCCGTTGAGCGGGAGGAGTCTCGCGGCATCTCCCTGCGCGCCCTCGTCGGCCGCCGCCAGGCCAGCGTCTCCGGCTCCGACCTCTCGCCCGCCGGCCTGCGCGCCCTCAGCGACCGCGTCGTTGCGATGGCCAAGCTCGCGCCTGAGGACAAGTTTTGCGGCATCCCCGACGCCTCCGAGATCACTCTCGATCACGCAGACCTCGATCTCGACTGCGACGACACGCCCGAAGCTCCCGAACTTGAGCGCCGCGCCGCAGAGATGGAGGCCGCAGCCCTTAGCGTGCCGGGCATGAAACAGGTCTCGCACAGCGGCGCTTCGTGGAGCACCGGCGCGACCTGGCTCGCAGCTTCGAACGGCTTCGCCGCGCATCGGACATCCGGCATTTCCTCGATGGCCGCTGTGGCTATCGCCGAGCGTGACGGCGCGATGGAACGCGATTTCGAGTCCACGTCCGAACGTCGCCGCGCCCGCCTGAAATCTCCCGAATGGGTTGGCCGCCGCGCCGCCGAACGCGCCACGGCCCGTCTCGGCGCCACCAAGGTCGAAAGCCAGACCGCCGCCGTCATCTTCGAGAACCGCCTCTCCGCCCGCCTGATCGGCGCCTTCATCGGCGCCATCTCCGGCCCCGCCATCGCGCGCGGCGTGTCCTTCCTGAAGGACAAGATGGGCAAGCAGGTCTTCGCCAAAGGCGTCAACCTGATCGACGATCCGCTGCGCCGCAGCGGCTTCGGCTCGCGCGCGTTCGATGGCGAAGGCCGCCATGTTCAACGTACCGTTCTGGTCGACGACGGCATCCTCACCCAATGGCTCCTCAACGGCCCGGCTGCGCGCCAGCTCGGCCTTGTTCCAAATGGTTTCGCCAGCATGGGCTTCGGCGACCCGCCCGGCGTCACCACCTCGAACCTCGACCTCCAGCCCGGCACGCGCGATCTCGCTGGCCTGATGGCGGATGCGGGCAGGGGCCTCCTCGTCACCGACATGTTCGGCCCATCGCTGAACCCCAACACGGGCGACTATTCCGTCGGCGTCTCCGGCTTCTGGTTCGAGAATGGCGAGAAGGCCTATCCCGTCTCGGAAGTCACAGTCGCAGGCGACCTCCCGTCCATGTTTCTGCGCGCCGTCCCGGGGGCGGACCTCGAAATCCGCGGCGCCACCAACGCGCCCAGCATCCTGATCGATGGAATGCAGCTCGCCGGACGGTAGATAGCCCGCTGGCGCGCAGCCGCCCGCGCTGGTATCTCCAGCCCAACAGTTCAACCCCGCCGCCTCCCGGCAGGAGCCCCAGATGAGCCGCCCGAAAACGGACAAGCCGAAACCCGAAAAGCAACTGCTGCACCTTGTCATTGGCGGCGAGCTGAAGGATTTCACGAAGATGGAATTCATCGACCTCAAGGCGATGGATTTCGTCGGCGCCTTTCCGAACTACTCGTCCGCCTACGATGCCTGGAAGGCCGCGGCCCATCGCACGGTCGACAACGCCCAGATGCGCTACTTCATCCTTCATGCCCACCGCCTGCTCGATCCCGAGACCGGCGTGACGCACGACGCCTGAGCGCAATGGCCGCCGGGCAGGGCAAGCACAGCAGGGAGAAGGACGCGCAGGGCAAACTCTCCCGGCGCTTCGTCCGCGACTGGCTGGCGCCGCAATGGCCCTGGTTCGGCCTCGGCGTTCTCTTCGCCGCGATCACTGCCGCCTGCGCCTACGGCTATTCCACCATCATCAGCTACGCGACCAACTGGCTTCAGTCAGGGGACCCCCGCGTCTTCACGGTCGCCCCGCTCGCCATCATCGCGCTTGTCGTCGTTCGTGCGCCCACGCTCTACTGGCAGACGCAGGCCAACAATCGCGGCGTCCAGAACGCAGTGGTGAAGCTGCAGGAGGCGCTGTTCACCCGCCTCATCGACGGTGACTTTGCGCGCCTTCAGGCGAAGAACTCCGGCGAGTACGTCTCCCAGTTCGCCAACGACATGGTGCTTGTGCGTGAAGCCTCTCTGCGCGTCGCCACCAACCTCGCCAAGTCGACGCTCACCATCCTCGCCGCTGTCGCGTTCATGCTGGTGACCGACTGGCTGCTCACCGTCCTCCTGCTGATCGTCTATCCGATCGCCTTCTATCCGGTGATCCAGCTCGGCGCCCGCATTCGCAAATCCTCTCGCCGCTCACAGGAGCAGGCGGGCGAACTCACCTCCATCCTAAACGAAGCCTTCCAGGGTGCACGTACAGTCAAGGCGTTCAGCCTCGAACCCTATCAGAAGGACCGCGCCAGCAAGGGCTTCATGGAGCGCGCGCGGCTCTACATGAAAGTTCTGCGCGCCAAGGCGCTGGTCGATCCCTTCCTCGAACTCGTCGGCGGCCTCGCGCTCGCGGGCCTCTTCGCCTTTGCCGGCTGGCGCGCGCTCACCGGCGACATCACGGTCGGAGACCTGCTCGGCATCATCGTCGCCATCGGCATCGCCTCACCGGAAATCCGCGCGCTCGGCACGCTCAACTCGGTCGTCAACGAAGGCCTCGCCGCCGCAACACGCGTCTATGCCGTCATCGACGCCCCGGTCCACGTCGCAGACAGCCCCGGCGCGCAGGACCTTGGCCGCGCTCGTGGAGATGTGGCGTTTGCAGACGTCGCCTTCTCCTATCCCGGCGCCAGCCCGGCGCTCGAAGGGCTCACCTTCTCCGCAAAGGCAGGAGAGACCATCGCCATCGTCGGCCCCTCGGGCGCCGGCAAGTCCACCGTCTTCAGCCTGCTCATGCGTCTCTATGATTCATCCGCGGGCGTCATCACGGTCGATGGCCGCAATGTGCGCGATGTCACGCTCGCCTCTCTCCGCCGCAACATGTCGCTTGTCTCGCAGGACGCTTTCCTCTTCGACGTCTCCATCCGTGAGAATATCGGCCTCGGCAAACCCGGCGCTTCGACCGCAGAGATCGAGGCCGCCGCCCGCGCCGCCGCCTGCGATTTCATCGAAGACCTGCCGCGCAAGTGGGACACGCCCGCCGGCGAGGGCGGCCGCAATCTGTCGGGCGGCCAGCGCCAGCGCATCGCGCTCGCTCGCGCGCTCGTGTCAGACGCGCCGATCCTCCTGCTGGATGAAGCCACCAGCGCGCTCGACTCCGAAAGCGAAGCCCGCATCCAGCAGGCGCTCGGTCTTCTGGCGGGGCAGCGCACGGTGATCGTGATTGCCCACCGCCTCGCCACGGTGCGCAAGGCCGATCGCATCTTCGTTCTGGCCAGCGGCCGCTGCGTCGAGTCTGGCACGCACGACGAACTGATCTCCAGGGGCGGTCTCTACGCCAACCTCGCCACCCACCAGCTCTCCTGATCGTCAATTGCTACCAGCGCGTAGCCTTACGTTAACGTTAGCGGACTAGTGTCCGCGACGGGAGGGGGTCCGTCCATGAAGAATCCCGCTGACGTCAATGTCCTGATCAGTTGTGACGTACCAGGCATGGGTCGGACGCTGCGCATGGCCCTGCGCGGCATGGGCGTGCGCCGTGTTTTTATCGCCACCAACGCCGAACAGCTTGAGCAGGGCTTCGCCGAAGTCGAGCCCAACGTGCTCGTCGTCTATGTCGATGGCGACGACGCATCCGACGCTGGTGTTTCCACGTTGCGCCATGTTCGCCGGTCTCCCGACAGCCCCCTGCCGCGTATCCCCGTCGTGGCCGTGTCCCAGCGCCGCGACCTGCCCACGATCAACGCCGTCATGAACCATGGCGCGCATGAGTATGTGCTGTTTCCGGCCTCGGGCGAGGTGCTGCTGAAGCGCATCGCCGCCGCCTGCCAATCCACACGCCCCTTCATCGAAACCGCTGATTATGTGGGGCCCGAGCGCAAGAACGTCGAGCTCGCCAAGAACGCCAGGGCGGCCATCGGCAGTTAGCTGGGGCTATTGCTGCAATCCTGGCGCGCATTCGCCAATCTCGGTGCTATCTTCCCACAAGGAGGACGCGCCCATGAGACTCACGCTTCTGCCAGTGATGGTGGCCGGGCTGCTGGCCGCGGCCTGCGACCAGGGCCAGCCTCCCGCCGCGCCGCCGGCAAGCGCCCCTCCGGCAGAACAGCTCGGGAATACGCCGCCCGAAGACCTCGATCCCTTCGTCGTCATGATCGGCGCTGAGCGCTGGACGGTCATTCTCGACCGCGCGCTTGAAGGCGCCATCCAGGCGCCCAGCACTGTACCGGATATGAGCGACACTGACCTCTACCGCACCGACGCCGCGCTCAAGTCCGGAGCCGCGAAGGTGATTGAACTGCGCAATATGGTGTGTGGCCGCGGCCTGCTCACGGGAGACGCCTGCAGGCTTCCCGACTTCCCCGCATGGACGCGCGAGCCGCCCAACGCCACCACCCCGCTCGCCGATCTGGACCAGCGCAGCGCCTGGCTCAGCGAAGTCATGGACCCCTTCACCTCCGCCGGCTGCGAAGCCGGTCGCAAGGCCACTAGCGACGACATGTTCTGCTCGGTGGAGTAGCGGCGGCTGGTGTTGGAGTGACACCCGAGGAAGTAGAGGCCATGCTCCGCTCGTCCTGACGAAAGTCAGGACCCAGGGCTGACGCCAAGGCTTGTGCCGGCTTCAAGCTCCAAGCCTGTTCAAGACGCGCAACCGTTCCTGGATCCTGACTTTCGTCAGGATGAGCGGGCCCGGAGCTGCGATCTTGTCTAAACCGGAGCAGCCAACAACAAACTGACCCCCTGCCACAGATAGACCGCGCCCGTCGCGGTCACGATCCATTTTGTCCACGTGCGGAAGTTCGCATCCGTCATCCGGTCGAGGATCAAGCCGCCCAGCCACGTCCCCGTCAGCGACAGCGGCACGACCAGCGCAAACACCCACAGCGGCGGCAGCCCAATCATCGTGTCTCCGGTTGGCGCCGTCAGCAGCGTCAGCAGCGGCCAGCCCCAGAACGCGATCTTCACCGCGTGCGCCATCACCTGCGTGGTTGCCTTGGTCGCCACTACGGCCTGCCGCGGCAGTTGCGACTTCACGAAAAACAGGTCGAGCAGCGGCCCCGCCACGCCCGCAATCGTGTTCAGCGTCTGCACCAGGAACCCGCAAAGTTCTGCCTGGAGCTTCCGCTCGACATTGATGTCCACCAGCGACTTCGGAATCCACACCAGCATGCCGGTGAGGCCGAGCAGAATGAACACCATCGGCTGAGTCGGCCGCCACGCGATCAGCGCGATCAGCGCGATCGCGGCGCCAATCCCGAGGGCGTATCGCCCCGTGATTGCCCACGATATGTGCTTGCGCAGCAGAAACGCACGAGACCCGTTCGATACGATCTGGATGAAGCCATGCATCACCATGGCCGTCGCAACCGGAACGATGCTCGCCAGCACGCCCATCAGGATCAGGCCGCCAGCCATCCCGAAAACGCCGGAAATCGTGGCTGTTACAAAGGTCGCAGCGAGGAGAAAGGCGATGACGGCGGACGACATCGGCGGGGCTGTCCGTGGCGAATCGGGAACGGCGGGTATGGCGTTTCCACCGGCGCATTAACGGCGCGCGCTGCAGATGTCGAATGCAATCCACTTGCCTATCGGCGCGGGCGCCATCACCTTCATCGTGTCGGATGGAGATAGGACATGATCCACATTCGCCCTGCCGAGCTGTCCGATGCCGCTGGCATTGCCCGCGTGCACTGCCTCACCTGGAAGGAAGCCTACCGCGGCATCCTCGACGACACCTACCTCGAAAGCCTGTCGCAGAAGCGTCTCACCACGCGCTGGCGCGCCACGCTGGAGCATCGCGGCGAGGACCTCGACGAGCAGGTGTTTGTTGCCGTGCAGGGCAGGACTATCATCGGGTTCCTCACCGTAGGCGCCTCGCGAGAGACCTTCGCGCCGTGGGATTCAGAGATCGGCATGATCTACGTGCTGAAGGAGCATCGCGGCGCCGGCATTGGCCGCGTCCTGATGAAGGCCGCTGCCGATCATTCGATCCGGCGCGGCATGTTCTCCTGTGGGTTGTGGGTGCTGCGTGACAACGGCGGCGGCAGGGACTTCTACGAAGTCCTGAAAGGCGAGCCTACCGGCCGCAAGACAGAGAGCGTCGGCGGTCACCTTGTCCAGCTTGTTGCCTACTGGTGGCATGATGTTGCCGCGCTCGCTGACCGGTCCACGACGCCAATCTTGCCCGGCCGCCGCTAGCGCGAGGGCGCTCTGACGTTGGTCAAATATCTCCCGCGACTTTCCGCCATAGCGCTTTTGCCAAAACTGGCGCGGTTCCCATTGCCTTGGCCGTGGGGCGCGGATACGGCTGGGGCCACCAGAAGCCAAAGACGTGCGGCTGCGAACCCGGCGGGCAGGGGCCCAGACTGCGGCTCGCAGCGCTGAACCGCGCGGCGATCAAGCAGGAGCCTGCCCCATGAACTTCGAATACACCCCGAAAATGAAAGAATGGATCGCCCGGGTAACGGCGTTCATGGACGCCCACATCTATCCGAACATCGCTACGTTCGAGAAACAACACGCCGAAGGCGACCGCTGGGTCACGCCGCAAATCGTCCACGACCTGAAAGAGAAGGCGAAGAAGGAAGGCCTGTGGAACATGTTCATGCCTCCGCACAAGGAGCATGACAAAGGCGAGTGGAAGGGCGCTGGCCTCACCAACCTCGAATACGCCCCGCTCGCGGAACTCATGGGCCGCGTCGGCTGGGCTTCGGAAGTCTTCAACTGCTCCGCGCCCGACACCGGCAACATGGAAGTGCTGCACTATTACGGCACCGAAGAGCAGAAGCAGAAATGGCTGCGTCCGCTGATGAGCGGCGATATCCGCTCGGCCTTCCTGATGACGGAGCCGGCCGTCGGCTCGTCGGACGCCACCAATATCGAAACGCGCATCGAACGCGATGGCGACCATTACGTCATCAACGGCACCAAATGGTGGTCGTCGGGCGTTGGCGACAGCCACTGCAAGATCGCCATCGTGATGGGCAAGTCGGACTTCAACGCCGAGAAGCACAAGCAGCAATCGCAGATTCTTGTCCCGCTCGACACGCCCGGCGTGAAGGTGCTCCGCATGCTGCCCGTGTTCGGCTATGACGACGCGCCGCACGGCCATGCCGAAGTGAAGCTCGAGAACGTACGCGTGCCGGCGAGCAACATGCTGCTCGGCGAAGGTCGCGGCTTCGAGATCGCGCAGGGCCGACTCGGGCCGGGCCGTATCCACCACTGCATGCGCACCATCGGCTCGGCGGAAGTCGCGCTCGAGAAGATGTGCAAGCGCCTCCTCTCGCGCACCGTGTTCGGCAAGAAGATCGCCGAGCATTCGGTCTGGGAAGAGCGCATCGCCCGCGCCCGCATGGACATCGAGATGACCCGCCTGCTGTGCCTCAAGGCGGCGGACATGATGGACAAAGTCGGCAACAAGGGCGCGCAGAACGAGATCGCCATGATCAAGGTCGCCGGCCCCTCGGCCGCGCTCCGCATCATCGACGACGCGATCCAGGCCCACGGCGCCGCTGGCGTGACCTCCGATTTCGGTCTCGCCAAGCAGTACTCCTCGATGCGCACCATGCGCCTCGCGGACGGCCCGGATGAAGTCCACAACCGCGCCATCGCCCGCAACGAGTTCAAGAAGTACCGTGACAACTCCTACGCGTCCAAGGTCGACGAGGAGAACAAGACGTCCGGTTCGCGCTGGAACTGATCTGCTGCATCAGCGAATTGATGGCGGCGGCGCAGCAATGCGCCGCCGCTTTCTTTTGTCCCGCCGATAGAAGTCGCTGCCCGCTCGTGCTTGCATGGTGCGATCGTGCGGAGGGCAAGATGAAAACCTGGCTGCTTGGAATGGTTGCGATGGGGTCGCTCGGTGCGGTCGCGCCCGCCGTCGCGCAGAATAACGACACCATCGTCGTCACGGCGCAGCGTATCATGAGCGACGACGAATACTCCGACGAGTATGGCGAGCTTCCCTATGTATCGCTCGTCGCGCGGGCGGACTTCGTGCTGTTCACCGTGAACCTCGAAAGCGCGACCAACAGCGCGGCCGAACGCAAGACGGAACTCGACCGCGCCTACCGCGCACTGGTCCAGCGCGTTGCCCGTGCGCAGGGCGTCCGGATGCAGATCGGCTCGCCTGGCAACTCTATTCGCGTCGAAACCGCAACCGCCGAGGAAGTCACCATCGATGGCGGCCGCCGCTCCTGGATTCCTGTCATCCTCGAGTTCGACGTCGGCCCGAACGAAACCTTCCAGCAGGTCCGCACCCGCGCCGAAGCGTTCATCAAGGGCATCGAGGTCAACGGCCGCGTCGAGGCCACGACGGGGTCCGAACAATTTGTCGGCCTGCGCGAGCCCGCGAAGCATCGCGCCGATCTCCTGCGCAAGATCGCCGAAGACACCCGCCTGATGCAGGACATCTTCGTGCAGACCAGCAGCCTTCCCGGCTACCTTCCGGGTATATCGCTCACCGGCCTTGGCGGTCGCGTCAAAACACGCCCCATCGGCCCGCTCGAGATCGAACTCTACATCCCGTATTCCGTCGTCCTCGGCGCCCCGCTGCCCCAGCCGCCGCCCCGGTGATGGATGTGATGATCGTCTATTCGTGACTGCATAAGGTCTGCTTGGTGCCGTCGGAATGCCGCGATTGCGGCGTCTATGGCGGCCGTTGCGCCCCGGAACGCGGGGCGATGAAGTGGAGGGACACCATGAAACGCATTCTTCTCGCCTTGGCCGCGGCCGTTGCCATCGCCGCGCCCGCGGCCCACGCCCAGGTCGTTCGTGGCGATCAGATCGTGGCGCAGAGCAACTACGTAAGCCGCCAGCAGGTCGCCATCCCACAGATATCCGTCATCGTCCGCGCCGACTTCGTCCTCTTCAGCGTTCGCTACGAAACTGGCACGCGCGCGGTTGATGAGCGCGAGAACGAGCTCTCACGCACCTTCACGAGCGCCATCCAGAGGGCAGGGCGCACCAACGGCGATGTGGTCATCGAAGTCGGCCAGCCCGGCAACTCCGCCGCCATCGAAACCGCTGCCCTGAAAGAGCTCGTGGTCAACATGGGCGACCGGTCCTACATCGACCTCGTCCTGAAAGTCGCCGTGAAGCCCGCCGACACGTTCGACGCCATCCGCGCCCGCACCGAGAAATTCGTGAAGGAAACCCCCGTCACCGGCCGCGTCGAAGCCGTTATCGGCGACAGCCAGTTCCTCGGCGTCTCCGAACCCAAAAAACACCGCGAGACCCTGATCAAGGCCATCGCCGAGGATGTCCGCCTGATGCAAGAATCCTTCGGCGGCCCCAACTCACCCGTGCGCGTTTCCCTCTCCGGCATGGAACAACGCGCCCAGACCCGCCCGGTCGGCCCCCTCGATCTGGAAATCTACATCCCATACGCGATGAGCCTGGTCTCGGGCTCGAACGACTAGAGCGCTTGCCGAGAGAGGACCCCCGCCTGTCCTCCCCCTTTCAGGGGGAGGGACCTTGCTTCACCAGCTTACCCAACATTGAAGACAGATCGCGCTACAGGGTCCCTCCCCCTGAAAGGGGGAGGACAGGTGGGGGTCTCTCTCCACGCCAGCCGATCCCGCCAGAAGCGCAGAACCTTGCAGCTCCCGCCGCGCCAGCGTAATCGCCACGCATGATTTCCCCGCGTCTGGCCCGCCGCATTGCGACCGTCCACAAATGGCTAGGCCTCATCGTGGCCTTCCAGTTGGTCATTTGGACCGGCACGGGCCTGTTCTTCGCCGCTTTCCACATCACCGACATCCGCGGCGAGCATCTGGTCCACCCGCCGGGCGATGCGGCCACCATGAATGCCGACAACCTGGCCATCACCTCCACCGACGCCCTGAAAGCCGTCGCCGAGGACCGCCCCATCGAGGTCATCCTTCGCCCCCTCGGCGACGAGCCCGTCTACGAAGTGCGCGGCGAGATCGGCACCTTCCTCGTCTCCGCCACAACCGGCGAAGTGATCGACATAGACGAACCGCGCGCCCGCGCCCTCGCGCAGGCAAAGTGGATCGAACCCGACGCCGTCCTCTCCGCCACCTTCAAGGCCAGCGCGCCGAAAGAGTCCGGCCTCTCAGGCGCCGTCTGGATCGTGCGCTTCAAAGGCGACGGCAACCCCACGCTCTACGTCTCCGCCGTCAACGGCAAGGTCAGCGCCCCGCGCACGGACCTCTGGCGCACCTACGATTTCCTCTGGCAGCTCCACCTGATGGACTGGGGCATGAACGAAAACTTCAACACGCCCTGGATGCTCGCCGCCGCCATCCTCGCCCTGTCGACCGTCCTGTTCGGCATCGCCCTGCTAGCCCACCGCTTCACGCGCGGACTGATCCGGAAGGAAGCGCCATGACCGACACGCCAACACAAGAAGGCGAACGCATCGCCAAGTTTCTCGCCAGCGCGGGCGTCGCCTCGCGCCGCGATGTCGAACGCATGATCGCCGAGGGCAGGGTGAAGGTCGACGGCCGCGTCCTCGATACGCCCGCCTTCAAGGTTACCGGCCGCGAGACCATCCTCGTCGACGGCGCCCAGATCGGTCGCCCGCAGGCCACGCGCCTGTGGCGCTACCACAAGCCCGTCGGCCTGATGACGACGAACAAGGATCCCGAAGGCCGCCCCACCGTATTCGACAACCTGCCAAAGGACATGCCGCGCACCGTCACCGTCGGCCGCCTCGACATCAACACCGAGGGCCTGCTGCTCCTCACCAACGACGGCGAACTCGCCCGCGCGATGGAGCTGCCGTCCACCGGCCTCAAGCGCTCCTACCGCGCCCGCGCCTATGGCCGCATCACACAGAAGGAACTGGATCGCCTGCGCGACGGCATCGTCCACGAAGGCGAGGAGTACAAGTCGATCCTTGCGAGGCTCGATCGCTCGACGGGCTCGAATTGCTGGATCGACGTCACGCTGTCCGAAGGCAAGAACCGCGAAGTCCGCCGCGCCCTCGAAAGTCTCGGCCTCAAGGTGAACCGCCTCATCCGCGTCAACTACGGCCCGTTCGCGCTGGATGATCTCGGCCCCGGCGCGCTGGAGGAAGTCTCCCCTGCCGAACTCCTCGGCGCCGTGGGCGAACTCATGTCCGAAAAACGCCGCCCCCGCGCTGGTGCGGTGCGATCCTCTGCCGCTGCAAAGGCCCCGCCCAAACCTCACCACGCCAAACAGAAACCGAAACACGCCCCCCGCACCGCCGCCGACGACGGCACGCGCCGCAAGGGCCTCGACGCCTACGTCGACAACCGCCCCCCGAAACACCGCCCTCCCTCCCGCGCGAAGCCGGGGTCGCCCTCGCGCACCGGAGCCGCGAAGCGCCCCGGCGGAGCGGCACGCCCGTCAGGCGGTGGCCGCCCACCCGGTGGCAAACCGCGCAGCCGATAACGCCACCACCGTCATTCCGGACGCGCCGAAGGCGTGAGCCGGAACCCAGGGGCCGCAAGCATCGGTGCTAGACGCCCCTGGCTTCCAGCTCTCCGCTTCGCTCCGGCTGGAATGACAACGATTGTAGCTTGATCGAGTGGCGGGCTAATCTCCCCCACAGGGAGACTCACATGAACCTCTACCACGCCCCCATGGCGCCGAACCCTGATCGCGTGCGCTTCTTCATGCAGGAGAAGGGCATCTGGGAGTCCTTCCCCAAGACCGAGATCAGCATCATGAAGATGGAGCACCGCACGCCCGAATACCGCGCCATCAGCCCGATGGGCCACGTCCCCGTCCTGGTGCTGGATGACGGCACAGGCCTCACCGAAAGCCGCGCCATCTGTACTTACATAGAAGGCTTGCATCCCGAGCCCAACCTCATGGGCCTCGACCCGCTCGAACGCGCAAAAATCGAAATGTGGGATCGCCGTGTCGAGCTCACCTATTTCATGCAGATCGCGGGCTGGTTCCGTAATTCGCACCCCGCCATGGCCGAACTCGAAAAGCCGCAGAACCCCGACTGGGCCAACACGTGTTCGGAGCGCGTCAAGAAAGTCGCGAAGTTCTTCGACCGCCAGCTTGGCGAAACCCCCTACGTCGCCGGCGACCGCTTCACGATCGCCGACATCACCCTCCACGTGGCCATGGGTTTCGGCCGCATCGTGAAGTTCAAGCCCTGGGAAGAACACCCCAACATCGCCGCCTGGCGCGAACGCGTCAGCGCGCGGCCGGGACTGGGCTGAACGCTTGTTCGATGATCCGGCTGACCTGATAGCGCACGATGCGCCGCAATCGCTGTGGAATCATCTGGCGATGCAGACGCCTCAGCCCGATCCTTTCTGCGCGCTGACAGCATGGCAGTTGTCCTTCCGTGACGCGATGGACCCAAGCCGTCCCTATATCGTGCGCCACAACGAAGACGGCCTCGTGCAGCTCGCCCTTCACGCGCTCGGTAAGACCGCGGTGCTCGGCCCCATCGAGCGGCTTTGGCTCTTCGGATGCAACGTCCTTGGTGCTGCCGGGCCTGAATTGCTGGAACAGCTGGTCGATGAGATACCTGTCGTCTCGGACAGGCGTTGCACGCGTTTCGCCGTCTCCGGAATCGATCCCGAAGGCATTCTCGCCCGCGAACTCCGCAAGCGGTTCGAAGGCCGCTGCGAGGTTTCGTTGTTGCATGAAGACGCGCAGGGCGCCGCCTCGCTTGGAGGCGGAGTGGATGGCTTCCTCTCGCGCCGGTCGGCCAGTTTCCGTCGCAACCTGCGCAACAGCGATCGGCGCGCCCGCAGCGCCGGCATTCAGTTCGAACGGCATTGCCCCGCAACGCCCGATGAGGCGGACGCAATCTTCAAGCGCATGGTCGTGGTCGAACAGAAGAGCTGGAAGGCCGGCATAGGGATGGACGGACAATTCTCGCTCGCCTTCTACGCCGCCATGTTGCGCCGTCTGTCGGCCTCGCGCGATGGCCGCGTCGTCCTGGCCACACGCGATGGAGAGGATGTCGGCTTTATTTTCGGGGGTATGATCGGCGCAATCTATCGCGGTCAGCAGTTCAGTTTCGATGAAGCCCTGCGCGACCTGTCGCTCGGAAATCTGCTCCAGCGCGAGATGATCGTGTGGCTGTGCGAGCAGGGCGCCGAGCGTTACGATCTGGGGCCCCTCCTTGGTCCCTTCATGGACTACAAGGCGGCATGGGCCGAACTGGCTTTTCCGATGGAATGCTGGGTGCTCAGCGTGTGAGCCGGGAAACCGGATCGGGCAGTTGTCCCGAAATCGACTGGCAGGGGCAGAGGGACTCGAACCCACGACCCGCGGTTTTGGAGACCGCTACTCTACCAACTGAGCTATACCCCTTCAGTCGAGGGACAGGGCAATACGCGATCCTAAGGGCGGTTTCAAGGCGGGGCATGACAGTGGCCAATTTGGCCGCTAGGGACAGGCAAAATCAACCTCCCGGAACCTGCCAATGTCCTCGTCCATCCTGATCGAAACCGGCCCCTGGGCGGGCTGGCGCACCTGGCCGCACGACGCTTTCGAAAGCGGTGTCGGCCCCTTCTACTACCGCTCGGACGAGACCGGTAAGGTTGTCTGCCGCTTCGTGGCGGAACAGCGCCACATGAACGGCGGCGGCTTCATGCACGGCGGCTGCTTCCTCACCTTCGCCGACTATTCCTGCTTCGCCTTCTGCGAACACGTCACCAACGGCCAGCCCGCCGTAACGGTAAACCTGTCCGGCGACTTTCTGTCCTCGGCGCAAGTCGGCGAAACCATCGAAGCGACCGGGGAAGTCACCCGCGCCGGGGGCCGCCTGATCTACGTCCGCGGCCTCATCACCGCGAATGGCCGCCCCGCACTGAGCTTCACCTCGGTCATCACGCGCGTGAACCGGAAGCCGAAAGAGGCTTAGTGGAACGAACCCATCCCCGCTCGTCCTGACGAACGTCAGGACCCAGGGCCGACGGTGAGGCTGGTCCCGGCTTGAACCTTCAAGCCTGTTCCCGAGGCGCAACCGTTCCTGGATGCTGACTTTCGTCAGCATGAGCGGAGCAAGGTGGACTGCTCCGCCCAATCGCAATCTCTTAAGCCGTCCACCGCGCGAATAGCCCCGTCGGCAGCACGACATCCCGCCCGGCGCTCTCGCGGATCGCCATCTCGCCGCTGGTGACTGTGCCGCCACCCATCGCCGCCGCCAGCGCCTGACCCACGGCGATATAGCTCAGCCGCACGGCATAGACCGTCGCGATCACGAACAGCGGCTTGTCGCTCATCAATCCGCGCACATGATCGAGCAGGACGGGAAAGTCCGTCTCGAACCGCCAAGTTTCATTCTTTGGTCCGCGCCCGAATTTCGGCGGATCGAGAACCACGACATCGTACTTTGATCCGCGCCGCAGCTCGCGCTCCACGAACTTCATCGCATCGTCCGTGATCCACCGGATCGGCGCACCATCGAGACCGGACATCGCGGCATTCTCTCGCGCCTGCGCAATCGACTTCGGCGAAGCGTCGAGATGCGTCACCTCGGCCCCCGCCTTGGCCAGCGCCAGCGACATCATGCCGGTATAGCCAAACAGGTTCAGCGCCTTCACCGGCCGCTTCACCGCCTGCACCTGATCCATCGCCCAGCGCCAGTGCACCGAATGCTCCGGGAACACGCCCATGTGCCGGAAAGCGGCCAGTCGTGCATTCAGCTTCAGCCCATTCCAGCCAATGGGCCAGTCCTCTGGCGGCTGCTTGCCCGTGAACGTCCATGCGCCGCGATCATCATCATCGGCCTTGGCCGCGAACACCGCATCCGCCTTCCAGCTCGCCACCGGCGCCTTGGGTTTCCAGAAGGCCTGTGGGTCCGGCCGGTTCACCCGCACCTTGCCGAACCGCTCCAGCTTGCGCAGGTCGCCTGAGTCCAGAAGCTGATAGTCGCCCCAGTCATCGCTCACGAGCAGCTGGAAATCCGAAGCGCTCATCGGTTCGCGCCCCGATAGCCTTGCGCGCGCCATGCCTCGTAGATCATCACGCTCGCCGCCGAAGCGAGGTTGAGGCTGTCCGCCTTGCCCATCATCGGAATGCGCACCAGCTCGTCGCATGCCGCTTCGACTTCTACCGGCAAGCCCGCCTGCTCATTCCCCATCAGGATGCACGTCCGCTCCGGATAGCTTGCCCTGTCATGCGCATGCTGCCCCCGCATGGACGCCGCAATCACCCGCACATTGTTCTTGTCGCGCCAGGCGCGGAACGCCTCGAACGAAGTCACCGACAACGGCATGGCAAACAGCGAGCCCATCGTCGCGCGCACTGTCTCCACCGAAAACGGATCGCACGTCGTGCCCACCAGGATAACGCCGTCGCATCCCGCCGCGTCCGCCGTCCGGATCACCGTGCCCAGGTTCCCCGGATCGCGCACTTCATACAGCGCCACAAACCGCCGAGCCCCATCGACGGGCAGGGCGCCGATATCCGTTACCTTCTGCCTGAACGCAGAAATCACCGCCTGTGGATTGTCCTTCCGGGACAGCGTCGCAAGGATCTTCTCCGTCCCGGTCAGCACGCGCGCCCCCGCCTTGCGCATCCGCTCCAGCAGGTCCCGCGTTTGCGGCCTTTCCAGCGCCGCCTGGCTCGCGAAGGCGTAGGCGGGCGACCATCCGTTCGCCAGCGCCTCCTCGGCATGCCGCGCCCCCTCGGCGAGGAACAGCCCCGTCTCCTGCCGGTCCTTCTTCCGCTCCAGCGACCGAAGCAGCTTCACCGTCTCGTTGGCCGTCGAGGAGATGTGTTCGAACGGCCCGCCGGACCCATGCCCCGGGGAATCGTTTCGTATACGCGATCTTTCAGGGGGCGAATTATCCAAGCTTGCAGGCTCTCGCGAATGAAGGGGCAGCTCTACTGGTTCGCAACCGATTTGAAAATCTCAACTTCGTGCGGCGCCCCGCGACTGAAATCCCTGGGGCGCTAACGTAAACGGCGATCAACTATACCGATTTCGCTCGCCAGACGTGCTGGCTGCTGTAGGATTTGTTCCGGGACCAGACGCGCCGATGGCATGGCGCGGCCGGGTCGGGCCTGAATCCTTGATCTGACCAACGCTGCCCAAGGCGGAACTCGCGCGCATGGCGGAAATACTGTTCCTGATTATCGGCCTCTCAGCAGGCGCTGCGGCCGGCTGGTTTGGCTACCGGCATGTTGAATCGCGCAAGCCGCCTCCGCCCACGCCCCCCACGGTGATCGACGTCACCGAAGCGCGCCGCCGCGCCTCCGAACTCGAAGCTTCGGTCGCGAGGCTCACCGCCGAGGTGGAAGATCTGCGCACGCGCTCTGGTATCGCCCGCCCCGGCGACGAGGCGCTGCCGCTGATCGAAGGCTCGCTCGCCTGGCATCGCCGCCACCTCGAAACCCGCGTCCGCTTTCTCGAGGCCAAGCTCACCGAAGTCGAAACCTCCAGCGCCCAGCTCCTCGCCGCCGAAGCTCGCGCGGGCGAGGCCCAGCGCCTGCGCTGGCGCAACACCTATCTCGATGGCCGCGTCCGTTATCTGGAAGAAGAATTTGCCCGCCTCGCCACGCGCCCCGGCGCCGCCGAGCCGGTCGATGCCTCCGCCGCGCGTCTGCCCGAAGGTGAACAGCCCGCTCTTCTCGACGCCCCGCGCAACGGCCGTAGCGACGATCTCAAGCACATCTCCGGCATAGGCCCCAAGCTTGAGCAGAAACTCAACAGTCTAGGCATCTGGCACTACGACCAGGTCGCCTCGTGGAGCCAGGCCAACATCGACTGGGTCAACGCCGCGATCGCCTTCAAGGGCCGCATCGAACGCGAGAAGTGGCAAGCGCAGGCCAAGCAGTTGTTGCAGCCCGCTCAAGAGCGCGTGCCGGAAGAGCAGGGTAGCTAGCTCTCTGGCTCACGTCACCGCTTGTCATCCCGGAAGCGCGCAGCGCTGTCCGGGACCCATTGCGCCAGTACGACAGCCGATGAGTGGTTCCCGGCTCTCGCTACGCTCGGCCGGGATGACAAGCAAAAAGCTGAGAGGACCGAAGGCCCCCTCACTTCGACTTCCAAGCCAGCGCCTTCGCCTGCGCGTCCCAATCCCCGCGCCCATCGAAGTTCACAATCCGCACCTCGTCAAAGTCCCGCGGATCATCCAGGCAGCGCAAATTCACGCTGTACCCGTCGGGGTTCGAGCGCGGCACATAGAACGCCTTCACGCCGCAGACGCTGCAGAAGAGATGCTGCGCCACGCCTGTGTTGAATGTGTAGGTCGTGATCTTCTCCGCCCCCGACAGCAGCCGGAACCGCGCCTTCGGCACGATGATGTGCAGATAGCCGGTACGCGCGCACATGCTGCAATTGCAGTCTTCAACCTCGATCGTCCCGGGCGTCTCCACCTCGAACCGCACCGCCCCGCAATGGCATCCGCCAGCCCGCCAGCGCATCGCGTCGCTCATCACGCGCCCCTATTTGCAGAAGCGGACAATGCCCGAAAGCTTGTCGCGATCGAGGTTGATCGTGATCAGGCTGAACCCGTCGCGGCTGTTGACGTCCGGCTCCGTGGTCAGGATCTGGAAGCGCGTTGCTCCGCTCATCACGTCGAGAAAGCGCGGCGACAGGTCAACGGTCAGCGCCACATTGCCCAGCTCGGTCAGGCGCGGCGGATTGATGATCTCATAGGGCTGCAGCGCGATCCTCCGCACGTCGGCAAAGCCGTCCGGCGTTTGCGCGTCCAGCTGCCACGCCGCCGACAGCCCCTTGTTGGCCAGCTCGACGATACGCGCGCCGTCAATCGGCCCGGTCGAGCGCGCCACATCGTGCACTAGCCACAGGAACAGCCGCGGCGCCCCCGTGCGGTCGCAGTAGATTTCCACCTTGTCCTGCCGCCACTGGTCGCCCTGCAGGTATTGCAGGAACAGCTGGCCCTGGGTGTCTGTCTTGTATTCCCAGCTCTCGGTCCGGTACTCGAAGATGATCTTGTACTCGCGCAGCTTCTCTTCCGGCAGCGTATTGATCGTGTCGGGCTCCGCCTTCGACATCTCCGCAAGGAAGATCGGATCGACGCCCATCGAGCGCACGTATTCCACCACTACCCCGTTTGCGACCTGCATCATGGTCAGCGCCTCGTTGAGCTCCGGGCAGTAGTTGACGTTGGGCAGCTCGACCCAGGGATAGCGCGACAGCGCCTTGTCCTTGTCGATGCAGTTCATGCTCACCTGGTGAACCGCATAGATCGACCCCGGCTTCACCTCCCGCTTCACCCCGCCAAGGAAGGCGAGCGAGCAGGCCGAAACGCAGTGCCCCGGATAGACGCGGCTGTTGTGGTCGAGATCGATCGTGTTGGCCTGACCCGGATCGCGTGTGTTGCGCGCCACGCCCGAATTCAGTTCGGCCCGCCGGATGATCTTGCCGACCTCCATCCCCGCGCCAAGGTCGCCGCCCAGCGAGTTGAAATAGATGATCCGGTCGCGCGTGGAATTTATGTTGCGTGCCAGAAACGTCCTCAGCGCCGCCGGCGTCTCGGGCGTGAACTCGCCATCCGCGAAGATCGCTGGGATGTTGTCATAGGTGACGCCCCATTCGAACGTCATCGGCTTGCCGGAATTGTCCGCCCCCGCGGGCAAAACGAGGCCAAGCCCCACGGCGCAAACCGCCGCCAGGCGCACAGCTACGCGCAGAAATGGCCCGGTCATTGGCCAGCAGCTCCCGAATCCAGCTCGTTACATCTACCTGAGCCGCCCACAGGGGCAATCACACAACGGCATTACACGCCCGTATTACTTGGGCTGTTACTTGGCCGTCAGACCCGCCCGAAGAACAGGGCCAGCAGCTCATCCGCCGCTGTCGATGCTGGGATTTTTGCCTCGGCCACCGCCCGGCGCACGTCCGCGATCCGCCCTGCGACGGATGGATGCGCAACAAAGCCTTCCGCCAGACCATCCTGGATCAGCGCCTCAAGCCAGCGCACCTGCTGCGCCGCCCGCCGCCCCGCGCGCGAACCCGACTCCGTGGTCTTCTTCTGATGCAGGACGATGGCCGCCCACAGTTCAGGAAGTCCCATCCCTGAGAACCCGGAAATCGTGTGGACAGGCGGGGCCCAGTCCGGGTCCGCCTGCTCCATGATGTGTAGCGCAATCTCATACGCCCGCGCGGCCCTCTTGGCCGCCTTGTCGTCGATGTCCGCCTTGTTGACCGCGATCAGGTCGGCCACCTCCAGCACGCCCTTCTTGATGCCCTGCAGTTCATCGCCCGCGTTCGGCAGCATCAGCACAAGGAAGAAATCGACCATGTCAGCCACGACAGTCTCCGACTGCCCGACGCCCACCGTCTCCACCAGTACGATGTCGTATCCCGCCGCCTCACACAGCAGCATCGTCTCCCGCGTCTTGCGCGACACCCCGCCCAGCGTCTCACCAGCAGGCGAGGGGCGGATGAAGGCGCGATCGTCCGCCGCCAGCTTCGCCATGCGCGTCTTGTCGCCCAGGATAGACCCGCCAGACCGCCGCGAAGTCGGATCCACCGCCAGCACCGCCACCCTGTGGCCCATCCCCGTCAGCAGCGTCCCGAAGCTCTCGATGAAGGTCGACTTGCCAACCCCCGGCACGCCCGTGATGCCAATGCGCTGCGCCTTGCCCGTCAGCGGCATGATCGCACGCAGCATCTCGCGCGCCTCCGCCTGATGGTCCGCCCGCCGCGACTCCACCAGCGTAATGGCGCGGCCAAGTCCGGCGCGGGTGGAAAGATCAGGCTTCAAAGCGAATCCGCGTGCGGGTGGGTGATGTTGCTCGTGTCCTACGCTGCGTGGGTAAGTGGTTCAAGGATTGGCAGGGATGAACGTCACGGCCAGCGCCTGCCGATGGAGACCCCCACCTGTCCGCCCCTAAACGGGGCGGAACCCTGAGGCGGTCACCGTCCTTCGAAGCTAGGTAAGTTCTCTCAACATGGTCCCGCCCCGTTTAGGGGGCGGACAGGTGGGGGTCTGTCTCAATGCGCTCCGCTCGCGGTCAGATGCACCCGCGCCAACACCGCCCGATGATCCGATCCCAACGCAGGCCCCACCTCATACCGGCTGACCCGCAACTCCTCCGATCCCATCAGATGATCGATTGGCAACCCCAGCAGCGGCAGTCCACTCAACCAAGTCGGCGCCAGCAGATAAGCCCCGATCCGCCGCCCCGGAATCTCGCCAAACACAGGCGTCCACGGCGTAGCATTGAAATCCCCCGCGATCACGAAAGCCCCGCGCGCATGCCCCGCCAGCATGGCGATCTGCTTGTCGCGCTCCTCCGTCAGCGCGGGCGTATTCGGCGGCACGGGATGCATGGCAATGAGGGTCAGGTCCGTCTCGCCCAGCACAACCTTGAACGTAACGAATGACCGCGCATGCGGTCCGGGCCCCGCATGAACCCTCGCATCGCCAATCGCCACGCGCGAGAAGGCGACGACCCGTGTCGAGCAAATCTGTTCCTCCGGCTGCGGCGGCCCCGCAATGCGATGCGGATAGTCTCCCGCCAGCTCAACCTCGGGCGAAGCCCTACGCGGATACTCCCCGATCAGGATCACATCCGCGCCCTGCGCCTTGGCCCAGTCGAGCGTCCGCTTCAGCGGCCCCTCCTTGGTCCAGACATTGGCCCAGACGATTGTCAGCCCCGGCTCACCGGCAAGGCCCGCATCCGGACTGATGAAACGCGGCGCGGGCAGAGCGGCCACATTGATCAGCGCGAAGCCCAGCGCAATCGCCGCCCATCCCCATGAAGGCTCAAGCCACAGGCATAGCACCGCGCCAACGCCACCAGCCACGATCATATGCGGGCGGAAATGTTGCAGCAGTTCGATGGGCCACCGCCTGCGCCCAACAAGGCTCGCGAGCGTGATCGCCGCATGGAGCAAGGTCAGCACGGGAAAGACCATCGTCATCCCGTGCTCCCCCCGCGCGCGTCTGTCTGCAAGTCTACGGCTGGTACTGGCGCGCCACCGAATAGGCGTCATACGCCGACGGATCGCTTGGCTTCACGCCGCGCCCCATCAGGATCTCCAGCGTCGATTCAAACTGCCGCGAGTCCCCGCCCAGGTTGAACCCAAGGCCAACGCCAAGGCTCGACCCGTACGAACCCGTGCCGCCGCCGATGCCGATCGTCGGTCCGCCGCCCGATTGCCCGCCGCCGACTACATCCGTCATGCGCGAGACAACCTGGAACCACTGATAGCCATTCTGGATCGTCAGTTCCGCCGCACGGCGCAGCGCCATGCCTTCAACATCCGGCGCCTTCATGTCGGGGTTGGCGCGGAAGGACACGCGATAGCGCTGCTCCTCGATGCGCTGCTCGCGATAGCCCATGTCGTCCCCGTCCATCGCGGGAATATAGCGCGTCGGCCCGCTCGAGCAGGCAGCCAGCGCAAGGCCAAGAGACACAACGGCAATCAGTCGCTTCATGGCGGTTCTCTCCCCAGGGCGGAACTCTATGGGCGCAGATTAGCGGGATTTGAGCCCCGCGCCAGCACCCAGGATGTAGGGATGGGTAAGGCTAATCCCGATGAATGCGGGCTGAATGAGCAGCGTGGCTACAGGCAATCCACACGATGAAGGGGCTGCCCCATCCCCGCTCGTCCTGACGAAAGTCAGGACCCAGGGCTGAAGGCAAGGCTTGTTCCGGCTTGGAGCTTCAAGCCTGTTCGAGTTGCGAAACCGTTCCTGGATCCTGACTCCTCACCCTGAGGAGCCGCCGCAGGCGGCGTCTCGAAGGGCGTCAGGATGAGCGGCGTCGCGATCGCAACGCCTACGGCAACCGCCCCGCAAACCGCGCCGGCCCGAACGCCGCCGCCAGCGCCGGCGCCTGGATGGTGTGATGGCTCCCACCATACACCACCATCACCGTGTCATGTCGCTCGAGCGCACCCGCGATCACGCCAACGATATGGCGGTCGCGAATATCGCTGATCTTGTCCGAGAGTGCGTTGATCGGCCTGTCGTTCACGGGGCCGGTCGGGTGGCTGTCTTCCGGCCGATAGGCCGAATCGAACGGCACGCCGTTTATCCGCTCATACCACGCCACCAGTCCTGCCCGCGTCGCCACCGCTTCGACATCCGCCGCTGCAATGCCGCTGTCGCGCGCCACCTGTCCGGCCAGTTCGCGGATCAGCGCGTCGAGTCGCGGATCGCGATGATCGGTGATCTTCTCGCCGCGCACCCACTGATCGATCTGGCGCACAACGTAGAACCCGGCGAGGTCCACGGCAGTCAGTCCCGCGGCCTGCATCCCGGCGAGTATCTCCCTGTCGTCCGGCTCGGCGCCGGTAAATGGCGTTCCGCGCGCGACGGCGAGACGAACCGCCTCGAATGGCTCTGCGTCCGCGGGCGTCCCTGCCACGCTTGCCGAATGCTCCACGAGCGCGCTGGGGCTCTCGCCCATGCTGGACGGAAATCCCTCCAGCACCACAAACCCGGGCGGCCATTTCGCCATCGCCGCGCGCACCTGCGCATACGTGGCGCCGTTGGCGTCGTTCGAATGCTCCGCCGCCACATAAGCCAGCCGCTTGCCGCATCCTTCATAGAGGAAGGTGTTTGGAAACGGCGTTTCATTGAGCGTGTGATACTGGCCCCACGGCATCACCTTCGCCTCATCGATCACGCAGGCGACAGGCGAGGGCGTCGGCGCCGCCGCGCACGACGACAGCGCGACACATCCAAGAACCGGAATCACCCACGCAAGCTTCATGGCCTCACCCTAGCCGTAGCCCGCGCTCACGCCAGCACCAGCGGTGTCCGGACACCGTCCCGACAGCTTAACCCGCCGCCGCATTCCGCGAATTATGCCCCAGCTTGCCGGTCAGCTTGTCCAGCAGCTCCACCGCCGCCTCGGCGATCACCGTTCCCGGCGGGAAGATCGCAGCCGCTCCCGCAGCATAGAGCGCATCATAGTCCTGCGGCGGCACCACGCCGCCCACCACCACCATGATGTCCCCGCGCGACTCCATGTTCAGCGCCGCGCGCAGCTCCGGAACCAGCGTCAGGTGACCCGCCGCCAGCGACGAGGCGGCCACAACGTGCACATCGTTCTCCACCGCCTGTCGCGCGGCTTCCTCCGGCGTCTGGAACAGCGGCCCGATATCCACGTCCCAGCCAAGATCGGCAAAGCCCGACGCCACAACCTTCTGTCCCCGGTCGTGCCCGTCCTGGCCCATCTTCGCGATGAGAATGCGCGGGCGCCGGCCCTCCGCCTTCTCGAACGCATCGGCCAGCGCCCGCGCCGTCACTACCTTGTCCGATTTCGCACTCATGCCCTGAGCATACACGCCCTGGATGGATTTGATCACCGCCTGATGGCGTCCAACAACTTTCTCGACAGCGTAGCTGATCTCGCCCACCGTCGCCTTCGCGCGCGCAGCCGCGATGCCCAGCTCCATCAGGTTGCCGCGACCCAGCTCCGTCGCCTTGGTAATCGCATCCAGCGCCTGCGCCACAGCCGTCTCGTCCCGCTCGCCCTTTAGGCGCTTCAGTTTATCAAGCTGCATCGTGCGCACCTTGGCGTTGTCCACCTTCAGCACCGGCACATCCTCGTTCTCGTTCAGCCGGAACTTGTTGACGCCCACAATCGTCTGCACGCCGCTATCGATGCGCGCCTGCGTCTTGGCGGCGGCCTCCTCGATGCGCAGTTTCGGCAGCCCTTCCTCGATGGCCTTCGCCATCCCGCCCATCGCCTCGACTTCCTCGATGTGCGCCCATGCTCGCTTGGCGAGGTCGTGCGTCAGCCGCTCGACATAGTAGGAACCGCCCCACATATCGATCGTGCGGCATGTGCCGGCTTCCTGCTGCAGGAAGATCTGCGTGTTGCGCGAGATGCGCGCCGAGAAGTCCGTCGGCAGCGCCAGCGCCTCGTCGAACGAGTTGGTGTGCAGCGACTGCGTCTGCCCACCCGCCGCCGCCATGGCTTCAAAGCATGTCCGGATCGCGTTGTTGTAGACATCCTGCGCCGTCAGCGACCAACCGCTCGTTTGGCTATGCGTGCGCAGCGAAAGCGACTTGTCCGACTTCGGATTGAACTGCTTCACCAGCCGCGCCCAGAGCAGGCGGGCCGCCCGCATCTTCGCGACCTCCATGAAGTAGTCCATGCCGATCGCCCAGAAGAACGAGAGGCGCGGCGCAAACTTGTCGACGTCCAGCCCGGCGGCGATCCCGGAGCGTATATACTCGACGCCATCGGCCAGCGTGTACGCCAGCTCCAGGTCCGCCGTCGCTCCCGCTTCCTGCATGTGATAGCCGGAGATCGAGATCGAGTTGAACTTCGGCATGTTCTGCGAGGTGTACGCGAAGATGTCCGAGATGATCCGCATGGAGGGGCGCGGCGGATAGATATACGTGTTTCGCACCATGAACTCTTTGAGGATGTCGTTCTGGATCGTGCCCGAAAGCTTCGCCGCCGGAACGCCTTGTTCCTCCGCCGCCACCACGAACAGCGACATGATCGGCAACACCGCGCCATTCATCGTCATCGACACTGACATCTGGTCCAGCGGAATGCCGGCGAACAGCGTGCGCATGTCGTAGATGGAATCGATGGCGACGCCCGCCATGCCCACATCGCCCGTCACGCGCGGATGGTCCGAGTCATAGCCCCGGTGCGTCGCCAGATCGAACGCCACCGAAAGACCCTTCTGCCCGGCGGCGAGGTTGCGGCGATAGAAGGCGTTCGAATCCTCCGCCGTCGAGAAGCCCGCATACTGCCGGATCGTCCACGGCTGGTTCGTATACATGGTGGGGTAGGGGCCGCGCACGAACGGTGCGATGCCCGGCCACCCGTCCAGGAAGTCCAGCCCCGCAACATCCGCCGCCGAATACATCGGCTTCACCGGCAGCCCCTCGGGCGTCTCACGGTTCTTGCCCGCTGCGTCTCCCGCACGAACCGCCCACGCCGCCATGTTCACTGGCGGTGCATCCTCACCCAGAGGCAGTTGCGTGAAATCGGGGAAGTTCAAGGCCATAGTCTGGCGCTCCGGCACACGGATTCGACTGGGATTTCCCTAGCACTCTCTCTCGCCGTCATGAAGCCTTCGCGCCTGCGAAGCGACACTCATCCTCCGTTCAGGTCGCCATTTGTAATCGTTTGTAACTCCTGGTTTCAGCGCGACGGATGCAGTTATTGCTGCCGTTGAAGGTTGAGATCGCGCCCATCAGGGGCGATCAGGGGGACCACCCGCCCCGCCAGTGGGGCACAGGAGACGAAGACCCGATGACGATCCGGAAAATTATTGCCTGCACTGCGCTCGGCGCGCTCATTGCTGCCCCGGCCTTGGCGCAGACGCCGATGACGCCCGAACAGCGCGAAGCGCGTTTCGTCGCAGCCGACACGAACAAGGACAACAAGCTCGACAAGGCCGAATGGGTCGCCGTCCTCCCCGAGCAGGCGAAGGACATGGCTGACCAGATCTGGTCCTCCCGCGTCGACGCCGACGGCGACGGCTTCATCACCAAGGAACAATTCCTCGCCCTCCGCATGGGCCCCCCGGGCGGGCGTCAATAGTCGTCGCGCCAACACGCCTGCCGAAGCAGACCCCCACCTGACCTCCCCCCCTGCAGGGGGAGGGACCATGTTGAAAGAGCTCGCTTCACTTTGAAGGACGATGACCGCCCCAGAGTTCCTCCCCCTGCAAGGGGGAGGACAGGAGGGGGTCTCGATCTCCGCGCTCCGCCCATCATCATCGCCCAACAATTTCGCTGGACCCGCGCGCCATCACGCCTAAGCCTCGTGCGGTCCCATCGAACGAGCCCTCATGCGCCGACTGCTCATCCTGACTTGCATGGCCTTGCTCCTTGCAGCGCCGGCCCTCGCCCAGCCCGACCTGCAGGGCACATGGACCAACGAGACCGCCACGCGCTTCGAACGCCCGCCCGAAATGGCCGGCCGCCTCATCATGACTCCGGAGGAAGTCGCCGAGCTCGACCGCCGCTCCGAATTCCGCCCCGTCATGCGCGTCAACGGAGAGCCGCGCACCAGCCTCATCACCAATCCGGCCGATGGCCGCGTCCCCGCCATCAAGCCCGGCGCCGTCTCCGATCCGCGCTACTACACGCTCAAGCCCGGCGAGAAGGTGACGGACGGTCCCGAACTCCAGCCCATCGACGACCGCTGCATCCTGCCCATCTTCAACAATGCCGGCCCGGTCATGCTGCCGCTGCCCGGCAACTCCAACTACCAGATCGTGCAGACCGCCGA
>DLHI01000001.1:46472-145376 GCA_002483135.1 Hyphomonadaceae bacterium UBA7672 | reverse complement strand
GGCAACCCGATCATCGTGCGCGGCCTCAACGCCGACCCGATCGGCTCGGGCGACGGCGACAACAGCGGCGGCGGCACGGTCGCGACCTATGTCGGTGAGATCCCGCTGTTCCTCGATCTCAGACTGGCCGACCTGCAGCGCGTCGAGGTCCTTCTCGGGCCGCAGGGAACGCTCTACGGTGCGGGCACGCTCGGGGGCGCGATCCGCTACATTCCGAACAAGCCCAGCTTCACCAGCGACTCGCTGTCCGTGCGCGCCGAGGCGTTCCAGTATTCGGAAGCTGAAAGCATCAGCTCCGATGTCGGCTTCACATTCAACAAGGTCGTCACCGACAATTTCGCCATTCGCGGCTCGCTCGACATTCTGAACGACACCGGCTTCGTCGATCAGCCCTTCGTCGTGCTGCAGCCGGGCGTTTCCGATCCCGATCCGGATTTCAACAATCCTGCCCAGGTCGCCGCGAACCTTCGTTCCATCGAAGACGTGGACAGCGAGGAAATCCTGTCCGGCCGTATCGCCGCGCGCTGGGCCCCGCTCGAATGGCTGGATGGCACGCTCACCTACTATTACCAGGACGCCGATATCGGCGGGGNNTATTCACGTACTGGCCAACGTGAATACCAAGCGCGCTCCAGCGATCGCGGCGTCCTTAACGTTGGCCAGTACGTGAATACCAAGCGCGTGCTAGAGCCGAACAAGATCAAGAACGAACTTCTGGCGCTGGAAGTCACGGCTGACCTCGGCTTTGCCGAACTGACGTCTGCGACAGGCTTCAGCAAGTACTCCGACGATGGCCAGCGTGACCAGACCGACCTGCTGATCTCGCTCGAATACAGCTACGAAGCCTTCCCGACCTTCGCCGCCTACACGCACGAACTGGGGGAGGAAGAACGCTTCAACGAGGAAGTCCGCCTGGTCTCGACGACAGAAGGTCCGCTGCAATGGATCGTCGGCGCTTTCTATAACGAGTCCGAGTCGGTCGGGTACTCGGCAGAATACACGCCGGGCTATGCCGCCTTCGCAGGCTTCAACCGTCCCGACGATCTCGAATACTTCTCGCGTTCGCGCATCAAGCTGGTCGAACAGGCCATCTATGGCGAGGTCGGCTACGACATCACCGACAGCCTCACGCTGACCGTCGGCGCGCGCGCGTACAAGTACGACCTGAAGGAGTATACGGCGGTCGATTTCCCGCTGTTCGATCCCTCCTTCGTCGCGCCGACACTGGATGAAATCGGCAACCAGCCTTTCGATCCTGATGCCGGGCAGAAAGACGACGGCGTGCTCGGCAAGGTCAACCTTGCCTGGACACTCAGCCCGGACCTGCTCGTCTATGGCACGGCGAGCCAGGGCTACCGGATCGGCAACTCCAACGGCCTCGGCCAGTGCCCGGAGCCCTACGATCCGCTCGCCCCGCAGACGGTCTGCGCACTCGCGCCTGGTCAGCAATACGGCACTGGCCCGAACGACTTCTCCGTTCGCGACGAGCGCCAGTACACCGCCGACAAGACGAACAACTACGAGATTGGCGTCAAGTCGACGCTGCTCAACGGCGACCTGATACTCAACGGCGCAATCTACTTCATCGAGTGGACCGATCCGCAACTTCAATCGGCGACTGTCAGCGGTTCTCAGCCGATCACGGTCAACGCCGAAGGCGCCGAGTCGAAAGGCTTCGAGGTCTCCGCCGACTGGCGGATTACCGACCAGTTCAGCATGCGCGGCAACTACAGCTTCACGCAGGCCGAACTGACCGCCGGCGTGCCTGACCTCATCCGCACCATCCTGCCTGGCGGCGGTTTCGCACCCGCCTTCGAGGATGGCCAGGCGGGCGATCGTCTGCCGGGCTCGCCAGAGAACCAGTTCTCGGTTTTCGCCACGTACGAGCAGCCGTTCATGTCCGGCGACCTGTTCTGGAACTTCGGCTACGCTTGGCAGGATGACGTCCTGTCCCGCACCGGCGGCCGCGGCTCGGGCCTCACGCTTGATGCGTACGGCATCGCCAATGCATCGGTGGTCTACGACTCCGGCGACTACAAGGCGGCGCTGTTCGTCAACAACCTGTTCGACGAGTTCGCTGAAACCGGCGTGGTCGGTACGAGCCTGAACAACCAGATCGTCAGCGGCGCCAGCGTGCGCTCCTACTACACCACCATCGCGCCGCCTCGCGCGATCGGCGTGCGGTTCAGCTGGGATATCCAGTAGTGAAGGCAACTGTGTTCCGTTCGGGCTGGTCCCGAACGGAACGCCGGATGCGAGAACGGCGCGTGGGGTCTCCACGCGCCGTTTCCTTTTGTGAAAGGTCGCCGGGTCTAGCGGCTCGGCTTGGCGGCCGCGTCGCTCACAGCCCAATCCTTCACCCGCTCGCCCAAGAGAATGCCGGGCAGGGCGTGGTTGCCTTCATGGCAGGCGTATTCGTACAGCGGCTGGCCCAGCGGCGCGAACTCGTACTCGCCACCCCAGGGCTGTTCCCAGAACGTCGGATCTTCCGCCGTGAACGAGTAGTGGATGCGATCTTCGCCGACCCGTGTGAAGCGCTCGGTGATCTTCAGGTTTTCCCACGACCCCATGAACTGCTGCGAGCGCGGGATATGTGTGGTTTCGACCACGAGCGTGTCGCCATCCCACCAGCCGATCGAATCGCCGAAATAAGGGCGCACGTCGTCCTTGCGGTGTTGGGAGTTCAAGCGAACGATGCGCGCGTCGTGGTTCATCTCGACCGTGATCACCACATAGTCCGGGGTTTGCGTGATCTGGTAGTTGTTGTTGTAGAAGCCGTTGGCCAGCATCGGCGGGCCGCCATTGCGCCCGAACGAGACGATGCAGCGCTCGCCAGCCGAACGGCGCTCGTAGCTGTCGAACGAATTGGAGCCTGCCGGCATCTGGACAGAGGGCGGCGTCGTGACGCCCGCTTTGCGGGCAGGCGGCATGCCGTTCGGGGTGGTAAGGATCGACGTGCGCGCCTCGCCATTGACGCGCATGACGTGGTTGCCCGGGTCGAGCCAGCCGCGGTTGTAGCCGCCAACATCGCCGCCGGCCGCCTGGAACTCTGGACGGGTGACGGTCGATTTCTGGACGAAGTCCGCCGGCGCGTTCGGATCTGTCGGCGCATTGCCTTCCTCGATCTCGATCAGCACGTTGCCTTCCAGCTTGGCAACTTCCTCTTCGGTGTAGGTCAGCCGGTCGCCAAGGCCCGCCGGGCGGGTCAGCGGGGTGAGCGAAGCGTTGCTCCAGACACCCTGCAGATCAGGCTGGCCGAACGCCAGGCGCGGGGCCTTGTAGGGGGCTTGAGCTGAAGCGGGAGCGGGCGTCGGCGTTTGGGCATGGGCTGCCAGGGAGCCGGCCGACAGCGCGGTTCCAAGAAAGAGGGCTATTGCAAGACGCACGGCGGGCTCCCGAGTTTTTTATGGGCCGCGTCGAAGCGGCATACCGAGTATTCTAATGCCCTAAGGTAACCCCCGGCAATGCTGCGGAGCCGCTGCGGTGGTCACAGGGTAGTGTAGCGGCCTGTCCCGCCGTGGCCCCGGGCTGCTTGACTTTGGCGGCATAATCCTGTTTTTGCCCGCTTCCGCACCCGCAAGGGGTGGAAAATGACGGGTGGTGCGCCGCCGCCGTGGAAGTCGCCGGACCATGATGGTCCAGCCGGAGCGCGCCGAAAACGAGGTTACCATGTCCAGGCGCCAGAACGCCAAGTACAAACTCGACCGCCGCGTTGGTGAAAACGTCTGGGGTCGTCCCAAATCCCCGATCAACAAGCGCCAGTCCCGCCCCGGTCAGCACGGCGCCCGGCGTTCGAACAAGCCGTCGGACTTCGGCCTCCAGCTGATGGCCAAGCAGAAGCTCAAGGGCTTCTACGGCGACATCACGGAAAAACAGTTCCGCAAGACCTACGAAGAAGCCGCACGCCGCGTCGGCAACACGGCCGAGCTCTTGGTCGGCCTGCTCGAATCGCGTCTCGACACGGTCGTTTACCGCGCCAAGTTCGTGCCGACGATCTTCGCGGCTCGCCAGTTCGTGAACCACGGGCACGTAACGCTGAACGGCAAGAAGGCGAACATCGCCTCCATGATCGTGAAGCCGGGCGATGTGGTGCAGGTGCGTGAGAAGTCGCGCAACATGGCGCTGGTCATTGAAGCAATGAGCTCGGGCGAACGCGAAGTTCCCGAGTACGTCGAAGTCGATCCGAAAGCCGGCACGGCCAAGTTCGTCCGCATGCCGACCCTGTCGGACATTCCGTACGCCGCCCGTATGGAACCGAACATGGTGGTCGAATTCTACTCGTCGTAAGACGAACCAGATTTCTGGAACACAAGAAGGGGCGGCACGGGCAACCGGCCGCCCTTTCGCTTTTCGGCGCCACCCGGCATCGCATTACCTGCGAGGTAGTTGTTGTCGCCCCGCTTGCCCTCTACGAGCAAAGGAAGCCAAGGCGGTCAGGCGAGCCGAGTTCGCATGAAAATCGACGACCGGATCGACCGCGACGCTGAGCTGTCGAACCCGCCGCCGGTCATGTCCCCGGACCGGCGGGTCTGTTCGTGGTTGGCTTGAACGCTTCATGCGCCACAGGACGCACAGCAAGGAGATAGCGATGACCGGCACGCCACTCGAGATCGTGAAGGTCTTCAACGCGGCAATGGAGATAAAGGACTACGACACCGCGCTGAAATACGTGTCAGCCGACTGCGAGTATACCAACATCCCGATGTCCTCGGTTCGCGGCCCTGCAGGCATCCGCAGCGTGCTCGAACCCTTCTTTGCGCCGAGCATCGAGAACCAGTTGGTCATCCTGCGCGAAGCCTCAGTAGGTCCAATCGTGTTCCTCGAACGCCTGGACCGGCACCTTCTGGCCACCGGCTGGGTGGAGCTGCCAGTTACTGGCGTCTACGAAGTGCACAACGGCCTGATCACCGTTTACCGCGACTATTTCGACGCAGCGACGATCGTCAGCAAATGGCCCAGGTAGGCAACGCATCTTGAACGAACCGTCTTCGCTTACTGGGCGAAGAAGGGGACTCGCGCGGCGCTAGGCGTTAGGCTGCTGATCCAGCCGGGAGCGCGCATGTCCGACCAACCCTCGATAGACTCAGTCCGCGAAGCGACAATCGTGGATCCGAAGAAGGCGAAGTCCTTCGCTCTAAAAGACCGCCCGACAAAGGGCGACCACATCTTCGACTCCAAGAAGGACGCCAAGGCGTCTCTCGAGGAAGACGCGCTCGCGATCAACGAGCTTCAGGATGCGATGTTCGCCTGCAAGGGTGGAGCGCTGCTTGTGATCATGCAGGGCATCGATACAGCGGGTAAGGACGGCACGACCAAGGAGTGTTTCAAATACACCAGCCCCCTCGGCGTAAACGTCTTCGGCTTCGGCAAGCCCAGCGAAGAAGAGTTGGCGCACGACTATCTCTGGCGGCTGCACATGCGCGCGCCAAAGAAGGGCTACATCCACGTCTTCAACCGCTCGCAGTATGAAGACGTGCTGGTCGTGAAGGTGCGCAACCTTGCGCCGCCCAAACAGGTCGAGCAGCGCTACGAACAGATCAACGCATTCGAGAAACTGCTCGCCGAGAACGGCACGCGTGTCCTGAAGCTGATGCTGCACATCTCGAAGGAAGAGCAGGGCGAACGCCTGCGCGAGCGGCTTGAGGTTCCCGCCAAGCGCTGGAAGTTCAACCCCGCCGATCTCGAGGACCGCAAGCTGTGGGACAAGTACCAAGGCGCTTATGAAACCGCGCTGCAGCGCTGCTCCACGCCACACGCGCCCTGGCACGTCATCCCCGCCGACAGCCGCACGCGCCGCGACGCCATCGCCGCCCGGCTCATTCGCGGTGAACTGGAAGCGATGAAACCAGCCTATCCCGATCCGGGTTATCGCCTCGACCAGTTCGAGATCGACTAGACGTTGCCGTTTCGCGAGTTGACGCGATGGCCATTCGTCAATACTCAATTTGGGTAATAGCCTGCACCTGAGCGCGGCTCTATCGATGCCAAATCTGGAGCATCCAGGCTGGAGTGGCCAGAGGCGGGCCAACTATCCAAGGCGGCGCGCTGACGGGATTCGCCAGTCGCGCTGGCCCTAAACAAGTCGGGGGCGCCAGTCGCCCGACGCCCCCTTCTTCCTCGGCCCTGGGTTGGGGGGACGGGCCTTGGAAGCATTGCTTATCGGAAAAGCGGACGATTCCGGCAATGACTGATACTGCCTTGTCCCATGCGACAGGGCGTCTCAGAGTCTATTGCTGTGGATTGCTGATCGTCATGTCCTCCCTCGGTCCTTGATTACTTGGTGGTCGGTCCGGACGCTTCTGGGAGAGTGGTTTGCAGATTGCGGCCGCCGAAGCGCTGCCTGGATGCGTGCTTTCATCTGCCTGAAGCCTTGCACGAGGCCATGTAGGCTGCAGGCCGCCATCTCGGCTTCGATTATTTCTGTCTCGCCAGCGCCAATCTCGACAACCCTGCCTTCATTGCTTCAACGCGTCAGGCCGAGGGCATCGCGCACACTTCGCCGATGGCTGGGTCGATGTGGATTATCGCGCCCGCGTCGAACGCAAGCAGTCGCAGATCGACAACGATCTCTTCGTCCCGCTTCGCGTGGCCTGCTGGTATGCGCTTCGATCTCGATGTCCGCGAAGAGTGGTTCTTGTTCGTCATGCGCTCGGAAGAGGCTGGCCTCATCCAGGGCAAGGACGCCGCCGCTATCATTCTCGATCAGGACGGTCGTGCGATGGAATTCTCGGCGCCGGTCGCGACATCACCGAGGGCATGCTGTGCAGCTCAGATCCCGGCGCCGCCCAGTCCTTGTCACCATCGCCGCCGTGTTCGGCGCGGTCGACGCCGGCATTGAGGCCGAACTCGTGCGCTTGCTGGCGGGCCTCCGGCGTTGGTCGGGCCGCACCGGAACCATCCAACTAAACAACACGTTCATCGCGGGTTCATATCGAAAAACGATATGATGCGTGATCGGCATCCACGACGCCACACACCCGACCACAGGGGCAGGGACACATGAAACGTGCAGGAACATTCGCGCTCGCGGCCGTCTCGGCGGCGATGCTTGGCGGTTGCGTCATTGTCGACGCAGAGGTCCGCGACCATGGCTGGAGCCATGGCGATGATGGCTATGGCTACCTCTATGGCTACCTCTATGGCGCCGAGATCAGCGATCGCAGTCAGGAGATCACCATTACGGTCCACTCAAACGGCTGCACCGAGCGCGGCGATTTCGACGTCGATGTCGACCATCGCGGCGATGATCGCTTCAACATCGGCTTCCAACGCGTCGAACCCGACAACTGCAAGGCTCTCGTTCCCGAAGGCCGCCGCCTCACATGGACCTATGAGGAGCTTGGCCTGCCGCGGCACGCCACGGTCCTGATCATCAATCCGGTCGGCCGCTGATACGACCCACGACACTCGGCCCGACATGCGTATCGGGTCCCGGGATATCACCCAGCCAGCCTGATTGCGGGCTCCAGACACCCGCCGGGCTTTCCCGGATCCCGCCTTGGCCCTCCGGCCGAGGCGGGATGAGTTTTTGTGGGAAGCCCTAGCGGCCGTCGACCGATACATCCCCGCCGGAGGATTCGTCCGCCGTGAAAGTCGATGGCGATCCAAGGAAGCGTACGTCGCCGCCGCTGCTCGCTGCGCCCTTGGCCGCCACGCGCGCGCCAACGTCGATATCGCCACCGCCATTGGCCGAAGCCGTCACGGTATCGCAATCGAGTTTCTCGCCATCAATGTTGCCGCCGCCCGATGCGGTCAGCGTCGCGGTTGTGCAGCTTCCTTCGATTTCGATGTCTCCACCGCCCGAAGCCGAAGCCTCCAGCGTACCGATACGCGCATCCTTGATGTCGATATCCGCACCGCCGGAGACGGACAGCACAAGCCGCTCGCCCGTGAGGTTCTCCGCATCCACATCAGCGCCGCCCGCAGCGGAGATCGAGGCATAAGCCGGCGCGGTCACATTCACCTGGTATCGCCCGCTCCAGCCAAACGTCAGCTGATGCTCGACATCGATCTTCAGCGTATTGCCCGATTGCTCGACCTTGATCCGGTCGAGCTTGCCTTCCGGCGCTTCCGATTTGACGCTGAATGTCGGGCCCTGGCTCAGCACCACGTCGATCCCGCTTTCGGCGACAATGCTGTCAAACCCGGAGAGCGAATATTCGCGGGTCTCCGTGGGGCCATTTCCCATACCCGTACATCCGCCCAGCGCGGCCATCGCCGCGACAGGCAGGATCATGAAACTGGCTTTCATCAGTGTCCGCCTCAGCGCGCGCTAACCGAGCCGCCGCTCGACGTGTCGCGATCCAGCTGAGCCGGGTTGCCGCTGAACGACACGCTGGCGCCGGACGAGGCGTTGCCACGTGCGCTGCGCGCCGCAAAGGCATGAGCGCTCGCGCCCGAGGAAGCGTCAACATCCGCCGTCTCGCAACGGAGGTCATCGCCGCTAAAGCTCGCGCCCGACGACATGTCGAGTTCAAGCGTGGTGCACGTGCCTGCGATCTGCACGCTCGCCCCAGAGGAAGCATCAACTTCCACGGCGTCCAGCTTCAGACTGTCGCCATGCAGGCTCGCGCCGGATGAAACCTCGAACTCCGAATAAGCCGGCGCCGACACCATCACGCGATAGCGCGGGCCACCGCTGAAGTTGAACATCGTCGTCTGTTTGCGGCTGATGCGCAGCGTGTCGCCGTTGACCTCGACGATCAGGTTCTCGAAGCCCTCGCCCTCGGTCGTCTCCGCCTTCACGTCGAACGCGCCCTGCGCCAGCACGACTTCAACGCCCGCCGACACGTCCACCTTCGAGAAGCCCGAATAGGTGTGGCGCTGCGATTCCGAATAGGTCTGGCCGACGGCGCCGCCGACGACACAGCCGCCAAGCGCGGTCGCGAATACTGCAGGAATTACGAGGAGGGTGCGGTGCATGGGTTTTGCCCTTGTCATGCTTGTTGTTTTTCTCGCAGCCGCCATGCGCCGGGCTTTTGCGCCTCTGACCCAGGCGGCTGACAGCCTACCAATAGCTTAGTTCATATCGAAAAACAATAAGTCATCGACGCAGTTGGCCGGGTTGGATTTGTTCGGTCCAGCGGCCAGAGTGACGGCTGCTCTGGAGGGTCATCAATGAAGCTTCGCGTCGCCGCGCTCTGCGCGTTCCTGGCCATGCCCATCGCGCCAGCGTCTGCGCAGCCCACCACCTCGCCGGGCGATGCGAGCAGGCGCGTCTACGACTGGTGCATGAAGCGGCCGGATGGAACGCCGGGCGAATGCGGCTGCGTGGTTGGCTTCTACGCCGGCGCAACGGAGGACGACGCCTTCCGGCTCGTGGCACGGCTGGTCGAGCATCTCAGTTTCGATGGGGCCATCACTGATCAGGACGCGATGAGCGCCGCCCTCATAGAAGAGGCCAACGCCCAGTCAATCACGGCAGACCGCTTCGACGCGATCATGGCCGACTTCGCCGCCTTCGATCAGCTGGGCGTGAAGGCCGATTCGATCTGCGTGCCGTTGAAGGACGAAATCGAGCCGGCGCCGGTCGAGTAACTAGCGCACCACCTCGGCCCACAGGTCTACCTGTTCGCCGGCGTGGACCTTCGCCTTCACGATATCGCCGGGCTTCAGGCTCGTGTCGTCGATGAAAACCGATCCGTCGATCTCCGGCGCATCGGCTTTCGATCGGCCCACCGCGCCATCTTCGTCCACCTCGTCGATGATGACGTCGATGGTCTGGCCGATCATCGCCTGCGCGCGCGCATCGGCGATCTCGGTCTGCACCGCCATGAAGCGATGCCAGCGTTCTTCCTTCACCTCTTCCGGCACATGGCCGGGCAGAGCGGCGGAGGCCGCGCCCGTGACGTTTTCGTACTTGAAGCAGCCAGCACGCTCGATTTTTGCTTCTTTCAGCCAGCCGAGCAGGTGTTCGAAGTCTTCCTCCGTCTCGCCCGGGAAGCCCACGATGAAGGAAGAGCGCAGCACCAGCTCAGGCACTTCACCGCGCCATTTCGCAATGCGATCCGCCGTCTTGTCGATGTTCGCCGGCCGCCGCATCTGCTTCAGCACGGCCGGGCTCGAATGCTGGAACGGAATGTCGAGATAGGGGAGGATACGTCCGTCCGCCATCATCGGCATTACGTCGTCCACATGCGGATACGGATAGACATAATGCAGGCGAACCCACGCGCCGCTCTCGCGCTGCAGCTCGCCCAGCCCCTCGCACAGGTCCTTGAAGCGTGTTTGTCGTTCCTTGTCGCGCCACTTGTAGGGCGCGTATTTCACATCGAGACCATACGCAGACGTATCCTGCGAAATGACGAGGATTTCTTTCACGCCAGCCTTCGTCAGCTGCTCCGCCTCGCGCAGCACCGCATCGATCCGTCGCGAAGCGAGATCGCCACGCAGGCTCGGGATGATGCAGAACGAACAGCGGTTATTGCAGCCCTCGGAAATCTTCAGATACGCGTAATGGCGCGGGGTCAAGCGCACGCCCGACTCCGGCACAAGCGACACGAACGGATGATCCGGCGCCGGCAAGTGCGTGTGCACCGCCGTCATCACTTGCTCGTACTGGTGTGGTCCCGTCACGGCCAGCACGCCGGGGTGGCGCTCGGTGATCACATTGGCTTCGGCGCCAAGGCAGCCGGTCACGATCACCTTGCCGTTCTCGTTGATAGCCTCCCCGATCGCATCGAGGCTTTCCGCCCGCGCTGAATCGAGGAACCCACAGGTGTTCACAAGAACAAGATCCGCGCCCTTGTAGTCGGGCGCGATCTGGTATCCTTCCGCGCGCAGGCGCGTGATGATGCGCTCTGAATCGACGAGCGCCTTGGGGCAGCCCAGCGAAACGATGCCGACTTTCGGTTGGTTGAGGGTAGTAGCCATGGGGCGGCCCTATACCGCTGATGGACAAGGATAGCCAGCGGCCGGGCGCATGCCAGCATTTCCGGCCCTTTTGAGAGAGTTAACCCCTGCAAGACCCCGTCAAGATCCTGCGCGAAGTCTTCGGACTTTCCGCCTTCCGCGGCCAGCAGGAAGAGGTGGTGCGCCATGTGGTCGCCGGGGGAGACGCTGTCGTCCTGCTCCCCACGGGTGCGGGCAAGTCGCTCTGTTATCAGGTGCCGGCCCTGTGCCGGCCGGGCGTCGCCATCGTCGTCTCGCCCCTCATCGCCCTGATGCGCGATCAGGTGGAGGCGCTGCGCCAGCAGGGTGTCGAGGCCGCCGCTCTCAACTCCGCCCTAACGCCTGACGAACAGCGCGATGTCCGCGACAGGCTCTACTCCGGCGAGCTCAAACTTCTCTACGTCGCCCCCGAGCGCCTGATGACGCCCGGCTTCCAGCAGATGCTGCGTGACGCCCCAATCTCTCTCTTCGCCATCGACGAGGCGCATTGCGTCAGCCAGTGGGGCCACGACTTCCGGCCGGAATACCGCCAGCTCTCCCAGATCGCCGAGAACTTCCCCGGCGTGCCCCGCATGGCGCTCACCGCCACCGCCGATCCGCAGACCCGCGCCGACATCATCGAACGGCTGCAACTTAAGGAGGGCCGCGTTTTCGCCGCCTCCTTCGACCGCCCGAACATCTCCTACACGATCACGCGCCGCGACAATGGCCGCGACCAGCTGCGCCAGTTCCTGTCCCGCCATGAAGGCAAGAGCGGCATCGTCTACTGCCTGTCGCGCAAGAAGGTCGAAGAGACGGCCGCGTGGCTGAACGAGAAGGGCATCCGCGCGCTGCCCTATCACGCCGGCATGGACGCGCGCATCCGCTCGAAGAACCAGGATGCTTTCCTGACCGAGGAGAATCTCGCCCTCGTCGCCACCGTCGCTTTCGGCATGGGTATAGACAAGCCTGACGTGCGCTATGTCGCCCACCTCGACATGCCCGGCTCAGTCGAGGCCTACTACCAGGAAACCGGCCGCGCTGGCCGCGATGGCGAACCGTCCGAAGCGTGGATGGCGTTCGGCCTCGGCGACGTCGCCCAGCGCAGCCGCATGATCGGGCAGGGCGATGCGCCGGAAGAAGTCAAACGCATCGAGCGCAGCAAGCTCAACGCGCTACTCGCCATCTGCGAGACGACGGCCTGCCGCCGCCAGTCCATTCTCGCCCATTTTGGCGAGGCGCACCCCGGCAATTGCGGCAATTGCGACAACTGCACCGCGCCGGCCGACACGTGGGATGCTACCGAAGCCACCAAAATGGCGCTATCCGCCATCTACCGCACCGGCCAGACCTTTGGCGCCGGCCACGTCATCGACGTGCTGCGCGGCAAGACGACCGACAAGGTGATCAGCTTCAGTCACAACAATCTCACCGTGTTCGAGCTCGGCAAGGACATCGACCAGAAGACCTGGCAGTCCGTCTTCCGCCAGCTGACCGCCATGGGTCTCATCCGCGTCGACAGCGAATACGGCGCGCTCAAGCTCACCGACGCCTCGCGCCCCGTCCTGCGCGGCGAACAGCCCGTCCACCTGCGCAAGGAAGCGCCGAAGCAGACAAAGAAAGACGCCCGCCGCGAGAAAGCCGCCGCTCTTGGAGATGAAGCGCACGCGGTCTTCGACGATCTCCGCGCCGAACGCGCCCGCATCGCGAAGGCGCAAGGCGTGCCGCCCTACGTCGTCTTCCACGACTCCACGCTGCGCGCGATGGCAGAAGCCCGTCCCACCACGCTCGATGAAATGGCTGCTCTCCCGGGTATCGGGCAGGCGAAGCTCACGCGCTACGGGGAGAGCTTCCTCGCCGTGCTCAAAGCACACGAATAGCTCGGCCGATTAACCTCGGCGCTGCATCTGCCCGCTAGCCTCGCGCCGCGACTTGCAGCACACAACGGCATCAACTCCGGGGACCATTCTTCATGCGCCTTGCCTTCGCCGCCGCCACCTTCGCGGCGCTCGCCACGCCTGCTTTCGCCCAGACCACCTGCAAGCTCGAAAACGCGATCTACGCCGAGCGCGAGAACGGTTACGAACTCCACTTCCGCAAGGGTGAGTCGTGGGAGATGGGCGGCATGATCGAGGCGGTGTTCGATCTTGTCATGCCCGATGGCCGCAAGCTCTGGGGCAACATCGCGAGCAATATGGGCACGAGCCGCGATGTCGGCCGCCTCTATTTCGGGTGCCCGTCGCCCACAGCCGACGGCGAAATCCTGACGGACGAAGAGCATGACGCCTGCATGCAATGGGAAGGCGTCGTGTACGGCATCAACCAGGGCGAACCTGCAATGATGGCCGGCGATATCGGCCTGGCGCCAGAACGCCTCCTGCTCACCGATCTCGGCCGCAAGATCCGCTATGCCATGGTCGATGGCCCCGGCCAGGAACCGTGGGACGTGTTCGATTTCAAGCGCTGCACGAAATAGCCCTCACGCCGGCCGGGCCGATCCCCACACATTGTAGCCGGCAAAGCGCGGCGTGCCGGGCAGGTACATCCGCTCCGCCTTGTCGATGCGCCAACCCGCTGCCGCAATCATCGCATCAACGTCGCGCGTCAGGTGGCATCCGCCAGCGAGAGGCCGCCACACCGGCTCGATCCGCTTCTGCCATTTCGTCACGTCCGTATCCGGCGCGAGGCCGTGCTCACAGAACAGCAGCCGCCCGTCCGGCTTCAGCGTCGCCTTCAACGCCGCCAGCGCGCCCACAGCATCGGGAATGGTGCACAGCGTGTAGGTCGTCACAATCGTATCCACAGACCCGGGCGCCAACCCCGCAGCCTCGGCCCCGCGCTGCAGCCATTCCAGCGGCAGCCCCTCCGGCGCGCGCTCCCTGCCGCGCTTCACCATGGCGGCGTCGGGCTCCAGCGCGATCACACGCTCGACCTTGCAGCGGTCATACAGCGCGAAATTCCGCCCGCCGCCCGCGCCGATCTCCAGCACCACGCCGCTGGCCTGCGGAATGATCTTGCGGCGCTGATAGGCGATCGGTTTCGTGCCACACGCCTTGTCCACCAGCCACGGGGCGATGTGGTGCGAATAGAAGCCCATGTCTTATCCTCTGGTCCGCGCGTACTGTATCATGTCCAGAGAGGGCGGCTCTTCGCCTGTCAGGATCGAAAGCCCCGTATGCGCCTGCCCGCGGTGGTGTGTCTGGTGATTGAACACATGCAGCAGATCCGGCCACAGCTTCGACGTCACCATGTCCGGCGTCGTCATCTTGCGATAGGTGAACATCTCGTCCAGCCTCTCGGCCGTCAACCCGGCAGCATACGCGATGATGCGCTGGTCCTCCGCCTCGCGCGCAGCGCGCAGTTCACCAAGGTCGCGATGCAGAATGGCGCTGAGACTGGCGGGATGCTCGCCGCTTCCGGTGAACCGCTTCATCCAGACGCGGTCGGTCACCAGAAGATGGTTCAACGTGCCGCCGACGCAGCCAAAGAACAGCCCCACATCGCGCCAGACTTGCTCGTCGGTCAGCTTCGCTGCCGCGTCGTAGACTCGCTGATTGGCCCAGGCATTGTATCCGGCATGGTGCTGGAACATGGCAAGCATGAGACCCTCCGCGCAGGCAGGAGAGAGATAGGACGGCCTGCGCCCGAATGCAAAAGGCGGCGGGCGTTGGCCCACCGCCTTGCATGATCCCCGTCAGGATGGGGATCAAACCAGTACCGCTCTCAGGTCAGAACCTTCTTCAGTGCTGTCTCGCAACGGTCCATTTCCCAGTCGTCGCCCACGCAGATACGGGACCAGTTGTCGTACTTGGTCCACGACCGCCCGACGACGCGCACGCCTTCCGCCATCATCTTTTCGGCAAATTCCTTTGCCGGCATGCCGGCGTCAAAGAAGATGAAGCTCGCCTGCGGGTTGGAGGCGATCGGCCGGCCCAGCGCCTTCACCACATTGTACAACCGCTCGCGTCCCGCCTTGAACTTCGGCCGCATCGTCGGCACGAATTCCTTGTCGGCAAGGCTGGCCATCGCCGCCACGATGCCAAGGTGGTTCACGCCGCCCATGCGCGTCGCCATGCCCATCTCCTTGGCCATCTCGGGCGAGGCGATGCCATAGCCAAGCCGCTGTCCCGCCATGCCGTAGATTTTCGAGAACGTGCGGCAGATGACGACGTTGTGCCCATCACGCACCAGCCCCGTCATGACGTTGCCGGCGTAGTCGTCGCACAGGTCGAGGTAGGCTTCGTCGATGAAGCACGGCGCCGTCTTCGACGCTTCGATAGCGAACGCCTTCAGCTTGACTGGATCAACCATGTTGCCGGTCGGATTATTCGGATTGCAGACATAGGTCGCCGTTGTCTTCTTGGACACCTTGCCCGCCATCGCATCCAGGTCGATGCCGAACTCCGCCGTCAGCGGCGTCATGATCACCTCGGCGCCGTACTGCGCCGCTGCGCGCGGCACACCCTCATACGTGGCGATGGATGTCACCAGCTGGCCTTCGCCCTTCTTCGCGATCATCTCGCCAAAAGCTGCAAGAATGGGCGAGGATCCGTTGGCCAGGAAAATCTGTTCCGGCGCGACGCCCTCGATGGCGGCGATCTGCTTCTTCAGCTCTTCGCCCTCCGCATCAGCATAGCGGGCGGTGAGGGCGGCCTTGGCGACCATCGCCTCGACGGCCTTGGGCGATGGCCCGAACGGGCTTTCGTTGGCGCCCATGATGGCGACCGACTTGTCGACTTCGGGCGTAGCCGGCGCCGGCGCTGCGTCTGCCTGCGTCGCTGCCGGAGAGCACCCAGCGGCCAGGGCGGCAACTCCAACACTGGCGAGGCCGAAACCGCGCAACAGTCCACGTCGCGATGTGTCAATCGTCTCGCGTGCGGGCGGGCTCGCCGGGGTCACATCGGAAAGTGTATCGGGGCGTCTCATGATGTCGTCCTCCAGCGGCGCGTCGTCCAGGCGCGAAACGCGGATGCAGGCGGCGACATGCCAGGGGAGGGCCCGCACTCACGTCTCTCCTATCGGCGCGCATTCGTCCGCGAGTCGCAACGGCTAAGCGTCCACGCGGGCCTTTTCAGTAGATCGAGAGCCGATGCTGCATCTGTCCAAGGCGCCGGTTGCCGAATCCCAAGGCGCTCGGGAACCCGGCGCCTTGCCCGCAGGCAGCGCTCAGGCGCCCAGCGTGGCAAGCAGGTAGGCTACGAACAGCGCCACCATTACGCCGTCGACGATCACAGCGAGCCCCGCCTGCTTCTTCAGGAATCCGCCGCCAGCCATCAGCACCAAAGTAATGAACGACAGCTTGGTCAGACCGACAAACACCAGAGCAACCGGCCGCACGCTCGGCGTGAAGGCGGCATAGACCAGCAGGCCGCCGCCCGCCGCCACCAGCATCCCCCAGTTCCGCATCAGCAGGTCCGCAGCCTTGCTGTCCGGCGCTTCGCCGAAATAGGCGCGCATCGTCGCGCGCGGTGCAAACACCGCCTGGATCATGCTGAGCGTCAACAGCCCGCAGACCAGCAGCACCCACTGCATGTTGTCGACAAGCAGGCTCATGGTGTTCCTCCCATTCTTTGGGAGAAGGTACACCTCCGTAAGTGCGCGGGTAAGGCGGGTCTACTTCCGCAACGGCATCAGCGCGCGCACGCGCGGGTCGCGCAGCCACAGGCCGAGCCAGACAAGTATGCCGAGATAGACGCCGAACAGCTCGTGAGAGAACAGCGGGTTATCCACACGCACCTGCGTCGCCACCGACCCGCCCAGCAACGCCGTCTCCAGCACCGCGCCGAGCACCGCCGTCCGCGGCACGAGGTACAGCACCACGCACGCCGTCTCGACGATCCCGATCAGCAACAGATGGTGATCCGGCCACCCCAGAGTCCGCATCGTCTCCAGCGCCATGTCCGGCGTGAAGAACTTGAAGCTTGCCGACATGGCAAGAAACGCCCCGACCAGCCCGGTGATGATCCATCCGGCAATGGTCAGCTTGCGGCTCTGGGCCGTTCCATAAATTGGCATGGATATCTCCCTATGGTTTCCCCAGGACGTTCGACCTTTTTCGATTCCGACAGGTCACTCGAGAATTCTCGGGGCTCAACTGCCCGTAGGATCGGCTGCAGCGCTGCGGTGACGACCGCGTGACGCCGGGCTAGAGTTCTGCAGCTTGTTCGGGAGTGGACGTATGAAGCGGTATGCGCGCGTAGCCATTGTGGTGGGAATCCTGCTGGCGGCGTCTCCCAGCGGCCTCGCGCAGAATGGAAGCGTCAGTAGCCCGTGCATCACGGCCGACATGAAGCTGGTGGAAAGCAATTTCGACGGCGCAATCGCGGATCTGCGCGCCTGTCTCTCGGACGCGACCCGCCCTCGGCTTGCCCTTGCCGTAGCGCATGCCCAGCTTGTCATGGCGCTCAAACAGACAGATCGAACGGACGAGCTTGTGGCCGAGCTTCGCGCCATCACCTCGCCGCCGGTTTCAGAATGGAGCGAATTCCGGCCGCCCACGCTGGCGATGGACAAGATGCGAGCAGGGGACATCTACGCTGGCATTACCCAGCCCGCCCTGCTGCTCGAGCTGGCCACCGTCCTCGCCAATACGGGCCGAATTCCTGAATCGCTGGAGGTGATCAACAGATCAATCTCCGTCGCCCGCGCCACGAATGCAGACATGATGGCTGACGAGGCTGCCGGCTGGTTTGCCCGCGGCGTGCTGCTGCGCGAAACCGGCGATGGGGCGGGGTCGGCGGCGGCGATGATGCGTGCCTACATACGCGGCGCCGACCACATCGACATCAACCGTTTCCTCGACCTTCAGTCGGATGAGGCGAGAGCCGGTCTGGCCGATCTTCGGGCGTCGATGACCGAGCACCTGCCAAAGGTGGCGTATCGCAAGGCGTGGCATGCCAGCCTTGGCGAGGCATTCAATCCTGCAGCGCCCGATATCGCCGCCTCCGTGAAGGCGGTCGCCGATGTCGAAGCGCAGGAAGAAGCCCTGGCGGGGCCGATCCCGTTCTAGAGGAGGCCTACAGCCCCTTCACGATCTCTTCCGTCATCTTCTTCGCGTCGCCGAGAAGCATCATCGTGTTCTCGCGGAAGAAGAGGGGGTTCTCGACGCCAGCGTATCCGGAAGCAAGCGAGCGCTTGATGAAGAACACCGTCTTGGCGTTCCACACCTTCAGAACCGGCATGCCGTAGATCGGCGACGCCGTGTTGGTCTCCGCGTCCGGGTTCGTCACGTCGTTGGCGCCGATCACGAAGGCCACATCCGCCTGCGCAAAGCTCGAGTTGATGTCCTCAAGCTCGTGCACTTCGTCATACGGCACCTGAGCTTCGGCGAGCAAAACGTTCATGTGCCCCGGCATGCGGCCCGCCACCGGGTGGATGGCGTATTCGACGTCGACGCCCTCGGCCTTCAGCTTCTCGGCCATCTCCTTCAGCGCGTGCTGAGCTTGCGATACGGCCATGCCATAGCCGGGCACAATGATCACCTTCGAGGCGTTCTTCATGATGAAGGCGCAATCGTCCGCCGAGCCGACCTTGACTGGCTTGGCCGGTCCGCCGCCCGCGCCGGCCGCCGCGGTTTCTCCTCCGAAGCCACCCAAAATGACCGAGATAAAGCTCCGGTTCATCGCCTTGCACATGATGTAGCTCAGGATCGCGCCCGACGATCCCACCAGCGAGCCGGTGATGATCAGCGCGTTGTTCTCAAGCGTGAAGCCCAGCGCAGCCGCCGCCCAGCCCGAATACGAGTTGAGCATCGAGACGACGACCGGCATGTCCGCCCCGCCGATCGGGATGATCAGCGTGATGCCCAGCACCAGCGCAAGCCCCGTCAGCGCCCAGAACATCCAGGCCTGCGTACCGTTCGTCTGCACCATCATCACCACCAGCACGATGATGGCGACACCGAACGCGATGTTGATCAGGTGGCGCGCCGGCAGGATGATCGGCGCGCCCGACATGTTGCCGTTGAGCTTCAGGAACGCGATCACCGAGCCGGTGAAGGTCAGCGCGCCGATGGCCGAGCCGAGCGAGAGCTCGATGATCGACGCCAGCTTCAGCGGAAGCGCGCCGTTCGCGCTCAGCGCCGCCGTCGTGTCGACAATGCCGTAGCCGGTTGGCGCATACAGCGCCGCTGCCGCCACCAGCACGGCGGCAAGACCCACCAGCGAATGGAAGAACGCCACCAGCTGCGGCATCGCCGTCATCTTGATCTTCTGGGCGACTATGCCGCCCACAATACCACCGACGACGATGCCACCGACGATGATGCCGACGGTCGCCGTATCGAGACCGGCCCCGCCGTCCCACAGCATCCAGAGAGTGGTGGCGATGGCGATCGCCATGCCAATCATGCCGCTGCGCGCGCCCGCCTGCGACGTTGCCGGGCTCGAAAGGCCCCGAAGCGACAGGATGAAGAGCACGCCGGAAACGAGATAGAGAATGGCTGCGAGATTGGCGTTCATTGGGTGATCACTTCAATCTTTGGCGGAGCCATCGGTGTGTGGTCGAGGTCAGGGTAGGCCGCTTGGATGGACCTGATCGTGGCCCCGTCGGACATGCTCAGCACATACCAGCGTCCGCTGTCCTGAAGGGCTAGATAGCCGCCGATCGAGCGCATGCGCTGGCCTTTGACGTCCATGATGAAGGTGACCGGCATCGTCGCATAGCGCCGCCCGGTCGAGCTCGTTTCAATCTTCGCGGAATTGACGTCCACCGTCAGTTCCACAAGCTTCGCGTCCCGCAGCGCCTGGGCCGACATCGCGACGAGTTGCTTCCGCACGTCGGCGCGCTGGCTTTCGTCGATGCCGTCCAGACGCATCAGCTCGCCAAGCAGTGTCGGCGGCATGGTGACATCAATCATCCGGTCGAAATCCCGGTTTTCCCAGGATGCGCGGAAAGTCGATACGAGTTCCCCGATCGAAGCATGATCTGCCGAAGGCGCCTGCGATTGTGCGCCTCCAGGCGAGCAGGCGGAAGGCAGCGCGCCTGCTGACAGCAACGCTGCAGCTAGAAACGCGCAACGGAGCGTGGAATGGATGTTCACTTGCCGCCCTCCTTTGCCGCCGGCTTGTCTTTCTTCTTGTACATCGCCAGCATCCTGCGTGTTACGAGGAAGCCGCCGAAGATGTTGACCGCCGCCAGCGCCACGGCGACGCCGCCCATTCCCTTTGACAGCCACAGGTCGCCGGTCATCTCCTGATTGTTCCCCGCCGCCGCCGCAATCAATGCGCCGACGATGATAACCGAGGAGATCGCGTTGGTGACGGCCATCAGTGGCGTGTGCAGCGCGGGCGTCACCGACCACACCACATAATATCCGACGAAGATCGCCAGCACGAAGATGGCGAGACGGAAGACCAGCCCGTCCGGCTGCTCCGCGCCCGTTGAAGCGAGAGCAGGCGCTGCGGCGAAGAGGGCAAGTCCCGCCATCATGGCCAGAAGGGCGGCAATGCGTTTGATCATTGGGGCGATCCCGCTTGAGGTTTCTTCTTCGGCGATTTCAGGATGTAGCGCGCGCCCACCGAGATCATCGCCAGCGCAATGGCTGCGATAATGAAGCTCGGCAGCGGAGCGGGCCCGGGAAGCAAGACATTCTGCACGAAATACCATCCCAGCATCAGGCCGGTGATTGTCAGGATGAGGCCGATGGCCTTCGACATGCCTCTCAGCCATCCTTGAGAGCCGGGTGAACGACCTGTCCGTCACGCGTCAGCACGGCGGACTTCACGATCTCGTCGTCCCACTTCGGCGCGAATGCCGCATTCTCACCGGTTAGAAGCGGCAGGAAGGCGAGCAGGTTGCGAGCGTAGAGCGCAGACGAATCCGCCGCCATGCGGCCCGGCAGGTTGGTGAAGCCAGCCACCTTCACGCCGTCCACGTCCACGATCTCATCAGGTTTGGAAAGCGGACAGTTGCCACCCTGCGAAACCGCAAGATCGACAATCACCGATCCCGGCCGCATCGACCTCACCATGGCCTCGGTCACCAGCACGGGCGCCGCCCGCCCGGGGATCAGCGCGGTCGTTACCACGATGTCCTGCTTGGCGATGTGCGCGGCCACCAGTTCGGCCTGCAGCTTCTGGTATTCCGGCGACATCGGCTTGGCGTATCCGGCCGCCGTCTCCGCCGCCTTGAACTCCTCGTTTTCGACCGCGATGAACTTCGCGCCCAGCGAGGCGACCTGTTCCTTCGCCGCCGGCCGCACGTCCGTCGCCGAGACGATGCCGCCCAGCCTGCGCGCAGTTGCGATCGCCTGCAGGCCCGCAACGCCCGCGCCCATCACGAACACTTTCGCGGCCGCCACCGTGCCCGCCGCTGTCATCATCATCGGCAGCGCGCGGCCATAGATCTGCGCGCCCTCGATCACGGCGCGATAGCCCGCAAGGTTCGCCTGGGATGAGAGCACATCCATCGACTGCGCCCGCGTGATGCGCGGCACGAATTCCATCGCCACGGCGGTCACGCCCGCCGCCGCATAAGCCGCCGCTTCCGCCTTCGCCGCATATGGCTCCAGCAGCCCGGCTAGCGCCACGCCCTTTGGATAGGTGGCCAGCTCAGCCGAATCCGGCGCTCGCACCTTGAAGACAATGTCCGCGCCCTTCAGCGCATCCGCCGCCGAGCCGACCGTCGCTCCGGCGGCGACAAAATCCTCGTCGCGAACGCCGGCGGAGAGGCCCGCGCCGCTCTCGATAGCTACGACATGCTTGAGCGCCACCAGCTTCTTCACGGTATCCGGCGTCGTTGCGACGCGCGTTTCTCCGAAGCGGCGTTCAGTGAGAACTGCGATCTTCATTTAGCCCCCTCAAACCCCAGTAGCGGGGAGCCTAGAGCAGCAGGGAACCCAGCCAGATCAGGACCTGGATGAACACGGCAAGCACGCAAAGGCCGATCACGGTGGCGACCCACGCGCCGCCCATTCCCATCAGCAGGCCGGCCGCGATGCCGAAAGCGGCAAAGCCGATCAGCGCGCCGATCCACTGAATGCCCATGGTCAGCGTGAAGACGGCGTAGCCGATGACCAGGATCACCAGCATGGAGCCCCAGGTCGTGAAATGACCAAAGCCGCCCCACATGCCGCGCCGTGCGCTCATGTCCATGTAGGCCTCGGTGTGCGCCGGCGGCGTCACGATCGGGCTTTTGTTGGCAGGTTCGGCGTGGGCCATTGCGAGGTAACTCCCAGCGGTATCAAGGCTAAGCGGGGTGGGGTGTACCCGCATCCTGCCCTTGTGAAAAGCGGGCACAGGGCCGCATCGGGGCAAAAAATTGCTGATAAGACGGGAACTTTTTCGTCCGGCGACAGCGACAGTGCCCGGCTAGGCCGCCTACCGCCCCGCTACCACCCGGTCCGATGTAGAATAGCGCCATTCCTGGAGCAGAGTCCGCAGCGCCGCCACGAAGGCCAGCGGCTGGTCCAGCATGATGTGGTGGCGCGCCTCGGGGATCTCGATGAAAGGCACCTGCCGGTTCAGCAGCCCGCGCATGTAGTCGCCGACATCATCCTCCCACAGGATCGACTTCTCGCCCTTGAACAGAGCGATGCGGCAGCGCGTCTCCTTCAGCAATTCTTGCGGCGGCCGTGACACTGAGAACCGCTGCCAGATCGACGGATCGAATTTCCAGCCCCAGCCTTCGACACCGTCCGATCCTGCGCGCTTCGCCAGACTCCAGCGCGCGATGTAGTCCATTACAAAGTGGTTCTCGCACAGTTGCGGCGGCGCGAGGCGGAAGCGCGCCAGCGCCGCTTCGAGGCTTGGATAGACTTTCCCTCCGCGTACCGGCGGTGGACCCTTGCGCGGCCGGTCGGGCGGGTTGACCGGCGAGTCGACCAGAACGATGCCGCCGAACCTGTCGCCATACTCAGCGCCCGTCACCACCGTCACGAAGCCGCCGAACGAGTGCGCTATGATGATCGGCTTCTCGGCATGCTTGAACAGCCCCGCCGCTTCGCACACGGCCAGCTGTTCCTTGGCGAACGTGTCCATCACGTATTGCTCGCGCCAGTCTGAATCGCCCATGCCCGAGAACGTCATGGCGACGACGTGATAGTCGTCCGTCAGATAGGGCGCGACGAAGTCCCACCAGTGCGCATGCGCGCCGTTGCCGTGCACCAGCAGCAGCCCGGGCTTCGTCTTGTCGCCCCAGCTCTGATAATGGATGCGCGCGCCTTCGCACGTGGTGAAAGCGGTCTCGTACTGCCGCGCAACCGCATCCTCGAACCATTTCGGCGCCGGCGGCTGCGCGCCCTTGTAGACCGCAAGCGGACCCTGCTCGGTCGGCATGCCGATCGGCTGGTCGCGCACCAGCTTGTCAGTCTTGTCTGTCATCGCCGCCTCCGTCTCCCCCACGACTAGGCGCGCGGTGAGTGCAGGGCAAGCCGGGACCGCCGGGCCCCCTACTTCTTCGGCTTGAATGCGATCATCACATTGCCTGCGCCCTGGCCGAACAGGCCATAGCCGGAGTTCATGATCACCAGGCCGTTCGTCGCGACGATGGATGCGTTGTCCACCGATCCGCCATTGCCCTTGACGCCGTTCAGCGTCTCGAAATTGCGCGCAGTATCGAAAGTCCAGACCAGCTTGCCCGTCTTCCTCTCCACCATGTAGACGCGCCCATCGAGCCCGCCCGTGATGATGTGGTCGCCGATCACCGTCGGAGCGCCCGACAGACCGAACAGCGAGTTGCAGCGCGGCACGAATTTCTTGCGTGCATCCGTGCAGTCGGGCGCCACCTCGAACTTCCAGTCGATCGAGCCGTCATTGAGGTTCACGGCATAAAGGCCGGGCTTCAGAGTCGGATCGACCTCCTGTCCGGGGATCGAGCGGCCAGGATAGCTGATCGGCGCATAGACGTGCGTGTCGTCCGCCGCGATGCCCCAGTGGATGCCGCCATTGGGGCCGCCCGTGCCGATGTCGCGGCGCCAGACGACCGCGCCCGTATCCGGGTTCATCGCCCACACCGTGCCGGATTTCTGTCCAGCCAGCACAAGCTCGGTTCCGTTCGGCGCCTTGGCGATGATGGTCGATGCGCCAAAGTCCACGTCACGGAACACCGTGTCGGCCGAGCAGTTCTTCGCCCCACCCTTCGGCCCGCAGCCAACGTTGAACACGTCGTCCGGCGTCGCCTGATGCGACCACTTGATCGAACCGTCCTTCAGACTGAACGCCATGATGGCGTTGGTGTTCTTGTGCGCGGGCGCCGCGTTCGCCTCGCCCGTGCCGACATAGATCTGCTGCCGCTTCAGGTCGATTGAAGGCGAGTTCCACACGGGCGCGCCGGCGGGTCCCCACAGCATCTGGCCATCGCCGCGATCCTTGATCGGCTTGGCCTGCTCCATCGTGTGGCCTTCCCACACGCGCTTGCCGGTCATCGCATCGAGCGCCACAACGCCACCATGGATCTTGCAGCACTCATAGGCATCCTGCGCTGCAAGCATGATCTCGTACTGGGAAGAGGGCGCGATCACCTTGTCGCCAACCAGCACGGGCGTGCCGGTTGAAATCGACTTCTCGAACAGGCCCATATGCTTGGCCCACAACTCCTTGCCGTTGGTCGCATCGATCATGTGAACGAAGCCGCCCATGTCGCCGACCATGACAACCTTCTTGCCGTCCTGCCGCGTGCCGAAGCCGGCGCTGGTGCGCAGCGTCTGCTCGCCTTCATAGATCCACTGGATGCACGGCTTCTGGTTGTCGGAGATGTCGAACGCAAAGAGGCGGTTGTTGCTCTCGCCCACCGGCACGAACAGCGTCGAGCCGACCACGGCCGCCTGGCTGCGCATCGTGATCGCGTTCGGGAAGGCGATGGTCCACGCCAACTCCAGCGAGGTGATGTCCTTTGCGCCAAGGCCCACCTTGGCCGGGTCGAGGCGGCGCGTGTTGTTCGTGTCAAAGCCGAACGTCGCAACCGTAGGCTGGGCATCCAGCTTCGGCGTCGCGCGCGAGGCCGGGCAGCGCATGGCCGTGGTCCAGCTGTCGTCCTGTCCGCCGCCCTTGGCGAGATAGTTCGAGACGTCTGAGACTTCCTTGGAACTCAGGCCCACGGCCTGCGGGATCATGATCCCCGTCATCAGCGCGTTGGTGATGTGACCGGGTGTCAGCCGCGCCATCGTCTCGGGCGAGGGCGCTTTGGTGGCTTCCGAATTATCATGGCACGCCGCGCAGCGCGTCTTGTAGACCGTTTCGCCTGGATGAGGTCCGGCGGGCCCCGCCTGCGCGACCTGCGATGGTTGCCCAGCCTGCGAATCGGCCGATGGCGCTTCGACTGGCGTCATGCAGGACGAGAGCAGCAGCGCAGAAATGGACGCCGTGGCGAATGTACGAAGCATGGAAAAGTCTCCTCCGCGCACCGTGCCGCGTCTGCCGCGCGACATCCGGTTACTGCCTTCACAATCCTCCCGACGTGACGCCCGCGTCAACAGCTAACGCCGAGGCAACGCGCGGCGTGGAGCCAACTTTCGCTTCGTTTATCGTTCGCTGGCGCATGATACCGGCGCCGAACTTCGTCTTGCCAACCTGCGGCCGGCGTTCAACGATCATCCAGCGCGGTTCCAGCGGAGACTTGGACAATGCCAATGATATCGCTGTCGCGAATCGTCGCCTACTGGGCCGAAACCCAGCCGGATCGGGTGGCCATCGACCATGAAGGCGCCTCGGTGACCTGGGCCGAGTTCGAGGTGCGCACCAACCGGCTGGCGCGCGCCTACGAGGCGCTGGGCGTCGGACAGGATCAGTTCGTCACCATCGCGCTGCCCAATGGCATCGAGTTCATTGAGGCCTGCTTTGCAGCATGGAAGCTCGGCGCCACGCCCCAGCCGATTTCCGCCAAGCTGCCAAAGCTCGAGCGCGACCAGATCGTCGAACTTGGCCAGCCCGCGCTGGTGGTCGGCTGCGCTGCGAACGAATACGCTCCCACGCCCTCCCTGCCGGAAAACTTCACGCCGGACCCCGGCCTCTCCGGCGACGCCTTGCCCGAGCGCACTGCCGCATCGCTGAAGGCGATGACATCGGGCGGATCGACCGGCCGTCCCAAACTGATCGTGTCGAAGGCCCCCGGCGCCTACGATCCGGAAACGGTCGCACTCGAGATCCAGCAGCGCGGCGTCATGCTCGTTCCCGGCCCGCTTTATCACAACGGCCCCTTCCTCTGGGCGATGGTCGCGCTCTTCAAGGGCTGCACTGTCGGCATCACCACGCGCTTCGACGCCGAACAAACGCTACGCACGATCGAGCGCCTGCGCGTCGACACGTGCTACATGGTGCCCACCATGATGCGCCGCATCTGGGCGCTGCCTGAAGAGACGCGCACCAGCTTCGATCTCTCCAGCCTGCGCGCTCTCTGGCACCTCGCAGAGCCATGCCCCGCCTGGCTGAAGGAGCGCTTCATCGAATGGCTCGGCCCGTCGGTCATCTGGGAGCTCTACGGTGGAACCGAAGGGCAGGGCTCCACTACAATCCAGGGCACGGACTGGCTCAAACATAAAGGCTCGGTCGGCAAACCCGTCGACACCTGCGAGATGAAGATCGTTGGCGAAGACGGCCAGACGCTTCCACCGGGCGAAGTTGGCGAAGTCTACATCCGCCCCCTCGCCGGCGCCGGCACGACCTACCGTTATCTCGGCGCCACAGCGAAGGCCATCGACGGCGGCTGGGAAAGCCTCGGCGACATGGGCTGGATGGATGCCGACGGCTTCCTCTATCTCGCCGACCGCCTCTCCGACATGGTCATCGTCGGCGGCGCCAACATCTATCCCGCCGAAGTCGAAGCCGCCCTCGATTCATTCCCCGGCGTTCGCTCCTCCGCCGTCATCGGCCTGCCCGACGACAACACCGGCAACCGCCTCCACGCCATCATCGACCGCCCCGAAGGCCCGGCTGACACCGATGCGCTGATGGCCCACCTCAACGCGCATCTGGTGCGCTACAAGACGCCGAGGACCTTCGAGTGGGTCAACGAACCGCTGCGCGACGAAGCGGGGAAGGTGAGACGGTCGGCGCTGAGGAAGGAGAGGCTCGCGGGCGTCTAAGGCGAAACGCTGATCGAGTCGAAGAACTGTCGCGCCGTTTTCAAGTCTTCCATGTTTAGCACGGCCGGCACGCCCGTGCGAATGCACGTTATATCGACGTCATGCATCTTCCCGCCCTGGATATACATCGCCTTCATGATGATCTGCACTCGCGGTTCGATCGCAAGAAATCCGTCCATAATGGTGATGCCGCCCACCAACTTGGTGCGCTTCTCGTCCATGGTGATCGCTGCAGCGCCCTCAAGCAGGCGAGCGTTGATGAACGCCTGCGTGACGCCTGGTTGCGCCACGCCAAACACCGAGAACGCCATATTGCAGTGAATGGTCGATGACGCCCCCTTCTTGGACACGCCGAGCGCGAACTCACTGCCGCGCGGTAACTTCTCCCGCACCCAGCGCGCCGGCCTCCCGAAGCGGAGGCCTCCATCCGGGCTCACCCAGAGAAAGTCAGGGGGGCCGCCTTGTCCCGATGTCTGGGCGCTGGCGCCCAGTGGAAAAAGCACAGCTGCTATCGCCGCAGCAACAGCAAGTCTCATCTTCACAAACAACACTCCCCAACCAGTTGTTGCAGGCACGCCAATGCTGCGCCATCAACGCATGAAGCCTAGCAGATTAGTAGCGGGCATCCAACATCGTGACGCTGCCGCGCATCACCCCTTCGGCTTGAACGCCAGCAACATATTCCCGCCAGCCTGGCCAAACATGCCGTATCCGGAGTTCACCAGCAGCAGCCCGTTCATCGCCGTGATCGAGTTCGAGTCGATCGCGCCGCCCTTGCCGGCGACGCCGTTGATGCCCTGATAGTCCTTCGCCGTCTCGTAGGACCACAGCAGCTTGCCCGTCTTCGCGTCGTTGACATAGAGCGCGCCGTTCAGCGCCGCCGACACCACCGCGCCATCAATCACCGCTGGCGCCGCCGACAGGATGTTGCCGCGCCAGCCGCCGCGTGTTCCCGGGGCGGGCAGGGGCGTGCCCGGCGGCGGTTCGGGGTTGAACTGCCACTTGATCTTTCCGGTCTTCGCATCGAGCGCATAGATGCCCGACTTGATGTTGGGATCGCCCTCCCACTCGCCAGCAATCGGTCGGCCCACCGCCGTGATCGGCGCGTAGACGATGTCGTTGTCGAACGCGATGCCCCAGTGAACCCCGCCCAGCGCGCCGCCCGTGCCCAGCGGCGTGCGCCACACCACCTTGCCCGTGTCAGGCTCGAATGCCCACGCCGATCCGGATTTCTGTCCGGCGTAGAGAAGCTCCTTCCCGTCGCTTCCCTTGCCGAGGATCACCGACGCGCCGAAGTCCACATCGCGATAGACCGTCTCGTCAGGCCCCACGCAGTTCAGCTTGTCCTCCGCCGGGTTGGGCCCGCAGCCGGAATTGAAGATGTCCTTCGGCGTCGCGTGGAAGCTCCACTTTTCCTTGCCGGTCTTCAGGTCGATGGCGATCACCGCATTGGTGTTCTTGTGCGCCGGCGGCGAGTTGCTCTCTCCCGTTGCGAAGAACACCAGCCCGCGCGTCTCGTCGACAACCGGCGAATTCCAGATCGGCGCGCCCGAAGGCCCTTTCAGCGGCTGTCCATCGCCGCGATCACGCAGCACGGTTGCGTCGGGCATCGTATCATAGCGCCATTGCTGCGCCCCCGTCTTCGGGTCGAGCGACAGGACATAGCCATGGTTGGTGCAGCACTCGTGCTTGTTGTCCGCCGCAACCGAAATCTCGAACTGCGCCACCGGAACGATCACGCGATCCTTCAGGATGCTCGGCGTGCCCGTGGTCATTGAGTGCGAATAGACGCCGACCGGCTTGGTCCACAGCGCCTTGCCGGTGCGCGGGTCCACCGCATGCACCGTCGAGTCGATGCCGGAGAACACCAGCAGCGGCGTTCCATCGCCCAGCACGCCATACGCAACGCTCGTGCGCAGCGGCGCTTCGCCTGGCGTGGTGTAGACCCATTGGACACACGGCTTGGCCGGATCGCTCAGGTCGAACGCGTACATCTTCCCGGCTTCGGCCACGGGATAGAACAGGTTCTTGCCCACGATGGCGCCCTGGCTGCGCATGATGGTCGCGTCCGGGAACGCGATCGCCCACGCCAGCTCCATGTCGCCCATCTGCGCGGTTGTAAGGCCCGCCTGTTGCGCGGTCAGCTTGCGCGTGTTGCGCCAGTCATAACCGAAATGCGTGGCGGTTGCCGCATTCGGCCCCTCAAGATCAACCGCCGCCCGCGCGCCCGTGCACATCAGGTTCGGCGTCCAGTCGACCGTCTTGCTGGTGTCGCGCCCGGTGACATAGCTCACCACGGCCGCGCGCTCGTCCGCGGTCAGGTTTGCGGCCATGTCCTTCATCTTGCCGTTGGTCAGCGCGTAGTTGACGAACTGGAAGCTCATGCCCTTGAGGTTGTCGCGCGAGGGCGAGCGCGTCGCCTCCGGCTGGTCGTGACACGCCGCGCACGTCGCCTTGTAGATCGCTTCGCCCGGATGCACGCCAGTCGTGCTCCCCGCCTGCGTCGGCGCCGGAGGCGCATCATGCGACACGGGCGCCTGCGCCGCCGCGTCGCCGCCATCATGCCCAGGAGCTGACCGCACGACGATCGTTTCACGGCCTTGTTCGGGCGTCTGGCAAGACGCGATCACGACAAGCGATGCTGCCGCCAATGCCGTCGCCAGCAGGGACTTGGTCATGAATTCCTCCCGAGGTGTGCGTCGCGTTGTCCGCGACTGCATGTCTGAGTCCGCCGAACCTGCACCAGCCGCTCCCCCTTGCAAAGCGGGCCATTCAGCGCAATCGCGGGGATGTGTTCGGGCAATACCGTTCGCCAGAGATTTTTCGTATGCTGCCACCATGACTACCTGGAGCATCAACGCCGCCGAACTGCGCATCCCGCGCCGCTCGCGTTTTGCGGCGCACCGGATGATCGTCATCGGCGACGCACGCGGGCAGGCGGTTCGCCAGATCAACGGCCTCGCCTCTTGGTATGACCGCGACGCCAAGGTTTGGCGCAACAAGCCCATCGGCTATCTGCCGAGCGACCGCCTGCGCGGCTACGACAGCAAGACCCACCCCCGCACCTTCATGCCAATCAACGGATCATCCGGTCCGGCCTGGCGCCTCGCGCCCGCTATCGAAAGCGGCGCCATGCGCGTCCTCGCCGATGGCCTGACCCCGGAAGGGATCGAGCAACGCCTCGCTCCCGCGCTTGAAGCCATCCGCCGCATCAACGCACTCAGCGACGGGCCCGAAGGCGGGGCGGGGCTGCCATATCCGTTCATGGGCTTCGGACGAAACTCGAATTCGTTCTTCTCCACCATGCTGCACGTCATGGGGTTCGACGAGCCGGCTTTCGCCCGTCCGGCTTTGGTCGTTCCGGGCGCACGCCGCTACCTGCTTTCCGACGATGTCGTGAGCGCGCTGCGGACAGCCTGAGTCGCCGGCTTCCGGACGCGACTGACCTTTCGCAGTTGCGGCATCGCGCGAATGCCTGCGACTCTCACCCGATTGTGAAGCCGGATGCCCATGCCCCGCCACGGCATGCCCCTGCTCCGTCTGTATCAGGCCGCCACCCACGCGCGCATTTTTGTTCTCTGGCGTGAAAGTCACAGGTGAAAGGGCGACTTTGTCTCAGGTCTTCGCGCCAGTATTGCGCTCTAGGGGCAGGTCGGTATGTTCCCCCCTGCGTCAGCCTGGCGCCAGTTTCCAATCAATCCGCCCACAGCAGTTTGTGGAGACGGGGACGAAGATCGTCACGGGAACATTCGGAAGGCGTCGGGCAAACGGGGAGGAGACATGAACAAGCTCGTATCAGTGATGGCTTTGGCGTGCGCGCTCGGCGCCTGCCAAACAATGCCGATGGACCCCGCCGCGTCAGCCACTGTGGCTGATGCCCCGGCCCCGGCGACCGCCTGGAAGGCCAAGCGCGGACCGGATGGCGTCCACCCCGATCTCAACGGTGTGTGGCAGGTCCTCAACCCGGCCAACTACAACATCGAAGCTCACCCGGCCTCGGCCGCGCTTCAGATGCGTGAAGGCCCCTACGTGCCCGTGCCGCATGCTTCGGTTGTGGCGCTCGGCGCGATCGGTGCGGTTCCTGCCGGCATCGGCATCGTCCAGAACGCTGGCGGCAAGATCCCCTACACTCCGGAAGCGCTCGCCACCCGTGACGAGAACCGCAAGCTTGCGGTTGAGCTCGACCCGGAAGTGAAATGCTACCTGCCGGGCGTTCCGCGCGCCAATTACATGGACAAGCCGTTCCAGATCTTCCATTCGGATTCGGCGGTGTTCTTCGCTTACGAATACGCTGGCGCCGTCCGCAACGTCTTCCTGCAGGATCCGGAAGACCCGCCACTCGATTCGTGGATGGGCACCTCCTACGGCAAGTGGGAAGGCGACACCTTCGTCGTCGAAGTTCGCGGACTGTTGCAGGACACCTGGCTCGACCGTTCGGGCAACCACCACGGCTACGCCACCAAGGTGATCGAGCGCTGGACGCCGCTGTCCGACTTCCACATGCGCTATGAAGCCGAGATCATCGACGAGGAGGTTTACACCGAGCCGCTGAAGATCTCGACGATCCTCTACAAGAAGATCGAAGAGGACGCCCAGCTCCAGCAGTTCAAGTGCGTCGAGTTCGTCGAAGAGCTTATGTACGGCCACCTCCGCAAGAACCCGCTGCCGGGTCCTGCCCTGGATCGCGCCAAGCGCGAAGCCGAGCAGCGCGCGGCCGAGGGCAACCAATAGGCTGGAAAGCGATTTCGGCGGGATTTGGCGCAGCCCGATCCCGCCGGATTTCCATCTCCAGTGCGTTGAAGTTGTTGTGAACGGCCGTGTTAACGAAGCGCTGGCGCGGCCGGACATGAGAAATGCCATTTGAATCAGTGCAAAACGGCTGACTGGTTCGCTAGCTGAAGATTTCCTCCGGCCTGGCGCGACACAGTTGGCGTATTGAGCGCTACGAACGACAGGACTAAAAGGAACGTAATTTCAGGGGCGCTGGTCAGAAGGGTCCGGGCACGGATCGCAGCCCTCATCAAAATCACGGCGGCGCCCACCCGCCGGATCAGGAGGAAGTAGATGAAGAATAAAGTTCGTCTCGTCGTTGCGGGTCTGGCCCTGGCCGCCCTGACGACCGTCGGCGCCGGAACGGCCGCCTACGCGCACCACGCCTTCGCGGCCGAATTCGACGCCGAGAAGCCCGTGCTGCTCAAAGGCAAGGTTGACCACGTCGAGTGGGTGAACCCCCACACCTGGATCCACATCAACGTCCCGAACGTCGATGGCGCCGGCAAGGCGAAAGCCGGTACGACGTTCAACTGGGCGATCGAGGGCGGCACGCCCAACACGCTCGTCCGCACGGGCGTCAACAAGAACTCGCTGAAGCCGGGCACGGAAGTTGTCGTCCGCGGCTACCAGTCGAAAGACGCTCTCTGCACGAAAGAGTGGAAGGGCAAGACCCTGAAAATCTCGACCTGCAAGGCCAACGGCCGTGACGTCACGTTCCCGAACGGTTGCAAACTGTTCGTCGGCTCCTCGGGCACGAACGCTCCGGATGACGGTGCGGATCCGGGTGAAGGCGGCAACGCCAACAAGTGCGCCGCGATCTAACGCGGCTCTCTTGAGCTGGGCATAACGATTGGCCCGCCGTCCAACAGGACGGCGGGCCTTTTCGTATTGGCCGCGCGTTGTGCATGCGGCCGACCACTCAGGCCAGAAAACCGCCATCCATGGTCAGCGTAGCGCCGGTCACCATCGCCGCTTCCGGCCCTGCAAGCCATGCCGCAAGCCCCGCGATTTCGGCCGGCGTTGAATGCCGGGGAATCGCCATGTCGGCATGCAATGCGGCCGCGAACGGCCCGGTGGCAGGGTTCATGTCTGTGTCCGTTGCGCCCGGCTGGATGCAATTGACGGTGATCCGCCGGGCTCCGAAGTCTCGCGCCAGTCCGCGCGTCAGGCCCTGAATGGCCGCCTTGGTCATCGCGTATGCCGCCGCCCCCGGCGCATGCACAGCGTCGGCCAGGATGGACCCAACCAGAATGATCCGCCCGTCTTCCCGCATGCGGCGTCCGGCCTCGACGGCGGCGATCCACGCCCCACGAACATTGACGTCGATCAGTCGATCGACACTGGCCGCATCCAGTGTCAGGCAATCGCCAATCAGGCCGACCCCCGCATTGATCACGGCAATGTCGAGCGGCCCAATATGCTCAGCCAAAGCGATCACGCCGGCGCGGTCAGCGGCGTCGACCTGAAACCCTCGGGCGCCGTGCGCCGCCTCGACCTGTTCGGCCGCCTGCACAGCCCGCGTCCAGGTGAAAGCAACGCTGGCTCCGTCCGCCGCCAGTCGCGTCACGATAGCCGCGCCGATTCCGCGGCTGCCGCCTGTAACCAGCGCCCGTCGTCCCGATAGGGTGTGCATTCGCCTCTCCACTGTTGAGGGGCGAGGATGCGATCAGCGCGAGTCGCCGCCGCCGGAAAACACCGCCATGTCTGAAAATCGGCGAGCAGGAACGCGGGTGAGGCAAGCCCCATCGCTACCGCGGCACGATCTGGTCGAACACGATCCGCCAACCAACCGCAGTCTGCGCCCAGACGCGCGTGGCGTAGCCTCCGCCGCCTTCCCACTTCACGTCGCCGATGGTCAGCGCCATGTCTCCCGCCGCCGACATCTCCACGCGTGTCGGTGCGGCATAGCTGAGGCTGGCGGGATCCTGCCGGATCAGGCTCAGCGCCGCGTCGGCATCGCTCGCCGGCGCCTCGCCCTCGCGCTGCACGCGTGAGACTGGTGCAAGATAATCGCTCACCGCCGCTGCGCCCTCCGATGCAACCTGCGAAGCCAGCATTGCTTCCTGCGCCAGCAAGGCTGCCCGCGCCTTGTCAGCCGGGCCGTCGGGAACGGTTGCCGCGATCGCCGTCACGGGCGCATCCGCCGCCGGCGCGTATGTCGGCTCAAGCGTATCGACCCCGCCCTCGAATACCCAGCGCCAGCCGCCGTCCGCCTGCTTGCGCCACACCGTCAGGTAGTAGCCAAACGCGGTCCCATCGCCATTGAACGGCCCCGCCGTGAAACCGAAATCGCCGCCTGCCGAGACGCCCGCAAACTCTGGGCCCCACGCCAGCGACGTGTCGCCGCGCACGTCGGGATGGATGTTCGCTGCGAACTCCAGCGCGCTTGAGATTCCCTTCTGCAGCACCATTCCATCCTGGGCCGCCCACAGCGGATAGGCGTCGATCCAGCCGACCCGCGCCGCGTCCGCGGCAAACGCCCGCTCTGCTGCAACAACCGGCTCGACCAACGAAAGCGGCGCTGGCTCATCTGGCGCGCTTGCCTCGGGCGCGGCGTCTGCTGGGGCCTGCGCGGCTGGAGCGGGCGCCTCTCCCGAACAGGCGGCGAGGAGGACAAGGGCAGGTAGGGTGGACGTGAAAATGATGCGCATGAAACAAACGCGCCACGTGTCACGCTTTGCGTCAATAGGGGCCCGCCGCGCGCCCCCGCAGATACGAAAAAGCCCCGGAGGACAATCGCCTCCGGGGCTTTCATTTCAGTCGTTAGGCCTGCGTCAGCCGCCGAAACCGATCCAGCGTCCGCCAGCCGCAACCGTCACCCAGCACAGCACCGAGAACAGCGCCGCCAGCTTAGCCGTCGGCGTCGCTGCGTCGGCGCGCCCGAGGTAGATTTCGACCCCGTAGAGCACCGCCATTATCACCGCCCCTGCGACGGTAGCGGAGTAGGCGACCACGTCGAACACCGGCTCATACGTGTCGAACCCGACAACGGCGTACATCAGGAACAGGCCGCCATAGAGAAGGGCGAAGACCCCGGCCGCGATCCAGCGCGTCCGCACGCCATAGATCAGCAACAGCGCATAGCCCGCCGTGATCGCGTGGAAGACGCCCGGCGCCGTGATGACGTCGCTCTGGAACACGCCCAGTGAGAACAGCCAGAACGCCATGGCGATGGCGAGCCCGACGAGCACGCCCGTCGAAGCCTTGCCCTCGTTCTTGGCCAGCGAATTGGTGACGCCGAACGAGAAGACGCAGGCGGCGATCAACGCCATGATTTTCACGAAGAACGGCACCGACGTGTACAACTTGTAGGAGTTGAGCATGCCGATGATGATCCCGGTGCCCAGCACGATGCCGAGTCCAACGATGAGCCAGGGCCGCGTCGACCGTTCCACGTCGGGAAGGGTCTGGCCGGTAACGTTGGCTCCCATCAGGCGCAGGTTCAGCAGCAGCACGGCGCCGCCCATCAGGCCAAGGCCGACAAGGTGCAGCGCGCCGAACGGCGCATAGATGTCCTGCAGCATCGAAATCGGCCAGACGTTTGGCATGGCCGACACGAAGTCGGTGAAGCCGGGAACCTGTCCAAGATATTTTTCGAATGTCATGGCGATCAGCCCTCCTGACCGGTCGTGGGTTGGGCAGGTTCGGCATCAGGCGCTGTTGGCGCCGCCTCGCCCTCTGGCGGCGGGTCTTCGGGCGCGACCTCTTCCTCGAAGATTCCTTCCTCGCCGCTGGTGTCCTGGTAGGCGGCGCATTCCTGGAGCACGTAGGCCAGCGAACCCGGGTCGGTCTTCTCGCAGTAGAACCAGTCGTATGCGATGAATCGGCCGAAGATGATCACCAGGAACCACGCGCTTAGCGAAATCGCGCCGGACAATTTCACCACGCGCGGGATGCTCGGCGTCCGGCCATCAATGTAAATGAACAGTGAGACCAGTGCGATGACCGTGAGAGCCAAGCGCGCCGACACGATCAGGCCGAGATCGACATTGGTGATCGGGAATGTTCCCAGCAGCAGCAGCGTCGCGCCCAGGAAGGCCCACAGTGCAGGTCCGCTGCGGGCTTTTGCGGGAGTCTCCGCATCCGGCGGGATCGTGTCCCACTCATGCTCGGACTTCTGGACCTTGTAGTGGAACCACAGGATGTTGATCAGTGCGATCAACAGGAACACCATTTTCAGGCGGAACCAGATGTTGTGGTAGTACATCATCGGATCCCGGCCGATGAAGGCGATGATCCCGGTCGCGATCATCACGCCGAACGAGATCATCGTGATCGGCAGAACCTTGTTGTTCAGCGTGGAGATGGGAACGTTTCGGAACGCCACTCCCATCATCCTGAGGTCGATCAGCCAGATCGTCCCGGCGAAGAACATGATCGTCAGCACGTGCGTGCCCTCGATGACATTCCACATGAACAGCGACTGGTGCAGCTGGTGCGACCACGAGAGGCCATCCTCGGTAAAGCGCCCGAGGTCCTCCCTTATCCAGTTGATGAAATCGTGTAGCAAATCCGGTCTCTCCCCTCATGGCGCCGCATTTACGGTCACCTGAAAACTTCTTGATGCGACTGATGCGGGTCAAACCACATCAGATCAGCAAATCGCGTCCTATTGATTTGGCGGCGGCGTCCGGTTTGGCAGCTCGGGCAGGTGTCCCATCGGCTTGCCACCGTCCTTGGGCGAGAAGCGGTTATGGCAGGCCACGCACGCCTGGTAGATTTCGCCGCCGGCGTCGAAGAACGCCTGCTTGTCTTGACGCAATGCCGTCTCCTGCGCCTTCTTCGCGGCGTCATACAACTGGTGCGAGAACTCCACCCACTCCTTGTCCGCCGATCGCGGCCGTCCCGGCAGCATCAGTGCGTTGGACGCCTCGGCCAGCGTGAAGGCAGCGCTTTCAGCTGCGACCCATCCCGCTTCCGTCGTCGGGAAGAGTTCGTGGATGCCGTCCTTGTCGATGATCCAGCCCTGGGCGTTCCAGACACCCCAGGCGTTGTAGTCGATCACATGGTTCATCACGTCGAGGAATGCCGTGTCAGTGCGCAGGTCGGCGAGTGTCGCCGCCCCCATGCCTTCAACGGGCTTGGCCGGGACGACTGCAGCGCCACCGGAATTGTCGGAACAGGCGGCCATGGCAAGCGCCAGCGCCAGCGCCAACGCAATCATAGAGCGGGTCATTTTCTCTCCCTCTTGCGCGAATGGGCCGGTGGCGTGTTCGCCATTACCGGCTTCAGCGCGCAATCATTCTCCGCCTCGCCAATGGGTAACCCGCTCTCCAGAGGCATGCCATTGCCGAGGTGTCGCACGTAATAGACTTTGAACGCAGCCGGGGGGCAAGTCCCGTCGGTTCCTCCCCAGTCACGTGCCCCCGCCTCGCTCACGGGCCATTGCTCGGGTGGGGACTTTCCACCGACGCGTGAAGCGCGCTACAGCCACTGCATATGACGGTCGCGGGAAGCGGCCCGTGCGGGGAGGTAAGAGAACGCCATGGCCTACATGAGACGCAGCATTATTGCCGCAGCTGCGGCATTCGCCTTCGCACTTGCGAGCGGTTGCCAGAGCGCACCTGCGATCGCCGATCCCTACGCCTCTTCGCTCGTCGCGGGCGATGCGGCGGCGCTCGGCTTCGACCAGGCCAAGCTCGGCGAGATCCGCAAGGCGCTGAACGAGGACGTGATCTCCGGGAAAATCCCCGGCGCTTATCTGCTCATTGCCCGCCACGGCCAGGTAGCCTTTGCGCAGGGCTTCGGCGTTCAGGGCCCCGGCCAGACCACGCCGATGACCGAAGAGACAATCTTCCGCGTCTTCTCGATGACAAAGCCCATCGTTACCGTCGCCGCCATGACGCTGGTGGAGGAGGGCAAGCTCTCCGTGGACGATCCGGTCTCCAAATACCTGCCCGAATACGCCAACCTCACTGTCATGCAGGCTGATGGCTCGACGAAGCCGGCGCAGACGCCGATGCTGGTCCGGCACTTGATGTCCCACACGTCGGGGCTGATCTACGGCTTCATCCAGCCCAACACCCCGCTCGGCAAACAATACGCAGCCGCCGGCGAGGGCGATCCCTCCAAGACCGCGCGCGAACAGGCGAAGATCTTCGCCGGTCTCCCGCTCGCCGCCGAACCGGGCACCGCATGGAACTACTCGCGCTCCACCGACGTCCTCGGCGCACTTATCGAAGTCGCCGGCGGCAAGCCACTTGATGTCCTCGTGCAGGAACGCGTCACCGGCCCGCTCGGCATGACCGACACGAAGTTCTTCCAGCCGAAGGAACTCTCCGCCCGCCTGGCGCAGTCGAAACACAATGACCCGCTGTATTACGACTACACGGTCCCGGTTCCCTTCCTTCAGGGCGGCGGCGGCATTTCCTCCACGGCGGAAGACTATCTCCGCTTCGCCGAGATGCTGCGCAACGATGGCGAATATCGCGGCGTGCGCATCATCAAGAAGGAAACGCTCGATCGCATGCGCCAGCCGGAAACCAATGAAGCCATGCGCAAGGCCGGCCTGTTCTTCCCGGCCATGGGACCCATGGCCAATTCGATGGAATTCGGTCTCGGCTTCTCGCTGGTGACGGACGACACAAAACAGCGTCCGGGCAACGGCACCTTCTCCTGGAACGGCATCGCCGGCACCGAGTTCTGGGTCGACCCCAAGAACGACCTCGTCATGGTCTTCATGATCCAGGACCGCGCCCTGCTGGCCGAGTACCAGCGCAAGAACCGCGCGTGGATCTACGACGCGCTCGTGAAGCCGTAGGCCTTCATCATAGGCAAACCGGAAAGGGCGGCTCCCGCGAGCCGCCCTTTCTGTTTGAGCTACTGCGCCACGCGCGCGTCCGCCACGCGTTGCCCCATCAGGATATTGGGCAGCGAATGATTGTGCTCATGGCAGGGCGAGGGATACATGCCCGTGTCCACGGCGCTGAACGAGAACTCCGCCACCCACGGCTCCGAATACGCTTCCGGATCCACGATGGTGAACTGGTACAGCAATTCCGTTTCCGAGAGCCGCGTGTAACGCTCGATCACCTTGGCGTCCTTGTTGACGACGAACTTAGTCAGAAGCCCGCGCACGCGCTCGCTCTCAGGCATCCGGATCGTCTCGATCACCAGCGTGTCGCCGTCCCAGCGCGCAATTGAATCGCCATACCAGGACCGCAGGTCATCCGGCGCATGTGCGTTGGCGAACGGAATGATCCGCGCCTCGTCACCATTCTCGTTGTGGATCACCACATGCGTCGACGTCTGGATGATCTGCTGGCGATTGTAGGAGATCACTGCATGGACCGGCGGCAGTCCGCTCAGCACAAGGCAGCGCTCGCTCGTAGGACGCTGTTCGTAGTCATCCTTCGGTCCATCCATCGTGTCGGTTGCTTTGGCGACGGCGCGTGCGGCGTCCGTCAGTGGCAGCTTCCCGTTCGCCGGAACCACAATCAGGCGCGTCCGACGCTCGCCCCGCACAACCGGCAGCCCGTCCGTTTCACCCATGATGACATGCGCCTCCGGATCGATGCTCTTCTCGAGGAAGCCCTGCATGCCGCCGACCATGGTCGCAACGATCCGCGCAGCCTCTTCCTCCGACACGACAAGGTCGGCGCTCATGGGCGACAGCTCGAATACCGGGAAGTAGTTTGTCGCCCACACCACGCCCTGAAAATCCGGTCTGCCCTCGGGCGTGCGCGGAATCTCCGACATGGGCGCAAGCGATGTCGGAGACTGCGTAAACGGATCGGCGGGTGAGGCCTGCGCCAGGGCGCATGGCGTGACGGCGAGCATCAGGGCGATAAGTCCGGGGAGGCGCATCATAGGGTTTGTCCCTTGTTATGTTGTCCGCCATTCATCGGGCGTTGTGTTTGAATGCGCCATGAACACATCGACAGGCGCACCTCCCACGCCTTGATCGGAGACGACAAAGCCATGATCGCCCGTTACATCGCCCGCTTTCAGTGCGCCGCGTGTCCATGCTGACCGTCGGGGCCGGCCTGCCGCGTGGTCTCGTCAAGCTCGCCGTCGAAAAAGGGGCCGACGCCGATGAACTCGCGCGCGCCGCCGGCATCGCGCTTGCCGACCTCGACGACCAGGACAACCGTATCGCGATGGACCGCTACATCGCGTTGATGCGCGCGGCGAAGGAGATGACGGGCGATCCGGCCCTGGCGCTTCACTATGGCGAGAGTGTCGATCTGTCGGATCTGTCCATCACTGGCCTCATCATGAATGCGTCCGCGACGATGGGCGAAGCCTTCGTCCAGATGAACCGCTTCGGCCGTCTCGCGATCGAAGTCGAAGGCGTCGGCGCGGGCGGGCAGCGCTTCCACCACGTAGGCGATTCACGCGGCGTCTGGCTCGTCGATACCCGCGCCAACCCCAACGACTTCCCCGAACTCACAGAAGTCACATTCGCGCGCATGTGCTGCCATCCGCGCCGCTTCCTGTCAGAGCCCCACGTCCTCGAAGTCCACGTCACCCATGCAGCGCCGTCCTATCGCGACGAATACGAGCGCATCTTCCAATGTCCCGTCGTGTTCGATGCGCCATGGAACGCCATACGCCTCCACCCCGGCATCACGGCCATGAAGGTCGCACTCCAGCCGCGCTATGTTTTCGGCGTCCTCAGCGAACGCGCCGAACAACTCCTCAAGGATCTCGAGAGCACGAAGACCACGCGCGGGAAGGTTGAGAGCCAGCTGATGCTGATCCTGCACAAGGGCGAGGCCAGCATGGATACCGTCGCTGCGAGCCTCGGCGTCAGCCGCCAAACGTTGTTCCGCCGCCTGAAGGCCGAGGGCGTCACGTTCGAGAAGGTGCTCGATGATCTGCGTCACCGCCTCGCGCTGCACTATCTTGCAGGCCGCAAGGCGTCAGTGAACGAGACAGCCTACCTTGTCGGCTTCTCCGATCCTGCGGCCTTCTCCCGCGCCTTCAAGCGCTGGACCGGCAAGAGCCCCAGCGAGATGCGCGGCGGGTAGGGCGCCTACTCCGCTGGCGTCAGATTCTCCGCCGGCGTCGCCAGCTCCTCGCGCGCCAGCTTGCGCTCAACATCACGCGGGCTGCCCGTCCGTCGCGCCAGCATCGCATAGGCCGCCGGCACGAGAATGAGCGTCACGATCATCGCCGTCGCCACCCCGAACAGGATCACGGTGCCGATCGCGGCGCGCGTTTCGGAACCCGCGCCATGGCTGAAGATCAGCGGAATGGCGCCCGCAATGGCCGTCAGCGACGTCATCACGATGGGGCGGAAACGGGTGAGGGCGGCTTCCTTCAGCGCCGCGCCGAATTCCTTGCCCTGGTCGCGCAACTGGTTTGCGAACTCGACGATGAGAATGCCGTTTTTGGCAGCCAGTCCCACCAGCATGATCAGGCCGATCTGCGTGTAGATGTTCAGCGAGTTGCCCGTCAGCCAGATGCCGAGCAAGCCGCCGCCAATCGTCGCCGGCACGCACAGCATGATGACGAACGGGTGGGTCCAGCTCTCGAACTGCGCCGCCAGCACCAGGAACACCACCAGGATGCCGAAGCCGAACACGAACAGGATGCTCTCGCCCGCGCGCTTGTAGTCCAGCGACTGGCCCTTGTAGTCGATGGCCACTTCCTCCGGCAGCACCTGGCGCGCCAGCGCTTCCATCTTGTCCAGCGCGACGCCCAGCGACACGCCTGGATCGAGGTTGGCGCTCACCGTGATGGCGCGCACGCGGTTATAGCGGTTGAGCTGGCGCGAATCCGCCATCTGCTCGATGCTCACCAGATTGGACAGCGGGATCAGTTGCTGCGTCCGCGCCGAGCGCACATAGATGCTCTCCATGTCGGACGGCGTCGCCTGTTCAGTGCGCTCGCCCTCGAAGATCACATAGCGCTCTTCGCCGTTCTGGATGAACGTGCCCACGCGCTTCGAGCCGAGCATCGTCTGCAGCGTCGAGCCGATCTCCTGCACGGTCACGCCAAGGTCGGATGCGCGTGCGATGTCGACATTCACGCGATACTGCTGCTGCGTTTCCTTGTAGTCCCAGTCGATCTGGTTGATGCCCGGATTGTTGGCGTTCAGCGCGTCGACGAACGTGTTGCGCCATTCCACCAGCGTTTCGTAGGACGGCCCCTTCAGCACAAACTGGATCGGCTTGGGGTTGCCGCGGCCGCCGCCGAAGCCCGACGGCATGTTCGCAAACGCGCGCACGCCTGTGATGCTGCTCAGCCTGCGGTTGACGTCGTTGACGATCTCGAACCCGTTGCGGCGATGGCCCCACTCCGTGAGCACGACCTGGATCGACCCGGAGTTGAACGCGCTACCCACCGGGCCAAAGCCCCCCGGCGCACGCACAGAAATGCCTTCGATCTCGCCCTCGGGGTTCGTTTCGCTCTTCACCAGCGGTATCAGCCGCTCTTCGATCTGCTCGATAAAGGGCTGCATGTATTCGAACGATGCGCCCTCGGGTCCTGAGATCATGACCTGGAATGATCCGCGGTCCTCGTTGGGCGTGTATTCACCCGGGATCTGGGTGAACAGCCAGTAGCCTCCGCCAAGGCTGGCGAAAAACAGGATTGCGATGAGAATCGGGCGTTTCACGGTGGCGTCATAGACAGCGCCATAGCCGCGGCGCAGAGCGGCGAAAGCGCGCTCGACGACGCCAGCGAAGCCCTTGGGCTTCTCGTGTCCCGCGTGCGCCTTCAGCAGCTTGGACGCCATCATCGGCGAGATGGTCAGCGCCACCAGCATCGAGAAGGCGATGGCCGCTGCGATCGCGATGGCGAACTCGGTGAACAAGCGGCCCACCTGGCCCTGCATGAAGGTGATCGGCACGAACACCGCGATCAGCACCATGGTGGTCGCCACGACCGCAAAGCCCACCTGGCGCGTGCCGCGATAGGCGGCCACCAGCGGCGTCTCGCCATACTCCTCGATGCGGCGGTGAATATTCTCCAGCACCACGATGGCGTCATCGACCACCAGGCCGATGGCCATCACCAGCGCCAGCAGCGTCAGCATGTTGATTGACAGGCCCAGCGCATAAAGCACGGTGAACGCTGCGATCAGTGAAATCGGAACCGTCACGGCCGGAATGATCGTCGCCTTGAAATTACCGAGGAAGACGTAGATCACGCCCACCACCAGCAGGACGGCGATGCCGAGCGTGATGAACACCTCGTTGATCGCCGCGTTGACGAAGACCGATCCGTCGAAGTTGATCCGAAGGTTCATGTCCTCGTGCAGGGTTGCGGCCACTTCGGCGGCGCGCTCGCGGGCAACCCGCGCCACTTCCACCACATTCGCCACGGACTGCTTCACGATGCCGATGCCGATGGTGTCGAGCCCGTTGGCCCGGAAGATGCTGCGATCCTCCTCGGCGCCGGCTTCAACGCGGGCGACATCACCCAGGCGCACGACCACGCCGTCCGCGCCCTTGAAGACCACCAGCTGCGCGAATTCCTCCGCTGTGCGGAACGGCCGCTCGATGCGGTTGGCGAAGACGAGGTCTTCCGACGTCAGCGAGCCTGCCGGCGTTTCGACGTTCTCGGTGCGCACGGCGCGCTCAATGTCGCTGACGGTAAGCCCGCGCGCAGCAATGGCGCGGCGATCGAGCCATACGCGCATGGCCGGCGTACGCTGGCCGCCGATCATTACGCGCGCCACCCCGTCGATGGAGGAGAAGCGGTCGACCAGATAGCGCTCGGCATAATCAGTCAGTTCAAGCGGCGTGCGCGAATCGGAGGCGAGGCGCATCCAGAGCACGGTCTCTTCCGAAGCGTCCGCCTTCTGCACGTCTGGCGGATCGGCTTCCTGCGGCAGCATGCGCAGGATGCCACCCACGCGGTCGCGGACGTCGTTGGCCGCCGAGTCCATGTCGCGCGAGATGTCGAACTCAATCGAGATGTTCGACTGGCCGTCCTGGCTCGATGAGTTGATGAATCGGATGCCCTCGATGCCGGAAATCCGATCTTCGATCACCTCGGTGATGCGCGTTTCCACCACGTTGGCCGACGCGCCCGGATAGGACGTCCGGATCGAGACGATGGGCGGGTCGATATCGGGATACTCACGCAGCGCAAGCCGCGTGAACGCGACGAAGCCGACCGCCACCAGCAACAGGCCGATGACAGTGGCGAAAACCGGCCGCTTGATCGAGACATCAGACAGCAGCATTGGGCGCCTCCCGGCGTTAGCTCCAGGCCAGTTACTGGGCGAGGCCAGACTTGTCGGTCGTGCCTTGGCCAGACGCGATTGCCGATCCGCCGCCGCCAGCCCTGGGCGCGATCATCACCGGCGCACCTGGCCGCACTTTCAGCACACCGTCAGTGACGACCATGTCGCCGGACTGGAGGCCCGTCAGCACCTCGACAACGCCCGGCTCTCGGGTGCCAAGCGTCACTTCCGTCTTGCGCACGGTGGCCGGCTGCTTCGACTGGTCGATCACGAACACGAAGTTCTTCGAGCCCTCGGCGACCACTGCAATCTCCGGCGCCGAAAGCGACGTGCGCGGCTGGGACGCCAGCTCCACGCTCATCGACGTGCCGGACTTCAGCAACCCGCCTTCGTTCGGCAGGGTCGCGCGGACTTTCACGGCCAGTGTCACCGGGTCGATCGCATTGTCGATCGAGGTCAACTTGCCGACAAAGTTGCGGCCCGGGAAATCCTTGGTTGTCGCCCTGATCTCGAGGCCGGGGCGTAGCGCGGTGAGGTAGATCGAGGGGACGCCAAATTCGAGACGCATCTGGCTGTCGTCGATAAGCGTCGCCACCGCCTGCCCGGGCGATACATAAGCGCCAACGCTCACCTGCCGGAAGCCAAGCACGCCGCTGAAGGGCGCCGTCAGGACCCGGTCGCGCAGCCGCGCCTGGATTGCGCCGACGTTCGCGACAGCGGCGTCATAGGCGGACTTGGACCGTTCCAGCTCCAGCACGGCGATGGCGTCGTTCGCCGCCAGCCGCTGGTTGCGTTCATAGACCAGCTTGGTGTTGGCCTCGGTGGCGCGCGCAGCTTCAAGCTGGGAATTCTCTTCCTCGTTGACGAGGGTCATCAGAACCTTGCCGCGCTGAACGCGCTGGCCGTCCTCGAAGTACACCGCCGTCACCCGGTCGGCCGCGTTGGCGGTCAGGGTCACCTGCTCGCGCGGAGCGAGCGTGCCAAGCGCCTCGATCCGGCTGGAGAACACGCGCGGTGCGACTTCAAAGGCGCCAACCTGGGTCGGCGGCCCGCCGCGTCCGCCGCCCGGACCACCCGGCGGACCACCGCCAGGGCCGCCCGGTCCACCGGGACCGCCGCCAGGTCCGCCCGAGGCCATCGCCCTATCATGGCCGCCGCCATTCATCATCGAGAGGACAACCGCGCCGGCGCCCAGCACCGCTATGGCGACCGCTCCGATGATGACGTTGCGTTTGGTCAGCAACATAAAAAAGCGACTCCACCACCAGACTACACGCCGTCAGGCCACGCGGCCATCCCGTAGCATGGCTCCATAGGGTTCTCTTACGCGCCTGTTGCGTCCTTTGGCCTGCGGCCTCCAGACGCGGATTGCGCACGGCTGATGACGTTCCCGCGAGCGGGGCGTCAGGACTGTGCGCTTCACAGGAACGGTCTGAACCTTTTCAGGCACCATAAAGGAGGGGGCTTGAAATTCGGTCAACGACGCTGGGTCAAACCGCCCCGTCCACCGCTTCAATTAGCCGTGAGGCTGGACCACAATCGGAGCGATGGCGACATCCGGGTTCCATCGATGCGTCTGTCCACGCCAGTCGCTGTGCCATAGGCGCGAATCCGGTTGACACGTGTTCTGCCTGGGAGGGAAGTCCCGCAGGATTGCCGTCGCGCGCGATGGCCTCGGTCAGTGTACGAAGAGGGGACCGACATGAACCGCCCAACCAGCCTGCCGCCGATCTGTCTGTCACCCGTCCGTGTGCTGCTGATGGCGTCGACCGCCATCGCGCTCTGCGGCGCCGCCTTCGCACAGCAGCCCCCCGCCGATGGCGAACCGCCCGGGGAAAGCCGCGATGTCGTGGTCGTCGTCGGCAGCCAGATCGTCGGCGCGAAACCTACAGACGCCCTGCCGGTCACCGTCGTTGGGGCGGATGAGCTCGACGCCATCGCCGCCAGCTCGGGTGATGATCTATTCCGCTCCATCCCGCAGCTCGGCGACGTCGCCTTCAACACCACCCGCACCATCGGCAGCCTGAACGACGCCCGCGGCGACACCGCCTCGATCAACCTGCGTGCGCTGGGAACCGGCAACACGCTGGTCCTGCTCAACGGCCGCCGCATGGTAAACCACCCGGGCACTCAGGCCGAGAACCTGGTCCCCGTGGTTACCGTCAACACCAACTCCATCCCCACCATGGGCGTCCGCCGCGTGGAAGTCCTGCTCGACGGCGCCTCCGCCATCTATGGCACGGATGCCGTTGCGGGCGTGGTCAACACCGTCCTCAAGGACAACCTGGAAGGCTTCACCCTCGATCTCACCTACGGCAACGAAGAGGGCGCCGGCGCCGACGAACTGACCGCCTCCATGGAATTCGGCGTCTCCTCGGACGACGGTCGCACCAACGTCTCGGTCCTCGCCTCCTACTTCACCCGCGATCCGATTTTCGCCCGCGACCGCGATTTCACCGCCAACGCCGACCTGCGCAGCCGCCTCCCGACCGACTGGGCGTCCGACAGCGCCGCCGCCAGCTTCAACAACACCTCGATCACGTCCGCCTGGGGCATTTTCGACCGCTACACGTCCGGCAATATTCTCGTGAACGGGTTATCAGTGACCGGGGCCGGTACGAACGGCCAGTTCCACATCCAGCCGAACACGCTTCCTGGCTGCCTTGCTCAGCTCCCCGGCGGAGTCTGCATCGACGACACGGTCACGCGGGACCAGGACCTGCGCTACGACATCAACGCCAATACCTCGGTCACCAACGGCGTAGACCGCTACAACGGCTTCGTCTTCCTGAACCACGAGTTCGACGGCGGCATGGAATTGTTTGCCGAAGCGGGCGTCTATCTCGCCGACAGTGTCGGTTATCGCGAAGCCGCTCCCATGCTTGGCGCCGTTCCGATCGTCGTCCCCTCGACCAACTACTACAACCCGTTTGGCGTCGTCGGTAACCCGAACCGCCTCGCGGGCTATGCCGGCGCTCCGCTCGATCTCGTGCTCGGCTCGCTCACCAGCACCGCCGCCTACCGCACCATCGATGCCGGCCCGCGCAAGACCGAGGTCGAAAACCTCTCCACCCGCGCGCTCGTCGGCCTGCGCGGCGACTGGGATGGCTGGAACTGGGAAAGCGCGCTGCTCTATTCCGTGGCCACCACTGAAGACAGGGAAAACCGCGTCTCCAACACGCTGTTCCAGCAGGCCCTCGCGCGCTCCACGCCGGACGCCTACAACCCCTTCAATGGCGGCTGCGTCACGGATTTCTCTGGCGGCGATTGCACGCCCAGCCAGCTCGCTGCGATCCAGTCCTTCGTCGTCCCGGTCTATCGCCGCAACGAAACTTCCATCGCCTCGGTGGACTTCAAGCTCTCCCGCCCGGATCTCTTCACGCTCTGGGCCGGCGATGTCGGCGCCGCCTTCGGCCTCGAAACCCGCCGCGAAACCTTCAAGGATGATCGTGATCCCCGCCAGGACGGCACGATCATGTTCACCGACATCATCAGCGGCCTCACCACCAACGACCTGATGGGCAACAACCTGACGCTCGACACGTCCGGCTCCCGCACAGTCCAGTCCGCCTATGCCGAGTTCCAGGTTCCGCTCGTCTCGCCTGAGATGAACATTCCGCTCGTGCAGTCCGTCGACATGCAGCTGGCCGTCCGCCATGAGAATTTCGACACGTTCGGCGGAATCACCAAGCCGAAGGTCGCTCTGTCATGGCGTCCGTTCGACATGCTGCTGTTCCGCTCGGCGTGGTCAGAAGGCTTCCGCGCGCCCAACCTGCAGCAGCAATACGAAACCGGCCTCCTGCGCTCCAACAACAGGTCAGACCTGATCCGCTGCGAAGCGGCGGTTCGTCAGGCGGTCTTCAACAACACGCCCCCGCCGGTGTTCAACACCAACTGTTCCGCTGGCGTCCCGGGCACGGTGCAGGCCGTCACCTCCAACCGCGCCGGCAGCACCGACCTCGAGCCGGAAGAATCCACCAACACGACGTTCGGTCTCGTCTTCGAGCCGACCTTCATCCCCGCCGAATGGGGCGTCGTCACCTTCACGGCTGACTGGTGGCGTGTGGAGCAGGAAAACGTCATCGGCATCTTCGGCGACGACAACCACATCCTGCTCGACTATGTCCTGCGTCAGGCCTGCGGCCTCGACGTGTCGGCGGCGGGATGCACCAACCCGGCCGTGATGCGCAATGCGCCTGACGCGGATGATATCGCCGCCTTCGCCAACTCCGGTCTTGCGCCGGTTGGCGACATCATCATGGTCAACGACAACTACCTGAACCTCGACACGCGCACCGTCGAGGGCGTCGACATCGGCTTCTATTACGACCTTGATGACACTCCCATCGGCGACTTTTCCTTCCGCATCAACGCCGCCTACCTCGACAAGTTCTTCCAGGACGTCTCGCCCAACGGCCAGATCATCAACGCCGCAAACGCCGCGGGCGACATTCCCGCCGCGCTCTCGGTCGCAGGGCAGGGCGATCTTGTGCGTGACTTCGGCCGCCCCGAATGGCGCTACACCTCGGCGCTCACCTGGCGCATGGACGACTGGGGAGCCGGCTGGTTCACCAGCTATGTGGGCGACGTCTATGACGACGGCATCGTCCACAGCGGCACGGGCAATCCGTGGATTATCGACGAGTACCAGACGCACAATCTTTACGTGCAGTACGAACTGGACAGCACGTCATCATCGCCCACGCGCCTTCGCGTTGGCGTCCGCAATATCACCGACGAAACCCCGCCGCTGGCAGACACCAATTTCGGCTATCTCGGCGATCTGCATTCTCCGCAGGGCCGCTTCGTGTACGCGAATGTGAGGAAGACGTTCTAGGAGCCACGAGCCCCTAGATCTGCATCCCCAGCGCCGTATCCAGCAGCAGATACGCTGACAACCTTGGCGCCGCATCCTCGCGCGCCCGTCCTGCCATCGACAGGACGCGCAGCGCATCGGCCGCCTCGCGTGTCACGAACTCGCGGGCTGCGTGCTGCAGGTCGCGATCGCTCTCCAGCATGCGGGTCACGCGCTGGATTTCTTGCGGCGCCGTCTCATGCGTGGCGCGGCGGCGTTGCCGCTCTCCCTGGCTTGAGGCGTTGGCGATCCGGCGCAAATCCGCCGCCTTCACCACGTGCAGCCGCACGCCTGCACGGTCCAGCCGCTCGATCATCGCGCCCGCCGATTGCTCGCGCACCTGCGGTTGCGGTTGATCGATCCCGGAAAGAAGGCCGCGCCAGCTCTCGTCCCGCCCGGCGTCGTGGCGCTTCGGTTCATTTTCGAAGAAGAAATCGTCGCGCCGCGGCGAGGGCGTCGCCACGTGCTGCAGCACCAGCTCATCATCATGTGCGCCATCGCCGCGCGTGGCGTCCAGCAGGGGGTCGTCGTGCGCCATGGCAGAAGCCGTCGGCTTCTGCGCCGCAAACAGCGAGGTCACATTCGCCTGGGTCAGGCTGGGCTGATTGCCGTACGTTCCGTTCGTCGCGATTCCGCCTGCCTGCGTCACAGGCGGCTGAGTCGCGGGCGTCTCACGCGCGCCGAACAGCGGGAAGGGGCGATCCGGCTCCGGGCGTGGCTCTGGCTTCGGCTCCGGCTTCGCCGCAACCGGCGCCGGCGCCGGCGACACCACCGGCGGCGCTGCTGACACTTTCGGAATCGGCTCCAGGATCAGGTCGTCCACCGATGACGGCTCCACATCGTCCTTCATGCGGCTGATCAGGCCGGAAGCCTTCTCGATCCGCTGCCGCGCCCGTTCGAGGCCTTCCTCGGCCGCATTGGTCGCGCGTGTCGCCGTGCGGAACAGCGAGTCCGACAGCTGGTTGATCCGCTTCTCGGTCTCGTCCGCATGCGCCCGCGCCGCGTGTGCGGCCGCCTTCGTCGTGGCCTCCGCCTGCAGCGCCGCTTCCTTCATAAGCAACAGCGACGTGCGCGCATCTTCCGACGCCTGCGTCGAGCGCGCCGTCATCGTTTCCGTCGCCTTCAGAGCCGATCCGATCGCATCCGACATCGTGTCGCGCAGCGTCTCCGCCGTCGACTTTGTCGCCGCCGCGGCCAGCTCGCCCGCCTTGGTCGCGGACTCCACCATGCGCGTCGACTGCACCAGCTGTTCGTCCAGACGCATCAGTACGCTGGCAAGGTTCTGCGCCCGCTTGCGGCTTTCAGATCCCATCGTGTCGAGCTGGTTGATGCGCTGCGCGAGATGTCCCGCGGTCTCGTTGAGATCGCGCAGGCGCTGATCCAGCGTCGTGTCTGCCTGGCGCACCTGGTCCTGCGCCGCGCGGGTGGCTTCCGCCATCAATTGTGCATGGCGCGGAATCGCCTTCGCCAGCTGATCCGATTCCTTGCGCAGGTTTTCCGAGAGCTGCGCCAGGCTCTGCCGCTCGGCGCCCATCTTGGAGACGAGCACTTCGCTGTCCGCGCGTACGATCTCCGCCGCCTTCAGCGCCGCCGTCACGCTCGTGTCGATATCGCCCTTCAGCGCATCAAGCCGCGCCCGCGTTTCCATCAGTGCGCGGTTCAGCGATTGCGTCTGGCTGGCCACTGCCTCGCCCAGGCTCGCGACTTCGGAGCGCGAAGCCTCCGCCGGCTCCAGCAGCAGCCGCGCCGACGTCAGCACAACCGCGTTCGCCTGGGCCGAGCGCGCGCCCTCGCGCGCCATGATGCCTGCGCAGATCAGCGCGAGGCCCGGCGCGAACAGCGCCGCGAACCCGCCAGCCAGAACCAGCGGCGGCTGCGCGAAGATTTCGGCAAAGCCCACCACCGCGATCAACCACGCGGCAACCCCGCCCCACAGCAGCAGGGCAAGTGCTGCCCCCGCCCATGGCATCCAGGCGCCGGCCGTGCGCGCGGCCTCGAGCTGCGCGCGAACACGCGCGGAAGAATTACGTCGGTCGGTAAGGTCCGTCATGACGGCAATGGGCCTGTACACTGTGGCTACAACTCGCCAGCAAGCAGGCGCAGCAGGGGCCCCGGAAGATTCTTCCGGATCACTGGACCTGCCCACACAGCCCACCGAACTTGGCTGTCATGTAAGCGATTGAAAAGAGGGTTGAGTCACACAGACCGGTTGAATCATCACCCTGCCGTTAATCCCGGAAGGCGAACGAACGCAAAAACCCCAACAGGGGCTGCGATTTCGGCGGTAAACGGCTGGATTGGCGTTAGTAGACTTTTTGCGCCGGCTGGTGCTGCTGGGTCGGCTTCTCGATCGCCGTCTTGGCGGCGGGCGCCATCTGGTCCTTGGCGGGTTTTGGCCCTTCGGCGTCGCCCACACCCGTCCACGCGACCAGAGCCGCGAACACCGCATCCCGAACGTTGACGATGACATCGATCATCGGGCGAACCCCTTACCCGGCCGAACCTGACACCCGAACCTTGTGACCCTAAGCTGACTACGCATCAAGGCGAAAATTCGACATCCCTACCGATTTAAAGGGAATCGTTCCCCGCCCGCCACGTTTCCGGGCGTGGCTGCCCCCGCCTCAGCGATACTGCAAGAACCGGTGCGACCCTTCCACCACGTACACCGAGCCATACCCGTCAGCGCAGCGCTGTACCTCCACGTCAGCTGGCCGGTTGTACCAGTAGCCGAATTCGCGGTCCCACCGGCACTGGTTCGGCCGCAGCCCCCAGGCGTTCGGCGCCTGCGTGGGATAACCCGCATAAGCGTCCCCGTACGCATATGACCCGCCGCCATAATAGCTGTCAGGCGTCAGAGCGTAGTCGAGCAGGGCGGAGCCCAGCGCCAGGCCAACCCACCAATCGTCGTCGCGATAGTGATGCCCATAGCCCCAACCGCCATAACCCCAGCCGCTGCTGTAACCCCAATTCCAGTCGTTGTCCCAGTCGCGGTTCCAGTCGCGGTCCCAGCCCCGATCCCAGTCGCGTCCGCCACGATCATGATCGCGGCCACCCCGATCCCAGTCGCCGCCACCACGTCCGCCACGATCGCCCCGGTCCCAATCGCCGCCGCCCCGGCCGCCACGATCACCATGATGATCGCCGCCCCGGTCGCGTCCGCCGCCATCACCTCGCTGCGCCACGGCAGGTTCAATCGCAGTCAGTGTCGCCAACGCGACAGCTGCGACCGCAAGGATGTTGCGAAACATGTGATGTCTCCTCCCCGGAGAATAAGGAACGAAGTGTCCTCTCTCCAACTTGAAGGCCAGATGAACGCTCCGTTCAGCCGCTGCGCCCGCCTCTTCCGGTTAACCTCGCGTTTCCCGGCTCACCCGAGACTTCCCCGCATGACAGCCGTGCTCGACCTCGCCCAGCTTGAAACGATGACCGGCTCCGACGCCGCCCTGGCAGCCGAGGCGCTGGGCATCTTCCGTCAGTCCGCTGATCTCTGGTCGCGCATGCTCGATTCCGCCACCGACCCCGAACACTGGGCCGACGCCGCTCACGCCATCAAGGGCGCCGCCCGCTCTGTCGGCGCGATGGACCTGGGTGATGCGTGCGAGACTGCCGAAAAACTCGGTCGCGCCGGAAACGTCTCCCCCGCAGCCGCCGGCGTCGCGATTTCGACGGTGAAAGACCGTCTCGGCGAAGCCCTCGAAGCCATCGCCCACGTCGAACACCAGCTCGTCATGCGCCGTACATTTGACGGCGTGAGACTGGGGTAGAGTCAAAACACCCAGCTGATCTCCGAATACCCGTACATCGCATCGCCCTCGTGCGTTGCGTTCGGCGCATCCTGCAGGAATGCGCCGTCGACCAGCATCGCCCCGCCAATCGCCAGCCGAACGGAATCCTCCACCAGCCAGCGGCGGTAACGCACCTCCACCTGCTGGCCCACCTCGCGCCCCGCGGCGCCCGTCACATCCACCACGCCGCTGTTGGCGAAGCGATCACGCGCTTCCGCCAGCTCGATATGGCGCACCATTAGCAAAACGTCCGACGCCGCGTCCGGCTCGAACTCCAGCCTCACGCCTGGCGAGGAAAGATTGCCCCGCGCCAGCAGGCCCCAGATGCTCGTTGGTCCGAATTCGAACGACCGATCACCGAACAGCGGATCAAACCGGCCGCTCTCGCCGTCCAGCGGCGATTCATCACCCGACGCAAAATCGTACAGAACCGACACGCGCGGCGACATCGGCGCCTCGAATGAGAATCCGCCTTCCAAGTGCAGCATCATCGCATCATGATCGAGGTCGGTCACATCCAGCGCAGCTGTGCTTGCCCGCGCCGTACCGCTCTGGCGCGCCAGCTCGAAATCGACATCCCACGCGCCCGGCGCCGCCTTGCGCACCACACGCCCGCCAATCGTCAGCAGGTCGCGGTTCCGCGATGGCGCATCCGATCTGTCGCGCTCGTCCAGGCCAAACACATAAACCTCGCCGCGAATGTCCACCGGCAGCGGCGCGTCCAGATGCACGCCAACAAAGCGGATGCCATCGTTGCTCGCATTCAGCGCCGCTTCATTGTCGAAAAGGGAAGGGAGGTCTTCCGGCTCCCGCCGCGTTGGCGAAACGGCAAACGCCGTCACCTTCATCTTGTCCGCGCCTGTCCACGTCGCGCGGACCCCGTCAAACCCCTGCATCAGGTTGCTGAAGTTCGGCCGCGCGACCAGCCGGCGTGAACCGATGTCCATTGTGAAGCGCCCCGCATCGGTCTTGAGAGACGCTCCGGGCACGAACGCATTCTTCCACGTCCACGACGCCAACAGCTGGATCGGCTCCAGCGTGTCGATCTGGTTGCCGCCCGAATTTCCTTCATCGCCGCCCAGCCACCGCGCATCCAGCAGCTCGCCGGTGAATGTTACCGGCCCCAAATCTAACTCGGCGTGGAGGAGCGACTTCACGCTCAGCAGCTCATCGCTCCCTGTCTGGCCAGCGACGAATGTGTTCGCCACTGTCTCGTAACGCGGGCGGATCGAGCCGGTGATGCGGACGCCCCCTGGCAGGCCCAGCGCCGCCTCGAACGGGCTCCGCTCCGTATCGTCCTGCGCCAGGGCCGGGCCAGTCACCGCCAGCGAAGTGGCTGCAAGGACAAGGAATTTTCTCACCGTCATGAAAGTGTCTTGCCATTGTCACATGGCCCGGTCGATGCGCGAATTGCCCCGTGCCGCGAACGGCAATCCCGCCTCCAGTCGCGTTTACTTACTCTACAGAGTCGATATAGTTTCGCCCGAGTTGGGCGCGCCACACCGTGCGTGTCGCGATTGATCTGGCCTCCAGGCGCACCATGATTTCACAGAAGGCAAAGTACGCGCTCCGGGCGCTGGTGGCCCTGGCCAAGCAGCCTCCGGGCAAGCCTGTCTTCATCGGCGACATCGCCGAGGCCCAGGCCATCCCGAAGAAGTTCCTCGAGCAGATCCTGCTCGAACTCAAGCATCACGGCCTCGTCGTCTCGCGCCGCGGAAAAGCCGGTGGTTACGGGCTTTTGCGCCCGGCAGACACCATTTCGTTCGGCGAAGTGCTGCGCATTGTGGACGGCCCCATCGCGCCGCTGCCGTGCCTGTCCAAGATCGCCTACCGGCGTTGCGAAGACTGCAAGGAGGAAGCTTCCTGCGAGATCCGCCGCGTCTTCGCGCAGGTCGCAGACGTGACCCGCGCCGTCCTCGATCGCACCACGATTGCAGACGCCGTAGGCGCCAACCTGCCCATCCGCCTGCAAGAGATGGTCGCCTGATACGTCGGCCGCGTCGCCGCCTTGCCCGTTTGACAAACACGACCACATCACTAGCGTAACCGTGGTGGAGGTTCCCATGCACAGGCGGATGATCGGCGCGCTCGTGGCGCTGTCGCTTGGCGCGTGCGGAGCGTCCAGCAACGAGGTGACGCTCCTGAACGCCTCTTTTGATCCCACCGGCGACCTCTACGAGGAATTCAACGCCGCCTTTTCCGCCAACTACCGCACGCCTGACGGCAAGCGCGTCAGCATCGGCATGTCCCACGCTGGCTCGGGCAAGCAGTCGCGCTCCGTGATCGACGGCCTCCCCGCAGATGTGGTGACCCTCGCCCTCGAGAACGACATCGACCAGATCGCACGACGCACCGGCAAGATCCCCGAAAACTGGCGAACGCTGCTTCCCGCCAATTCCTCGCCCTACACCTCCACCATTGTCTTCCTTGTCCGGAAGGGAAATCCAAAGGCCATCCGCGACTGGGATGATCTCGCCCGCACCGGCGTCTCCGTGATCACTCCCAATCCGAAAACCTCCGGCGGCGCCCGCTGGAACTATCTCGCCGCCTGGGCCTATGCCGACCGCCGCTTCGGCGGCGACGAGGCCCGCACCGCCCAGTTCGTCGGCGCCATCTATCGCAACGCGGCCAAGCTCGATTCCGGCGCGCGTGGGTCCACCACCACCTTCTCGAAGCAGGGCACAGGCGACGTCCTGATCACGTGGGAGAACGAGGCCTACCACCTGCTCATCGAGAGCTCGCACGGCGAGTTCGAGCTCGTTTATCCCTCCATGTCGATCAAGGCCGAACCGCCCGTCGCCGTCGTCCCCGGCAACGCAGATCGTCACAATGCCCGCAAGGTCGCGGAGGATTATCTCCTCCACCTTTATTCGCCCGAAGGTCAGCGCATCATCGCCAGGAACTACTTTCGCCCCACCGACCCCACCGCCGCTGATCCCGAAGACCTCAAGCGCTTCCATCCCGTCGAGATGGTTTCCATCGATGATCCGCTGTTCGGCGGCTGGACTGCGGCGCAGAAGAAGCACTTCGACGCCAACGGCCTGTTCGACCGGATCTACCAGCCGGCGAGCAAGCCATGAGCGCGCCCGCCATCACCGCGCAGCCATGCGGCAAACCTCCCCGCGCCAAATGGCGACGTCGCTCCGTGTTGCCCGGCTTCGGCCTCAGCCTCGGCTACACGCTCGTCTACCTCTCGCTGATCGTCCTGCTGCCGCTCGCGGGCCTTGCGATCTCGTCCGCCTCGCTTGGCTGGAACGAATTCTGGGCCATCGCGTTCGACCCGCGCGTCTCGGCCGCGCTCCAGCTATCCTTCGGCGCCGCCATGCTCGCCGCCATCGTCAACACTGTGTTCGGCGTCCTCATCGCCTGGGTGCTGGTGCGCTATCGGTTTCCCGGTCGCCGCTGGCTCGACGCCGCCGTTGACTTGCCCTTCGCGCTCCCCACAGCCGTCGCCGGGATTGCGCTCGCCACGCTCTACGCCCCCAACGGCGTCTTCGGCGCTTTCCTTGAGAACGTGCTCGGCGTGAAGGTCGGCTTCTCCGCCCTCGGCGTCGTCTTCGCGCTGATGTTCGTCGGCCTTCCCTTCGTGGTCCGCACCGTCCAGCCCGTGCTGGAAGAGATAGATCGCGAAACCGAGGAAGTCTCCGCCACCCTCGGCGCCGGCCGCTTCCGCACCGTCACACGCGTCATCCTCCCCGCCATGTTCCCTGCCATTCTCACCGGCTTCGCACTCTCCTTCGCGCGGGGAGTAGGGGAATATGGCTCGGTCATCTTCATCGCCAACAACCTGCCGTTCGAGAGCGAGATCGCCCCGCTGCTGATCGTCATCAAGCTCGACGAACACAATTATGCCGGCGCCACCGCCATCGCGACCATCATGCTGGTGATCGCCTTCGTCATGCTGTTCGTGATCAACCTGCTGCAGGCCTGGAGCCGGAAATGGTTCGGCCATGACTGAGGCAGAGAAAGCCGCGACCGCTCAGCAGCGCCGTCAAAAGCAGGCGATTGGCGAGGGTCCGATCACGCGCGGCGTCCTCATCGCGCTTGCGCTCGCCTTCCTCGGTGTGATGCTGATCGCCCCGCTGCTCGTCGTCTTCATCGAAGCCTTCGGCCGCGGCGTCGGCGTCTTCTTCGAGGCTTTGACCTCGCCCCACACCCTATCCGCGCTACAGCTCACGCTGCTTGTCGCGGCCATCGCAGTCCCGGCCAATCTCGTCTTCGGCGTCGCCGCCGCCTGGGCCATCGCCAAGTTCGACTTCAAGGGCAAGGCGTTCCTGCTCACGCTAATCGATCTGCCCTTCGCCGTCTCGCCGGTCGTCTCCGGCCTCATCTTCGTCCTGCTCTTCGGCGCCAACAGCGCACTCGGCCCGCTGCTCGACAGCTATGGCGTGAAAATCCTCTTCGCCGTTCCCGGTATCGTGCTCGCGACGATCTTCATCACCTTCCCCTTCATCGCCCGCGAGCTTATCCCGCTGATGCAGCAGCAGGGCTCATCCGAAGAGGAAGCCGCCATCTCTCTGGGCGCCGGGGGCTGGCGCACCTTCTTCCTCGTCACGTTGCCGAACGTGAAGTGGGGGCTGCTCTACGGCGTCCTGCTCTGCAATGCCCGCGCGATGGGTGAATTTGGCGCCGTCTCCGTCGTCTCCGGCCACATCCGGGGCCAGACCAACACGCTGCCGCTCCACATCGAAATCCTTTACCACGACAACAAGGCCGCCGCCGCCTTTGCAGTCGCCTCATTGCTCGCCTTGCTTGCCCTCGTAACCCTCGCCGTCAAATCCATCCTCGAGGCCCGCTTCGCCGGCTCTCTTGCCGCCCAGCGCCGCCATTGAGCGAAAGACTGAAATAGCTCCATGCAAGTTCGCGTCGCCAACGTCTCCAAGAACTACGCCGGCATGGCCGCGCTCGCCGACGTGTCGCTCACGGTCGGCTCGGGCGAACTCGTGGCGCTGCTCGGCCCCTCCGGCTCGGGCAAGACCACGCTCCTGCGCACCATCGCCGGTCTCGAAACGCCTGATACCGGCATCGTCTACTTCAACGATCGCGACGCATCGGAAAAGCGCATCCAGGATCGCGGTGTCGGTTTCGTTTTTCAGCACTATGCGCTGTTCCGCCATATGCGCGTGATGGACAACATCGCCTTCGGCCTGCGTGCCCGCCGCAAGAACAGGCCGAAGGAATCCGACATCCGCCAGAAGGTCATGGAGCTTCTGGATCTTGTGCAACTCTCCGGCCTCGAAAAGCGGTTCCCCTCCCAGCTCTCGGGCGGACAGCGCCAGCGCGTGGCGCTCGCCCGCGCGCTCGCCATCGAACCCTCTGTGCTGCTACTCGACGAACCCTTCGGCGCCCTCGACGCCCGCGTGAGGAAAGACCTCCGCCGCTGGCTCCGCGAACTCCACGAGCGCACCGGCCACACGACGCTGTTCGTCACGCACGACCAGGAAGAGGCCCTCGAACTCGCAGACCGCGTCGTCGTCATGAACAAGGGCCAGATCGAACAGTCCGCCACGCCGGATGAAATCTACGACACGCCGGCCACGCCCTTCGTCTTCTCCTTCATCGGAGAGTCCAGTGTCATCCCCGTCACCATCGGCAATGGCCGCGCCACGCTGGACGAGCGCGTGATCGATCTCGATGTGGGCGCGCTTCCCGACGGCCCCGCGCAACTGTATCTGCGCCCCGAAGACGTCGAGATGGTCACCGACGGCGGCCCCGGCATTCCCGGTCTCGTCGTATCGACAAGACGCATCGGCGGCATGCGTCGCGTCACAATCGAATGCGGCCTCGCCCGCCATCGCATCGAATTCGACGCCTCCGCCGAGCTGTCGATCCAGAACTCGCAGCGCGTCCAGGTCCGCATCATCGGCGGCCGGGTCTATGGGGCAGGGCAGGAAGGTTACGCCACCGAAAAACTAGCCGCCTCCGCCACCGCCGACTTCAAATGGGCCAAGGCCGAAGGCTGGCTGGACCGGTAGGCGCTAGCCGCACGCCCCATCACACCCCCGCGATTTGCACGCGCTACAACATTGCGTGTAGCCTCTCCCCAAGGCCCAAACGGCCAGCGGTGGGAAACAGGGAGAGACGCCACATGTGCGACGAGCATACCGAAGCCAGCAACCAGGAATTCTTCAAGGAAGGCGGCATGTCCCGCCGCGGCGCCATCGCTGCCGGTGCCGCTACGCTCGCGCTCGCCAACCTCGCCACGGTCGAAGCCGAAGCCCAGACCACCAAACTTCCTGTCGTCGAGATGGAGCTCGACATCGACACGCCGGATGGCAAGGCCGATGTCCACTTCGCCGTGCCCGCCTTCGGAAAGCATCCCGCCGTTCTTGTCTGGCCGGACATCATGGGCCTGCGTCCTGCCTTCCGCGGCATGGGCAAGCGCCTCGCGCAGGCGGGCTATGCCGTACTCACGATCAACCCGTTCTATCGCCTCGCGCGCGGTCAAGTGTTCGACGCCGCCACCGAAAAATTCTCCGACGCCCCGGTGCGCACGCGCCTCGTCGGCCTGATGCAACCCACGGTCAGCGATCCGGAAAACACCCGCAAGGATGCAACCGCCATGTTCGCCTGGCTCGACAAGCACGGCTCTGTCGACGCCAAGAAGAAGGCAGGCACGACCGGTTACTGCATGGGCGGCCCGCTCGTCATGCGCACGGCCGGCTTCCTGCCGGATCGCATTGGCGCCGGCGCCAGCTTCCACGGCGGCGGCCTGCTCACTGCGGCGCCCACCAGCCCGCACCTGCTCATCCCGCAGATGAAGGCCACCAACATGCTGATCGCCGTCGCCCAGAACGACGACGCGCAGGACCCCACCATCAAGGACAAGCTGCGCGACGAATTCGCCAAGACGAAGATCAAGGCCGAGATCGAAGTCTACGCCGCCCAACACGGCTGGTGCCCCACCGACAGCCAGGTCTACGACGAAGCCCTCGCCGAAAAAGCCTGGACGCGCCTGCTCGCCAACTTCAAGGCGGGGTTGAAGTAGAAGACGCTCTGCGAGCGCCATTTCGACTCACCCCTCTCCCCGTTGTGGGGAGAGGGTAGGGTGAGGGGGCGTTCGGACGGTAAACCTTCGCGGTCACCGGAATTGCGTGGAGAGCGGCAGGTTGGGAAAGTCTTTCGTAGACCTCATTAGCCTAGATTCGGCGGGCGGTGTCCTCTGCGTGCTGTTGAGCGCGCTTTGTGTTTATGGAGTTCTGGTGGACCTCGGTCCTCTCGGAACTCGTCAAGAGACAAGCGTTGTGCTCTTGATTGGTGCATGCGCCTTTCTGATGTCTACGGTTCGAACGCAGTTTCAGAAGCGCAACATTCCTTGGAGCGCTGAATCCAGATCGCGCGAGCGCTGGTCTGTGTTGGCAGCTGGAATCGTGTTTCTGGCCGTATGCTGGGCGACAGCGTTTGCGGTCACCCAGGTTGTCGTGTCCACGCTCGCCACCCTGCTCGACGTGGTCGTGTTGACCAGCGCAGTCGCCTTCGGAGTTGGAGCACTGGTCATGCTTCGCGCGCGGTTTTCTTGGTGAGACGTCTCGTCCTTCGACAAGCTCAGGATGAGGCTTGGTGGGCGTGGCTTCCAATAGGCCTCATGCTGAGCCTGTCGAAGCACGAGGCCGTGCTCACCGGCGGCAAACCTAACTCCGCCACCTCAACGTCCGAGGCTCGATCGGGTTCACGAACGCGCGTCCCTCCGCCCGCGAAGCCGCCCATACCTTCTTCAGTGTGCGATACCACTTGGCCTGCACATCGATATCGTCGATCCACAGCATGTTCTGCTGATAGGCCATGCCCTTGTTCTGCAGGTTCACCATGTGACCGTCCTGCCCAAGGAATTTCTGCGCGGCGGGAATCAGGATCGGCAACGCCACATCAAGGAACGGCGCATTCTTCCAGAACGTGATCTGCGTGATGCGCGTCTTTTTCATGCTGATCGGCGTCAGGCACGTCAGCGTGAAGATGCGCCGCTTCTCGGCTTCGATGATCTCCCACCGGAAGCCCGGAATCTGGAACACGATCTCCGTCGTCACCTTGTCGCCCATCAGTGCGCGATAGGCCAACGAATTGCCCGATGGCGCATGCTTCGCCAGCGCCCAGCCGCGCTCCGCCGGCTCGAATAGTTTTTCCTTGAGCCGTAGCCCCGTGCTCGGCGGCCGCCACCACCATTGATTGTGAACGAACGGCACATGCGCCGGGTCCATCAGTCCAACGACAGCATCGTCCATGTGCGCGTTGAACACCTGATGCACGATGAACTTCGGATTGATCCCTTCGCCGATCGCGAAGCTCGGCGGCGGCGCGGCCGGCGGCTCGTCCACGCGCGGATTGTCGGCGACGTAGATGAAGATCATCCCGTTCACCTCGTGCAGCGGATAGCGCCGCACGCGCACCTTGTCGGTCGCAAAGTCTTCCTTGTTCGGCAGCGACGGCATCAGCTTGCACTGCCCATCCGTCCCGAAGCGCCATCCATGATACGGGCACTGGATCGTCGGCTGCCCGTCCGTCATCACCTGCTGCCCCGCCGACAGCGGCACCAGCCGGTGAGGGCAGATGTCGCGCAGCGCGAACGCCTCTCCCGTCTCTGTGCGGGCAAGCAGTACGGGCTGCCCCAGGACGATCCGGCGGAATTGCGTCCCCGGCGCCAGCGTCTTCGACGCGCACGCGAAATACCAGCTGTCCGTCAGCCAGCCCTCGGCGGTTATGCCGGCAGATTTGGAAATTGCGCCGTCGGCCATTTTCGTCCGTATGCTTGTGCAGGCGGTGTTATCCGATGTTTGCTGCGCCGCGTCGAGATGAATAGGGCCCAGCATGCCTGCCAAAGCCAAGCCGCCGAAACCTGCTAGCCCGCCCAAGGCTCGTATGAAGGCCGCTGAAACCGTCTCCGGCGCCTGCCTCTGCGGTGGGGTCGTAATCGAGATCGACTTCCCCGCTTTCTGGGCCTGGCACGATCATTCCGAAGCCAGCCGGCGTGCGCACGGCGCAGCCTATGCCACCTATGCTGGTTGCTGGAAGAGCAAGGTGCGCGTGGTGCGTGGCAAGACACTCGTCGCCACGTTCGAGGACGCTGAACGTAACCATGTCCGTTCCTTCTGCTCGCGCTGCGGGACGCCGCTCATGCTCGCACGTGGCGGTTCGCCGAAATGGCTCAACGTGCCGCGCGCCCTCTTCGCGGGGCGCATCGGCCGCGAGGCGAAGTATCACCTCGCCATCGGGGAGTTGCAGGACTGGGCCTATCTCGGCGCGCCGGTCGGCCCCCTGAAGGGCTATCCTGGCGTCAGCATCGAGAAGACGCGCAAGCCTTCGCGCGCCAAGGCGGGCCTGTTCGAACCCTAGGCCGGGTTGGCCTAGTGGCTCGGCAGAAGGTCGTTGTGATTGAGCAATAGCTCCGAGCCGCATTCCTGCTCGATCAGATAAGCCGGATTGCGCCTGTTGGCCGGCCGGGTGACCGTCGCGCCATTCATTGTGCGCTCGAGGCGATGGGTGAAGACCTTGCGGATGATGCCCTGCACGGTCTTTCCAGCATCGGCCCACTGAACGCGCGAGCCGGGCTGGTACGCAACTTTTCTACGTATCATGTACTGCCTGAACCTGACTGGCCCCCACATGACTCCAATGTCACATACATGTTGCAGAAGAGCCTCACGCGCAAGGCGACAAATGGTGCTGGCGGAACTGTTTGAGGGTTCTGGCGTAATCGTGAAAGTTTCGTGAGGCGACGGTCGCCCGCTGGCGGTCGTCTAACGAAAAACGCCTAGAAATCGCGACCTTGCGGCTGGTGCGGTTTTCGTCGCGGCTATCTGACCAAATGGTCAGGGAGGAACCTGCAACCAGGCGGGTCGACTCCCGTTTGCCAATCCAGGACGGGCGGCGATCGCCGCAGGGGACCGTGCTCGGAAACAGTAGAGGAATCCAAAATGATGAAGACGCTTCTGGCCGCCGCAACCCTCGCCGCCTTCTCGGCGCCCGCCCTGGCTCAGACACCGACCGCGCCACCCGCCACGGAAAAGTCCATGGCTGAACAGGCCTTCGCCAAGCACGACGCTGACAAGAGCGGCGCCCTGTCGCTGACCGAAGTGCAGACCATCGACGCGAAGATCACGCAGACCGATTTCGACGCGTACGACTCCGACAAGAACAAGTCACTCACCGTCGCCGAGTTCAGCAAGTGGGTCGAGGCGAAAACCACGCCGCCAGCCTCCAAGCCCGGCTGATCCCGCTCTCGACATTACACGAAAGAAGAGGGCGCGGGTGTTGAGCCCGCGCCCTCTCCATGTCTGGCAAGACCGTCAGCCTAGTGGATCATCACGTTGACGGTCCGCGTCTCCACGACCGGTGCGGCGGCGTCTGCGCTCTCGCGCTTCTCGAGCTTCACTTTCGCAATCACGCCAGACTTCACCGGCTTGATCTTGATGACGTGATGCACCGTGCCGTCCGGCATCGTCTCGTCCGCCGCGCCCGTCACCTCGACCTGCGTCGGATCTTCCGGCGTCGCCGTCCACGTCACCCCCGCCGCCGTCGGCAGATGAATGCTTTCGATCTTCGAGGTGTCGGTGTGATACATGAATCCGTCGGGCGTCTCCGCCTGGTTGGCGTCATCGGCCGCGTCCGCGGCCTGCATGCCAGCATCCATCGGGCCATGGCCTTCATGGGCATCGGCCGCCGGCGCTTCCGCCACCGGTTCAGCCGGCTTGGCCGGCGTTTCGCCGCCACATGCCGCAAGCGCCAGGGCCGACAATGACAGGATCGCAAATCGCATGGGTCGTCTCCTCATTCACGCTTCAGCGCGCTTGCCATGGTCTAACGCGGCATCAGGCCGGGCGGTAGTGGTGATCGGCAAGCCGGCTCCAGCCTTTCTTGGTCTTCGCCTCGACGACCCAGTGCATGCCGCCCGAATCGGCCGGCCAGAAGGTCTGCCGCGCCAGCCCTGCGTCCATCTGCGCCTCGAAGCACACGGCCTGCGCGTGAAGGTCGCTCGCATCCGCCAGCTTGCCGGAACTCTTCTTCCCATCGCTGGTGTAGGACCAGAAAGTTAGCACCCCATCCGAGTCCGGCCCGAAGAAGCAGGTCTCGCGATAGGATTTCGGCGCGCCCTTCGCGCTGAACGTCCACTCCGCCTCCAGCCGCACATACTTCTCGCCGAACGCTTCATAGTGACGGACACATGTCACCGGCCCCATCGGCGTATCCGCCTTGGCCTTCCACCGGCCCAGCAGCGGCGCCATGGGCCCCAGCTTCCCGCGCCCCTTCTTCCAGACCTTTGTCATGGCCCGCCGCCTCCATCGTTCCGCTGGAGCAAACGCCCGGATCACGGCAAGGTCAACGGAGGCCGCCAAGGGGATTCGAAGATGTCTGAAACGCATCATCCAAAGTTCGCAAAGCTGATCGATTTTCTCGTGCGCATCCCCGCGATAGAGATAAACGACACGCCTTCGCAGGGCATCGGCGCGGGCGAGGAGCCCGATGGCGGGTGGTGGATCAAATTCTCCATCGACATCGACCACGACCTCGCCTGGCACACCGTGCAGGAGATCGGGTCGGTGCTGAACAGTCTCTCGCTGGAGGAGGGGATGGCGGTGGTGTTCAAGCCTGTCTCCCCGCCGCCCTATCTCAATGGCGGACCCGAGGAGTTTCTTTCCTGGGTCATCGAAGGCGCGCCCGAACTGCCGCCGGGAACCGTCGCCGGCATGCTCGAAGAACGCCTGCCTCAGCCGGTCGAGGATGAAGACGCCTGGTTCGGGGAGCCGGAGGAAGATGACGAGGAAGAAGACCTCGACCCCGACGACGAAGACGAAGAAGGCCCCTTCGGCTCGCTGGATGATTAATCTCTGGACCGCCGGGCCCCCGCCCGGCAGTCGCTGCAAAGCAGCGGGCAAGGGGTTTCAATCGTCGCGAAGCGACACTGGCTCAGATGACGCGTCGTCTTCAGGCTTTTCCTTGGCTGGTACGAAGCGTCGCCAGAGTCGGCCCAACGCGGCGCACACAAGGACGAAGGCCACGAGAGCCGCAACGAGGCTTACGGCATTTCCAATTCCGAAGCCCTTGTTGAACACCAGAAACAGTACCAGGACCACGGCCGCTGTTGCGGGGTGTACGAGGATAGCAACCGCAATGCTCAGAAGCCTGCCTTTCATCCCGAAAGTGGATAGGCTCGCCTCAAGCGCCGCGCAAGCGGGCCACCCCATTCACTCCTTCGTCGCCCGCTGGTTCATCCCGCCCTGATGCAGGATCAGGTGCGCAGGATTTCCATCGACAGCGGGTTTGAAGGTGAGTTGGGCGTCGGCCATCTTGAAGAAGAACTCCGTCGTGGACGCAGCAAACACGGGCAGTCGCGACTGCCCCGTCAGCTGGGCCTGCAGCTGGCCGCCTTCCACGGTCACTGTGAGCTTCATGGTTGGCAACGCGTCGAAGGCATACGTGCCCACGTAGCTCTCAAGGATCTCGACGGGGACGGCGACTTCCTTCCGATCACCGGCTGGCGGCGCGCTCAACGGGATGGAAGGGTCCATCAGATGCATCGCGATGTCCTCGGGAATTCCCGTGCGGTTGCCCAGCAGGACAAGGCCGACATTGCGCTTGTTATCGATGGCGATGATAGCGCCATACCCACCTGTTCCGCCGTCATGATAGACAAAGCTGCCTGATGCAGTGTGGATCGTGATCCAGCCCAACCCGATCTCTGCATCCCCGCCCAGGGGGAAGCGTGGCGTCTGCGCCACCCGCATCGCGCGCTCGAGATCGTTCTTCGGCTCGCCCATATTGGCGTCGAGAAATTTCAGCATGTCGGCCATGCTCGACCGCAACGCGCCCGCGCCCGCCAGTGATGGCAGGTCCCAGTTGGCAGTCGGTGCGCCATCGGCGCCATGCCCCTTCGCCAGCATCGCCTGCATCTCCGGCGACAGCGCGATGCCCGACATTGTCATGCCCAGTGGCTCAAGAATGCGCGTGCGCACCAGGCTCTCGTAGTCCATGCCCGCGCGATGAGAGAGTAGGGCGCCCAGCAGGCCCATGCCGAGGTTCGAGTATTCGAACTCCGCCCCCGGATCGCGCGGCAGCTCACAGCTCGCCAGGAACTCCATCAGCATCTCAGTCGTGTAAGCCGCATACGGGTTCGCCATGTCGACCTTCGACAGATCGAGATTGCCCGGCAGGCGCGGCAAGCCCGAATTCTGCTCCGCCAGATGCGCCAGCGTGATCGCCTTCCCGTTGCGTGTGGGCAGCGTCATACCCGGCGGCGCATAGGTCTGCGCCGGAACATCAAGCGACACCTCCCCACGCCTCACCATGTCGGCCAGCAGCGTGGTGGTGAACACCTTCGTTACCGACCCGATCTCGAACACGCTGTCCGCACTCAGCGCCCGCGCCCCCGCGCCTGGATCACCAAAGCTGACCACGCGCGTCGATCCATCCGCCTCCATCACGCCGAGCACAAGGCCCGTGGCGCGACCATCCTCAACGCGCGCCTGCAGCACCTGCATCAGCGCGGCGTCATTCGGAAAAACGGGCGTCTGGGCCATGGCGGTTCCCGTCAGCAGGAAGGCGGCAAAGGCGGGGAGCAGGTTCAATCGCATGTGTCTATTCCTTGTAGCTGTCGAGATCGTCGATCATGCGCTGGAGGCGCCTGGCGACGATGCGGTTCAGGATGGCGATGCCGGCGAACACGGTGATGGTCAGGCTAACCGCCAGCATCACGACGATCGTCCAGCCTACCTCCGGCAGATGCGATGGACGCGTTGTCCAAATCGCTCCGTACCAGAGGATCATCCCCGGCACGATCGGGGCAATGTACCAGAGCCAGACGGAATTCAGCGCATCGCGCTGGCGCACGTACTGGGCGCGCTGGAAGTCGATCAGGCTGCCGGCGCTGGCGCCAGTGGGTGGAGCGGCGGCGCGGGCAATGCGGTGGAGATTCCACGCCACCAGCAGCGTGCCCGCGACAATCATGAGGTTGGCGATGGGCCACAACGGCGTCGCGGGCTTCGGCCAGGTGGCGAACCAGGTGAAGGCTGCAACCACGACGGCCGCAGCGACATACTCGGTCCTGTTGCGGTGGCGCACCTTGCGGTCGAACGCAAGCGCACGTGCGCGAATCTCGTCCGCAGAGAGAGAAATTTGCGGGGTCGGCATCGACTGCCAGAGCGACTGCAAGTCGCCGGGCTTAACGGGTTTGTTGCTCATGACTTGTCTGCGCCTTCCGGCGCCTTGAAGCGTCTGGCCAGCACGGCCTTGATGCGGTGGATCTTGGTGGCGACTGCGCCGGCCGAAAGGCCGGTGATCTCTCCCGTCTCCTTGGCGTCAAGCCCGTCGAGATACAGCAGCATCACCTGCCTGTCGGGCGGCTTGAGCTGGTGGACCAGCGCCATCAGGCGGGTGAGCGTATCGGTCTCGGCGTGCGTGTCCTGCGTGGTGGAAGGATCGGGCGCCTCCGCGATGTGATCGAGATCGACCCACTGTGAAACCCGCGCGCGCCTGTCCTTCTGCACATGGCTCGCTGCCGTGTTGTGCGCCACGCGATAGACCCAGGTCCGCAGCGACGACAGCCCACGATAGTGTTCGAATGAACGCCAGATCGCGAAATGGATATCCTGCAGCAGGTCGCGCTGCCGATCCGGATCGCGTTCATACGCGCTCGCAAGCCGTCCCAGCGCCCCGCCGAATTCGGCTGCGGCGCGCGCATAAAGCTCGTCCTGGGTGAGGCGCTGCGCGTCCATACCTGTCCCGTAGCCCATCATGGGCGTTCGGGAGAGATAGTCGGCCGGATCCGGGATTTCTTACAGGCGTCCTGTCAGATTCTCACGACGTCCTTCACCGCGTAGGTCAGTGGCCGGTCATCTTCGTCGGTGACGGTCACGTATTCCCCGGTCTTGAAGGGATGGCGGCCCAGCTTGAACACCGGCTCGTCATCCTCGGTCGAGCCTGCCTCATAGTCGAAGAACCAGTTGCCGCCGCGCCGCTTCAACAATCCATCGCGCGGGGCAGGCAGGTCGGGCGAGAAGTGCCGAACCGTGCACTTGTCGTGATTGGCCTTCCAGGCCGCTTCATCGAGCAAGCCGGCGCCGTCGAGTGGCGCGACAAGTGTGTAGCCGTAACGATCATCGCCATTGGCGAATTCCGTGCCGGGATTGCGCGCAAGGCGCAGCGTGATGCGAAACAGAGCCATGGTCCTGTCCTCCTGTGGCCAGCCATTAGCTGACCACAGGAAGCTCAGGCGGCCTTGCGGCGGATCAAATCCCGCTTACGCCAGCGGCACGAAGTTCCCGTGGAAGCCCGGCGGAATCTGCACCGGGATGGTGATCGTCGCCTGCGCCGCGCCTGTGAAGTTGCGAGCGTTCAGGATGGCGAAATCGGTTGTCTTCTTCTCGGTGTCGACGACAAAGCCTACCAGCCAGCCTTCATCCTCGCCGCTGTCGGCGTGGGCGGGAATGAAGACGAACTCGCCCGGCATCTTGCCCGTGCCGAAATCGTGGACTTCCCGCGTGCCCGTTTCCAGGTCGTGCTTGAAGAGGCGCGAGTCCCCCATGAAGGCCGTATCTCCATCTTCCGGCAGAGCGAGGGTGTAGGCATAGCGATAGGGCTTGCCCGTGCGGCGTTCGTCCGGGCGCGGGAATTCCTGCGGGCTCGCGTCGATCACCTTTCGCACAACCTTCTTCGCGACCGGATCGATCGTCAGGCGTTCAAACGGCGTGCGCTTGGAGTCCGGACCGTTGGCGCCCGCATCGAACATGGTGGAGTGGACAGCAGCATCCATGATCACCTTGCCGTCCTCCGTTTCATACGCATTGGCGGGGTGGAAAATGTAGCACGGCTCCACATCGCACCAGATGATGTCGCTGCCCTTGCCCTCGCGCGGCAGCAGGCCGATGCGAGCGCGGTGCTTGTCGTTCCAGCGATACGGAAAGCTCTCGCCCGAGATCAGCGCGTTCATCGAGAACGTGACCGGCAGGTCCATGACGATCACATAGTTCTTCGTGATCATGCAGTCGTGGATGGATGGGCCATTCACCACCTCGATCGGCTCGTTGCGGCGTACCTTGCCGTCCGTGCCCAGCACGGTGTGCCAGATCGTTGTGGCCTCGCCGCCGGTATAGCAGATAGCGTGCATCTCGCCCGTGTCGGGATCGAGGTGAGGGTGAGCCGAGAACGCCTTCCCGAACGTGCCGTCGAAGTCGGAGAAGCGGCGCGTCTCCAGCGTCTCGGTGACTTCGGCGGGGTAACCGCCGGCCTCGACGATAGCGAGGATTTTCCCGGCGTGACCCACGACGTTGGTGTTCGGCGTGCCGCGTCCCACCGGCCCCGGCACATGCGGCTCTTTCAGAGCATCGGCGATGTGCGGAGCGCGGATCCAGCGGTTGCGATACCACAACGCCTTGCCGTCCTGGATACGCACGCCGTGCAGCATCGCGTCGCCAACGAACCAGTGGTGCGTGGCGGGGTTCGGCGCCTTGAGAGGGTTGGGTCCGTTGCGGAGATAGAGGCCGTTGATGCCCGCGGGGATTTCGCCGGAGACCTTCAGGTCGGTGAAGGTGTTCTCCTCTTTCAGCGGCGTGTGGATGCCGGTGAGGTAGGGGTTCGGCCCCTTCGCCCGGCGCATGGCGCGGTTGAGGCTGGCCACGCCCATCAGGGCGGGCGTGACGATACCGCGGATGGCGCTTTCGATAGGGCTGGTCATGGCGTTTGTCCCTCTTGTTTCTTGTTGTGCTTCCGCTCGGCGGTCGGGCGTCGGGAAGGCTCGTCTCAGGTCGTTTTCTGCGGCGTTTGGGCTGGTTGCGCCCGCTTCCGTCTATGTTTACGGTGCTAACATGACGAAGAATGGTAACACTGTCAACATGGATTCTTCAGCCGAGCGCTATCACCATGGCGACCTGCGTCGCGCCCTTGTGGAAACGGGGCTCCAGCGCCTGCGCGAGGGCCCCGCAGATGGCCTCAGCCTGAGGGAGCTGGCCCGCAGCGTCGGCGTTTCGGCGACCGCGGTGTACCGCCACTTCCCGGACAAGGCGGCGCTGCTCAAAGCGCTGTGCGCGGAGGGCGACCAGATGCTCGCCGCCGCCTTCGAGTCCGCCATGGCCAAGGTGAAGCCCGGCCACGAAGCCTTCGACGCAATGGGCCACGCCTATGTCCGCTTCGCGCTCGCCCATCCCTCGCTGTTCCGACTGATGATGTCGCCCAGCGGCGCCCGGCGCGACGAGGGCAAGGCCAGCGGCATGCTCGGCGCATCGCTTCGCGATCTCGGCGGCCCGACCACCACACAGGCCCAGCGCGACATCCAGCGCCTGAAAGCATGGTCCATCGTGCATGGCCTCGCCATGCTGATGCTCGACGGCCTTGTCCCCGCCGACGAAGCGCTGATCAGCCAGGTGATAAGAGCCGATTTCGTCTAGGTTCGCAGCACTACTCCGCCGCCGCGCGCTTCGGCAGTTTCCAGCCGGGCCGCGCGAAGTGGCAGGTATAGCCGTTCGGAATGCGCTCCAGATAATCCTGATGCTCGGGCTCCGCTTCCCAGAACGGACCCACCGGCTCAACCTCCGTCACCACCTTGCCCGGCCACAGACCCGACGCATCAACGTCTGCAATCGTGTCCAGCGCCACTCGCTTCTGCGCTTCGCTCTCGTAATAGATCGCCGAGCGATAGCTCATGCCCACATCATTGCCCTGGCGATTCTTCGTCGTCGGATCGTGGATCTGGAAGAAGAACTCCAGCAGGTCGCGATACGACCATTTCGCCGGATCAAAGATGATCTCGATCGCCTCGGCGTGCGTGCCGTGATTGCGGTAAGTCGCATTGGGCACATCCCCGCCCGAATACCCCACGCGCGTCGAAACCACGCCCGGCTTCTTCCGGATCAGGTCCTGCATGCCCCAGAAACAGCCGCCGGCAAGAACTGCGCGTTCGGTGGTCATGGGGGCTCCTCTGGATGGTGCTTCGCTGGGAATATAGTGTGGGAAGCGGACGAACCCTAGTACGCGCCACCGGCCAATTAGGTTACTTGGGGGTCTGGCCTAGAGGATGATGTCGTGGCCCCAGGTGCGGTAGATTTCGGCAATACGCTCCAGCGTGACGCCGTTGTGCTGGTCGAGCGCCAGTGGATGATCGCTGAGATGCAGGCGCATAAGAGGGCGCAGATTGTCACCCCGGAAATGCAGTTCTGACGGCATATTGAAAGTTTCCGGATATGGTCGAAGCGTCGAGTTCAACCAACTGAAAAATGGTCCGAAAGCAGGCGCAGGATTGTGGAACTCATTGACATAGGTCTGGAAATTTTCCTGCTTCAGTGTGCCCCACACGCCGAACTCGAAGGCCTCGTCCGTTTCCAGTATCGGCAAGCTCAGCACCGCCCGCACAAAGAACTGCGCTGTGTCGAGCGCACATAGATCGGAACTGATCCATGCCCGCTCTGCACGTTCGCTCTCAGGGACGTCGAAGATCGAATCGGGCAGCGGTTTGTAGAGGGCAAACAACCCTTGTCGGTCACTGCCACAACAGGAGCAGGCGTACCTAATCGATTGTATCCGCTGGCGGGGTGTCAGCTCTGCCATCCCAACCTCCGGACCAAAGTGTCAGGCGTTCGTTGGCCCAGCCTCGAGCACATCCTCAACCGTGCGCAGGCCCGGCTTCGGCGACGTGATTGGTTGCGCTGACTCGGCGGGCGCTCTTTCGCTCGCCTCGTCAGCAATCTCGCCTCGACGCCGTACTTCCTCAGCAATCTTCAGAATTAGGCTTGGCGGTACATTGTTTGCGCCCATCTATCGTCCTCCCACAGTCAACTGATCCAAAAAAATCTCATCGGCAGCTTTCGACGTCCACTCGCTAGGAACGCTCGTTCCTTCGCCGCAAGGATAAGTCCAGCCGATCTCAGGCCAAAAAAAGCCATATGGTGTGTGACGGCATTGGTGAGGTTTCGCCTCGTGCACGGCACAGAGCATGTCGGCCATCAAGAAAGGGCAGTCGCCGTCCTCGCGTGGCCTTATTCGCCGTAGTTCCGGCGGAGCGTTGGGCATGGGCCGATCATCAACGAAAGTTACTCCCGATAGAGACGGATTCCTTTCGATGTATTGCTCAATGCGAACTATGTCGGTCGGAGTTAGGAGTACTGCGCGTTGCAGCCCCGAGAGTTGGCGGCAACACTGGCCGCAACGCGTGCAGGAAAAGCCATCGGGTGTGGCGCGGTCAGTCGTCATCAGATTGGCTCAACAGTCGAACTGACCACCATACAGCGGCGAGCGCCAACAGGGTTGCGAGCACCACGATGGTGATCCGCAGTCCGAGCGGAAGTTTGTTCTCAAAATCCACGAACCCCAGAGCGTCTGCAACAACCCCCACAAACGCGATCGCGGCGAACAGCATGAACACCGCATTCAATGCCCGCGAAATGCGCTCGACAACGGCGCGATCATTTCCCTCAATGGCAAGACGCGCGGTTTCCTCAGCCTCCTCATAGTCGCTTTGGCCTCGTGCCATCGACGAGAGATGTTCTTCGAGCCACGCAAAGAGATTGCGGTACTGCGCCGTGGAGGAAATTCTAAAATAATTGCATCGCCCCAGGGCGCCGCGCACCTGCGCCTTGTACCTCCGAAGCGTTCGTCCCGAAGCAGCGGGTCTTCCGGCGGCAAAGTGATCAGAAGCCTCTCGCAACGTCTCCGTTGCGCCTGCGATAATGCTGCGCTTGGCGAGGACGTAGCTCGCAGGCTCAAGGTAGTTCGCAATTTCGGAGTGAGTAAGGGATTCGGAATCTACAAACCAGTATCGAACGATACCTGTGGCAACGACTGAAATGTCACCCTCGCTGAACGACTTTGTTGTCGGTGTTTCCAACCGCTTTCTGATGTCTGCAGTGATTGACGGTCTGAAAATGAGCACATCGACCGATGCCCAACCACGCCATTCAGCACATCGTGCAAAAGCAGTCTCCAGTGGATGCGTAGCCGCCTTGTCGTCAGTTCCAATCGTTACCCCGTCATAGGGAAGAACCTTCGACAGCACCAAGATCTGGGCGTCTGCGAGCCTGTTCACAAACCGAAAGACGCCTCGAACAAGCTGCTCGCTTTTCTTGAATATCTCAGCGTCCAGCTTTTCCACTTCGGCTGGAACAAGGGCGATGTCTGGATCTACGAGGCTGCTCACTATGCGAGCGAGCACCGTTCCCGTCGTGTAGAGGGAGATAAGCACGTGGTCGATGTCGGCAATCTGCTCGATACTCGACAGATCCGCGAGTGATAGACCCGTCAGCGTCGCGAACGCCTCCGGCGAGAATCGAGCTTCGAGTTTCGGCACGCGATTATACGCGATTGATCCAACGACCTCTGCGGTCAGCGTAAAGTCGTCAGTACCGTAAGCGCTAACGCGCGCGGCAACGTCGTCGGGGAAGCTGAAATTGATCTGAAATGCACGCATCGAACAAACGAGCACTCGATGCAATCGCGCGGGTGACTGATCCATGTCGCCCTCAATCCCCCCAACAGGATGAGATAGACGTAGCGCCGCGGCGGCTACGACGCAATCAGGATTATTGCTAATAGGGTTCTTTCGGCGGCAGCTGCTTAAGCCGTCGGCCCGGCTTCCAGCACATCCTCGACCGTGCGCAGGCCCGGCTTCGGCGACGTGACCAGCACGGCCATGTTCCCGGGCAGGTGCTTGTTGTCGAGCATCTTCTCGTGAGCGACCGGAATGTCGGCCCACGGGAACACTTCCGACATGCACGGGTCGAGGCGGCGCTCCAGCATCAGCTGGTTGGCCTGGCTTGCCTGCAGCAGGTTGGCGAAGTGCGAACCCTGCACGCGCTTCTGGCGCATCCACAGGAAGCGCGCGTCCATGGTGAGGTTAAAGCCCGTGGTGCCCGCGCAGATCACGACCATCCCGCCGCGCTTCACGACGAACACCGAGGTCGGCATCGTCGCCTCGCCGGGGTGTTCGAACACGATGTCCACGTCCTTGCCGCCGGTCACCTGCCAGATCGCTTTGCCGAACTTGCGGGCTTCCTTCATGTACTCGTTGAACTCGGGCGTGTTCACCTTCGGAAGCTGGCCCCAGCACTTGAAGTTGTTGCGGTTGATGACGCCCTTGGCGCCCATCTGCAGCACGAAGTCCGTCTTCGATTCATCCGAGATCACGCCGATGGCGTTCGCGCCCGCGATGGCGCACAGCTGCACCGCGTACGAGCCGAGGCCGCCCGAAGCGCCCCACACAAGAACGTTCTGGCCCGGGCGCAGCACGTGCGGACGATGGCCGAACAGCATGCGGTAAGCCGTGGCGAGCGTCAGCGTGTAGCAGGCCGCTTCTTCCCAGGTCAGGTGCTTGGGCCGCTCCATCAGCTGGCGCGACTGCACGCGGCAGAACTGCGCGAACGAACCGTCCGGCGTCTCATAGCCCCAGATGCGCTGGCTCGGCGAATACATCGGGTCGCCGCCATTGCACTCTTCGTCGTCGCCATCGTCCTGGTTGCAGTGGATCACCACTTCATCGCCCGGCTTCCAGCGCTTCACGCGCGAACCAACCGCCCACACAATGCCCGAGGCATCCGAGCCAGCGACGTGGAAGGGCTGCTTGTGAACGTCGAACATCGACACCGGCTCGCCAAGGCCGGCCCAGATGCCGTTATAGTTGACGCCGGCCGCCATCACGAGGACGAGGACTTCGTCGGATGCGATCTCCGGCGTCGGAACAACCTCAAGCTGCATCGCCGTCTTGGGGCGGCCCTGACGCTCGCGGCGGATCGCCCAGGCGTGCATGGTTTTGGGTACGTGGAAGTTGGGCGGAATCTCTCCCACCGCGTACAGATCCTTGACTTCGCGCGCCGTTCCGCCGTCTGCCACTTCTGTCTCTCCCCGCGCCGTTGATCCTCCCCGAGGGTCGTGAGTGCACCGCTCTCACCAGCCTCGAGGGGCTGTAAAACGGGCGTCACATTGTCCAAGGAGTGGACGGATTGCAAGCAATCTTGTTGCACTGCAATAGAGAGGCCAAGCCTGTTGCTGCAAGGCCGCGGGCGATTGCCCCGATCAGGCGGGACGTTCTGCCTCAGCGCCGGCGTCGGCCTCTGGCAATTCGTTCTGCGAGTCCGGGCAGGTCGAGGCAGTCCGTGTCACCTGCGCACCCGGCGCGGTGAATCCAGCCAGCAGGACGAACGCCATCGAGGCGAATCCGGCTCCAACTCCGATCAGCAGGCGAGGCGAGAGGCTCATGCGAAGTCCCCATTCTGTCCGCGGGAAAGTTTGCGGCGCATTGGGGCGGCTCCGTGGCGGCGAACATTAATTCGAACGTCCGCCGTTCGATTCTGCGCCATGGCGAACCTCGGCAAAGGCAATGATCAGGCGCAGCAGGTCGTCGATCTTCACCTTGATCCCCGGCCCGATGCACAGCCCGTCCGCGCCCAGCGACTTGTTGGCCCCCCGCGTCCATTTCGCCATCCGCGTAAGGCCGATCGACCGCTCCGCCTCGGGCGTGACAGCGACAACGATGACCTTCTGGTTCGACATCTGCCAGGTCGCAACGCCCAGAACCGCATCCCACGGGATCATCTTCTCGCTGATCCGCGTATCATGCAGCCCGCGCGGCGAAACCGTCACCACCGGTCCGCGCGTCGAGATCAGGCGCCACAGCGCCAGCACCAGAAACGCCCCGAAGACGATGGCTCCGATCCACCCAACCGTCGGCGCATCAAGCCCGAAACGCCGCCCATCGATCACTCCGGCGATCATCAGCCCGCTGACACCAACGAACCCCAAACACCCCAGCACGACCAGCCCCATCTTCAACGGCGACTGTCCAAAGCCATAGGTCTGCTGCGTATCGATCACCGCGCCAATGCTGTCGCGCATGTATCCTCTCCCTGTACTCCACATTGGTCGCACGCAGCTGCACGCGGCGAAAGAGCCCCACGCCTGTCCTCCAATGCCGGCTAAGTTGGTGAGACAGGGTTCCTCCCCCTGCAAGGGGGAGGACAGGTGGGGGTCTGCCTCAACACCGACAACTCTCTCGTCAGCGTTGCGAACTCGCCCCAAATCTGCGACCCAACACGCATGACGCGACAGGCATGGCTCAACGGTGTGTTCATTGCGGCGGAGGAGGCGAAAATCTCGCCCTTCGATCGCGGCTTCCTGTTTGCCGACGGCGTCTATGAAGTCTCGGCTGTCTACAACGGCCAGCTCATCGACATGGGCCGCCACCTTGATCGCCTCGAACGCTCGCTGCGCGAACTCAAATTCGGCACGATGCCCGACCGCAAGGAGCTGGAAGACGTCCATCGCAAGTTGGCCGACCTCAATGGCGTCGACGAAGGCTATGTCTACCTGCAGGTCACGCGCGGCGCCTATGGCGCGCGTGATTTCGTGGCGCCTGACGCCCCGCGCCTCACCATCTTCATGTTCGCCGAAAAGCGCGCGCTGATCGACACGCCAGCGGCGCGCAACGGCTCTAAAATCGTCACGCTGCCCGACATCCGCTGGGCCCGGCGCGACATCAAGTCGGTCGGCCTCCTGGCACAGGCCCTCGCCAAGACCGAAGCCAAGGTCCGCGGCGCGGACGACGCCTGGCTCGTCGCCCCCGACGGCTTCGTCACCGAAGGCGCATCCTCCAACGCATGGATCGTGACGAAGGACGGCGAGATCATCACCCGCGCCCTCTCCAACATGATCCTCGCCGGCGTCACGCGCCACGCCCTGTTCGACGCGCTCGGTCAGAAGGGCATCAAGCTCACCGAACGCAACTTCACCGTCGAAGAAGCCCGCAACGCCGCCGAAGCCTTCACCACCGCCGCAACCGGCCTCGTCACGCCCGTGGTCGAAATCGACGGCGTAAAACTGGGCGACGGCAAGCCCGGCAAGACCACCCGCATGATCCAGAAAGCCTACTACACCGCGATAGGCGCGGATGTGGCGAAGGCGGCTCCGTGGGTGGAGCAAGGTTGACGCAATCATGCCTTGATCGGTTGGCAAACAGGCCGCCGTCGAGCGAGGGGTGATGCGATGAAAGCCGTGATTGCAGCGCTGGGATTTCTGGCGACCGCATGCGCATCCGCACCGGCTAGCGACCCGTCACCCGTGACGCGCCACACCCCGCGCGCAGACGGCTCGCAGATCGAGTGGATCCTGACCGGCCGCGATGCCTCTGCGAAGCAGGGCGTGCTGATGCTGTCGCAGGGCTCGGGCTGCGGACCAGCCGTGACAAATCCCAACCTCCCGCGATGGCGCGCCCTCGCGCCCGGCTTCGTCTCGGTCACCGTCGAGAAGTATGGCGTGTCAGCCAGCGATCCCGCGCTCGCGAACGCGGGCGTCGGCCAGATGGACAATTGCCCGCCAGAGCATGTGAAGAACCACCGCCTCCACGGCCGCGCGCAGGACTTTGCCGATGTCGTCGCGGAGTTGCGCAAGGAGCCATGGTGGTCCGGCGAACTCATCATCATGGGCGGCTCCGAGGGCGGCGCCGTGATGAGCGTGCTTGCGCCTATGCTGCCCGACGTCGACGCAGTGGTGATCATGTCGACCGGGCTCGGTCTTCCCCTGTCGCAGATGATCCTCGACGGCATGCCGCCGCCAGCGCGCGCGCAGGCGGAGTCGATGTTTGCCGCAATCCGCAGCAACCCTGACGAGGGTCCAGTGTTCAGCGGTCTCAGCGCAACCTACTACGCCGAATTCTTCGACAAGGTGCTGGCGCAGGACATGCTGCAGGCAAGCGCTCCGATCCTCCTGATCCAGGGCGAGACGGATACCTCCGCGCCGGTCGCTGCGGGCAGGGCGACGCGCGATATCTTCGCGGCGGCAGGCCGCAGCAATCTCACCTACTGGGAAAAGCCCGGCTGGGATCACTTCATGACTGATCGTTCGGGCGTGAACCACGTTGACGAAGTCATCGCCGATGCAGCGGCGTGGGTGGCCGAAAAGCTGGATCGTTAGAGCAGAGCGAGCGCTTTGAATTGAAGAACAGCCCCAACCCCGCTCGTCCTGACGAAAGTCAGGACCCAGGGCTGACAGCAAGGCTTGTTCCGCCTTGCAGCTTCAAGCCATTTCACGTTGCCACACTGTTCCTGGATTCCGACTTTTGTCGGAATGAGCGGAGCAGGGCGATGCGATTCAGATCGATGAGCCCCTACTCGTACCGCGCCGCAATCGCATCCCATCGCGCCTTGTGCGGCGACACCTTCGCAACCGGCCCTGCATTGGTGAAGTCGAGCAGCTGATCGCTTGTCGTGCTGTACGTCGGCCATTGGGGCAGGCCGCCGCCGTTCGGATCGCCCGACTTCGCGAAATTGACCCAGTAGGCGATGGCGTAGTCCGCCTGCTTCTGGTCGTTGGCATCCGTCGGCCATGGAGATGTGTGCAGCGTGTTGAACACATACTGCCGCTCTTGCGCATGCGGCATGCCCTTGAAGCGGCTCTGCACCGATGGCGAGAGAACGTCGAAGCGATAGAGGAAAGTCGGCTGCCCGACCGCACTGTGGATGCCCGCAAGCGCTCGCGCTGGTTCCCCAAAGATGATGTCGCCCACAATGCGCGCCGCCATGTCGTCCTTGTCTGGATAGGTCGCCACCAGCTGCGGCAGGTCAGCCGTCGTCGCCCCAAGCGTGCGTTTCAGCGACGCATCGACATCCTCAGGCTTCGACGGAAACTCCGCGCTGTTGTAGCCGACGAGGTAGGGTATTTGCGCCTGTTTCCCCGCCTTGAAAGCCTCCATCACCGTCGACGTGATGACCTTCCCGTCGATGATCGGCCCGCCGCCGGCAAACGTGCTCGGATCGCCCGCGCCTAGAATCCTGTCCGCCGGAATGGCGCGCAGGTCCGCCGCCGTCTTCGCGTCCACGCCCAGCGACGCCACAAACGCCGCGCCATCGTCATGAGCCGAGGGAAGCCCGCGCGGATTGGGTTTGTCGAGATACAGCACATTCTCGCGCCCCGCGCCCGACTGCACGATGGCTTTGTGGAACAGCCCGCGCGCCATCGGCGACGTCATCAGCTTCTGCACCGCCATTCCGCCCGCGCTCTCGCCGAAGATGGTGACGTTGCTCTTGTCCCCGCCAAACACCCCGATGTTGTCGCGTACCCATTGCAGCGACGCGATCATGTCCATCATGCCATAGTTCGCCACCGCTCCGCCGCCAGCCTCCGCCGTCAGCAACGGATGCGCAAACGATCCGAACCGCCCCAGCCGATAGTTGATCGACACCAGCACCACGCCCCGCTTTGCGAACTCCGATCCATCGTAAAGCTCTGCGCTACCCGACCCATTCACGAACCCGCCGCCATGAATCCACACCATCACCGGCCGCTTGCCCCCAAGCGCCTGCGTGAACACGTTCAGCGTCAGGCAATCCTCGCTCGCCGCATACTGTCCGATGCCATTGTCCGGGTTGGGCATGATCTGCGTGCAGATATCGCCATACTTGGTCGCATCGCGCACGCCCTGCCAGCGCGCCACAGACTGCGGCGCCTTCCACCGCAACGCGCCCACCGGCGGCGCAGCATACGGCACGCCCTTGAACGCCAGCACGCCCTTCGCCTCCAGCGGCCGAAGCTGCCCGCTCTGCGTCGTCGCGATCGTGGGCGCATCCGGCGCTGGCGCGCCCATGCAGGCGGCTGCAAACAGGGCAAGGCCAAACACCAGGCGTTTCATGTGTGTTCCCCTGACAGTCTTCTCGTTGCCCAAAAGCTTGAGCCCTGAAGCGCGCGACCGCAAGCGTTGACCCAGGGCGGGCCGGCGCGATTTTCCGCGCGAATTGCGCTATGGCTCTGCCCGGATTGATTCGGGACATGCCTTGGACCAGCGCATCGAAATCCTGGGCGAGATGTTCACGGCCGTCGACTTCGGCGAGACCGCGTTCTTCGGCTTGCCCTGCGTCTACCTGATGGCCCACAAGGATGGCGCCGACATCTCCATCCAGTATGCCGGCCAGACCTCGAAGCTCAGCCAGCGCTACGCCGGCCACCACCAGCTCGAAGCTGCAAAGGCGCTCGGCGCCACGCACGCGCTGGTGCTCGTCGCCCCCGATGCTCGCGACCGCCGCGAGTTCGAGACGCTGCTGCGCTGGCACTTCCGCCCGCCGCTGAATCTCGAAGACATCCCCTCGCACATGCAGGCCTGGCGCGCCGCCATGCGCTTCGGCAAGGCCGACATCGCCGAGCTTGCGCGCGCCGCGCACATGACCGGCTCCCGGCCCCTGCTGCCCGCATGGACCAACCGCCCGAAGATCGCGCGGGGCTGAAGCGCAAGACAACCCATTGGTTAAGCCGTCCCGCCGGCAGGACTTTGCCGATCCCGCTTGCTTCGGTCCGCGGTTTGCAGTTTTGTGCCTTCGCAATTGCAGCAAGGACCAGAAATGGCCGAAGGTTCTTCGACCCCGTTCCAGCATGACCCGGACAAGCCGTGGATTTTCCGCACCTATGCGGGACACTCCACAGCCGAGGAATCGAACAAGCTCTATCGGAAGAACCTGTCCAAGGGGCAGACCGGCCTGTCGATCGCCTTCGACCTGCCGACCCAGACGGCCTACGACAGCGATCACATTCTCTCGCGAGGCGAAGTCGGCAAGGTCGGCGTCCCCGTCGGTCATCTCGGCGACATGCGCGCCCTGTTCGACCAGATCCGCGTCGAGGAGATGAACACCTCGATGACGATCAACGCGCCAGCGGCCTACCTGCTATCGCTCTATGTCGCGCTGGCCGACGAGCAGGGCTGCGATCGCAAGAAGCTGCAGGGCACGACGCAGAACGACATCATCAAGGAATATCTCTCGCGCGGCACCTACGTCTTCCCGCCCAAGCCCTCGATGCGGCTGATCGGCGACATGGTGGCCTGGTGCTACACCGAAACGCCGAAATGGAATCCGCTCAACGTCTGCAGCTATCACCTGCAGGAAGCCGGCGCGACGCCGGAACAGGAACTCGCCTTCGCGCTCGCCACGGCCTGCGCCGTCCTCGACACGGTGAAAGCTGGAGGGCAGGTGCCCGAGAAAGACTTCACCACCGTCTTCTCCCGCATCTCCTTCTTCGTGAACGCCGGCGTCCGCTTCGTCACCGAGATGTGCAAGATGCGCGCGTTCGTCGACCTCTGGGAAGAGATCGGCCGCGAGCGCTATGGCGTCACTGACACCCGCGCGCTGATGTTCCGCTATGGCGTGCAGGTGAACTCACTGGGGCTGACGGAGCCGCAGCCCGAGAACAATGTCTACCGCATCCTGATCGAAGCGCTGGCTGTCACGCTGTCGAAGCGCGCCCGTTGCCGCGCGCTCCAGCTGCCCGCCTGGAACGAAGCCCTCGGCCTGCCGCGTCCGTGGGACCAGCAATGGTCGCTGCGTTTGCAGCAGATCCTCGCCTACGAAACCGACCTGCTCGAATACGAAGACCTGTTCGATGGCTCCCACGTGGTCGGCGCGAAGACCGAAGCGCTGAAGAATGAAGCGCGCACGATGCTTGCGAAGCTCGACGCATCCGGCGGCACCATCGACAATATCGACTTCATGAAGACGGCTCTCGTCGAAAGCCAGCGCGCCCGCCTCAAGGAGATCGAAGCCGGCCGCCAGATCGTCGTCGGCGTCAACCGCTATGAGACCACCGAAGCCTCTCCGCTTTCCGGAGGCGATGGCTCCATCATGGCGCAGGACCACGGCGCCGAGAGCCGTCAGATCGCCAAGCTCAAGGCATGGCGCGCACAGAGAAACAGCGACGCCGTCGCCAACGCGCTGGGCGAACTCCGCGCCGCCGCCGCATCCGGCGCCAACATCATGCCGCCCTCCATCGCCGCCGCGAAGGCCGGCGTCACCGTTGGCGAATGGGGGGCCGCGCTGCGCGAAACCTTCGGCGAATATCGCGGGCCCACTGGCGTCGCCGTCATCATCCAGTCCGATGGCGCGGAGGATCTGGAAAAAGTGAAGGGCGAAGTTGAGCGCGTCTCGAAGAAACTCGGCCGCACGCTCACCTATGTCGTCGGCAAGCCCGGTCTCGACGGCCACTCGAACGGTTCCGAACAGATCGCCGCCCGCGCCCGTCAGGCCGGGATGAACGTGATCTACGAAGGTATCCGCTTCACCCCGGAAGAAATCGTCCAGCAGGCCATCGACTCCAACGCCCATGTCGTCGGCCTCTCGATCCTCTCGGGTTCACACCTCGATCTGGTGAAGGACACGCTCGGCATCCTGCGCGCCAAAGGGCTCAGCATTCCCGTCGTCGTCGGCGGCATCATCCCCGAAGCCGACGCTCTCGCGCTGAAACAGATGGGCATCCGCCGCGTCTACACGCCCAAGGACTACAAGATCACAGAGATCATGGGCGACGTGGTCAAGGTCGTAGAAGAGACGCTGACGGCGGCGGAGTAGGGACGTCCTCGCTTTGCGTGACGGCACAGCCCTATCCCCGCACGTCCTGACGACAGTCAGGACTCAGGGCTGCCGTTGAGGCTTGTTCGGGCTTGCAGCTTCAAGTCTGTTCGATCAGCGAAACCGTTCCTGGATGCTGACTCCTCACCCTGAGGAGCCGCCGCAGGCGGCGTCTCGAAGGGCGTCAGCATGAGCGGAGCATTTCGCTGGGATCAGCACGTGTTGAGACAGACCCCCACCTGTCCTCCCCCTTGCAGGGGGAGGGACCCCGATGAGCCGCCGTTCTTCTATGCGAGGTAAGTTCTCTCAACATGGTTCCTCCCCTTGCAAGGGGGAGGACAGGTGGGGGTTTCTCACCCCGCCTACCGTCCTCGCAGCAACGCCTCCAGCGCATCCGCCACCGCCGTCATCCCCGCAGCATTGGGATGATACATCGCCCCGCTGACCGGCGCCCCGGGTCTTGGATAGCCGTGCATCCACGGTTCGGCGCTGCAGGCGTCATGCCCCTTCGAGAACTCCGACGCCGTCACAACGCTTGCGCCATGCGCGCCCGCCACCTCACGTGTGATCTGGGCCAGCCGCCGCGCGGTGTAGCGGGCGCCGTCCGCCGCGATCTCATCAAGCGGCGTCGCCGCGCAGGTCCCCGTTTCCGGCAGCACCGCAAGATACTCGACGAAAACCAGCTTTGCCTCTGGCGCGCGCCGCCGCACCTCTTTCGCGATGGCGTCCATCCGTGCGGCCAGATCGGTGAATGTCTTTTCAGCCGGCAGCGTCACTGGCGGCGAACAATCGCCGTCAACGCCCGTCTCCTTCTGCAGCCCCGCACACGACGCACCAGACAGCCCGCCGATATAGCCAAGATCGTTGCCGCCAATGGTGATGGTCACCAGCTTCGTGTCCGGCGTCAGTGCATCCAGCTGCGGCGGAATAGTCCCGCGTGGCCCCGTCAGGTGCGCCGTCGTCGCCCCGCTGCAGCTCACATCCGTCAAGGCAAGCTCAAGCCGTGCGGCAAGCTGGTGCGCATAATTCTGCGTCGAGCGATAGCAAGGCGCGGGCGTCGCCTCGTAGTAGTCGGGAATCCCCGGCCCCGCTGCGAAGGATGAACCCATCGCGACGTACTTCGCGCCTGCTTCGAATGATGCCGTTGATGTCGGGGCCATGACGCAGGCCCCAAGGCCAAGCAATGCTGTCGCCACGACGAGACGGGCATGGGGTCGCATCCGACTTCTCCTTCGTTCCATCGTCTCAAATATTGCCGCCTCCGGTGCGTGTGTACAGCGGCGGCGGATCAATCGCCGTTTGCTGCACGTCAAGCCACACAAGCCGCGATGCGCGCAGGCTTCAGGAACATTCGTTGGGGAGATAGCCATGACCAAGTCGATCCTGATCCTGCAGGGCCACCCGCATGCTGGCGGCAAGCACTTCTGCCACGCGCTGGCCGATGCCTACGCCGCCGGGGCCAAGTCCGCCGGTCATCAGGTGAAGCGGCTGGACCTGGGCGCACTCGATTTTCCGATGCTGCGCGACCCGGCGGATTTTCTGACCGCTGCGCCCGAGTCGATCAGGAAGGCGCAGGACATGGTAACCTGGGCGAGCCATCTGGCCGTGATCTATCCGCTCTGGCTCGGAACGATGCCGGCGGTCGTGAAGGCGTTCTTCGAACAGCTTTCCCGCAACAGCTTCGCCATCGGCGCAGGCGAAAATGGCGGCTGGCCGCGCCAGATGCTGAAAGGGCGTTCCGCCCGGGTGATCGTGACGATGGGCATGCCGGCTGTGGCCTACAAGCTGTTCTTCGGCGCTCATGGCGTGCGCGGTTTCGAAAGCGGCATCCTTGGGATGTCGGGGATCAAACCGGTTCGGGAGACCCTGATCGGCGGAGCGGGCGCGCTCAGCGAGAAGCAGGCCGCGCAATGGTTCAGCCGCATGAACGCACTTGGCGAGAAGGGGGAGTAGCGGCTTCCATGACCGTGGCGTATTCCGGCGTCTGATCATTTCAGCAGCCAGGCTGGCGCCATGACCCTTGAACCCGTCGTTCTCGAAAACGCCTTCGTCCGCCTGGAGCCGCTGGAAGAGCGCCATCGCGAACCGCTGCGCCAGGCAGGCAACGATCCCGACCTGTGGCGCTTCGCCAACGTCAATCTCGACAACACGGATTTCGACGCCTGGGTGGATCATCGCTTCACCGAAATGAAGCGGGCTGGCGAGATGACCTTCGCGGTGCTCGACAAGGCGTCAGGCGCGTATTCGGGGTCAACCAGTCTTCTGGCCTACATTCCCGCACACAAGCGCGTCGAAATCGGCTGGACCTGGTATGCGAAGCGCGTGTGGGCCGGGGCCGTGAACCCCTCGTGCAAGCGCCTGCTGATGGCGCATGGATTCGAGACGCTGGGCCTCAACCGCGTGGAGCTCAAGGCCGACGCCCGCAATACGCGCTCCTGCAAGGCGATGGAACGTTTCGGCGCAACCTTCGAAGGCATTCACCGCTCGCACATGGTGCGCCCCGACGGCCGCCTCCGCGACACCGCCTGGTTCAGCGTCATCCGCGAGGAGTGGCCGGCCGTCCGCGATGGCCTCGACGCCCGCCTTGCCGCCTTCAGCTCCGCCGCGTAGGCCGCCGCCATGAGCACAGCGCCCCCCATCACCTTCGACGACTTCCTCAAGGTCGACATCCGCGTCGGCGTCATCGTGGCGGCCGAGCCGTTCCCCGAGGCGCGCAAGCCCGCCATCAAGCTGCGCATCGATTTCGGCCCGGAGATCGGCGAGAAGAAATCCTCCGCCCAGATCACGAAATACTACGCGCCTGACAAGCTGGTCGGAAAGCGCGTGCTCGCCGTGGTGAACTTCCCGCCGCGCCAGATCGGCAAGTTCATGTCCGAAGTGCTCACCCTCGGCGTGCCGGACGAGGAGGGCGCCGTCGTGCTGATCACGCCCGACCACGCCACGCCAACAGGCGGCCGCCTCTTCTAGCCCGCCTTCGCCACAGGCTCTGCCTCAGGCCCACGCAGGCGCACGCGTGAGATCTCCGACAGCAGCTCACGCTCCGCCAGCGGCTTCGAGAGATACCCGTCCATGCCCAAGGCGAGGTAGCGCTCGCGATCCCCGCTCATCGCATCCGCCGTCAACGCGATCACCGGCGTCTTCGCCCAGGGCTGCCCACTCGCACGGATCTTCGCGATCGCCGTCGGCCCGTCCATCACCGGCATGTGCATGTCGAGCAGTACGAGGTCGAACGTCTCGCGCTCCAGCGCGGCGATCGCCTCCGCGCCGTTCACCGCTTCCACGATCCGCATGTTGAACGGACGCAGGAACAGCGACGCCACCTGCCGGTTGATCGGATGATCGTCCACCAGCAGTACGCGAAGGTTGCTCTGTTTCAGCAGGTCGCGGATATCGGCAGAGTCGCTCGTCGCCATTGAGGGCGTCGCCACACGCGGATTCGCCGGTGAGGCGCGGAACGAGAAGCGGAAGGTCGAGCCGCGTCCCGGTTCGCTCGTCGCCGAGGCCGTCCCGCCCATCAGTTCGGCCAGGCGTCGTGTGATGGACAGGCCAAGCCCCGTGCCGCCATGGCTGCGCTGAATGCTCTCGTCCGCCTGTGCGAACGGCTTGAACAGGCGGCCCAGCGTTTCTGCGTCCATGCCCGCGCCGGTGTCGCGCACGATCACTTCGATCATGTGCGCGCCATGCGGCAAGGGCTTGGCGTTCACGACGGCTTCTACGCGCCCCGTCTGCGTGAACTTGATCGCGTTGGACAGAAGGTTGGACACGCACTGCTGCACGCGTACGGCGTCGATCGAGGCCCAGGCAGGAAGATCGGCGTCGAAAGCCAGTGTCAGCTCCAACCCTTTTTCCTCCGCGCGCGGCTTCCACAGCGCCAGCTGCCGGCGCATCACATGCGCGAGATTGGTCTCCGAACAGATGATGTCGAATTTCCCGGCCTCGATCTTCGACAGGTCCAGCACATCATTGAGCAGCGCCATAAGCGTCTTGCCGGATTCGATGATGGTGCCGATGTATTCGCGTTGCTGGTCGTCGAGGTTCGTGGTGGCCAGAACCTGCGCCATGCCCAGCACGCCGTTCAGCGGCGTGCGGATCTCGTGGCTCATATTGGCGAGGAAAGCGGATTTCGAAACGCTGGCCGTCTCGGCGGCCTTGCGCGCCTTCTCCAGTTCCTTCTCCCGTTTGCGCAGCTCGGTCACATCGACAGAGATCGCAGCCTTGAGTCCCTTCGACATCGGCCGGAATGTGATGAGCACATGGCGGCCGTCATCGGCAACCGAGGCGTAGGTTTCACCGTTGTGGAATTTGGCTTCGAAGTGATCGGCCAGGCGCACCACTTCGTCGGGTGGCGCACCGGGTACATGGCGGCGGACGACCGCCTCAAGCGCTTCGCGATAGGACATGCCGGCGTCCATGTCGGCGTACATCAGGGCGAAGCGTTTCAGCGTGACGGCGTTGGCGTAAAGCGGACGGGCGTCCGCGTCATAGATCGCGATGCCATCGCCGAGCACCTCAATGGCCTCGATCATGGTCTCCAGGTCGAGTGTCTGTGCGATGCTCAACCGCCGCTCCTTCATCGCGCCAGCCTGGCGCGATTCATTGGGTAATCCCTAGTTTCGCAGGCGATGGTTAAGGCAGGGTGAGCCGCCGCTAATGCGGGCTTAACATGGGGCACACGTCGGAGCATTTTGAATGGACGCTCAGCTCCATCCCGCTCGTCCTGACGAGCGTCGGGACCCAGGGCTGCCGTCGAGGCCTGTTCGGGTCTTACGCTTCAAACCTGGTGGAGGAGCGTGACCGTTCCTGGAGGCTGACTCCTCACGCCGAGGAGCCGCGGCAGGCGGCGTCTCGAAGGGCGTCAGCATGAGCGGAGCAGGGCGGACCGGCTTCAACAACTCGATTGCGCATTGGTTCGCGAATACGCCTTGCGCCGCTACGTCAATCTCGGCCAGGCGAACGCGGTCAGCCTTCTTCGCCGCTGGTCCGCCGTGTCGAACATGAGGTCGCCGCCCGGCGCACGACGCGTAGCTCGGTCATCAGCGACATCCACCGGCCCGCGCCAATTGCGTCCACCAGTTCAGTCTGCACGCGCATCCACGTTGGCGTCGCATTGTCGAGCCTCTTGCGGCCTTCCTCGGTCAGGCTCAGCAAGCGCTGCCGGCGGTCCGTTCCCCGCTCGACAGCGATCAGTCCGTCGTCCGCAAGCGGACGTATGGCGCGGGGAATGCCCGATGCGTCCATGCCGAGAACGTCTGCCAGCGCCCCAACCGCCATGGGCCCCATATTCCCCAGCGTCATCATCAGGTTGAACTGATGGCCCGTCAGGCCGAGAGGGGCGAGGGCCGGATCATAGGCAGCGACGACGGCGCGCGAGGTGCGGGAGACATGCCGAAGCACGCATGCGTCGGGCGAGGTCGCCGTCAAAGGGTTCGACGGCGCTGACACGGCAGCTTCCGTGCCGCCCTTTCGCGGAGCGAACTGGTCCGGCATTTTCAAATTCCGACATTGCCTTGCGGCAATCCTGATCCCGGAAACACGAGTACCGGGGGGAACCTTGCCCGTCAACGCTGGGGCGGGAATAGCTTTGCCGCTAACGCCGCCCGGCAAGCCAGACGCCGAACAGCACAAGCGTGCAGCCTGCCAGCTGCAACGGCGTCAGCACCTCTCCGAACAGCGGCCACGCCGCGAGCGCTCCGGCCACCGGCTGGATCAGCAGCAGCAAGCCGCCCAGCGCTGAAGGCGTCCGGCCAACCCCGGCGACGATCAGGCCTTGTCCCAGCACATGCGCTATCACTGCCAGCGCAAGCGGCCAGATGAACCACGACGCATCCGGCGGTGTGATCGTCTCGCCCTTCACCGCGGTCGCCACCGCACAGACCACAAACGTCGCCGCCGTTGACCAGAACAGCACGTTCATCGCGCCCATGGTGCGGCGCGCCAGCTTGGCGAAGAAGAGATAGAGCCCGACCATCACCGCCGCGACCGTCGCAAGAAGGTCTCCCATCAGCGCGGATTCGTTCCCGGCGGCCGCGCCGCGCGAAAGCAGCAGCGCGCCCACCAGAGCTGCGCAGGCGGCGAATGGCCAGATGCGCGTTGGTCGCTCGCCCAGCGCAATCCACGCGACCAGCCCCACCGCCGCATTCCCAAGATTGACCAGGAAGGTCGCGTTCGCCACCGACGTCATCACCAGCGAGGCATGCCAGAACGCGATGTCGAGGCCGAAGAACGTGCCCGCAAGAAGCGCCATCGCCGATGGTTTTGCGATCCTGCCGCCACCCGCCCAGATCACGACCGCGATCATGGGCAGCGCGAAGGCGAAACGCCAGAACGCCGTCGCCTGCGGCTCGAACTCCGACAGCCTCAGGCCGATGGGCGCAAAGCCGATCGCGACTGCGCCAGCCGCCATCATAAGCGGACCAACCCATGAAGGCGCCGGCTGGGCCGATGCGGCAGGCGTGTTCAAGCGGTCAATCCGATGCGGGCGCGAATGTCGGCGGGTGATAATCCCGCTTCACGCAGGGCCGCAAGGGTGACCGCGCCATCCCGCTTGGCATAGCGCTTCCCGTCCGGCCCGACGATCAGGGGATGGTGAGCATATACAGGGTGGGGCAGGCCGAGCAGGCGTTGCAGCAGCACATGGATATGCGTCGATGCGCGCAGATCCTCGCCGCGGATGATGTGCGTCACGCCCTGCAGCGCATCATCATGCACGACCGACAGGTTATAGCTCGTCGGTGTGTCTTTGCGCGCGAGGATTACGTCGCCGAGAGATTGTGGACGCGCTGTTACGATCTGTTCTGCGTTCGATCCAATCGCACGCTCGACAAAAACCAGTCGCGCGAACTCTTCGCCTAGCAGGTCTTGTGAATATCTGATCGACAGACGCCAGGCGAATGCTTCGCCTCGCGCAAGCCTTGCCTGCTCCTCGTCTTCGCTCATGCGGGCGGCGGGCCCAGTATAAATGACTCCATCCGGCCCTTCGCCCGCGCCATGTGGCGCAGACATCGCCTGCTCCATGATCTCCCGGCGGGTGAGGAAACAGCGATAGACGACGCCCAGCTCTCGCAGCGTCTCCAGCGCAGCTGCGTAGTCACTCAGATGATCCGATTGCCGCCGAACTGGCTCAGGCCACGACAGCCCCAGCCAGGCCAGGTCCTCTAGAATTCCGGCCTCGAACTCCGGCCGGCAACGGCCTCGGTCGATGTCCTCGATCCGCAGCAGGAACACGCCGCCCCGCGCCCACGCCGCATCGTGCGCAAGGATGGCGGAATAGGCATGGCCCAGATGCAGGCGGCCAGTCGGGCTTGGCGCAAAGCGCGTCGTGAAAGGCGCACTCACGCCGGTCCTGATCCTATTTGCTGTGTTCCGTGCGCACGCCCATCTTCTGGATCAACTGCGAAGGCGTCAGCGTGCCGAACATGGCGCCCGCGCCGGCATCGGCCAGCCCGCTGAACCCCAACGGCTGCTGCGGCTGCATGGACAGTTTGAGCCGCCCGCCCGTCTGCAGGAAATTGGCGACCGGCGTCAGCAGGCCCCGCACTTCGGGGAATTGCGAGCTTGCCTCTACCGCCATGCTCTGGACGAACAGGGAAACCTGCTCGCGCAGCTGATCCCCGTTCAGCGCGGTGGGGCCTCTGCCGAAATCGAACCCGCCCATGGCCTGTCCACTCTCGGCCGCCAGCCCGAAGAACTTGCCGAGCCCGCCCTTGTCGACAACGTTCACCTCGATCAACTTCAGCTGCGACCGCTCGTTGAACAGGCGGCCGATGGCCTGAAAGTTGGCGCGGGCAGGGTCGGCCGGCGTCACTTCGGTGATGGACTTGTAGCTCGGGAAAGTGCCCTCATACTTCGCGTCGATGTCGATCAGACCTTCCCCGCCCATGGCGAGGCTGAGGCGCGTGTCGCCATTGTCGGGGTTCCAGTTCCAGCCGAACGCGAAGTTCATGCTGGGCTTCGATAGCCCGTGGCGCTTCATCGTCTCGACGCCGGTCAGGAATTCCTGGATCCCGTCGTCGAAGCCGTAGCCGTAGTCGCTACGCTGGAACATGCTGGCAAGCGAAGCGATTGCCTCGAAGTCCACAACCATGCCCTTGGCGGACGCCTGGATGTCGGTAGGCGCCAGCCAGTGCCACTTCCGTGCGTCGAACGAGGTCTCCGCAGTCGAGAACAACTTGTTCCCCGCCATCGACATGCTGACATTCTCTGACCGCCACAGGCCAAGGCTCATGAGATTGGTCTTGTCCAGTGAAGGCGCCTGTCCCTTCGCAATCTCGGTCAGCAGCTTGTCGAAATAGAGGTCCTCGATGCCGAAAAAGCCGATGTTGAAATCGATCTTGCGGCGAACGGAGGGCGACGCGGGATCGGGGCCCATGTCGAACGTGTAGGCAATGTCACGTGCATACGACGCATCCAGATCCGCCCCCCGAATCCCCCGCGAGCCCATCGACTTGACGGTGTATCCAAAGGCGATCTGCTCCTCGCCCTGCCGCATCGCCATGTCGACCTTGAAATCAAGCGCGCCCATCGTGTCGATCCCCACCGACCGCATGAACGCCACCAGACCCTGCAGCGCATCAAGCGGTGACGCCCCCCCCATCCCCCCCGCCGCTGGCGGCGCGACGAATGGCTTGAGCATGATATCGTCCAGGATCAGGCGACCGTATCCGATGTCATAGCGGTCGATCGTGACGCTGGCGGGCGGCTCATAGTAGTAGTCGGGCTGATCATAAGCCGGTTCGAAGAACTCCGGCTCCGTGATCGCCGGCCAGTCGCGGATCGACGGCGTCTCGTCAGACGGCGGTGGCGGCGGAAACGGCCGGTTGTCAGGCTGCTGCCAGCGCATCGGCACAGCTGGCGTCTCTGCCGGAGCCGGCTCGGCCGGCGCTTCGAGCGTGGGATCGCCGGGCGGCAGCGCGTAGACATCCGGCGGATAGCCGTAGGGATCATAAGCTGGCGGGGCGAGGCCTGTGTTCATCATTTCGGCAAGGCCGAAGATGGAGACGCTCTTTGCGTCGATCCGACGCGCAAGCTTGGCCGTTTCGTTCAAGCGCTGGCCCTGCATGCGTGCGCGAAGCAACTCGACGTCGAAATCCCACAGGCGCAGTTCGGCGATCCCGAGGCCTATCTCGGGCATGTCGGCCGGCGTGACTTTCACATCTGTCAGCACCGTGGAGCCCGAGGCCTCGTCGAAATTCAGCGAGCCCCAGGTGACGGAAACTTCACGCGGCAACAGCGTGCGGAGCGAAGCAAGGTCAGCTGCAGCCGTCGCATCGCCCTTTATCGCTTCGGAGGTCAGCTTTGCGACATGCGCCTCGAGCGACTTCGCATCGACATCGACAGCGCCAATCGCGGCGGAGCCCTGGCTGCAGGCGCCAAGTCCCACAAGCATCGCCAGTGCTGCAAATCCAGCCTTCATCCCACGCATACAGCCCTCCCTGAGAGGGCTCACACATAGCCGAGACGGTGGGCTCTGGCGAGCCGCAGCCGCACGTCATTGAATGGAAAGGCGGTAAGTTAGTCCTGCGTGCCGCGCAGCGTGTCCCACGAGCGGGTGGGGTTCAACATGGCGCGGAAGTAATCACGGTTGGCATCGACCAGCGCCGAGGGCATTTCCGGGCCAGCGACAACGCCGATCTCCTCGAATTTGCCCTGCAGGCCAAGCACCATCATCAGGTTCTGGGTCACGCGGCTGTCGGCGCCGGGCAGGGCGATAGCCTTGCGCAGGGTCTGCTCGGCAAGGCCTGGCTTGCCTTCGAGCGCGTAAGACAAGCCCAGGTTGGACAGGATTTTCGGATTGTCCGGGGAAAGTTCCAGCGCGCGCAGGTAATAGCCCTGCGCGGCGGGGTGCTGGTCGAGACTGTCCATCGTGACCCCGATGACCGACATCAGGCGCCAGTCGCCCTGGCCAACAACCTCGGCGCGCGCCAACGCCACGGCTGCGTCCTGTGCCTTGCCCTGATCCAGCATCGCTTGCGCAAAGATCATGGTGAGTTCGACGTCGCCCGGGCGCATCGAGAGGGCTTGTGCCGCGACCTCGGCCGAGCGGGGCCCCGATCCAATGGCGCGCAGGACGCGGGCGTATTTCAACGCCGATTCATACTCGTTGGGGTTCTTTTCGTATTCGCTGGCCCAGAACGAGGCTTGGGTCAGCAGGTCCTGTTGTTCGGCCAGGGCACGCGCCTCGGGCGTTGCGGGCAGCAGTGGGCTCGTCGCGCCGTCGATCAGCGCCAGTTCTTCCTCGGTCGGGGGCGTGGCGGTGGCGCAGGCAGCGGCGAGGGCGGCAAGGCTGAGGGCTGCGGCAATGCGGCTGAACGGATGAATTGCGGGCATGGGGCGTCCCCTAGAATCTTACTGGAAGCTTGACGCGGGTCGCATCAACGAAGCGTTAATGGAGCTGTTCCGATTCCGAGAGCCGCCATGCACCCCACTTTTCTCTCCCGCTCCGCCACCGCGATCCCGCTGGTCCTGCTCACCGCCAAGGCGTTGGGGCCCTGGACCAAGGAGCAGCCTGATAATGTGAAGACGCTTGTCGACGCGGCCGGCTTCAAGGCGGATGCGGGCAGGACGCTACTGATCCACGGCGCGGATGGGTCCATTGCGCAGGTGCTTGTCGGACTGGGCGAAGGCAAGGACGGGTTTGCACTGGCGAGTGTGCCGGGTGCGTTGCCGCCGGGGGATTACGCGCTGGAAGAAGTCCCGACCGGAATGAATGGCGAGTCGCTGGTGCTGGGCTGGACCGATGGCGCCTATCGCTTCACGAAATACAAGACGGGCGAGAAGCCACGTCGACTCGTGCTCCCTCAATCAATCGATACTGCCGAGGTGAGCCGGCAGGCTGAGGCGATCGACTGGCTGCGCGACCTCGTCAACACGCCGCCGTGCGACATGGGTCCGGCGAACATCGCTGCCGAGGCGGAAGCCATGGCGAGCGAGTTCGGCGCCAAGATCGAGATCACGCTGGGCCAAGCGTTGGAAGCCGGCTTCCCGATGGTGCACGCGGTGGGCAAGGGCGCGGCACAGGCGCCGCGCTTTATCGAGATCAGCTGGGGTAAGGAGACCGATCCGAAGATCGCAATCGTCGGCAAGGGCGTTGCGTTCGACACGGGCGGGCTCAACATCAAGACATCGGGCATGGGACTAATGAAGAAGGACATGGGTGGCGCGGCGCACGCGCTGGCCCTGTCTCGCCTGATCATGGGCGCAGGCCTGCCAGTGCGGCTGATCTGCTGCGTGCCGGCGGTCGAGAATTCCATTGGCCCGAATTCGTTCAGGCCTTCCGACATTCTCAAGTCGCGTAAGGGCATTACCGTCGAAGTCGAGGACACCGACGCGGAAGGACGTCTCATTCTCGGCGACGCCCTCGCGCGGGCAAGCGAACACCAGCCGGAACTGATAATCGACTTCGCGACGCTGACGGGCGCGGCGCGTGTCGCGCTGGGGCCAGACCTCGCGCCACTTTATACCGACGATGAACACCTTGCCGCTGACATGACTGCGGCTGCCGCGACGACTGGCGATCCGGTGTGGCGCATGCCGTTGTGGCCCGGCTACGAGGCCGGTCTGCGCTCGCCGATTGCCGACATGAAAAACCTGGGTGACGGACCCATGGGCGGCTCAATCACGGCCGCGCTTTTCCTCAAAGCTTTCGTTTCGGCGCCGACCTGGGCGCACTTTGATATCTGGGCATGGAGGCCGGCGCGCTATGGCCGCCCGGCTGGCGCTGCCGCTTGCGGATTGCGCACCGTGTGGGGCGTCCTGCGCAAGCGGTACGCGCGCTAGTCACGCGCTTCGCGCGAAGCAACAGCGAATTCGATTCATGGATCGAATTTTATCGTTCTGTTCTGCTTGAACACGACGCCATTTCGAGCGAGTCTCTACGTGGGGCTGGCCAATGGAGCTGTCATGGATCGCGCATCCGCGCTTGCCCTACTTAAAGACGTATTGGCGGAAACTGTTCGCGCCGATGGTCCCGATCTCAATGTTAGACAGGCCGCAATACTCCTGCGTGTTTCGCTGGAGCCGGGGCCACACACCGTTCGCGGTCTCGCCGAGGCGCTTAGCCTGGGTAAACCGGCGGTGAGCCGCGCGCTCGACGCCCTCTCGGGTCTCGGCCTCGCAGTGCGGGTTCCCGACGAAACCGACCGTCGCAGCGTGCTGGTGAACTCGACCGCGCGGGGGCTTGCTGTCCTTGCCGGTCTTGGTGATCGGGTCATCGCCTGCGAACGCAAACTGATTCAGAAGCCGGTCGTTCAGACGCCGCGTCCTTTCCAGACTGTACCGAACGGGAGCGATACCACCTCGCATGCCGCCTGATCGATGGTCGGGCGATGCCCGGCTGACGCTTGAAGCTAATGCTGGACCGGGGGAGGCGATGCGCGTCTCCGCCGGATCAGCGGCGTTGCGGAAGACGCCGGATGGCGCGGCGGAACAGGTCAACCAGATCCTGTTTGGTGAACCCGTGCGCATGCATCGGCAGGACGGCGAATGGGCTTATGTCCAGCTTGGGCTCGACCACTATGTCGGCTGGGTGCGGTTGGCGAGCCTCGCGCCTGCGGGCAGGGAACCCACGCACCGCGTTCGTGTGCTGCGGACATTCCTGTACGAGCGCGCCGACATGAAAAGCCGGCCGATGCGCGCCATCTCGATGAACGCGCGCCTGGCTCTTGGCGAGACCAGCGGAAACTTTGTCGCCGTCGACGGCGGCGGCTGGGTCTTCGCCCGGCATGTTGGCCTTCTTGAAGACACCGAGACGGATTTTGTCGGCGTCGCCCAGCGCTTTGTCGGCTCCCCCTATCTCTGGGGCGGACGCGAGAGTGCGGGGATCGATTGTTCGGGCCTGGTGCAGATTTCGCTGCAGGCCACCGGCATCTATCCGCTGCGGGACACCGACATGCAGGAAAAGACCCTCGGGCAGAACATCTTTCCCGAGGCTGGGCTCGACGATCTCGAACGCGGCGATCTCGTTTTCTGGAAGGGCCATGTCGGGATCATGTGCACGCCCACCATGCTGCTGCACTCAAGCGCCCGCGACATGCACTGCGAGATCGAGCCACTGATGCAGGCGGTGGACCGGATACGCCCGATCGCCGGCGACATCCGGAGCATTCGCCGCTTTGGTTGAAATGTGCGTGCCCTGAAAACAGGGCACTAGCAGTCTACAGCTTGTTTCCCGCGAATCAGCCCACACTTCCCTGTATAATCGTCCACAGGATCGGTCTGGCGGTCGCTGGCGCGGGAAGCGCGTGGCGGCTAGCGGCGGTGATTGGGCAGAAGGCCACCCAGGATAGCGATGCGGTTCCCGGAGGAATTTCTCAATGAGCTGAAGTCGCGTGTGCGGCTGTCGGACGTCGTTGGGAAAAAGGTGACGCTGAAAAAGCGCGGCAAGGACTGGGTCGGCCTGTCGCCATTTTCGGCGGAGAAGACGCCCAGCTTCTACGTCCACGACGACCGCGGCTTCTACAAATGCTTCTCCACGCAGAAGTCGGGCGACGCGATCACCTTCCTGATGGAGACTGAACGGCTGACGTTCGCTGAGTCGGTCGAGAAGCTGGCGCGCGACTATGGGCTCGAACTGCCGAAGTCTTCGCCAGAGGAAGCGCGCCAGTACAAGCGTCGCACGACGTTGATCGAATGGGTCGAGAAGGCTTGCGTCTTCTTCGAGGACCAACTGCGCAAGCCCGCAGGCTCTGAGGCGCGGGAATACCTTCAGAAACGTGGCTTTGGGCCTGAGGCGTGGAAGCGCCACCGCATGGGCTTTTCGCCTGACGCGTGGCGCGCTCTGTCTGATCATCTCACAGCGCAGGGCGCGACCCTTGATGAACTGATCGAGGCCGGTCTGCTGGTGCAGCCCGATGGCGAAGGCGGTGATGGCCAATCTGGTCAGGCGAAGGCGCGCCAGCCATACGACCGTTTCCGCAACCGCGTGATCTTCCCGATCACCGATACCGGCAATCGGGTGATCGCGTTCGGCGCGCGGACTCTCGATCCAGACGGCAAGCCCAAATACCTCAACTCGTCGGACAGCCCGCTCTTCCACAAGGGCCGCACGCTCTACCGCTACATGGCGGCCCGCGAGGAGATGGCGAAGATCAAGGCGCCGGACAGTCCGCTGTCGCGCGGTCTGATTGTAACCGAAGGCTATGTCGACGCCATTGCGCTGGCTGAAGCTGGCATCGGCACGGCCGTCGCCCCGCTGGGAACCGCACTCACCGAGGAGCAGCTCGACCTGCTCTGGCGGGCGGGGCCCGAGCCGATCCTTTGCTTTGACGGGGATGCCGCCGGTATCCGGGCTGCCTGGCGCGCCTGCGACCGGGCCTTGCCCCATATCGAGCCGGGCAAGAGCCTCTATTTCGTACTGCTGCCGGACGGGATGGACCCGGATGACGTGGTCAGGGTGCGCGGACCGCAGGCTATGCGCGAAATGCTGGCCGGCGCCCGTCCGCTGGTCGAACTGCTGTGGAGCCGTGAAGTCGACGCCGAACCGCTGGATACGCCCGAGCGCAAGGCGGGATTCGAGGCGCGGCTTATGGGCGCAGTGGCCCAAATCAAGCACCAGGGCGTCCGCAAGGCCTACGAACGGGAACTCCGCGACCGGCTCTATTGGCACTCGCGCGGCGCGCGAGCTGCGGGCCAGGCTGGCGGTCAGAACCAGGGACAGAAGCCAGGGGTGACCTTAGGGAAGAAAGGGATCTCGCCCGGGCCGACGGGGTTGACCGGCCTGCGGCTGGTCGTCCGGGCTCTGGAAAGCCCCCGGATCATGGAGCAGGCGCCCGAGGCGCTGGCCAAGGCCGTGTTCGAGGACCCCGACGTGGATGCCATCAGAAACGCAGTGTTTGACGTCTACAATGGCTCTGAAATGCTTGACCGAACTACGGTTGCGGCCCATCTACGTAGCCTTGACCGCAAGCGGGCTGTCGAGCTTTTGGAAACCTTCCCGGTCGGGCAGCCGATGGACCCTTTGTCGAACGAGGGGCGCGACTGGCTTGACGCGATTGGGCGGTTCCATGTCGCGAAGACGCTCGTAGCGGAAGTGGAGGCGACCAAGCGGGCCGACGGGGAGGGCGTCGAACTGATGAGCGCAGCCCACCAGGCCAGGATCATGCAGAAGGTAATCGCTCGGCGCAGCGCAAGCCGGTCGGTGGTTGATGAAACGGTGACTTCTCCAGCCCAGGATGGCGTTCAGGAACTAAGGAACGCACTGGGGGGGATGAGCGCCGCAATGGAGTCGAAACGCTCTGAAGACTAATATCAAAAACAAGGCAAAGTCCGCCATGGCAGCCAAGGGTCAACCCGCGAAGGGAAAGACGCCCGCCAAGACCTCGGCAAAGGCCGAGGTTCGAAAGGACAAGCCCGCTGCAAAGCCTCAACCCGCAAAGGCGGATGCGCGCAAGGATTCGAAGAAGCCCGAGCCTGCAAAGAATTCGAGCAAGGCCGGAGCAAAGGCAGTCGCGACAACAAAACCAGTTGCGGCCAAGCCCCAGCCCGTTAAAGCCGCCCCTCCCAAGGCGGTCGTGAAGCCGGCAATTGGCCAGGCGCCAGGCAAGGAGGCCGCGCCTGTTAAGGGCGCGAACGAAAAGACCGGCACGGCGAAAGCCCAGTCGGCGAAGGTCGAGACGGCGAAAGACAGCCGTACTGACAAACAGGGTCTGCGGAGAGACGGAATGGCGAAAGAAGCAGCAGCGAAGCGCAAGTCCGCCCCGGAGGCGTCAGACGGGCCGCTGCTCGATATGAACGATGCGACGGTGAAGAAATTCATCAAGTCGGCCAAGGCGCGCGGCTTCGTCACCTATGACGAGCTCAACAAGGTGCTGCCGTCGGATCAGAATTCGTCCGAACAGATTGAAGACATCATGTCCCAGCTCTCGGAGATGGGCATCAACGTCGTTGAATCCGAAGACGACGTGGAGGATTCAGAGCGCGAACAGGAAGCCGGCGAAGACGGCGAAGAGGGCGAGGACGGAACTCCGGCCCGCTCGAAATCCACTGCGCTCACCACCACGCCGAAAGACCGCTATGATCGTACGGACGATCCTGTGCGGATGTATCTGCGCGAGATGGGCTCGGTGGAGCTTCTGTCGCGCGAGGGCGAGATCGCCATCGCGAAGCGTATCGAGGCCGGCCGCGATGCGATGATCCGCGGCCTGTGCGAAAGCCCGCTCACGTTCGAAGCTATCATGGTGTGGCGCCAGGAACTGGCCGAGGAGCGCGTGCTCCTGCGTGATATCATCGATCTCGAAGCGACCTATGCGGCGGCTCACGGTGGGATTGTCGACAACTCGCAGATCGTGCTGCAGGGCGGGGCTCCGCCGCCGTCCACCGCGCCGATCACTGCCAAGAAACTCGCCGAGGCCGAGCGCGCCAAGGAGAAAGCCAAGCCCGTCAAGCGCGTGCGCGACGAGGACGTGGATGAGGTCGAACTCGAACGCCAGAAGCAGGCTGAAGCCGAGGCCGCCGAAGCCGAGGACGATTTCGACGATGGCGGCGCCATGTCGATGTCGGCGATGGAAGCCGAACTGCGCGAGGGCGTCACCAAGACGCTCGACGCCGTGGGCGAGAATTTCGTGCGTTACCGCAAACTTCAGGAACGCCTGATCGCGCGCAAGCTCGAAGGCAAGGCCCTGACGCCGAAGGACTTCAAGGAATACGATGAGATCGTCTCCGACATCATCGAGAACCTGAAGACGCTGCACCTGAACAACGCGCGTATCGAAACGCTTGTCGAACAGCTGTATGAGATCAACAAGAAACTCATCCAGCTTGAAGGCAAGCTAATGCGCCTTGCGGACCTGCATGGCGTTGGCCGGCAGGACTTCCTCGACAACTACTTCGGCAACGAGCTGAAGCCCGACTGGCTCGACAAGGTCGGCGCGCTGTCCAAACAGTGGAAGAAGTTCGTCACCACGGAAGTCCGCAAGATCGACGCGCTGCGCAACGACATCTCGCAGCTCGCGCAGGAGATGGGCGTTCCGATCGACGACTTCCGCCGCATCGTCCAGACCGTCCAGAAGGGCGAGCGGGAAGCCCGTCAAGCGAAGAAGGAGATGGTGGAAGCCAACCTCCGTCTCGTGATCTCGATCGCCAAGAAATATACGAACCGTGGCCTGCAATTCCTGGATCTCATCCAGGAAGGCAACATCGGTCTCATGAAGGCGGTCGATAAATTCGAATACCGCCGCGGCTAC
>DLHI01000001.1:0-46365 GCA_002483135.1 Hyphomonadaceae bacterium UBA7672 | reverse complement strand
GACGATCAACAAGATCGTCCGCACGCAGCGCCAGATGCTGCACGAGATCGGCCGCGAGCCGACGCCGGAAGAGCTAGCCGAAAAGCTGGGCTTGCCCCTGGAGAAGATTCGCAAGGTTCTCAAGATCGCGAAAGAGCCGATCTCGCTCGAGACGCCGATCGGCGACGACGAGGATTCGAACCTCGGCGACTTCATCGAGGACAAGTCGGCGCTCCTGCCGGTGGACGCCGCGATCCAGTCGAACCTGCGCGAGACCACGACCCGCGTCCTCGCCTCGCTCACGCCGCGCGAAGAACGCGTGCTGCGTATGCGCTTCGGCATCGGCATGAACACCGACCATACACTCGAGGAAGTAGGCCAGCAGTTCTCGGTCACCCGCGAACGCATCCGTCAGATCGAAGCCAAGGCGCTTCGCAAGCTGAAGCACCCGAGCCGCAGCCGGAAGCTGCGGAGCTTCCTCGATACGTGATATGAAAAGGGCGGCCCAAGGGCCGCCCTTTCTACATCCGGCTTTAGCTGCTCCTCACAACCCAGCAAACGTCCCATCGCATACGGCCGGATCGCCGGTCTGGAACCCACGCTGCAGCCATTCCATGCGTTGGGCGGACGAGCCGTGCGTGAAGGCTTCGGGGACGACGCGGCCGCTTGAGCGCTTCTGCAGTGTGTCGTCGCCGATGGCGTTGGCGGCGCGCAGACCAGCTTCAAGGTCGCCAGCTTCGAACGCCACCTGGTTATCGGAAACCTTGGGCGCATTCACCGCCCAGACACCGGCGTAACAGTCGGCCTGCAGCTCCAGAGCGACGGAATAGCGATTGCCGTCTTCCTGTCCAAGCGAGCGTTGCGCCTGCTGTACCTGTTGTGAGCGGCCGTTCAGCACCTGCATGTGATGGCCGAACTCGTGCGCCAGAACATAGGCGCGCGCGGCCTCAGTGTTGCCGGCGCCGAGATTGTCCAGCTCGCGCCAGAAGGAGAGGTCGAGATAGACCTTGCGATCTCCCGGGCAGTAGAACGGCCCCATTGCCGCCTGTCCCTGTCCGCAGGCCGTGCCCGTGCCGCCTTCATAAATGACGACGGCGGCCGGCGGGGAATAGGAGTCGCCATAGGTGGCGGTCCAGACATCGTTGATGTTGGCGCCGATCTTGTCGACGAACAGTCCTTCTTCGTCGCCTGGAGTGCCGAAGGTGCCCTCGCGCTGTTGTGCGCCGCCTCCAGTTATCTGGTTGGCGATGCCGCTAGCGACATTGGGGTCGATCCCCAGGAAATATGCGGCGATCGCGACAATGATCGCGATGCCGCCGCCGCCCGCGGCAATGGCCCCGCCCGACATGCCGCGCCTGTCTTCCACCCCGCCTCCAGAGCGTCCGCCTTTCCAGCGCATGTCGTGCCTCCTGTGTATGTCTCACCAATAGGCCAGAAGGCGGGAAGGAAGGAAAGGTTGCATGTTGGCGGCGGGAGAGCAGTCAAGGCATAAGCTTCTGGTATGCAGACGACTTTGACCATCCAGACCGGCGGGGCGGGGCTGTTCGAGTTCACGGGACAGGTGCGCGCGTTCGTGAAAAGCGGTGGGATGGGCGACGGGCTTCTGACCCTGTTTGTGCGGCACACATCCTGTTCGTTGTTGGTCCAGGAGAACGCCGATCCGGATGTTCGCAAGGACCTGCAGTCGTTTTTCCGGCGGCTTGCGCCTCACGCGGATGATCCATCCATGCGCTGGATCACGCATCGCACCGAAGGACCTGACGACATGCCCGCACACATCAAGGCGGCAGTGTTACCCACCTCACTATCAATTCCCGTGAGCGGGGGAGAGTTGATGCTGGGCCAGTGGCAGGGCGTTTATCTGTTTGAACATCGCGACTCGCCGCAGACGCGGCAGGTCGTGGCGCACATGGGTTGAGGAGAAAATCGTGACGAATGCAATCCGTGTCGGCGTCGGCGGATGGAGTTTCGATCCGTGGGAGGAGACGTTCTACCCACCCGGCGTTTCCAAGGCGAAGCAGCTTCAATATATGAGCCGGCGGCTGACCGCGGTTGAAGTCAACGCCACCTACTACTCATCCTTCAAGCCGGAGACGTTTGCGAAGTGGCGCGACGAGACGCCCGACAATTTCGTGTTCAGCCTGAAGGCGCATCGCTTCTCCACGGTGCGCAAGACGCGCGAGGACATGCAGAAATCGACCGGCATGTTTCTCGATCAGGGCATCACGCAGCTCAAGCACAAGCTTGGCCCCATCAACTGGCAGTTCCCCGAAACGCGGAAGTTCGATCCGGACTATTTCGCCATGTTCCTTTCCGTCCTGCCGAAGGAGAAGGACGGACTGAGGCTTCGCCATGCGCTGGAAGTACGCGGGCAGGGCTTTGACGCGCCGGCTTTCTATGACCTGCTGACGAAGCACGGAGCCACCGTGGTCTATGCGGAGGATGATGATTTTCCGAAGCTGCGTCACGTGGGTGGAGACTTCGCAGTCGCGCGGCTGATGCAGTCGAAGGAAGGGGAAGCGTCAGGTTATTCGCAGAAGGAGATCGGGCGCTTCGCCACTCTGGCGCAGGGCTGGGCCGCAAAGAAGGACGTCTTCATGTTCTTCATATCCGGGGCGAAGGAGCGCAACCCGGCCGCCGCGATGGCGCTGCAGGACGCGCTCGGTCTGACGCCGGAATTCGATCCCTCGACGATTGTCCAGGCGAAGAAGACACCCCAAATGAAGCCGGTCGCACCGAAGAAGGCGACCGCGAAAACATCACTGAAAGCGCCCGCGAAGAAGGCGCCCGCAAAGAAGAAGTGAAATCCCATGAGGCTTAATCAGGTCACCGTCCCACTGGTCGACTATGAATCGAGCAAGACGTTCTACCTTAAGCTTGGCCTTAAGCTGATTGTAGACTCGCCGCCACGCTATGCGCGGTTCGAGATGCCAGAGGGTGGATCGACGTTTTCGATCGAAAAGGTGGACGTAGCGACAGGCGGCGACTGGCCGTTGATCTGGTTCGAGAGCGATCGGCTTGATCAGCTGGTTGCGGAGCTCAAGGCACAGGGAATACGTTTTGAGACCGGCGTGGAGGACAAACGTATCTTTGGCGCGTCGCCACGCTGCGTGATCCGGCGGGCAACCTGATCGCGCTCTATCATGCGGGTGAGAACCGGCTGAACCCGCCGTGGCGCGTGTAGCAATCAGCCGAGCTTCTCAAGCAGCCACTGCGTCGTGACGGCGCGCTTTTGCGGCGTCATCTTTCTCGCTACTTCCTTCGCAATATCGGCAAGCGTTATTGCTTTCAGCTCGCTCTGCCAGGCCGTTTCAGCCCGATTGAAGGCCGCATGGATTTCGCAAGGCCGGCGGAAGTCGCCTTGCGGCGTGACGCACGGCCCCTGCTGGCGAATCTCGGAACAGCGAAAGGCGGGCTCCTCGCCCTCGATGGCTTCGACGATATCCATCAGCGAAATCGTGTCGGCGGCGCGGGCGAGGCGATAGCCGCCGCGCGGACCGCGCACGGATTCGACAACGCCCGCACGAGCCAGCGCCTGCATATGCTTGGCCATGTAGGCCGGCGCGAGCTCGTGAAATTCGGCCAGCGCGTTCGCCGGCAGGCCGACGCCCGGCGGCAGCGCGGCCAGCAGCGCGCAGGCGTGCGCTGTCCACTCAACCCCCTCGCTCATCTTCATCGACGGCTCCGCGATTCTTCTATTGCGGACATATAACATCCGGATTATATCGGATACAAGATATCCGAATAAGGGGTCCGTCAGTGCCGAATCTCACAGCATCGTCCGTGAACATTGTCGGCGGCGGCATTGCCGGGCTGATTTCCGCTGCCCACCTGGCGAAGGCCGGCGCGCGTGTGAGCCTGTTCGAAGCGGCCAGCGCCCTCGGCGGGCGGGCGCGAACGCGGGAGGTGAACGGGTACTTCCTCAATCAGGGGCCGCACGCGATCTATCTTGGCGGCGCCTTCCATCGCGAACTGGTGCGGCTGGGTGTTCCCGTTTCGGGAAAACGCACGCAGGCGCCGAATCCGCAAGGGCTCTGGCGCGGCCGGCTTCATACGCTGCCGCAGGGCGCCGCGTCGCTGCTGACCACCAGCCTATTCAATGCTGGCGAGAAGCTGACCTACATGCGCGTTGTGAAGGGCATCGCCGATGGCGCTTCCGGCTCGGGTACATTCGCGGAGTGGATGGATGAGCAGAAACTGACCCCACGCTTGCGCGCGTCCCTTGAAGCGCTAGCGCGCGTGACAAGTTACACGAACGCACCACACATGGTTTCGGCTGCCGCCATGCTCGACCAGATCAGGCTCGGGCTGAAGGGGGTGATGTATGTCGATGCCGGTTGGGCCTCGCTGGTCAACGGGCTCGCGGATGTCGCGCGCGAAGCCGGCGTCGTGTTGCATTCCGCTGCTCGGGTCGAGCACGTTCTCGTTGAGGGGCGCTCTTCGCGGCTGGTGCTCGTGGACGGAACCGAGCACTTGGCCGAGGCAACTATCCTGGCTGTGGGACCGGGAGAGGCGGCGGCCTTGGCTCCGCCCATCGCGTCATTGAAGCTGGAGGCCGCCGAAGCGCGGCCTGTTCGCGCCAACTGTCTCGATCTTGCCCTGTCCCGCTGGCCGGACGAGGCGCGCCAGTTCGTGTTGGGCATCGATCAGCCGCTCTATCTGTCGCTTCATTCTGTTGCGGCAAAACTGGCGCCTGATGGCGGCGCCGTCGTGCATCTCGCGCGCTACATGGCGCCGGGCGAGATGCCTGGAAGTGATGCAATCAGCGAGCTTGAGGGGCTGGCCGACCTTGCCATTCCTGGCTGGCGCGCGTTGGAGGTGAGACGACAGGAATTGCGCGGGATGATCGTCTCTAATGCCGTGGTGCGCGCCGATCGGGCGCGTCCGGATGTGGTGCTTGCAGATGCGGGGGGCCTGTTCATAGCGGGCGATTGGGCAGGCGGGGAGGGCATGATCTCCGATGCGTCGGCCGCCAGCGCAGCGAAAGCGGTGGATGCTGTGCAGCGCTGGCTCAGGCAATCCTCAACGCAAGCAGCGGCCTAACTACTTCACCAGTTTTCCGTTGATGACATCCCGCGGCTCCTCGAAACAGCGGCCGCGCATGAGGACAAAGTCAGCAGGAAACCAGTCGTCCGTGAAGGCTATGACCAGGCGGCCCCAGTTGCGTGTGGTGCGACCGTGATCGTCGATGATGGCGAAGGGGCAGATCAGCGTGTCGTCGTCATCGTCGTCATGGCTGACATCGGGCTCTGACCAGTAGCCCTCAAGCGGACCGGGGCCGCCGAATTCTCCGGCGAGGCCGTTGATGTAGAGGTAGCCAACATTGTCGCCGAACGGCACGGGATATTCGAGCACGCCGCTCGGGCCGCTCTCGGATGTGTAGACAACCTTTCCCCACGCTGTCTCCCACGTCACGGGCGACGGCTCCTGGGCGGAGGCCGATGCGCAGCCACTCAGTATCGCAATGGCAAACAGGCCGGCAGGGAGCTTCATCGGATTAGCCTGATGGGTTTGAGGCCGCGGGCGCGGCGGCGACCGGTGCATTGAAATTTTTGGGCAGAAGCGTCCACCATTGTGGGCTTGTCGAATTCATGCGCTCGGCGAAGGCTCCGGCTTCCGCGCCAGTGCCGGCGAAGACATCGCCGCGATTGGGGCCACGCCGGATGGCGCCGCCTGTATCCTGCGCAACGAAGAGACGCTGGAAGGCCGTGCCCTGGTAATCAGCGGCGACAAACACGACGGCGCCATAGGGGTGGTAGGCGGGATCGACAGCGATCGAGCCCATCGGCGTCAGCGGCACGTTGGCCGCACCCTTCGGGCCAGCTGACTGATCGGCAATCGTTTCTTCCTGAAAGAAGACGTAGGACGGGTCCGCGTTAAGGGCAGTTTTCTGCTCGGCGGGATTCTGGTCGAGCCAGGCGCGGAAGTTCGACCAGGAGGGGTTGGCAAGGCGGCCTGAACTGCGCAGTGCGCCGAGCGCCGAATTCCATTTGTAGCCATTCTGCGCCGAGAACTGCGCACGTGCTTCGCTGCCGTCGGTGAAGCGCAGGCGGCCTGAGCCTTGGACCTGGAGGTTATATACGTCCGCAGGGTGGGCGTAGCCGATGACCTGGCCGAGATAGGGCGTGATCGCCTCGCGCTTCGGATAGGGCACGATGCGGTCGCCGTTCACCTTGCCATTGAGCGTGCGCGGAGCGCCGCGCAGCGTCTCGCTGTCATAGGCTTCTGCGAAGGCGCCGAGATCTACCGTCACCATGTCCGGAGGGCGTCTGAGCAATGGCTCGGTGAAGCCGGGCGACCATTCGCGGCTGGCGCTGATCACCGGCTCGAAATAGGCGGTGAGCTTGGCTTCGCCCGGCCCGACGACCAGCTGCGGCTCGAAATAGTTCTCGAAGAACCAGCGTTCCTGTCCCGGCTGGATCACGCTGGCAGCATCGCAGGCATTGGTCCAGTCGCCGACCTTGCCGCCATAACGCCCGCCTGAAAGAGCAGCGTCAGAGCCACGCGCGCGCCAGGATGCGCACTGGCGCGTCAGCGCCGCGAGCGCGGGCGCCGTGTCCGCCGCGGCCCAGCCCGGGATCTGGTCGAAGCCGACGGGAATGAGCGCAAAGTCGCTGGGCGGGGTTACGGGGTTCACCGGCGTCGTGGGGCCGGGTACAGGCGGACGCGGCTTCGGAGTTGTGCCTGCGATCGCCACGGGTGCGGGGCGCGAGGATGCGCAGGCTCCGAGCGCAACCGCGAGCGAAAGGGAAAGGATGGCGCGGCTCATCATTCGCGTCTCCGAAACGATTCCTATCTGGCCGGACTTTATCGATCAGGAAGGTTAGCGCGAAATTGTGGCGCGACGAACGGCCGACTGCACCGGAGCGATGGGCGCGGGTTCCCTAAGGCGCCAATCCGGGACGGGCCTCGGCGGCGGGAACATTGGCGACGATCCCGGCGAGGTTTCCCTCTTCGCCGGCTGGAACCAGCTCGTAGAAGCCAGTGAGTTTCACCCGGATCACGACGGGCCCCTCGGCGAAATTGGAGAACTGCCAGCCCTGGATGCCATCGAACGGAGCCGTGAGGGATCCCTTTTGGGAGAGTCCTCGTGCCTGCTTGTACGTGGCGACGGTCATCTCCTTGTCGGCCGCCGGCCGCGTGTGGCCGTGGAAATCGTAGGCGATGTCGTCCGCGCTGGTGGCGCCGATGGCCTCCCACTCGTAGATCAGCGTGTCGCCAGCCTTCATGGCAACCTTGTATTCCAGCTCGGACCCCTTTGCGCCGCCGAGGAAGTCGGTCAGCGGGATCTCGATCACGTCGGTGCGCGGGGCCGTTGCGGATTCGCGGGCGAGGGGGCCAGAGGCGGAGTTCGGATCGATCGTGATTTCCGGCGGCGCCCAGAGGCGCCCGATGCCGGTAAGCTTGCCAAGGCCAAGTGGATCGATGTCGAACTCGGCCGGCATGATTGCGCCCAGCACAATCAGTGCGCCGCTCAGGAGACCGCCGCCCGTGATGATCGCGAGCGTTCTGCCCGACACGTTGAGCGCAATCGGTTTGATTTCCTGTCCCGTGGGCATCAAGCGCCTCCGCTGAAGAAATAGCCCGCTAGCTGTTCGCCGGCCAGTACTACGCCGGCAAGGAACAGCAGCGCATTGGCCGCCACCGCAAAGCGGCCGAAGGACTTCGTCGTACGCCACAGCGTCATGACAACGAGGATAAGAGAAAGGGCGATCACCTGTCCGATCTCGACGCCGATGTTGAAGGCGACGAGATTTTCAAGCAGGCCCTGCTTGTTGAGGCCGAGGGCCTGGAGCTTGGTCGCGAGACCAAGGCCGTGGATCAGGCCAAAGCCGCCCACGATGATGCGGTTGTCCGGTTGCCTGCCAAGTTTCGCGAAGCCCCCGAGATTGTCGAACGCCTTCCAGCACACGGACAGGCCGATCACCATGTCGACGAGGTGCGAGGACACGCCAAGATCGAACAGGACGCCGAGGATCAGCGTGGTCGAATGACCTAGCGAGAAAAGGGTGACATAAAGTAGGACGTCCTTCATCCGGTAGAGGAAGAAGATGACGCCCAGCAGGAAGAGCAGGTGATCGTATCCCGTCACCATGTGCTTGGCGCCGAGATAGAGGAACGGGAACGGATCAGCGCCGATCGTGTTGCGCACGAACTCAGCATCGCGTCCGCCAATGGCGTGCGCGAAGGCCGCAGGCGCCACGAGGCTGAAGGCCAGCAGTGCGAAGAGGAAATGGCGCTGGCGCATCGGGTTCCGGGTACGGCTTGAGCCCGTGGTAGGCGGGCGATCGCTGCGATGCAACGGACGCTAGTTCATGTTCCCGCCGGGCGGGTGCGGCCGAGGGTAGACATCCAAAGCCCTCCGCGTGCGTATAAGGTCATAAATCAGGAGATTTTGGCCATGGAGATGCTGAAGGCGGCGATTGCCGTGGCGCTTGTCCTGGCCGTGCTGGACGGCATCTGGCTTGGTCTTGTCGTCCGGGACTGGCTCGTGAGGCAGTTTGGCGGGCGCCTGCGTGACCCGGTGTTCTGGCCGCCGGCGATTGTATTCTACGTCATCTATTCGGTGGGTCTCGCCTTCTTCGCCGTTACGCCAGCTATGGCTGCGGGCGGCGACTTGGTCATGGCGTTGGGCCTTGGGGCGTTCATCGGCCTGATCGCCTATGGCACGTACGACCTTACCAACTGGGCAACGATGAAGGACTGGCCGCGCCAGTTCGCCATCGTCGACCTGGTCTGGGGGCCGGTATTGTCCGGTGCATCCGCAGCTGGAGCGGTGGTCCTGCTGAAGGCAACAGGGCTGGGCTGATCATTCCTCCCAGCTGAACACCTCCTCGATCCCGACCCCGAACACCTGTGCGATGCGGAAGGCGGCCTCCAGCGAGGGGCCGTACTTGCCGGCTTCGATGGCTGCGATCGTCTGGCGCGTGACGCCGATGCGTTCGGCAAGATCGCTCTGCGTCATCTCGCCATGATCGAAGCGCAGTCGGCGGATGTTGTTGGTTATGGGCAGCTTCGCCATCGCGATCAGTATCCGCGGCGGAACATGGTGATCTGCGCAATGGCCACGACTATTGCGGAGACGACGATGCCGAGGAAGGCGAAGTTGACGATGTCGATCATCGTCACGCCGTTCGTGTGCGTCGGAATGAAGAGCAGGGCGGTGGCCACCATCAACGTGTAGTAGCCGATCGTGTGCGAGCGGGCCTGGATCATCTTCTCGCGTTCGTCGCGCGGGCCCATGCCATCCTTCGGTGTTGTCATCGCAGCAAGCAGCGTCAGACCGCCCTGCAGCAGGATGAGTACGAGGATGCAGCCAAGGCCTAGATGCAGCGCCGTCATCGAATGGGGCTCGATCAGCCCGCCGAACACTGCGCCGTAGTAGACGCCGAAACAGGCGACCACGCTGACCAGCGTGATCCAGGCGGACTTCTCGCGAAACGACATGATTGGAGCTGCCCTGCAAAAGTGACTCGACTCGATGTATATAATCTTTTACATCATGTTCAGTTTACTTGTCACTAAAATTTCAGGGAGACAACCGGATGCGCAGGATTCTGATGGCGACGGCAGGGGCCGCGATGCTGGCCGCAGTATGGGCCCCGGCCGCGAGCGCGCAGCACGGGCAGGGATACGCGCCGCCCGAAAGCGGGTCCACCAGCCTGCAGGGCGACACGAAGGCGTGGTCCGACAATCCGCATATGCATGCCTTCTACGATCTGACGCGCCAGACGCTGGGCAAGAACGCGCCGCCGCTGGACTTCGCGGCCTATCGTGAGAAGTCGTATGCGATCTTCCGCACGTTCGGCGTCTCGATGGGTATGAGCGCCGAAGGCATGGTCGATCATCTGAAGGACATTCCGGCCCAGCTCGTGGAAATCGTGAAGGACGATCCGAAGGTTCTCGACAGCTATGCGAACTTCAAGGTTGCGCTGATGGGGCCGGAATAGGCGCTACTCGCCGCCCGCGTATATCTTCACCAGCTGGTGGAGGAACATGCGCCCCTCCATCAGCTGCTTCACACCAACGCGTTCGTTGAGACCGTGCGCATTGGTGGTGTTGGGGTCGGCGAAGATGCCTGATACGCCATAAGTGGTGATGCCTGCGGGGCTGGTGAACCTGGCGTCCGTGGCGCCCGTGGACATCTGCGGGATGACGGGCACGCCGGGCCACATCTTCTCCGTCAGCTCCTCGATCGGCTTCAGGATTTCGGGTGGCAGGACGACGGCGCCGACGGGCGTTTCCGGCGGCGAGCGAAATGTGACCTTCACTCCCGGATCGCCGATGACGGATTCGAGCCTCTGGCGGATTTCCTCCTGCGTGTGGCCGGGGAAAATGCGGCAGTTGACGTTGGCGGTGGCGCGCTGGGGCAGGGCATTGGGCGCGTGGCCAGCGCTGAGCTGGGTCGCAACGCAGGTCGTCCGCAGCGTCGCGTTGTAGGTGGCGTTGGCCATCAGGCGGCGGAGGGCGACGTTTTCCCCGAATGCGGCGTCATACATGTCCTTGCCTTCGGGGCCGGGCGTGATCTTGCTCATGCGTGCGAAGAAGTTGCGCGTGGCCTCGTTGAACTCGACGGGGAACTGGTAGGCCTGCACCTTCATGAGCGCCTGGCCGAGCTGGTAGATGGCGTTGTCCGGGGTGGGGCGCGAGGAGTGGCCGCCGGGGTTGGTCACTTCCAGCGTGAAGTCCTGATACAGTTTCTCGCCGGCCTGCACGCCGTTGTAGATGTACTTCCCGGTGTCCGGATCGAGGCGGCCGCCAGCGCCTTCGTTGAGCGCGAATTCGGCGGAGATCAGATCGAGATGCTCCTCGGTCATCCACTTCGCGCCGATATATTCGTTGGCGCTTTCCTCGCCGCAGTTGAGCATCAACTTGATGGTGCGTTCGGGCCTGTAGCCCTCGCGTTTAAAGCGGATCATCGAGTCGGTGAAAATGGCGGCCATCGATTTGTCGTCGCTGGCGCCGCGGGCATAGAAGAAGCCGCCCTCCTCTGTGAGTTTGAAGGGGTCGCGCTCCCAGTCCTCGCGTCTGGCTTCCACGACATCGATATGGGCCATCAGGAGGATCGCCTGCTTACTCGTGTCTGTACCGGGGAGGATGGCGACGAGGTTGCCATCCTGCGGGCGGTTCGGCTTGGGGTTCACCAGGATATGGAGGTCGCTTTCCGGATAGCCGGCGGCGAGCAGCCTGGCCTTCATGCGCTCGGAAGCAAGCGTGCAGCTGCCCACGGAGAAAGTCGTATTGGTCTCGACCAGCTCCTTGTAGAGCTCGCGGAAGGCCGCCTCATGCGCGCCTGGATCGCGCGAGAATGCACTTGGGTTGCCGGCGGGCGAAACGGGCGTGGAGCAGGCCGCAAGGGCGAGTGTGGCGGCGGCTAGAAGTAGGCGCATGGATCACGTCCCTGAATCTGTCAGGGGACATGACCATGCCGCAAGCTGAACGCCAAGACCTTCAGGGCCAGGCAGAAATGATCGCCCCGGCCGCCAAGAATCCGAGCAGGAGGTGGATTGCATCCATCACCAGCAGGCCGGGCTTCTCCGGGCTATAGACGAAGGAATAGAGCCGCGTCGACAGCACGATGAAGAACCAGACCTGCAAGCTGATCACGATGCCGGTGGCGAGATCGGTGACGCCAGCGGATTTCAGGACCAGCGCGAGGCCGATGGCGGTGAGAATCGGCATGATCCAGGAGATCGCCATTTTCCACATGTGCGGCTGCAGCTGTTCCTTCGTGTAGCCCGACAGCTTCATCCAGAGGCCGGAGAAGACCGCGCCATAGATGATGAAGCCGATGGCGTAGATCGCGATGGCCGCCACGATGATGGCGAGCCAGTTGTCGCCGACGACGTAGGCGGGAGTGGCGGTAATTTCAGGTTCGATTGGCACGAGGCGGCCCCCTCTCAGTCTGTCCCCACGTCGACGCTATGGCTGTAGGTTCAGAGAGTCTATTTGCCGCGAGGGTCATGGCGCAGGGGAAAGACCAAAGCAAAAGGCCCGCCGGTGAGGACGGGCCTTTCGTGGTCTGGTTGCAGGAAAGCCTACAGCTTGCTCGTCAGCTCCGGGACAATCTTGAACAGGTCGCCGACGAGGCCGTAGTCCGCGATCTGGAAGATCGGGGCTTCTTCGTCCTTGTTGATGGCGACGATGATCTTCGAGTCCTTCATGCCGGCGAGGTGCTGGATGGCGCCCGAGATGCCGATGGCGACGTAGAGTTCCGGGGCGACGACCTTGCCGGTCTGGCCGACCTGGTAGTCGTTCGGTGCGTAGCCTGCATCCACCGCAGCGCGCGATGCGCCAACGCCTGCGCCGAGCTTGTCGGCCAGGGGGAGGATGTACTGGTTGAATTGCTCAGCCGAGGCGAGGGCGCGGCCGCCCGAGACAACACGCTTGGCGCCGGCGAGTTCGGGGCGATCCGACTTCGCGATCTCTTCCGAGACGAAAGCGGATTTGAACGGGCCGGCGGGAGCGGTGGCGGTTTCAACCGAGGCCGAACCGGTGGCCTCGACGGCCTTGAAGGCCGTGCCGCGAACGGTGACGACCTTCTTCGCGTCGGCGGACTTCACGGTCATGATGGCGTTGCCGGCGTAGATCGGGCGTTCGAAGGTCGAGGTGTCGATCACTTTCGTGATTTCCGAAACCTGCATGACATCCAGCTTGGCGGCGATGCGCGGGGCGACGTTCTTGCCCGTGGTGGTGGCCGGCGCGAAGAACGCATCATAGCCCGACATCATCGGTACAACGAGCGCTTCGACGGCCTCAGCAAGAGCGTGAGAGAAGGCTTCGCCTTCAACGTGGATTACCTTGCGGACGCCCGCGAGTTTGGCGGCGGCCTGGGCTGCGGCTCCGGCATTGTGGCCGGCGACCAGCACGTCGATGTCGCCACCGAAGGCCTGGGCGGCCGCAACCGTCTTGGCGGTCACGTCGTTGAGGGCTGCGTTGCTGTGTTCAGCAAAAACGAGAACGGCCATGATCAGATCGCTCCAGCGGATTTGAGTTTGGCGATGAGCGTGTCGACGTCGGCGACCTTCTCGCCGGCTTCGCGCTTCTTCGGCTCGGCGACTTTCACGACCGACAGACGCGGCGTGACGTCTACGCCGTAGTCGGCGGGCGACTTGGTGTCGATCGGCTTCTTCTTCGCTTTCATGATGTTCGGCAGCGAGGCAAAACGCGGTTCGTTAAGGCGCAGGTCGGTGGTGACCACTGCCGGAAGGTTCAGCGAGACGGTCTGCAGGCCACCATCGACTTCGCGCGTGACTTTCAACTTGTCGCCTTCGACCGCGACGGCCGAGGCGAAGGCGCCTTGCGGCCAGCCGAGCAGGGCGGCGAGCATCTGGCCTGTCTGGTTGGCGTCGTCGTCAATCGCCTGTTTGCCGGTGATGACGAGGCCGGGTTGTTCGGCTTCGACAATCTTCGCGAGGATCTTGGCGACAGCGAGGGGTTCAACCGCCACGTCGGTCTGGACGAGGATGCCGCGGTCGCCGCCCATGGCGAGACCAATGCGGATGGTTTCCTGCGCCTGGGCCGGGCCGATGGAGACGAGGACGATCTCGGTGACGACACCCTTCTCCTTCATGCGCACCGCCTCTTCGACGGCGATCTCGCAGAACGGGTTCATTGCCATCTTGATGTTGGCGAGGTCCACGCCCGAGCCATCGGCTTTCACACGCGGGCGAACGTTGGGGTCGATCACCCGCTTGACGGGCACAAGCACCTTCATCGGTGGAATCTCCGGACTTTGAACAGTCTTCTGGCGGTCGAAAGGTTCCCGGACGCCCCGCAATGGTGCGCCTGCGAACCAGCGGCTCCCTGTTATGCAGCAGACGCGCCGGAATCAAGTTTCCCGGGTCAGCCAAGGGCAAAAAGCGTCGATTTGGCGCGAATTGCGAGGGGCGGGATGAAACATTCGTGCGTGGGGCCGCTTTCCAGGTGGCTTTTTCGGGCCGGACGATAGTCTCACGGTCAACAGGGAGACCCGGTTACATGGCCGATCCGTTTGACGACGCTTTCTATGCCCGCGCCGATGCGCACATTGCTCTGGCCAACGACCAGCTAGAGGGCGCGCGGCGCGAGATGGTCAACGCATCCATGATGTTTGCATCCGCGCGGTTCTGCGCCTGGCTGTCGGCAGGCGGGTTTGAGAACGGGGAGGCGATGGCGGCCAAGCGCGACGAGACCGTGGAATACTTCGTCGCCGGTTTCCGGCAGATGCTTCAGGGGAACCTGGACGCCTATGCGAAGAATTTCGACAGCTACATGAAGCCACAGGGCTGAGCGGAGGGGATATGCGCGGATTGTCAGCAGGCGCGATTTGCGCGCTCGGACTTGTCGTGGCGGGATGTGCGTCCGGTGCGCCTGAAGCGCCGCCAAGGGAGGCGCCCGCCAGTCTCGCGCGGGGGCTGCAATGTTCATCGCTTACGGAAGCCGAGGCCGCGGCAAGTGCGGGCGTGCCGAATGTGACGCATGACGGCGTGCGGCTTGATCCGCAACCTCCGCCATCGACGGACCCGAACGATGCGATCGCCCAGCGCGCCAACATTCCGCGCTCGGCCCAGCCGCCCCTGACCGAGAGCCAGAAGCGCATCCTGATGTGCGAGTACGATCTGGACGCGGCAAACGCGACTATGCCTTTCTCGTTGTTCGTGCCGGAAGGCTATGACCCGGCGAAGAAATGGCCGCTGATCGTCGACCTGCATGGCGCGGGCGTGACGCCGCTGCAGCAGATTCTATTCGACGGCACGACGGATTTCGCCCAGCGCGACGGATACATCGTGCTGGCGCCGATGGGGTATTCGACCTTCGGCGGATGGGGTCCGCCGCGGGGGAACCCCGTGCCGGTGGAAACGGCCGATGTGAATCCAACGACGGGAGCCAAGTGGAATATCAACGAGCTGTCGGAGCATGACGCCCTGACGGTCCTCGCCATGGTGCGCGACAGGTTCAATGTCGATCCCGACCGCATCTACCTGATGGGCCATTCGATGGGCGGGTTCGGCACGTTCTTCCTGGGCGCCAAGCACAACGGCATCTGGGCCGGTATCGCGCCGATTGCCGGCGGTGGGGTTGGACCCAATGCGCCGGCTGAACAGCTGAAGGGCGTCCCCGTCCTGATCATGCACGGTGCGGAGGACAATGTGGTTCGCAAGGAAAGCTCGCGCGCCTCGGTGCGTGCGCTTCAGGCTGTTGGCGCGCAGCACATCTATCTGGAGTTTCCCGGGCTGGAGCATGAGTTCTTCATCCGCCGCAGCCGCGACAATCTGGAGAAGGTCTTCCACTTCTTCAACCTGGTGTCGAAGCGTACGAATGTGGGGCCGATACCTGATCCACAATGATGCTTGGCGCGCTTCTCCTGCGCGCTAGTGTGCGGGAAGAAACATGAGGGACGCGCACATGGCGGGACGGCTTGAAGGCAAGGTGGCGGTGGTCACGGGGGCTGCGAGCGGCATCGGTCGCGCCACGGTCGATCTTTTCGTTGCGGAAGGCGCGCGCGTGATCGCCGCCGACCTGCAGGAAGACAAGGGGGGACAGATCGAACACCAGCACAGGGACAGGGTGCGCTTCATCCGCTGTGACGTAATGGACGAGGGCCAGATCGCAACCGCGGTGAACCTTTCGAAGTCCGAATTCGGCAAGCTCGACATCCTGTTCAACAATGCCGGCACAGGCGGCGCCCGCGATATGGCGGCCGCCGTGACGGCCGAGAGCTTTGATGCCGTGATGCACCTGCATGTGCGGGCCGCTCTGTTCGGAATGAAGTACGCCGTGCCCATCATGCGCGAGCAGGGCGGCGGCTCGATCATCTCCACGGCGTCGATCGCCGGGCTGCGCACGGGCTATGGCCCGTTGCTATATTCGATCGCCAAGGCGGCTGTGATTCACATGACGCATGCAGCGGCGGCGCAGCTGAGCCCGGAGAATATCCGTGTGAACTGCATCTGCCCTGGCATGATCGCGACCAACATCTTTGCCGCTGCGATGGGCCTCCCGCGCCAATATGCCGAGACGCGTATCGATGCGCTGGCCGAGGCGAGCAAGCATACCCAGCCCATCCCGCGCGGCGGGCGCGGGTCTGATATTGCAGAAGCTGCGCTCTATCTCGGTTCGGACGGGTCAGGCTTCGTGACAGGGCATGCGCTGGTCGTCGATGGCGGCATCACGCTGGGGCCCAACGATGCGGCGCGGATGGCGACATTTGGACCGGTGTTTGGTGCGCTGGGCGCGGACGCGGAAACGATCGCAGCGCTCTTCAATTCGCCCAAGCCGGGTTGATGGCGCGGCGCAAAGGCGCCATCTCAAGACTATGGCGATAGAATTCTTTAAGCGGCTGTTGAGGGTATCGGCGCCTGCCGAGGTGCAGCAAGACGACGCACGCGCGGCAATTGCCGCCGTGCTTGTGATGGCGGCGCGGGCAGATGGCGAATATGGCGCGGAAGAACGCGCTGTGGTGGATCAGGTGCTGGAAGCGCGCTTCGGCCTCGATGCTGCCGGTGCACAGGCATTGCGCGCAAAGGGCGAGGATGCTGAGCTGGAGTCGATCGACATCTACCAGTTCACCAAGACGATCCGCACGGCCATAGCCATCGAGGATCGCATTGCGATCATCGAGGCGTTGTGGGCTGTCGTCCTGGCGGATGGGTCACGCGATCCCAACGAAGACTCCCTGATGCGGCAGCTGGTTGACCGGCTGGGTCTGTCGCCGATGGACTCGGCTCTGGCGCGTCAGAAGGTCCAGGGCGGCGGCAGCATCCAGGCGTAACGCGCCCTCGTCCCGAAAGGGCCGCAGGCCGTCTCGCAAGACAAGGGCTTACTCGAGGGCGATCCTACGGCGCCGGCGGTGGCGCCGTAGCGGCGGGGGCTGCTGGAGACGCATACGCGCCCTCGGGCGGCGTGACGCCCTTCAGGTACTGGTTGAGGAAGGTGAGGTAGGCGTTCGACGCCGTGATGCGGTTCTCCTTACGCAGGAAGCCGTGGCCCTCGTCCAGGAAGATGATGTACTCCACCGGCACGTTGTTCTTCTTTACGGCGGCGACCAGCTCGTCGCTCTCCACCTGCAGCACGCGTGGGTCGTTGGCCCCCTGGATGACGAGCAGCGGCTTCGTGACCTTGTCGGCGTGGAACAGCGGCGAGATGCGCTGGTGACGCTCGGCGTCGGTCGCCGGATCGCCCATCTCGTCATAGAGCGCGTCCTTCTGGGCGCCCCACCATGGCGGGATTTCGTTCAGCGTACGCGTCCAGTTAGTGACGCCGAAGATGTCGATGCCGGCGGTGAACTCTTCAGGACGGAAGGCAAGCGCTGCAGCGACCATGTATCCGCCGTAGGAGCCGCCGATGATTGCGATCTTGTCGTCCTGCACCCAGTCGAGTGTTTGAAGATACTTCTTGCCGAACACGACATCGTCGAGATCGACCTCCCCGTGCTTCTTGTCGTCCATGTGGAAGAACGTCTTGCCATAGCCGGACGAGCCACGGTTGTTGACGCGCAGCACGGCGTAACCGTGATTGACCAGATGCTGGTACGTCGCCGCATAGCCCTTGCGGCTCTGCCCGCCTGGGCCCCCGTGCACATCGATCACGGCAGGAACGGGGTTCTCCGCGCTCGCGCCTTTCGGCATGAACAGGATGGCAGGAATGTCGAGCCCGTCGAAGCTCTTGTAGCGGACGACTTGTCCATCCACGAGCATGGTCTCGTCGATTGCGGGGTTGAGGTTGGTGGTCAGGCGCGTCGCAGCGCCGGTCGCGAGGTCCGCGACGAACACGTCGGACGGCGATGTGTCGGAGGCAACCGTAAAGGCGATCTTGGTTTCGTCGCGGTTGAAGCGAACCTGGCCGATGTCGCCAGCCGGAACGCCGGTGAGCGTCAGTGGCTTGCCTGCGGTCTGGTCAAGTATCGTCAGCTTTGTCGAAGCGTCCTCATTGATTGCGGAGACGCGATAGCGGCCGGATGCGGAGTAGGTGACGTACTGGACATCCCAGTCGGCTTTCACCAGTTCCTTCTTCTCGCCGGTCGCAAGGTCGTGCGTCCAGGCCTGTGTGAACTCGCCATGCTCATCCGTGCCGTAGACCAGCTGTTTTGAATCCGGCGTGAATTCGTAGGAGCCGTAGGCGATGACGGCGTCGTTCGGCGTCACCAGAACAGGCGTCTGCTTCGCTGGCTTGGTTAGGTCGGCGAGGTAAACATCAGAATCGGCGGCCGTCGTCGGCTTGTCGAGCGCCAGCCACTTGCCATCGGGCGAGATGGAAGAGGGAAGGAAGCCGGTGTTCTCGAACACCAGCTTCCGCGAGAAATCGGCGACGCTATAGGCGTAGACGTCGAACATCTGTGGATCGCGCTCGTTGGTCGAGATCCAGAATGTCTTGCCGTCGCCGGCCCAGCCGATGAACTGCGCAATGTGGCTTTCGCCGGGAGTCAGATCCTTCAGCGTGCCGTCAGCCTCGCGCACATAGACGTGGCTCAGCTCGTTGCCGCCCTTGTCGGCGGAGACCAGGATACGATCGTCGCTCGGGAAATAGCTGATCGCAAATGTTGCGTCAGTCGTCGACGTGGTCAGTGGCTTCATCTCGCCGCCCGCGACGGGCAGGGCGGCCGCGTTGAACACGCCCGACTTGTCGGTTGCGACCAGAATGTTCGTCCCATCGGCCGAGAAGGCCAGCGGCGTTGGCGAGGCCATGGACACCGAGGTCGTCTCGAAGAACGCCTTCGCATCATAAGTCTGATGCGGTTTTGGCGCTTCCGCCGTTTCGGCGGGGCCGCAGGCGGAAAGCGCCAATGCCGCAATTGAACCAAATGCTGCAAGCCTGAACATTCCGCCCTCCACTGGATGAGCAGAACATGGCGGTCCCCGCAGCCTTGCGCAAGCTATGGATTACTCGCCGCTGGCAGTCGCGGGCGCCGTGCTCGCCTGCAGCAGGTCGCCCATGCGGAACCAGTCAGTCTTGGGCAGGCCGAGCTGGTAGTCGAGCCAGGTCGGCAAGATCTTGGCTGCGCGTGATCCGCGTGTATTCGACAGGATCACGATGCCGGCCTTTTCCTCAGGCAGCCAGGCGATCTGCGCGATATAGCCCTCGACGCTGCCCGAGTGCGTCATCAGCTTGTGTCCGGCATACTGATAGATGCGCCATCCGAGTGCGTAGGAGGTGGACGTCACCGGGGTCTTCAACGAGCGCTGGCGCGCGGATTCCGGCGGCGTGTCGATGCGGCGGCGATGGGCTTCATCCAGCACGGCTTGCGGCAACACGTCGGGTCGGTCGCCCATCTGCGCGATGAGCCATTTCGAAAGATCACTGATCGATGCGTTCATGCCGCCAGCAGCGGGCACCTTGTAGTAGGGCTCCGTGACCGGCGTCGAAACCCAGCCTTCGCCCGCGCGCTTGTGCGGGCGGGCCCAGTTGCCGGTGGCCATGAGCCCCTGACTGCTCAAAGAAGCCGTCTTCATGTCCAACGGATCGAGGATGCGGGTCTCGAGCTCTTCGGCGTAGGTGCGGCCGGTCGCCTTCTCAATCGCCGCAGCGATGATGTTGAACGTGGTGTTCTGATAGGTGAAGCACGCGCCCGGTTTGCAGGTCTGTTTCACTGACCCATACTTGGCCAGAATGTCGTTGGGTGGCGTGCCACCTTCGAGCAAATTGTCATAGGCATAAGGCGGCAGGCCGGTCTGGTGCGAGAGCACGTCTTCGAGCGTGACGTCCTGTGTGTCCTTCGCATTCTTCAGGCGAAACTGTGGAGTGTAGGCGACTGCCCTCGCTTGAAGGTCAAGCTTGCCTTCGGACTGTTCTAGCGCTGCGAGCGTGCCAGCGAAACCCTTCGACAGCGATGCGAGGCGGAACACCGTGTCGGGTGTGACCTTCTGCGTACCGCCGGCTTCGGTCACGCCATAGGTGCGCATCAGCACGACCTTGCCGTCCTTGACCACAGCGACCGCGAGACCGACGAAATCCGGCGCGGTGGCGGCGTTGTCGAGCTCCGAGGCGAAATCCAGCAGTGCCTGATACTCGCGCGTGGCCTGCGCCTGGGCGCTTGCGACGAGCGTCAGCGGTGCAGCCAGGGCAAGGGCAAGCGCGAGAAGAACCGAGCGACGCTTCAAGAACACCCCCGAACTGGGCGGATGGCGAAAATCCCGGGCGCAAATCACCCGGCGAGCCGCAATCCTTCAGGAAACAGGTTAATGCCGAACTAGGCGGGATTTTGTCAGGCTTCTGTTGGACTGGCGAGCGTCTGCCTGACCTGCATCAGCACTTTCCCGAGGAGGTTCTGCCCCTGCCAGTTCGCGGGGTCCTGTGCGGCTGGGTCGTCGACGGACAGACCGATGCCCCAGATGAAGTCCTTCGGGTTGGCTTCGGCGAGGATAGCCTCGCCCGTATCCAAGAGGCGTCGGCGCAGGCCCGCATTCTGGCTGAATTTGGCAATGTTGCCGGTGGTGACGATGGTGACCTTCCGCGTATCCCAGGTTTCGCCATCGAAACCAACTACGCGCGCGCCCATCATCTTGTGCTCGTGGGGACTGTCGGATCGCATGATGCGCTCCGCCATGGCGTGGTCGCCGAACAGGCGAGCCTTCTCGGCATGCATGAACTGCTCGGCGCAGACATAGTCGCGACCGTCGATGACGAACCGTGAGGCGTGAAACTGGCTGAATGGCCCCTTCATGAAGAGGTGGACGGCGGGCATGACGAGTCAGCGGTTCGCGCCGGGGACCCACAGCACATCGCCGGCGCCGTTATCGTTGGCGCGGCGGGCGGCGACGAACAGGAAATCCGACAGCCGGTTGGCGTAGGCGAGCGCTGGCGCCGAAACGATCTCACCGGGCGTCGCCGCCAGCTGCGCGACCAGCCGCTCGGCCCTGCGCGAGATGGCGCGGGCCACGTGCAGGTGGGCCGACAGAGCTGAGCCGCCCGGCAGGATGAAGCTGTTTAGCGCGGGAATGGGTGCATTCATCAGGTCGATCTCGGCCTCGAGGCGCGTCACCTGCGCCTCCACGATGCGCAGCGGCGTCCAGCCCAGGGGCTTCTCGCGCTCGGGTGTGGCAAGGTCAGCGCCGAGATCGAAGAGGTCATTCTGGATGCGGCCCAGCATGGCGTCGAGCACCGGGTCGCCGGCCGCATGCAGACGCGCGACACCGACGGCGGAATTCGTCTCGTCCACCGCGCCATAGCTTTCGACGCGCAGGTTCCATTTTTCGACGCGCTCGCCGGTCGCGAGGCCTGTGGTGCCATCGTCGCCCGTGCGCGTGTAGATCTTGTTGAGTACGACCATGTCGCTAGTTCGCACCCGGCGGCAGGCCGGGTCAATCGACTAGACGTAGGCTTCGTGCAGTGCCGTCAGAGGCGAGGCGAGGACGTCCAGCGACGGGCGCGGCGCGCGCAGGAAGGGGATGCGGACGCGGCTCGCGCCGGGGGAAGGCGGCGAGAAACGCCAACCATGCAGGCGCGGCGCGCCTTCCAGCAGTGCGTCGACCGCGTTTTCAGCGCCGGTGATTGTCAGGCAGCATGTGCCGTCCAGCGAGCGGACGACATCGGCTTCAAGGGTGGAATCGACGCGCTGGATGCGGGCGTTGAGGCCTGCGATTGCCCATTCTGCGTCGGCTTCGCCGCGCGACAGGGCTTCAAGCGCGTTTGCGATGCCCTGGGCTTCGACCGAGAACCACGCCCAGAACCGCTTCGGGCTGGAGTCGAAATCGCGCTTTCCGAACATGTGCAGACTCCCGCCGTGTCACCAGACAGAAGTATGTTCGCAGGAAGCACTTCAGGTCTGGATAATCCGATTGGGCAAATTTGATCGATCCCGCCCGAACACAGGATGAACGCTGCGGGATTCCGAAAAGTTCCGGGAGAAAAATCAGTGGCGCTAACGGCCGGCCGTCTAGCGGAAAGCGCCAGCGACAGCGCCAAGCGCGACAAGCAGGATGATCGCGATGAACTGCACCAGTACCCTGAGTCGCATCAGCTTGTTGGAGCGCGACCGCGCCTGGGAGTCGGTGCGCACCAGGTTCACGATGCCGAAGGCGAGAACCACGAAGACTGCGCCGATAGCGATATAGACGCCGTATGAAAGCCAGATGCCCATAAAATCAATGTAGGCCCGAAATCGGCCTCGCGCCATCGGGTGATGACGCCGCAGTCCCTATCTGCTGCCATCCGGGGCGAAGCGGTCGTCCGTCCAGATCAGGTCGTCGAACGACATGGCGACCCGCAGCTGGCCCACCACCTGCCGGATCTTGGCGTCCCCACAACCGACGCGGTAATTCAGGGTCTTCTGGCGGCCCTCGGCTGTTCGCCACGTGATGCTGACCACTGGCGGACCACGCTGGCAGGAGGGAAGAGTGCTGGAGGTCTGTTCGGGCGCCTGGGTCCAGAAACTGGCTTCCTCAAGCGCTTTCTCGGCCGCGGTCCAGGCGGCCGCGTCCAACGTCCCTTCATGGACGCCCGGATCCTTCACGAACCGCTCGGCATGTAGGAGGTACGACCCATCCGGGCGCAGGGTCATGGCGTAAACTGGGCACGTGGCCTCGCATGCCCCCTCGGTAAGCACGATAACCGGTTCGCCCGTCTGGGCCTTGATGACCCCCTGTTCCGCAGGTGAACACGCCACGGCGAACGCGGCGATCATGACTGCCAGCGGGATACCCCAGACAGTAACCGGCGGGATTTCGGACCTGCTTGCCATACGAGAAGCTTAGGCTGCTTCGCATTCCAAGACGAGAGCAGCCCGGCCAGCCATTTCTCTGGCCGGCCGGGACCACAAATCAGGGCTTACGGAAGCGGAACAGGAACTGGTCGGTGTGCCGCCTCAGGTCGGGCGCGAACGGCGACTTGGTGCGGTCGTCTTCCGGGTTGGCGAGGATGTCGCTGGAATCCACGTAAACAAGACCCGCCGTCTTTGCTGCTGCCAGAACATGCGCCGGATCAATGCGGTGAAGCGTCTGCGCCGAGGTCAGCGCTGGCGTTCCGGCGACGGCCGCGTGGTCCATCGCGATGAATTCGCCGCCGGGTTTCAGCACGCGCGCGATTTCGGCAAAGGATTTGACGGGATCGCCGAGTCCCTGCGTGTCCTTCGGCGTGTACCACACTTCGTGCGGTCCAAGGATCCAGAGCACCTTGTCGACCGAACCGTCAGCCGCTTCGAGCTTGTCGAAATGCGTCTTTGTGATCGTCGCGTTGGGCAACTGTCCGCCATCGACACGCGCCTTGTAGGCCGGATCGCCGTAAGCGAACTCAGGCGGATACTGGACGATCAGCTTTCCTTCTGGCCCGATCGCCTTCGAGATCAGGAAGGAGAACCAGCCGCGTCCACCTTCCATTTCCACAACTGTGTCGCCCGGACGGAGCCCTGCGAACGCAAGCACTTCGGCCGGCTTGCGGGCGGCGTCATCCTTGAGGTCATCAGCCGGACGCGATGGGTCCGCCAGGATGGCTGCGTAGTCTGCAGTGGCCAGCGGCGCCGGCACGGTCGAACAGCCGAAAGCCAGCAGCAGGGCAGCGCCCGCCGCCAGCAGGGTGGTGGTCTTCATGGTGTCTCCTCCCGAGAATATTTGTCCGGCGTACTTTTTATGGCTTGCGATAGCGCAGCAGGAACTGGTCCGTCTTGCCCTGCACGGCGGGATCGAAGACGCCTTTGGTATGGTCATCCGCCGGGTTGGCGAGCATGCTGCTCTCTTCTTCGAGCACCAAGCCCGCGGCTGTGATCATCGGTTTGACGATGGCCGGATCAATCCGATGCGTATCGTTGCCGGACGTAGCGGGCGTACCTGCCGGCGCGACGTGGTCCATCACGATCAAATAGCCGCCCGGCTTCAGAATGCGCGCCGCTTCCTTGAAGGCGCCTTCGGCCGTGCCCATCGGAACGTTGCCGCAAGACTCCTTGCACCACATTTCATGCGGCCCCTGGAACCAGGTCACCACGTCAACCGTGCCGTCGGCCGCTTCCAGCTTGTCGAACGTCGACCACGACACCTTCACGTTGGGAAGGCGGTTGTCCTTGAGGCGAGCGTCGAGCGCGTCCTTGTAGAAGCGCTCGAATTCCTTCGGGCTCTGCATGGTGACAGCGCCGGAAGCGCCGACCGCACGCGAGAAGAGTTCGGTGTAATAGCCCGAACCGGCTTCCATCTCGAACACGGTCTTGCCCGACCCGATGCGCGAGAAGGCAAGCACGTCCGCAGGCTTGCGCACCGCGTCGCGTTCGTAATCGCCCGAGATGCGGCCCGCGGCCGAGACCGTGGTGGCGAAGTCTGATGCCGAAGGCGTAATGGCGCAGCCGGCCGTGGCGAGCGCGAGGACAGCGGATATGGCCGGAAGGGCGCGGGAGCGGATTGTCATTATTGTCTCCATTTCGGGCGAAGTGCGCGCCCGACGGCAGCGAACATACACCCGTGGGGACAATGGAAAAGCGGGCGCGGAGCCAGTTCAGCTTCGGCAGTCTGCACAAACTCGAAAAGTTCACGCTGGGTAAGGGTTCCGCACACGGCCGCTCGGGGGTAGGTTACACTGCAGGAGACGCGATCAGCGATAGACGCGCCCGACACAGGAGGATCGACCATGCGGTTGCTGAAACCCGCGCTCGCAGCGCTTGCCATTGCCCTCATCGGCGCACCCGCCCTTGCCCAAGTGCCGCGAGCGGCAGACGGCAAGCCCGATCTGACTGGTATCTGGACCAACGCCTCGCTGACGCCGCTGTCACGCGCGCCTGGCCAGAAGTCGCTGGTTGTCACAGAGGCCGAAGCGATCAAGATCGCTGCGGGCACAGGTCTCGCCGGCATTTCGGCCGACGATCCGGACTTCAATGACTCCGGTTATTCCGATCCCAACAAGGGTGCGCCGGAGAAGGGCGGCGACGATTTCGGCCTCAAGGGCTATGACAAGTTCTGGACCCAGCCTGGCGAAACCCTTGCCTTCGTGAAGGGCGAGTGGCGGACCTCGAACATCGTCGAGCCGGCCAACGGCCAGTTGCCCTACAAGGACCCGGCTGGGCAGATGAAGCGGCAGATGGAAGGCTTCCGCGTCTACATGACCGGCAAGGCGCCTTACGAAGGACCGGAAGAACCCACCCTGTCCGAACGCTGCCTGATCGGTTTTGGCCAGACCGGCGGACCGGGAATGCTGAGCGTCCTCTACAACAACAACTACCAATTCGTGCAGACGCCGGATCACATGCTGATTCTGGTCGAAATGGCGCACGACGCGCGCATCGTGCCGATCTTCGCAAACGCCGAGGAGGCCCGCAGCAATCATCGTCCGGAAGCGATCAAGCCGTGGCTTGGCGATACGGTCGGCTGGTGGGAAGGCGACACGTTCGTGATGGAAACGCGTAACATCAATCCGCTGCAGGCTGGCGAACAGTCCTTCCCGGTTTCGGCCAAGGGAGTTGTCACCGAACGCCTGACCCGCACGGGCGAGAAGGACATCTTCTACGAGTTCTCCGTCAACGATCCGGAGACCTACACCCAGCCCTGGCGCGCCGAGATGGCGTTCTATCCATCCACCGGCTGGTACGAATATGCCTGCCATGAAGGCAATCACGGCATGGTCGGCATTCTGGCTGGCGCCCGGGAGTTGGAGCGCCAGGCCAGCGCGGCCAAGCCATCGCGCTAGGCAGCCGGCAACGCGTTGACAGGGCCGCATAGCCTCCCGCGCGGAGCCTTATGCGGCCCTGATCGTGTCTGCCGGGCTTGTTCCCGACGAAATCAGCCGTTCACGCCGCCTTTACGGGAGCCGGGGTGGTCTGTAGGCCTTGAAGGTGTCAGGCGTGCGTCACAGATGTGCTGTGGGCGGACGGCAGCATGTCTGCGGGCGGAAAAGGTGTTTCAGGCGACATGAGCTGGTTCAAGAAGCTCTATCCGTTCAACGCGGAACAGACGGTCAATATCGCCAGCGAGTTTGGCCCGCTGGTCGCCCTGTTCGTCGTCAACGCGATCACTGGAAACGTCGAAGCAGGGACCTGGGCGCTGCTCATCGGCACGGGCGTCGCCATGATCGCGATGCAGATCGTGCTGAAGCGCCTGCCGATCTTCCCGCTGATCGCCTCCGCCATCACGGTGATCTTTTCGATCCTCACGCTCGTCACGCATGATCCGATGTGGGTGATGATCAAGGTGACGCTGTTCAACGCCGCCTTCGCTATCTTCCTGTTCGCCGGCCTGATGATGAAGAAGAACTTCTTCAAGTACATCATGGAAGGCACCTTCCATTATTCGCAGAAGGGCTGGGACCAGTTCACCTGGAGCTTTGCGTGGTTCTTTGTGGCGACCGCTGTGGGCAACGAGGCCGTTCGGCTTATTTTCGCCCAGACGCCGCCGCCAGGAACGCCTGCGCCGATGTACAATATCCTCGGCTTTCAGATGGACGGCGTGAATGTGTGGATCATGTTCAAGGTCGCCATCATCATGCCGGCCAGCGGGGTCTATGTCTTCATTCTGACGCGGATCATGCAGAAACATCGTCTGCCTGATCCGAAGGAACAGGATGGCCGCAAGGACGCCGTAGCCACCGCCGTAAGCGGCGTGCCGGTTTCCCACAAGAAGCCTGCGACGGACGCAACACCGGCGGGGTGAGCGGGCGCAAGTCGTTTGACGTGAATCAAGCAAAGCGTCGGGGTTTCTGCCTTGTTGGCTAGCCGGTCAGCAGGAGTGTTGTTGCGTGAGTACGGCAAGGCATGGCGAACAATCCGCGTTCGAGCGCATCGGCGGACGCGAGGGGCTGAACCTGCTGGCCACGCGCTTCTATGCAATCATGTCAACGCGGCCTGACGCGGCCGGCATTCGCGCCATGCACAAAGCCGACCTGGGCCCAATCGCGGAAAGCCTCAGCGAATTCCTGATGGGCTGGATCGGCGGCCCACGCGACTGGTTCATGCGCGAAGGCCGACCCTGCATCATGAGCCTTCATCGCGCGCTTCCGATCGGTACAAGCGAGCGCGATCAGTGGCTCGCCTGTATGAATCAAGCGATGGCGGAAACAGTTCAAGACGCCGACCTGCGGGCCGAACTCGAACCGGCGTTCTTCAGAATCGCGGACGCGATGCGGTCGCGGTGAGCAGGACCGACGTCAGCCGTCCACTGGCGTGTGATCCTCGTCATCCTCGGCCGAATGGGCCTTGCCGATCGCCGCGAGCACGCGGCTATCCAGCTTCTTCGCGTTGAGGATCACCTTGTGTTCGTGAACATCCAGAACAACGGAGCGTGGCAGGGTGAAGTCGCCCGCATTCTCGATGTTGATGATCAGATCATTCCCGTTCATGCCGCGAACCGCCCCGATGGCGACGTCGCCGTCATGCAGGAAGACCGGCAGATCCTTGCGAATGGGTTCGGCCATGGCGACTCTCCTCTTGGTACAAGAGAGATAGGGCGTCGGCCGTCCGTTGCTAGTTCTTCGCGCCGATGAACTCATCGATCGTGCGGCGCGCGATGACCATGGCTTGCACCTCGCCGGCGCCCTCGAAGATATTGAGGATGCGGGCGTCGCAGAGGACGCGGCTGATCGGGTATTCGAGGGCGAAGCCGTTGCCGCCATGGACCTGCAACGCGTTGTCGGCGGCGCCCCAGGCGATGCGGGCGGCCAGCATTTTCGCAAGGCCGGCTTCAAGGTCGCAGCGTTTGCCCTGATCCTTCTGGCGCGCCGAGAAGTAGGTGAGCTGGCGCACGCCGACGAGTTCGGCGGCCATCATCACCAGCTTGTCGGACGAGCGCGGGAAGTCGAAGATCTGCCGGCCGAACTGCGTGCGCTCCAGCGTGTATTTGAGGCCGAGCTCCAGCGCGCATTGCGCTACGCCGATGGCGCGCGCGGCGGTCTGGATGCGGGCTCCTTCGAAAGTCGCCATCAAGTGTTTGAAGCCCTGGCCCTCGACTTCGCCGAGCAGGTTCTCGAGCGGCACTTCGAAGCCGTCGAAGCCGATCTCGTATTCCTTCATGCCGCGATAGCCGAGCACTTCGATCTCGCCGCCCGTCATGCCTTTCGCCGGGAACGGGTTGTCATCCGTGCCGCGCGGCTTCTCGCAGATGAACATGGAGAGGCCGGAGAAGTTGTTGGTGTCCGGGATAGAGCGGGCGAGCACCGTCATGAGGTCTGCCCTCGCGGCGTGTGTGATCCACGTTTTGTTGCCGGTGATTTTCCAGTTGCCGCCGTCCTTCGTCGCGCGCGTGCGCAGGCTGCCGAGGTCGGAGCCTGTATTCGGTTCGGTGAACACGGCGGTCGGCAGGATTTCGCCCGATGCGATGCCCGGGAGATACTTCTCCTGCTGCGCGCGCGTGCCGCCATTGAGAAGCAATTCCGCCGCGATCTCCGAGCGAGTGCCCAGCGAGCCGACGCCGATATAGGCGCGCGAGAGTTCTTCCGAAACAACGCACATCGACGTCTTGCCAAGGCCAAGTCCGCCAAACTCTTCGGGAATGGTGAGGCCGAACACGCCCATCTCGCCCATCTGCTTGACGACCGAGTCGGGTATCAGCTCGTCCTTCATGTGCCATTCGTGGGCGTAGGGTTCGACCACCTGCTTGCCGAAGGCGCGGAACTGGTCACGGATCTGTTCGAATGTTTCTTCCAGGCCGGTGTATTCCACCGTCGCCTTCTGGCTGTCGAGGAAGCCGCGGATGTGCTTCGCCGCAGCCATGCGCGCAGCGGGGGTATTGCCGCTCATCACTAACTTCGAGATCGCCGGCGTGAACAGCTTCTGCATGATCGACTGGTCGTGCGTCATGTCGATCGGGCGCACGATCTCCACCTGCGTCATCGGCAGGCCGCCGATCAGCTGGGAGAGATATTCGCCGAACAGGATCTGCGTCAGCAGCTGTTCGATTTCGCCGAACTTGCCTTCTTCCGCGATGCGGTCGGCCCAGTTGGCGGTTTCCTTGAGTGTCTCGACATAGGTCAGCACCCAGGCGAGGCCGTGGGTGGCGCGCTGTTCTTCGTCGATCTTGCGGCGGTCGACTTTCCCGCCTGGGGCGACTGTCGCGGCCACCGCCCGGCGCAGATCAAGGAAATACGCTTCCGCGTCCGACGCCGCCTGGCGGACCGTTTCCCTGAGACCCGAAATCACCACGCCGTCCGACATGCCCGTCCACTCCCGTTTCGACACGTTTCCCGTAGCCGATTGCGGCGTTGCAGCAAAGATCATGTCGTTCCCCGTACACAACCCCGTGTTTCGGGGCGAATCTCGCCCCGAACGCGATTTTCGGCGGCTTGATTGGATACGAGGGCTCGGTCACAAACGATCAGGGCAGACGCTGCGGCAATGGATCGCGTGTCGTCCGGGCGGAGGAGACGATCATGAAACTGGCCATGCTGAAGGCTGTGATGCTGGCGTCGGCGGCAGCACTCGCGCTGTCGGGCGCTGCACACGCACAGTCGATGGGACCTGCGACCGAGCCGGGCTTCACCCCGCCCAAGACATCGTGGGGCGCGCCCGACCTGCAGGGTTTCTGGTCGAACGCCTCGATCACCAACATGCAGCGCGACGCCGCCTATCCGAACCTGATCCTGACCGATCAGGAAGTCGCGAAGATGGAGGGCGAGGACTACTACAACAACCGCACCCGCGAGGACGCCAAACCCGCCGATGTCGCCAACCTGAAACTACTGGATGGCACGGACCTGCTTTCGGGCGGCGGCTACAACGCTTTCTGGGTCGATCAGGGCAGCCATGTCGGCCGCGTGAAGGGAACGCCGCGCTCGTCGTGGATCGTCGAGCCGGCAAGCGGGCGAATCCCGCGGATCGGCGCTGCCGCTCCCGCACGTCCGCAAGCCGCTCCCGCGCGTCCGACCGGGGCCGCTGCGCCGACCGGCACGGTGCAGGGGCCTGGCGCAGTCAACCGCAACGCTGGCGGCGGCTTCGGCTCCTATGACAACCCGGAATCACGCCCGATGGGTGAGCGCTGCATCATCGGCTTCGGCAACACCGGCGGACCGGTGATGACCAATGTGCTCTACAACAACACCTATCAAATCGTGCAGTCACCCACGCACGCCATGATACTGGTCGAGATGGTTCACGATGCGCGCATCGTGCCGATCTTCGCGAACGCGGAAGAGGCGCGCGGCAGTTATCGCCCGGATGTGATCCAGCAATGGCTGGGCGACAGCGTCGGCTGGTATGAGGGCGACACGCTGGTCGTGGAAACCCGCAATGTGCATCCCCAGCAGCGCGGCTATGTTTCGAAGGCCGGCAAGTTGACCGAGCGCTTCACGCGCTGGAACGCCGGCCAGATCGTCTATGAGTTCACGGTGGAAGATCCCACGCAGTACTCGCAGCCGTGGAAAGGCGAGATGGCGTTCAACGCCTCGCCCGAGCCGTCCTACGAATACGCCTGCCATGAAGGTAATCACGCCATGTACGGCATTCTCGCTGGCGCGCGCGAGAAAGAGCGGGGCGGGGCGACGGTCGCCGCAAACGCCGACGAGGAAGGTCGCTAGTCGCTCTTACTGTCCTCACTCGGGCGCGAGGTGGGGCCGTCTGGCGCAAAGTGCGCGACCTTTGTCTGAAATTGCGGGGCTCCCGGCATTGCTGTTTTGCGCGGCTTGAGGCGCCATTCGCCGGGTCGGATCACGCACCCCATCCGTGAGAGATGGGGACAACAGGACACTGAAACATGAAACGCCTCCTCATGACGTGCGCTGCTGTTGCAGGCAGTGCGAGTCTGCTTGCCGCTGCCGCCTTCGCGGGGCCCACCTTCGACGACCAGGGGCGCATTGTTATCCCGCAGAACATGGATCGTTGGCCGACAGTTGGGACAACCTACGCGCTCCAGTACGAAGGCGATGGCGGCATGACGTTGAACACCGTGCGCCTCGATCCGCAGAGCTACGATGCGTATGTCGCGACTGGCGTGTTTCCGGTTGGCGCGATGCTGCAACTCGAAGTCCGCCTGCCAGTAGAGGAGATTGCACCGGCCAAGGGCGGCAAGACTCAAGGTACGATTGTCGGCCGCTCGCTGCATGTGAAGGACGAGAAGGCAGGCCCCGGCACGTGGACCTTCTACGGCTACGGTCCTGACGCTGCGACCGGCAACCCGGTCCCGCGCAGCCAGGCCTGCTATGCTTGCCACGACGAACACGCGGGCGAGACAGACACCGTATTCATGCAGTTCTATCCGACGCTGGCCGAGGCGCGCGCAAAAGCTGCAAACGCCCCGGCCGCTGTCAAATAGATCAAGCCGCCTTGATCAGGCCTTCGGCGACCATCGAGGCCTGCACGGCTGGGCGGGCAGCGATCCGCTTTTGCAGCGCCATCACATTCGGGAAGCCGGACAGGTCGACTTTCAGCGAGTTCGACCAGTTGGTCACCGTGAAGAGGTAGGCATCGACCGTGGTGAACTGGTCGCCGGTCAGGTAAGTGCGGCCGTCAGAGAGCAGCTTCTCAACCAACGTGTAGCGGCCCTTGAGCCGATCAATCGCAGCTTTGCGCGCATCGTCCGTGATTGCCGGATTGAACAGAGGGCTGTAGCCCTTGTGGATCTCCGTCGAGATGAAGACCGCAAGCTCATCCTGCTTCAGGCGGGCTTTCGTGCCATGCGCCGGGGCGAGCTTTGCCTCGGGCTTCTGGTCGGCGACATAGCCGTGCAGCACAACGTTCTCGGTGACCACGTCGCCGTCGTCGAGGCGAAGGGCAGGGACATACCCCTTCGGATTGATGGTCATCCAGTCTTCGCCATGCTCCGTCGTCTTGCCGCGGATATCGACCTTCTCGAGATCGAACGGCAGGCCTGCTTCGCGCAGTAGAATGTGTGTGGCGAGCGAGCATGCGCCGGGTGCGTAGTAGAGTTTCATTGATGTCTCCCTGACAGGTGACGTTCGATCTAGTGTAGGTGATTACATTTGGAAACCACGTAGCTCCGTGTTACCAGAGAAAATCCGGTAACCGTCGGGTTACTACGTCACGCTGCGGGGAAAGATGCCGTAATGGCCCTGAAGATGCGCAAGAGCCCGGTGCGCCCCAGTCCAGAAGCATGTCCTATCGGTACATGCATGGACCTGATCGGCGGCATGTGGACGCCGAACATCATCTGGTATCTTTCCGGCGGTTCGCGCCGGTTCTCCGAACTGCGCGAGGATGTGAAGCCGATCTCCGCCAAGATGCTGTCCACGCGCCTGAAGGAGATGGAGGCCATCGGCATCGTTGATCGCACTGTCGTCGACACCTCGCCGCCATCGGTCGAGTATTCCCTGACCCCGCTCGGCCGCGAACTCATCCCCGCCATCGAGGCCATTGCGCGCGTCGGCTACAAACTGAAACGTGAGCAGGCAAAGAAGCGCATAAGCATCGCCCGCTGAGGCTTGCGGACGCCAATCGCTGTGCTAGATGGGCCAAACGATACTAAGCGGTATCGTTTGGGCGGAGACTCGAGAGATGCGAAAAATCGTTGGATTTGTGGGCCTTCTGGGTCTGTGCGCGTGCCAGTCCGCGCCGATGGCGACAGGCCAGACGCCGCAAGCGTCAACCCCGCAGGTCCAGGCCCCTCAGCTTCCGTCCAGCATGGACTTCTCCGATCCGACGCTGAACCTCGAGATCACCACGGTCGCGCCCGGCTTGCGATACGTGCTTGGCCGCAATGTCTCTTCGAACACCATCGTGCTCGATACGGCCGCCGGCGCCGTGATCATCGACACCTCGCGGCCGCCGGCATCGAAAGCGCATTTCGATCTGCTGCAAGCTGCCGGGGTGACGAAGGCCAGTCATGTGATCCTGACCCATGGCCATGGCGACCACACCGGCGGCGTCGTGTTGTGGAAAGGCATCGGCGCGAAGGTGGTGGCGCAGGAATCCTTTGGCGAGTTCCTCGGCTACCAGCGCATGCTGGCTGGCTTCTTCGGCCGCAGGAATGCTGCGCAGTTCCAGTTCGCTGGCGGCGGCGGCGCCGTAGCAGGCTCGGCGCCCGTGCAGCAGGGACCAGCCGCGAATGTGCTCGGCATTGTTCCCGACATCACCTTCCGCGACACGCTCGACATGGATGTCGGCGGCGTGAAGCTGCAGCTGTTCCATACGCCCGGTGAAACGCCAGATCATCTCACGGTCTGGGTTCCCAGCCTCAAGGCCGCATTCGTGGGCGACAATTTCTACGAGTCGTTCCCCAACATGTACACGCTGCGCGGCACGCGCCCGCGCTGGCCACTCGAATACATCGCCTCGCTCGAAAAGGTGCTCGCGCTCGAACCCGAGATCGTGATCCCCAGCCACGGACCCGCAATCGTCGGCAAGGAGAATGTCCGCGCCCAGTTCACGAAGATGCGCGACGCCATCGTCTTCGTGCATGAGGCCGTGCTGAAGGGGATGAACGCGGGCAAGGACGTCCACACGCTGATGGCCGAGATCAAGCTGCCGCCCGAACTCGATGTCGGCGAGGGCTATGGCAAGATCTCGTGGTCGGTGCGCGGCATCTATGAAAGCTACGTTGGCTGGTTCTCTGGCGACCCCGCCACGATGTTCCCGGAGGGACGCGACAGCGTGTCAGGCTCGCTCGTGAAGTTGGCCGGCGGACCGAAAGCCATCGCAAACGAAGCAATGCTGCTGATCAGGCAGGGCAAGCTGGTGGAAGCGTTGCATCTCACCTCCATCGGCCTTGAGGGCGCGCCGGGCGACAAGGATGTGCTGCGCGCCCGCGTGGCGGCGTTCGAAGGTCTGGTGAAGGCGTCGACCAACCGCAACGAACTCGGCTGGCTCAACCAGGGGCTGGCGGAAGCGAAGCGCGGGCTGCAGTAGGCCTATCGCCTGATAATGTAATGCGTCGCGCCCTCACCGGGGATCAACTCCGGCGATTTGAAGCCCAGCGCATAGAGGTCCATCCCGCTGAACAGGTGTTCGCCGCGTCCTAGCAGGACCGGCGACACCGCGATGTGCATCTCGTCAATCAGGCCGGCTTGCAGGTATTGCCGGATCGTCGAGGCGCCGCCGCCGATGCGGACGTCCTTGGCCTTCGCTGACGCCTTCGCGCGCTCCATCGCTGCCTCAATGCCATCTGTCACGAAATGGAAAGTCGTGTCGGCCAGCGTGAATGACTCGCGCGGATAATGCGACAGCACGAACACGTCGCAATGATAGGGCGGGGTATCGCCCCACCAGCCCTTCCATTCATCGTTCGCAGGCCATGCGCCACGGCTGTGCGCGAACATGTTGCGGCCGAGAATCCACGCGCCGACATTGTGGAACGACCGCGCGGCCATGTCGTTGTCCACGCCGGTAGATCCGCGCTCCTGCCCGAGCACGGTGGTCTGGAACGTCTCGGTTGGAAAGAACCAGTTATGCAGTTCCGGGCCGCGCTCCCCCAGAGGATGTTCAAGCGACTGGTTCGGACCTGCTACAAAGCCATCGAGCGAGACGGAAAAACAGTTCACACGTACGCGGCTCATCTTCCATCCTACTGCGTCCCGGCAACGGGAGGAGTATAAGGCAGTGCGGTCGTTGTGGGATAACTTTTCTGGAGGACCCTACAGCCCCATCTGCGTGCGGAACTTCCGGCGCAGCAGGTCGATCGGGGCCAAACCCTGGTCCGATTTGAAGTGCCAGAACGTCCAGCCATTGCACGAGGGCGCATTTTGCACGTGCGCGCCCATGCGGTGGATCGAGCCGGTGGCCTCGCCATTGGCCAGCGATCCATCGGCGCGCACGCGCGCGACATGGCGGTTCTGCGGGCAGAACAGGCGGTCGCCGGGGCGAACGAGACCATGCTCCACCAGCGCGCCGAACGGCACGCGGGGTTCGGACTTCTTGCTCGACTGGACCTCGATGTCCTCGGCGCCCAGCGCGCGCACATTGGCGATGCGGCGAGTGGCGACGTCGATATAGTCGGCGTCGCGCTCGAGTCCGATGAAATTGCGGCCCAGCAACTTGGCGACGGCGCCCGTCGTGCCTGTGCCGAAGAACGGATCGAGGATTACATCACCCGGATTGGTCGTGCCGACGATGATGCGGTGGAGCAGGGCTTCCGGCTTCTGCGTCGGATGCGACTTGCGGCCGTCATCGTTCTTCATCCGCTCGCCGCCCGAACAGATCGGCAGCGTCCACCAGTCGGACCTCATCTGCACGTCGTCATTGGCGGTTTTCAGCGCGTCGTAGTTGAACGTGTACTTCTTCTGCTTCTCCGAACGCGAGGCCCAGATCAGTGTCTCGTGCGCGTTGGTCAACCGAGTGCCCTTGAAGTTGGGCATCGGGTTGGCCTTGTTCCACACCACGTCGTTGAGGATCCAGAAGCCGAGATCCTGGATCGCCGCGCCGACGCGGAAGATGTTGTGATACGAGCCGATCACCCAGATCGCGCCATCATCCTTCAGGATGCGGCGCGCGGCCTTCAGCCAGGCGCGGGTGAACTCGTCGTACGCGGCGAAAGATGCGAACTTGTCCCATTCATTGTTCACCGCATCGACATGGCTGTTGTCGGGGCGTGTGAGATCGCCGCCTAGCTGCAGGTTGTAGGGCGGATCAGCGAAGATGAGATCGACCGAATTCGGCGGCAGCGCGTTCATCGATTCGATGCAGTCGCCCACCACGATCTGGTTCAGCGGCAGCTTGGGTTTCGCCAGAATCGCATCGGAAGCCTTCGCTTTCGGGGCCTTCTGGGCAGTCTTCTGACTTTGGGGGTCGATCGTTTTGATCGCCATGTCGATGTCTCACGCAAGGCCCACAACGGACTGAAGCGTGAAGACTCGCCGACCCGGGTAAATAACCCATTGAGTCAATGGTTAAGCCGCATTTACCATAACTGGCCTGCTTGCGGCCATGGCTTGCACGCCACGCACGTTTTGATGGAGCTTGTTGCAATGAGAAGCTCGGACATCTCGCGCAGGACGTTCGCCATTGGCGCAGCAGCATTGATACTTCCCGGCGCATGCGCATCCGTCAGTGGCGGTGTGGTCATCTCCGACGGGGTGCTCTCGGCGCGGCCGAGCCAGGTGACGGCGCGCGCTCCGCGCAACGGCGTATTCAGCCTCGATGCGTGGCCGCAGCCCTATGTCTTCATCCCACCCAACCTCGATGCGACACGACCCGCGCCGCTGATGCTGCTGCTCCATGGCGGAGGCGGGGGCGGGGACAGGTTGATGCGCGAGTTCGTGCCATTCGCCACAGAGCTTGGCGTCGTGCTGCTCGCTCCCGAGGCTGAACGGCGGACATGGGATGTGGTGCGCTCCTTCCAGTATGGCGGCGAGCCCACATTCGGCGGCGATGTGAAGCGCGTCGATGCCTCGCTTGAGGCGCTGTTCGACATGGTGAGTATTGATCCAGTGAGGATCGCCATCGCGGGAATGTCGGACGGCGCCAGCTATGCCCTCTCGCTTGGTCTGCGCAATGGAGCGTTGTTCTCTCATATCATCGCCTTCTCGCCCGGCGGCATCGCGCCATTTTCTGGAATGCCCGGGCCTCGCATCTTCATCTCGCACGGACGCAAGGATCGCGTGCTGCCGTTTGATCACACTGCCTCCGGGATGGTCGGCGGCCTCAAGGCCGCTGGCGCGGATGTGACGTTCGTTCCCTTCGATGGCGATCACGAACTGCGCCGGCAGGAAATGCGCGCCGCGATGACATGGTGGTTGGGCTAGGATCGAGAAATGCCGGGAACGATGCGAGCCTTCTTGTATCCACAAATGACGGCTGTTAAACGTCCGACCCCTACCAAACTGCGAGGTGTCCTCATGAAGCAAGTTCGCGCTCTGAGTTTGGACAGTCATTTTCTCACAGTGAATGGGAAGTCGAACTCCGGTTCCTGATTGAAAACTGTGGAGATGAACCCATCAGTCGTGGAAACCTCGTCATCAAGGTCTGGAAACAAGACGGCACGGTGGAATCGTCGATCGGAACCTTCCATAACGCCTCCGGTATCGATGCAGGAGAAAAGGTCTACTGCAAGTTGAGCCTATTCGGCGCCTTTGAGCGTGCAGCGATCCGCGAAGTGAATCTCGACGGTCACGTGAAGGCAGTCGATGTTCCAATCAACAAGGTGAAGAAAAAGCTTGGTGGTTTCTTCAGCCACCCACAACTGGTCTGCGAATTACCGACTACTCCCGTGCTGCTCTAGATCACTCACCGCGTCGGCAAGCCTAGTCGAACAGACCCATCTGGGCGCCTGCCTCCTTCAGTGACGGCGGTTTGAATAGGTCGGTGCGGACGCCGTTGCGGCGTTCGGCGGTGAGGCTGAGGCGGCGCACCGCCTTGTGGAAGCGGGCTGACACCAGCTGCGCGTACGGGCCTTCGCCGCGCTGGCGCACTTTCCATTCGGAGCGATAGTCCTCGCCCTTGTGCATGGAGCGCATGAGCGACATCACCTTCTTCGCCCGGTCGGGATAGTGCGCCTCCAACCATTCGGTGAACAGACCGGCGATCTCCAGCGGCAGGCGCAGCATCACATAGCCTGCGCGCGTGGCACCGTGTTCGTGCGCGGCTTCCAGCAGGCTTTCCAGTTCCGGCTCGTTGAGCGCGGGGATCAGCGGCGCCGTCATCGCCGTCACCGGAATTCCGGCGGCGCTCAGTTCGCGCATCGTTTCCAGGCGCCTGTGCGGCGCGGCGCAACGCGGCTCCATCGTACGGGCGAGCTTGCGGTCGAGCGTCGTAAAAGAGATCGCCACCGACACCAGACCTTTCGCCGCCATCGGCGCCAGCAGGTCGATGTCGCGCGTCACCAGCGCGGACTTGGTGATCAGCGCCGCAGGATGATCGAACTCGGCCAGCACTTCGAGAATGCCGCGCGTGATGCGCAGCTCCTTCTCGATGGGCTGGTAGATGTCCGTGTCGCCTGCCAGCATGATGAGGCCGGGTTTGTAGGTCTTCTTCGACAGCTCGCGCCGCAGCAGGGCAGGCGCAGATGGCTTCACGAAGATCTTCGTCTCGAAATCCAGCCCCGGCGACAGGCCGCGATAGGCGTGGTTCGGCCGCGCATAGCAATAGATGCAGCCATGCTCGCAGCCCTTGTAGGGATTGATGGTGCGATCGAAGGAAATATCCGGCGAGGTGTTGTATGTGATGATCGTCTTCGGCTTTTCGAGGATGGTTTCCGTCTTCAGCGTCTCGGGCTTCTCGTCCTGCTCCCAGCCATCGTCGAACGGTTCGGCATACTGGCTTTCGAACCGGCCGGAGGCGTTCGATAACGCGCCCCGACCGCGCGCCTGATCCCGCTCCCGCGACCAGTCGGCTTCCTGCGATCGCGTTCTCCAGCCTGTCCTGGGCGGCATTAACCTTGTCCGCTTTCGATGTCCTGTCCGCTAACTATAGCATCGAGACAAGAACATATAACGTACAAAAAACGAATATGATAGCAATATGCGCAATCTTGGCACGCAAGAGTTGTGGATTCCGCGGGGATAAACGCTGTCCTTCTTGTGGCAGGTCTGTCCTCCACGAGCAGACCGTCTCTCGCGATCCAACGCCAGCTTGCGGCTGCGCGGCGGCCATGTTTGCATCTGTTAAGCTAGGGGAGGCCGGCATGATTTTGCTGTTCTTGGGTCGTGCGGCGCGGGGCGTCCTGCTGCCATTGCTGTGTATCGCGACGCCGATGACAGCGCTCGCGCAGCCATTGCCCGCGTTCAAAATCGTCTCGCAGTCGACCGTGCCGGGATACGCCGGTTTGTGGGAGGGCACATTCCAATGCGGCGCCTACGGCGGATACGTTCTGCAGATCAGCGAGACCGCGCCCGGGCAGTATTCGGGAATTGCGAGTTATCGCCCGACGCCCGCAAATCCGAAGCTGAAGCCCGGTTCCTATGGTCTGATCGGCAAGATCGTGAAAGGCGGCGAACTTGAATTGGCGCCTACAGACTGGGTCGTGAAGCCTGCCGTCGAAATCTGGATGCTGGGATTCCGCGCCAAGCTGCGATCAGACAACCTAATGGAGGGCAAGATCCTCCACGACGAATGCCAGATGATCACCGCACGTCGCAAGGGCCCTCCGCCTTTGCCAGAGAAGCTGCAGCTGGCGCATCTGGCCGTCGTTGAGTCTGCGCTCGAAGGGGAATATGAAGCCGATACAACATGCGCCGGGCAGCGCATGATTGCCTCCATTCGTGTGCGAGAATCCGACATGCGTTTTGGCGGCAGTATCTCGTACACGACCTATGACGGCGTGCGCGAAGGTCGTTTCCTGGAAGCCAATCGCCTAGAGGGATTTGCAGCGAGCGAGAACGAGGTGGTGCTCGAGCCCGACCTCGACGCAGTTCAGAAGATGCAGGTCGAAAAGGGAACACTCACGCCATGGCCGGGCATGGTTTTCAGGCGGGTCAATGGTGAGTGGGAAGGGCAGAATCTCAACCCGAACTGCGCGGCCAAACCCTTGCGCCGCAAGGGAGCCGACACGTACGTCGCGGACAATGGTCAGCCGCTTCAAGGGCTTGCCTGGATCGGCCATTCACCGTTTGAGTTGATAGGCGGCAAGTCCTTTTTTGAGCACGAGGGTCTAGACACAAACGCTCTGCTCAATGCCCGCGAGCTTGCGCCGGGTATGAAGTGGGCCAAAGCCGAGATCGCGCTCAGCCGGATCGCGCTGTTTGCTTGCGAGGGCTCAGATTGCGCGAATAATCCGGCACGCAGGGCATTCTTCGTTACGAACCACAACTCTTTTGACAGCCTTCTGCGGAATCTTCCGAGAGCCGTGACCTTCGTCAGTAGTGTCGATTCCGGTACGACACAGGTGTGTCGTTTCTCAACGGGGCTGGGCTCGCAGTGGTTTTGTGTCCGAACCAAGCAGGCATTCCCTGCCGACCTTGCACCGGACAAGCTGTTTGTGTGGAGCGAAAACGCGATGGCCACCGAAGAGACCGCCTGGCGCAAGCAATACCCGGACGAGTACCAGCCCTGCTACGAGAAACAACTGGATGTCAGGTACGACATGCAAAAGATCTCGATCTGTCCCCCGCCCATTCGCGGCAGACCTATGCCCTCACAAGCGCGCTGGTAGATCCTGATCTCCCTGTTGGCCGACAGACAGTGGCCAATCGCGGCGACGGGGATTGTCCTGCCACTACTTCGTCAGATGCGTCACGAACCAGCGGGCTGCGGCGCCCGACGAGATCTTGAACGGCTCGCCGGAGTACATTTCGAAGTGGGTGATGTCGGGCACGACGATGTATTCCTTCGGGCCCTTTGCATACTCAAGAGCCGCCTTGCCGGCGCGCTCGTTGTTGATGAGCTCGTCATACTGCGCGACGATCACCATGAACGGGCGCTCGCCGATATTCTTTGCCCATTGCAGCGTGTTGTTCTCGCGGTTGGCCTCGATCATCTCCGAGTCGATCAGGATCGAGCGGGAATAGCCGGTCCACATTTCGGCGCCCTGGCCGGTGCGGGCGCGGCGGATTGCATCGTCGAGCACGGCGCCTGAATAGGATTGCGGTGGCGTGCCGTCCGGATTGCCGCCAATGCCCGGGATCTGGATGGCGATGGCCTTCACGCGCGCATCCTGCCCCGCAACCGCCAGCGAGTTGCCGCCGGCATAGCTGGAGCCCCACACCCCGATGCGGTCGGGGTCGACGCCCGGTTCGCCCTGGATGAATGAGATCGCGTTGCGATAATCGTCCTGCTGGTCGCGCGCATCGAGCTTGGTGCGCTTCACCCAGACGGTCGCGTTCTGGATGATCTGGTGGCGGCTTTCGTCCTTCTCCATGCCGCCGCCGAGGTCGACGGGGGAGAGCAGGCGCACATAGCCTTCGGAGTTGCCCCAGCCGCGATAGTCGATCGCCATCGCGACAAGTCCGTGTTCGGCGAAGACAGCGGCGTATTTCTCGATCGAGACGTGGCTGCCCGCCCAGCCCTGGCCCAGCACGACGGCGGGCGTCTTCTTCGTGGCGTCGAAGCCCTTGGGATAGAAGATCTTCGCGTAGGCGGGCGTGCCTTCCGAATAGTAGACGACCTCTTTCGTCGTCACGCCTTCAGGCATCACATAGGCATAGTCAGTGGCGTCGAGGCCTTTCTTCTCCACCGGCTTGCCGGTGCGCGGATCATTGGCGACGACGGGGCTGGCGGGTTTGGGCGGCGGCGTCGGGATGGTGATCGACTGTTCGACCTTCGGTGGGTTGGCCGAGGGCTTTTCCGGGTGAACCATCGTCGCGCCCTGCTGCATCATCATCAGCGAGACGAGCGAGGCGGCGGTTGTCGTGAACATGATCTCTCTCCCGGCAATCGGCGCTGTTCTCGCGCCTGTTGCCGGGAGGGTAATCGAGCGGCGCGTTGCCGCCAATCACAAGACTGTACAGGAAGCCCGGTTACTGCCCCGGCATCTGGATTCCGCCCAGGGCGTCCTTCACCCTCTGCATCATCACGGCTTCGCACTTCTCGCTATTGGCTTCCAGCTCGGCGGCGGTGGCCTGGATCTTCCCCTCGATCACGCCTGTGCACCATTCGGCGCTGCCCGGTCCCGGGCTGCAGGCGGCCGCCAGCGCGGCTGTGCCGGCGAGAAGAGCGATGGTGTTGAGTTTCATGTCGAGTCCCCTGAGGCCCCTTGCGGCCAGCGCACTCATAGCCATTCCGAGACTGAACCACCAGTGAACAGTCTTGGGCCTACAATCCAGGCCCGCGCTTGATGCCCAGCTCGTCGCAGAGTTTCGCGATGGTGCGCAGGTCGTCCCACGCCTTTGCCTTGTCCGCCGGATTGCGCAGCAGGTAGGCCGGATGCAGCAGCGGGACGCAGGGCACGGCGGCCATACCGTCCTGCGCGTAGGAGAGCTTGCGGCCGCGCAGTTTCATGATGCCGTCTTCGCGGCCGAGCATCGCATGCGTCGCGAACTTGCCAACGGTGAGCAGCAGCTTCGGTTGCTTCAGTTCGATCTGTCGCATCAGGAACGGCGCGCAGATCTGCATCTCGGCGGGGGAGGGATCACGGTTCCCGGGCGGGCGCCAGTAGATCAGGTTGGTGATGTAGACATTGTCCTGCCGCGACAGGCCGATGGCTCCCAGCATCCTGTCCAGCAGCTTGCCCGCGCGACCGACGAAAGGCAGGCCCTGCGCATCTTCTTCGCCGCCGGGCGCTTCGCCCACGATCATGATGGGGGCGTCGAACGCGCCATCGCACACCACGGTATTCTTGGACGCCTTCTTGAGGTCGCAGCCTTCGAAGGCCTGCACGGCCGCGCGAAGCTGCGCCAGACTTTCGGCGGCCATCGCCAGGCGCCGGGCATCGGCGATCGGGTTGCCGCCCAGCTTGCGGGGCGCAGGGCGCTGGCCGGGGGGCAGGGTTGGCGCTGTGGATCGAGCAGGGGCGGGGCCCCGTTCCATTGCTGCGGATGGCGCCGCCGGCATTCCCCCACGGCGGGCAAGGAGCCGCGCCGACAGCACGCGGCCTTCCTCCAGGCCCATGTCGGCCCAGAACTCGGCCAGCGCGCGGGCTGCGATTTCTGGATGGGGGTGCGTCACGGGGGCCTTTCAGTGAGCCTTGTTGCCTTGGAAACCTGCGGCTAACTAGCCATAGGTACTGGGGTTTCCGCCGTGGCGACGATTCCCGCCGGGCGCTGGGAGAATAGTATAATGACTGACGCGGTCGAACGGGAGTCCATGGATTTCGACGTGGTCATCGTGGGCGCGGGCCCCGCTGGCCTGTCCGCCGCGATCCGGATCAAGCAGCTGGCCGCTGAAACGGGCAACGACGTTTCCGTGGTGGTGCTCGAGAAGGGCTCCGAGGTTGGCGCGCACATCCTTTCCGGCGCGGTCATGGACCCCAAGGCCATGAGCGAGCTGATCCCGGACTGGAAGGAGAAGGGCTGCCCGTTCGAAACGGAAGTCACGAAGGACACGTTCCTGGTGCTCGGCGCTGAAGGTTCGATCGCGCTGCCGGTCTTCCTGATGCCGCCTATGCTGCAGAACCATGGCATGTACATTGGCTCGCTCGGAAACGTGACGCGCTGGATGGCGACGCAGGCCGAGGCGCTGGGCGTCGAAATCTATCCGGGCTTTGCCGCGTCCGAACTCACCTATCGCGAAGACGGCTCGGTGAAGGGCGTCATCGCCGGCGTGATGGGCATCGAGAAAAATGGCGAGAAGGGCCCCAACTATTCTCCGGGCATGGAGCTCAACGGCAAGTATGTGCTGATCGGCGAGGGCGTGCGCGGATCGCTCGCCAAGAAGCTGATCAAGGACTTCAAGCTCGACAAGGACAGCCAGCCGCAGAAGTTCGGCATCGGCGTGAAGGAGCTGTGGCAGGTTCCCGCCGAGCAGCACAAGCCCGGCCTCGTGCAGCACACTTTTGGCTGGCCGCTGGGCAACAATGTCGGCGGCGGCACTTTCCTCTATCACTTCGGCGATCGCTATGTGGCGGTCGGCCTGGTGGTCCACCTCAACTACAAGAATCCGTGGCTGTCTCCGTTCGAGGAGTTCCAGCGCTTCAAGCATCATCCGGAAGTGGCCAAGCACCTGAAGGGCGGCGAGCGTATCTCCTATGGCGCACGCGCGATCACCGAGGGCGGCTGGCAGTCGATCCCGAAACTCACCTTCCCGGGCGGCGCTCTCATTGGATGCTCGGCCGGCTTCGTGAACCTGCCGCGCATCAAGGGCAGCCACAACGCGATGAAGACCGGCATGCTGGCCGGCGAGGCCGCGTTCGCCGCTGTCACCGAAGGGCGCCAGGGCGATGAACTGAAAGCCTATGCCGAAGCCTTCAAGACCAGCTGGGTCGCCAAGGAGCTCAAGGCCGTCAGGAACGCGAAACCGCTGTGGTCGAAATTCGGCACGGCGGTCGGCATCGCGCTCACGGGCTTCGACCTGTGGGTCAACACGCTGTTCGGCGGTTTCTCGTTCTTCGGCACGATGAAGCACGGCAAGACCGATGCGAAGTCTCTGGAGCCCGCGAACAAGCACAAGAAGATCGTCTATCCCAAACCCGATGGCGTGCTGTCGTTCGATCGCCTGACGTCGGTGGCGTTCTCCTTCACCAACCACGAGGAGAACCAGCCAGCGCACCTCAAAGTGCTCGACATGGACCTGCAGAAGAAGAGCGAGCTTGGCGTCTATGCGGGCCCCTCGAACCGCTATTGCCCGGCCGGCGTCTATGAGTGGATCGATGACGGCAAGGGCGGCCAGAAGTTCCAGATCAACGCGCAGAACTGCGTCCACTGCAAGACGTGCGACATCAAGGACCCGACGCAGAACATCGTGTGGGTGACGCCTGAGGGGGGCGGTGGGCCGAATTACTCGGGGATGTAATCAAAAATCATAGCGTCTTGCGTTTGAGGGGCCTGCGTTGCAGGCCTTTTTTATTGTTCAAACCGCAAGCGGTGTCAGGTTCGCCTTCTTCAGAAGGCGTACAGCGCCAGGGGGTGATTCATTCCAGCACGATGCGGTCGCGGCCATCGGATTTGGCGCGGTAGAGCGCCGCGTCGGCGCGGCGCAGCAGCACGTCGGGGCCTTCGTCCGGTGCTGGCACCAGGGCTGCCACGCCGATACTGACGGTCACCCGCCTGCTGGGCGAGTCGGGGTGTGCCAGCGCAAGGCTGTGCAGGGCCTGCTGGATTTTGCGGGCGATCTCCACGACTCCCGCGCTGTCGGTGGCGGGGGCGAGAAAGGCGAACTCCTCGCCGCCATAGCGTGCCACGAGGTCGCCGGGGCGGCGGACGCTGGCGGCGAGCACACGGGCAATATGGCGCAGGCATTCGTCCCCCGCGAGGTGGCCGAGGTGGTCGTTGTAGGCCTTGAACCGGTCCACGTCGATCATCGCGAGGGTCAGCGGCTGGCCGTTGCGCTGAGCGCGCTGCCATTCGGTGGCCAGGATCTGGTCGAAGTGGCGGCGGTTGGCGATGCCGGTCAGGCCGTCGGTCATGCTCAGTGCGGCCAGTTTCTGGTTCAGCACCTGCAGCTCGTGGGTGCGTGTTTCCACGCGCTGTTCCAGCGCCTGCTCGGACTGCTGGAGGTTGTCGATCAGCGTGGTCTGTGTTTCGAGCAGCTTTTTCTGCATGGACAACTTCTCGCGCCGCATTTCGTTGAAGCGGTCGGCCAGGGCAAAGGCCAGCAGCACCATCTCCAGCGCCGATCCCGCCTGCATGGCGTTGGCTGTAAGCATGTTTGTGGGCACCAGCCCGATGGCGCGCAGGGCATTGGTCATGGCGCCCAGTGCCAGCAGCAGGAAGGCGCCGAGAAAGAAATAGGCGCTGCGCTGGCGCCGCAGCGCAGCCTGCAGGCCCACCGCGACGCCGATGACCACGGCGCCAAGGTACACGATGGCGGCCGTCTGGATGAAGGTCTGCCCGGTGAACAGGAAGATGAACGGGCTCAGCAGGAAGAAAAGCACCAGTCCCCACAGCCCGCGGTCTCCTCGCGCGAGAGTGCGCGGGGTGTCGAGCATGTGGCGCATGAATTGCAGCCCTGCGGCAATGGCGAAGGAGTAGCCAAAGGTGGATGCCAGATCCGACCACAGCGGCGACTGCAGCCGCAGGAACTCCTTGACCAGCCCGTTCTGTGCCGCCAGCGCAAATGCCATGCAGAGTGCAAAGGCCACGTAGTGGATATAGATGCGGTCGCGCAACTGCACGAACAGCAGCAGATTGAACAACACCATCGCGGTGGCCATGCCGAAGTACCAGGCCTGGGCCATGTAATCGTTGCGTTCGTGCGCGTGGAAGGCGGCGGGCTCCCACAGCCGTGCAGGAACAATGAAGGCGGTCGTCGATTGCACCCGCAGGAAATACGTCTGCTCGGACCGTGCCGGGAGCTGGAGCGGAAAGACGAAGAAGCGGTGCGCGTAGGGACGCGATTCGAATGGTGCGGTGGCTCCGGTGTGCACGCTCTCGGCGCCGCCGCCGGGCAGCGGGCGGTGCAGGCTGACCTGGGACAAGCGTGCGTAGCCAACCTCCAGCATGCGCTGCAGCGGTTCGTCGCCTGGATTGCGCAGCACCAGCCGGAACCAGTAGGCCGAAGGGGTGATGCCGAAGCCGATGCCCTCGGCGGGAGGATGGCCCGCCTGGAAGCGCCCGGCGCTGGCGGCCTGTAGCACCTCGTCCAGCGTGAGGCGGGCTTGCGGGTCTTCCAGGACGCCCAGGTGCGGTGTGAGCGAAAGTGCTTCGCCTTGAACCGACCGGGCATCGACGGCCTCCACCCCGGGCACCTGTGCCCGTGCCCCGGTGGCCATCAGCAATGCCAGCAGCGAAAGCAGGACGGGAATGATCAAGTCATGGCGCAGGGAGGGAAGCAGGGAGCGGAGGCGTGATAGTTGCATGGCGCGTGCCCAGGAAACCAGGCGGTATTGTCGGCCATGCCCACGGCGCCGCTGGCCGGCAGCCATGCACTATGAAAATAATAGCTTTTTGCGCTTTGCTGGCAAGGGCTGCAGGCTGAAAATGCTTGAAATCTGGCCACCCGTGGGGGCGGCCAGAGAACAGTCAGACCTTTTCCAGCGCCTGCGCCAGATCGGCCTGCAGGTCGGCGGCGTGCTCGATGCCCACCGACAGGCGCACCATGTTTTCGCTCACGCCGGCCTTGGCCAGCTCTTCGGGGTTGAGCTGGCGGTGCGTGGTGGA
>DLHI01000030.1 GCA_002483135.1 Hyphomonadaceae bacterium UBA7672 | reverse complement strand
GGTCACCGAGCGCTTCACGCGCGTCGGCGATGAGCGGGTCCACTATTCCTTCTCCGTCGAGGATCCGACGTTCTGGGCGGCGCCGTGGGGCGGCGAGTACGAGTTCGCACCGCTGGGCCAGCCGCTGTACGAATACGCCTGCCACGAAGGCAATCACGCCCTGCCGGGCATCCTGATGGGCGAGCGCGTGAAGGAATGGGCGGCTGAGGAAGCTGCCGCCAAACCGGCCAAGCCGAAGCGCTAGACCAGGCGACAACCAAACGGAAAGCGGCGCGTGGAGACCCCACGCGCCGCTTTTTTGTCTTCAGAACCCGGCGAACCGGGCCCGACTAGAAGACATCCCAGCTGAAGCGCACGCCGACGGTGCGCGGCGGCAGGATGTTCGTGTAGTACGCCCGCACATTGGCGCCGTTGATGGTCTGGTTGGACAGGCTTGTGCTGGTGACGCCCGTCTCGGCGAACTCGTCGAGCAGGTTGTTGACAAACAACGCCGCCTTCCATGAACCCGTGTCGTAGACGACGGACGCGTTGGCGATGCCGAAAGCCTCGAGCGTGAGACTGGAGCCGCGGCCGCCGGCGCGCGAGAGGACGTCGTCCTGCCACGCATAGCCGAAGTTCCAGAACAGCGCGCCGTCCATGAAAGGCTGCTCGTAGGTCGTGAACACCGAGAACTGGTTCTCCGGCGAGCCCGGCAGGCGGTCGCCTGCCTGGCCATCCTCAAACGCCGTGCCGAAGCCGGGGGGCGTGATTGTCTGCACGAGGTCCGGCACAGGCGCGGTGAGTTCGGACTGCGTGAAGCTGTAGCTGCCGCGCATGCTGAACTCGTCGGTGACCTGCCAGGCGCCGGACACTTCAAAGCCTTTCGACTCGGCGCCTTCGGCGTTGACGGTGATCGGGATCGACGCGTTGACAGTGGCGGATGAGACCTGTGGATCGACCCACTCGATGAAGTAGACCGCGCCGTTGAGGGTGAGGTCGCCGCCGAGCCAGGTCGATTTGGCGCCGATCTCGTAGTTGTTGGTCTTGTCCGCCAAGTACTGGCGTTCGTCCCGAATGGCGATGTCGCCAGGGTTGGGACCGTACTGCTGGCCCGGCGCGAGCGCGCAGGCGCCTTGCGTCGCCAACGGATCGTAGGCCGGGCACGGACCAAGGCCGTTCGAGTTCCCGATCCGGTAACCCTGGCTCACCGTGCCATAGAGCAAGAGGTCAGGGTTCACATCCCAGGCGATGTTGAACTTGCCGAGGACGCCATCGTCCTTCTGGCCCAGCGTAGGATCGAAGGCTTGGTTTCCGATCTCGCTGAGGCCCGGCGCGACGAAGCCAGGGTCGAATAGCGGGAAGTCGACTGCGCTGTACTCCTTGAGTTCATACTCGTAGGCGCGCGCGCCGATCGTGACCGTGACGGTATCGGTGATGTCGTAGCCCACCTCGCCATAGAGCGCCTGCTCGACCAGATTGATCCGTGACTGCGAGAAGTATTCGAGGTCGTCAGGACGGTTGAAGCCCGCGAAGGCCGCGTAGCCCGGCGTGTACTCCGCCGAGTAACCCGCCGAATCGAACTCGTTGTAGAACGCGCCGACGATCCACTGCAGCGGGCCTTCGGCCGTCGAGACGAGGCGGATCTCCTCGTTGAAGCGCTCTTCCTCGCCTTCCTCGCGCGTGTAGGCGGCGAAGGTGGGGAAGGCCTCGTAGCTGTATTCGAGCGAGATAAGCAGGTCCGTCTGATCGCGCTGACCGTCTTCGGCATACTTGCTGAAACCGGTTGCGGAGGTCAGTTCGGCAAAGCCGAGGTCGGCGGTGACCTCGAGCGCGAGCAGCTCGTTCGTGATCTTGTTGGGTTCAAGGAAGCGCTTGGTGTTCTGGTAGTCTTCGAGACCCGGCAAGACACCGCGCACGCTGGAAATGCGGCGGCCGCCGATGTCTGCGTCCTGGTAGTAATAGGTCAGCGTGCCATCGAGCCATGACAGGGGCATCCAGCGAGCGGCAAGGCGGCCGGACAGAACCTCCTCGCTGTCGGCGTCCTCGACATAGCGCAGGTTTGCCGCGACCTGTGCCGGGTTGCCGAAGTTCGGATCGGGCTCGGAAACGCCGGGGTTCAACAGCACGTAGGGCTGGTCGACGAAACCGCTGTCGTCCAGGACGTCGACCGAGCCGCGGATGGCGAATGTGTCGGTGAACGTCTTGTTGAATGTGAAGCCGGCATCAGTGCTGAGGCTGCCTGCGTCGGAATACTGATAGGCTTCCGCCCGCACCGACAGCGTGTCGCCGGCAAAGCTCGGACGGTTCGGGATGTAGCGGATGGCGCCGCCGAGCGTACCCGCGCCGTACAGCGTGCCTTGCGGCCCGAGCAGGACCTCGACGCGCTGCATGTCGTTGAGCTTGAGATCGACGAAGATGGGGATCTCGCCGAGGTAGGTGGCGACGGTGCCGCCGCCGTCATTGTTGCCGTCGCCCGGGCCGATGGGGTCGGCGTTCAGGCCCCGCACGATGATCGGGTTGCCCTGGCGCCCGCCGCGATCCACCACGTTGATGCCCGGCACATAGGCCAGCACGTCGGCGATGTCGGTGAAGCCCTGCTCCTCGATCTGCGCACCGCCGACGGCCGCGATGTTGAGCGGCGTGTCCTGCACGTTCTCTTCGCGCCGTGTGGCTGTCACAACGACGACATCGCGCCCGTTTTCGTCCTCAGCCGCGGGGCTGGTCTGCGCCACGGCCATAGGCAGCGCCTGCAGGGCGGCGAATGCGATGATCGCCGTGCTGGACGCCAGTTTGAATTTCCGCTTGTTCATGGGGTGCTTTCCGGTTGAGCAGTTCTGACCTTAAGCCGATCAGAAAATGCAGCCTGGCAACACGCAACGCCAAACGACCGGAAAAGCACGCTTTTCCATAGCCCTGAACCGTGTTGAATCACGTCATGCCCAATCCCTCGCCACCCGGCGCCCAGAAAATCGCCGCTATCCTTGCGTCAGCGGGACGTCACGTTGCGGCAAGGCAATTTCAGGCCGGCCATGAAGCCTGCTTGGAAGCGTTGAAACTCGCGCCGGATTCGGGCGAGGCCTATCTGCTGCTCGGCGTCATCGCCGGCGAATATTCCAACCACACAAAAGCAATCGAACTTCTTGATCGCGCAGCTTCGCTGCTGTCGGCCCGTACACGGCCGCTCGCGCTGGCGTTCAAGGCGCGCAACCTCACCGCCTTGAACAGGCGAAGCGAATCCATTGCAGCGGCGGAGGCTGCGGCCGCGCTGAACCCGACGGATGCGCAGACGCTGGACAATCTCGGCGTGGTGTTCACGCGGGCAGGTCTGCATGAGCGCGCCGCGCCATACTACGAGAGAGCCACCGCCGCGCAGGGCACGCCGGGTCGGTTCTACAATCTTGGTGCGGCGCTTCAGTTTCTCGGACGATTCGAAGATGCGCGCGCCGCCTATCGCAAATGCATCGCCATGGCGCCGCACCACGGACAGGCATGGTCGAGCCTTACCCAGATCACGCGTGCGACGCGCGAACGGAATGATATCGCAGCACTGGAGGCGGCCTTTGCGGCGCGGGCTCGCGATCCCGAGGACGCGCTCAATCTGGGCCACGCGCTGGCGAAAGTGTACGAGGATATCGGCGATCCGGCGCAGGCGATGGCCTGGCTTGACCGCGCAAAGGCGGGCCGGAGAGCGAAGCAGCCCTATGACCCGGCCTTCGACGATGCGTTGTTCGCAGCGGCAACGCGCAGTGCGGACGTGCCACGCGGCGGGGGTTTTGACGGAGCCGCGCCGATCTTCGTGGTCGGCATGCCGCGCACAGGCACAACGCTGGTGGATCGCATCCTGTCGAGCCACAGCGCGGTTGCCTCGGCCGGCGAACTGACGGATTTCACGCTGGTGATGAAGCGGCTGGTGCGCACGCCCTCGCCCTACGTGCTGGATGCAGCCACGCTGGATGCGGCGGCGGCTATTGATCCGGCCGCCATCGGCGAGGCCTATGTCCGGTCGGTGCGCGAGACGCTGGGCCTGACGGGGCGGTTTGTCGACAAGATGCCGCTCAACATATTCGTGGCCGCGCATATCCTGCGCGCGTTACCCGAAGCGCGCGTAATCTGCCTGCGGCGGCATCCGGCAGATACTGTGCTCGCGAACTATCGTCAGCTGTTCTCGACGCAGTTCTCCTATTACGCCTATGCGTTCGGGCTGCGCGAAACGGCGGGATACTATGTGAAGTTCGACCGTCTGGTTCGCCAGTTGGAAGCTCGGCTGCCGCCGGATCGCTTCCGCGTGGTGAACTACGAGGACATCGTCACGGACTTCGAGCGAGCAGTACGGTCGCTGCTCGACTTCTGCGGCCTGCCCTTCGAGCAGGCCTGCCTCGATTTCCACGAGAATGCCGGCCCGGTCGCGACCGCAAGCGCGGCGCAGGTGCGACAGCCGCTTTACACGTCGGCGCTGGCGCGATGGAAGCGCTATCGCCCCGCGCTGGACCCTGCCATCGACATTCTGGTTACCGCAGGCTGCATGGAAGCCAGCGAGACCTGACGATTGCTTCGCATGGGAACGATCAGGTTTCCGCCATCAGGCGCACCGAATGAACGCATGCACTTGAAATACTGGTCGAGATCGCAGATGTGGACCCCTTGCCCGATCTGACGGCACGGGGCGCAGGAGAACACTACACGTGGACCAGTTTTTCTCGCCGGAAGCCCTGTCTGCGTTCTTCCAGATCATCATGATCGACCTCGTCCTAGCCGGCGACAATGCGGTTGTTATCGGCCTCGCGGCGGCGGGACTGCCTAAGGAGCAGCGCAACAAGGCGATCCTCATCGGCATTCTTGCCGCCACGGTGATGCGGATCTGCTTCGCATTGATTGCGACGCAGCTGCTGCTGGTCATTGGCCTGTTGCTAGCTGGCGGCGTGCTGCTGCTGTGGGTATGCTGGAAGATGTGGCGCGAGCTGCGCACGCCGCATCATGCGGACGAAGAGGCAATCACGGGCGAGGACCTCGACGGCGACGGCAAGATTGCTGGTCAGGTCATCGGCAAGAAGAAGACTCTCCGTGACGCCGTGATCCAGATCATCGTCGCCGACGTTTCAATGTCGCTCGACAACGTGCTGGCTGTGGCTGGTGCGGCGCACGGCCATCACCCAGCCATCCTGATCTTTGGTCTCGGCCTGTCGGTCATCCTCATGGGAGTCGCGGCGACCTTCATTGCGCGCCTGCTGACCAAGCATCGCTGGATCGCCTATGTCGGCCTGCTGATCATCCTCTATGTCGCAATCAAGATGATGTGGGATGGCGGCCTGCAGGTGCGTGAATGCAATCCGTCCTGGTTCGGCGCGGGCACTGAGATGACGACGGCCTGTCCATTGCATCCCGACTACAAACCCAATCACTGATTTCCGCTACAGCTACGGCCCACAATGCAGAACCGCCGCCCTTTGCAGGGGCGGCGGTGTCGTTTCCGGAGCGTGCGCTGGATCAGTGCGGCGTGGCGAGCGGAGCCGGCGGTTCCGGCGGCGCGGGCGGACGCGGCATGCCCTCGCCATCGACCGGGATGCCGGCTGCGCGCAGGGCGTCGAGGATGGTGCGTTCAAGGTCCTCGCCGAAGTCTTTGGCGCCATGGGGCCCCGAGAAGTTCAGCTCACCATTGGCGCGGGCGGCGGCAATTTCGTCGCGAGCAGCAGCGAGCGCCTGACGAGCGATGTCGAGCCCGAAGCGGCTCTCGGAGAAGGCGGCAGCGATCTCTTCGCGATGCTCGGCCATTTCCTCGCGAGCGTCTGCGAGGTCCTCACGCGCATCGGCAAGCGCCTGGCGGATTTCCGCCTCAAGTTCCGGGCCGAGCGTGGTGCGCAGTTCCTCGCGGGCTTCGGCGATGGCGCGACGCACTTCTTCCATGTCGAGATCGACGTCGTGCAGGTCGTCCCAGCCTTCGATCGAGTCCGGATCGATGCCGGCTTCCTCGAGCGAGCGGCGAACCTCTTCCATGATCTGCGGCATGTCGGAGATGACGTCCTGGCTGACCATGCCGGCGATGTCGATGCCCAAGGCCGACATCTCGACACCGAGGGCGGCCATCTCGGCCTGCAGTTCGGGCGTCATTTCGGACATCAGGCCTTCGAGTTCCGGGCCAAGCTCGGCCAGCATGCTATCCAGCTCCGGCTGGAGTTCAGACATCAGCGCTTCGATCTCGGCGCCGAGCGCGGCGTATTCGCCATCAGCTCCGGAGAAGGCGAAGGTGCGGCCGTCGCCATTGCCGCCGTCGAGCGTGACGACGGTGCGCGAACGATCCTCGGTCTCAGCCGGGTTGGCGTCCTGGACATCAGAGGCCGGCGGCTGGGCTTCGGCGGTGAAGCGCGGAGTGACCATCGCGGCGACGCCCACAGCGAGCACCAGACCAGCGAAGGCGAGACGGCCGGAATAGCGCGTCTGCGGGCCGCCGGTCTTGGCGATGTCGATCAGGCGGCGGACACGGCGACCGAAGTGCGAGCGCGGACCAATGGCGCCGACTGCAAGACGGGGGGCGCGGACCCAGAGCTGGTTCTCGGCCTGTTTGGTGAGCGAACGGGCGAAGGCCTTGGCGTCGCCCGTGCGGTCGACGGCGGCCTCATCGCACGCTACTTCGCGTTCCTCGTCCATGCGGCGGCTGATCCAATAGAGCGCCGGGCTCCACCACAGAAGGGCAAGCACGATACGCTGGCCGAGTGCGGCGAGCATGTCGCGGCGGCGGATGTGGGCGTGCTCGTGTTCAAGCAGGCCGGCCATGCCGGGGGACGCCAGCGCGATCGATTCCGGCAGCACGATGCAGGGACGCAAGAGGCCAGCGGCCATAGGGCCGGGCGCTTCTGGACTGACGACAACGCGGACGCCTTTCATGCGGGCCTGCAACGCTGTCGGCAGGTCAGCGGGGCGGGCGCGGGCGACGAGGCGCTCGACAGCAAGGAGGTCGCGACCGGTGCGGAACAGGAGGAAGGCGGCGACACCAAGCCAGATGGCGAGGATCGGCAGTCCCAGATCAGGCAGCTTGAGTTCGGGCAACGTGAACAGCGAAAGCGGCTGGGTATTCGTGGTAACCGTGATGGCGGGCGCTCTGGCGGGTTCCGCCGGCGCGGCTGGCGTCGCAGCGGGCGCGACAGGGCGGCCAGCGGCATCGGTGCTGAACATGATGGGCGTGACCGCAGCAGCGGGTGCGGCAGGCGCGGCCGCGGCGGAGGTCACTTCGGCCTCGACCACCGTAGTCTCGACAGGCTGCAGTGCGATCGGCGCATCGAGCTGTTTGAGGAGGCCCGCGACAATCGTCTCGCCAGGGATGAAAGCCGCAAGCGGCAACACAAGGCTCGCCGCGAAGGCAGCGAGGCCGAGGCCGTAGCGTGTGCCGCCTCGCATGCGCTTGCCGAGAATGAGGACCAGCGCGAGAACTGCGGCGAGCGCAACGCTCTGCCACAGATGGCCGATCACAAGCGTCTGGGTCACGCCGACGTCACTCATTGCCGTCCTCCGGGGAGATGCTGTCGAGTTCGTCCTTCAGCGCCTGAAGCTCGTTGGCGCTGAGGGTCTCGCTTCTGATGAGATGCTGTGCAAGTTCATTGGGCGATCCTTCGAAAAAGGTCGAGACCATCTTGCGCAGCGCACGGGTGCGCGCCTCGGCGCGCGAAACGATAGGCCGGTAGATGAAGGCCCGTCCGTCCTGGCGCGGCGCGACATAGTCCTTGTCGGTGAGAATCCGCAGCAGTGTGAGCACGGTATTGTAGGCGACGGGGTAGCTGTCTCCGAGCGCGTCGGTGACATCGCGTACACTCGCCTCCCCCTTCTCCCAGAGCACGCGCATGATGCGCTGCTCGGCTTCGGTCAGAACGTCGGATCGTGGCTTCGGCATGGCGTCTTTTCTCGTTGTCGGGTCCGGTTGATCCGGATCTTCTCGATTGCTTGCTCTGGTCTCTTCTGATCCGGCGTTCTGACCATTGCCGGAACAACTAGTTCCTTAGGTGGGGATGGTTTTGCCGATTATCGATATGACTGTCAACTAGGTTCTTAGTTGGGGGGTGCAGATTCTTTTGGACGCCCTTCCAATGAGCGGTCGCAGCCTATTGAGCGGCCGGGAAAGACATTGGGTCTGCCGGCTCGAGGCCGAACGAGCCTTTGGGCGTGGCGTAGTCGCCCAGCAGCAGTTCGTAGTGGAGGTGGATCGGAATCCGATAGGCGGCGGAGTTTCCCATCAGGCCGATGGGTTCGCCGGCGCGAACGGTAACGCCCGGCGTGAGGCCGCGGCCGAACGAGGCGAGGTGGGCATAGCGCGTGAAGACACCGCCGCCATGGTCGATAACGATCATGTTGCCGTAGTCGTCGCGATACTTGAGCTCAACAATCTCGCCATCGCCGGCCGCCAGCACGTTGACTCCGGTGTCGGCGTGATAGTCGAGGCCCTTGTGCAGCCTGTCATTGCGTGGGCCAAAGCCTGACGAGAGACACGCGCCGGGCGTCGGGAAAGTGGCGATGTGGCGCTCGTTGACAACCACAACTGGCTTGAAGTTGCTGACCACACGGCCCTGAGCGGCGGGCGCGTTCGAGACTGTCATTTGCGGACACAGTTCAAGCTCGGCAGGGAAAGCGGCGACCGCAAGGACAGGCGTTGAAAGCGGCGCGGGCACGGGTGTGGGCGATGGCGTGACGCCGGCTTCGGGCGCGGCAGGCACATCCGTCGCGGGGGCGGGAACATCGGGGCTCGGCGCGGGAGCGGGGGGCGGAGCGGCTGGCAGCAGCATGCCTTCGGGCACGGCTTCCTCCTCGCTGAGCGCGAGGTTGTCGAGCTGTTCTTCCAGCGTGCCGCTGTCGCGTTCGACCAAGATAACTTCGCCAGCCGCCACCGCCACCGACTGGATGTCGCCGCTGATGCGGGCGAGCGTTTCGGAGGGGATGAGTTCGCGAAGGCCGGCGAGACTGATGTCAGAGAGCCTGAGCTTGGCGCGCAGATCGTTGGCGGAGCGGTTCACCGCATCGGTCCATTCGGGCGGGGCGGGCCAGATGCTGCCGCCGATCCAGCCAGCGAAACCCGATCCTCCAGCAATGGCGGCGACCAGCATTGTCTTGATCATCTCACGTCCCCTGCGAGTGGGGATGTGCACCGAGCACCAGTCCCCCTGCCTTCACCCGTCACCTACGCAACGCCCCTCGCCTTCCGGTCGGAGGCGTCGTCATGAGGCCGAGACTAGGACGAAGGGGCGCGCGAGTCAGCTGGGGTTGACCAGTGCTCGCCCTACTCCTCGCGTTGCACGCGGGCCTTGCCGCGCCCGAGGGCCAGCGCCTTGATCGCGCCGCGGAATGTGCGGACTTCCTGCGAGGTCCACCCGGCGCGCGTGAAGGCGTTGCGCAGGTTCTGCGCGATCGGTGCGCGCTTTTCTTCCGGGAAGAAGAAGCCAGCGCGATCCAGCTCGGCTTCGAAATGCTCCATCATGCCGATCAGCTCCTCGCGCGTGGCGGGGGGATCGAGCGCGTCGTTGAAGCCGGGCGGCGGGCCGCTGGCTTCGGCCTCGGCCAGGCCATGCGCCATGAGCGCGACGGCCTGCGCGAGGTTGAGCGAGGCGAAGGCGCGGTTGACCGGATAGGACAGGATGGCGTCGCACAGCGCGACGGCTTCGTTGGGCAGCCCTGCCCGCTCTGCGCCGAACAGGATGGCGGTACGCGCCGGCGTTGCGCGGATGCGCGTTATCGCCTCGCTGGCGCCGAGGACCGGCTTTTCCATCTCGCGCGGGCGAGCAGTGGTGGCGAAGACCTGTCCGCAATCGGCGATGGCTTGTTCCACCGTGTCAAACACCGTAGCCGCCACCACGCCAGGCAGGGCGCCCGCGCTCATGGTTTCGGCGGCAGGGTTTGGCCAGCCATCGCGCGGGGCGACGAGGCGCAGGTCGGTGAGCCCGAAATTCGCCATCACGCGCGCAGCCGCGCCGATATTCTCGCCCATCTGGGGGGCAACGAGGATGAAGGCGGGGGCCAAGGCGACGGTTGTCATGTCCGCCTTTTAGGCCTGATCACGGAGTTCCGGAATGGCGTCCTGAAAACCAGAATCTGCGGCCGGAATTGCAGTTTCTTAACCGCCCATTGTGCATCGGGGCGCGTCTGGTATAGCCCCCGGGAACGCACTTTCAGGAGCACTTCATGGCCGTCATCAAGGTAGCAAACCCCGTCGTCGAGATGGACGGGGACGAGATGACCCGGATCATCTGGGCCCTCATCAAGGAGCGCCTGATCCTTCCCTATCTCGACATCGACCTGAAGTATTACGACCTGTCGATCGAGAACCGCGACGCCACCAACGACCAGGTGACCATCGACTCCGCCGAAGCCACCAAGAAATACGGCGTCGCCGTGAAATGCGCGACCATCACGCCGGACGAGGCGCGCGTGGAAGAATTCAAGCTGAAGAAGATGTGGAAGTCGCCCAACGGCACGATCCGCAACATCCTGGACGGCGTCGTGTTCCGCGAGCCGATCGTGATGAAGAATGTGCCGCGCCTGGTGCCGGGCTGGACCCAGCCGGTGGTGGTTGGCCGTCACGCATTCGGCGATCAGTACAAGGCGACGGACTTCAAGGTGCCCGGCAAGGGGAAGCTTACAATGAAGTTCGTGCCGGAAGATGGCGGCCCTGCCATCGAGCACGAAGTGTTCGACTTCCCCGGAGCTGGCATCGCCATGGGCATGTACAACCTCGACAAGTCGATCCGCGATTTCGCGCGCGCCTCGTTTAACTTCGGCCTGCAGCGCAAATGGCCGGTCTACCTGTCGACCAAGAACACCATCCTCAAGGCCTATGACGGCCGATTCAAGGACATCTTCCAGGAAGTGTTCGACGCCGAATTCGCTGACAAGTTCAAAGCGTTTGGCGGCACGTACGAACACCGCCTGATCGACGACATGGTTGCAGCCTGCCTGAAATGGTCGGGCGGCTATGTCTGGGCGTGCAAGAACTATGACGGCGACGTGCAGTCCGACACGGTCGCGCAAGGCTATGGCTCGCTGGGCCTCATGACGTCGGTGCTGATGACGCCGGATGGCAAGACGGTGGAAGCCGAAGCTGCGCACGGCACCGTGACGCGCCACTATCGCGCGCATCAGCAGGGCAAGTCGACTTCGACCAACTCGGTCGCCTCGATCTTCGCCTGGACGCGTGGCCTCGCCCACCGCGCCAAGCTGGACGGCAATGCCGAACTCGCGAAGTTCTCGACCACGCTGGAGAAGACAGTGATCGATACGGTTGAAGCCGGCTTCATGACGAAGGACCTGTCGCTCCTCATCGGGCCGGATCAGCCCTGGCTGACCACCGAAGGCTTCATCGAGAAGATCGCCACGAACTTCCAGGACGCGATGTCGAAATAGGCTTCGCGCGCGGCGAATGACATGAGAGGCCCGCGGAGCGATCCGCGGGCCTTTTGTTTTTCCAGGCTTCCGCAGGGACGCGGGCCGCGACCGCGCGGGTTTCCCGATTGTCGAGATTGACTGTCAGCGCGGGCGCGTCAGTTTGAACGGATGACATCCGGACCTCGTCGAATCCGGGTGGCGTGCGCCAAGTGTGGCTACGACAAACTGCGCACGCTGGAGACTGGGGACGACAGGACGCTCACCCAACTCAGCGCATCCCTGCGCTGCGGCGGATGCCGCACATGGGGAAAGACTGGCGCGGTGAGTGTGACATTGGCAGACTTGGCTTCGGAGCCACGCCCTCATCCCGTGCGCGCGCGTAAAGGCGCGAGCGATGCCCGCGCCCACACGGCCCAGGCCAGCGAGGCCGACCTGCAGCCGCGCTACGTGCATTGCGTGTGCCTCGACTGCGGCCACAACGAAAACTTCAGGCCGAGATGGCGGCGCGGCGATACGCTAGACTCGGTCGCACGCGAAAGCACCTGCCCCGCGTGCGGCGCGGAAGGCTCTGCGGGAAACATCTATCTCCGAGCTGCGCGCGCGAAAACCAATCCGCGCGAGAGCCAACCTCGTCAGTGGAACCTGCTCGGCAGCGTTGTCGCAACCATGCTTTGGCCACTGGAGATGCTGGGCCTTCTGATTGTGATTCCGCTCGGGTTGGTCGGTCGAAGCGTTTGGTGGTTCCTCAAGGGCATTGGCAGAGAGCTGGAGGAGTTGTGGGAGCCGCTGCTGAGGGCTGGCGCTATCGCAGCGATTGTCGCGAGCACTTTGGGCGTCGGATACTTGGCGTGCATGCTGGTTGGATCGGCACTATCGGGGCCGGCAGAACTGGTCCTCAGAGCGGCGGAGCACGAGTACAACGACAGCGTCCGCAATTCTCCCCGCGGCGGATACTATGTGCGTCGCGAAGCGCAGGCTGAGACACCAAGACAAATGATGTACTACAATCGGCGCACAATCGGCGATGAGTGATGCAAGCGCCGTTGCCTAGTTTCCACCCAGCAAGACGTCCTTCAATGCCTGCTCCATTTCGCCTTGCAGCGGATCCAGACCGCGCACCTCGAATGCACCACCCTTGCGACGCTGGTGAGGAATGCTCCGCAAGGTCTCGCCGGTCCTGAGGTCAACCGCATCCAAAGTGAACTGGACGTCGCTATAGGTGCTCCAGAGCGCCGGGAACGAGATGATGGTGACCGGTCCAAGCTCGTTTATGCGAATGAGCAGGGCGGTTTGCGCACCACCAGCTTTCGCGGAGGCGATTCTTTCAGCGGCCTGACCGTCGGCAGAAATTGACAGAACTTCCACCGACGAAGCACAAGACAAGGCCGGAGCCACTGCTTCGATCGCCTTCTGGGCTATGGCCTCGCGGACCTGAGGCTCCTTCTGGTCGGCGCGCCACCGCGTGAGCGGCGCAATCACGACTTTTCCAAGCGACACACCCGGCACACACAGCGGAGAGTCGCCGATGGCAAGCACTGGAGATTGCTGCGCCGTCGCGCACCCCGGCAACGCAACCAACAGTGCCGCAACGAAAGCTGCCCTCACACCGGCCTCCCTTTTCCGGAAGACTAGCCTGCCAGCGCAGCTTTGACAGCGGCGATCGCATCCGCCGCCTTGTCGCCATCCGGGCCTCCGCCCTGCGCCATGTCGGGGCGGCCGCCGCCCTTGGCGCCGCCGACGGCTTGCACCGCTTTCGTCACGAGGTCGCCGGCCTTGATGCGAGCGGTGAGATCGTCGGTGACGCCGACCACCACAGTGGCCTTGCCTTCGGCCGTGGCGACGAACACGACGACGCCAGAGCCGACGGATTTCTTGGCTTCGTCGGCGAGGCCCTTGAGGTCTTTCGCCGGGACATCGACGATCTTGCCGATGAACTTGACGCCGTTGACTTCCTCGGGGCCGGAGGCTGCACCGCCGCCGCCCATGGCGAGTTTCTTGCGGGCATCGGCAAGTTCGGCTTCCAGCTTCTTGCGCTCGGCCGCCAGCGCCGTGACACGCGCGGGCGCATCGGCGATCGGGGATTTGAACTGGTTCGCGATCTCACGCGCGATAGCAGCCTGCCCCTTCAGGAACTCCAGCGCGGCGGCGCCGGTGACGCCCTCGATGCGGCGGACGCCTTGCGCCACACCGCCTTCGGAGGTGATCACGAACACGGCGATGTCGCCCGTGCGCGCAACGTGCGTGCCGCCACAGAGCTCCACGGAGTAAGGCGCGTTGGCCTCTGACACCGAGTTGCCGAGGCGCAGGACGCGCACTTCGTCGCCATATTTTTCGCCGAACAGCGCCATGGCGCCCGCTTCGATGGCCTTGTCGGGCGCCATCACCTTGATCTGCGCTTCGGCATTCTGGCGCACGACGGCGTTGACCTCCGCCTCGACGGCTTCGATCTCCTCGCGCGACATCGGCGCGGTGTGGGAGAAGTCGAAGCGGAAATAATCGGCCTCGACCAGCGAGCCCTTCTGCGTGACGTGCTTGCCCAGCTTGTTGCGGAGCGCGGCGTGCAGCAGGTGGGTCGCGGAGTGGTTGGCGCGGATCTTGGCGCGACGGACGCGATCGATCTTGAGTTCGGCGACGTCGCCGACTTTTGCCGAGCCGGCGATCATCTCGCCGACATGCGCGAAGACATCGCCCGCGCGCTTCTGCACATCATCAACGCGGAAACGGCCGCCGCCGGGGAAGAAAATCTCACCCTTGTCGCCGGCCTGGCCGCCGCTCTCGGCGTAGAAAGGCGACTGGTCGAACACGAGTTCGGCCTTGTCGCCGGTCTTGAGCGCTTTCGTCTGCGCGCCGCCAATGAGGGCGGTGACCAGGCGGGCGGAGGATTCTTCGGCGTCATAACCCTGGAAGCTGGTGGCGCCGGAGGCATCGCGCACAGCGAACCAGACTTCGCCCGAGGCATCACCTGCAGCGAACTTCGAATGTTCCTGGCTGCGCGCGCGCTGGACGTCCATGGCGGCGTTGAAGCCATCCTCGTCGACCTTCAGGCCGCGCGCGCGAAGCACGTCCTGCGTGAGATCGAGCGGGAAACCGAACGTGTCGTAGAGCTTGAAGGCGACATCTCCCTTGAGCACGCCATCCTTGCCGAGCGAGGCGGTCTCTTCATCGAGCAGCGCGAGGCCGCGGCCGAGGGTTCGCTGGAAGCTCTGCTCTTCCTGCTGGAAGGCGGACTCAATCGCCGCCTGCGCGCGGATGAGATCGGGATAGGCATCGCCCATCTCGCGTCCAAGAGCGCCGACGAGGTTGTACATGTTCGGCTCACGCGTGCCGAGGATATGGGCGTGGCGCATGGCGCGGCGCATGATGCGGCGGAGAACATAGCCCCTGCCCTCGTTGGACGGCGAGACGCCATCAGCGATGAGGAAACAGGCGGAGCGCAGGTGGTCGGCGATGACGCGGAAGGAGGCGGTCTGCTCGCCCTGCGCCTTGACTTTGTAGAGCTCCTCGCCGGCATTGATCAGGTTCACGAACAGGTCGGTCTCGAAGACCGAGTCGACGCCCTGCATGATCGCCGAGATGCGCTCGAGGCCCATGCCGGTGTCGATGGAGGGCTTGGGCAGCGAGACGCGCGGGCGGCCATCGTTGAACTGCTCGTACTGCATGAAGACGAGGTTCCAGAACTCAAGGAACCGGTCGCCATCCTGTTCGGCCGAGCCGGGCGGGCCGCCCCAGATGTGGTCGCCGCGGTCGATGAAGATTTCCGAGCACGGGCCGCAGGGGCCGGTGTCGCCCATCATCCAGAAATTGTCGTTGGTGGGGATGCGGATGATGCGACTGTCCGGCAGGCCGGCGATCTTCTTCCAGAGGCCATGAGCCTCGTCATCGTCGTGATAGACAGTGACGAGCAGCTTGTCCTTCGGCAGGTCGAAGTCGCGCGTGACCAGTGTCCAGGCATGCTCGATCGCCAGCTCCTTGAAGTAGTCGCCGAACGAGAAGTTGCCGAGCATCTCGAAGAAGGTGAGGTGGCGGGCGGTGTAGCCGACATTGTCGAGGTCGTTGTGCTTGCCGCCGGCGCGGACGCATTTCTGCGACGTGGCCGCGCGCGGGGCAAAGGGCTTCTCGGCGCCGGTGAAGATGTTCTTGAACTGCACCATGCCGGCATTGGTGAACAGCAGGGTGTTGTCCCCCTGCGGCACCAGCGAGGAAGACGGCTTCACCGCGTGGCCGGCCTTGGCGAAATAGTCGAGGAAGGCCGAACGGATGGCGTTAACGCTCGACGGCTTCGAGTTCGTGGACGGGCGTTTGGACGTCATCAGGCGGCTCCCTCAGGCGATACGCCTCCCCCGCCCGGAACAGGGCGGCGGCAAGCGCATGCCGGTTAGTTGGGGTTCCAGCGCCAGCTATCCCAGCCCGGAGCGGAACCTCGAGGCCCGTATAGGGCGGCAGCGCCGCAGCGACAAGCGAAGCCGCCCGCTGGAATGGCCTGGATAATCACCCCTGAAACGACCACAGCGCCGGTCCCGTCGAGCTTGCGCTCTCAAGGACCGGCGCCATGGCGGGCGCTTGGGAGGAAGTCCGGAAGACGAGGCAGCCGGCGGTCGCAAGGCCTGGATTTCGGGAGCCTCAGCCGCCCTTCTTCGCGCGCTTGGTCACGGGTTCATCGCCGCCGTCATCCTCGCCGTCGCTGTTGTCGTCGCCGGGTTCGATCGCCAGCAGGTTCTCGCCGATGATGCCGGAGTTCTTGCGGATCGCATCCTCGATCTCGGCGGCCATGGCCGGATTTTCCTTGAGGAAGCGCCGGGCATTCTCGCGGCCCTGCCCGATACGTTGCGAGCCATAGGAGAACCAGGAGCCCGATTTCTCGATGATGTTGGCCTTGACGCCAAGATCGATCAGTTCCCCGGTCTTGGAGATGCCTTCGCCGTAGATGATGTCGAACTCGACCTGCCGGAACGGCGGGGCGACCTTGTTCTTGACGACCTTCACCCGGGTGGTGTTGCCGACAATATCGTCGCGGTCCTTGATCTGGCCGGTGCGGCGGATGTCGAGACGCACCGAGGCGTAGAACTTGAGCGCATTGCCGCCGGTGGTGGTTTCCGGATTGCCGTACATCACGCCGATCTTCATGCGCAGCTGGTTGATGAAGATCACCATGCAGCGCGAACGGCTGATCGATCCGGTCAGCTTGCGCAGCGACTGGCTCATCAGGCGCGCCTGCAGGCCGACATGGCTGTCGCCCATCTCGCCCTCGATCTCCGCGCGCGGCACCAAAGCCGCGACCGAATCGACCACCAGCACGTCGATCGCGTTCGAGCGGACAAGCGTGTCAGTAATCTCGAGCGCCTGTTCGCCGGTATCGGGCTGCGAGACGATCAGTTCGTCGATATTGACGCCGAGCTTCTTGGCATAGACCGGATCGAGCGCATGTTCGGCGTCGACGAACGCGGCGGTGCCGCCGTTCTTCTGCGCCTCTGCGATCACGTGCAGCGCGAGCGTGGTCTTGCCCGAACTTTCAGGACCGTAGATCTCGATCACGCGGCCACGCGGCAGGCCGCCGACGCCGAGCGCGATGTCCAGGCCCAGCGAACCGGTCGAGATCGCCTCGACCTGCATCGCCTCCTTGGAGCCCAGCCGCATCGCCGACCCCTTGCCAAAGGCCCGGTCGATCTGAGCCAGCGCCGCATCGAGCGCCTTTTGCCTGTCCATGGATTTTGCCTCTTTTTCGGTCTGGATGAGTTTAAGCTGCCCGGCCATAGCCCTGCCCTTTCCTGCCTAATTGCTCCGGACCTCCGGCGCAACGACTCAGTGATGTACCCAATCTGTTCTGTTGGAACAGTTAGGGAACATCGCAGCAGAACGCAAGGGCAAAACGCGTCAGAGCCGCGCGAGCACCGCCTCGAGCGACGCCAGCGTATAGGGCTTGGGCAAGGTGGGTGCGGACGCATGCTCGGACGGTATGGTGTCGCCGCCCCCCGTCGCGAAAATATAGGGCACACTGGCCTCGCGCAGCGCATCGGCGAGCGGCCAGACCTTGTCGCGCCCCAGGTTGACGTCGAGGATCGCAGCATCGAAGCCGCCGGCCTGCACCGCTGCCAGCCCATCTTCCAGGCTGGCGACCATGGCAGCGATCTGGTGACCGGCCAGGTCGATGAAATCTTCAAGCAGCATCGCAATCATCGCCTCGTCCTCGGCGATCAGGAAGGTCCTGGACTCAGTCACGTGGGTAGTTTTCCTTCATTCGCTGGGGCCTGGTTCGGCGGAGGTGCCGATGCAGCGAGCGCGCCGTGCACGGCATCGACAATCTGCGCAACCGAAAACGGCTTGGGCAGAAAGTGCACCTGGTCGATCGATATGCTCTGCCGCAGCGTTTCCTCGGCATAGCCAGACATGAACAGGATCGGCAGGCCGGGCATGCGCTTGCGCATCTCCACCGCCATGCCGGGCCCGTCGAGATTGGGCATCACGACATCGCTGACGACGAGGTCGAACGGGCCGCTATCACCCAGCCGCTCGAGCCCGTCCTCGCCATCGCTCGCGGTCACCACGGTAAAGCCCTGGCGCGTCAGCGCACGCTCGGCGACCGCGCGGACCATGTCCTCGTCCTCGACCAGCAGCAGCCGCGCATGGCCCCATTGGCCGGGATTGACCTTGGCGGTCTGCTTGCGGCTGCGCTGTTCGACCGCGCCACCGCGATAGACCGGGAAATAGATTGAGAAGGTCGTGCCCTGGCCCGGTTCGGAATCGACAAAGATATAGCCGCCCGACTGCTTGACGATGCCGTACACCGTCGACAGACCAAGCCCTGTGCCCTTGCCGACCTCCTTGGTGGTGAAGAACGGCTCGAAGATGCGCGCCTGCACGTCGGGCGGCATGCCGGTGCCGCCATCCTCGACCAGGATCGCGCTGTAATCGTCGACCGGCAGGATGTCGCTGTTCATCGCGCGCACGTCCGCCGCCGTTACCTTGCGCGTGCGGATGGTGAGCGTGCCGCCGGGCGGGCGCTTGGCGAGCATCGCATCGCGGCCATTGACCGCAAGATTGACGATCACCTGTTCGAGCTGGCCGGGATCGGCGCGGACCGGGCCCAGATTGCGGTCGTGCTGGACCTCGAGCACGATCTTCTCGCCGATCAGCCGCTTGAGCAGCTCGGACGTGTCGGAGACGATATCGGGCAGCTGCAGCACCTGCGGCCGCAGGGTCTGCTGGCGCGAGAAGGCGAGCAGATGCCGGGTCAACGAGGCCGCGCGGTTGGAGTTGCTGCGGATCTGCTGGATGTCGTCATAATCGCTGTCGCCGGGGCTGTGCCGCATCAGCATCAGGTCGCAATGGCCGATGATCGCGGTCAGCACGTTGTTGAAATCATGCGCAACGCCGCCCGCGAGCTGACCGATCGCCTGCATCTTGCTTGCCTGCGCGACCTGGCGCTTGAGCCGGCTTTCCTCGCTGTTATCCTTGACCGAGAGCAGCACCGCAGCATCGCCCATTCCGCGCAGGCTGGCGAGCGATAGCGTCACCGGCTCGTCGGGCTGGTTGCGTAGCCGCAGCGCGACATCGCCCGCCATCGCCTGTCCGCTGGCATGGCGGCGCACCGCATCGGCGATCGCGCCCTTGTCCTCGCGCACCACCAGATCGCCGGGATAGGGCGGCAGTTCGGCCTCGGTGATCCCTGCCGCGCGCAGGAACGCATCGTTGGCGAACAGGAAGCGCCCGTCGCGATCGGTCATCGCCAGGCCCACCGGCAGCAACCCGAGCAGCGTCTGGACATAGCCCAGTGCGGTGCCCTTATCCATGCCAGCCGGGTCTTCGTCGATCAGCACGACCAGCGCAGGTGCCTTCTCGCGCTCCGCCGGATCGGTGACGTGGAGCGGATCGACCAGCGGCAGGTGGAACAGGCGCAGCGGCACGCCCTTGCGGCCCTCGCGCTCGAAATAGATACGGTTGCGCTCGTCGGCGCGCAGGAAGCTCGCGAGATCGCGCCCGACGATATTGCCCGCCTCGGCCCCGGCGGCGCGCGCGGCAAAGGCGCTGTTGGCGGCACGGATGCGACCTTCGGGGCTGATCGCGGCGGCCATGAAGCCGCCCTCGCCCAGCGCGCGCCCGGGACGCCCGACCAGCATCGCATCGGCCTCAACCGCGAGATCGTGCCGTGCGACCGGCTCGAACTTCCACAGCAGATAGTCCTGCCCGCGCCCGACACGGCGCACCTCGGCATCGATCGGAACGCCTGCAGCGACCAGTCCGCTGGCCCTGCCCTCGCCATCGCGCCAGGCGGCGCGTCCTGCCTCGGCGAGCAGGTCGCCGCCCTGACCGGCTAGCGACAATTTCGGCGGGACCATCTCGGCGCCGAACTGGTCGATGAAGCGCTGGTTGGCGCAGATCATCCGCCCCGCCTCGTCAGTAATGGCAATCGCGATCGTCGGGTGGTCGGTCGCGGCGAAGGTCACCGACCAGTCGGGCATCGTGCGCTGCACGTCGCTGCGCGGCGGAAACTGGTGACGCACCAGCAGGATCAGCGAGGCAAGCGCCACCAGACCACCCGCGAACAGCGCCAGCGGCACCCAGTCACCCAGCGCTAGCCAGATCAGGCCGCCGCTCACCACCAGTCCGCCGAGGATGATTAGCGTGGTGATGCGGGCATCGGGGCTGTCGGGATCGGGAAGCGCGGGCAGCCATTCCGGCCAGTCAAGGTCGGGGCGGGCACGGGTGGTGGTCAAGGTCGTCGGATCCCCCTGGCATGGCGCGTCCGGCCAGCTTCAGTGTTGCGCGCGCGACGCTAGCGCAATCCGGGATGCGTTACAAATCGCAAGGCGTTCAAGGGAGGCGGTGGCGCGCCCTGGCGAGGCGACGCTGGCGCTTGCCCGCGATCCATATCCGCCAGCCGATCGCGCTGGCGACATAGCCGACCGCCGCCATCACGATGGCCAGCACAACGAGGCCAAAAGCGGTGATTGAGGCGGCGCCAGTCAGCCATTCCATCCAGGTTTCGACATGCGGCTGGTTGAGCGCGGTCGCCACCGGTTGGCCAAAGGTCGAGGCATCGACGCGCAGGATGAAGCTGCCGACATGATAGGCCGCAACCCAGAGCAGCGGCGTCGTGAACGGATTGGTGATGAAGGTCGTCAGCGCCGCGACCGGCACATTGGCGCGGAACGGCAGCGCCAGCAGCGCCGCGCCGAAAATTTGCGCGATCGGGAGAATCACGCCAACGAGCACGCCCAAAGCCACGCCGCGCGGCACCGAGCGCCTGGTGAATCGCCACAGCTCGGAACGAAGCACGCGCGCAGCAAAAGGCCGGATGAAGCGGTTCTGCTCCATGCTCTCGCGTGTCGGCATGTTGCGACCAACCCAGCGGGTGAAACGGCCTTCCGTCAACTCCAAAACCCTATGCCCTTTGCTGTCCGCTGCAAGCGACAGGGCCCATGTGGGAGCGCCGCCGCAAAAGGCCATAGCCCCCAACGGATTAAAACGACGTTTACCCAGATTCGAAATCACCCGAATCGGGCTGCGACCCCGTTCGAGCACGCCCCATAGCGCGCGGCGGTGATCTGGCGCACGCGATCTTATGAAGCGAGGTTAATTTTCGACGGGCGGAGAGTTGCCTATCCCCGATCGCGCAGCAGGCGGCCCTGCTCGCGCTTCCATTCGCGTTCCTTGGTCGCCGCGCGCTTGTCGGGCGCCTTCTTGCCCTTGGCGAGCGCGAGTTCGACCTTGGCGCGGCCTCTTCCGTTAAAGAAGATCGACAGCGGCACCAGGGTCATGCCTTGGCGCGCCACCGCGCCGTGCAGCTTGGCGATCTCGCGCGCGTGGAGCAGCAGCTTGCGCGGGCGCTTGGGCTCGTGGTTGAAGCGGTTGCCATGGCTGAATTCGGGGATGTTTGAATTGATCAGCCAGACCTGCTCGTCGCTGACCTCGGCATAGCTTTCCGCGATCGAACCCTCGCCGAAGCGCAGCGATTTGACCTCGGTGCCGGTGAGCGCGATTCCCGCCTCGTACACCTGATCGATGGCATAATCGTAGCGCGCGCGCCGGTTCTCGGCGACGATCTTCTTCTTGTCGAACGTCTCGGGCTTGGGCCGCGCCATCAGATCAGCCCAGCGTGCACCAGGGCGGCGTCGACCGCCTTGCGGCTCTTCTTGTCGGGCGGGGTCATCGGCAGCCTGAGATCCGGCAGGAAATCGGGCCGCACGCGGTGCAGCGCATATTTGACCGGGCCGGGCGACGCATCTGAGAACATCGCCGAGTGTAGCGGGTACAGACGGTCGTTGAGCGCGAGCGCGGCCTTGTAATCGCCCTTGGCCAGCGCCGCCTGAAACTGCGCGCACAAGGCAGGCGCGACATTGGCGGTCACCGAGATACAGCCGACACCGCCCATCGCGCGATGACCGAGCGCCAGTTCGTCATTGCCCGACAGCTGGCAGAATTTCTTGCCGCACTGCGCGCGCTGCGCGCTGACGCGCTCGAGATCGCCGGTAGCATCCTTGACGCCGATGATCGTGGGGAAGCGCGAGAGCTTGGCCATGGTCTCGACCTTGATGTCGGTCACGGTGCGCGCAGGCACGTTATAGAGCACAATCGGCAGGTCGCACGCCTCGGTCAGCGCCTTGAAATGCGCGCGCACCCCGTCCTGGCCGGGGCGGTTGTAATAAGGCGGCACGACCAGCGCTGCGCTGGCGCCGGCGGCCTTGGCGTTGAGCATGTGCCCGATGGCGACCTTGGTGTCGTTCGACCCGCAGCCCGCGATCACCGGAACGCGCCCCGCCGCCTGCTCGACGCAGACGCGCACGACATAATCATGCTCCTCGATCGACATGGTCGCCGCCTCGCCGGTGGTGCCGCAGGGGACCAGGCCCGAGCTGCCATTGTCGATCTGCCAGTCGATCAGCGCGCGGAACGCAGGCTCGTCAAACGCTCCGTCGCGGAAGGGCGTCGCAAGGGCCGGAATTGAGCCGGAAAACATCGGGTAGCTCCTTTACCTTGCCCGCAAATCAGGCAAGAACAATCCATTCGCACACAAGGTTGCGTGTTCAGCGCCTGATAAGGATCGAAAGCGCATCATGTCCAGCATGGTTTCACGAATTGCTATTGCGCGGCGCACCGCCGTGCTGCTCGCCCTGCCCCTGCTGGGCGTCCCTGCCGCCTGTCTCGCCAGCGACCAGACCGCCGATTATGCCGCCGTGCCGAGCCGCAGCGGCGACGGCAGCGACTGGGATCGCGCCCGCGCCAACCTGCTCCAGTCGATGCCGACCGACATGTCGGGCACGATCGCCAACTGGCGCGCGCTGACCACCACGCCCAACAATTACACCTTCTCGACCTTTGCGAGCTTCCTGATCTCCAACCCCGGCTGGCCCGACGAGGACAAGATGCGCCGCAATGCCGAACAGGCGCTGGGCGCTGGCCCCGCCGCGCCGCAGGAGGTGGTCGCCTATTTCAACCGCTTTGCGCCGCTCACCAATGTCGGCCGCGCGCGCTATGCGATGGCGCTTGACGCGGTGGGGCAGCGCGATGCGGCGCGCGGCGTCGCGGTCGCTGCCTGGCGCGGCGGCACGATGATGCCCGAAGACAAGATGCAGCTGTTCAGCCGCTTCGGCACCGAGTTTTCCGCCGCCGATCATGACGCGCGCATGGATGCGCTGCTCTGGGCCAGGGCGACGCCCGATGCCGAGGAGCAGTTCGGCTATGTCTCGCCCACGCGCCGCGCGGTGTTCGCGGCGCGCCTCGCCATGCTCAAGAACCTGCCCGATGCCGATGCGCTCGCCGGATCGCTGGGGGCCGAGGCGATGGCCGATGCGGGCTATGTCGCGCAGCGCACCAGGCGGCTGGTCGATACCGGCAATTGGACGGTCGCGCGCCAGATGCTCGGCAGCCGTCCCGCGCTGCAATACCGTCCGGTCAATGCCGAAAGCTGGTACGAGCTGCTGCTGAGCCAGGCGCGCGCGGCGAGCAATGACGGCCAATATGCACTCGCCTTCGACATTGCTTCGAAGGTCGATGATGCGTTTGCGCCGGGGCACGACATTTCCGACGAGAGCCTGGGCGTGCGCGACGATTATACCAGCCTGACCTGGCTGGCGGGCATGGTGGCGCTGCAGAATCTCGCCCGGCCGCGCGATGCCATCGGCATGTTCGCGCGCTATGGTGGCGGCGCGCGCACCCCGCAAACGCGCTCCAAGGGTTTCTACTGGGCGGGCCGTGCAGCCGCCGTCGCGGGCGACCAGGCCGAGGCGATGCGCTATTTCGAAATGGCCGCCGCCTATCCCGACCATTATTACGGCCAGCTCGCCACCGAGCGACTGGGCCGCGACATCCCGCCCTTTGCCGAGGCCCCGCGCGTGCAGGTGAGCGCGGTCGAGCGCGGACGCTTCAACGCCAGCTCGCTGGTGCAGGCGACCCAGGCGATCTCGCGCAGCGGCGACTGGCCGACCCAGCGGCGCTTTTTCGGCGCGGTGGCGGCGGCCGCCAAGACGCCGGAGGAACATGTTCTCGCGACCGAACTCGCGCGCCAGATCGGGCGGCGCGACCTTGCGGTCATCGTCGGCCAGGCGGCGCGCTCCAAGGGTGTCGACGACCTGCAATCGGTCGCCTTCCCGCAGATGCCGGTGCCGCCGGGCGCGCTGAGCAGCTGGACGATGATCCACGCGATCACCCGGCAGGAAAGCCAGTATGCCCCCAATGCGGTCAGCCATGCCGGTGCGCGAGGGCTGATGCAGCTGATGCCCGGCACCGCGCGCGAACAGGCGGGCAAGATGGGGCTCAGCTATTCGCTGGGCGCGCTGACCGACGATACCGGCTACAACATCCAGCTCGGCGCGGGCTATTTCAGCCGGATGATGGACTATTTCGGCGGCAGCTATCCGCTTGCAGTCGCGGCGTACAATGCCGGCCCCGGCAATGTGAACAAATGGCTGCGCGCCAATGGCGACCCGCGCACGGGCGGCATCGACATCGTCGAATGGGTCGAGCGCATCCCGATCTTCGAGACCAAGAACTATGTCCAGCGCGTGCTGGAAAACGCGGTGGTCTATGACGTGATGCACCCGGAGCGTGCCACGATGCGGGGCAAGGATAAGCTCAGCCGGTATCTGGGCAAGAACACGCCGGGCTGAGGCTCGTCTACCCTCCCTCGTCATTCCCGCGAACGCGGGAATCCCGCTTCTGCCCCGTTGGTCGAACGAAGCGGGACCCCCGCCTTCGCGGGGGTGACGGATATTGCAGACACGCCTGCCCTGTTCTCCGGCGTAAGCCGGAGTCCAGGAGTCGGATGGCACAACCCCGCCCCCGGATTCCGGCTTTCGCCGGAAAACGGTGAAATGAGCGGCCGATATCGCTAAGGCCCCGCCATGGACCGCCCCAATTACATCACCCCGCAAGGCTATGCCGCGCTCAAGGCGCGCTACGACCAGTTGCTCGGCGTTGAGCGCCCCGCGATTGTCGAGATCGTCAGCTGGGCCGCCGGCAATGGCGACCGCAGCGAGAATGGCGATTACCTGTACGGCCGCAAGCGCATGCGCGAGATCGACCGCGACCTTAATCGCCTGGCCCGCAAGATGAAGGCTGCGCGCGTCATCGATCCGGCGACGCAGAGCGACAAGAGCCGCATCTGGTTCGGCGCCGAGGTCGATATCGCCGACGAGGACGACAACTGGCGCACGCTGACCCTGGTCGGCGATGACGAGCAGGATGCGGGCGCCGGCCGGATCGGCTGGAGCTCTCCGCTCGCCCGCGCGCTCAAGGGCGCCAGCGTAGGCGATCTGCGCACGGTGCAACTGCCCGCGGGCGCGAAGGAATACGAGGTCATGGCGATCCGCTATCCGGGGTGAGGCCCGACCACGCCCCCATTGCGCGACCATATCATTATGATAGTTCTTGCCGCTGAAGTGGGGGAACAATCAAATGGATTTCATGGGGTTGCTGCGCTCGGTCGAGGACATTCTGTTCGAGATCGTCAGCTGGCTGTATTTCTATCCGCGCACCTTTCTGCTCTCGCTGTTCCGGCCGCAGCGGATGATGGCCTATGCCGATGACGAGCTCGATGACCGGCCAAAGGCGCGCTACGAAAGCACGATCAACCCTCCCGTCTTCTTGATGATCACCATCGCGATGGCGAGCACGGTCAGCGAATTCATCCTTGGACCGGAAGCGGTCGCACAGGCGATCAAGGACAGCCCCGAATTCCTGCGCGACTGGAAAAACGAACTGATGTTCACGGCGTTCATTTTCAGCATCTACCCGCTGCTGCTGTCGATCGATCTGCTGCGTCACCGCAAGATCGCCATCGACCGAACGTCGCTGCGCCCGCCCTTTTACAGCCAGTGCTTCGTCGCCGCGCCGTTCGGCCTAGCCAACCATATCGCGATCGCGTTCATGAGCGACACGACTTTCGAATACCCGATCATGGGCAAATATTATGATGGTATATATATCGGCTTCCCGATCTTTCTGGTGACCTTGATCTGGTACACCGTGCAGCAGGCGCGCTGGTTTCGACTAGAGCTGGGCACCTCGCTGCTCAAATCCTGCTGGATCGCCGCATTCGCGGTCTTCAAGGGCTTTTTCGTGACCTTCTCGATCATGATGCTGATCCAGGGGACCGGCTGAACGCTCAGCCGCCCCGGATCAGCAGGTTGCGGATTTCGGTCATGTCCTCCATCGCGAAGCGGATGCCTTCGCGGCCGAGGCCGGAATCCTTCACGCCGCCATAGGGCATGTTGTCGATGCGGAAGCTGGGCACATCGTTGATCACGACGCCGCCCACGTCCAGATGGTCCCAGCAGTCGAACATCTTGAACAGGTCGCGGGTGAACACGCCGGCCTGCAGGCCGAACTTGCTGTTGTTCACTTCCGCCATGGCTGCCTTGAAATCGGTGAACTTGCTCAGTACCGCGACCGGGCCGAACGCCTCTTCGGTAACGATCTTGCAGTCATGCGGCACGTTCTCGAGCAGCGTCGCCTCGAGCATCGCACCGTCGCGCTTGCCGCCGCACAGCAGCGTGCCGCCCTTGGCCACCGCTTCCTGCACCCAGCCATCGAGCCGCGATGCCTCCTTCTCGTGAATCATCGGACCGATGAACGTATCGCGGTCCTTGGGGTCGCCCGCGATCAGCGTCGCGGTCTTGGCGACCAGCATGTCGCGGAACCGGTCATAGATATCGGCATGGATCAGGATGCGCTGCACGCCGATGCAGCTCTGGCCCGACTGGTAGAAGGCGCCGAAGATCACGCGCTCCATCGCGTCTTCAAGGTTCGCATCGGAATCGATGATGACCGCCGCGTTGCCGCCCAGCTCCAACACCACCTTCTTCTTGCCGCAGCGTGCCTTCAGGTCCCAGCCCACATCGGGCGAACCAGTGAAGGACAGTAGCTTGAGCCGGTCATCGGTGGTGAACAGGTCCGCGCCGTCGCGGCTGGCGGGCAGGATCGAGAACGCGCCCTTGGGCAGGTTGGTCTCGGCCAGCACCTCGCCCATGATGATTGCGCCCAGCGGCGTGCGGCTCGCCGGCTTCATCACGAACGGACAGCCGACCGCGATCGCCGGCGCGATCTTGTGCGCGGCGAGGTTGAGCGGGAAGTTGAACGGCGAGATGAACGAGCACGGGCCGATCGGGACGCGCTTCCACATGCCGCGATAGCCCTTGGCGCGCGGGCTGATGTCCATGGTCTGGACCTCGCCCGCCATGCGCACCGATTCCTCGGCGGCAATGCGGAAGGTATCGATCAGGCGGCTGACCTCGCCCTCGCTGTCCTTGATCGGCTTGCCCGCCTCGACGCACAGCGCATAGGCGAGTTCGTCGGCGCGTTCCTTGAAGCGCGTGACGCAATGGTTGAGCACGTTCTGCCGCTCGTAGCTCGGCATCGCCGCCATCGGCTCGGCCGCTTCGACCGCGCCCGCGATCCCCGCATCGATCGTCGCCGCATCGGCCTGCGCCACGCGGAACGCGACCTCGCCGGTGAACTTGTCGGTCACCTCAAGATCGGTATTCGGCTGCTGCGCCTCGTTGTTGAGATAGAGCGGGTAGACGGATTTGAGGGTGGTCATGTGCTGATCCCATGAAGCCCTTTCCCCTTCAGGGGAGAGGGTTGGGAGAGGGGACCGCCCTCCCCCGTTACGATGAAAGGGCGAGCGGGGCGCATTCCCCCCTCCCCGACCCTCCCCCCTGAAGGGGAGAGGAGTGCGCTGGCTTAAAGCTCCTTCGCCATCCGCTTGATGTCGATGTTCAAGATCTGGTCGTTCTCCGAATAGTCAACCGGACAATCGATGAGATGCACGCCCGGCGTGTCGCGCGTATGCGCGAGCAGCTGTTTCAGATGCTCGGCGCTCTCGACGCGATAGCCGTTGGCACCATAGGCCTCGGCATATTTGACGAAATCGGGATTGCCATAGGTCAGGCCCCAGTCCTTGAAGCCCATGTTCGCCTGCTTCCAGCGGATCATGCCATAGCTGTTGTCGTTGAGGATCAGCACGGTCATGTTGAGCCCCAGCCGGACGGCAGTTTCCATTTCCTGGCTGTTCATCATGAAGCCGCCATCGCCGCAGATCGCCAGTACCTTGCGGTCGGGATAGACCATCGACGACATCATCGCCGAGGGGAGCCCCGCGCCCATCGTGGCGAGCGCATTGTCGAGCAGCACGGTATTGGGGCGATAGGCGCAATAGCCGCGCGCAAACCAGATCTTGTAGACGCCATTGTCCAGGCAGATGATGCCGTCATCGGGCATCGCATTGCGGATTTCCTGCACCAGATAGGGCGGGAAGATCGGGAAGCGCGCATCCTCGGCGAGCTTGTTGGTGTGTTCGAGCTCGGCCTTGCGATAGTCGAGCATGTGGTCGAACTTCCACCCGCCATTGGGGACGATGTCTTCCTTCATCTGCCAGATCGCGTTGGCGATATCGCCGATCACCTCAATCTCGGGGAAATAGACCGGATCGACTTCCGCCGTCTTGGTCGAAACATGGATCACCGGGGTGCCGCCCGGCTGCATGAAGAAGGGCGGTTTCTCGATCACGTCATGGCCGATATTGACGATCAGGTCCGCCGCCTCGACCGCGCGGTGGACGAAATCGCCCGCCGAGAGCGCGGCGCAGCCCAGGAACTTGGGGTGTCGCTCGTCGATCACGCCCTTGCCGAGCTGGGTGGTCAGGAACGGGATTCCGGTTTTCTCGATGAACTGCAGCAGCATGCGGCTGGTCATCGTGCGGTTGGCGCCGGCCCCGATCACCAGGATCGGCGACCTGGCCTGTTCGAGCGCGGTGACCGCGGCGCGGATCGACTTCTTGTCGGCATTGGGACGCCGGGTCGAGCTGGGCTTCAGCGGCACCGACTCGGTCTTTTCCTCGGCAATGTCCTCGGGGAACTCGATATGCGCCGCGCCGGGCTTTTCCTCTTCGGCGAGGCGGAAGGCTTCGCGCACGCGGCTGGGGATATTGTCGGCGCTGGCAAGCTGGTGGGTGAACTTGGTGATCGGCTTCATCATGTCGACCACGTCGAGAATCTGGAAGCGGCCCTGCTTGGATTTCTTGATCGGCTTCTGCCCTGTTACCATCAGCATCGGCATGCCGCCGAGCTGCGCATAAGCCGCCGCAGTGACGAAATTGGTCGCGCCGGGGCCCAAGGTCGCCATGCAGACGCCCGCCTTGCCGGTATGGCGGCCATAGGTTGCGGCCATGAAGCCTGCGCCCTGTTCGTGCCGGGTGAGGATCAGCTTGATCTTGGTCGACCGGCTGAGCGAGTCGAGCATGTCCAGATTTTCCTCGCCGGGAACGCCGAAGATATACTCGACACCCTCTGCCTCGAGGCATTGGACAAACAGATCGGATGCTTTGGTCATGGAATTTCCTCCCCCGGAAGCCGAAAGTGGCTCGTCGTTGCATTCGTGCGACCGAAAGGATGTCCGGGCGGCGCTTGCTGCTTGTTTACGCCCGGGCGGAACCGCTCGTTACCGGCATGGCATCCGCCCTCCATGCTGGCTGTGACGCAAGGCATAACCCCAATTTTCTGTCGAGTCACCCGCCAAAAGTGCGGCCTTCCCCTCCGTCACAGTGGTACGAGCGCCGCCCGACACCAATGGAACATATAAAGAACATTTGGCTGGGAATGTTGGAGAACGACGCGTAACCTGTCCAATTACCCCTCAGAATTTTGCAGGCCAGACGCGTTTCGTGGCGGGGGCTCACCGTGTTTGCCTGCACCTTACCCGTTGGAGAGTAGACGTCATGAACCGTGCGCCTGTCTTTTCTGCCATCAAGTCGCTGCGCCAGGGCAAGGCATTTTCGCCGGCCGAGGTTATCGCCATCGACAGCCTGCTGGGCACGCTCGGCATTGCCCCCGCTTCGAACGGTGAGGCGACCCCGATAGCGATCGGCCTGACCCTCGCTGACTTCCGCACCGCCGCCGCAACCCTTGGCTGCACCAGCGTGCAGATCCGCGCGGTCTGGGAGGTCGAAAGCGGCGGCGGCTGGTTCACGGACGTGCGTTCCGATATCCTCGCGCTCGACGGGCCGGGCGGCTTTCTCGACGGGCCGCACCTGCCCAAGATCCTGTTCGAAGCGCATGTCTTTGATCGCCGGACCGCTGGCAGATATCGCGACAGCCACCCCAATCTCTCGAGCAGGGTCTGGAACCGCAAGCTCTATATCGGCGGCCAGGGCGAATATGTGCGGCTGTGGAAGGCAATGCAGCTCGACCGGCACGCTGCGCTGATGTCCGCCTCGGTCGGCGGCGCGCAGATCATGGGCTTCAACCACAGGCTTGCCGGGTTCGACACGGTCGAAGCCTATTGGGAGGCGATGAAGGTTTCAGAGGCAGCGCATCTCCAGGCCTTTGCCACGTTTATCGAGAACCGGGGGCTGGTGAAGGCGCTGAAGGCGATCAGCAACAGCCCCGAGGACTGTATTGCCTTTGCCAGGGGCTATAACGGACCCGGCTTCGCCCGGAACAATTACCATGTGAAGATCGCGCAGGCCCATGCCAGATATGCGTGAGCGCCGCGCCGGTCAGTAGCCCAGCGCCAGATCGACCTCGTTGACCAGCGTCTCGCCGCGCACGAACCGCCCGAGATTCTCGGCGAACAATGCGGCCGAGCGCTGGAACATCCGCGTCTGCGCCCGTCCCGACAGATGCATCGAGATCTGCACATTGGGCAGCGTCCAGAGCTCGTGGTCGGCAGGCAGCGGCTCGGGCGTGGTCACGTCGAGAAACGCACCCGCGATGGTCCTGGCCTTGAGCGCGGCGATCAGCGCATCCTGATCGACGCATTCGCCGCGCGCGATATTCACCAGGATCGCGCTGTCCTTCATCGCCGCAAGCTCGTCCGCACCGATCAGCGCGTCGGTCTCGCGCGTCGAGGGCGTCGCGATCACCACCCAGTCATAGTCGCCGATCCGTGCCTTCCAGTCCTGCGCGCCGATAATGCCCTGATCGGGCCGCGCGGTGCGGGCAACGCCGGTGATTTCCACACCAAAGCCTTTCAGCCGGTCTCCGATCGCAGACCCGATCGCGCCATAGCCGATGATCAGCGCGCGTGTTTCATCAAGCTCGACGGTGCCTGGCGACGCCCAGAGCCATTCACGCCGGTCAGCCGCACGCACGACATCGGCATAGCCCTTGGCCATGCTGAGCATGCCGAGCACCGCATATTCGGCGACGGCGATGGTGTTGACGCCGACGCCATTCGTGACCCGGGTACCGCGCTTCATGAGCTGTTCGACGGGAAAATGATCGAGCCCGGCATAGAGCGTTGACACCCATTGCAGCTTCTCCCCCGCCGCGATGATGTCGCGCATCGCCTGCTTGTCGTGCATGTCGACCCAGGCGATGTCCGCATCGACAACCTCGCGCAGCGCTTCTTCGGCCGAGCCGATCCAGACGACCTGCATGCCTTCGGGAATCACGCCCTCGATCAGCGGGCGCACGAGCGCGGAAATCACGGCCTTGGTCATGCTCTCTCCTCTTCCTGGCACCGCGCCGCTTTTTCGCTTTCCGGCGAAAGCCAGAAACCAGAGCGGCTACAGCGCGATTTTGCCCCTGGACTCCGGCTTTCGCCGGAGAACAGGCACCACCATTTCTCCACCCTATCCGTTTGTCCCGAGCGAAGTCGAGGGACGCATGCACGACCGTTTCCGATCACGTCCCTCGACACGCTCGGGACAAACGGAGGTGGTTCTTGGGGAGGTTAAACCTCGATCCGCCACTCCCAGCCGAGCGGGTCGCCGTCCATCACCTCGATTCCCGCCGCGACCAGCTCATCGCGGATCGCATCGGAGGCGGCGAAATTCTTGTCCGCACGTGCTTCCTTGCGCAGCTTGAGCATATGCTCGATGCGGGCTTCATCGATTGTCGCTGCGGCCGGGCGGATGCGCAGGTCGGCGCGTTCGAGGGCCAGCAGGTTGAGCCCCAGCACCGCGTCCATCGCGGCGATAGCGGAGAGGCGCTGCCCGGCATCGACCTTCTTCTGCGCCAGAACGTCGTCCAGCACGGTCAGCGCCTTGGCGGTGTTGAGATCGTCGGACACGGCTGATGCAAAATCGCCGAGCAGCTGTTGGAGACGTGGATGCTCCACCGTCCCGGCCATCTCTGCCTGCCCCCGCAGCGCCGCGACCGCCATCACCAGCCGCTTGAGCCGGGTCAGCGCCGCCAGCAGATTGTCCCAGCTGAACTCGAGCTCGCTGCGATAATGCGCCTGCAGGCACATCAGCCGATAGGCGAGCGGGTGGATGCCCTTGGAAACGAGCAGCGGCAGGCGCAGGAACTCTCCGGACGACTTGGACATCTTGCCCGTCCGGTCGATCAGGAAATTGTTGTGCATCCAGAAGCGCGCGCCGCTGCCATGTGAGCAGGCATAGGCCTGGTTCTGCGCTATCTCGTTGGGGTGATGGATCTCGCGATGGTCGATGCCGCCGGTATGGATGTCGAACGGAAAGCCGAGCAGGGCCTCGCTCATCACCGAGCATTCGAGATGCCAGCCGGGCGCCCCCTTCCCCCAAGGTGAGTCCCACTCCATTTGCCGCGTCTCGCCTGCGGGCGTCTTGCGCCAGATCGCAAAATCCTGCGCGTTGCGCTTGCCCTCGACCGCCTCGATGCGCCCTTCGCCCGCCTCGGTCGCCGCGCGCGCCAGCGATCCGTAATCGCTAACGGTCGAGACGTCGAAATACAGGCCACTGGGCAGCTCGTAGCAATGCTTGTCCGCAATCGACCTGGCGAACTCGATCATCTTCGGCACATAATCGGTCGCGATCGACCATTCCGCCGGCTGGCGGATGTTGAGCGCCTTGATGTCCTCCCAGAACGCCTCGGTATAATGGCGGGCAATGTCCCAGATCGATTGGGCACGCTCTGCCGCCGCCTTTTCCAGTTTGTCCTCGCCATCATCGGCATCGTCGGTCAGGTGCCCGACATCGGTGATGTTGATGATATGCCTGAGCGCAAAGCCTTTGAAGCTCAGCACGCGCCCCAGCGTATCGGCGAAGACATAGGCGCGCATGTTGCCCAGATGCGCATAATTATAGACCGTCGGCCCGCAGCTATAGACCCGCGCCTCGCCGGGATGGACCGGCTCGAACGCTTCGAGCGAGCGGGTGAGGCTGTTGAACAGCATCAGCGGGGCGGTATCGGCAGGGCTCGTCATGGCATCAGCCATTGCCTGCAAAGCGCGCGCGCCGTCAAGCCGACAGGCGTACAGAAAAACCCCGCCCGCACCAGTCGCAGCAGCGCGGACGGGGTCTGAATGTCGGCTCGATGCTTACCGATCGCCGCTGGTACCGCTGGCCTGGTCCGCCGCCGCCATGGTCTCGACCAGCAGGCCGAGCTGGTTTTCGCAGCCATTTTCGATCAGCGTTCCGGCGAGTTCGTCGACCTCGGCCGGCACGCTGGGAAGAACCACCAGATCGATCTTGCGCGCGACGCCGTCGGGGCCGGTGAGCGTGTAGCTGCCGGGCGCAACGGGCAGTTCGGCCATCGGCCACAGCCGGTTGCCCGATCCCTTCTTCCAGTCGATCGTAGCTGAAGCGCCGGTTCCGGCGAGCTTGAGCTGGACATCCTGGTCGACCTTGGCGCGCCAGAACATCAGGCGGGCGGGTTCAGCGACGCAGAACTTGCCCGACTGGCTCGCATCGATGAACCACAGGTTCGGGCTGCGCGGGGTAGCGGGAGCAGCAACCTTGGCCGGAGCGCCGCGGACGGCCCCGGTGCGGCTGCGCGTCGCAGGGCCACCGGTGGCGAGCAGGCTGGCAATCTGGGTGCTCTGCGTCTGATCGCGCTTGACCGTGCCGTCGAGCGTGAAGGTACCAGGGCCGGACAGGACGCGCGTGCCGGCCTTGTCGAGCACGGTCACCTTGTCGCTGGCCTTCAACACCACCTTGGTGTTGGCGGGCAGCTTCTTGCCGGCAGGAAATTGCGCTGCCGAAGGACCGACCGAGCGTACGACCATGGACTGCGCCATCGCTGCACTGCTGCCAGCAATGCCCAGCGTCAACATGGCACCTATCGCAAGTGCCCGGCGAAGTACGGACTTCCTTTCAACCGAGAACATAGCTTTCTCCTTTTTGTGTCTGACCAAGTCGCTTGAACAGATTCGCGATGGCCTCTTCCTGCCCCAATTCTGCAAGCTGCGATGTGAGTTGAACCACAGCCGCATCATTTCCCGCCTGGTGCGCCGCAACCAGCTCGGCAATGGCCTGGCGCTCGCTCTCCGGCCTGTCGGGCGCGGGCTCGAAAATGTCGACCGGCTTGGCGCGTCCTCTTAGCACGATCCGCCCCATCGGGCGATACCAGTCGAGCCCGGAACGCTCCGCCGCCTCGCGGCTGACCAGCACGCGGGTATCGAGATTCTTGTTCGCCGCCTCGAGCCTGGCCGCCGTGTTCATGCTGTCGCCGAACGCAGTATACTGGATGCGCCCCTCGCCGCCGAAATTGCCGACGATCGCCTCGCCGAAATGCACGCCGACGCGCGTGCGGCCGATCGGCGGCACGCCTTCGGGCGCGGTCCTTCGGAAATCCTCACCCGCTTCGTACATGGCCCAGGCCGCACGCACCGCGCGCTCGCCATCGTCGGGAAAGCCGATCGGCGCCCCCCAGAAGGCGACCACCGCATCGCCCACGAACTTGTCGAGCGTGCCGCCATATTGCAGCACCACGTCCGCCAGCCGGTCGAGATAGTTGTTGAGCAGGAAGGCGACCATTTCCGGTTCGATCGCGTGGGTCAGCTTGGTGAAGCCCTCCAGATCGGTGAAGACGCAGAAGATCTCCCGCTTTTCGCCATGCAGCGCCAGCTTGTCCGGGTCCTTCAGGATTTCCGCCGCGACCGAACGAGGCAGATACTTGCCCAGCGCGTTCTGCGCGAACGCGCGCTGCTTGGACCCGACCACGCGCGCGGCCGCCCCCACCGAGGTATAGGCGAGCAGCCATCCGGTCGCCCAGCCGAAGCTCGGCAGGTTGAGCGTGTCGAAGCCCTGATATTGCAGGATGAACGGCGCGGTCATGAAAAACAGGATCTGGCTGCCGAGCAGCAGCCCCATGATCCACGCACGCGCCTGACTGATCGCGGTGATGCAGCCAGCGATCACCACCGCCAGCGCCATGGCCCATAACGACCAGTTCGGGAAGGCGAAGGGCCGATCCTTGTCGAGCAGCTGCGACATCATGTGCGCGTGCACTTCCAGCCCGATCATCTGCGATTCACCGGTCACGACATCGCCGATCCGGGTCAGCGGCGTATCGAACTTGTCGAAATCGACAAAATCGCCGCCGATCAGGATGTGCCGCCCCTTGACCTCGCTCGCGACGAACTCGGCACTGGCCCGGTCGGCGAACAGATCGATCGGCAGCTTGTTGATCACCGGCCGGTCGGAAGACAGTGGCAGGCGGAAGCGGATGGCGCCGCGATAATCGGCAAAGGCCGGGTCCGGCGGCGTCATCGCGCGCACCATGATCGGCGGCAGGTTCTTCGGCTGGTCGGGCCAGCGCCGGGCAACGCCATCCGAATCGGTGACCAGCCGGATGCTTGTCGGCTTCGTCTTGTCGGTGGTGACGTCCTTGAGGAACTGTTCGAGGAACTGCTGCTGGCGGAACTGGATCGCCTCGGTATTGGTCGCGTTGCTGGCATAGGCGACATGCGTCGGCGTGCGCATGCCGCGCAGCGCGGTCTTCAGCGCCTCGTCATCGTCCTGCGGCTGATCGAACAGGATATCGATGCCGATCGATTTGGCCCCCATCCGGTCGATATTGGTCAGCGCATTGGCCAGGATGGTACGATCGACCGGCGAACGCTGGCCGGTATCGATCAGTGTGTCGTCGGTATAGACGACCATAAGGATGCGCGGGTCCTGATCCACCTTCTTGGCGAAATTGGCCGCGCGCATGTCGTACATTGCGTTTTCGGCATCGCCGAGCAACGGCATTTCGGTGCTGTAGCGGGCAATGGCGAGCGCGAAGACCAGAAAGCCGAGCGTCGCGAGCAGCCGCACCAGCCCGAGCTGGCGGATCAGGCGCGTGGCCGAACGCCCCATCTCGTCGCGGCTGGTCGCTGCCGCAGCGGCGCTGTCTGCCCGGCTTGCCATCGGGTCAGCAGCCACCCGGCGCTGCGCACATCAGGCGCGATGCCATCAGCGTCACCCGGGGCGACCGTCTGACCGGCACCACCCGCGATCGTTGCCTGCTTGCGCTTCCATGTCGCCCATGTCGCATCATCGCACCCCCAAGGCGCGTCGCCCCCGTGCAGCGCGCCGATCCAGAAATCTGCCCTCGGTGCGACCCGGTCGGGATTCGTTTCCATCGCTATAGTCTGCCCGTGCCGTGCTGACCAGTTGTCGCCGCAGCATCTGGAGCATTATGGTTCGTTGATGCCAACGGCATCCGGTGGGGGATAGACGGGATCAGAACCCCCGGAACTGGACCGCGTCAGCGAGTGCGACGCGCGGGACCGCAAAATTGTTCACCGGCGCGTCCGGGTTGCGATAGCCCACCGCCATGCCGGTGAAGAAGATATATTCGTCGCTGATCCCGAGAAGCTCGCGCATATAGCTGCCGTACATCGCCCAGATTTCCTGCGGGCAGCTGTCCAGCCCCGCTTCGCGCAGCAGCAGCATCACCGTCTGCAGCCACATGCCCATGTCCGACCATTGCGGCGGCCCCATATAGGTGCGGCAATAGGTGAAGATCTGCACCGGCGCGCCAAAGCTGTCCCAGTTGCGCATCATCTGGCGGACCCGGCCCGCGCCATCCTCGCGGCCAATGCCCAGCGCGTCGAACATCGCCTGGCCGACAGCGCGCCGCTGCTGCTCGTAGCGCCCCTCGAGATCTGCGGGGTAGATGGCATATTCCATCCCCTCGCCCATCGGCGCGCTCTGCGCCTTGGCCTTGATCTTGGCGGTGAGATCGGCCAGCGGCTCGCCGGTGAGCACCACCGCGTTCCAAGGCTGGGTGTTGCCGCCCGAGGGCGAACGCTGCGCCTTGGTCAGAATCTCGCGGATCGTCTCTAGCGGCACCGGATCAGGCAGAAAATCGCGGACGGAACGGCGCGTGGCGACGGCTTCGGATACGTTCAAGGCTGGGCTCCCTGCGAGGTTTAATCGCTTGATTAAGGAGCCTGGCGCTATTTGGCAACCGTCGATACTGCCGCTATGGCTGCTTGAACATTTCGCGCAATATGCCCAGTACGGATGTCAGCGCGGCAGGGTCGATCCGCCCCAACCGCTTGACGAGCCTCAGCCGATCGACGGCACGCATCTGATCCGGTACCAGCAGCCCGTCACGACCACCGAAGCGGACGTTTACCCGAAATGGCGCAGAAAACCCCGCGCTGGTGAGTGGTACGACCAAAGCGGTTCTGAGCCCGGAATTGAGAACATCGGGGCTGACCACCACACACGGACGTGTCTTTTGGATTTCGGCACCCCTTGTAGGATCGAGCACGCACAGCCAGACCTCTCCCTGCGCGGGAAAGGGACGCTTCACCATGTCAGACCGTCATCGTCTTCATTGGGGAAGCCCTGCCACACCATGGCATCCTCGCTCAAATCCTCCGCACCGATCTGCCGGGCTGCCTCTGCCCAGCCCTCATGCAGATCTCGCACAACGGGCGTTGCGACGACACGGCCATTGTCTACGACAATATCCATGACCGTGCCCGTCTCGACGCCAAGTTCCTGCAGAACCGGCTTGGGCAGGATTAGACCGGTGGAATTGCCCATCTTGCGAAGTGCGGATTTCATAAGCCCGCAGTTAGCACAAAGTTATAACATTAGCAAGACGGTGGTGGTCACTCGTCGTCGAATAGCCCCGCCAGCTGCTCTACCATCGTGCCGCCCAGCTGCTCGGCATCCATGATCGTCACCGCGCGCCGATAATAGCGGGTCACGTCATGGCCGATGCCGATCGCGATCAGCTCGACCGGCGACCGGGTCTCGATCTCGGCGATCACCTGCCGCAGGTGTTTGTCCAGATAGAGGGCCGCATTGGCCGACTGGGTCGAATCGTCGACCGGCGAGCCGTCGGAAATGACCATCAGGATGCGCCGCGCCTCGGTCCGGCCTAGCAGGCGCTCATGCGCCCAGGTCAGGGCCTCGCCGTCGATGTTTTCCTTCAGCAGCCCCTCGCGCATCATCAGGCCGAGGCTCTTCTTGGCCCGGCGCCAGGGCGAATCCGCCGACTTGTAGATGATGTGGCGCAGGTCGTTCAGCCGGCCCGGATTGGCCGGCTTGCCGGCCGTGATCCAGGCCTCGCGCGCCTGGCCGCCCTTCCACGCCCGGGTGGTGAAGCCGAGAATCTCGACCTTGACCCCGCACCGCTCCAGGGTCCGCGCCAGAATGTCGGCGCAGACCGCCGCAACCATGATCGGCCGGCCGCGCATCGAGCCGGAGTTGTCGAGCAGCAGGGTCACCACCGTGTCGCGGAACGGGCTCTCGCTCTCGGCCTTGAAGCTGAGCGGACTGGTCGGGTCGGTGATGACCCGGGTCAGACGGGCGGTGTCCAGCACCCCCTCTTCCAGATCGAAATGCCAGCTGCGGTTCTGCTGCGCCATCAGCCGGCGTTGCAGCTTGTTGGCCAGCCGCGCCACCACCGAGGACAGGGCCGTCAGCTGCTGGTCCAGCAAGGCGCGCAGCCGTTCCAGCTCATGGGGATCGCACAGGTCGGCGGCGTCGACGACCTCGTCATAGGCGGTGGTGAAGACGCGATAGGCGTCGCTCGGCCGCCCGTCGTCGCCGGTCTGCTGGCGGTTGGGCAGGCTGCCTTCGTTGACGTCCGGGCCCTCGTCCGAGGCCTCACCGTCCGGATCGCCCGCCGAACCGTCCGGCCGGGCCTCGCGATCGTCGCCCTGGGACTGGTCGTCGGCCGAGCCGTCCATGGTCTGGCCTTCGCCGCCGCCCGCGTCGTCTTCCTCGTCCTGATCGTCGGCGGCGTCGGGCGCCTGGGGATCGGGGTCGTCCTCGCCCTGCTCGTCGGACGTGTCATCGCCGCGCCCGTCGCCGGGATCGAGATCCAGCGCGCGCAGCACGTCCTTCAGCCGCTCGGCGAAGGCGACCTGATCGTCCGCGACCTCGGCCAGGGCGTTGAGTTTGGCCCCGGCCTTGTCCTCCATCGCGGTCCGGACGAGGTCGAGCATGGCGGCGGCGCCGTCGGGGGCGCGCTGGCCGGTCAGCCGCTCCCGCACCAGCAGGGCCACGGCCTCAGCCACGGGCACGCGCTCGGCCTCGGTGGCGCGCAGGGCGCCCATCTTCTCCAGCCGGGTCAGCAGGGCCGCGCCCATGTTGGCGCGCACGCCGGCCAGGGATTGCGAGCCGACGGCCTCGACCCGGGCCTGCTCGACCGCCTCGAACACCTCGGCGGCGCGGCTGTCGATGGGGCGGAGACGGGCGTGCAGGGTCTCGTCGTGATTGGCCAGCCGCAGCGCCAGCCGGTCGGCCTGGCCGCGCAGGGTGGCGCTCTCGGGACCGCCCGGATCGCGCGGCGGATGCGGCAGGGTGAGGACGCCGTTGGACAGTTTCGGGCCGTCGGAGCCGAACACCACCTCCAGCTCCGACTGCTCCGCCAGCGCCCGCGCCGCATGGGCGAGGGCGCGCTTGAAGACGTCGGCGGGGGTCTCGGCGGCGGCCATGGGTTTCCCTAGCCCGTCGCCATCAGCCGGGAAAGGCTCAGGCTGCGTTCGCCGCCTTGTTGACCGCGGCCTTCAGCTTGTCCTGATGCGCGCGCATGCCGACGGCGATCAGTTCGGCGGCCTCGCCGGCGTCGCCCCAGCCCTTCACCGTGACCGACTTGTTCTTCTCCAGATCCTTGTAGCGGGTGAAGAAATGCTCGATCTGCTCGACCATGATGGTCGGCAGCTGCCGGTAGCTGGCGATGTCGGTGTAGTAGGGGTTCAGCTTGTCGACCGGCACGGCGAGGATCTTCTCGTCGCCGCCGGCCTCGTCTTCCATCTTCAGCACGCCGATCGGGCGCGAGCGGATGATGCAGCCCGGCACCACCGGCGTCGGGTTCAGCACGATCACATCGCAGGGGTCGCCGTCATCCGACAGGGTGTGCGGAATGAAGCCGTAGTTGCCCGGATAGTACATGGCGGTGTGCAGGAAGCGGTCGACGAACAGGGCGCCCGAGGCCTTGTCCATCTCGTACTTCACTGGCAGGCCGCCCTGCGGGATCTCGATGATGACATTGACGTCCCAGGGCGGATTGGGGCCGACGGGAATGGCGTCGATATTCATGGCGCGCTCGATTATTGTGCAGTGCGATACGAAAGTGGCGGGCGTGATAGGCTCGCATGGCGCCCGAAGCAAGGCGGGACGCATTGCGCTATCACTCGGGACGCGGTCGCTCGCGGCTTGAGCGCGAGGCTCGGGCGCGTCACGGTGCGTCGGCGAAGAGGAGGCTGTGATGACCCTGTCCGACTGGCTGGCCCTGGCCCTCTTCACCGTGTGCTGGCTCGGTTACGGCCCGCTTCTGGCCTTGCTGGCGCGGCGCAGCGGGACGCTGAACGACGACATGCTGGTCGTCCGCCGGGTGTGGATGACGGCCATGACCCACCGGGAAACCCGTCTCGTCGACAGCAATCTGATGGGTCACACCATCAATTCCGGCGGCTTCTTCGCCTCGACCAATCTGCTGCTGATCGCGGCGGTGGCCAGCGTCCTGTTCGGCGGCGAACAGGCCATGTCGGGGTTCGCCTCGGTCGGGGCCGAGGATGTGCCGATGAAGCTGCTGGAGGCCAAACTGGCGCTGGTCCTGGTCTGTCTGGCGCGCGGCCTGCTGGATTTCATCTGGTCGATCCGCCAGATGAACTACGCCCTGGCCCTGATCGGCGCCGCCCCCGAGGTGCATTCGGAGGCCGACCGCGCGGCCCTGGGCGAGGCGGCGGCGGATCTGCTGAATCCGGCGCTGAGCGCCTTCAGCCAGGGCGTGCGGGGCTATTATTTCGCGCTCGCGGCGGCGGCCTGGCTGTTCGGGCCGCTGTGGCTGGCGCTGGGAGTGACGGCCGCCTTCTGCCTGCTGGTCTGGCGCCAGGCCGGGTCGCCGGCCGCCCGGGCCATCCGCAGGGCCCGCAGGCTGCTGGAAGGGACCTAGCGCGCTCGCTGCTGAACGGCCTGGAAGCGGTTACACGCCGTGAACGCAGTTGCGAGATATCGGCTTGACGATTTGTGCGCTGCAACCTAGCTTGGTTTTCGACGCCTCCGGGCGTCATGCCCTTCTGGGCGTTTCCTCCCTATAGACTTCATGCCGCGCCCTCGGGCGCGGCTTTTTTTATGCCCCGGCCAGCAGGTCGGCGATGACCCGCGCCACGCCCTTTTCGGTGCGCGACCAGCCCGGTCCCGGCGCCCGGGCGACCTCGTCGAAATACAGCGCCCTGTTCAGCTCGATCTGGATGGCGTGAAACCCGTCGGAGGGCCTGCCCCAGGTCTGGGTGGTCCAGCCGCCGGCATAGGGCTGGTTCAGCGCCACCCGCCAGCCCAGCGCCTCGAACGACCGCCGCAGCCGCCGCGACAGCTCGGCCCCACAGGACGCGCCGTGCCGGTCGCCGATCACCACGTCGGGTCCCCGCGCGCCGCCGACGCCCTGGGTGGCCCGGGCCGGCATGGAGTGCCAGTCGACCAGCACCGCCTCGCCGTGCCGCGCCCGCGCCGCCGCCATCCCGTCCGCCACGGCGGCGTGATAGGGCGCATGGGCCCGCGCGATCCGGTCCCGCGCCTCCTGCAAGGTCAGACGCCGGTCGTAGAGGGCCCGCCCGTCGCCTGTCAGGCGCGGGATCACGCCGTAGCCGGCCGCCGTCCGCGCCGAAACCGACCCGTCGGCCACGCCGTCTATCAGCGCCGGATCCAGATCGGCCGGATCGCGGTTCAGGTCGACCCAGGCCCGTCCCAGCCGCGCCAGCACCACCGTCGCACCGTGCTCCACGCCGGGCGCGATCAGCCGGTCGACCAGGGCGTCCTCGGCGCTGCGCAGACTGGCTTCGGCCAGGGCCGGATCGGCGCGCATCTCCGGCGGATAGACCGCGCCCGAATGGGGCGAGGCGAAGACGAACCCGCCCGGTGATTTCGGACGCAGGACGACGAAGGCGTCGCCGCCGCTGCCTTCCGCCCCAACCTGGTCCCCGCCCCCGTCCTGATCCATGCCGACGCCATAGCCTGTTTCGCCCGCCCATCCACAGGCGCCGGCTTCGCCGGACCGGTGATTTTCATGGCGGGTTTACCAGTCGGCGCGTAGCCTTTCCGAAAGAAGACCGGGGCGGACACACCAAGATGGCGCGCATTCTACTGGCGGAAGACGATCACTCGCTTCGCGGCTTCCTGACCCGCGCGCTCGAGCGCGCCGGCCATTCGGTGGTCGATTGCGAGAACGGCGACGACGCCATCGACGCGCTCGACCAGGGCCCGTGGGACCTGCTGCTGACCGACATCGTCATGCCCGGCGCCGACGGCATCGAGGTGGCGCGCGTCGCCGCCGCCCGCCAGCCCGGCATCCGCATCATGTTCATCACCGGCTTCGCCGCCGTGGCCCTGTCGGCCGCCCAGGCCAGCCCGCAGGCCAAGGTCCTGGCCAAACCCGTCCACCTGCGCGACCTCGTCGGCGAGGTCGAGCGGATGGTGGCGGCGGCCTGACGTCAGGGCGCTAACGCTCGCGTCCCTGCCTTTGCAGGGATGACGAACGGTCGCTCGCTGCTTGAGCGCGAAGCGTGATTTGACACAGACTTGCCCCGGTTTCGCCCTTGCGGTCGGCGGGCCCTAGGGGTTATAGACCGCTCCTTCCCGTTCCGGGGCTTCTCCGGAACCGTCTTGGCGGATGCGTAGCTCAGCGGGAGAGCACCTCGTTGACATCGAGGGGGTCACAGGTTCAATCCCTGTCGCGTCCACCATTCCTTCCCTGTCCAATCCGGCCCTGTCCAATCCGGCGTGATCAGGCGGTCTTCGGCGCGACGCGATCGGCGGCGGCGACGACCAGAAGCATCAGGATCAGGGCGACGCTGTACTCGCTGCCGCCCGTGCCGTGCTCGCCGACCCACCAGCCATTGCCCGCGTGTATCAGCGCGATCCCCGTGGCGGCGATGACGAACAGGGCGGTCGCCGCCCAGCGGACCTGAACGCCGAGAATGATCATCGCCCCGGCCACGAGTTCGACCACGCTGATGGCCCAGACCAGCGGCACGCCCAAGGGAAAGCCGAGCGTCTCCAGGAATGCCCCGAAGCGGGGGATGGTCCCGTTGGCGATCCGCATTCCGGCATGGGCCATGAACAGCAGCGGCGTCGCCACCCGCAAGACCAGCAGGGCCTGCTCGAGCGAAAGGAATGGATAGCGCGTCATGGACAGCCCCCGGCGATGGCTGTCGGGTGACCCCGTTCACGACGACCGCGCGTCTCGACATATCAGCCGGGCGCAAACCGTCAAATCCGCCGGCCCCTTCAGACGCGCGCCGGACTCTCCAGCCCGCGCTGAACCGCCGGGCGGGCCAGGCCGCGCTCCAGCCAGGCCGGCACGTTCGTCAGGCTGTCGAAATCGACCAGATCGCGGGCCTCGTAGAAGCCGATCAGGTTGCGGACCCAGCCCAGCGTCGCGACGTCCGCGATCGAATACGGGCCCATGATCCAGTCGCGGCCCTCCAGCCGGGTCTCCAGTACCCCCAGAAGCCGTTTTGATTCCGCGACATAACGCTCCAGCGGGCGTTTGTCCTCGAAGGCCTTGCCGGCGAATTTATGGAAGAAGCCGACCTGGCCGAACATCGGGCCGATCGCGGCCATCTGGAACATGACCCACTGCAGGGTCTCGTAGCGGGTGGCCGGATCGGCGGACAGCAACTGCCCGGTCTTCTCGGCCAGATAGACCAGGATGGCGCCGGATTCGAACAGGGCCAGCGGCTGACCGCCCGGCCCGTCGGGGTCGAGAATGGCGGGGATCTTGCCGTTGGGATTGAGCGAGAGGAATTCCGGCGTCCAGGTTTCGTTCTTCCCGATGTCGATGAGATGCCCCTCATAGGGCAGGCCGATTTCCTCCAGCATGATCGAGACCTTCACCCCGTTGGGCGTGTTCAGCGAATAGAGCTGCAGGCGGTCGGGATGTCGCGCCGGCCAGCGCCGGGTGATCGGAAAGGCGGAAAGGTCGGCCATGGAAGACTCCGGCTGGGTTCCGGCTGGATGTAGGGGGCCCGACTCTAACCGCAACCGACGAGGTGGCTTATCTCGCCGGCGGCCGCTCACTGGACCCGGGGCGCTGGCGCGGGCAATGGAGACGCCATGACGTTTCCGACCCCCTCCCCCGCCGACTGGCGGTCCCTCGCCGAAAAGGCGCTGAAGGACCGGCCGTTGGAGAGCCTGGTGCATCTCGACGCCGACGGCCTCGCGATCCGCCCCCTGTATGCCGCCGTGACCGGCGGCGAGCCCGTATCCGCGCCGCGCCCCTCGGACGCCGAGGGCCGCGCCTGGGACGTGCGGACGCTGGTCGAGGGCGACGATCCGGCGGCGGTCAACGCCGCCGTGCTGGCCGACCTGGAGGGCGGGGCGGCGTCCGTGCTGCTGAAGGGCGCGATGCTGGCCGATTCCGAACCGCTGGCCCGCGCGCTGGAAGGCGTGGCGCTGGAACTGGCGGCGGTGGGGCTGGACGCGGGGCTGGATGGACCCGAGGCGGCCAATGCGCTGGCCGTGGCGGCCAAGGGCTCGCCGCGCGCCAGACTGATGTTCCACATGGACCCCCTGTCGGCCTTCGCCGAGGCGGGCGCCGCGCCGCGGGCGATCGGGGAGCACCTGACGCTGGCGGCCAATACGGCGGCGCGTCATGCGGGCGCCTATCCCGAGGCGTCCTTCTTCCTGGCGAGCGGGCGGGTCGTGCATGAGGCCGGCGGATCGATCGGTCAGGAGCTGGGTTTCGTGGCGGCCAATGCCGTGGCTCTGGTCAGGGCGGCGGTCGCGGCCGGGATGACGGCCGAGGCGGCGTTGCAAGGCACGGTGCTGGGCGTCTCGCTTGATCAGGAATATTTCGACGGCCTCGCCAAGGTCCGCGCCCTGCGGCTGATCTGGCGTTCGATCGGCCAGGCGTTCGGCGCGGAGGCCCCGGCCGTCATCGAGGCCCGCTCGTCGCGGCGGATGCTGTCCGCGCGAGATCCCTGGCCCAACCTGCTGCGGCTGACGGCGGCGGGCTTCGCCGGGGCGGTCGGCGGGGCCGATGCCGTGGTGCTGGACGGGCTGTCGCGCGCCAACGGCCGCTCCGACGCCTTCGCCCGGCGTCAGGCGCGGAATACGCAGGCGGTGCTGATGGAAGAGGCCCATCTGGGCCGGGTCGACGATCCGGCGTCCGGTTCGTGGTTCCTCGACGCCCGCACCCGCGATCTGGCCGAGGCCGGCTGGGCCGAGTTCCAGCGCATCGAGGGCGAGGGCGGGCTGATCATCGCCTTGCGCACCGGCGACATTCAGGACCGCGTCGCCGCCGCCCGGGCCGAACGCGAAGCGGCCCTCGCCGACGGCCACGCCTGGATGGTCGGGGTGACCAAATTCGTCGACCCGGATCCGCGTCCCGCGCCGTTCGAGGCCGAGCCGACGACGGTCCGTAAAACCGGCGGCGACGCCTGCGATCCGCTGATCCCCGTCCGCTTCGCCGCTCCGTTCGAGACACAGGAATGGGAGGCGGCCCGATGAGCGCGCCCGACTTCACCAGGATCCCGCTGGACCTCGGCCCGACCGGAACCGGCCCGGCGCGAGGAGCCTGGCACACCCCCGAGGGCCTGACGGTCGACACCGCCTATGGCCCCGACGCCGTCGAGGGTCTCGACGTCATCCACGGCCTGCCCGGCATCGCCCCCTATGTGCGGGGGCCCTATCCGACCATGTACGCCGGCAACCCCTGGACGATCCGCCAGTACGCCGGCTTCTCGACCGCCGAGGCGTCCAACGCCTTCTACCGCCGCAACCTCGCCGCCGGTCAGAAGGGGCTGTCGATCGCCTTCGATCTGGCCACCCACCGCGGCTACGATTCCGACCACCCGCGGGTGAAGGGCGATGTCGGCATGGCCGGCGTGGCCATCGACAGCATCTACGACATGCGGACCCTGTTCGACGGCATCCCGCTGGACCAAATGTCGGTGTCGATGACCATGAACGGCGCGGTGTTGCCGATCCTGGCCCTCTATGTCGTGGCGGCCGAGGAGCAGGGCGTGCCGCACGCGGCCCTGACCGGGACCATCCAGAACGACATCCTCAAGGAGTTCATGGTCCGCAACACCTATATCTATCCGCCCGAGCCCTCGATGCGGATCGTGTCGGACATCTTCGCCTGGACCGCGGAGCACACGCCGAAATTCAACTCCATCTCGATCAGCGGCTACCACATGCAGGAGGCCGGGGCCTCGGCCGATCTGGAGCTGGCCTACACCCTCGCCGACGGCGTGGAATATCTGAAGGCGGGCGTCGCGGCGGGCATGGACGTCGACCGGTTCGCGCCGCGGCTGAGCTTCTTCTGGGCCATCGGCATGAACTATTTCATGGAGGTGGCCAAGCTGCGCGCCGGTCGTCTGCTGTGGGCCGAGGCGGTGTCGAAATTCGGCGCCAAGGACCCCCGCTCCCTGTCCCTGCGCGCCCACTGCCAGACCTCAGGCTGGTCGCTGGCGGCGCAGGACGTGTTCAACAATGTGCCCCGCACCATGGTCGAGGCCATGGCGGCGGCCGGCGGCCAGACCCAGAGCCTGCATACCAATGCGCTGGACGAGGCCCTGGCCCTGCCGACCGACTTCTCGGCCCGGATCGCGCGCAACACCCAGCTGCTGCTGCAGATGGAGACCGGCCTGACGAAGGTCATCGACCCGTGGGGCGGCAGTTTCTACGTCGAGCGCCTGACCCACGAACTGGCGAACAAGGCCCGCGTCCTGATGGCCGAGGTCGAGGCCCTCGGCGGTATGGCGAAAGCCATCGAGGCCGGCGTGCCCAAGATGCGGATCGAGGAGGCCTCGGCCCGCACCCAGGCCCGGATCGACACCGGCCAGCAGACCGTCGTCGGGGTGAACCGCTATCTCTCCGACGCCGTCGACGACATCCCCATGCTCAAGGTCGACAACGCCGCCGTCCTGACCGCCCAGATCGAAAAGCTGAAGCGGCTGCGCGACGAACGCGACGAGGCAAAGACGCAGGCCGCCCTGACCGCCCTGACCGAGGGCGCGAAGGGAAACGCCAACCTGCTGGAGCTGTCGGTGCAGGCGGCCCGGGCCTACGCCACCGTCGGCGAAATCTCGGACGCGCTGGAAGCCGCCTTTGGCCGCCACGTCGCCACCGTGAAGACCGTGTCCGGCGTCTATGCGAAGGAAGCGGGCGCCGATCCGAAGATCGCCCGCGCCCGCGACATGGTCGCCGCCTTCGTCGACAACGACGGCGGCCCGCCACGCATCCTGATCGCCAAACTGGGCCAGGACGGCCACGACCGCGGCCAGAAGGTCATCGCCACCGCCTATGGCGACCTTGGGCTGGAAGCCACAGCTGGTTCCCTGTTCCAGACCCCGTCCGAAGCGGCGAAGGAGGCGGTCGAGCGCAACGTCCACGCGGTCGGCGCCTCATCCCTGGCGGCGGGCCACCTGACCCTGGTGCCCGAACTGAAGGCCGAGCTGGAGAAGCTGGGCCGGCCCGACATCATGATCGTGGTCGGCGGGGTGATCCCGCCGTCGGATGTCCAGACCCTGATCGACATGGGCGCCGCCGCCGTCTATCCGCCCGGTTCGGTCATCGCCGACACGGCCATCGACCTGATCGACAAGCTCAACCAGCTACTGGGTTACGCCCAGAAACCCTGACCGCTTCGCGTCAGGGCCGGTGCGAGTCGGGCAGGGCCGCGATCTCTTCGTCGGTCAGCTTGCGGGTGATGCGGGCCCGGCAGGCCATGGGCGTCTCGCTCGAGCCGTGCGCATAGACGCGGGCCGTATCGCCGACGCACAGCCTCGCGCCGGTCGCTCCGCCGGAGTCGGGCATGATCGCCAGCTGGTTGGCGAAGTCGAAGTCCGTGCAGCCGCCGGCCGAAACCAGCTCAAACACCTCGCTTCGGCCTATCCTCAGGAAGAGCTGGTTGTGGCGGCCCTGGCGGAAATTGGTCACCTGGCTGATGTTGAGACACTGACGCGCCGACGCACTGTCCACGGCGGCCCCGCCGGCCGTGTCGGACATCGGGGCGCAGGCGGTCAGGCCGGTAAAAACGCCCAGGGCGGCGAGGGCGGGAAGGCGCATGGCGGTCTCCTCGAGACGGTATAATGCTCAACCGTCTGCCGCCGCAGTCCGTTGCACAAGCCCCCCGCCGGTAGAGAATCGTAACGGATCGACCCGACCCGACGACTCCGCCGTCAGGGGCGAGGGCGTGCCAGTCGCCAGCGCCGCGACATGTTCGGCCAGCAGCGGGGCGGCGCAGAAGCCGCGAGAGCCCAGGCCGCCGAGGACGAACAGGCCCTCCGTCCCCGGCACGGCGCCGGCCAGCGGCAACCGGTCCGGGGTCGTGGCGCGCACGCCGACGCCGGCCCGGGCCGGACCCG
>DLHI01000014.1 GCA_002483135.1 Hyphomonadaceae bacterium UBA7672 | reverse complement strand
CACAGGGCAAACCTGAGAGATAGCCCTCCCGTGTCCGGCCCTTCATGTCCGGCTTGACAGATTGCTGTCCCCGCATGCTTGTCGGGTCGTCGAACTCGGGAGAAGGGCAGCATGCCGCACGGTCTCACCAACATCATGGCGCCGCTGCTTGCGCTCGTCGTCTGGACGCTGATCGTGCTGGTCTGGCTCTATGTTCGCCGCATCCCGGCGATGCGCAAGGCGGGCATCGACCCGGCCAAGATCAAGGGTTCGGAATCCTACGCCAGCCTGCCGCCGATGAACCCCAAGGCCGTCTGGGTCTCCGACAACTACACCCACCTGCACGAACAGCCGACCGTCTTCTACGCCCTGTGCATCTACTCGCACCTTGTCGGCCTGACAGACGGCATCAATATCGGCCTCGCCTGGGCCTATGTCGCCATCCGCGTCGTGCACACCCTCATCCAGGTCACCACCAACTACGTGCCCCTGCGCTTCTTCGTGTTCAATGTGGGCTCACTGATGCTGATGATCCTCGCTGTCCGCAATGTGCTCTGGCTCTTCGGGATCTGATCGCGCCACCGAGATCGAGTGGGGAAACAAGGCCCGAAAACGCTCGGATTGCGCGAACCTCTGGACCTGACGGCAGGCTTGCCCCATATGGGCCACCTTCCGACCCAGGACCCCCGACTGGACTTCCATGGCCGCCCTTTCCGAATCCCGCCTGCGCCAGATGATCGACCGGTTCGACCAGGTCGAAGCGCGCATGGGCGTCGCGACGGACCCGAAGGAGATCGTCCAGCTCTCGCGTGATCACGCCGAACTCAAGCGGATCGCCGAAAAGGCGCGCGAAGTGATGACGCTCCGCGCCCAGCTCGCCGAAGCCGAGGCCCTGATCGAGGACGAGACCGCCGATCGCGACTTCGTCAACATGGCGATCGAGGAACGCGCCGAGATCCGCGAGAAGCTCCCCGGCATCGAGCGCGAGATGCAGCTCATGCTGCTGCCCAAGGATCGCGACGACGATGGCTCGGCCATCATCGAGGTCCGCGCCGGAACCGGCGGCGACGAAGCCGCGCTGTTCGCCGGCGATCTCTGGCGCATGTATCAGCGCTACGCCTCCAAGCGCGGCTGGCAGGTCGAACTTGTTTCCGCCACTGAAGGCGAGATGGGCGGCTACAAGGAAATCGTCGCCCAGCTCAATGGTGCGGGCGTGTTTGGCCGCATGAAGTTCGAAAGCGGCGTCCACCGCGTGCAGCGCGTTCCCGCCACAGAAGCACAGGGCCGCATCCATACATCCGCCGCCACCGTCGCCATCCTGCCCGTGCCCGAGGAAGTGAACATCGAGGTCAAGGATCAGGACATCCGCATCGACACCTACAGGTCGTCCGGCGCCGGCGGCCAACACGTCAACAAGACCGACTCGGCGGTGCGCATCACCCACCTGCCCACCAACATCGTCGTGACCTCGTCGGAGAAGTCGCAGCACGAGAACCGCCGCAAGGCGATGGAGCAGCTGAAGATCCGCCTCTACGAGCGCGAGCGCGAGATGAAGGACACCGCCCGCGCCCAGGCGCGCAAGCTGCAGGTCGGCTCCGGCGACCGATCCGAGCGCATCCGCACCTACAACTTCCCGCAGGAGCGCGTGACCGACCACCGCATCAACTTCACCGCCCACAACCTCTCCGACTTCGTGCAAGGCGATATCGAAGCCCTCCTCGACGCCCTCCACGCCGAAGACCAGGCCGAACGCCTGGCGCAGATGGAGCAGGGGTGATCCTGGAATAGGGCAGGCCTTGATCCGGATCAGGGACGGCGACGGTTCATCGCTCATCCTCACTGGAGGGGGCGATCCATGCAGGTTTCCGAAGCGATTCTCTCACGGTTCACATGCCGGGCGTTTCTCCCGCGCCCGGTTGTGCGCGCCGACATAGAAGCGATCCTTGATCTGGCCTCGCACTCGCCATCAGGAGGCAACCTCCAGCCATGGCGCGTCTGGGCGTTAAGTGGAGCGCCGCTTGAGGCTCTGCAGGCGGACGTGAAACGCAAGCTGGGGGAGGGTGAGTTCGCCGAACTCCCTCCTGATTACCTACTCTATCCGACAGTCCCCAAGGAGCCCTACGCGACGCGCCGATTCGATTCTGGTGAACTCATGTATGCCGCGCTCGGAATCGAGCGGAACGATCATGTCGGACGAATGGATCAGGTGTCGCGAAACTACGAGTGCTTCGGCGCCCCAGCGGCTTTGTTCTTTGCGATTGATCGCGACATGCAGCAGGGCCAGTGGGCCGAGCTTGGGATGTTCATCAACGCCGTGATGCTGCTGGCGCGCGAGCGGGGCCTGCACACCGCGGCCATCGGCGCCTGGAGTTTGTGGCATAGAACGGTGCGAGCGGCGCTTCAGATGCCGGATGATCTCATCCTTTATTGCGGCATGGGCATCGGACACGCCGACTTGTCCGCTGCGGTCAACACCATCCGCCAACCCCGCGCCGGCTTGGCTGAGTTCACAGTTTTTGACGGATTCTAGAGACCCCAGGTACTCCAACGCTTTACGCGGCGTGAGTGGTCGCCCCGGATTGGCAGCAGGAGGTTGATAAGCCGCTCGGGATGCGCTCTTGATCGCCCATGACCCTTTCCTCAGACCGCATTCCCGTCATCGCCGGCGTCGGCGAAATCGCTGACCGCCCGAAGGACGTCACGCAGGCGCTCGAGCCCGTTGTCTTGATGGCCGCCGCCGCGCGGCTGGCTGACGCAGAAGCGAAAGGTCTGCTCGCCGAGGTCGACTCCATCGACATCGTCGGCCTCGTCTCGTGGCGCTATTACGACACCGCCGCCCTTCTGTGCGAAAAACTGGGCGTCACACCCAAACGCGCCGTCTACGGCCCTGTCGGCGGCGAGAGCCCGATCCGCTATCTCCACGAAGCCGCGCGCCGCATCGCGAATGGCGAGAGCGTCGTGAGCCTTGTCACCGGCGGCGAAGCCCAGCACGCAGTCAACCACGCCAAGCGCGCCAATGTCGAACTGCCGTGGACGCCCTATGCCGTGGATGCCCCCCGCTTCCAGCGCGCCGCCGACTATGTTCATGCGCTCGGCGTGAGGCAGGGGATCGCCTGGCCGATCAACGTCTATCCGCTCTACGATATCGCCAGCGCCCACGCCTGGGGCCAGACGCCAGCGGAAGCGACTGCAGAGTCCGCCCAACTCTGGTCCGCCAACAGCAAGGCTGCCGCTCGCAATCCCCACGCCTGGCTCCGCAAGGAGCTCTCGCCCGCCGAGATCGCCACGCCGTCGGACGACAACCGGATGATCTCGTGGCCGTATCCCAAGCGCATGGTCGCCAACCCCAATGTGAACCAGGGCGCCGCCATCATCATCACCTCGCTCGCCAAGGCGCGCGCCGCCGGCATCCCGGAAGACCAACTCGTCTTCATCGGCGCCGGCGCCGTCGCCAACGAACCGCGCGACTGGCTGACCCGCCCGCAATTCGCGCAGAGCCACGCGCAGGCCGCTGTCCTCAACGCGATGCTGCGCCACGCCGAAAGCTTCGATGCCGTCGAGCTGTACTCGTGCTTCCCCGTCGTGCCCAAACTTGCACGGCGCACGCTGGGCCTCGGGCTAGATCAGCCGACCAGCGTCACGGGAGGCCTCAGCTTCTTCGGCGGCCCGCTCAATAATTACATGTCCCATGCCGCCTGCGCGATGGTGCGCGAGGTGAGAGCAGGGGCGAAGCGCGGCCTCATCTACGGCCAGGGCGAATTCGTGACCAAGCACCACGCCCTTATCCTGGGCCGCGAACCGCAGGTCCGCGACAATGCTCCCGACGCCCTGATTGACATGAAAGCGCAGGCCACAGCCGATCCCATGCTCGGCCCGCCCGTTCCTATAGACGAAACCCCTGAGGGCGAGGGGACTCTGGAAACCTTCACCGTGGTGTTCGATCCTGCCGGCCGTCCCGACTTTGGCGCCGTCGTCGCGCGGCTCGGTTCAGGCGCCCGAACGCTGGCTCGCGTGCCGGCAACCCATGCGGCCGAACTTTCACTGCTGATGTCCACCGGCCAGTTTCCTGTGGGCCTGCGCGGACGTATCTCCACGGACGCGTCAGGCCTGCCGCAATGGCGCGCCGCTCACGCATGATCTATCGGCCGCCCGATCGTTTCCACTGGTCCAGCCGCCACGCCATGCTATTTGACAGCGGAACCTAGGAGATCAAACATGCGCGTTCGCAGCCTTCTTGCCGTTCCCGTCCTGGCGCTTGCCCTGTCGGCCTGCAATCCCGCCCCGACTGAAACCGCCGCGCCCGATCCAGCCGCTGTGAAAGCGGAAGTCGACAAGGCCGTCGCCGACGCCCTGGCCGCGCGCGACGCCGAAGCGACCAAGCTGCATGGCGATGCTGGCCCAGCCGCCTACTTCGTGAACCTGCGCGACGGGCAGACCGTCACCTCGCCCTTCCGCGTCGTCTTCGGCGTCTATGGCATCGGCGTCGCCCCCGCGCTCACCGACAAGCCGAACACGGGCCACCACCACCTGCTGATCGACACCGAACTCAGCGACGAGGAAAAGCAGTACGCCATCCCCTCCGACGAACAGCATATCCACTTCGGCGGCGGACAGACCGAATACGTCCTCAACCTGCCGGCAGGTCCCCACACCCTGCAACTCGTGTTCGGCGACATGAACCACGAGCTGCACAAGCCGATCGGGATCATGTCGCAGAAGATTACAGTGAACGTGCAGTAGGTCGACGCACGCCGGGGCGTCCGATCACAGGACAATCCGGCGCACATGCGTCAGGGCTGTTAATGAATGCGCGCGGCAAGGCCGCCGGTTGAACAGGCCGTTCCTGCGCATTCTATCGGTTTTCCGCACCCCGCCAGGCGAGTTTACGTAAGGGATTCAACCCGCCGGGCGCCTGATACAATTGATTACCCAGGCCGCTGAAATTTCGCGCGTCAGGGAGTCGTCCTGCAATCGTCAGGCGCGTTCCATGCATCCAGCAACCTCGGGGGAGGGCGTCGAATGGTGAATCCCCGTGCAGGGCGTGCAAGTGTATCAGCGTCGCTATGATCTGGACTGGCTCCGCGTCGGCGCGCTCGGCCTGCTGATCGTCACCCACGTCCTCTTCGTCTATCGCATCATGCCCTGGCGCGTGCAGAGCGAGCATGCCGGCTTGTGGGGCACGGTCGCCGTTGAGGCGCTGGCGCCGTGGCGCATCTCGCTTGTCTTCTTCATCGCCGGCGCCGCCACGCGCTTCATGCTCGAACGCCACCCTTTCGCGTCCTTTGTTCAGAATCGCTTCATGCGCCTGGGCGTGCCGCTGATCATGGCGGTGCTCGTGCTCGTCCCGCCCATGCTCTACGTCACCGATCCGCACGCAGCCGGGCACAACTACTTCGCGTTTGTCGTCGATCATGGCCTTCACGCACGCGAGCTGTTCAGCTTCTGGGTGCCAGACCTCGGCCACGTCTGGTTCCTGCCCTACCTGCTGGCCTATTCGTTCGTGACTGCCCTTGTCTGGTTCAAGGCGCCCACGGCCTTTCGCGCCGCCAGCGACTGGCTTGCGCAGCGGCCGGTCATCCTGATCGCTGCAGGCCTTGCGATCATGTTCGTCATTTCCGATGCGATGCTGAAGCCTGTCTACGGCCGCTCTGACATGTTCTTCGACGATCCTGCGGGCCATACCCGTTGCCTCCCCGCCTTTCTTCTCGGCGCGTTGCTGGTGCGCGCGGACGGGTTCTGGAAGCGGCTGGAGAAGGCGATGGGCTGGCTCGGCCCGGCTGCGATTGGACTCGGCGCTGTCTATCTCGCGATGGTGGGATCGATTCCGCTGGGCGAGACGCTGCCTGCTTCGCGCATCGCCGCCGCGACAGGCGCCACCTTCGGCGCCTTCACCATCCTTGCGATCCTCGCCTTTGGCGCGCGTCACCTCCAGCGCGAATCAGACGCGATGCGCTATCTCGGCGACGCGATCATGCCGGTCTACCTGCTGCACCAGCCCATGATCATCTTCAGCGAGGTGTGGCTCAAGGCTTCCCACCTGCCGGTCTGGATGGAACTGCCGCTGGTGCTCGCCTCGGCCTCCCTGATTCCCCTGGCGATCTACCATTTCCTCATCCGGCCGCTGCCTGCCTTGCGAATCCTGTTCGGTCTCAAGGCCGAAGCGCCCGCCATGTCTCCCGTGCCGCCGGTGACCGGCCGAATGCAGGCGCTCTGACGCCGCCGCAGCCTGCCTGACCCTTGAAAAAGCTTAATCAGCGCAGGCCTGTCCGGGGGCCATGCGAGGCTTGCTTGTGGTTGTGGAACGACCACATCTAGCGTCATGAACCACCTTCGGACCTTCATCCTTCTGGCGGCGCTCACCGCGCTGTTCGTCGGCGTGGGCTACGTAATCGGCGGCCCCGCGGGCATGATGATCGCGCTCGCCATTGCGCTCGTCGGCAACCTGGTCAGCTACTGGAATGCCGACAAGATCGTCCTGTCGATTTACCGCGCGCAGGAAGTCCAGCCCAACCATCCCGATGCACGCGTGCGCGCCTACGGCGACGACGTACGCGAAATGGCGCAGCGCGCTGGCCTGCCCATGCCGAAGATCACCATCATCGAAAGCGAACAGCCCAACGCCTTCGCCACCGGCCGCGACCCTCAACACGCCGCCGTCGCCGCCACCACGGGACTGCTCACCATGCTCGACCGCCGCGAGATCCGCGCGGTGATGGGCCATGAACTCGCGCACGTGAAGAACCGCGACACGCTGACGATGACCGTCACGGCCACCATCGCCGGAGCCATTTCCGCGCTCGCCAATTTTGCTTTCTTCTTCGGCGGCAATGACCGCGAACGCCCCGGGGGCTTTCTCGGCGTCATCGCCATCATGATCCTCGCGCCCATTGCCGCTGGCCTTGTGCAGATGGCGATCAGCCGCCACCGCGAATACGAGGCGGACGAGAGTGGGGCGGAAATCTCCGGCGATCCTGCAGCGCTTGCCTCCGCGCTGGAGAAGATCGACGCCTATGCCCGCTCGGGCCGCGTGAACTTCCAGGCCGAGCGCAATCCGGCCACCGCGCACATGTTCATCATCAACCCGCTTCTCGGGCGCGGCGCCGACAATCTGTTCTCGACCCATCCCTCGACGCAGAACCGCGTCGAGGCGCTGGCCCGCCGCTTTGGCGGCCGCTCGGCTGCTGCCGCCTCGCCCCAGTCTCCTAAGCCCGAGCTTGTCACCTCCACGCGACGCCGCTCGCCGGGTCCGTGGGAGCAGCCCGGCGGCCGCAAGCCGGGCCCTTGGGGCTGATCCAAGACTGTCGGCGGCGACAGACCAACGCCATCCCTTGTGCGTCCCGGCCCGGCCGATGCCCCACATGTTGAAAGCGCAGCGGGCTCTATTTTCACTCTTTGTTCACGAGAACATTTGTAGTACATAGAGGTGGTCGAGCGCTGGAATCGGTCGGATTTGCCCGTCCCTGCACAGCATGGCACATGGATGGAGACGAACATGGCGGGCGCCGCTCTGAAGCTGGTGGAAGACAAGGGCATGAACAAGCAGAAAGCCCTCGAGACGGCCCTGGGCCAGATCGAGCGCAATTTCGGCAAGGGCTCGATCATGCGCCTGGGCACGAACCAGACGATGGATGTCGAGGCCCTCTCCACCGGTTCGCTCAGCCTTGATGTCGCGCTTGGCATTGGCGGCCTGCCGCGTGGCCGCATCATCGAAATCTACGGGCCGGAAAGCTCGGGCAAGACGACGCTTGCCCTTCACGTCCTCGCCGAAGCGCAGAAGAGCGGCGGCGTCGGCGCCTTCATCGACGCCGAGCATGCGCTCGATCCGATCTACGCCGCCAAGCTTGGCGTCGACCTCGATGACCTGCTGGTCTCCCAGCCCGATACCGGCGAACAGGCCCTCGAAATCACCGACACGCTGGTTCGCTCGGGCGCTATCGACGTGCTGGTCATCGACTCGGTGGCCGCTCTGACCCCGCGCGCCGAACTCGAAGGCGAGATGGGCGATTCGCTTCCCGGCCTGCAGGCCCGCCTGATGAGCCAGGCGCTGCGCAAGATCACGGCTTCGGTCTCGAAGTCGAAGACGATGGTGATCTTCATCAACCAGATCCGCATGAAGATCGGCGTGATGTATGGCTCGCCCGAAACCACCACGGGCGGCAACGCCCTGAAATTCTACGCGTCAGTCCGTCTCGACATCCGTCGCACGGGCCAGATCAAGGAACGCGACGAGGTCATTGGCAACGAGACACGCGTGAAGGTCGTCAAGAACAAGGTC
>DLHI01000031.1 GCA_002483135.1 Hyphomonadaceae bacterium UBA7672 | reverse complement strand
GGATGCGCTGAAGTTGCAGAAGCCGATGGCGGATGAGGGGCTGGTGCTGCTGGAGCGGGAATAAGGGCGAGTTTCCTACACTTGGATTCGTCAGTGGGCTGATGGGGTTGGGGTTTTCGGAAAAGTGCGCGGCGAGTTTCCGACACCGCTCGGGGCGGGCGCATAATGCGCTTCATGACGAAACGCAGAACGCATCCGGGCGATACCGGGGACTCGCGGCGGCTGGCTTTGGCGGACGGGCGCGGGGGATTGGATGGGTGGCTGGCGGCGCTGGAGGCTCGGCTGGCGGAGTTCGAGGCCGGGCTGGAGCGCATGCCGATCTCGATACGGCGGGGGCGGTGGCTCGAGCGGACCTTGCCGCTGTGGGCGGCGGATGCGCGCGTGGAGTTCGCGGCGGTGCGGGAGGCGTATCGGCTGGAGCTGTTGCTGGGAGGTCGGGGGAAGCATCTCGACGCGATGGAGGCGCGGCAGGCGGCGGCGTTCGCGCGCGTGCTGGAGCGGGTGGCGGAGGAGCGGGCGAAGGGGTGGCCGCGGCGGACGCTTTATGCGGAGGCAGTGGGGAGTGGGCAGTAGGCAGTAGCGAGTGGGTAACGGTTGTCATCCCGGCCGTAGCGCGCAGCGCGTAGAGCCGGGAGCCATCGTGAGGCCGTCGGGGTTGAGGAATGGGTCCCGGATAGCGCTGCGCGCTTCCGGGATGACAGGCTGAGGGTGTGGGTGCAGTGTTGGCGCGCAGAGGAGACACGCCATGAGCATTCCGAAGACCATCGAGCGCTGGCATCGCATTGCGCTGGAGCGGCGGGCGGATGAGATCGCGGGGATACTTGGCGACGACTGCGTGTTCGAGAGCCCGGTGGTGCACACGCCGCAGGCGGGGAAGGCGAAGGTGGAGACCTATCTGCGCGGGGCTCTGCATGTGCCGAACACGGAGCACTTCCGGTATGGCGGGGAGTGGTATGCGGAGCGGTCGGCCGTGCTGGAGTTCTTCTCGGTGGTGGACGGGATCCAGATCAATGGCGTCGATATCATTGCGTGGAATGACGCTGGGCTGATCACGCACTTCAAGGTGATGGTGCGGCCGCTGAAGGCGATCAACACGCTGCACGCGAAGATGGCGGAGTATCTGGTGTCGGTGGGCGCCGTGCCGGCGTCTGTGCTGAAGCGCTGAAAAAAAGTTTTCCCCGGGTGGTGTGAGCTGAGTCGATCATGCGCCTCCTGATGGAGGTGATGATGGCGCGGTCATACGCGGAGACGATGGGGCTGGCGTTCGAGGCCGAGCGGCTGGTGCGGATGGGGGAGTCGCGCGCGGAGGTGTCCCGGCGGCTGGGCGTGCATCCGCAGACGCTGGCGGGGTGGGCGCTGCGCGGGGGCTGGCGCAAGAAGGATCTCGACCTGGAGCGCAATGCGGACCTGACGCGGCGCACGCTGGAGGCGATCCGCGATGGCAACCGCGCGGTGGATGCCGAGCACGCGCTGCGGGCGCGGATGCGGGCGTTCATGCGCGAGGCGGTGGAGCTGCTGGCGGCGGGCGATGACGCGGCGCTGGCCGAGCTCGACCGGCGGCTTGCGGGCGTGGGGGCGGTGGAGCGGCTGGCGCCGCCGGAGGGGCCGGACCTGTCTAAGGCGGGCGAGGGCGGGCTGGGCCAGCATGCGGATGTGGCGCGGGATGAGGCGGCGGCTCATCCTGACTATGAGGAGTTCACGACCCCGGAACAGCTCCGCGCAAGCCTGCAGCGCGATGTGCGAGACGGCCTGCCGCCGGCGGATTGACGGGCGCGTCCGGGCGGCGAACATGTGCGCGGAGGAACGCCCATGAAACAACGCGCCGCCATCATCGCTCTTGCCGCCCTCGCGGCGCCGGCCCTCGCGCAATCCACGCCGTTCCAGCATCTGCTGGAGAGCGGCATGAATGTCGCCGCCGAAAAGGCCGGCTGGGTCTGGACCGATGCGAAGCAGGGCTTCAACGCCGTCGGCGCGGGCAGCGGATTCGGCGTCAGCCTCGATGCGGAGGCAGGCAAGACCTATCTTCTCGCCGCCGCCTGCGCTGCGCCGTGCACGCGCGTGGGACTGATGCTGATGACGCCAGAGCAGCAGCCGGTGGGCGAAATCGTGTGGGGCGCGAAGGCCGGCGACATCCAGCTGGCCACGCTCGCCTATACCGCCGACGCAACGCGCAATCTGACCGTCGTCGCCGCCATAGCCGAATGCCCCGAAGCGACGTGCCCCGGCGGCGCCTCGGTCTATGCGACAAGGAGCGAGTAGGGGCGCGCTCGCGTCATCGGCATGCTGGAGAAGGAATGCGCGCGGGCGAGAATGGGCTGGGCGCGCAGGCGGATGGGGAGCAGGATGACGAGGCGGCGTTACAGACGGGGGGTGACATGAAGCGGATGATCCTGGGTGCGGCGCTTGCCCTGATGGCCGGCGCGGCCGTGGCGCAGGAGGCGCCCGCGCCTTTCGCGGTGGGGCAGGTGTGGACGTTGAAGGGCGCGCCGGAGGGCAGCCGCTTCACGGTCATGCAGATCGACATCATCGCGGGAGAGACGGTCGTGCACGGATCGCCCTCGGGATTTCCGCCCGTCGTGCTGAAGGACAGCGTTGTCCTCGTGAATGGCGGACACATGCCGTTTTCAGAAGACGCCGTGCGCCGCAGCGTGGACGCGCTGGAGCGCCCGGACGCGCCAGTCACCGCCGCGTTTCGCAACGGCTATGACCAATGGAAATCCGCCAATGGCGGCGTGTTCTCGATCACCATCCCGGAGGCCGTCGCCTACGTGAAGGACACATTCCTCGCCGGACAGCGTGTGGATCAGTAGGCGCGGGGCGACAGGCTCGCCGGCATCATCGGCAAGCGCCGCACCCTCGCCCGCGTCATCGAGGGCCTCGAGAAGGACATGCGCGAAGCCGCCGCGAACCTGGAGTTCGAGACGGCTGCACGGCTGCGGGATGAGGTGAAGAAGCTGCGCGACGTTGAGATCGGCGTTGGCGTTGAGGGCGTGATGGGGCCGGCGGACGACTTGTAACGGGCAGCGCACGAAGTGAAATGCGCGATGTGCGTCGTCGAAGGACCTACCCGCTTCCAAGGTGGGGCGTGCTCGTGCCAAACGGCAATGCCGCTTCTAGCCGCTATTTTCGAAGATAGTTTTCTTGCTGAACCCCGTTGAGTATTTCGGCCTTGAGCGCGTCGAGAAGGTCTATCACCTCAGTGCAGTAGGAATCTATTCCAGCATTTGAGGAATCAAACTCTTTGTCGATGCGTTTCCCATGGGCGACTGAATGGCGATAGGGCACGAGTTTTTCGTCGATAAACAGTCGTCGAGAAATCAAACTCGCCACGTCGACGCAGATGCATGGCGCGTAGAGGCAGAAAATCTGCCAATCCAAACTTCCCACTTTTTGATCCTCAGGGAACATCCTCGGGGATATCCGCCGGTCAAGAATGCCGCGTAGCGCCAAGCTCGTAGCGTGACTAGCGAATACACCATTCGGCGGGTTGCGCAGCGAGGTGTTTGCCATCGCGAACAGCAAGTAACATTCGGCAAGTTCGGAAAGTTTGAGTTTCTTGTGCGTGAGCAGATCAACTAGCGCCCAAAAGGCGTACTTTATTGTGCCTTCCCAGTGCGCGTAACAGAACACGGCCGCTGCCCGAGAGGCGAAGCTGTTATCCTTGCCAACCAGCTGCTTCTTGATCGAGAATATTTCTTTCTTCGAGAAAGAAAAAATATCGTCGAAGCGAGCCTCAAGCTCGACGACTGAGCGGATCGTCATAGCGCAAAGTACTTGGCGGCGTCAGGAAGCACGAATTTGTCCAATCGCGTCGATGCTCTCACACCCGCTCCTGTGTAGTCCTTGAACTTGGGTAGGTCCCTGATTTTTCTAATCTTGTCGATTAGGGCCTTCTTGGGGGCCGCTACCCAAGCGTCGATATGTTCAGATAGGCCGAGTACGATGAACTCGTACAGTGCGATTGAGAAGCCGCCTGAATGGTTGCTTCCGTCGTACGATCTGAATGCCGAGTCGCCCATGGTGCTCGCCAGCAAGTCCATCGTTCGTTGAATATGCTTGAGAACCTGTGTGCAGTCGGTGTCGGTGGCGCCAATATCTATGACGCTGTCGTCAAGATAATCGTGCAAGTCCTTTCGGCCGTCGAACTCATACATCTGATAGACTAGAATTCGAGTGATTAACTCCTTGTCGTATTGCTCTGATTTTTGCCTCGTTGTGAGGTCCGTAGTGAGTTTGAACGACTTCGACTCCGTAATGGCGCGAATATCGGCGAGCAGATTCGGCTGCATAGAAACGATGATGCAGTTCCTCACTTCTTGACGCTGAAGTGGTGCTCCTCCGGTGTTGAGTCGCTTGAACAACTCGAACTTTGTAGATGCGTCGGAGTCTGGACCGAGAATTTCGACACGCAAACGCTGCCGGCGAAAGTCCAGCTTAAGTTTGTCCGGCAAAGAGGTGCCAACATTTTTGGACAGCTTCCTGTCCCAAACGTAGTCTCCAAGGCCGGGTATCAATCTTGTAGGTGCCAGTGTGAAGGGTGATACAAGTTTGCCCTCGGCGTCCTTCAACGCGCCCACAAATTGGAGAATCGTGCTGACTCTCTGAAGTCCGTCGATCAACTCCCACTTTCCATCATCTTTCGTGTAGACGAAAATTGGCGGGATAGGGATGTTGAGTATCAAGCTCTCAATGAACCCCGTCTTTTTGTCATCAGCCCAACGAAAGAGCCGCTGGTATTCAGGATGAATGAACAGCTCGCCTTTTTCGTATATGCTGACTAGCTCGCCGATGGACATGTCGTAGCCATCGCGTTTGACTTTTTGGCGGGACTTAAGGACTTGAGTCTCAAGTTGTACCATGATGGGCGGCCAATTTCTGCTTCCGGTTGAACCTTATATTCGTGCGTGCCGCCGATTTCAAATAGCGAGAACTAGTATCTAGCTGGCATTGCTTCATGTCGCTTGGGCGTATTGATCGGAGCGATTTTCGGGCGGCACAGCTGCGCGGCAGGCGCAGATCGTCTGATCATACACCCATGAGCTACTGTCCTGTTCGTGGTAACCTCCTCCCATGTGCAACCATTATCGCTAGGCGATCCTGAGGGGGAGGCGATAGCGGGGTGGTCTCGGGATCAGGTCTCCGAGATCGGGATTCCCGTGCGGTTTCACAACATGGCGCAGGATGTTTTTCCGGATCGCGAGGGCGTGGTGATCCGGTTGGAGGGTGAGGGTGATCCGCCTGCTTCGCAGGCAGCCCCCTCCGTCTCGCCGCTGCGCGGCGATCCACCTCCCCCGCCTTCGGCGGTGGAGGACTGAGTTGCTTTGTTGAGGCATCCGTCCGCCTTTGGCGGCCGGCCCCTTCCGTCAGGCGCGATGCGCCTGCCACCTTCCCCGGCTTTGCCGGGGCAGGACTTGCAGCGCGCTTGTTGAGCGATCCGCGCTTCGCGCAGCCCCCTCCGTCTCGCCGCTGCGCGGCGATCCACCTCCCCCGCCTTCGGCGGTGGAGGACCGGCGGTGGGCGTGGTATCTGGTCCTGCCCCACGACGTGGGGAAGGTGGATCGATGCGGAGCATCGAGACGGAAGGGGCTGGCTGCGTAGCAGCTGGATCGATGGGGTGGGGGGATGCGGGTTCATCGCCGCACGCGGGCGCGCGCCAGGGCAATGCGCTGGCCGATGACGCAAGCCGAAGTGTTCGTGTGGGTGCGGCTGCAGCGCGGGCGGCTGTCGGGGTTTCATTTTCGCAAGCAGCATCCGGTGGGGCCGTTCATTGCGGACTTTGCGTGCGCGAGTTCGCGCGTGCTGATCGAGATCGATGGCGAGACGCACTGGCGCGATTTCGAGCGTCGTCGCGATGCGGTGCGGACGGCGTTTCTGGAGCGGGCGGGGTGGACGGTGGTGCGGTTTCAGAATGCCGAGGTTTATTCGAACGAGGATGGGGTGGTGGAGACGGTGTTGCGGTTTGTGAGCGAGGGTGAGGAGGCATCCGCCGCTTCGCGGCGGCCCCTTCCGTCTCGCTGACTGCGTCAGCGATCCACCTTCCCCGCCTTCGGCGGGGCAGGACTGGCGCAAGCCTCACTATTTCCCCTTGCATCCTCGCCGCCTGTGCGGTACATACTGTGTGACACACACTGTAGGCGACACAGGAAGCTGAGCGGGAATGCCCATTGCGGAGGACATATTGGAGGCGCTGCGGCTGGAGTTGCGGCGGGGGACGTTGATCCTGGCGGTGCTGGGGACGCTGCGGGCCGAGCAGTATGGCTATTCGCTGAAGACGCGGCTCTCGGAGGCAGGCGTCGAGATCGACGAGGGCGCGCTCTATCCGATGCTGCGGCGGCTGGAGAGCCAGGGGCTGCTGGTTTCCGAATGGCGCGAGGAGGGGAAGCGGCAGAAGCGCTTCTATCGCCTCTCGGATGATGGCGCGGGGGCGCTCGAACAGCTGACGGCGGAATGGCGCGCGATGAACGCGGCGCTCAACTCAATTCTTCAGGAAGGAGGGCGGACATGACCGACCTTGTCGAACGCTATCTCGCGTCGGTGCAACGACGCCTGCCGGAAGCAACCGCGAAGGACATCACGGCGGAGCTGCGCGAGGCGCTGGAAGGGCGGCTGGAGGCGAAGGCGGCGGAGCTTGGCCGTGATCCGTCCACGGACGAAGTGGCTGCTGTGCTGAAGACGTTTGGCGCGCCGGCCGTTGTGGCGGCGCGCTATGAGGGGCGGATGCACCTGATCGGGCCGGTGCTCTATCCGTGGTTCTGGCCGGCGCAGCGCACGGCGGTCGGCGTCATTGTCGCGATCCTTGTCGTGCTGTCGGCGATTCGCGCGCTGGCGTCGGACAATCCGATCCAGACTGTGCTGCAGTCGCTGGACAATGTGCTCGGCTGGGGGCTCTCCGTGTTCGCGGTCGTGACGCTGGTGTTCGTGCTGGTCGAGCGCACGGGCGACCCGGTGAAGCTGGCCGAGAATTGCTGGGATCCGAAGAGCCTGCCGCGCGAGCATATCCGCAAGCCGAGATCCATGTTCGAGAGCGGCATCTCGCTGTTCTTCGACGTGCTGTTCATCCTGTTCTGGATGCGCTTCATCCCGTTCCCGAACGAGCTGCCGCTGCGCAACGATGCGTCGGTGGCGATCACGCTGTCGCCGGCGTGGAGCGTGGTCTACTGGCCGATCCTGGCGCTGGCGGTGCTGGCGGCGGCGGGGCACCTGCATGACATCGTGCGCCCGGCGTGGAGCCGGTTGCGGTCTGCGATGAGCATTGTGGGCTACGCCTGCGGGCTTGGCGTGCTGTGGGTGATCTTCCAGGGGCGGCCGTTCGCGGATGTGCAGCCACAGCCGGGCACGAGCCCGGAAGAGCTGGAGCGCGCGCTGCGGCTGGTCGATGGCGTGTTCCTGGTGGCGCTGGGGATCGCGGCGCTGGTGTGGGCGATCACGCTGGGGGTCGAGGTGCACCGGCAGATCAAGGCTGGGCGCGTGCCGCTGACGGGCGTGCGTACGGCGATGTGAGACAAACGAGCCGGCGGCCAAGCACCGCCGACCTCCCCGAGCGGCGCGCCCAGAAACATACAAGATGCGCGCCGCCGCCTCCTCCGCTCGCAAGAGCGGGGGAGGACGCGCGCGGGGCTTACTTCGCGGGGGTGCTGGAGCGGCGCTGGAGTTCGGCGGCGATCATCGGGATGGCGCGGCGGGCGGCGCTGTTCTTGGGATGGGCCGGGTCGGCGCCGATGCGGGCGGCGGAGGCGCGGTAGGCGTTCAGTTTGAAATCCGTCATTTCGGGCAGGCGCTCGGACAGGGAGGGGTGTTTCGCGTTGACGGAGGAGGAGGTGTCGGCGTCGGCGCCTGCGGGCACGCGCTTGCGCTCGCCGGTGCGCGAGGAAGTGGTCATGGGATGTCGCCTTCTTTCTGGAGGACGCTCGCGCAGTCGCGGGCGTGCATGTTTTCGCGGACGAGGAAGTCCTGGCAAAGTCGCCGCCCAAGCCAGAGGGCGTGTCGAGACCGGCGCGCGTGGCGGCAGTGGATGAAAATCCCTAGCACGGATCGCGCGGATTTGCCCGTGAATTGTTTGGCGCGCGCTGATGTGCGCTGGCCGGGGCAGGTTTCGAAGGGGCGGTATGGGGGCGAGGGGCAAGCGGCGCCGCGGGCGCAAATAATCCCGGGGGCGCCGCAGGGGCATCTCATTGTTGACAGTGTCAATACGCGGTAGTTTCCGCGCGGAATCGGGACACATAAAAAAAGCTGGAGCCCCACGCCTATGCGCATGAAGACATTGCTGGCGATGCTTGCAGGAGCATCCGCCCTGACACTCGCTGCCTGCTCGAGCGAGCCGGCCGCCACGCTGGTCGGCAAGAAGGTCGACGACTATATGCTGGTCGACCAGACCGGCATGGGCCACATCCTCCGGTATGACACGCAGACGCCGGCCATCGTGCTGGCCTCGTATGTCAATGAGGACGAAGGATCACGCGCAGCGGCCAAGGCGCTTCAAGCCGCTGCTGCCAAGCATGCAGGGGTGGTGTTCCACCTGATCAACTCGGCCGACGCCGATACGCGCGACACCATCGCCGCCGAGGTGAAGGAAGCGGGCATCACGCTGCCGGTGCTGGACGACGAGTACCAACTGATCGGCAACTCACTTGGTTTCTCCTATGCGGGTGAAGCGGTGATCGTGAACCCGAAGACTTGGGAGATCGTCTTCCACGGCCCGGCCAGCAAGGTTGAGGCAGCGCTTGGCGAGTTCGTCGCCGCGGGCAAGATCGCAACGCCGGAATACACGGAAGTGGCGGGCACGAAGCTGACCTTCGCTGATCGCGGCAAGGACTTCTCGACGATCTCCTACAGCAAGGACGTCGTTCCGATCCTGATGGCCAAGTGCGTCGACTGCCACCAGCCCAACGGCATCGCCCCGTGGCACATGACGAACTACCAGATGGTCAAGACCTTCGCGCCGATGATCCGCGAGGCGATCCGTCGCGACCGGATGCCCCCCTTCGACGCCGATAACCATTACCGCGCGTTCGAGAAGAACGAGAACCTGACGGCGGAAGAAACCAAGACGCTGATCCACTGGATCGAGGCGGGCGCGCCGAGCGACATCGCCGAAGGCGGCGAAGATCCGCTGGTGAAGGGTGTTGCGGGGCGGCCGGACTGGCCGTTGGGCGAGCCCGACCTGGTCGTCAGCATACCAGCCTATGATGTTCCGGCGGCTGGCGTGGTCGACTACCAGATCCCGGCCGTGAAGAGCCCGCTGACCGAGGGCAAGTGGCTGAAGGCGACGACGTTCAAGCCGGGCAACCGGCAGGGCGTGCACCACATCCTCGCCGGATGGCTGCCGAAGATGCCGGCCAATGGCCGCGGCTTCGACTGGGAAATCTCGATGGGCGGCTATGCCGTAGGCAATGAATCGAACATTGCCCCGGACAACTGGGCGACGTGGGTGCCGGCTGGCGGGGCGATCTCGTTCCAGATGCACTACACCCCGATCGGCAAGGCCTTCACCGACGACTCGAAGATCGCCTTCTATTTCCAGGACGAAGCCCCGGACACGCTTAAGCGCCAGGTGGTGATCGCTGATCCCTCGATCACGATCGCGCCGAACACTGCGCGCCACCACGAGACGGCCTATGTGCTGTTCCCGGCGGACGCACAGATTTATGCCGCGCAGGTGCACGCGCACTATCGCGGCTATGCCTCGAAGCTCACGGCTGTCTATCCGGACGGCAAGGAGGAAATCCTCCTCAACATGCCGCACTACGACTTCAACTGGCAGCGCGACTACATCTTCGACGAGCTGATCGATATTCCGGCCGGCACGAAGCTTGTGGCCGACTACTGGTACGACAACTCGGTGAACAACAAGGCGCTGTTCGGCGACAACACCAAGGAGCGCACGACGCCGGAACGGAAGATCTTCTGGGGCGACCAATCCTTCCAGGAGATGCTGTTCACCGCGGTGCAGTTCCGCTGGAAGGACGAGACCGCCGAGAACCCGCGTGAGGACCTGATGGACCAGCTCCGTCAGACTCAGATCCTGACGATGTCGGACGACAACCGCGACGACAAACTGCAGGAATCCGAGCTGCGGACAGAGATGGAAGAGGGCGCGGTGAACGTGACCAGCGACGGCATTGCCCCGCTGCACCAGCAGTTCAAGGCCAACTTCGCGATGATCGACGCCGACAAGGATGGCGGGCTGTCGATGCAGGAAATCGGCGCAGCGATGCAGCAGATGCAACAGCAGCAAGGCGGCGGGCGCGGCCGCTAACGCGGACGTAGCTTAACAAGTGACGGGCGCCGGCCGGACCTCGCAAGGGTCCGGCCGGTTGCGTTTGGAGCGCCGTCGTTCGCTATGGCTTCGGATGCATGGGGTTCGGGTTGCGGATCGTCAGGTCGACTGACCACTGGGTCGACCTCGAGCGCGCGCCGCGGGCTGGCCCGTCTTCGAGCAGGCGAACGACGATATCATTGATCGTGCCATCGCGTGTGAAAGTGAGAAGGGTCTCGACGTCGTCATACTTTTCGACTGGCTCGCCGCCGGCTGCAGTCCAGCCAGCTGGTTCGAGGCACGCCTTCGTACGTGCGGCCAGGGCGTCATAGGCCGTGCGGGACTCCCGCAACGCGGCATCGCCCTCGTCCGGGATCCGTTCTGCAGTCGAGCGCGAGTAGACGCTGCAGCGCAGATAGTTGTGCGGACCGCCGCCGACCGTCCCCTGCGTAGCGTTACCGGCTCGGTAGAGATGACAGTAGTTGAAGTCTTCGAAGCCGGCGGGATTGCGCTTCAGGCGTGGAAGTTCGCCAAGCGACTGGTTGGCCGGTACGAGGATGATGAATGGAATCTGCTGGCCCGCCGCGGAGATCGCGGTGGACAGCCCCCCACACAGGGGGTCGGCGTGTGGGGCCTCGGTCGGGACCTGCGCCTGGGCAGCACCGGCGAGCATTGCCAAGGAAAGCAGTCCGGTCCCGGCGGCCCGCGAAGTCATTGAAATCATGATGCCCCTCCAGGTGGAACGCTCCGTCTTCTGCTGCGAAGGTGGCGGGCGGCGTACCACCGCGTCAACCTTGGATCGGAGACGTTTGCCGTTGCCGGATGCGCCATGCCGCGCCGCGACGAAACGCCCATAAATGCAGCCAAAATTGCGAACCGGCGTCAGTTGTCACATGGGGCTGGTGCGTGCTAGTCACCCCGCGCAATAGGACACCCGGACGCCACCCGTGTCTAAGTGGCTGATTTCATAACAGATTTTGCTTCGGTCCGGGCGGGGGATTCGAAGCGCTTGGGGCGAGCGATTTGGCTGGTTCACAGACAGGTTCGATTAGCGAAGCCGCACAGCGCTACGCCGCTGCGGTATTCGACCTTGCCCTGACCTCAGGGGAGGTTGATGCGGTGGACGCCGGCCTCACGCAGCTGGCCAAGACGATCAATGGCGATGCGGCCCTTTCGCGCGCGCTGAAGTCGCCGCTCTACAAATCCGAAGAGAAAGCCGCCGTGCTGGCGCAGATCGGCGACAAGATCGGGCTGCCCGATCTCGCCAAGCGCTTTGTCGGCGTGGCCGCGCTGAACCGCCGCGCGGGCGACATTCCGGGCATGGCCCGTGCGTTCGCAGAGAAAGCCGCCAAGCATCGTGGCACGAGCCGCGTGCTGGCGCGCGTGGCCAAGCCGATCAGCAAGGACCAGACGCTGGACCTCGAATCGGCGGTGTCGAAATCGCTGGGCCGCACCGTGACGGTGGAGGTCGAGGTCGACCCCGCCCTGATCGGCGGCCTGCAACTGAAGATTGGATCGAAGCTCGTCGACGCCTCGATCCGGACGAAACTGAACAACCTGACGAACATGATGAAGGGGGCCTAGCCTCATGGACATTCGCGCCGCAGAGATCTCCGAGATCCTCAAGTCGCAAATCAAGAACTTCGGCGCTGACGCCGAAGTCTCCGACGTTGGCCAGGTGCTGTCGGTGGGCGATGGTATCGCCCGCGTGCACGGCCTCGACAGCGTCCAGGCCGGCGAGATGGTGCAGTTCGAGTCGGGCGTGAAGGGCATGGCCCTCAACCTCGAGCGCGACAATGTCGGCGTCGTGATCTTCGGCGACGACACGGGCATCAAGGAAGGCGACAACGTCAAGCGGACGCAGGAGATCGTGGCCGCCCCGGTGGGCAAGGGCCTGCTCGGTCGCGTCGTCAACGCGCTGGGCGAGCCGATCGACGGCAAGGGTCCGCTGACCAACGTCGCCTCGCGTAACCGCGTGGACGTGAAAGCCCCGGGCATCCTGCCGCGCAAGTCGGTGCACGAGCCGATGTCGACCGGCATCAAGGCCATCGATACGCTGGTTCCGATCGGCCGCGGCCAGCGCGAGCTGATCATCGGCGACCGCCAGACCGGCAAGACCGCCGTGGCGATCGACACCATCCTCAACCAGAAGGCCATCAACGCGCGCGGCAATGAGAGCGAGAAGCTCTACTGCATCTACGTCGTCGTCGGTCAGAAGCGTTCGACGGTCGCCCAGGTCGTCAAGTCGCTCGAAGAGCGCGGCGCGCTTGAGTACACCATCGTCGTGGCCGCCACGGCGTCCGAGCCGGCCCCGCTGCAATACCTCGCGCCGTTCACCGGCTGCACGATGGGCGAGTGGTTCCGCGACAACGGCATGCACGCGCTGATCATCTATGACGATCTGTCGAAGCAGGCCGTCGCCTACCGCCAGATGTCGCTGCTGCTGCGCCGCCCGCCGGGCCGCGAAGCTTACCCGGGCGACGTGTTCTATCTCCACTCGCGTCTGCTCGAGCGCGCAGCCAAGCTGAACTCGGACCACGGTTCGGGCTCGCTGACGGCGCTGCCGATCATCGAGACGCAGGCCAACGACGTGTCGGCCTACATCCCGACCAACGTGATCTCGATCACGGACGGCCAGATCTTCCTCGAGACCGACCTGTTCAACTCGGGCATCCGCCCGGCCGTGAACGTCGGCCTGTCGGTGTCGCGCGTGGGCGGTTCGGCCCAGGTGAAATCGACCAAGCAGGTCGCCGGCACGATGAAGTCGGAGCTCTCGCAGTATCGCGAGATGGCCGCCTTCGCGAAGTTCGGTTCGGACCTCGATGCGACCACGCAGCGCCAGCTGAACCGCGGCGCGCGCCTGACGCAACTCCTGAAGCAGCCGCAATACTCGCCGCTGCAGATGGAAGAGCAGGTCGTGGTGATCTACGCGGGCACGCGCGGCTATCTCGACAAGGTGCCGACCGATGCGGTTGTGCGCTACGAGGCGGAACTGCTGCGCCACATCCGCGCCGACAAGCAGGCCCTGCTGGCCGACATCCGTGACCAGAAGGACATCTCCAAGAACGGCAAGGACGGCGGCAAGATCGAAGACGCGATCAAGGCCACGCTTGAAGCCTTCGGGAAGACGTTCGCCTGATGCGTCTTCTGGTTGCCTCCTTCGCGCTTCTTGCGCTCGCCGGTTGTGTCGGCACGCCGCCGATCGAACGGCTGACGGCCGAGGCGGAAACGTCGGGCGTGTGCGCGTCGCTGCCGGAAGGCGTGACGTGCGATTGCGTTGTCTCGACCGCGCACACGCTGATCCCGACGATGCGTTACGACCGCAATGCGGACGAAGACACAGGTTCGCGCCTCGGACGCGGCACGATCGGCTCGTCCGATCCGCGCGTCGCGCCGGCGCTTGAAGCGGCCAGGCAGTCCTGCGCGGCTGGAAAGGCGGTTGGCTGATGCCTTCATTGAAGGAATTCCGTCTCCGGATCGCCAGCGTGAAGTCCACGCAGAAGATCACGAAGGCCCTGCAGATGGTCGCCACGGCCAAGCTGAAACGCGCGCAGGAAGCGGCGCAGGCGGCGCGCCCGTATGCGACGCGCATGGCGTCGGTGATTGCGAACCTCGCAAGCGGCGCGGCTGCTGGCGGCGGACCGAAGCTGATCGCGGGTACGGGCAAGGATCAGGTTCACCTTCTTGTGGTGATGACGTCGGAGCGCGGGCTGTGCGGCGGCTTCAACACGAACATTGTCAAGCTGGCGCGCGCCGAGATCCGGCGCCTGCAGGCGGCGGGCAAGACCGTGAAGATCGTCACCGTCGGCAAGAAGGGCAATGACGCGCTGAAGCGCCTGTTCGGACAGCTGATCGTCGGCCATGTCGACCGCAAGGCCGAGCGCACCGTGACGGCGGCGAGCGCGGCGGGCATTGCGCGCCAGATCACCGACCGGTTTGACGCGGGCGAGTTCGATGTCGCGACGCTGGTGTTTGCGCGCTTCAAGAACCTGCTGACGCAGATCCCGACCGCGATGCAGCTGATCCCGGCGACCGCTCCGGCGGATGCGCCGAAGATCGATCTGGCTGGCGCGCGCTACATCTACGAGCCGAGCGAGGAGGCGATCCTCGAGGCGCTGCTGCCGCGTTACCTGTCGACGCAGATCTTCTCGGCGCTGCTTGAGACCGAGGCCGGCTTCCAGGGCGCGCAGATGACCGCGATGGATAACGCCACGCGCAACGCCGGCGACATGATCAAGTCGCTGCAGCTGCGCTACAACCGCGCCCGCCAGGCGCAGATCACCAAGGAACTTATCGAGATCATCTCGGGCGCCGAAGCGCTCTAGTGATCTGACGAAATTGACGAGAGGCCAAGATGAGCACGAAAACAGCCACCAACGTTAAGGGCCGCGTAAGCCAGGTGATCGGCGCCGTGGTTGACGTCGAGTTCGACGGCCACCTGCCGGCGATCCTGAACGCCCTGGAAACGACGAACAACGGCACGCGCCTTGTTCTCGAAGTGGCGCAGCACCTTGGCGAGAACGCCGTGCGCACCATCGCGATGGACTCGACCGAGGGTCTGACGCGTGGCCACGAAGTGAAGGACACGGGCAAGGCCATCTCGGTGCCTGTGGGCGAGGCCACGCTGGGCCGCATTCTCAACGTCATCGGCGAGCCGATCGATGAAGCCGGCCCGGTCGACAACTCCGTCACGCGCGGCATCCACCAGCCGGCTCCGGCCTTCGTGGACCAGAAGCCGGTTCCGGAAATCCTGCCGACGGGCATCAAGGTCGTCGACCTGCTTTGCCCCTATGCCAAGGGCGGCAAGATCGGCCTGTTCGGCGGCGCCGGCGTCGGCAAGACCGTGCTGATCCAGGAGCTGATCAACAACATCGCGAAGGCTTACGGCGGCTACTCCGTGTTCGCTGGCGTCGGCGAGCGTACGCGCGAAGGCAACGACCTCTATCACGAGATGGTCGAGTCGGGCGTGAACCAGGCTGGCGGCGGCGGCTCCTCGCGCTGCTCGCTGGTGTTCGGCCAGATGAACGAGCCGCCGGGCGCGCGCGCCCGCGTCGCTCTGACCGGCCTCACCATCGCGGAAAACTTCCGCGACCAGGGCAAGGACATCCTCTTCTTCGTCGACAACATCTTCCGCTTCACGCAGGCGGGTTCGGAAATGTCGGCGCTGCTCGGCCGCATTCCTTCGGCGGTGGGTTACCAGCCGACGCTCGCGACCGACATG
>DLHI01000034.1 GCA_002483135.1 Hyphomonadaceae bacterium UBA7672 | reverse complement strand
CCGATGCTGTGGGCGATCGGCTTCATCTTCCTGTTCACGGTGGGCGGCGTCACGGGCGTCGTGCTGGCGAACGCGGGCGTCGATCACAACCTGCACGACACGTATTACGTGGTCGCCCACTTCCACTACGTGCTGTCGCTCGGCGCCGTGTTCACGCTGTTCTGCGGCTGGTACTACTGGTTCGAGAAGATGTGGGGCATCAAGTACAACGGCTTCATCGCCGGCCTGCACTTCTGGCTGATGTTCATTGGCTCCAACCTGATCTTCTTCCCGCAGCACTTCCTCGGGATGCAGGGCATGCCACGCCGCTATGTCGACTACGCCGAAGCGTTCCGCGAATGGCACCACTGGTCCACGATGGGCTATTGGATCGCTGCGGTCGCCACGGTCGTGTTCTTCATCGGCTTCCTCGAGGCGATTATCCGCCGTCGCAAGGCCGAGGCGAATCCTTGGGGCGAGGGCGCAACCACGCTGGAGTGGACGCTGTCTTCTCCGCCGCCGTTCCACCAGTACAACGACCTTCCGAGGTTCAAGTAACAGGGCGCAGAGCTGCCCGGACCCGAGGTCCGGGCAGCGATGCTGAACAAGATGTCCGACGCCAGCTTCGTCAGCGCATCCACCGCCGCCGCCCCGACGATGAGTCCGGCGAGCGCGATGGATTACGTGCGCCTGATGAAGCCGCGGGTGATGTCGCTGGTGGTGTTTACCGGTTTCGTTGGGATGGTGGCTGCGCCGGTCGGGATGAACCCTGTCGCCGCCGCCTGCTCGGTTCTGGCTGTGGCGCTTGGCTCGGGCGCGGCTGGCGCGCTCAACATGTGGTATGACGCCGACATCGACGCGAAGATGGCGCGGACGGTTTCCCGTCCTGTTCCCGCCGGTCTGGTCCGTCCGGATGAGGCGCGCTCGTTCGGGCTGATCATGTCGGCCTTGTCGGTCACGCTGATGGCGCTGGCGGCGACGCCGTTGGCCGCGGTGCTGCTGGCGTTCTCGATCTTCTTCTACGCGGTCGTCTACACGATGTGGCTCAAGCGCTCGACGGCGCAGAACATCGTGATTGGCGGCGCGGCCGGGGCCTTTCCACCGGTGATCGGCTGGGCGGCGGCAACCGGCGACATGCCGACCGATGCGTGGCTGATGTTTGGCCTGATCTTCCTGTGGACGCCGCCGCACTTCTGGGCGCTGTCGCTTTGGACGTCGAAGGAATATGCGCGGGCAGGCGTTCCCATGCTGCCGGTGACGCATGGCGCCGCTGAGACGCGTCGGCAGATACTGGTCTACACGCTGATCGTGACGCCGTTTGCGCTATTGCCGGTGGCGACGGGCCTGGGCGGGGCGATCTATGCCGCGGTGGCGGTTGTGGGCGGCGCGGCCTTCATCTGGAATGCATTCCGCGTCTTCTTCAGCCGGGCGGGCGATGCCGACGCCCCCCAGGACATTGGACGCGCCAAGGCCATGTTCGGTGTTTCGATCCTCTACCTTTTCTCACTCTTCGCTGCGATCCTGATCGAGCGCGTCCTGCCTCTGCACTTCCCGCTCACGGGAGGCGTGTGATGCTGGACAAGGGTCAGATCAAGGACTGGGACGGCGGACCGGAGAAGCTCGTCGTCGATCCGGCTCCGGCGCCCCGTTCGAGCGTCGGCGCTGCGCTGGCTGGGCCGGGCGAGGCTGTTCCGACCGGCGAGCGCATTACGCTGACCGACGCCGAGGTGAAGGCGCGCAAGCGCCGTGGCCAGTGGATTGCACTGGCGCTGTTTGCATTCGTGATCCTGGTTTTTGCGCTGACTATGGCGAAGGTTGGCGGCAACATCGCCAACTGGGGTACGGCCTTTGAATAAGCGCGCCCGCCTCACGACCTTCATCCTGAGCGGCGTTGCTGTCGGCATGCTGGGGCTGAGCTTTGCCGCCGAGCCGCTGTATTCGACCTTCTGCCGTCTGACAGGGTTTGGCGGCACGACGCAGGTTGCTGTCTCACGTCCGACCGAAGTTCTCGACCGCGTTGTGCGCGTGTCGTTCGACGCCAATGTCGATCCGGCGGCGCCGCTGAAGTTCCGCGCCATGCAGGGGCATGTCGATGTGAAGCTCGGCGAGACCATGATGATCTACTACGAGGTGACCAACACTTCGTCCGAGCCGGTGAATGCGATGGCGACATTCAATGTCGTGCCGCACAAGATCGGGCGCTACTTCAACAAGATACAGTGCTTCTGTTTTACCGAGCAGACCTACCAGCCCGGCGAGACGGTCGAGATTCCCGTCGTGTTCTTTGTGGCCCCGGATATGGCCAAGGACTGGCAGGCGGACGACGTGAACGGCATAACGCTTTCGTATACGTATTATCGCGCATCTGGCCCGCAAGCCGCTGTGCAGACTAAGAACGCATCGGCGGTCAACTAGGCCGCTGGTGGGAGACAATGGACGGCGGAAAGGGGATACCCCCAATCCGCAAGATCGAGGGACTGAAGCCATGGCTGGCGACGTCAAGCACGACTATCACCTGGTGAAGCCGAGCCCGTGGCCGCTGCTGGCCTCGCTCGCCATGCTGACCATGGCGCTGGGGGCCGCGGGCGCCATGAAGGGCCTGTGGTTTGTCGAGCAGGGGAATTGGTGGGGCCCGGTTCCCGGTTTCATCGCCCTCGTGTTCGTGCTGATCGGCTGGTGGGGCGATGTCCTCAAGGAAAGCCGCGGCGGCGACCATACCGAGGTCGTCCAGATCTCCCTGCGCTACGGCATGGTTCTCTTCATCGCGTCCGAAGTCATGTTCTTCGTGGCGTGGTTCTGGGAATTCTTCGAGATGGCGATCTACCACACGCTGCGCGCCAACCCGGCGCACACAGATCTCGCCAACCCCGCCTATAGCGCTCTCGTTCACTGGAACGAATGGCCGGTCATGGAAGCGAGCGGCGAGCACGTCGTGAAGCCGTTCGACCCGTTCCACCTGCCGCTGATCAACACGCTGATCCTGCTGCTGTCGGGCACGACAGTTACGTGGGCTCACCATGCGCTTCAGGTGAATGATCGCAAGGCCGCGATCACGGGCCTCACGCTGACGATCATCCTGGGCATGGCGTTCACATCGCTGCAGGTTGTCGAGTATATGGAAGCCGGCTTCTCGTATGGCGGTTCGCTCTACGGTTCGGCATTCTTCATGGCGACGGGATTCCACGGCGCGCACGTCGTCATCGGGACGCTGTTCCTGATGGTTTGCCTCGGCCGCCTCCTGGCCGGCGGCATGAAGCCCAACAAGCATCTCGGCTTCGAGTTTGCCGCCTGGTACTGGCACTTCGTCGACGTGGTGTGGCTGTTCCTGTTCGCCTTCGTCTACGTGACGCCGCACCTTGTCTGGGGTTCGGGCGCGCCGGGCGCGGGCCACTGAGGGGCCTCTACTGATGGCCGCGCGAGATCTGCTGGCGAGGCATGCGGGACTGATCGCATTCCTCGCCGTGCAGGTAATCGCTGTTGTCCTCTGGCTGATGGCTTTTCTTCCGGCGTTGGCGCCGGGGCAGCCGCCGCTGTTCGAGAGCGCGCAGCAGATCTGGAGCGGCGGCGGGCATTCCAACGTCGAGACCAACTTCCGGACCGGCCAAGGCATTGTCGGGGTCGAGCGCTTCCATCCGATTGGAGATATCGGTGCGCTGGCGCCAGCGCCGCTGTTGATCGGTACGCTGCTGATGTTGCTGGCTGGCGCGCTGGCGGCTGGTTCGATCTACCTCTTCAAGTCACGCCTGCTTGCCGCCTCTGTCGCGGCCATCTGCGCGTTGCTTGCCGGCCTTGCCGGGTGCGCTTTCATAGCGATGCAGTGGCAGGGTGACACAGCGTTTCCGCCAGACTTCCTGAACACCTACCTGCTGAACGGGCTGACCCGCGCCTTCCTGATGCAGGTGGGGCTCGGATTCATACTGCTGGCCATTCCGAGCGTGCTTGCGATCGCGGGCATTGTGACGCGGGAGCGGCCCTTGGGGTTTCGGTTTGCGGCTCTTAACTGGATCGTGGTGGCGGTCGTCTGGATCGTCTTCTACGTGGCCTGCCACGTCCTGCCTTTTCCGCTTGGCGACGAGGCCTGGAAACCGATCTGAAGGATCATGTCATGGCTGTCAGTGCGCTATCCGCCGGGCTGGGATGCAAATGCCCTAACTGCGGCGAAGGGCGTGTGTTCGACGGCTATCTCCGTTTCAAGACGCGGTGCGAGGCGTGCGGGGCCGATCTCACGATTGCCGATGCGGGTGATGGTCCGTCGTTTTTCGTGATGTTCGCGGCCCTGATCGTGATCGTGCCGTCGGCCATGTTCTTCGAGTTTGCGTTCCGGCCGCCGGCCTGGGTCCACATCCTGATCTGGCCGCCGCTGACGCTGGGGTTCTGCCTTCTGCTGCTGAGGCCGGTGAAGGCGTTGCTGTTCGCTCTGCAATGGAAGCACAAGGCGGGACAGGCGCGTCCGCTGGACAGAACCGACGAGTAGCCGGGGCAGCGGCTATGGGCTAAACCCACGCCATGTATTTCCGGCCGTTGCCAATCCTGACGCTGTTTGCCGTGCCGATCCTGGCTGCGCTGATCGCACTGGGCGTATGGCAGGCTCAGCGCGCGGGATGGAAGGCGGATCTCATCAGAGAGTTCGAGCAGGCGGCGCTGGCTGCCCCGCTGACGCTTGAGCAGGTCTGTACGGCGGGGATTGCCGAGGGGCAGGTGACCGTGCCGCCGACAGGGCGCGGGCCGGCCTTGCGCCTGTTCGGAAACGATGCCGGCGGATCGCCGGGCTGGCGCCTGTTCCAGGTGTCGGAACTCTGCGGCCGGCCCATCCTGCTGGAGTCGGGGTTCGAGGCGCTGGTCATTGGCGGGCCAGGCGGACAACTCCCCGAGGGCGCGAGCGCCAGACCGGTCATCGATCGCTATATTGTGGAACCATGGCCGGAGAAATCGGCGATGGCGCCCGACAATGCGCCTGCGCGAAACGAGTGGCACTGGTTTGACGCTGTCGCGATGCGCAAGGCGCTTGCAGCGCCCGATCTGAAGGCCGACTTCATTGTGACGCCATATGCGGGCGTGCCGTCCTTCCTGGCGCGGACGCCGCCGGAAACGCACATCGGATATGCCGTCACATGGTTCGGGATGGCGGTGGCGTTCCTGGTGATATACGCGGTGTTTCACGCGCGGGCCGGACGCCTGCGGTTCGGCAGGGCTGACGGATGAAGTACATTTCCACACGGGGCAACGCAGCGCCGGTCGACTTCGTCTCGGCGAGCCTGCTGGGCCTTGCCCCGGACGGCGGCCTGTTCTGCCCGGAGCGTTATCCGGCGCTGACGCCAGCGAAGCCCGCGAGCTATGTCGATACGGCTGTGCGGGTACTGTCCGCATTTGCGGGCGATGCGCTTGGCGCCGATGTGATCCGGGGCCTGTGCGAGCGGGCTTATGCGCCGTTTGCACATCAATCTGTTGCCCCGCTGGTCGAGGTGGGGCCGGATCGCTGGATGCTGGAGCTGCATCACGGGCCAACTCTGGCGTTCAAGGACGTGGCGATGCGCCTGATCGCGCAGCTGTACGACTACCTGCTCGAACAGCGCGGCGAGCGAATGACTATCCTGTGCGCCACGTCGGGCGACACGGGCGGGGCGGCGGCGTCTGCATTCGCGGGCTCCAAGAATGTCGACATCGTCATTCTTCATCCGCTTGACCGGGTGTCGCCGACGCAGCGCCTGTTCATGACAGCGACCGGCGCAGACAATGTGCTGAACCTGGCGCTAGAGGGCGATTTCGACGGCACGCAGGCAATCCTGAAACAGCTGCTGGCGGATGACCAGTTTCGCCGCCGCTCCAGCCTGGCGGCGGTGAACTCGATCAACTGGACGCGCGTGGCGGCGCAGAGCGTCTATTTCGCGCAGGCGCAAGCTCAGCTGGGCGAGGGGCGGCACGTTCGTTTCGTCGTACCGACCGGCAATTTCGGCGATGCGCTGGCGGCCTATGTGGCGTGGCGGTGTGGTTTGCTGGCCGGGCTCGACATCGTGGCGGCGGTCAACGCGAACGACGCGATGGCGCGGCTGATCGGCGGACAGGCGCTCACCAAGGGGAAGACGGCGGCAACGCTGAGCCCGGCGATGGACATTCAGTTGCCGTCGAACTTCGAGCGGCTGCTGTTTGATGCGACGGGTCGCAAGGGAGAGTCGGTTGCGGCCGCCTACGCGCAGCTTGCGGAACGGGGGCAAGCCGAATTGCCGAAAGGCGCGGCGGAGTGGTTTGTCTCTACAGGCTTTGCCGCCGAGCGCGTCAGCGACGATGAGACCGTGGCGGAGATGCGCCGGACCCTGAAGGAAACCGGATGGGTTGTCTGTCCGCATACGGCAGTGGGCCTTGCGGCGGCCCGGCGTGGGAAGACGGATGGACCTGTCGTGACGCTGGCGACAGCCCATGCCGCGAAGTTTCCCGAAACCGTCGAGCGTGCGCTGGGACTCAAGGTCGGCCTACCTGATCGGGCGCTGGACTTCGCCGCGCGGCCCGAGAAGTTTGAAGTCGGCCCCATGAGCGCAGACTATGTACGCCAACGCATCGACAGCGTCGTTGCGGGGCGTCGCTGATGGCCGACGGCCGGGAAATCGTGACGCTGAACAATGGCGCGCGGATCGTGTTCGATCCGATGCCGGGCCTGCGTACGGCGGCGGTTGGCGTGTTCCTCGCAGCCGGTGCGCGGCACGAAGCGGATGCGCACAGCGGTCTCGCGCACTTCCTTGAGCACATGGCGTTCAAGGGCGCAGCGGGGCTATCGGCGCAGCAGATCGCCGAAGCGGTCGAGGCGCGCGGCGGCGTGATCAATGCGGCCACCGGCTACGAGATGACGAACTATTTCGTCCGTTGCCTGTCGCCGGATGCGCCAGACATGCTCGACCTTGCGCTCTCCATGGTGTTCGCGCCGGATCATCCGGAAAGCGAGATCGAGCGCGAGAAAGGTGTGGTGCTTCAGGAGATGGGCGAGGCGCTGGACCAGCCTGACGACCTGGTGTTCGAGCTAATTCAGCAGGCCTGCTATCCCAACCATCCGTTGGGTCGGGCGATCCTTGGAGAGAAGGACACGCTGAAGGCGCTGCGCCGGGATGATCTGTTCGACTTTGCAGAGGCGAACTATTCGCCGCGTCGTACGGTTGTGTCTGTTGCCGGCGCCTATGATCGCGATGCCATCGTGAAGCGTACCGAGCGCTGGCTCGGCGCTCGGCCCGTGCGGTCTGGTCCGGTGACGCAGGCGCCGGCGCCGGCGACCTCCGGGGTGCGGAGCGATGTGCGCAAGCTTGAGCAATGCCATCTCGTGCTGGCGCGCCCATCGGCTTCGGCGACGTCGGGCGACCGATTTGCAGCGAGGATATTCGCCGAGGTTCTCGGCGGCGGCATGGCTTCGCGCCTGTTCCAGGAGGTGCGTGAGGCGCGGGGGCTGGCCTACACGATTGACGCCTCGTGCGATCAGCACAGTGATTGCGGCAGGGTCTCAGTTTATGCCGGTTGCGATCCGGCGGACGCCGGGGATGTAGCCAGCCTGACGGCAGACATCTGGGCTGACCTTGCGGCGAACGGCCCGACACAAGGGGAGCTTGATCGCGCCAAGGCAATCGCAGCAGCGCAGTTCGCGATGGCGGCGGAAGCGCCGGCGGCGCGAGCGGGCTCTGCAGCGTATGAACTGCTGACCTTCGATCGCATGATCAGTGTCGAGGAGACGCTTGGCCATATCGGAGCCGTAACGGTCGCCGATGTTGCGCGCGTGGGAGGCGACATGTTGGCCAGCGCGGCATTGGCGAGCGCCGTGGGTCCAAAGGCTGGACTTGCCGCGGCAGAGGCGTTTGTCTCGACCAGCTGATTCGCTGGGGCCTCATGGGTTATCTCGCTGCCGACAAGACCGGAACTTCCGCGCGCGCGGCCTTGTGGTCGTGGAGCGCGGCGGAAGGCGTTCTGACTATCCGCGCGGATCCGGGCGGGCCGCTGGCGAAGCTGGACGGGAAATGGGCGCTGCAGGCGCTGCTGGAGCAGATGGATGGGCTCGCGCGGGTGCGGATCGCGACACCGCTGCGCCAGGGAAGGGCCGGGGACCCAATCGACATCCGGGTCACGCTGCTGAACGGACAGCCGGCACATTTTTTCGGCGCGTTCCACGATGTGGGTGTTGCGCGGGGCCTGATCGTTCCTGCCGAGACCGGCGAGCGGATGGTTCACGGCGAGAGCAATGTGGAACCGGTGTTCCAGCCGATCCGGCGGCTGAGTACGCTTGAGGTCGCCGGGTTCGAGGCGCTGGCTCGATTTCGCGCGCCGGACGGGCAACTGGTCGGCCCCGATTCGCTGGTGGGGATGGGCGGCGATACAGACTGGACGGCGATTGCGCCCGTGATGCTCGCAAAGTCAGCGGAGACGCTGGCTCGCCTTCGGGCCGAAGGGCGCGACGTGTTCATGCAGGTGAACCTGTCGGCTGCGGAGATCGCACGCCCCATGCTGGTGGAAGAGGCGGCTGCAGTCATCCGCGATGCCCGGCTTCCGCATGGCGTGCTGCGCGTGGAATTGACCGAGCAGGCGGCGCTGCGGGATTTCGAGGGCGCGCTGGGAGCGCTGGCTGCGTTCCGCGCCGCCGGCGCCGGTATCGTGCTGGACGATTTCGGGGCGGGGCATTCTTCGTTCGCTTGGCTCGCGGAAATTCCCGCTGACGGCGTGAAGCTCGATCCGCGTCTGTGCCGGATGATCCGCCAGCCGCGCGCGTGCCGGATCGTGACGGCGCTGACCGGGCTGATCCGCAGCCTTGGAATGACCGTCACGGCCGAGGGCATCGAGGACAGGGTGATCGCCGAGGAACTGCACGCCATCGGCTGCGATTTCGTGCAGGGCTATGCCTACGATATGCCGCTGCGCCTGCCGGATATCGGTGTGGCGTTCGAGGCGTCGGCGCCCTGATCAGTCGGGGATTTCCGGCGTCACGAGCTTTGTCAGATATTCCAGCGACTCCTGCCAGCCGAGATAGCATGCCTCCAGCGGGATCGGCGCGGGGACGTTGGCCTGCTCGATGGTGATCTCGGTTCCGACCATCACCTTCTTCAGCGTGACGGTGACGACCATCTCGCCTGGCAGGTTGGGATCAACGAACCGGTCTGCGTACTTCACGCGCTCGCCGGGCACGAGTTCGAGGAACTTGCCGGCCCAGGCGTGGCTGTTTCCAGTCGTGAAGTTGGTGAAGGACATTCGGTAGGTCCCGCCCACACTGGGATTCCATTCATGGACCTTGCAGGTGAAGCCGTTGGGCGGCAGCCAGCGGGCCTTGGCGTCAGCATCGATGAAGGCCTTGTAGACCTTCTCCGGCCTAGTCGGCAGGACGCGGTGGAGGCGGATGGTGCGGTCGTCCGTCATCGTTTTCTCCCTCTCTGCCAGTAAGACGCGCGCCGGAGGCCGGTTCCGACACCCATACCGGACTTTTTGCCGTCGGGGTGACGCCCCCGGAAAACACCGCTAGAAGCCTCCGATCACCCGTTCGAGGACGCTATGGCAGACCGCAAGCCCTTCATCATTTCAGGCCGCACCGGCGACTGGGAAGTCGTGATGGGGCTCGAGGTCCATGCGCAGGTGGCTTCAAATTCCAAGCTGTTCTCCGGCGCACCGACCGCCTTTGGCGCGGCGCCGAACACCAATGTCTCGCTGGTGGACGCGGCGATGCCAGGCATGCTGCCGGTGATCAACAAGTTCTGCGTCGAGCAGGCCGTGAAGACGGGCCTTGGCCTCAACGCGAAGATCAATCCGTGGTCGCGGTTTGACCGGAAGAACTACTTCTATCCGGACCTGCCGCAGGGCTACCAAATCTCGCAGTTCGCCCATCCAATCGTCGGCGAAGGCCAGATCGATGTCGAAGCCGAGGATGGCTACACGTTCACCGTGGGCATCGAGCGGCTACACCTTGAGCAGGACGCGGGAAAGTCGATTCATGATCTCGATCCCAACGCGACCTATGTCGACCTCAACCGGTCGGGCGTGGCGCTGATGGAGATCGTCTCGCGGCCTGATATTCGCTCGCCGGCGGAAGCGGCTGCGTACGTAAAGAAGCTGCGCTCGATCCTGATCGCGCTGGGCACATGCGACGGCGACATGGAGAAGGGTAACCTGCGCGCCGACGTGAACGTGTCGGTGTGCAAGGTGGGCGGCTACGATCACTACAAGAAAACGGGAAGCTTCGAGAAGCTGGGCACGCGTTGCGAGATCAAGAACGTGAACTCGTTCCGTTTCATCCAGATGGCGGCGGAATACGAGGCGCGCCGCCAGGTCGATATCCTGGAGGACGGCGGCAAGATCGATCAGGAAACCCGGCTCTACAACGCCGACAAGGACGAGACGCGCTCGATGCGTTCGAAGGAAGATGCGCACGACTATCGCTACTTCCCCGATCCGGACCTGCTGCCGCTGGAGCTGAGTGGCGCGTACGTCGACAGCATCAAGGCGAAGTTGCCGGAGCTGCCCGACCAGAAGCGTGCTCGGTTTGTGAAGGACTACGGTCTCAAGGACTATGACGCGAATCTGCTCGCCAGCGATGCGGACAAGTCGGCGTACTTCGAGGTGGTCGCCAAGGGCGGCGATGCGCGGCTTGCGGCCAACTGGGTCACGCAGGATCTGCTGGGCTATCTCAACAAGGAAGGGCTCGAGCTGTCGCAGTCGCCGATCAGTGCGGCGCAACTCGGCGGCCTTGTTGCGTTGATCGCGAACAACACGATCAGCGGCAAGATCGCGAAGGACGTGTTCCAGAAGATGATCGCCACCGGCGACACCGCCGCCGCGATCGTGGATCGCGAGGGCCTGAAGCAGGTGACTGATACAGGCGCGATTGAGAAGGTGATCGACGAGGTGCTCGCCGCGAACCCGACTCAGGTCGAGGAGATCAAGGCCCAGCGCGCTGCTGGCCATGAAAAGCCGAAGACTCTCGGCTGGATGGTCGGCCAGATCATGAAGGCCAGCCAGGGCAAGGCGAACCCCGCCGCCGTGAACGAGATTCTCACCAAGAAACTCGGGCTGTAGGTCCGTTGCTCGCCTCTTGGGCGAATTAGGCGCCTTTTGTGTTGCCTTGGTACATCAGTGTGTGCTTTGCTCGCCACACTGTGTTGCTGTTGAGCTGCACTTTGGCTCGCTGACAAGCGCAGGTGTGATGGTGATGCCGGGTGAGCGTGCCCCTTTGGCCGGGGAGGGCAGGCGGTCGGCCAACGGGTAGAGTGAATGGCGCGTTCGGCTGACGCCACGGCAGACACGAGGGTCCGGCTCGGCCGGGTCACCTCCAACCTGTTCAAGCTGCTGTTCGGGCTGTCGGTCATCATCGCGGCCGGCGCGACCTATGTCGCCGTCACCGACAATAGCCCCAACGCAGCCGCCCAGCCGGGGCTGTTCTGGCTTCTGCTTGCCAACCTGATCCTGATCGCGGGCGTCGCGACCGTCCTGGGCATGCGCGTCTACCAGCTGGTGCGCGAGAACCAGGAGACGAATGGCGGCGCACGGCTACGGCTGCGGATCATCTTCCTGTTCTCCCTGGCCGCAGCCATTCCAACCATCATCGTCGCCGGTTTCCTTGCTGTCGCCATCAACCGTTCGGTCGACCAGTGGTTCTCGACGCCTGTGACGAACATCGTGCAGGGCGGCAAGGAAGCCGCGCGCGCAGCGCTCGACGATCTGCGGATTGAGGCGGAGAAGGAAGCGCAGGGCATCCATTCGGATCTTGCGGGCGTCACGGCGCAGATCTCGCTCAACGATGTCGCGATGTACCTGCGAGACCGCAGCGAGCGGCGCGGACTGTTCAGTCGCGTTGAACTGCTGGATGGAACCGGCGCGCCGCTCTTCCAGGTCGCCGACCCCGACGAGGCGCCGCCGCAGGCGGCTCCTACCGACCGCGACTGGGCTGCAGCCAATGCCGGCGCCATAAATGTGCGCGAGGATTCGGACGGCGCCATCCGCGGCTTCTTCAAGGTGCCGCATTTCGACAACGCCTATGTGCAGGTGGCGCGGAATATCCCGGCGAATGTGAGCGCGCGATTTGCGCAGGCGGACGCCTCGCTCAAGGCGTTCGAGCAGGCGCAGACGCGCCGACAGGCGCTGAGCGTGGTGCTGGTGCTGTCCTATGTCGAGGCGGCAGCGTTGATGTTGTTGGGCACGGCGTGGCTGGGCATGACGGCGGCAGCGCGGATCGCCATGCCGATCGGCGCGCTGGCGGGTGCGGCCCGCGCGGTGCGCGACGGCGACCTTTCGGTGCGGATGCTGAGCCCGACGCACCGCGACGAAATCGCCGATCTGGCGGATGCCTTCAACGAGATGACCGATCGCCTTGCGCGGCAGACCGGGGCGCTTGATCGCGCAAGGATCGACGCAGAAGCGCGTTCCAACTTTATCGAAGCGGTGCTGACCGGCGTCGAAGCCGGCGTGATCCGGGTGGACCAGTCCCTCAATATCACCATCGCCAACGCGTTCGCGCAGTCGCATCTGGGCTTCATCCATCGGCCTGGCGAAACGCCGGCGCTGGGCGAGATCGCATCGGAATTTGTGGCGGCTACGCGCCGTGCCATCGAGACTGGCCAGTCCGTCGACACCAGCTTCCGCCGGATGGTGGAGGGCGGGGCAGCGCACCTGCAGGTGCGCGTGGCCCCCGAGTGGGAAGGGGCCGGCGCCGTCATCACGTTCCATGACATGACGCGGATCATCATGGGGCAGCGGCAAGCAGCCTGGCGCGACGTCGCCCGCCGGATCGCGCACGAAATCCGTAACCCGCTTACGCCGATCCAACTTTCGGCCGAGCGCCTCAAGCGGCGCTTCGCCGGCCAGATCACCAGCGACCGCGAGACATTCGAGCGCTGCACCGACACGATCACGCGGCAGGTCTCTGATATCGGCCGTATGGTCGAGGAGTTTTCCGGCTTCGCGCGGATGCCGAAGCCGACTTTCGGACGGTTCGGCCTCGGAGACATGGTGCAATCGGTAGCATTCTCGCAGCGGATGGCGACTCCATCCATTGCAGTGACGGTGACCGGGGCGGACACGCCCATCGAGTTGCTGGGCGACGAGCGGATGCTCGCGCAGGCGCTGACCAATGTCGTGAAGAACTCCGCCGAAGCAGTCGAACGCGCGCTTGAGGCCGGCGAGGTGATGTCGGGAACTGTGTCGATTGACGTATTTGTCGATGGCGATGAGGCGCAGGTGACTGTACGCGACAATGGCCCAGGATTCCCTGTCGAAGATCGCGATCGCCTGCTGGAACCTTATGTTACGACCCGGAAGACGGGTGTGGGGCTCGGCCTTGCCATCGTCACACGCATCGTCGAGGACCATGGCGGCCGCATCTGGCTGGGCGACAATGAACATGCAGGGCGCGGCGCGCGGGTTGATATCCGCGTCCCCCTGCAACCGAAGCTTGTTGAAGAACCTGTGGCGTATGCTGGCGAAGGAGTTGCCTGATGGCGGCTGAAATCCTGGTTGTCGACGACGAAGCGGACATCCGCGAACTCGTTGGTGGAATCCTTCAGGACGAAGGGTTCATTGTTCGAACGGCGGGCAACTCGTCCGACGCGCTTGCGGCAGTGCGAACGCGCGCGCCGCGCCTGGTTGTGCTTGATGTTTGGCTCAAGGGCTCGGAGCTCGATGGGCTTGGTATCCTGTCCATGCTCAAGGAGATGGACCCGCTGATACCGGTCGTGGTGATCTCGGGGCACGGCACGGTCGAGACCGCAGTCGAGGCGATCCGCCGGGGCGCGTATGATTATCTCGAAAAGCCGTTCAAGGCCGAAAAGCTGATCGTCACCGTGCAGCGCGCGCTGGAGAATGCGGCGCTGAAGCGGGAGAATTCGGCGCTGCGAACGCGGTCAGCGTCCTCTCACGAACTGGTGGGACGCTCCAGCGCCATGATCCAGCTGACGGGAAGCATCGAGAAGGTGTCGCCAACCAACAGCCGCATCCTGATCTCCGGTCCGCCAGGATCGGGCAAGGACCTGGTTGCACGCCTTATCCACGAGCGTTCTTCACGTGCTGCCGGGCCGTTCGTTGTCGTCAACGCAGCGTCGCTCGATTCAGAAAGGCTGGATGTCGAGCTGTTCGGTGAGGAAATGGGGGACGGCAAGGCGCCGAAGATAGGCCTGTTCGAACAGGCCCATGGCGGCACGCTGTTGCTTGACGAAATTTCTGATCTGCCGATGACGGCGCAGAATCGCATTCTGCGCGTGCTGGTGGATCAGCGCTTCCGCCGCAAGAACGGCCGCGAGGACGTGGTGGTCGACGTGCGTGTGGTCTCGTCCAGCGCCCGTGACCTGCGCGCCGAGATCGCCGGGGGCAGGTTCCGCGAAGACCTCTACTATCGGCTCAATGTCGTGCCCGTGGATGTGCCGGCGCTTGACCGGCGCCGCGAGGATATTCCGGAACTGGTCAGCTATTTCGTGCGCCATGTGGCGAGCGCCACGGGCCTGCAGCCGCGAAACTTCTCCGATGACGCGATCGCTGTGCTCCAGGCCAGCGAATGGCCGGGCAACGTTCGCCAGCTTCGCAACGTGGTCGAGCGCCTGTTGATTCTCGCCAATGGCGAGCCGCCGGGCCCCATCACGGCCGCCCACCTCCCCAGCGAGGCGCAGGCGGGGGCGGGTTCCGCCGGCGGTTCCATGCAGATGATCTCCATGTCTCTCCGGGACGCGCGTGAGCATTTCGAGCGGGAATATCTGGCCATGCAGATCACCCGGTTCGGCGGCAACGTCTCGCGAACGGCGGCCTTCATCGGGATGGAGCGCTCGGCTCTGCACCGCAAACTGAAGGCGCTGGGCGTCGACACCAGCCTGGGCGTCAAGGAGCCGCAGGGCTGATTTGCGGGGCGCCGCCCCGGCGGGCTGATCCTGCGCCGTTTGGCGCGAGTTCCGGCGGCCGTGCCCGGGGTTTACCCCCGGCTCAGCAAGCCATTGCTCATTCCGCCTCCGAAGCGCTAAACGTTGGGCAAGGCCCCAGCAAAGAAGGCTCGGTAAACTCATGTCAGCTGACAAAAAACAAAACTTGCAGGACATTTTCCTGAACGCTGTCCGGAAAGGGAAAACTCCCCTGACCGTGTTCCTTGTGAACGGCGTAAAGCTCCAGGGCATCGTAACCTGGTTCGACAATTTCTGCGTGCTGCTGAAAGGCGAGGGGCGCCCGCCCCAACTGGTCTACAAGCATGCTATCTCGACCATCGCGCCCAACGCGCCGGTCAACCTTTTCGAGAATGAAGACGAGGACTGATTGCCCAAAGACTTGATCGATCGCCGGCCGCCCGAGGATATCGCGGCAGTCGTCTTACCGGTGATCGGAGGGGCTGAGGTCGCACGGTCCAGGCTCGAGGAGAGTCAGGGGCTTGCGGAAGCGTTGGGCGTGAAGCTGGCGTTCGCCGAACAGCTCAATGTCCGCGAGCCTCACCCGGCGCGTCTGTTCGGCTCAGGGCAGCTGGATGCGCTGGCGGAGCGCTTCAAGGAACATGGCGTCACGCTGTTTGTAGTAGATGCGGCGCTGACCCCGGTGCAGCAGCGCAACCTCGAGCTTGAGCTGAAGCTCAAGGTCGTCGATCGCACCGGGTTGATCCTCGAGATTTTCGGGCTGCGCGCACGCACCGCCGAGGGCCGGTTGCAGGTCGAGATGGCGCGTTCGCTTTACGAGCGGTCGCGGCTGGTGCGGACCTGGACCCACCTTGAACGCCAGCGCGGCGGCTTCGGCTTCCTTGGCGGCCCTGGCGAAAGCCAGCTGGAGACCGACAGGCGACTGCTCGACAAGCGTATCGCGGGCTTCCGGCGCGAGCTCGAAGATGTGCGCCGTACACGGCGTCTGCAACGTGAGGGTAGGGCGCGGCGTGGCGCTCCTGTTGCGGCGATTGTCGGGTATACCAATGCCGGCAAGTCCACTCTGTTCAACCGGCTGACATCATCCGACGTGCTGGCGGCGGACATGCCGTTCGCGACGCTGGACCCAACCGCACGTGAAATCGTCGCCGCATCGGGCCGGCGCATCGCGCTTGTGGATACGGTGGGGTTCATCACGGACTTGCCGACGACGCTGGTCGCCGCCTTCCGTGCGACGCTGGAAGAGGCGATGGAGGCGGACCTGCTGGTGCATGTCCGCGATATCTCGCACCCCGACACTGAGTATCAGGCCAACGACGTCTATGGCATTCTGGAACAACTCTCGGAGGAGACCGGACTGGATCAGCCGCCGATGATCGAGGTCTGGAACAAGGCCGACGCCCTCGACGAGTCGACCCGCAACGTGCTGGCTGTGCGGGCCGCCGGTCTGAACCCGCCGGCGTTGATGGTTTCGGCTCTGACGGGTCAGGGAGTTGATGAGCTTCTCTTTGCAATCGAGGCTGCGCTGTTCCGAAACCGCAGGCCAAGACACGTGACCATCCCAGCGGCCGACGGCCGGCTGCACGCTTGGCTGCACAACAACTGCGAGGTTACGTCTGAAATGCTGGAGGGCGAGGACCGTCTGGCGCTGGACGTCTTCATGACGGACGAGGATGTTGCCCGCTTCAGGGCTGCCTCGCCGGAAGTTTCGGTGCAGGAAGCCTAAGCCGGATGGTGCTGCCGGGGAGGATTGAACTCCCGACCTCAGCCTTACCAAGGATGCGCTCTACCACTGAGCTACGGCAGCATCCGGCTTAAGGAAGGCGACCGCATAACGGAAACCCCCGGGCATGGGAAGGCCCATCCCGGCGCTGGCCATGGTATACGCAGGAATGTCGCAGAATCCTCCGGAAAAGCCGGGAAAACCGGTCCGCAAACCCCTGACGCAGGCCGAGCAGCGCGAACGCCGGCTGGCCGAAGCGCTGCGGGCCAACCTCCGCCGGCGCAAGGCAGCGGGCGCGGGGAGCGGCGGGCCGCCTTCCCGAAGGCCGCAAGAGGGCGGGGAATAGTCTGGCAAACGCCTTGTCGCCGCCGAATTCAACCCCATAACGGTGCTCCATGGACAAGCTCTCGATTCGTGCGAATGGCCCCCTTGAGGGCACGATCCCCATCTCCGGCGCCAAGAACTCGGCCCTGAAGCTGATGGCCGCCTCGCTGCTGTGCGAGGAGCCGCTGGTGCTGACTTCCATGCCGAACCTGGCGGACACGCGGTTCATGGCTGACCTGCTCAGGAATCTCGGCGTCGAGGTCGAGTGGCCCAAGGGAGAGGCGCTGTGCCGGATGCACGCTGCCGAGATTTCCTCGACCATCGCACCGTATGATCTCGTTCGGAAGATGCGGGCGACGTTCAACGTGCTCGGGCCGCTGCTGGCCCGCGTGGGACACGCCACCGTGTCGCTGCCCGGCGGTTGCGCCATTGGCGCGCGGCCGGTCGATCTTCACCTCAAGGCGTTCGAGGCGATGGGCGCCGACATCGTCATCGAGCAGGGCTATGTGAAGGCGGCGGCGCTGCGTGGCCTCAAGGGCGCGCACATCAACTTCCCCTTCGTGTCGGTTGGCGCAACGGAGCATGCGATGCTGGCGGCGACGCTGGCTGAGGGCGAGACGATCCTCGAGAATGCAGCGTGCGAGCCGGAGATTGGCGATCTCGCCGTTTGTCTCAATGCCTGCGGCGCCAAAATCACGGGATACGGCACGCCGACCATCCGCATCCAGGGCGTGGCTAAGCTGACCGGCGCTCGCCACCAGGTGATCGCGGACCGTATCGAGGCGGGCACGTTCGCCATTGCGGCGGCGGCGACGGGCGGGAACGTGTTCCTCGAAGGCGCGCGCGCAGAAGATCTCGGCGCGTTGATCGACGGCCTGCGCAAGGCTGGCGTTACCGTTGAAGTCGAGAGCAAGGGCATCCGTATCAAGCGTGATCCGGCGACGCCGCTGAAGGCCGTCGACATCGACACGCGGCCGCATCCGGGCTTCCCGACGGATTTGCAGGCGCAGTTCATGGCGTTGATGACCATTGCGGAGGGAACCAGCACGATCCGCGAGAACATCTTCGAGAACCGCTTCATGCATGCCCCGGAACTCAGCCGGCTGGGCGCCAATATCGCGGTTCGTGGAAACGAAGCCATCGTCAAGGGTGTGGCCAAGCTGCATGGCGCGCCCGTGATGGCGACCGACCTGCGGGCTTCCGTCAGCCTCGTAATTGCGGCTCTGGTGGCGGACGGTGAGACGGTGGTGAACCGGATCTACCACCTCGACCGGGGTTTCGAGCGGCTGGAAGAGAAGCTTGGCCGCTGCGGGGCCAATATCGAGCGTCAGGGCGATTCCGCCTGATATTGCGCCAGGCGGCGAGGCGACCCGCCGCGCTGGAGCCTTGGCCCTTTCTGGTCTAGGGGAAGGCTGCGCCGGCAGGGCTTGCTCGCCCGTTTCCGGAGCGCCGGAAAGGCGTCCAATGGCTGTGGAAGAACTTATGGCGGGAAGCGCCCTCAAGCTGCTGGCAGAGGATACTGACGGATTGGCCATACTTGCGGCCGCCGTGCAGGACAGCCTTGTGAAGCCGGCGGACATCAAGTTCGACGCTCGCTCGCGCACGTTCGGACTTGAGATCAACCGCTTCCAGTGGGAACGCGCCGGCAAGCGCATGCCGTATTTCCGGTCGCGGGCAGTGCTGGGTATTGCTGCTGTCGAGTCCGTGCGCAGTCGTTCCGTCTCGCGCGACGTTGATGCGGTGCACGCCCTGATCGACATCCGCTTCGCGCCGGCAGCCGAGCCGCCCGGCGGCGCGATCACCCTGGTGTTTGCCGGCGAGACGCAGATCGAGCTCAAGGTTGAATGCATCGACGTGACGCTTGCCGATCTCGGCCCGTCCTGGCCGACGCGCCACAGGCCCGACCACGGGAAGAAGCGCCCATGACGATGCGCCGCTTCGACGCCAACGCTCCGGGTTTCACGGAAGCCTTCGCGCAATTCCTCTCCCTCAGACGGGCGCAGGGATCGGAAGACATTCACGCGTCCGCAGCGGCGACTGTGCGCGATGTGCGTAGCCGTGGCGGCGAAGCGGTTGCGGCTTTCACGGAGAAGTTCGATCGCCTGCGTATCGACGCTGACAGCCTTCAGGCTGATGGTCTCGACCTTGAGAAACTCGCCGCCAAGTGTCCGCAGGGTGTCCGCGAGGCGCTCGATTTCGCGGCGAAGCGGATCGAAGCTTATCACAAGCAACAGCGTCCGGCTGACCACAGCTATGAAGATGGCCACGGGCTGGAACTCGGCTGGCGATGGACGGCGGTGGATGCAGTTGGCGTCTACGTGCCGGGCGGGCGGGCCAGCTATCCAAGCTCCGTTCTCATGAACGTCGTGCCGGCGCGCGCGGCGGGCGTTCAGCGCATTGTCATGGTTGCGCCGGCCCCCGGCGGCGATCTCAATCCGGCGGTGGCGTACGCAGCCATGCGCGCAGGCGTCACCGAATTCTATCCCATTGGCGGGGCGCAGGCCGTTGCGGCGCTGGCCTACGGCGCGGGCAGGCTGAAGTCGGTCGACAAGATCGTCGGACCCGGAAATGCATGGGTTGCAGCGGCCAAGCGCATCGTTTTCGGGGATGTCGGGATCGACACGATTGCTGGTCCTTCCGAGATTACTGTGGTCGCCGACAATCAGAATGATCCGGCGTGGATCGCGGCCGACCTGCTGTCGCAGGCCGAGCACGATCCGCTGGCGCAATCCATCCTGATCACCGACGACGCCGGCTACGCTGAGCGGGTCTGGGCGGCGGCGGCAGCACAGATCCCACACCTCTCGACGTCCAGGGCGACGGAAGAATCCTGGCGCAATTTTGCGGCCGCCGTGATCGGGCCGCTGTCGATGGCGGCTGGCATCGTAAACCAGATCGCGCCAGAGCACGTCGAACTCGCCGTTGGAGATCCAGACGCCATCGCGAAGGACATCCGCCATTCGGGCGCTATCTTCCTGGGACGTTGGGCTCCGGAAGCGCTGGGAGACTATGTCACCGGCTCGAACCATGTCTTGCCGACATCGGGTGCGGCTCGCTTTGCCTCGGGTCTCTCCGTCCTCGACTTCATGAAGCGGACGTCTGTCCAGCGGATATCCGAAGCAGGCTTCCGCTATCTGGCGCCGGCGGCTGAGGCGCTTGCCGCCTGTGAAGGCCTGCCGGCGCACGGCCTCTCCGTAAGCATTCGCCGAAGGAAGCCGGAATGAGTGCGGACAAGCGCTCGCGCATTGCGTCGATCGAGATCGACGAAAAGAGCCTCGCTCCGGCTGGGCCGGATGCAGAGCATGAGCGCAAGGTCGCGATCTTCGATCTGCTTGAGGACAACACCTTCAAGGTCATTGGCCATGACGGCGGGCCCTACAATGTCGTGCTGTCGCTGGCGGACAACCGGCTGGTGTTCGACATCAGCGAGGCGGATGGTTCGCCGGTGCGCAAGCTGCTGCTGTCGCTGACGGCGTTGCGGCGGGTGATCAAGGACTATTTCATGATCTGCGACAGCTATTACGACGCGATCCGCAGCGCGACGCCGTCCCACATCGAGGCCATCGACATGGGGCGCCGGGGGCTGCACAACGAGGGGTCGCAGGTCCTCACCGGAAGGCTGGCGGACAAGGCCGAAGTGGACTTCGACACGGCCCGCCGGCTGTTCACTTTGGTCTGCGCCTTACACGCAAGAAGCTGATTCCATAGGGAATCGACGAATCCACGGGAAACCGTGTATATGGGCGCCGCAAGATACGGCTGCGGCCGAAAAGGGAGTTGCATGGCGAAGGAAGAACTTATCGAGTTTGAAGGCACGATCGTGGAGCTGCTGCCCAACGCTACGTTCAGGGTGAAGCTGGCCAACGATCACGAGATCATTGCGCATACGGCGGGAAAGATGCGGAAGAACCGCATTCGCGTGCTCACCGGGGACAAGGTCCTGGTCGAGATGACGCCCTACGACCTGACCAAGGGGCGCATCACCTACCGGTTCAAGTGAGCAGCGCCGTTCATGGCGTTACTACTACCAGCGCCGCACGGCTGGTTCTCGCCAGCGCCAGTCCGCGGCGCCTTGCCTTGCTTCAGCAGATAGGCCTGACGCCGGACGAAGTCGTGCCGGCGGATATGGACGAGCAGCCCTTGCGGGATGAGCGTCCAAGGCAGCTGGCTGTTCGCCTGGCGGTTGAGAAGGGCCGGTCGATCTGTCCACGCGTTGGGCCGGCTTTCATCCTGTCGGCCGACACAGTGGTGGCGGTGGGGCGCCGGATGCTGCCCAAGGCCGAGACAGAGGACGAGGCGCGGATGTGCCTCGGGCGGCTTTCCGGTCGCAGCCATGACGTGCTGACCGCGATTTCAGTTCAGGCGCCGGATGGCAGGTCTGCGCAACGGCTGGTCGAGAGCCGGGTGACGTTCAAGCGCATGTCGTTGCCTGAGACAGAGGCCTACATCGCCAGCGGGGAATGGCGCGGTAAGGCGGGCGGCTATGGCATTCAGGGTCTTGCAGCCGCGTTCGTCTCGCACATCACCGGCTCCTACTCAGCCATCGTGGGCTTGCCGCTGCATCAGACCGCAGCGCTTCTGGAGGGGCTCGGCTATCCTGTCGTGCGCCGTTGGGGAGCGGCGCCGTGAGGGCGCGGCTCTGCATCGACGCGGCGGTCGGTGAAACACGGCGGGCCTTGCTGGATCAGGAAGGGCAGGCTTTCCGGCTTGATGTCGAGCGCTGGAGCGAGCGCGGCAAGCGGGCGCGGCTGGATGATGTCTGGTGGGGGCGCGTGCACGCCCGCATGCCCGGCAACCGCGGCTGGTTCGTCGATCTGGGACTAACGCGTGATGCGGTGGTTGAGCCGACGCGGGCAGCAGCGGTCATAGAAGGCGCCATGCTGGCCTTCCGCGTGAAATCCGAAGCGTGGGCCGACAAGGGCGCGGTACTAAGTCTTGCCGATATGTCCTCATCGGTTGCGGCGCCGGCCAAGGTTGGGCTGCATCGGCCTGCGGCGGAGGATCCCTTTCTGCGCGGTGTGGATGTCATCGAGACGCTGGAGGGTCTTACGGCCCGGCGCGAGATCGAGGATGCGATTGATCACGCGACCGGCGCGACCGTGGTCCTGCCCGGCGGCGGCGATATCGCCATCGAGGTGACACGCGGTCTTGCCGCCATTGATGTCGATGCTGGTATGCGTGTCGGCGAGCAGGATGCGGGCGCGTTCGCGCTCAACCTCAATCTCGCAGCGGCGCATGAGGCGGCGCGCCACATCTCCCTGCGTAGCGTTGCGGGCCTGCTTGCCGTGGATTTCGTGCGGATGGAAGCGCGCCGCGACCAGCGCGCGGTTGTCGAGCGGTTCAGGCAGGCGCTGGCGCAGCATCTTGGACGCACCAGCGAAGTGCTCGAACTGTCGCCGCTTGGTTTGTGCGAGGCCGCCATTGCCCGGCGCGTGCGACCACTGGTCGATGCGCTGGCGGCGCCGCCTGATGAACGCGAGGCGCTGGACGCGCTACGGGAGATCGAGAGCGTCGGGATGTCGGCGCGTGCGGGCCGGATCCACGCGCGGTTATCCACAGGGGCGCGTGAATGGCTCGAGCGCGGCGTGATCGACTGGCAGGGGGCGCTCGCTGACCGGATTGGTTCCCGCTGGACCTTTGAGGCGACGGAGGGCAGGGCGGGGCGGCCAGAAGTGTGGAGTGCGTGATGACCTGCCCAATCTGCGAGAAGCCAACCGTCGCCGCCTTCAAGCCGTTCTGCAGTCGCCGCTGCGCGGACATCGATCTCTCGCGCTGGCTCAAGGGCAGCTATGCGATCCCCGGCGCGCCGGCAGGCGAGGAAGACGAGCAATCGGCTGTGGATGGCGCGGAATCTCCTGAAAACAGGGCATTCGGGCGGACGGACAAAGGCATGGACAGGGAATAGCGGTTTCCCTATACATCGCGGCCTCATCGCTTTCCGGCGGTAAGCCCAGGTAGCTCAGTTGGTAGAGCAGCGGATTGAAAATCCGCGTGTCGCTGGTTCGATTCCGGCCCTGGGCACCATCCGGCCCAGCGGGAGCCCTCTCCCTTCAGATCGCAATCAGCCCTGTCCTTTGGAGCGTCCAGAACGCGCCCACGGCGGCGATGATCGCGGCGACGGGGATCACGAAAGCCGGGCGGTAGAGTCCAGGCTTCTTGGCGGCCCGCAGGGCCATCAGCACCATCACGGACACGAAGCTAGTCGCGACCAGGACGGCAAGGTGGCCGAGTTCGACGCCGAGGGTGATGCCGACGAGAGCCGCTGATGTGTCTGCGCTGAGGACGGCGGGCGACATCAAGGTTCCAAAGCCCAGCCCGTGCAGCAGGCCGAACGCAGCGATGACGGGAATACGCCAGAGGCGGTGAGCATCAGGAAACGCGATCGCCTCGATAGCCAGCACGACAATGGAGATAGCGATCAGCGGCTCGACAAGTTCGGGGGCCACGGAGATCACGCCCGTTGCGGCCAGCGCCAACGTTAGTGTGTGCGCGAGCGTGAAAGCGGTGACCTGCAGGAACAATGCGCCCCAATTGCGCGCGTTCAGGTAGAGCGCGATCACGAACAGGATGTGATCGGGGCCTTCCGGGATGATGTGCAGGAAGCCGTAGTCGATGAAGGCGCCAGCGTTTTCGAACCACATCGCGCTTCCCCGGGGCCTACTGAGAGGGTGGCGGAAGGGGTGGGATTCGAACCCACGGTGGAGTTTCCCCCACGACGGTTTTCAAGACCGTTGCCTTAAACCACTCGGCCACCCTTCCAGCGGAAAGACATCTAGGCGGGGTTCGCGCCAAAGAAAATGGTTTACCGCGCGGGGAGCGGGGCAGGGCGTCGATGCGGACGGAATGCCGCATAATCGGCCGCAAACGCACTTCGGACCCATCAATCCCCTGAAATTTTGGATTTCCGGCTAACGGACGCGGTGGATCCGTCAAATTCGATGGAAATCACCCCGGCCGGCTTTCCCGGCCCGAAAGCCGCCTCCGCTAAGGTTACCCACACTGCAGGACGCAGTCGGGCAGCCAAAATGGCGTCCGGTCTCGCAAGGGATAGTCGCGATGGCGGGTTTGAAGATGGCTTCCGGAGTGGGTGTGCGCGGTGATCGTCGCCTCGCCGGACTCGGCTGCATTCTTGCGGCTTTCGTTGTCTTCGGCGCGGGCGTTGATCCCGCGTCCGCCCAGGCGCCCATCGTCTATAAGTCGTCGGGCGCGTCTGCCGCCGTTTCCGGCCAGGTCATGACGGCTTCGCTGGACCTGCCGCGTGACGGCATGAGCCTCCGCGTTGCGCCGCATGCGCCGGTTCCCTCCTTCTCGAATGCGCCCGCGCAGCGTCCGGTGAGCCTCGGCCCGGTTCCGACGGTTTCCTCTGGCGTCGAACAGACGCCTGCGCTGCGTACGGTCGCCCCGCCGTCGGCAGTGGGCGTTGCTGCGCCGTATGCCGGCCCGCCCTATCAGGTCGATGGCAAGTGGTACGTGCCGGCGCATGAGCCGAACTATGACGAGGTGGGTATCGCCTCATGGTATGGCCCCACCTTCCACGGCAAGGATTCCGCTTCCGGCGAGCCGTTCGACGAGAATGCCATGACCGCGGCGCATCCGACGCTTCCGATCCCGTCTCTGGTTCGCGTGACGAATCTCGACAATGGCCGCTCGGTGGTTGTGCGCCTCAATGATCGCGGCCCCTTCGTGGATGACCGGATCATCGATCTTTCCAAGGCGGCCGCTGGCTCGCTGGACATGCACGGACCCGGAACGGCGCGGGTGCGCGTCCAGTATGTCGGCCCGGCCCCGGCCCAGGCGAACGCCGCCCCGTCACTCCCCCAGCAGGTGGAGCCGCAACCCATCGTCAGCCGCCCGCTGCCTCCGGTTGCGACGCCTGTCCCGGTTGCCCAAGGTCCGATAATGCAGCCGGCCGGCGATTCCTTCTTCCTCCAAGCTGGCGCGTTCGGCGATCTGGGCAACGCCAACCAGATGCGTGACCGCCTGCGCCCGGTCGGCGCCACGTCCCTGCGCCCCGTGATGGTCAATGGCGCGGAACTCTACCGCGTCATGGTCGGCCCCTGGCCGACCCGAGCCGACGCGGAACGCGCTCGCCAGGATCTTGCGGCCGCCGGCGTGCAGGCCATGGTGGTCGCGGGAAACCGTTGATCGTCAAGGGCACCGCGACCGGTTGACGGGAGCGCCCGAAGCGCCTTCATGTGACCAGATTCCCTACGGAGTCTTTGTCCATGCGACTTCTCGCCGGATCCCTGATTTTCGCCGCCGCGGCGACCGTGGCTTTTGCCCAGCAACCGCCCGCCGTGCCTCCTGTTGCCCCCCCCGCGGCGCCATCGGCGGCCGATCCCCTGCACACGGATGCGCCCTACGCCTTCATCATGGATGGCGACACGGGCGTGCCGCTTTATTCCAAGCAAGGCTACGAGCCGATGATCCCGGCTTCGATGTCGAAGCTGATGCTCTACTACATGGTCTTCGAACGCCTGAAGTCGAACCGCCTGACTATGGAAGATCAGTTCACCGTCAGCGAGCACGCTTGGCGCACCGGCGGGGCCGGCACCGATGGCTCGACGATGTTCCTGCCGCTGAACTCGAAGGTGAGCGTGGGCGACCTGCTGAAGGGCGCGATTATCGTCTCGGGCAACGACGCCTGCATCGTTCTGGCCGAAGGCATCTGGGGCAGCGAGGAAGCCTTTGCGCGGGCCGCCACGACGCGCGCGGCCGAACTCGGCATGACGGCTTCGACGTTCGCGAACGCGACCGGTCTCGACAATCCCAGGCACCGGATGAGCGCGCATGACATCGCGTTGCTGTCGTTCCGGCTGATCAAGGACTTCCCGGAGTTCTATCCGATGTTCAGGGAGCCGGAGTTCACGTTCAACAAGACACGTCAGTACAACCGCAATCCGCTGTTGCGTGAGCTTGAAGGCTCCGATGGCGTCAAGACCGGGCACCTTGGCGTCTCGGGCTTCGGTCTGGTCGGGTCGGCCGTTCGCGATGGCGAGCGGCGGATCATCGTGCTGAACGGCCTCGCCTCGGAAACGGCGCGCAAGACGGAAGCGCCGCGCGTCATGCGCTCCGCCTTCCTGGACTTCGACACGGTGCAGTTCGTCCACAAAGGCGCGCAGGTCGGCGTCGCCGATGTCTGGATGGGCGAGGAGAAGTCGGTCCCGCTGATCGCCACAGAGGCCTATCAAGCCGGCCTGCATGCCGATGCAGTCAAGGGCATCACGGGTAATCTCATCTACAAATCGCCGCTGATGGCTCCGATCAAGGAAGGCGACATTGTCGCCGAACTGGTGCTGACGGCGCCGGGTACGGCGGAGAAGCGGATCAAGGTTGCTGCGGGCAAGTCGGTCAACGAGCTTGGCCTGATCGGCAAGGCCATGATGGGCCTGGGTGGAGGCGACTAGGAGTGCCGCAGAAGGGCCGCTTCATCACGCTCGAAGGAGGCGAGGGCGTCGGCAAGTCGACGCTGGCGGCCGAACTGTCACTGCGACTCTCCAAGCGTGGCATTGACGTGATCCGCACGCGCGAGCCCGGAGGCACGCCGGGCGCCGAGGCGATCCGCAAACTAATCCTGACGCCGTCCGATGATGTTGGCGGATGGAAGCCGATGGCGGAGACGCTGCTGTTCTATGCGGCGCGGCGCGATCATCTCGACAAGCTGATCCGACCCTCGCTGGAGCGTGGATGCTGGGTGATCTGCGACCGGTTCTCGGATTCGACGCGCGCCTATCAGGCGGCGGCGGGCGGTGTTTCGGCGAGCGATGTCGAAGCCATCGACCGCATCTGTGTCGGCGATACGGTGCCGGATCTGACGCTGGTGCTTGATCTCCCCATCGCAATTGCTCGCCAGCGAATGACGGCGCGCGCCGGTGTGGCGGATGCAATCGAGTCCCGGCTGATCAGCTATCATGAGGCGGTGCATCGCGGCTTCCTCGATATCGCGCGGGCTAACCCGCAGCGTTGCGCGGTGCTGGATGCGTCGGTCGATCCGCAGAGGCTGGCGGATGCGGCGATGAACGCCATTGAAAGCCGGCTGGATGGAGGCCGCTGATGGCCGTCGATCCGAATGAGTTGGGCGCGGTCATCGGGCATGACGAGGCCAAGCGTGAATTCCTCGCTGCGGCGCAGTCGGGACGGCTTCATCACGGTTGGTTGCTGCGTGGGCCGCGTGGCGTGGGCAAAGCACGGCTGGCGTTGCAGTTCGCCATGCATCTTCTGGGACGCGGCGATGGATCGCTGGCCGCTGGCGAGGCATCGCCCATTGGAAAGCTCGTGACGGCTGGCAGCCATCCTGATCTCCGCATCATCCGTCGCCCAATAGACGATGCGGGAAAGCAGAAGTCCGAGATTCCAGCGGACAGTGTTCGCGAGCTGTCGGAGTTCTTTTCGCTGCGCCCGGCCATGGGCGGTTGGCGCGTGGCGATTGTCGATGCGCTCGACGAGCTCAATCGCTTCGGGTCGAACGCCATTCTGAAGACACTGGAGGAGCCGCCGGCCAAGGCTGTACTGTTCCTTATCTCGCATGGCGAGCAGCTGTTGCTGCCGACGATCCGGAGCCGTTGCCACGAGGTGCGGCTGACCGCGCTCGGCGAATCCGAAACAATGTCGGCTCTTATTCAGGCTGGCCGTTCGCCTGGCGAGGCCGAGCAGATGGCTCGGCTTGCGCCCGGACGGCCTGGACGCGCCGCGCAGCTTGAAGGTGGAGATTCAGCCGCGGCAGCCTCCGCCGCGATTGATGCCTTGCGCTCACTCGGCGGATCGGATGGTCGCGCGTTGCATGCTTCGCTGCAGCAGTCCGCGAAGAGCGATGCGACGCTGGCTGCTGCGCTCGAGGCGTTGCGCAACAGCATGCAGACGCGCGCGCGACGTGAGCTTGATCCGCTCGCAGCTGGCGGCTGGGCGGAGGCGGCGCTGCAGCTGATGCGCCTTGAAGCAGAAGCGCGAGGCCTCAATCAGGATCGTGCGCAGACTGTCGCTGCTGCGCTGGCGATTGCCGCGCCGCTCATGCAGTCGGGAGCGTGACATGCTCTTCGACACGCACGTCAATCTGCATGCGGAGCAATTCGCCGGCGAGGTGGACGATGTGATTGCGCGCGCACGCGCGGCGGGCGTTTCGCGCTTCGTCACGATCTGCGACCGGCTTGATCGTTATCCGGCAGTGAAAGCCATTGCGGCGGCCAACGCTGACATCTGGTGCAGTGTCGGCGTGCATCCGCACTACGCGAAGGACTTCTGGAGTCTCGAAGCGGAAACGCTCGTGCGTGAGGCTGCCGATCCAGAGGTCTGCGCGATTGGCGAGACAGGGCTCGACCAGCACTATGGCTACAGCGACATCGTTCTTCAGGAGCGATCTTTCGTCGAGCATATCCATGCTGCGCGCGAGACAGGGCTTCCGCTGGTGGTTCACACGCGCGAGGCGGACGACCTTACGGGCGACATTCTCGAGCGCGAGTACGCGCGTGGCCCATTCCGTATCCTGATGCACTGCTATACGTCGGGCGAGCGGCTAGCCCGGCGCGCGATGGATCTTGATGCGCATTTCTCGGTGTCCGGGATCCTGTCCTTCAAGAGTGCAACCGATGTTCGCGCCGTGCTGGCCATGGTGCCGATCGAGCGGATCATCCTGGAAACCGACTGCCCATATCTGGCGCCCATTCCGCACCGGGGCCGGCGCAATGAGCCGGCGTATCTCGTCGACGTGTGCAAGGCCTACGCTGCGCATCGTGGGCTGGAATTCGAAGAGGCCGCACGACTGACGACCGCCAACGCGCTCAATCTCTTTAACAGGGTGAGCTGATGGCGGGGGCGGGCAGGTTGCAGGTTCGCATTCTTGGCTGTGGATCGTCTGGCGGCGTTCCGCGCATCGGCAATGACTGGGGCGCCTGCGATCCGGCCGAGCCCCGCAACAGGCGGTCGCGCTGTTCGATCCTGCTGCGCTGGATCGGCGCGGGCGCGACCGACCAGACGGTGGTGCTGGTCGATACCTCGCCGGATATGCGCGACCAGCTGCTGGCGGCTAACGTCCAGCGGCTTGATGCTGTGCTGATGACCCATGACCACGCCGACCAGTCGCATGGGCTGGACGACCTGCGGGCCCTGGTCCTGCGAGCTTACAAACGCATCCCGGTTCACATGGACCAACCGACGGCGGCGACGCTCGGCGTGCGTTTCGGTTACTGCTTCGATGGCGCCGGGGCGTATCCGGCAATTCTGGACAAGCTTGTGGATATCTCGCCTGGCCAGCCCATGGAGGTGCTGGGGGCAGGCGGGCCCATGCCGCTCCTGCCGCTGGACCAGGACCATGGCGGCGGCCCGTCGCTGGGCTTCCGGATCGGAAACTTTGCCTATTGCAACGACGTGGTCCGGCTGCCTGAGGAGACGTTGGCGAGGCTGGGCGGGCTGCACACGCTGGTTGTCGACGCGTTGCGCTACAAGCCTCATCCGACCCATGCGTCGGTGTCTGACGCGCTGGCGTGGATCGAGCGCCTGAAGCCGCGCCGGGCGATCCTGACGAACCTGCATGTCGATCTGGATTACCGGAAACTGCGCTCGGAGCTGCCGGAGGGCGTCGAGCCCGCCTTCGACGGCATGGAGCTGGAAATCCCGCAAAATGGCTGATTTCTATACAATCAAAATTGCCCATAATGTTGATTATGCGACTTGCGTGTATGGGGATCGCGAAGATGGATGACGCAGGCGCAGGCAAGAAGGAGACGGCTGTAAAGGCCGCCGACACCCGTCCCCTCCCCTTGAGTGGGGACGCATGGCGCGATCTGGTGACGTTAATGGCCAGGCTGCGAACGCCGGGCACGGGCTGCCCTTGGGACCTCGAGCAGACCTTCGAGACGATCGCGCCTTACACGATCGAGGAAGCCTATGAGGTGTCTGACGCTATCGAGCGGCGGGACATGGGCGAGCTCAAGGGCGAGCTGGGCGATCTGCTGTTCCAGTCCGTGTTCCACGCCCGGATGGCCGAGGAAGCCGGCCACTTCAATATCGACGACGTGGTGCGCGGCCTGGTGGACAAGATGGTCGAACGCCACCCGCACGTGTTCGGTTCGGTGACTGTGGAGAGCGCGGACGCCCAGGTCGGGGCGTGGGAGGTCATGAAGGCGGCTGAGCGGGCCAAGAAGGTCAAGGCTGGTCCGGTGAGCGCTCTCGACGGCGTGGCCGTCGCACTGCCGGCGCTGATGCGGGCGGAGAAGCTGACCAAGCGCGCCGGTCGGGTCGGGTTCGACTGGCCGGGTCCGGAGCCGGTGCTCGAGAAGCTGCACGAAGAGATTGGCGAGCTCCGCGAGGCCATTGCGGCGCCGGAGCGGGATCAGGCGCATGTCGCCGAAGAGTTGGGCGACATCCTGTTCGTGGTCGCCAATCTTTGCCGCAAGCTGTCGGTCGATCCGGAAGTCGCACTTCGCAACGCGAATTCAAAGTTTGTGAAACGATTTGAGGGTATGGAGAGGATTGCCCGCGAACGGGGACTCGATTTCGGAGCACTGTCTCTCGACCAGCAGGAAGCGCTCTGGGTCGAGGTCAAGGTGATCGAGCGTTCAGCGCGTCGCGATGCGTGACACCGGGCGCGGCTTGTCGGGTTGGATATCCCTAAACTGCGGCGGCTCTGTTGCTGGCGGATTGATCCGCGCGGTGGACCAGGTGTGCGAATAGCACCGCGTCCTGACCGCCAGCTGCTGCCCGGCAAGTGCGAGGTCGTCGCGCGTGTCGACATCAAACAGCAACGGACCCGGCGCATTGAACGCCGCGATCCGCAGCGTGTCCGACCGCATCAGGGATTTGGCGCCGTCGTCGCCATCAAGCGCGGCCAGCTGCTCGAAGCATGGCTTGCCGAAAATTGTCGGCGGGTGCGGCCGGTCCGGTGCGCCGGCGTGGATTATGTCCGCCCGCCCCTCTTTCAGCTGAGCCGCCATGCGTTCCAGCAGCCAAGGCTCGATGAACGGCATGTCGGCCATACACACCATGATCGCGTCCGGTTTGAATTGCAGCGCGATCTGCGCGCCGAGCGCGATGGAATGGCCGAGGCCCTGGCTGGGCTTCTTGTTCACGGCGATGACGAACCGATCGATCAGGCGTTCGCCAATCTCCGGCCGGCTCGCAGGACAGACCGCCACCTTGGTCAGCGGGTGCAGTCTGGCGATCGTGCTCGCCGCGTGCTCCACGAGCGGCAGCCCGCCGAGATTGGCCATCATCTTGTCCTTGCGGCCAAAGCGGCGCGAAAGGCCGGAGGCAACCAGGACGATAGCCGTTCTGTTGAGCGCAGAGGTCATGCGATCACCCGGCCTTCGGTGCGCAGTTTCACGATCTCGGCGAGCGCAGAGATCGCAAGCGACCGGGGATCGCGCGATGCAAAGAGACCGATTGGCCCCTTGAGCCGAGCAATGTCCTCGGCGCCGGCGCCGAGCGCACGCAGGGTCTCTACGCGCCGTTCATGCGTCTGGCGCGAGCCAAGCGCGCCGACGTAGAAAGCCTCGCTGCGAAGAGCGTCCAGCAGGAGCGGCGCTTCCCACTCGTGCTCGTGAAAGAGGCAGGCGACAGCCGTATCTGCATCAAGCGGCAAGGCAGGCGGCGCAGCGGGAATCGTCAGTGGGATGAGCTGGTTTGTGAATGGGCGGCAGAAGTCGAGCGTCGCCGCCTCCTGGCTGGCGACCACCAGATCCACATCGGCTGTCTGGGCCAGTTGGCTCATCGCCACGATCTCCCATCCGCGCCCCGCCAGCACGAGTCTCAACTTTGGTTCAAACGTCCGCACGAACTCGCCCGCTCCTGCAACATTCCCTTCCCGCAACAAGCGGAGGTTGGACTGCGGCGCAGTAGGATCGAACGCGAGGGAGAATCTACGGCGTTCATGGCCGAGCGCAATCGCGGCCTGCAGCGTCTGGTGACTTGCACCGATGTCGATATGAAGATCGATGCCGCCGCCGCAAGGCAGCCGCACGTCAAGATATGGCGAACCGCGCCCGTATCGGACGACGCGGTTTTCTCCGGCGGCCATGGCGAGTTGAGCTTCCTCGGTCAACGCCTGTTCAAGGCAACCGCCTGAAATGCTGCCGACGAAGCGCTTGTCTTCGGCAACCGCCAGCTGCGCGCCAAGCGGACGCGAGAACGGCCCGTCGAGGCCAACGATCGTGATCAGCGCGACGCGCCTGCTGGCTGCCAGCTCGGCTGCGGCGAACGCCAGCACTTCCAGATCGCCGGTCAACCCTGGAGGACGGGAGCCCTGGGTCACGCGCGAAGGTCCGCTGACGATGAACTACGCTTACGCAAACCCGGTCTCCACTGGAAGCCGGCGTCTCTCAGGTCAACACAGCCGCAAGGCTGGCTTTCCACGGGCGTCCGGCCTCAAGACCAGTCCGCGCCTCCCCTGCAGCGGATGGACCGGCTCGATTACTCTCACTCGTAATGGCCGCGACTGCATGGGTCAACGCGCCGCCGCCGGAGGCCGTCGCCGGACGGGGAATGGGTTTGGCGGGGCGGCCCCTGATGGCGTAGGCAGAGGCGGCAAACGCAACGGAACGCGGGATCGGGACCATGGAATTCGCAGGCGGCAGGCTTCTGACCGAACAGGATGCGATGATCGGCTGGCTGACCTTCAACCAGCCGGACCGCCTCAATGCAGTCCGGCGCGACATGTGGGATGCCATGCCGGAGGCGGTGACCAGCCTGGTCAAGCTCGGCGTCCGTGCGATCGTCCTCAAGGGCGCCGGCGACAAGGCGTTCATTTCCGGCGCCGATATCGCCGAGTTCGACGTGCAGCGGCATGACGCGGCGAGCAACCGGTCGTTCACCGCGTCCGTCAGCAAGGCAACGGCGTCGCTGATCGAGGCGCCTGTCCCAACCATCGCGATGATCAACGGCTTCTGCATCGGCGGTGGCATTGTGGTGGCGACGGCTTGCGACATCCGCATCTGCACGGAAGGGTCGCGCTTCGGCGTGCCGGCCGGACGGCTCGGGCTTGGTTTCGAGCTGGACAACTTCATCCGGCTGCAATCGCTGGTCGGACGTGGCATGGCGCTCGAGATGCTGGCGACCGCGCGTCAGCTGACGGCGCTTGAAGCCGCGAAGGCTGGCCTCGTGAACAATATCGTCCCTCAGGGCAAGCAGGTTGATGTCGTGCGCGAGATGGTCGCCATGATGGCGGCTACTGCGCCGCTGACATATGCCGCCGCCAAGCTCGCCAGCCGTGCAGCGCTCGATCCTTCGTTGCGCGACGCAGCGCAGAAGGCAATCGACACGTGCTTTGACAGCGCAGACTTCACAGAGGGCCGAGCCGCATTTCACGCGCGCCGCCATCCGACTTTCACTGGCCGCTGACCGCTACGGATTCACCGCATGACAATCGCAGCCGAACTCCTGCAGAGCGACTTCGCGACGATGCCGGACATCGTCAGGGCGCACGCAATCGAACGTCCGAATCATCTGGCGATCATTGACGGCCCGCGGCGGATCACATTCGCCGTTTTTGATCGGCTGGTGGATCGCGCAGCCGCCGCGATGCAGCGCGATGGAGTCGCCAATCGCGGTGCGGTCGCCATGTGTGGCCCATCGTCGGTGGAGTATGTCGTGGCATATGTCGCGGCGCTCCGCATCGGCGCTGCTGCCTGCCCGCTGGCCCCGTCATCGACGCCTGAGCAGCTTGCAGCAATGATGCGCGACTGTGGCGCGTCTATCCTGTTTCTGGACGATGCCGCCTCCGCCGCGATTGACAGCGTGACCAACAGGCCGGACGCAAGGCGGGTTGTGCTGGAAGGCGGCGCAAGCACAGCGTTTGATGCGTGGCTAGAGCCGGAAGGCGCCAAGCCCGCCCCTGTGGAGATCGATCCCGAACAACCTTTCAACATTATCTATTCTTCCGGAACCACGGGCACGCCCAAGGGCATCGTGCAGTCGCACCGCATGCGGTGGGGCCATATCCGTCGCGCCGAAGGCCTGGGATATGGGCCGGAGTCCATCACCATCGTCTCCACACCGCTCTATTCAAACACGACGCTGGTGAGTCTCATCCCGGCGCTGGTGCGCGGCGGTACCGTCGTACTGATGCGCAAGTTCGATGCGCGCGGATTTCTCGAACTGGCCCAGCAGCATCGCGCAACGCACGCGATGCTGGTGCCGGTTCAGTATCGCCGCCTAATGGACCTGCCCGACTTCGACCGGTTCGACCTCTCGTCGTTCCGCATGAAGACCTGCACGAGCGCACCGTTCTCGGCCGATCTCAAGGCGGACATACTCAAGCGATGGCCCGGTGGTCTCGTCGAGATCTACGGCATGACCGAGGGCGGTGGTTCCTGCTTGCTGCGCGCGCACGAGTTTCCGAACAAGCTGCACACGGTGGGGCAACCCGCAACCGGCCATGACATCCGCATCATCGGCGAAGATGGCCGCGAGCTGGCGCGCGGAGAGACTGGCGAAATTGTCGGGCGTTCGATGTCGATCATGTCCGGCTATCACAACCAGCCCGCAAAGACAGCAGAGGCCGAATGGTTCAGCCCCGCCGGGGATCGCTACATCCGCACAGGAGATGTCGGCCGGTTCGATGAGGATGGCTTCCTGGTTCTGGGCGACCGGAAGAAGGACATGATCATTACCGGCGGCTTCAACGTCTATCCGAGTGATCTCGAGGCAGAACTGGCGAAACACCCCGCTGTGGCCGAGGCAGCCGTGGTCGGCATTCCGTCGAGGGAATGGGGCGAGACGCCGGCGGCCTTCATCGTACTGCGCGAGGGAGTCACTGCCGAGGCGGAGGAGCTGCGGCAATGGATGAACGCCCGGGTCGGCAAGACCCAGCGATTGACCTACGCCCGGCTTGTGCCGTCCCTGCCCCGCTCGTCCATAGGCAAGGTCCTGAAACGCCAGCTGCGGGATGAGTTCAAGCCGGCAGGCTGATCGCCTCATTGCGTAGGATTGCGGTGGCGAACTATCCTGCCGCAAAACGCGACCGCCCAAAGAGCGGCGCCAGGGATGGAAGTGCTGCAGGCCATGACCGACATCGACACGCTTGGCGACCAACAGCTGATCGCACAGGGCATTGCTGTGGCCGTGCACGCGCGCCGGTCGCCGGACAGGCTGGCGATCATTTCCCCATCGGGCAATCGCACCTGGCGCCAGCTCAACGACCGCGCCAACCAGCTGGTGCGCCTGTTCCGTCGCCATGGACTCCAGCCGGGTGATGCCGTGGCGTTGCTCGCACACAACGGGCCTGAGTTCGCCGAAGTCTGGGCCGCTACACAGCGCGCCGGCTACCGCCTGACGGCGGTCAACTGGCACCAGTCGCCTGAGATCATCGCCTATGTCATCGACAATTGCGATGCGCGCGTGCTCGTTGCGTCGGGGCGCTTCGCCACAGGCGCGAGCGCTGGCGTCGCCGCGTCGGACAAACTCAAGCTCAAGTTGGCGTTCGCGGGCGCGATAGATGGGTTTGACGATTACGAGACGGCGCTTGCCGGAGAGAGCTCTGCGAACATTGACGCGCCTGAAGCCGGCTCAACCATGCTCTATACGTCGGGGACTACGGGGCGGCCCAAGGGTGTCTATCGTCACACGCGCCCCGTGGTTTCGCAGCTGAACAACATCTGCAACGAGACGGCGCAATGGAATCCGCAGACCGACATGTCTCTGCTGACCGGCCCGCTTTATCACGCGGCGCCGTTGGGCCTCAATTTCGTGATCCCGATCAACGCCGGCGTCACAGTCCTGCTGATGGACAAATGGGATGCCGAAGAAACGCTTCGCCTGATCGAGACTTACAAGGTGACCCACACGCACCTCGTCCCCACGATGATGCACCGCATGTTGCAGCTGCCTGAGGCCACACGGAAGAAATACGACATCAGTTCGATGCGCTGGATCATCCATGGCGCGGCGCCCTGCCCGGCGCACGTGAAGCAGTCGATGCTGGATTGGTTCGGGCCGGTGATTTACGAGTACTATTCCTCGACCGAGGGCGGCGGCGTGTTTGTTGGCCCGCATGATTGGCTGAAGAAGCCGGGAACCGTCGGCAAGGCGGTGTCGGGCGTCGAGGTGAAGCTGCTCGACATTGAGGGCAATCCGGTTCCGCAGGGAACTGAGGGCCTCATCTATGTGAAGGCCCCGGCGACGGGCCGCTTCGTATACTACAAGGAACCGGGCAAGACGGATGCGAGTTATCGCGGCGACTGGTTCACGCTTGGCGACATGGGCCGGTTCGATGCCGATGGCGACCTGTTCCTGACCGGGCGCACCGCCGAGCTGATCATCTCGGGCGGGGTCAACATCTATCCCGTCGAGATCGACGAGGTGCTGATCCGCCACCCCGACATTGCCGATGCCGCCGTCGTGGGCGTTCCCAACGAAGACTGGGGCGAAGAGATCAAGGCGGTTGTTGAGCTGAAGCCTGGCGTGCCACGCGCGCCCGAAACCGTGCAATCGATCCTGGACTTCGCGAGGGAGCGCCTGCCCGGCTTCCAGCGTCCGCGCACGGTGGACTTCGTGGATGCGCTGCCGCGCAACGCCGCTGGCAAAGTTCTCCGTGCGCAGGTGCGCGCGCCCTTCTGGGCCGGCCGGTCGAAGAGCATCTGATGCCGCAGGACCAGCGCCCGCTGGAGGCGTCGACATGATTGCCGCCTCGATCAGCGACTATCGCGCCCTTTCTCGGCGGAGGCTGCCGAAATTTCTGTTCGAGTATGTCGATGGAGGGTCTTTCGACGAGGTGACCCTCAGGCGAAATCGGGACGACCTGCAGCGCATCGCCCTCCGTCAGCGCGTGCTCAACGACGTGTCCCAGATCGATGTGTCGCAAACCCTGTTCGGACAAAAATGGTCGCTGCCCGTCGCGCTTGCGCCCATCGGCCTCGCGGGCATGATGGCGCGCCGTGGCGAGATCCAGGCCGCACGCGCCGCTGAGTCCAAGGGCGTTGCGTTCACGCTTTCCACCGTTTCCGTCTGCAGCCTTGACGAGGTTCACGCCGCAGCGCGCAAGCCATTCTGGTTCCAGCTCTACATGATACGCGACCGCGGCTTCATGCGAGACCTGTTGCAGAAGGCCCGTGAGGCGCAGTGCGGCGCGCTGGTCTTCACTGTCGACATGCCCGTGCCCGGCTCCCGTTATCGCGACTACCGCTCTGGCCTGGCCGGGGCCAGCAACGCCGTCGGTGCTATGAGGCGATTCCTGCAGGCCGCCCGCCGGCCATCATGGGCATTGGATGTCGGGCTTCTTGGCGGACCGCACAAGCTGGGCAATGTCGCGCCGGTCCTTGGCAGGAAGAGCGGCCTTGAGGATTTCTTCCGTTGGATGCGCCAGAATTTCGACCCGTCGGTCACGTGGCGCGACCTCGACTGGGTGCGGCAGGAGTGGTCCGGTCCGCTGATCCTCAAGGGCGTCCTCGACCCTGGCGATGCGCGCAATGCCGTCAGCGCCGGGGCGGACGGCATCATCGTCTCCAATCATGGCGGCCGACAGCTGGACGGCGCGATTTCCAGCACCGCCGCCCTGCCCCGCCTTGTCGATGCTGTCGGTGGCAAGACCACGATCCTTGCCGATGGCGGGGTACGGTCAGGCCTCGATGTGGTGCGCCTCATGGCGCTCGGGGCGTCAGGCGTGATGCTCGGCCGCGCCTGGGTCTACGCGCTGGCTGCCCGCGGCCAGACCGGCGTCGCCCACGTGCTGGACCTCGTCGAGGCCGAGATGCGCGTGGCGATGGCGCTCACGGGCGTCCGGACGCTGGCGGATATCTCCAGGGACATCCTTGAAAGCTGATCAGGCTGCCGTCCGCCCTACGCGCTTCGTTCGCCTGTATCCTCAAATGAAAAGGGCGCGCCAGTTGGCGCGCCCTCCCCAATCTCTGACGTAGCTTCTTCCTAGAACTCGTAGCCGAGGCGGACGAAGAACGTGCGGCCGTAGTAGGCGCTGACGAACTGCGACGCGAAGGCCGGCGTGTTGCCGAAGCGCGTCGTGACGCCCGTCGTCACTTCCGGCGGTGTCGCGTTGAACACGTTCTGGATGCCGCCGAGGATGAAGTAGTTATCACCGCGGTAGCGAACCGAAACGTCGTGCGTGATGAAGGGATCCGTCTCGTTGATGCGGCGGATCGTGCGGCCCTGATAGGCAGCCGTGTCTGCAGCGAACACCGAGTGGTCCATCGAGCCCGTATAATCAGCGAACCACGAGTAGGTGAAGTCGCCCGTGCGCAGCTGCACCGACGCGTCGCCAACCCACTCCGGATCACCCAGCGTGCCGTTGAAGTCGCTCGTGTCGAAGCCCGAAGCGAGGCTCGGGTCGAACAGGTTCACGACATCTTCCGTGGTCTTGGTCGCTGACAGGTCAACAACCATCGTACCGAAATCGAACTCGTGTTCGTAACGGGCGGTGATGTCGATGCCTGCAGTCGACTGCTGGTTAATGTTGATGTAGCTGTCCTGCACCGAGATGATCTGGTACGGGCGGGTCGGGTCGGTGCCCGGAGCGCGTGTGAACAGGCTGCAGAACGCGTTCGGGTAGTTCGGCGAACCGTAGCAGCCGCCGAGAATGCCCGAGGCGCCGAGCTGCGACACCTGATTGTCGACAGTGATGTCGAAGTAGTCGATCGCCAGGCTGAAGTCGATGAAGTCCGGCGTCCAGATCACGCCGAGCGTGCTGGCTTCAGACGTCTCGGCCGACAGAACGCCAGCGCCGCCGCCCGTGATGATGAGCGCCGAAGAGCCGACGCCATTGTAGTTGGACGGCACGCCTGCGGCAGCGCAGTTCGCCTGGATGTTCGGGTTGGTAGAGTTGGCCCAGTCAATGCACGGGTCAATGCCCGTCTGGCCGAGGAAGCCCGTCTGGTTAGCGAGGAACAGCTCGTACAGGGCCGGGGCGCGATACGAAGTGCCTTTAGTGCCGCGGACACGCACCGACGGGATGACCTGCCAGTTCAGGCCGGCCTTCCAGACGCTGTCCGAACCGTAAGAGTCGTACTCGAACGCGCGGGTCGAGGCGTCCATGGTCAGCTCTTCGATGAAGGGCAGACCCTTGAGCAGCGGCACGTTGGCTTCGATGAAGCCTTCCACGACCGTATCCTCGCCCGTCGTACGTCCGGCGGACGTCGTGCCCCAGAACTCGTTGTTCGAGCCGCGAGGGTCCGGCGTGTCGTCGATCTCGAAGTTGCGCCATTCAGCGCCGACCGCGATGCCCAAGGGGCCAGCCGGAAGCTCGAACAGGTCGCCTGAGACGACGCCCTGAACGACCGTCTGTTCGTACGTCGTGCCGCCGACGGAGGTCGTGCTCAGCAGATCATAGACCGCGTCCGAATAGTTGCCCGACAGGAAGGCCGGGTCGAACGGGTTGTAGTTCGGACCAGCATACAGACCATCCGACGGGCGAGCGTAGTTCCAGTCGCCGGCCGTTTCGATCAGGATCTGGTTGCCGAGATATTCGCCGTCGGACTTGGAGTACGAAGCGTCAGCCGTCCAGCTCCACCCCGGGAGGAAGAAGTCGCCGCTCAGGCCGGAGTGGACGTAGCCATAGTCGACGTTCACTTCCTGGTCCGAGGGCCAGATTGTGATCGGCTGGGCCAGGCCTGCGAACACGCTGTTGCCTGCTCCGCCAAAGTTTCCAGCGACGTCATAGCCAGAGTTCGGCGCGATCGTGGGGAAGAACTGACGAACGCGGTGGCTCTCGTACTCGCGACGGTTTATCAGCGCTTCGGTCATCCAGTCGATTCCGCCGAAGAGATCAAGCTGGAAATCAGCGCGGCCATAGAGGCTCATGCGGTCCACGCCGGCGATCGCGTCGGTGTCGAGGAAGCGCTCATCATTGAGCACGTCTTCGTAGTAGGCCTGCGGAGCTTGGGCGTAGGTCCTGTTGGCGCGGGGGCGATAGCCAGGAATCGGCCCCGTCGTGATGCCATCCGGGGTCGGTACGTAGCGGTTTGCGCCGACGATTACCGTGTTGAAGTAGATGTTGTTGCAGTCCGCGAGGCTCGTGCCCCGTAGGACAGAGCGGTCGAGGCGATCGATGCGCTGGCCAGTCGTCGCGTCATAGGCGAGATCCTGAGCGCAGGAGAGGCCTTTGCGGTCGCCGAACTTCAGCGGGTCACGGGTTTCGTATTCCGCGGCCAGCATGAAATTGCCGCCGAACAAGTCGAAGCCGATCGCGCCGTTGATCTGCATCGTGTTGCCGCCACCTTCTTCGGTGGCGTTGTACTGGATGTTCAGTTCCGGCGCGTCGACCGACGTGCGGGTGATGATGTTCACGACGCCGGCCACAGCGTCCGAACCGTACACCGACGAAGCGCCGTCCTTGAGGATCTCGACACGCGAGATGATGGAATCCGGAACGACCTGAAGGTCGAACGCAGCAACCTGGCCGCGCACGCCGGCCGGGCCGGGACGCTGGCCGTTCAGCAAGACCAGCGAGCGTTGGGCGCCGAGACCGCGCAGAGACACCGAGTTGATGCCCGAGCCGCCTTCGATAACGAAGCCGCCGAACTGGTTGTTGAACTGCAGCGAACCTTGGGCGATCGAGCTGCCCTGAACGATTTCAGAGGTGTCCACCAGACCTTCAAGCGTGGACTGCTCGGCGGTGATGACCTGAATCGGTGAGGTAGACGTAAATGCATCACGAGCGATGCGCGAACCGGTGATGATAACCCGGTCATTGCTCTCGGTCGGGCAGTTCGTCTGCACGCCGGGAGTCGTCGGATCGCAATCGACGACCGTGTCGACGGGTTGCGTTGGCGTCTGCGCGACTGCTGCGCCCATCGCCAGTGAGAGGACGCCGAATGCGGCGCCGCCACGGAAAAGCTTGCGCAGTGAAGCGCTCGTGTTGGACATGAATGACCCCAGAATGCCGACCAAAGACAAAGCCCGTCCTGACTCGGGCTATTGGCCTTTTGGCACGGTAGATTTCCAGACATCAATCACTGTGACGTCACGTGACTGTTCCGCGGCATCATTGAGACGCGAATGTGGCGCCTGGGACACAAATAGTTGGGCCAATTGAGGCAGGATTTTCCAATACAGACACCCCTGTGTGAATCCCCTTGCGGGAACCAGCCAAACGCCGCAGCATTACGCCAGCGATCTTACCTAGTTCACCTTGCAAATTCAGGGGTTTACGTTGTCTCGAAGCCTAATTGGAATCGCGTTGGCCGCTGTCTTGGCCGGATCTGGCGTAGCCTATGCCCAGAAACTCGACGTGGAATCTATTGCCCGCGTCCAGGATGTGACGGGTGTCTCGATGTCGCCGGAGGGCGACTTCATCGTGGCCATTCGCGCTGACCCGCGCGACCCCACGAAACGCATCATTGCCTCTGCAGACATATCAAAGGTCGACGGAACAAAGCCGCTGGATTGGACTGCGACGCCTAGCGATCGGATGAGCTTCATTGCCGCCCGCGCGATGAAACAAGGCAAGGTTTTCGTAACGGCCAACCAGATGTGGACGGGAAGCCTCGGGGGCTGCGGCGAGGGTCGGACGACCGGCAGCACCAAGACATGGCTCTACAAGTCGTTCCTGTCGGACAAATCGCTCAAGACCTTCGACGACCCGTTCGAGGGCGGCCGTTCGATTGGCGTCAGCGCGGAAACGCTGCGCTGCCTCGAAATCGGCACTCGCCCCGGCATCATCGACCTGCCGCTCGACCCCGAGAACGTTATCGTAGTCCAGACCGATACGGACTTTGTAGCTCGCTATTCGAAAGTGAACCTGCGAACCGGAAGGAGCCAGTCGCTCTACAAGGACGTCGGCGATCTCGCGATCGACCTGCTCGATCCGCGCGACGGCAAGATCCTGACGAAGACGAAAATCGAGAATACCGGCGATCTCATCTACAATTTCGAGACGCACATTCTGAATCGCGAAACTGGCGCCTTCGATCTTGAGGTGCCGCTGACCGTCGACACGCGAAACCGCAACTCGATGTCGATCGCGGGATACGACGAGGAGACCGGCAAATATTTCGTCGTCACCGACAAGTTCTCGGACAAGTCGGCGGTCTATCTCTACGACGCGCGCACCGACAAATTCGACGACCAGCCGCTATTCGCGCACCGTGATTTCAACGCCACGGGCGTCGTGCTCGGCCGTTCGAAGGACAATTTCGGCAAGATCCTCGGCTTCCGCTATGAGGGCGCCAACCCGATGGTGTTCTGGACGGACCCCGACCTTGTATCGATCCAGAAGGGACTTGAAGCCTCGTTCAAGGGGCAACTGGTCGACATCATCGGTGGAGCCGGCGAAGGCGATAACGGGAAGATCCTCTTCTCCGTGGAGAGCCCGCGCCATCCGCCCGCCTACTATCTGCTGCTGAACAAGACGAAGGTCCTCGGCATCGGCTCGGAGCGTCCCTGGATCAAACCGGAGACGATGGGTGAGCGGTCGCTTGTCTACTACGACGCGCGCGATGGCATGAAGATTCCTGCCTTCCTCACCCTGCCCCCGGGCTTCAAGAAGGGCGATCCGGCTCCGCCGGCGATCGTGCTGCCGCACGGTGGCCCGTGGGCGCGTGACTATATCGGTTGGGACGGTTCGGGCTGGACCCAGTTCTTCGCCACGCGAGGCTACGCCGTGCTGCAACCACAATATCGCGGAAGCGATGGTTGGGGTCACAGCCTCTGGCTTGCCGGCGACAATCAGTGGGGCCTGGCGATGCAGGACGACAAGGACGACGGCGCCGCCTGGATGGTTGCTGAAGGCTACGCGAAGAAAGACAAGATCGCGATCTTCGGTTACTCCTACGGCGGTTTCGCTGCGTTCGCGGCGTCCGTTCGTCCCGGTGGTCCCTTCCAGTGCGCGATTGCTGGGGCCGGCGTTTCCAACCTGACCCGCATCGCTAACAACTGGGGTGAAAACCGCATGCAGCGCGCCTACCAGGGCCGCACGGTCGGCGGCATGGACCCGCAGCAGAACACCGCGAAACTCGCCATGCCGATCCTCATCTACCATGGCGACCGCGACGTTCGCGTGCCGCTGTTCCACGCGACCGACTTCTACAACGCGGTCAAGGGAACGGGTCGCGCCAAGCTCCTGGTTCTGAAGGACATGGGCCACCAGGGCATTCTGTGGACTGCGGACAATCACCGCGAGTCGCTGAAGGCGATGGAAGAGTTCCTCCACAACGACTGCAAGATGTAGTTCCCGGGTTGGGTTGAAACGAAGACGCCCCGGACAACCGTCCGGGGCGTTTTTCGTTGTGGCAGGCGTTGCGCCTCAGTCGGGGTCCTGCTCGATTGGCTGGGCCGCCAGGGGCGGCGCCTTGCCATCCATTGCGAGCCTGAGTTTGTCGCGATCGAGCGCGCCCTCCCAGCGGCTTACGACAATGGTGGCGACGGCATTGCCGACGAAGTTCGTCAGCGCGCGGCATTCCGAGAGGAAACGGTCGACGCCGAGGATGATCGCCATCCCGGCAATCGGGATCGATGGAAACACGGCGAGGGTTGCCGCCAGAGTAATGAAGCCGGCGCCCGTAACGCCTGCCGCGCCTTTGGAACTGAGCATTGCAACGAGCAGCAGGATGATCTGCTGGTCCAATCCGAGCGGGGTGTTGGTGGCCTGTGCGATGAACAGGGCCGCCAGTGTCATGTAGATGTTGGTGCCATCGAGGTTGAACGAGTAGCCGGTCGGCACGACGAGCCCGACAACGGGGCGTGCGCACCCTGCCCTCTCCATCTTCTCCATGAGCGCAGGCAGCGCCGACTCGGAAGACGACGTGCCAAGCACGAGGAAAAGCTCCTCCTTGAGATAGCGGATCAGCTTGAGAATGCTGAAGCCTGCCCAGGCCGCCACTACGCCGAGGACGACGAGCACGAACACTAGCGAAGTCAGCCAGACTGCGCCGATCAGCTTCGCAAGGAACAGGATCGCGCCAAGCCCCTGGTCGGCAATGATGAAGGCGAATGCGCCGAAAGCGCCGATCGGCGCCGCTCGCATCAGGATCGCAACCATCTTGAAAATTGCGGTGCTGAAGGCCGTCAGCACGTCGACGGCCAGCTTCGCCCGCTCACCCACCGCAGCAAGCGAAATCCCGAAAACGATCGCCAGGAACAGGACGGGCAGGATGTTGTTGCCCGTGAATGCTCCCACGAAAGTCGAAGGCACGATCTCGCTGATGAAACCCATCACGGTAAGGTTGTGAGACTGCTCCTCATATCCGTGCACGCGGTTTACCGCTGCGGGATCCAGCGCGGCCGGGTCTATGTTCATGTCGGCGCCGGGCTGGAAGACGTTGGCCACCACAAGGCCCACCACCAGCGCAAGGCTCGAGAAGAACAGGAAATAGGCAAAGGCCTTGAACACGACGCGGCCGAGCTTGCCGAGGTCGCTCATGCCCGCGATGCCGATCACGATGGTGAGGAACACCACCGGTGCGATGATCATCTTCACAACCTTGATGAACAGGTCGCCGAGCGGTTTCAGGTATTGGGCCACCCACTGGTTCTCGGGAATGGGCACGGCTTTGTTGATCGCCAGCCCGGTCGCGGGATCAACCGCCTCCACGAAGGTGTTCAGCGGAAACAGGAAGCCGATCAGGCCGCCGAGAAAGATCGCGGCCAGGACCTGAAAGTACAGCTGCGTGTAAAACGGGCCCTGCCGGCGCGCCTCCCCGGCGGGCGCATGAATTGACGCCATTGGTCCCCTTGCTCCACCCCGGCGTCCCTCTCCTGCTGAGAAGATGACGCCTCGTTTTCCCTACAGTAATGGGGGAAAGCTGCCGGAGACGCTAGCCCATACGGGACACGCCCGAAATCAGGGAGCCGCGCTGACCGTGCCGTCCGGGTTCTGATACTTGGCGCCTGGCAGGCGCCCCGGCAGGTGGATCAGCATCGGGGCGGCCACGAAGATCGACGAATATGTGCCGATAATGATCCCGAAGATGATCGAGATCGCGAAGCCGAACAGCACAGGTCCGCCAAGGAACGCCATCGCCATCGCCGCCAGCCCGGTCGCGAGCGAGGTGATCAGCGTCCGCGAGAGCGTCGAGGTGATCGAGATGTCGATGACCTCCGTGATCGCCAGTTTCTTGTACTTCTTGAGCATTTCGCGGATGCGGTCGTAGACCACCACGGTATCGTTGATCGAATAGCCGGCAACGGTGAGAACGCCTGCCACGATGGTCAGGTCGAATGTCATCTGTGTGACGGAGAACAGTCCGAGCACCGCGTAGACGTCGTGGAATGTGGTGACGAAAGCGCCGGTCCCGAACTTAACCTCGAAACGGAACCAGACATACGCCCCGATTCCCAGGACCGCGAGAACGCTCGCGATAACGCCCTGCATCAGCAGCTTGTCGCTGACCCGGCCTTCCACATTGTCAGTCTTCAGTTCGCGGAGTTCGGCGCCCATCGCGGCCTTGGCTTGCGTGGATACTTCCTCGACCGACAGGCCTTCCTTGATCGGAACGCGGATAACGACAGTTGTGCCGCCCTGCGTGGTGGTGACGTTACTTTCTTCGAAACCCGCCGCGGCCAACCGCGCCCGCACCTGCTCGGGTACGATCGGCGCTCCGCTGGGGCTGTCTGCTTCGATCTGGACACCGCCGGTGAAGTCGAGGCCGAGGTTCAGACCTTGAGTCGCAAGAGAGACTGTCGTTCCGATCAGGATAACCGCGGTGACCAGGAAGCCGATCCAGCGGATCTTCATGAACGGGAACGGCTTGGGTTCCGTTGCGGGCCCCTTGTTGGGGTTGGGTCTATCCCACCACATGCAGGTCTCTCGACATTCAGGTCTGGCGGCTGCTCTCAAGCGGGCCGCTCACGGGGTTCCTGCGCTAGCAGTAGATACCCGAAAGCGCCATACCCCCTTCCCGCTGCTTTTCAGCAGTTTCCGGACATCTTGCGACAATCCGGCCCGCCGGCGGGGGAAGTCCTGCGACAAACCGGGCCCAGCTTTGTCCAATCGCAGACAGATGGGCGGCGCCCCGACCGCCCCGAACCGGAGACCCCCATGATACGAACCCTGATTGCCGCCGCCTCCCTGACCGCCCTCGCCGGCGTCGCCATCGCCCAGCCTGCTGGCCGGGGACCCGAAGGCGGTTTCGGCCTCCTCGCGCTCGACGCCAATGCCGACGGCAAGGTCGAGCGCGCGGAGGTGCTCGCAGCCCAGAAGACGCGTTTCGATGCGATCGACGCCAACCGCGACGGCCAGGCCGTGGCTGAAGAGTTCAAGGCCTTCCACGAACAGGCGCGCACGGCCGGGATGCAGGAAATGGCGAGCCGCCGCTTCGCCGAGTTGGACAAAGACGGCAACGGTCAGATCAGCAAGACCGAGTTCACGGCAGGCATGCAGGCCGGTCCCGACCGGGGCGGACCCGGCAAGGCCGACGAGCGCCGCGGCCCGGGTCGTGAGGTTCGCATGCACGGTCCGGGGCCTGGCCCGGGGCGACATGGCCGCCGCCCCGACCAAAATGGCCAGCCTGCCCTCCGGGGGGACGCCAATTCCGATGGCAAGGTGAGCCTTGCGGAATTCTCCTCCCACGCTGTCGAGGCGTTTGACCGTGCCGACGCCAACAAGGACGGATCGGTCACCATTGCCGAACTGCAGGCGATGCGCCCTGCCCGTCCCTAGTTCCTGAGTTTCCGGGCTCGACGCGCAGTCCCCCCGAGGCGCGTCCAGACCCTGGAACGGTAGCCTGTTGCCTCGGTACGACCCGATGCAGCAGGCTACAGCCGTTTCCGGAAAGTGACTTCAATGAGCCAGAGCCTGCTGATCGTCGAAGACGAGGCCTCCATCCGGGAGCCGCTCGCCAGCTATTTCGAAGGAAACCGCTTCCGTGTGAAGGCCGCCGCCAACGCCGCCGAGGCGCGCACGCTGCTTGCCGCTCACAAGTTCGATCTCGCCATCGTCGACATCATGATGCCGGGCGAGGACGGCCTCAGCTTGTGCCGCCACATGCGCGAGGCCAGCAACCTGCCCGTCATCATGCTGACTGCGCGCGCCGAGGAGATCGACCGCATCCTGGGCCTCGAAGTCGGCGCCGACGACTATGTCACCAAGCCGTTCAGCCCGCGCGAATTGCTGGCGCGCGTGAAGGCCGTTATCCGGCGCAGCAACAGCCTGCCGCCGCGCCAGGCCCCGCCCGAGACCGCGTCCTACGCGTTCGGTGACTGGGTGCTGAAGACCGGCGAGCGTGAACTGGTTGGCGCCGACGGCCTCTCCGTCCCGCTATCCTCGGGCGAATATGCGTTGCTTCTCGTGTTGCTGGAGCGGCCGCGCCTCGTCTTGAGTCGGGACCAGTTGCTGGACCTAACGCAAGGCCGCGAGGCCAGTGTCTTTGATCGCAGTATCGACAATCAGATCAGCCGGCTGCGCCGGAAGATCGAGCCTGACCCCAAGACGCCGAAATACATCAAGACGGTCTGGGGCGGCGGGTACAGCTTCTCTGCGGAGGTCACCCGGCTGTGAAGCTGTTTCTGCCCAGGAGTATTCCCGGCCAGCTGGCGCTGGTCATGGCTGGCGCGCTGCTGATCGCCAGCCTCGTCAATTTCCTGCTGCTGCTGGGCGAGCGGGAGCGCGCGGCATTCATCGAACAGAGTGGGCCGGCGATTGCGCGCTTCACCGATATCGGCGTCGATGTATTAGCCTCGCCCCCAGCCGAAGGAGAACGCCTCGCCATCTTCGATCGCCGGCAGGGACCGGGCGGGCGCTACCAGATCGCGAACCACAATCCCGTGGACAATCTCGGTCTGGCGCGCGACTCAGGCCTTGAGCGACGGGTTCGTGAGGCGCTTACGAATGCTGGCGTTTCTGCAGTGGATATCCGCGCGTCGAGTCGCGTCATCTCCCGGCCACCTCGGCCGGCGCAAGGCTTTGGGCCGGACGGTCGCGATCGTTTGCCCGAACGCGGCATGCCGGCTCCGCCCATTCCTTCCACGGGCGACGGCCCGCCTCGCATGGCGCGCGAGATTCTTCTTGGTGCTCAGCTGCCGGACGGCCGGTGGTTCAGCAGCATTTCCATTTCGCCTGAACCCAATAGCGGCGACGCTGTGCTTCTTGGCGTCTCCACCTTTGTGACGTTCGTGTTCGTTCTCGGGGCGGCGCTGCTTGTCGCGCGCCAGGTTTCCCGGCCTCTTCGCGACCTTGCCGATGCGGCGGTGCGCGTTGGCGCGGCGGGCGCGCCGCAGGAAGTCCCGCTGCGGGGCCACGGCGACGTTCGCCAGACGCTTGAGGCCTTTAACGCCATGAGCCGACGCGTCAGTCAGTTGCTGAACGAGAAGGATGTCATGCTCGGCGCTCTTGGCCACGACCTCAGGACGCCGCTGGCCTCTCTGCGCATCCGAATCGAGTCCATGGAGCCTGAGGTTGAGCGCGTGAAGGCGGTGCGGACGATCGAGGAAGCCAGCCAGCTGCTGGAGGATATTCTCGAACTGTCGCGCCAGGGGCGCTCGCGGGAGCCTGAGCGCACCATGGATGTCGCCGTGCTGGTCCAGGACATTGTTGAAGACTATTCCGAAACCGGCGCTCCGGTGACGCTGCAATCAAGTGAGAAATCGCCGGTGGCGTGCCGCCCTGTCCTGTTCGGGCGGGCCATGCGCAATCTCATCGACAATGCCATCGCCTATGGCGGCTCGGCGCGTGTGTCGGTTTCGCGGGACGGCGACAGGGTGCTGGTCACGGTCGAAGACGATGGCCCCGGCATTCCGCCGGAGTTGCTGGCGCGAGCAACCGATCCGTTCGTTCGTGGCGAGAACTCGCGCAGCCGAGAAACCGGTGGGACAGGCCTCGGCCTCACGCTAGCCGACGCCATCGCAAAGGCTCATGCCGGATCGCTAATACTCGCGAACCGGACTCCGAACGGCCTGGCGGCGACGATCGTGCTGCCCGTGTCGGAGCCGAGGCCCGCCTAGTCCAGTGACCTGCCCTTTGTCTCGGGGAACAGGAACAGGCAGCACACGATGCCGATCGCGCCGAAGATGACCGGATACCAGAGGCCGGCGAATACATCGCCTGTTGATGTTGCGATCGCATAGGCTGTCATGGGCATGAAGCCTCCCACCCAGCCGATGCCGACGTGATAGGGAACCGATAGCGCGGTATAGCGGACGCGGGTCGGGAACAGTTCGACCAGCGCCGCCGCCATTGGTCCGTACAGGGCAGTCGCAGATACGACCAGCGCGAGGAAGCCAGCAATGATGAGCGGCCAGTCAAAGGACGCAGCCTGAGCGTCGAACTCCTGTGCGTTCGCCGGCGCCTTCAGCGGAGCGGGATAGTTCGCCGCCCTGAGCGCCCCAAGGATCGTCGCTTCAAGCTGACCCTTGTGTGTTTTTAGTCCGTTCGCCGTGACGTCCGATGCATCGCTCAGCGCGACAGCGACCTCGGTGTTGACGAAGCGGATCGTCGTTCCGTCGCCAGCCTCCGCCGGGATGATCTTGTATCCAATGCCGGCATCCGTGAGATACGCGCGCGCGATGTCGCAAGCCGTGGTGTACTTGCGTCCGCCAATCAGGTCGAACTGGAACGAGCATGTCTCGGGGTTGGCGACGATCTCTGCCGGCGCTGCCGCCTGCGCCGCGATCAACGGCCGGTTGGAGCCTTCCGAGAACGCCTTGAAGGCCGGGAACATCGCGACGACCGACAGGACCATGCCCGCTATCAGCACAGGCTTGCGACCGATCCGGTCCGACAGCCAGCCGAAGAATACATAGAGCGGGACTGACGCAAGCGTCGCGCCGAGCAGGAACAGGTTTGTCCAGATGCCCGGCACATCCATGAAGCGCTCGAGGAATATCTGGGAGTACGAGAAGGCGCACCACCAGATAGCGCCCTGCGCCATCAGGAACGAGACGATGGCGACCAGCACCAGCTTAAGCGTTTTCCATTCGAGGAACACTTCCCGGAAAGGCGCGCGACTTACGGTGCCTTCCTCCTTCATCTTCGTGAAGGCCGGGCTCTCGTTCAGGCGCAGGCGCATCCAGACCGATATGGCCACGAGGAAGGCGGAGGCGAGAAATGGAATGCGCCAGCCCCACGCGAAGAACTGCTCCTCGCCAAGCCATGACCGCACGCCCAGCACCATGCCGAGCGCGCCGATCAATCCGAACGCGGCGGAGGACTGGATCCACCCTGTGGAGCTTCCGCGATGATGCGGCGCGCAATGTTCGGCGACATAGATCGCCGCCCCGCCATACTCGCCACCAACGGCCATACCTTGCAGGATCCGCAGTGCGACCAGCGCCACCGCGCTGACCCCGACCAGTTCCTTGTTGTCCGGCAGGAGACCGATGGCAAAAGTTGCGCCGCCCATGATCACCACAGTCGCGAGGAATGCGCCCTTGCGGCCGAATGTATCGCCGAGCCGTCCAAAGATCAGCGCGCCGAGCGGACGGAACAGCAGGCCGGCGGCGAACACCGCCAGCGCCGCGAGCGTGGCGTTGGCCTCGCCGATTTCAGCGGCGTTGAAGAACTTGTCGGAGAACAGCTTGGTCAACGCGCCATAGACGAAGAAGTCATACCATTCGAACGCAGTTCCCGCGGACGAGGCGAGAACAACCGTCCGCAGCGGCGTCCGCTTTTCCCCGCCAGAGGTTGAGTCCGCTGCTTCGCTGGCCGCATCGGTCATCGACTTGGTCTCCCCTGCCCCTCCGGGCTATCTCTTGTCCGGAGACCTGCCCCAGAATTCACGTCTTTGCCAGTGCCGGGCAAGCGCGGTTGCGCCGCGGCGGCCTCAAAGGTTTACTGGCGGCCGTTCCCGGCCTGGAGTGAGAATCGCGTGAAGTGTTCAGCCCTGATCGCCGCCGCAGTCGTATTTCTGGTTACGCCGGCCTTTGCCCAGAAGGTTGCAAACTCAGCGCCGCAGCCCGCCGCCCCAGCGCCCGCCCTGCCGGCGCCTCGCGACGTCGCCTATCCGGGCGTCCTGACGCTCGCCATTGACGCAACTGACCTCGACCGGCGGATATTCGCGATCCGGCAGACCATCCCGGTGGTGAAGGCGGGTCGCCTGACCCTTCTCTATGCGGAATGGATTCCCGGAAACCACGCGCCGCGTGGGCCGATCTACAACTATTCGGGGCTGAAGTTCACCGCCGGCGGCAAGACGCTGGCATGGACCCGTGACCCCGCAGACGTTAACGCCTTCCATGTCGACGTGCCTTCGGGCGTGAAGGCGATTGAGGTCGAGGCGCAGTTCCTCAGCGCAATCGAGTCTGCGCAGGGGCCGGTGATGATGACGCCGGAGATGCTGCGGCTGAACTGGTATATCGGCGCGCTTTATCCTGCGGGGTACTTCGCGCGGAAGGTGAACTTCGACGTCTCGGTGAGGTTGCCGGAAGGGTGGGATTATGCAACGGCGCTCGAAACCGCATCGGTGGCGGATGGCGTTGTTCGCTTCAAGACTGCGTCGTGGGAGACGGTGATCGACAGCCCGCTCTTCGCCGGCAAGTATATGCGCAAGTACGACCTTGATCCCGGCGGCCGTTCGCGCGTCACGCTGAACGTGATGGGCGACGAGGCGGCGCAGGTTGAAGTCTCGCCGGAGATTTTGCAGGTCCATCGCGACCTGATCGTGCAAGCCGACAAGCTGTATGGAGCCCGGCACTTCGATCACTATGATTTTCTCGTCTCGGTGAGCGATCGCCTCGCGACGGCAGGCATTGAGCACCAGCGCTCCAGCGACAATGGCGTGCGCAGCGGATACTTCACGGCTTGGACCACAGGCTTCGTCAGCAAGGACTTGCTGGCGCACGAATATACGCACTCGTGGAATGGCAAGTATCGCCGCCCTGCAGATTTGTGGACGCCGAACTTCAACGTGCCGATGCGCGGCAACCTGTTGTGGGTCTACGAAGGCCAGACGCAGTACTGGGGCAATGTGCTGGCCGCCCGCGCTGGCTTCGTGTCGAAACAGCAGGCGCTCGACCTGATCGCCAACAATGCTGCGACGTACCAGACGCGGACGGGCCGCGAGTGGCGTCCGCTGGTCGACACGACGCTTGACCCGGTGATCGCCGCCCGGCGGTCCCTGCCCTGGCACAACTGGCAGCGTAGCGAGGACTACTATTCCGAGGGCCAACTCATCTGGATGGATGTCGACACGCTCATCCGTGAGCGCTCGGGGGGCAAACGTTCGTTGGATGATTTCGCGCGCGCCTTCTTCGGCGTGAACGATGGGGATTGGGGCCAACTCACCTACACGCGCAAGGATCTTGTCGCCGCCCTGAACAAGGTCGAGCCCTATGACTGGGAGACCTTCTTCGCCAAACGTGTAGATCAGGTCGCGCCCGAGGCGCCGCTGGATGGGCTGGAGCGCGGCGGGTATCGGCTCGTGTATGGTGACACGGCCAATGCAGTGTGGCGCGATCAGGAGTCGCGCACGCGCACGGCGAACCTGCTTTATTCGATCGGCCTGAGCGCCGACTCCGCTGGCAAGATCACGTACATCCAGTGGGATAGTCCTGCCTTCAAGGCGAAGCTCAACACCTCGCTGACAATCACCGGCGTCAACGGCCTGCCCTACAGTCCGGAGCGATTGCGCGCAGCCGTCGCTGCCTCGGTCAACCAGCCGGTCGACCTGCTGATCCGCTTCCAGGACGAGTTCCGGACCGTGCGCCTCAACTACGATGGCGGCCACCGTTACCCCCGCCTAGAACGGATACCCGGCAAGCCCGCCTACATCGACGATATCCTCGCCCCGCGTTGAGCCGGTTATTTCGGCGGCGGCGGGAAGAATGCGCCGACCACGCCAGCGAACTGAACGGGGCTGGCATAGCCGTCCGCCGAGACGGCCTGCACGCCGAAGAACCAGTCGTCGATCACGACGTTCTTCAATGTTGTGCTGGTCTCCGAGCCCGGCACTACAACGCTATGTTGCCAGACCGGCGATGTCGTCTCGCGCCACCAGACGACATAGCTCGCCGCGCCGGGGCTCGCCGTCCAGCTGACCTTTGTGTCCGCCGAGACCGCGCCGTCGATCTTGACTTCGAGAGGCGGGCGCGGCGCGGACGCCAGCGCCGCCATCGTCATCGCGTTGAGGCGCGTCACTTGCGCGAGATACTGAAAGTCGACGCCGTCGATCACATCGCCATAGGCGATGCCATTCTCATTGCGAAGGTCCTGATGCTGTCGCGTGTAGTTCTCGGCCGCCTCTGTCACGCGCACGGCCGGAAAGCCGGCTTCCACCATCGGCACCTGATCGCCGCCCCGCCCGAAACGATCCCGGCGATAGACAAGCGACACGTCGAAGCCAGTCATGTGTTGGTCAGCGATCACGTCCATGTAGCGCGCGAGATTTCGTGCAGGCGCATCAACCTCTCCGCCGACAGACCTGCGAGCAGCGGCAATCGTCTCTTCCTCGTTCGAGCGCACGCCTTCAGAGAAGATGCGGATGCGATTGTCCACCGTGGCGGCGAGGCCATGCGTGTTGCCGACGATGTCGTTGTTGAGGACCGCCAGAACATCCCAGCCCTGCGCCTTGGCGTAAGCAGCGAGGATGCGGCCGCCATGCAGCCCCTGCTCTTCCCCGCTTAGTGCCGCAAACACCAGCGTTGCGCCGAACTTGCGTTTCGAGAGGACACGGGCGGACTCCATGACGGCCGCAACGCCCGAAGCATCGTCATTGGCGCCGGGAGCGTCGGACGTGAAATCCAGCGGATCGGTGACGCGGCTGTCGAGGTGGCCCTGGATGATGATCACGCGGTTCGGATCAGTCGTGCCACGCAGGATCGCAACCGCATTGGCGATCACGGTCGGGCTGGGCACGCGAGGCGGCGAAGTTATCGTGTCTTGCACTGTCATCACTTCGAGGCAACCGCCGCACGCTGCGCCCATCTTGCGGAATTCGCTCTCGACCCACCGCCGCGCCGCGCCGATGCCACGCACATCCGATGTCTGGTCGGACAGCGTGTGCCGCGTGCCGAACGACACCATCTTCTCGATATAGCCGCGAAGGTTTGCCTCGCTGATCTCCCCGGAGATCGACGCCAAAGCTTGCTTCACCGCCAGAGGAGCCGGCTGTGTCGCGCCGGGCTGCGGAACCATGCTTGTGCATGCGGCAAGCAAACCGAACGCCGCCGTGGCCGCGATGTTCCGGATTTTCAAGGTTCGCCTCCCGCGCATCTTGTGTCCTCCGATGCTTGACGCATGGTGCGCGCGATCACAATAGGTTGCCGGGACGCAGAACCGAAATGACCGTACGCGCGAAGTCGGCTTCCCTCCTTCACGCCCTAGCCGCCGTCCTTCTTCTCGGAGCACCTCTCATGGCGAATGCCCAGACGCCGCCTTCCCGCGTCACGCTTGATGACCTGTCGCCGGAGACCTTCCTGCCGCCCATCCCGCCCTGGAGCGGCGCCAGCGAGGCGCTGGTCGTGAAACCGAGTGACGCCTGGATCACGCCCTCTGAAATGACCGGGCTCACGGCTTCGCCCAACTACGACGACACGCTCGCCTTCCTTCGGAAGATGGACCCCCAGTCCGCCCTGATGCGGATCGAGCAGATTGGAACCACGCCAGAGGGTCGCACGCTGGTTGCAGTGATCCTGACGAAGGACGGCGCGACATTCCAGCCGGCCAAGCCCGTCTTCCTGATCCAGGCCGGCATCCATTCCGGCGAGATCGACGGCAAGGACGCGATGTTGATGCTGATCCGCGACATGCTGTTCAAGGGAAAGGACAGCCTGCTCGACAAGGTCAACATCGTCTTCATCCCTGTGCTGAATGCGGATGGTCACGAACGCTCATCGGCCTTCAGCCGCCCTAACCAGCGTGGACCGAAGGAGATGGGCTGGCGCAACACCGCCCAGAACCTCAACCTCAACCGCGACTACATGAAGGCCGACGCGCCGGAGATGAACGCGCTGCTGTCGCTGATCCGCAAGTACGATCCGGACTTCTACATCGACCTGCACGTCACCGACGGTATGGATTACCAGTACGACATTACCTACGGCTTCGACGGGTGGGACGGTCTTTATGCCGACAGCCCCGCAATCGGCAAGTGGCTGAACGACGTCTACCGGCCAAAGGCTGACGCAGCCCTCGCCGCCGCCGGCCATATCCCCGGTCCGCTGATCTTCGCGCGCGACGATGGCGATGTTTCCAAAGGCACGGACCTGCCCGCCTTCGCGCCCCGCTTCAGCCACGCCTATGGCGACCTGCGCCGCTTGCCCACTGTGCTGGTCGAGAACCACTCGCTGAAACCCTACCGCCAGCGCGTGCTGGGAACGTATGTGCTGCTGGAAGCGACGATCAAGGCGCTGGCCAGCGAAGGTAAGTCGCTGAAGGCCGCCATCGCCGCCGACCGCGCGCTGCGGCCTTCGCACGTCGATGCCAACTGGAAGGATCGGAAAGAGCCCGTTGGCTGGCTCGACTTCCTGACCATCGCTTCGGAGGAGGTCATGTCGCCTGCATCGGGCGGCATGGTCACGCGCTTCAAAGGCAAGCCAGGTCCGACGGTGAATATCCCCGTCTACGGTTCGGAGCCGGGTCTCCAGCTGCCAATAGCGAAAGCCTACTGGGTGCCGTCCACCAAGCCGGATGTGATCGCCCGCCTCAAGGCACACGGCATCGAGATGGAAACACTGTCGTCGGCGCAAACGGTCGAAGTCGACATGCTGCGCCTCGCCGGCTTCAAGACGGGTGCGCCGGCCGAGGGCCGGATCCCAGTCACGCCGACCGGCTTCACCCGCGAGGCGCGCACCGTCACCTACCATCCCGGCTCTGTCCGCATCTCGACGGACCAGCCGCTGGGCGCGCTCGCCGCCTACCTGTTGGAGCCGCAGAGCGAAGACTCCTTCCTCGCGAACGGCTTCTTCAACGAGATCCTCAGTCGCGTCGAATACATGGAGCCCTATGCCATCGCCCCGATGGCCGAGCGCATGCTGGCCGAAAGCCCTGCCCTCAAGGCCGAGTTCGAGGCAAAGCTGGCCAGCGATCCGGACTTCGCCGCCTCGCCCTTGCGCCGCCTGCAGTTCTTCTACGAACGCAGCCCGTTCTACGACGAGCGCTACCTGCTCTATCCGGTCGGGCGGGAGCCATAGGAAGGGTGATGACGTGCCCCAGTCTTCTCCCTCCAATCCAGCGGAAAGTTATGTCTGCTGGATTGTAGGGAGGGACTTGGTGAGCCGGGCAGGAATCGAACCTGCGACCCGCTGATTAAAAGTCAGCTGCTCTACCGACTGAGCTACCGGCTCGTTCAAGAGCGGCGGAACCTAGTGATCGATTCCGCTGCGGTCAACGCAGGAATGGCCGCACTTCGGGATTTTCATTGCATCGCCTGAATGGGGCCGCAATGATCCACAGACTATGGGGACAGAAGGGGACTATACGCATGAAACTCAACAGGATTTTGATCGCCCTGGCGATTGCTGCGCCGCTGGCGGCCTGCGCCAGCGCGACGGACAGGACGACCGCAGGGCTCGGTGATGCGGCAATGTCGCCGCTCAACGATCTCAATCTTTACCGTGACGAGATACCCGTGCTGCTGGCCGACATCCGCTCGTCCTATGAGCCGATTCCGGTCGTCAGCTGCGAGGCGATCGGCCAGACGGTAGCGGAACTCACTAAGATCCTGGGCCGCGACAGCGATGCCGAACCGCTGCCGGAGAAGTCGTTTGCCGACAAGACGGGTGACGATGCTGCGGACCTCACGCTCGACACCATCGCCTCGACAATGAGCGACTTCATCCCGTTCCGGTCACTCGTGCGGGACGCCACCGGCGCCAACCGGCATGATCGTCGCCTGCGCGCCGCCTACGAGCGCGGCGTCGCCCGGCGCGCCTATCTCAAGGGTGTCGGAGCCCAACTCGGCTGCGCCCCTCCGGCCGCGCCCGATCCCAGCGCCGGCATCCCGAAGGGCCCCGACGCCGAGTTTCAGGGAACCTCTCAGGCCAACTGATCAACGGACGAAGCTGTCCAGCGCCGACGCATCTCCGCCCGCCACGTCTCGAAGCGCCCCTCAGCGATGGCGCCGCGCATGGCGGCCATCATGGCCTGGAAGAACGCGATGTTGTGCCAGGAAAGCAGCATGGGCCCGAGGTACTCGCCCGCCTTGAACAGATGGTTGAGGTAGGCCTTCGAATAGTCGCGGCTGGCCGCGCAGCGCGACTGCGGATCAAGCGGCGTGTCGTCCTCGACGAACTTGGCGTTCTTGATGTTGATGGGCCCGTCCCACGTCCACGCCTGACCGTGGCGACCTGATCGCGTGGGCAGCACGCAGTCGAACATGTCGACACCGCGCGCGACGGCTTCCACGATGTCGATCGGCTTGCCGACGCCCATCAGGTAGCGCGGCCGCTCGCGCGGCAGAAGCGGCGCTGTGAGACTGATCGTGTCGCACATCGCCTCATGCCCCTCGCCCACTGCAAGCCCGCCGATGGCGTAGCCGTCGAACCCGGTTTCAACGACGCGTTCCGCGCTTTCCTTGCGAAGGTCCGGATAGGTTGATCCCTGTACGATGCCGAACAGAGCCTGCGTATCGCGTCTGCCGAAATAGGCCTTGGATCGCTCTCCCCACCTTGCCGAAAGCCGCATCGCTGCGGCGGCCGGCCCATGCTCGCACGGGTTGGCGACACATTCGTCGAGTTGCATCGCGATGTCCGAGCCCAGCAGGTCGGACTGGATTTCGATGGAGCGCTCTGGCGACAGGAAATGCATCGATCCGTCGATATGCGAGCGGAACTCGACGCCCTCCTCCTTCATCTTGCGTAGTTCGGAGAGGGAGAACACCTGAAAGCCGCCGCTGTCGGTCAGGATCGGGTGCGTCCAGCCCATGAATCTGTGCAGGCCGCCCAACCGCTTCACACGCTCGGCGCTGGGGCGCAGCATCAAGTGATAGGTGTTGCCAAGTATGATGTCGGTCCCCGACGCCCGCACATCGTCGAGGAACATCGCCTTCACGGTTCCCGCCGTGCCCACCGGCATGAAGGCTGGCGTCGCAATATCGCCGCGCGGCGACGCGAGCACGCCGGTGCGCGCGTCGCCATCAGTTGCCTTGATGTGAAAAGGAAACTCAGCCATTGGCGCTCGACCCTTCCGGCAACAACAGGCATGCATCCCCGTACGAGAAGAAGCGATAGCGCTCCTTGATCGCATGCGCGTAGGCGCGCTGCATCACTTCCCGCCCCATCAGCGCACTGACAAGAACGAACAGCGTTGACTTTGGCAGGTGGAAATTCGTCATCAGCGCGTCGACAGTACGGAAGCGATAGCCCGGCTTTATGAAGATCGACGTCTCCCCACGAAACGGCGCGAGTTCTCCGTCCGCGGCTGCGCTCTCCAGTGTCCGCAAGGCGGTCGTCCCGATTGCGATGCAGCGCCCGCCAGCCTTGCGCGCAATCTTTATGGCCTGGACTGCCTCTGCAGATATTTCCGCGAACTCGGCATGCATCTTGTGGTCCGCCAGATCTTCGGTCTTTACCGGCAGGAATGTTCCTGCATTCACGTGCAGCGTCACGTCCGCGCGCCGGACGCCACGTCCCTCCAGCGCCGCCAGCAGATCCGGCGTGAAGTGTAGCCCCGCCGTAGGCGCAGCGACCGAGCCGGTCTCGCGCGCGAACGTTGTCTGATAATCTGCCACGTCAGCGGCATCTACCGGTCGCTTCAAGCCGATGTAGGGTGGCAAAGGCATCTCGCCGGCCGCATCGACGGCCGCGTCCAGAGCCGCGCCCTCGCGGTTGAAAGCGAGCCGAACCTCGGCCTCGCTTTTGGCGACCACGTTTGCCTCGAGTCCCCCCGCAAATCGGATCACGTCACCAGGCTTCAGGCGCTTCCCCGGTCGCGCGAAAGCTGACCATTCGCTACCTGAGAGTCGCATGTTCAGGTTCACGGCAATCGGCACATCTTCGGCGCCCATGCGCGATGGCCTCCGTCCCGAAAGCGCAGCTCTCAGGACGCGCGTATTGTTGGCGACCAGGATGTCCCCCGCGTCAAGCAAGCCAGGCAGATCCCGGACATGCCGGTCTTCGATGATTCCGTTGCTTCCGCGCACAACCAGCAGCCGGGCGGAATCCCGCGGCGCCGCAGGGCGCAGGGCGATCAATTCTTCAGGTAGTTCGAAATCAAAGTCCGAAAGTTTCATGGGGCGCCCATAGCGGGGAACGAAAGTCGGCGCCAGTCTGCCTTTGCGTCGCCGGAGTTGGGGTATGAACTGGGCGTTGCGACGTCGGGAGGATGAAAATGATGGATTCTGGCATGGCTTGCGGGAAACTGTTCGCGGCAGGTCTGGCGCTGGCCTTGGGCGCGTGCGCGATGGGACCCACCAATCCCGGACCGCAGACGCTTGCCGATCTGCAAGCCGCCCACGACTGGCAGTACGAGGCTGGCGAACGGCTGAACGCCGACTGGGCATCGGGCGTCCAGGGCATTCTCGGCGCCATGACGCGCCCCCAGGCCATCACAGCCATTCAGGCCGCCGGCTTCGAGTGCACGTATGGCGAGGCGCATGAGGACTATCCCGACCCCATGGCCGTCTGCTCGCGCAGCTTCGCCACGCGGCGCTGCCAGATGGACTGGGAGATATCCTCCACCGCCGACAAGGGAATGGTCACCTGGGTCGACGGCGCGTTCACGCGCGATTGCGTCGGAGTGGCCGACGACTGGCCGGACGAGGTGAAATCCGCGATTGACGATCAGCTCGCGCCCGCAACCCCGCCCGCCGCGCCGAAGGGCTGACGATTAGTCGCCCTCGGCGATTCCCAGCGTGTTGATTTTCGAGCGCAACGTGTTGCGGTTCAGGCCCAGCAAGGCCGCCGCGCGCACCTTGTTCCCGTTGGTCGCCGCGAGCGCCAGCTTGATCAGCGGACGTTCCACCTGCTCGATCACGGTTTGGTAGATCTGCCCGCCTTCCGGGTCGCGTTCCGGGTCTGCAGACAGCGCCGAGATGAAATGGCGCGACAGCAATGCCTCGATCTCCGCCTCGAACTCGCGCTCGCCCGTGGACGTCCGGGTCGTCGAGCGAAGTTCACGCTCGACTTCACGCGCCGAAATGACGGGTTCCGGGCTCAGCGCCGAAAGCCGGCGGATGACGTTCTCCAGCTCACGCACATTGCCCGGCCAGTCATAGGCGACCAGCAGATCATACGCGCTCTTGTCGAGTTGCTTCTCGGGAAGGCCTTCCTTCTTCGCCCGTATGAGGAAGGCAGATGCGAGGTCTGGAATGTCTTCCTTGCGCTCGCGCAGCGGCGGCAGCTGCAGCGCCACCACGTTCAAGCGGTAGTAGAGGTCCTCCCGGAACAATCCCTGATCGACCAGCGCGCGCAGGTCATGCTTGGTCGAGGCAATTATGCGCACATCCAGATCATCGCCCGAGGACGCAAAGCGCCCATCCTGCAGGAAGCGCACGAGTCGCGTCTGCGCTTCCAGCGGCATGTCGCCGACCTCGTCGAGGAAGAGCGTGCCGCCGTCGGCCTCGCTGACCTTGCCCCGGCGCTTGCCATTGCTGTCGCGGCCGCCGCCGAACAGTTCGTCCTCGACCTGCTCACGCTGAAGCGCCGCGAGGCTCACTGCCACGAATGGTCCGGTCTTGCGTTTGCCCAATTGATGGATGGCCCGCGCCGCAAGGTCCTTGCCCGAGCCGCTTTCGCCCTCGATCAGCACGGTAAGGTCATTGTTCATGACGCGCGCGATCACGCGATAGACCGCCTGCATGGGCTTCGAACGCCCGATCAGCGGCAGCGCCTCATCCTTCTCGGCCCGGCGGCCTGTGGTCTCCTGACCGCGTGTCGGTTTGCGCTGCAAGGCGCGCCGTACAGTCTCCGCAAGCTTGTCGATGTCGAAGGGCTTGGGGAGGTAGTCGTACGCGCCATGGTCCGACGCCATCGCGGCGGTCAGCACGGTGGATTGGGCAGATATCACGATGATCGGCAGCTCTGGTCGCGTCCGGCGGATCTGGGGCAGCAAGTCGAAGATCGACTCGTCCGGCATGTAGACATCGGTAATCAGCAGGTCGCCCTCGCCCGCCTGGATCCAGCGCCACAGCGCCGACATCGTGTTGGTGGCGCGGACATGATAACCCTCCTGCGCCAACGTCTGGCTGATGACCAGCCGCACGCTTGCGTCGTCATCGGCAACGAGGATTGTCGGACCGCTCATTTGGCCGCTCCCTTGTGACGCGCGATCGGGAAGAGAAGCCGCAGGCACGCGCCGCCCGGGCTGTTGTCGAGCACGACGAAGCCGCCGTGCGCCTGCATGATCTCAGCAACTACGGCGAGGCCGATGCCTGCCCCGCCCGACTTGGTCGTGAAGAAGGGCTCAAACACCCGGGCAACTGTCGCTTCGGGAACGCCGGGTCCGTTGTCGGTCACCGAAATCTCGAGAGCTCCGCGTGTGCGCGGGCCGTCGCGCCCGGTGAACCGGAAGCCGGCGCGATAGCGTGTCGCCACTGCAATCCGGGCCTGCCGGTTTGGGCCCGTCGCGGCCTCGACCGCATTCTTGATCAGATTCAGCGCCGCCTCGTGCAGGTGATCGGGATCAACGTCGATCTCGGGTAGCGAGGGATCATACTGAAGATCAAAACGTGCTGTGGCGCCAAAGCTTGCCTTGGCAAGATCGATTACGCTGTCGAGCACGATGTGAACATTGGTGACCCGCGTGCGCGGGCTGAAGAATGTTTCGAACGCCGCAAACCGGTCGACGATGCGTTCAATGCGTGCGCCTTCCTCTCGGATAAGCGTCAGCAGCGCATGCTGGTCATCGCGCGCCTGCCGACCGAGTAGCTGGGCTGCGCCGACAATGCCAGCCAGCGGGTTCTTGACCTCGTGCCCCAGCATGCGCGCCACCTGCGCAAATGCGTTCACTTCCGCTCCGGTCGTATCGTCCTGAGTCGACCGGCTCGGCATCATGGTGAGAACAAGACCGGCGTCGTCGCCGTCCGGGGAAGCTGTCACATCCATTTCCACGGGCGCAATCTGCGGGCTGGCGATGCGGATGCGGCGGGCCGACATCACTCCGCCTTCGCGCCGCGCGCGCCCGATGAAGTCCAGCAAAGGCGCATCCTCGGTCAAGAGATCCGAGAGCGGGCGCCCGCGCAGCAAGGGCGCGCTGCGCTGGAGCAGCGCCTCGGCAGCCGTGTTCACATAGCTGACCTGATCGCGCTTGCTGAGGGCAATGACAGCGAACGGAACGGCGTCCAGCGCCCTCGCTGCAAGCCCCGTGGCTTCCGTCGTCGCGATCATGCCGCCTCCCGCTTGCCCGTCAGAGCCGCAACCAGCCCGTCCGCGAGCGCCGTCGACGAGTCGAGCCTGCAAAGCGCGCCGCGCACTTCGTCCATCGGCGCGAGCATGTGATCCTCGCACCAGGCGTCGACGAAGGCGGCAATGTGCTTGCGCACCACGCGCACGCCGAGCCGCTCGCCATAGAGCGCAACCGACGCTTCGATCTGCGCCAGCATCGACGACAGCTTCTCTTCTTCCGTCGGCGCCGCGTAAGGCGTGCCGAATAGTGCGGCCGAGATTTCTGCGACGCGCCAAGGTCGGCCCGTCGCTCCGCGCCCAAGCATCACGCCGCAGGCTCCGGATTCCCTCATTGCGGTTGCGGCGCTGGTTGCATCGACAATGTCTCCATTGGCGATGACAGGCAGCTTCACGCTTTCCACCACCGGCGCGATCCGCGACCAGTTGGCGTGCCCGTCGTAGAACTGCTGCCGGGTACGCCCGTGAACCGTGATCATTTGCGCGCCCTCGCCCTCTGCGATGCGTGCGATCTCTGGTGCGTTCAGGCTCGCGTCGTCCCACCCGAGCCGCATCTTGACCGTGACGGGCCGCTTCGTGCCGGCGACGGTCGAGGCGATCAGCTGCCGCGCCAGCTCCGGCTCGCGCATGAGCGCGCAGCCCGACTGTCCGCCCGTGACCTTTTTCGCGGGGCAGCCCATGTTGATGTCGATGATGTCCGCACCCAGTGACTCGCTCAGTTCCGCCCCGACTCGCATCCAGGCCGGATCGCGGCCGGCGAGCTGGATGATGAAGGGGCCATGGCCGTTGTGCGGCGCCGCACGACGCACGAACTCCTCGTGCTCCCGCGCCAGTTCAACACCCGCCACCATCTCGGTGACGACGGCTGGCGCGCCGAACCTGTCGGCCTCGGCCCGCGCGGGTGCATCCGTCACGCCCGACATCGGCGCCAGAAAGACGGGTGCTGCGAGCTGGACATCTCGGACCAAGAACACCAGACAGTCTCCGGAACATCGCCCAATATGCCTATTTATTGGGCAAAAACCTTCCTACACTTAGAGCCCTTCTCCGCAAAGGCGTCAAGAATGCACAATCAAGAGGCGTTCCCGACCGGAAAAGTCGGAGCCATCATCGTTTCGGCTGGATCCGGCTCCCGCGCCGGCGGGGATGAACCCAAGCAGTATCGGCTCCTTGGCGGCAAACCTGTGCTCATATGGTCGGTGCTAGCCATGCTGCAGCGCAACGATATTGCCACAGTCGTCGTTTGCGTTCCTCCCGGCGGGCTCGCCCAGGCGTATGCGATCCTGCCCCGATCGGCTCGTCTGGTGGTCGTCGAAGGCGGAAATACGCGGACGGAGTCGGTCCGCGCCGGCATCCGCGCGCTTCAGCCGCATGCCCCTCAGAGCGTCCTGATCCACGACGGCGCCCGCCCGGGTCTCACCCAGCCGGTCATTGCAGAGCTGCTGGCGGCGCTCGGTGAGGCCGACGCCGCAGCACCTGCCCTGCCCGTTTCTGACGCCCTGAAGGACCGCTCTGGCCCCACGCTGCGCACCGTCGCCCGCGACCAGCTTGTGCGGGTCCAGACCCCACAGGCGTTCCGCTGGGACGTCATTTCCAACGCCTACGCATCCGCCAAGGATGCCGCCGTTGACGACCTGGCGCTTGTCGAGGCGTCGGGGGCGAAGGTCGCCCTGACTTCCGGCCGCCCCGAACTCATGAAGATCACCTATCCGGAGGATTTCGCCGTGGCCGAGAAGCTGATCGCCGGGCCAACGCTCCGCGTGGGATCCGGGTTCGATGTGCATGGCTTCGAGCCGGGCGACGCAGTCATCCTCTGCGGCGTGCGCATCCCGCATACGAAGAAGCTGGAAGGCCATTCCGATGCAGACGCCGCCTGGCACGCCCTCACCGACGCCATCCTCGGCGCGCTGGCGCTGGGCGACATCGGCGACCATTTCCCGCCATCCGATCCGCAGTGGAAAGGCGCCGCGTCCATCAAATTCCTGCAGCACGCCGTGAAACTCGCCCGCGATCACGGCTTCCAGATCGCCAACGCCGACATCACCATCCTGGCCGAGCGCCCGAAGATCGCCCCCCACCGCGAAGCCATGCGCCTCGCCACCGCCCAAGCGATGGGCGTGTCGTCAAATGTGGTCAGCGTCAAAGCCACCACGACCGAGAAGCTCGGCTTCGTCGGCCGCGAAGAAGGCATCGCCGCGCAGGCAAGCGTGCTGCTGTCCCGCTAATGCCCTTCCCCTTGGCTCCGTGCGGATGCAGTCTCGCCTGAGCCGGAGGCCCGCCCCATGTTCGACGAACAACTCCTGATGCTCGCCCGCCTGACGCTTGATGAAGCGCAGCAGAAGCGCTTGAAGATCGCCACGGCTGAAAGCTGCACCGGCGGGCTGATCGCCGGGCTGCTCACCGAAATCCCCGGCTCATCCGCCACTGTGGAGCGCGGTTTCATCGTGTATTCCAACAAGGCCAAGGAAGAGATGCTCGGCGTTCCCGGTGATCTTATCGCCGACATGGGCGCGGTCTCCGAGCCTGTGGTGCGCGCGATGGCCGAAGGCGCGCTGGAGGAATCACGCGCCAACCTCGCCGTCGCCGTCACCGGCGTCGCTGGTCCCGGCGGCGGCACCGCGCTTAAGCCTGTCGGCCTCGTCCACTTGGCCGTCGCCCGCGAGAACAAGCCGATCTACCATCAGGCCATGCGCTTCGGCGAAATAGGCCGCGACCGCATCCGGAGGGAGACGGTCGCGACGGCGCTAGAAATGCTGCGCAAGATGATGGCGTGAGGTCCGCCTAGTAGCAGTCTCGCGGCGAGAAATCGTCCGCGTCGGTCACGCGTCCGCTGATCGAGGTGAAGCCGATGCAGCGTCCGCCATCGCGGCCACGATCATCATACCAGAGGTCCCACTGTTTGCCGCGGATATGGATGTTGCGCGCCTTGTCGAAACCCGCGTCCGATAGCGCGCGCTTGGCCTGATCAACGCTCAGCCCCGGCAAGTCGCGCGGATCAAGCCGCCATCCGCCACCGCCGCCGTGGCCATAGTCGCCCGCACACTCGCTGGCGCGATACGTCTGCACGCCCGAAACAATTCCGCTGCGCGAGGTGAAGCCGATGCACTCGCGGCCGCGTGAGCTGACCCACAGATCCCACTGCTTGCCATCGATCCGCACGTTGCGTTCGTGGCTGTAGCCATACTGTTGCAGGTTCCACTTCGCGTCATCGACGCGCATGCCGTGGAGCTGGTTAGCATCGAGTCGTCCGCCGCCGCCGGTGACGACGCCGCAATCTGTGTTGTTGAAGGTGCGTGCTTCCGTCACGCGCCCGCTGACCGAGGTAAAGCCGACACAGGCATCGCGTGCGCGCGGGTTGGCCCAGAGATCAAACTGCCGGCCGTTGATCTTGATGTTGCGCGCCTTGGTGTACCCGGCGTTCGACAGCTGCACCTGCGCGTCTTTCACGCCCATGCCTTCCAGGCCGTAGCCATAGCCGCCGCCATGGCGCGCATCGCCATATGGCTGGGCGATGGCGGGAGCGGCCAGCGTAATGGCCGAGACGGCGGCGAAAGCAGCGGCAAGAAGCTTGTTCATGTTCGTTCACCCTCGTGGGCAGCGGGCTCATCGGACCCTTCATTTGCCAATCATGAGGGGCCGCACATGAACGGCGCTTGATCGGCTTAGTCAGGAAACGGTTAGGTGGATGCACGCGTTCCACAGGTATGCCGGCGCCTTCATCCCGCCACGAAACCCCGTAGTCCTGTGGCGAGGCCTGTCGCGAGAAACCGGCGGCCCGGTGACGGGCGAAATGGAGACCCTGATGCGAACCTTGCAGCTGCTTCTCGCCCCGGCTATCGCGCTCGTTTCGGCCTGCGCCGCCGCGCCCCCGGTTCCCCCGGCCCCTTCCTCGCCGCCGAATCCGCCCCAGGCGATGTCCAACGACTGCGCCGTCATCGCTGCGATTGCGAAGGAGCACTACCGGTTCGGCCCAGACAATCCGCCGCCGCCGCTCCGCGGGGCTGGCGACGAAGCCTGGAAACCCCGGTGCAGCTTCGAATCGCTGGGCTTCACCTTTGCCCCCTATTCCGACCCGTTGCCGAACTCGGATCCGCGCGTCGATATGAAGTGGGTCTCATTCCACCAGCCTGTTTACGATGGCCAGGGCGCCCTTGTTCAGACTGAAATCGTCCATGGACCGCTGGCGGGCATCGGCTATGAATGCCGCGTGCATTCAGGTATCGCCGGCTGGACCGTCGGCGAATGCAAGACAGGCTGGGTATCGTGATGAAGAGACTGGTTTTCTCGGTGGGCCTCCTTGCCCTCGGCGCTTGCGAAAGCCCGCCAGAGCCTGTTCCAGCCAAGACGCCGCTCTTTGTGACCGACGACTGCGCTCTCATCGTCGCCGTGGGCCGCGAGCAGTACAAGCTGAGTTCTGACGACGCGAAGATGGCGCTTCGCCTCAATGGCGAGGATGGCCCGTGGACGCCGAACTGCGACTGGTCTGCCGTAGGCTTCAACGTTGTCGAAGTCAGTGGCCCCGAAGGCGAAGCGGCAACCGCCGCCTTCGATAAGCTCACCTTCTACCGGCCGCGTTATGACACGCTCGGCGCACTCGTCCGCACCTCCGTAACCGCCAAGGGCGAGGTGACTGCCGCGCAGTGCCGCGTGGTTCACGGAGCGTCCGGCTGGACGCTCGACTCGTGCGGCCCGGATCCGAAGCTTACGCGTCCCCGCGCTGCCGCGCCGAGCCCCGCCGACCAGACACCGGAAGGCCGCGCCCCGCTTCCGCTGGACGCGCCGCCGGATGCCCTGCGCGATGCCATTATCCCGGGCCCCGATCCGGGGGCTACGCCTGGCAGCGGACCGGGCTGATCAGGCCGCGGTGCTGGTGAAGCGCCGGCCTGCTTCCTTCACGAACGCATCGATGACGCGTCGTGTCGCATAGGCCTTGTTCGCGTCTGCCAGGGCCTGAAGCACGAAATTGCGGAACTCGAACTCGATGGCGAAGTCGACGCGCGTCGCGTTGCCCTGCGCCGCCATGCGCCACGAATTCCGTAACTTCCGGAACGGCCCACGCACGAGCGAAACATCGATTGCATAGCCATCCCGGCGCGCATCGACATCAGTCACAAACGTCTCGCTGAAGCCCTTGAAGCCCACACTGGCCTCGGCGCGGCACTGCATGCGCTCGTCGCTCTCACGGCGGTCCGATACCTTGAGCGTCTTGATCCACGGAATGAACTCGGGATAGCGCGCCACGTCGGAGGCGAGATCAAACAGATCCCCGGCCCGGTATGGCAGAACAAGCGTTTCGCGATGCGTGCTCACGCCTGCGCCCTATCGTCCCGCCAGCTTGTCTTCGCGCGCTGCCCGCAGCTTCGCGAAGTCTTCGTCAGCGTGATAGCTGGACCGCGTCAGCGGCGATGCGGACACCAGCAGGAAGCCCTTGGCTTTCGCTATCGTTTCCAGCGTCGCAAACTCTTCCGGCGTCACGAAGCGATCGACCGGCGCATGCTTGCGCGTCGGCTGCAGGTACTGCCCGATCGTCAGGAAATCGACGCCGGCTGAACGCATGTCGTCCATCACCTGCATCACCTCTTCCTTGCTTTCGCCGAGTCCGACCATCAGTCCGGACTTGGTGAACTGCGACGGGTCGCGTTCCTTCACGCGCTCCAGCAGCCGCAGCGAGTGGTAGTAACGCGAGCCCGGCCTGATGCTGAGATAGAGACGGGGCACGGTTTCGAGATTGTGGTTGAACACGTCGGGCCTGGCATCGATCACGATGTTCGCCGCATCGCCCTTGCGCAGAAAATCCGGCGTCAGGATCTCGATGGTTGCCTTCGGCGCCGCCGAACGGATCGCGCGCACGACGGCGGCGAAATGCTCAGCCCCGCCATCAGCGAGGTCGTCGCGATCAACCGACGTGATCACCACATGGCCAAGGCCCATCGCCGCAACCGTCTCGCCCACGCGCCGCGGTTCGTCAGCATCAAGCGCCGCCGGCATGCCCGTGCGGACATTGCAGAACGAGCAGGCGCGCGTGCAGGTGTCGCCCATGATCATCAGCGTGGCGTGCTTCTTGGTCCAGCACTCGCCGATATTGGGGCAGCCAGCCTCTTCGCAGACGGTCACCAGTTTCGCGCTGCGCACGAGTTCGCGTGTTTCCAGATAGCCCGCGCTGGTCGGGGCCTTCACCCGAATCCATGGCGGCTTGCGCAGCAGGGGGGTGTCCTCGCGTCCCTGCTTCTCCGGGTGGCGGGGCCGTTCCTCCTTGTCCTTGTTGTCCAATAGCGTGGCCATGGGCCCTGTTACCTTGGTTTGCCGCAGTGCGAAATGCGGTTCGCTGGCTATGGCTTTGAGCGTTTGTGCTTTCCGGGCCACCGTCTATATTACCGGCAAGAAATAATAGAGCGCTGAGGGGCGCCAAGGGAGGATTTCCAGATGGCGTCACTGCGCTCAGCCTATGACCCTCGCCATGCCGAAACGGGGGTGTTCAACGCCCTCCTTGCGGCGCGCAAGGAATATGGGGGCAAGAAGATCGTTCTGCACGACGCAGACGACCGGAAACTTTCCTACGACGACATCATCCGCGCCGCCTTCGCGCTGGGTTCGGCCCTCAAGAAGGGCACGCGCAAGGGCGAGGCCGTCGGCGTCATGCTTCCCACCGGAGCCGGCGCCGTCATCACCTTCTTCGCCGTCAACGCCTATGGCCGTGTTCCGGCCATGCTCAATTTCTCCGCCGGCGCCCGCAACGTGCGCGCCGCGCTGAAGGCGGCACAGGTCAAGCGCATCATCACGGCCCACGCCTTCATCGAGAAGGCGGAGCTTCACGACCTCGAAGGCGAGCTGAAGTCAGACGCCGAGTTCATCTACCTGGAAGATGTCCGCGCCGGCCTCGGTACGAAACAGAAGGCGGCCGGCGCGCTTGGTCCGGTAGCGCCGTGGATGTTCACCTCCTCACCCAATCCCGGCGACCCTGCCGTCATTCTGTTCACGTCAGGAACCGAGGGCGATCCCAAGGGCGTCGCCCTGTCCCACCGCAATATCGTCGCCAACGTTCACCAGGTTCTCGCGCACGTACCGGAGGCTCTGGGCCTCGATGATGTGCTGTTCAATCCGCTGCCGACTTTCCACTGTTTCGGCCTCACCGCCGGCGCCCTGTTGCCGCTGCTCGGTGGCATGAAATCGGTACTGCACCCTTCGCCCTTGCAGACCAAGATCATTCCGAAGCGCGTGGAAGAAACAGGCGCAACAATCCTCTTCGCGACCGACACCTTCCTCAACCAGTACATCCGGGCCTGTCAGGGCGACGAACTGGGCAAGCTGCGCTTCGCCGTGTGCGGCGCGGAGCGTGTTCGCGACGAAACGCGCCAGCTTGTGCGCCGCCGTTTCAATGTCGAACTGCTTGAGGGCTATGGCGTGACCGAAGCCTCGCCTGTGGTCGCGGTGAACCAACCCGGCAGCAACCGTCCCGGTACAGTGGGCACGATGCTGCCCGGCATCGAAGCGAAGTTCGAGGCCGTGCCGGGAATCAGCAATGGCGGCCGCATGCTCATCCGCGGGCCCAACGTCATGATGGGCTACATCTCGTCTGCGCGTCCGGGAGAGATCAAGCCGCTGCCTGATGGCTGGCACGACACCGGCGACGTCGTCAGCCAGGAAGAAGGCGGCGCGATTGCCATCAAGGGCCGCCTCAAGCGTTTCGCCAAGATCGGCGGCGAAATGGTCTCGCTTGCCGTCGCCGAAAATTGCGCCTCCACGCTCTGGCGCGAGCATGATCACGCCGCCGCCGTCCTGCCCGACAAGCGCAAGGGCGAACAGATCGTGCTGCTGACCACCTTTCCGAAGGCCGACCGTAGCGACCTGCAGCGCTGGGCCCAGGACCATGGCGTCAACGAGCTCTCCCTGCCGCGCAAGATCTTTCAGGTGAAGGCGATCCCCGTCCTCGGCACCGGCAAGATGGACATTGGCGCGGTACAGAAACTCGCGGCTGATCTTGCAGCCGGCGCAGAAGCCGGCGCGCAGGCGGCGGAGTAGGACTTTGCACTGCTGGGCTGCTGGCCGTTAGCTGCCACCCTCAGATATGCAGCGGCCGCCCATAAGCCGCCAACACGCTCTCGTGCATCATCTCGCTCAGCGTCGGGTGCGGGAACACTGTCTCCATCAGCTCCGCTTCCGTCAGCTCGCCCTGCCGCGCGATGCAATAGCCCTGTATCAGCTCCGTCACGCCCTCGCCCGCCATGTGCGCGCCGAGCAATTCGCCTGTCACCTCGTCAAAGATCGTCTTCACAATCCCTTCCGGCTCGCCAAGCGCAATCGCCTTGCCATTGCCGATGAAAGGGAACTTGCCGATCTTCAGCTTGCGCCCCGTCTTCTTCGCCGCCTCCTCGGTCATGCCGACCGACGCCACCTGCGGATGCGAGTAGGTGCAGCCCGGCACGTTCCACGGATCGAACTTGTGCTTCGGCGCCTGTCCCGCAATGCCCTCGACGACGATGACGCCTTCATGCATCGCCTTGTGCGCCAGCCAAGGCGGTCCGCACACATCGCCGATCGCATAGAGCCCCGGCACGCTCGTCTTGCCGAACCCGTCCGTCACGATGTGCGTCTTCTCGACCTTCACGCCCAGCGTCTCGAGACCCAGATTCTCGACATTGCCGACAATGCCGATGGCGAGGATCACCTTGTCGGCCTTCAATGTCTGCGCGCCATCCTTGGTCGCGATCTCCGCCGTCGCGAGCCCCTTGTCCACCTTCAGCGACTTCACCTGCGCCGAGGTCAGGAACTTGATCCCCTGCTTGCCGAGCTGCTTCAGCATGAAGGCGGAAATCTCCGCGTCCTCGACCGGCAGGATGCGATCAAGCGCCTCCACCACCGTCACCTCGGCGCCCAGCGTGCGATAGAAACTCGCGAACTCGATGCCGATGGCGCCCGAGCCGATCACCAGCAGGTTCTTCGGCATCTCCGTCGGCACCATCGCCTCGCGATACGCCCACACCGTCTTGCCATCCACCTTGAGCCCGATGTCCGGAATCTCCCGCGCCCGTGCACCAGTCGCGATCATCACGTTCTTCGCCGTGTATGTCCCCTCGCCCTTGCCCTTCTCGACGATCACCTTGGGCGATGCCGCCCCCTTCTCCAGCCGCGCCGTGCCCACCAGCACATCGATCTTGTGCTTCTTCATGAGGAAGGTGACGCCATTGGACAATTGCGACGCCACGCCCCGCGAGCGTTTCACCACGCCATCAAGCAGCACCTTCGGGTTCTCGACCGAGAACCCATAATCCTTCGCATGCGTGATGAGGTGAAACACCTCGCTCGACCGCAACAGCGCCTTCGTCGGAATGCACCCCCAGTTGAGGCAGATGCCGCCGAGCTCGGCCCGCTCCACAATTGCGGTCTTCATGCCCAACTGTGACGCCCGGATCGCGGCGACGTATCCGCCGGGGCCGGAGCCGATGACGATGAGGTCGTAGGATTTGGCGTCAGCCATTGTTTGTCATCCCGGCCGTAGCGAAGCGGAGAGCCGGGACCCACTGATCCGCGAGCCCGACAGTTGAGGAATGGATCCCGGATAGCGCTGCGCGCTTCCGGGATGACAAGCGTGTTTGCTGCGGGTTCACAGCAACATCGCCTCAGGCGTCTCGACGAACTGCTTGAAGCTCGCCAGCCACCGCGCACCCGTGGCGCCATCAACCACGCGGTGATCGCAGGTCAACGTCACCGTCATCATCGTCGCGATGACGACCTTGTCGTCCTTCACAACCGCGCGCTTCTCGCCCGCGCCCACAGACAGGATCATCCCCTCCGGCGGATTGAGGATCGAGGCGAACTGGCGGATGCCCATCATGCCGAGGTTCGAGATCGAGAACGTGCCGCCCATGTATTCCTGCGGCTTCAG
>DLHI01000027.1 GCA_002483135.1 Hyphomonadaceae bacterium UBA7672 | reverse complement strand
CATGCCGACCGTGTACATGTGGTGCGCCCACACGACGAAGCCGATGAAGCCGATCGCCACCATGGCGTAGGCCATGGCGAGATAGCCGAACACCGGCTTCTTCGAGAACGTCGAGACGACGTGGCTGATGATGCCGAAGCCCGGCAGGATCATGATGTAGACTTCAGGGTGACCGAAGAACCAGAACAGGTGCTGGAACATGATCGGATCGCCGCCGCCCGACACCTCGAAGAACTTCGAGCCGAAGTTGCGGTCCGTCAGCAGCATCGTCAGCGCGCCGGCGAGAACCGGCAGCGCGAGCACCAGCAGGAACGCCGTCACCAGCACCGACCAGGCGAACAGCGGCATCTTGTGCAGCGTCATGCCCGGAGCGCGCATGTTGAGGATCGTCACGATGAAGTTGATCGCGCCAAGGATCGACGAGATACCCGCCACGTGCAGCGAGAAGATCACGAGGTCCATCGCAAGGCCCGGGTGGCCCGTCGCGCTCGACAGCGGCGGATAGAGAACCCAGCCGCCGCCGAAGCCGTTGGCGCCCGCAGGGCCCGGCACAAACATCGACAGGATCAGCAGGAAGAACGAAACCGGCAGCAGCCAGAACGAGATGTTGTTCATGCGCGGCATCGCCATGTCGGGCGCGCCGATCATCAGCGGCACGAACCAGTTGCCGAAGCCGCCGATCAGCGCGGGCATGACCATGAAGAAGATCATGATCAGGCCGTGCATCGTGGTGATGACGTTGTAGTTGTGCTCGGTGCCGAAGAAACCGCCGAACGCCGTTCCGTTGAACAGCTGCAGGCCCGGCTCGGCGAGCTCGGCCCGCATGAAGCCTGAGAACACGAAGCCCACGATCCCCGCGCACATCGCGAAGATCAGGTACAGCGTCCCGATGTCCTTGTGGTTAGTGGAGAACAGCCACCGCGCGGGGCTGTACCACTTCGGATCGTGATGATCGTGCGCATGGTCATGAGCATGATCGTGGCCATGCCCGGCCGCATGTGTTGCTTCGCTAGCCATCTTGACGGCTCCCTGATCCTACTGCGCCGAAGCGACCTGCGTCGGGCTCGGCCTCGGCAGGCTGTCGAGGTAGGCCCGGCCACCGCCGGTCGGGTCAGCCTGGGCGGCGGCCAACCATTGCTGATATTGATCCCACGGCAGAATGCGCAGCTCGATCGGCATGTTGCTGTGATCCTTGCCGCACAGTTCCGAACACTGTCCGTAATAGATTCCCGGCTGGTCGACCTTGAACCACAGCTGGTTCAGGCGCCCTGGCACGGCGTCAACCTTCAGCGCGAACTGCGGCATCGCCCAGGAGTGAATGACGTCCTTCGCCGAAATCTTGAGACGTACATAACGGCCCGCCGGCGCAACCATCGGGTTGTCGACCGAGAGCTGCCTGATATCGCCGCGCTCGGGCTTCAGGGGGCGCGTTGCATCGCCCTCTTTCAGCATGCGCGACTCGACGACGAATTCCTGGTCGGTGTTCTGGTTGTACGTGTAGTCCCAGTACCACATGTTGCCGTAGACCTTGATGTCCACGACGTTCTCTTCCTTGCGAAGCTCGCGCTCTTCGGCGGTCAGCTCGGCCTGGGGCTTGATGCCAAACATCACGTCCTGATCGTAGAGCAGCGGGAACGAGCCCTTGGCGATCCACACGAGGATCAGCACAGGAGCCACGGTCCAGATGATCTCGATCATCGTGTTGTGGCTGAACTGCTTGGGGTTCGGGTTCGCCTTCTTGTTGTAGCGGATCATGACCCACAACAGCAGCGCGGTGACGAAGAGAACGATAAAGGTGATGATCCAAACCACTTCGACGTGGAAGGCGTGGACCCGCTTCGCGGTCTCGGTGACCGGCGTCTGGAAGTCGATGCCGCCCGGCACAGGCACGGCAAACGCCGCACCGCCGCCAAACAGGCTGGCGGCGCCAAGCGCCAAGTATTTCCAAGCCCCGCTGCGCATATTTGACCACATCCTCCAGCTAGATGCGTGAACTCCGGGCTTTAGCGTGATACGATCCCGGTCGCCACCACTCCGTATCGCCCCCGCGCGTGCATAGTGTCGCAGCCGAGGCGATTCGTACTGGTTCGCGCGTGGTCGCTATCAGAGGCACAGGGAGTTGGAAAGATGAACGCCCGGATTGGATTGGGGATTTCCGTGGTCGCTCTTGCCGCAGCCGCGGCCTCGCCCGCCGCGGCGCAGGGGGCCGTGACGGTCATTGGCGGTGGTCTCGCGCAGGCCTGCTACGAAGCCGTTGAGTACAGCAACGTGACCGTTCCAAAGGCGCTGGAAGTCTGCACGCGAGCGCTGGAAACCGAGACAATGCGGCGCCGCGACAAAGCGGCGACGCACACCAACCGCGGAATCCTTTTCATGCGAATGGGTAACAACACGCGCGCGCTGTCAGATTACGAGCGGGGCCTCGCCATGGCCCCTGACCTTCAGGAAACCCAGGTCAATGTCGGGGCGGCCCTCTACAATCTCAAGAGATACCCCGAGGCGCTCGCGGCCCTGAACGCCGGCGTCGGCTCCGAAGACCCCGACGCCAAGGCCATCGCCTATTACAATCGCGGGCTAACGAATGAGAAGCTCGGCAATCTCCAGCTGGCCTATGAGGATTTTCGCCAGGCCCTGAGGCTCAAACCGGAATTCGAGTTGGCCGCTACACAGTTGGAACGCTTTACCGTGGTTCCGGCCGGCACCTGACGCTGGCGGCATACCAAGCCTGTCTTTCTGGCCGCCTAGCCCCTATCTACAGTGCCGGCGCAGCAGCCTGATTTGACGGAGCCAGACCATGACCGACCGCAGCCTGATCGACATGGCCGGCGTAGGCATCTCGCGCGCCGCCAGCATCCTCGACGAGGCGCTCGACGGCGCTGACGACGGCGAAATCTACATCGAATCCGTCCGGTCGGAGAGCTTCCTGTTCGATGATGGCCGGCTGAAATCGGCCTCGTACGACACTGGGCAGGGCTTCGGTCTGCGAGTCGTCTCCGGTGAGACCTCCGGCTACGCCCACGCCAGCGAACTCTCCGAGGCCGCCTTGCGCCGCGCCGCAACCGCAGCCTCCGCCGCCAAGCGTGGCCGCGGCGGCGTCCTCGCCATCGGCCCCACTCCCGTGAACCGCCGCCTGTACGACGACATCGACCCCACGGCCTCCCCTGATTTCGGAACCAAGACCAACCTGCTGGCCGAGATCGACGCCTGGTGTCGCGCACGTGACCCGCGCGTGGTTCAGGTCTCCGCGTCCCTCGCCGGCTCGCATACCTCGGTCGAGATCATCCGTTCCGGCGGCGCCAGCATCGCCGAAGCCCGCCCCCTCGTCCGCATCAACATCTCCGTCACGCTCGAAAAGGACGGTCGGCGCGAAACCGGTTCAGCCGGCGCCGGCGGGCGCGATGGCTACGAGCAATGGATCCAGCCCGATCGCTGGAAGGCCCTCGCCGAACGCGCCCTGCGCAAGGCCGAGATCAACCTCGAAGCCGTCCCCGCCCCTGCCGGCGAAATGGAAGTAGCCCTCGGACCGGGCTGGACCGGCGTGCTCCTGCACGAAGCCGTCGGCCACGGCCTTGAGGGCGACTTCAACCGCAAGGGTTCGTCGGTCTACTCCAATCGCATCGGCGAACAGGTGATGTCGAAAGGCGTCACCATCGTCGACGACGGCACGATCTCGAAACGCCGCGGCTCGCTCTCCTTCGACGATGAAGGCACCGAGACGCAACGCACCGTGCTGGTTGAGGACGGCCGCCTCGTCGGCTATATGCAGGATCGCCAGAACGCCCGCCTCATGGGCGTCGCCCCCACCGGCAATGGCCGCCGCGAAAGCTATGCCAACGCGCCCATGCCGCGCATGACCAACACCTTCATGACTGGCGGCACGCATGATCCCGAAGAGATTGTCCGCTCCATCAAGAAAGGCATCTGGGCCGTCGACTTCGGCGGCGGCCAGGTCGACATCACCAACGGCCAGTTCGTCTTCCAGTGCACCGAGGCCTACCTCGTCGAGAACGGCAAGGTCGGCGCGCCGGTGAAGAACGCAACGCTTATCGGCCACGGCCCCACCGTCATGAACTCCATCTCCATGATCGGCAACGACTTCGCGATGGACGACGGCGTCGGCACCTGCGGAAAGTCCGGTCAGTCCATCCCCGTCGGCGTGGGCCAGCCCTCGCTGAAGATCGACTCCATCACCGTCGGCGGCGCCGGGGGCTGAGGACCCCTCGAAAGGGCTCAAAAGAAAGGGGCGTCTCCGCGCGGAGACGCCCCAATCGTTTGCGGCAATGACTACTCGGCAGCTTTCGGAGCAGCTTCCGGAGTCTTCTCGCCAAGGTGCTGGAGCTTGTTGAGGAACGGGCTCGCGATACCCAGCCCGATGCCGATGCCGATGCCCCAGAGACCGACATTGGTGAACACCTCTCCATAGGTCTTCAGCGCGAGTTCGGGGTCCAGCACCTGACCGCCGACCGTTTCCTGCGCAGTCAACTTGGTGATCTGCGCCTGCACCGCCTGCGCGATGGAGGAGCCCAGATACCATGTCGCCATCATCGTCGCCGCGATCGGCGCCGGTGTCAGCTTCGTCATCGCGGACAGCCCCACCGGAGACAGGAACAGTTCACCCGTCGTGTGCAGCAGGTAGAGCAGGATCAGGAAGATCAGCGGGACCTTGAAGGCCTCGTCTGCAAACTGAATGCCCCACACGAGCACCAGGAAGCCTGCGCCAACCTGGATCAGGCCGAGCGCGAACTTGAAGGCGTCGCCCGGGTCCCGCTTGTGGCGGCCCAGCCAGGTCCACATCGCCGCAAAGATCGGCGCGAAGATCAGGATGAAGGCGCCGTTGAAGCTTTGCGTCTGGCCGGACGTCACGCAATTGCCGGCGATGCACAGTTGCGACGAGCGCTCGGAGAACTGCGCCAGCGCAGACCCTGCCAGTTCGAACAGCGTAAAGAACACAACCGATGCCAGCACCAGGATGATCGCAAGGATCAACTTTCCCGTTTCCGCGAGCGTGGCCTTCGTGATCATGTAGTAGACGAAGAACGCCAGCATCGCGAACGACGCGATGCTCAGCGCCATGTTCACGATCGGCTCGCGCTGCACCAGCAGCCAGACCAGTCCCACGCTAACCAGGGCCACGATGTAGATGAGCCACTCGCGGTTGATCGGTCCGATCAGCGGCTTTTTCAGCAATGCCGGATTGGGCGGCAGGCCCAGTTCAGCCGGAAGCTGAGCTGGCCCCGGCATGAAGAACAGGATGCGGCGGCGCACGAACACCAGCCAGCCCAGCAGCATGCCGACGCCGGCAGCGCCGAAGCCCCACGCCCAACCCATTTCCGCGCCAAGCCAGGCACACCCCACCTGCGCCCAGAATGCGCCGAGGTTGATGCCGTAGTAGTAGAGCGAGAACCCGCCATCGCGGCGCGGGTCATCCTTCGTATAGAGTTGGCCCACCTGCGTGGCGAGATTCGCCTTCAGGAAGCCCACGCCCATGATGATCAGCGAGAGCGCGAGGAAGAATGCGTTCATGTAGAAGGGCTGCTGACCCTCGACGAGCATCTGGTACCCGTCAACGGCTTCCGTCTCCGGATTGTCGATGGGAAGGATGTTTGGCAGCGTGGGCGAGCCCGCATAGCCCTTGATCTCCATGCCGCCTTCAGCCGGGCCGAATTCATAGCGTTGTCCCTCGATCACCACCCAGGCCTGGCGCTTGTCCTGCCGCCCCTCTGAGGCGATGTCATAGCGTTGCCCCTCATAGACGAGCACGTTGCGAGCAGGCTCCTGCTCGATCGCCATCGTGAGGTGGCCCGCCACCAGCAACAGCGCGCCGAACGCCACAGCTTTCGTGGTGCCGAGATATCGGTCGGCCAGCATCCCGCCGATCAGCGGCAGCAGGTAGACCAGCGAGGTGTAGGATCCGTACTGGCCCGAAGCAGCTTCATCCGAGAACAGGAAGTGCTGCGTCATGTAGACGAACAGGATCGTCCGCATCCCGTAATAGGAGAAGCGCTCCCACATCTCGGTGAAAAAGATGATGTGCAGGCCCTTGGGCTGTCTGCGCAGCTGCAGGATCACCGGGAAACCTGTGATCACGGTGATCACGATCCCGACAATGAAGATGATATCCATGAAGTCCTCGCCCAAATGCCCTTCGCGGGCCCCGGCGATAGTCACCACGCGAAACGAACATGCTCAACCCCCGGAATTGCCATGGGCGCGCAAGTTTGTGCCTTTTGCGATGAACAGAGGTCTTCCGAGGCAGCCCTAAAGGCGAACCTCCGCGAAAGCCCGGCGGATGTCGCGCTTCCACGGGCCGTGATAGGCCGCCAGCAGGCGCTCGGCTTGTGTCACGCCACTTTCGGCGATCTCCATCGGCCCGGCCAGGAGCACGCTTTCGTCGCGCCCCTTCCCGTCCAGCCGCCTGCGGCGCTTCAGCCCCGCCGCAGCCAGCGCCAGCGCATCCTTCGCGACATCCTGAGCTGACCGCCCTCGCACCGGCGCCTTCAGCCCCATCGTCGGCACGCTGGCACGTAGCGACTGCCGATCCGCCGCCGTCCAGCCCTTCACAAGCTCCCATGCGCCATCGAGCGCTACGTCATCGTAAAGCAAGCCGACCCAGAACGCCGACAGCGCCGACAACGACGCCTCCTGCCCCGCATCCGCCCCACGCATCTCGAGGAATGTCTTGAGACGAACTTCGGGGAAGATCGTCGACAGGTGATCGTCGAAATCATCCATCGCCGGAGTCTCGCCTGGCAGAACGGGCAGTTTGCCAGCCATGAAGTCGCGGAACGACAGGCCCGACGCGTCGATGTACTTGCCCTCGCGCCGCACGAAATACATCGGCACGTCGAGCGCAAAATCCACATACTGCTCGAAGCCGAAACCGTCTTCGAATGCAAACGGCAGCATGCCCGTGCGATCAGGGTCCGTGTCCATCCACACATGCGAGCGATAGCTGAGGAAGCCGTTCGGGCGTCCCTCTGCAAACGGCGAGTTGGCGAACAGCGCCGTCGCGATCGGCTGCAGCGCAAGGCTCACGCGCAGCTTCTTCACCATGTCGGCTTCAGATCCGAAGTCGAGATTGGTCTGCACGGTACACGAGCGATACATCATCTGGCGACCCAGCCGGCCGACCTTCTCCATGTACGCCTTCATGATCCCATAGCGCCCCTTGGGCATCGACGGCGTCTCGTCGAACGACCACAGCGGCGAGAAACCCAGCCCCAGGAAATCGACGCCCATCCCGCCGGCCACCTCGCGAGTCTCGCGCATGTGCAAGGCGATCTCGGCGGCGGTCTGGTGAACATCCTCCAGCGGCGCGCCCGAAAGCTCGAACTGCCCGCCCGGTTCAAGACTGACGCTGGCGCCATCCTTCTTGAGCCCGATAATGTACGCGCCCTCCATGATCGGCTCCCAGCCGAACTTCTGCGAGATGCCCTCGAGCAGGTCCTTGATCGAGGCCGGCCCCTCATACGGCACAGGCCGCAGGCTGCCTTCGATGAAGCCGAATTTCTCGTGCTCGGTGCCGATGCGCCATTGCGTCTTCGGCTTTGCCCCGCCCGCAAGCCGCTCGACGAGCTCGCGCTTGCCCGCGATCCGCGGCGCTGACTCGTCGATGTCACGAGTGGGTGTCGTCATGCGCTGCGTCCCGGCCGATCCTCATCAGCCAAATAGGTATGCCCCGATAGGGACGCCAGTGAGGGGCGTCAAATGTTCAATTGGTGAAGGAAAACTATCGCGAGACCGCCGCAAGCTAAACCGAGCGCCAGTCGCCCCTCGCCGCCTGCCACAGGGCAAGCGCCGCGACGGCAGCCGTCTCCGCACGCAGGATTCGCGGCCCCAGCCCGACCGTCCGCACAAACGGCAGCGCCCTCAGGCGTGATCGCTCGGCGGGAGAGAAGCCCCCCTCAGGGCCAATGAGAATCGCAGCCGGCCCATCGGCCATCTCGATCAGCGCATCGGCCAGCGGTTTGGCTCGCCCCACCTCCCCGCCCCACGGCCGGCCGGTCTCATCCCCGGCCTCGTCGGCGAAGATCAACACCCGTTCCTGCGGCCACTCGCCCAGCACAGCAGACAGCCTCTGCGCCTCGCGCACCGGCGGCACGTCCAGCCGCTCGGTCTGCTCCGCCGCCTCGACCGCCAGCCGCCCGAGGCGATCGACGCGCACATTTTCTGCATTGGTCCTCTCGGTCAGCACGGGACGGATCTCCGCAACGCCCAGCTCCACCGCCTTCTCGACCACAAAGTCCGTCCGGTCCTTCTTCAGCGGCGCAAACAGCAGCCAGACATCCGGCGTCGTCGCCTGTTCGCGCGTACGCCCGCCCAGCGCGATCCGCACAACGGATTTGCCCGCCTCGACGATCTCCGCGGCAAACTCCCCATCGCGCCCGTTGAATACACGGACAGCGTCGCCTGCCCCCAGCCGCATCACGCGCGAAAGGTAATGCGCCTGATCGCCATCGATGCTGATGGTTGCGCCCGCCGCAAGATCGGGGGCGACATGAAGCCGGGGTGTCGCGCTCATGCCCTTGCGCTATATCGGCCCGAACTGCCTGCCAAGGATCATCTGTGAACCAGCCCGCGCCCCCCGCCAGCCCCGCCGACGCCGTCCGTGGCTCGTGGGTCGCGTCCGCACCGGCTTTCGCCCGGCCCTACCTGCAGCTGTCGCGCTACGATCGCCCCGCCGGATTCTGGCTGCTGGGCCTCCCCTGCATCATCGGGCTGGCGCTGGCCCGTATCCCCGCCGGCTTCGTACCCGCCGACGGTCTGCTCGCCCTGCTGTTCGCTATCGGCGCCATTGCCATGCGCGGCGCGGGCTGCACCTACAACGACATCCTCGACCGCGACATCGACGCAAAGGTCGCGCGAACCGCCCTCCGCCCTCTGCCCTCCGGCGCTGTATCGCTGAAACAGGCATGGGCCTGGCTCCTCCTGCAATGCGGCGTCGGTCTCGCCGTCCTGCTCTGTCTGCCCGACTTCGCCAAACTGATCAGCCTGGGGGCCATCCCCATGGTCGCGCTCTATCCGCTGATGAAGCGCATCACCTGGTGGCCGCAGGTCTGGCTCGGTCTCACCTTCAACTGGGGCGTCCTCGTCGCCGCCGCATCTGTCCGGGGCGAACTCACGACGCCAGACTTTGTCCTCTACGCCGCCCTCGTCATGTGGACGCTCGGCTACGACACGATCTATGCGATCCAGGACCTCGAAGACGACGCCCTGGTCGGCGTCAAATCCACCGCCCGTCGCTTTGGCGCCTCCGTACGCCCCGCCGTTTCGGTTATCTACCTGCTATGCATCGCCCTATGCGCGACGGCAGGCTGGCTCGCTGCGGACGCCTGGGGCGCCCTGGCCACGCTACCCTTTGCCCTCCACCTCGTTCAGCAGGCCATGCGCACCGACCCAGCAAACGGGCGGCTCGCCCTCGTGCTTTTCCGGGCCAATCGCGACGCTGGCATCCTGCTCTTTGCAGGCTGGGCCTTCATTGCAGCCCCGATCTGGACGATAACGGGCTGAGGTCCGGGGTCGGAGAATCGTAGATGTCTGAAAAACCCAAACTGCCCGCAGGCGGGCTCGCCCTCGCCTTCAGCGGCGTGGCCGTCGTCGCCGCAGTCGGGGCCGTGATGATCTCCACCCGCAGCGCGGATGTGAAGGCCGGGCCCGAAGGCGCACCAGTCGCCTCCGCCGAACTCGCGAAGCAGCCCCCGGGCTCGGACCCGACCCTCTCGATCCAGTCCGCCCCACAAACGCCAGACACGCCCGTTCCGGGCACGGCTGTCGCGCCGGGCGCCGTCGCCTACACCGACAAGAACCTAGCCTTCAACGCCGCCTTGCCGACACCCGAACAGGTTGGTCCAATCGGCAACGTGCTGCGCAAGGAAGCCGAAGACTTGCTTGCCAGAAAGAAAGCCGAAGCCGCCGCCAACTTCGGCGACAACAGCGGCTCTCCCATCCCCTGGGAGTTTGAGATTGAGTGGAAAGTGCTAGGCCGCGCCGGCGACTATGTAAGCCTCGTTGGCACACTCTATCAGTTCGAAGGTGGTGCACACGGCCTCGGCACGACCGACACGCGCATCGCCAATGGCAAGACCGGCGAAGAAATGGCGTTCCCCGACATGCTGCGCTTCGGCAAGGGCTTCTCGCCCGCCGTCGTCATCGCGACGTGCGAAGCCCTGAAGAAGGAAAAGCGCGCGCGCATCCAGAGCGACACCATCATGGACGAGCCCATCGTCTGCGCCGGGCCAAACGCCAACGTGCGTCTCGAAGACGCCAGGATCGCGCTCGCCCCGTCGAACGTCGCCGGCAAGTTCGGCGGCCTCTACGTCTACTTCGATCCCTACGCCGTCGGCGCCTACGCCGAGGGCTCCTACGAAGTCGCCATCCCGCACGAAGTCTTCATCGAAGACCTCAAGGCGCCGTTCAAGGCTCTGTTCGCCGGCTCACCGCTGCCGTTCGAGGAGAACTAGCGCCGCGCCTTGAAGAAGTCCTTCAGAATCGCAGACGCCTCATCCGCCATCACGCCACTCTCGACCTGCGGCCGCGAATGACACGTCGGCTGCTCGAAGAAGCGCGGCCCATGCTTCACCGCGCCGCCCTTGGCGTCGTCCGCGCCATAGACCACGCGCCCGATCCGCGCATGGCTGATCGCCCCCGCACACATCACACACGGCTCCAGTGTCACGTAGAGCGTCAATCCCGTCAGCCGGTAATTGCCCAGCCGCGCCCCCGCCGCGCGCAGCGCCAGCACTTCCGCGTGCGCCGTCGGATCGTGCAGACCGATCGGCTGGTTGTGCGCCTCGGCCACCACCTCCCGCGTTACGGGATCGACCAGCACGGCTCCGATCGGCGCCTCGCCGGCCGCCGCCGCCGCGCGCGCGAGGGCCATGGCCCGCTGCATCATCCCAAGGTCGAAATCGTCGGCCATGCGCCGATCTAGCATTTGGCGACTGAATTGCTATGGGGCGGCATGCGCATCATCGGCGGCAAGCTTAAGGGACGAACGATCAAGGCGCCGGACGGCCAGGGCACGCGCCCGACGTCCGATCGCGCCCGCGAATCCCTGTTCAACATCCTCGCTCACGCCGACTGGGCCCCTGCGCTGGAGGGCGCTCGCGTGATCGACGCCTTTGCCGGGTCCGGCTCGCTCGGCTTCGAGGCGATCTCGCGCGGCGCCGCCTTCTGCCTCTTCGTCGAAACCGAAGCCGCCGCCCGCGGCTGCATCCGCGACAATGTCGAGGCGTTCCAGCTCTTCGGAAACACCCGCATCCACCGCCGCTCGGCCACCGATCTCGGCCCCAAGCCCGCCGGCCTCGGCGAACCGTTCAACCTCGCTTTCCTCGACCCCCCCTATCGCCACGGCCTCGTCCCGCTCGCGCTTGAACAGCTGACCACTGGCGCATGGCTGGCGCCCGACGCACTCGTCGTCGCCGAAACCGGATCAGACGAACCCGACCTGCAGGTCCCCGGCTGGGAAGAAATCGACAGCCGCATCTACGGCGCCGCCCGCGTATCCTTCCTGCGCAAGGCCTGACCCTTCGGCAACGGCGCGAACGGCGACAACACGAACGCGAGCAACAGCCCCATCACCAGCAGATCGGTCGAAGCGTTTGCCATCGCCTGATCCGGCGTCCACGCAAAAAGCGACACGCGCGCACCTGCGCCCGTCGTGTCGATCACCAGCAGCGCGCCGATATTGTTCGCGACGTGAAACCCCATCGCCGCAGCCAGCGACCCCGTGCGCCAGACCATCGCCATCATGACAAGGCCAAGCATGGTCGCGCCCGCGAAATAGTAGATCCTCGTCGTGTCCAGCGGCTCGCCCCACGACACATGCGCCAGCCCGAACGCGACAGCAGGCAGAAGGCCCCACACCAGCGGATGCCGCCAGCGCGCGGCCAGCTGCTGCGGGAGATAGCCCCGGAACACCAACTCCTCGCCCGTGGCCTGCACGAGGATCAGCCCAATCAGCGGCAGCAATGCCATCACCCACTGGCCGACATCAACATCGGTGCGAACCGGCGCATGTCCGCTCGCCACCGCATAGCCCAGCGTTACGCCAAGATATCCGACCGCCACTCCTGCCCCGATCCCGAACTGCTTCAGCGTGATCGCACCGGTCACGCTCGCAAGCCCGCGTCCGTGAAGCAACTTCAGGACAATCCACCCACCGATCCAGAATCCCCACGCCGCCATCAGCGCAACGCCCGCCAGAACAGCCGCCTCGCCAAACAGCATGAAGCGCGCATCCTCGAACAACTGCTCGGGCGCGACGACACCGCCACCGACAGCCATCAGCGCAAGCGCAACCGTCCACGCCAGCCACAGAACGACGATCAACACGAAGCCCAGCGCCGTCCGCCACGCTTCCGCCTTCGGCTCCGCCGCCGCCACCCATCGGTGAAACGGATGCTCGTTCATGGAATGAGAATCGTCGCGCCGCTCGTCTTGCGGCCCTCCAGCGCGCGATGTGCCTCCGCCGCGTCCTTCAGCACAAAGCGCTGGCGCACATCCGCCCGCACAGCACCCGCCCGCATGGCGCCCCACAGCGCTGCGGCGCCACGCTCCAGATCAACGCGCTCTTTCGTGAAGTGGAACAGGCCCGGCCGCGTCATGATCAGCGACCCGCCTTGATTGAGCCGCGCCGGCGGAATCGGATCAGCCGGCCCCGACGCATTGCCATACGTCACGAACCATCCGCGCGGGCTAAGCGATCGCAAGCTCGGCTCGGCCGATGTCTTGCCCACGCTGTCATAGACCACCGGCACGCCCTTGCCGCCCGTCAGCTCCTTCACGCGCGCGGGCACATCCTCGCTCGCCAGGATCGTCTCCCAGCAGCCATACGCCTTCGCCAGCGCCGCTTTCTCCGGCGTCGAAACCACGCCGATCACGCGGGCCCCCAGCGCATTGGCCCACGGCACAAGAATCGAGCCAACCCCGCCCGCAGCGGCCCACACGAGGATCGTCTCACCCGGGTTCAGGCGCCTGATCTCGAAGATCAGCATCCACACCGTCAGCCCCTTGAGGAACACCGCCGCCGCGTCCTCGTCCTTCACGCTGTCGGGGATAACGATCATCTTCTCCGCCGGTGCATTGCGATGCGACGCATACGCCCCCGGCAGCCCGTTATAGACCACCCGGTCGCCGACCTTGAGCCCCGTCACGCCTTCGCCCAGCGCCTCGACCACGCCAGCCGCCTCGACGCCCAGCACCGACGGCGTCGGCCCCGGATAAAGCCCCGTGCGCGTATACACATCGATGAAGTTGAGCCCGATCGCCGTCTGCTTCAGCCGAACCTGCCCCACGCCCGGCGGAGCAAGGTCCACCTGCTCGAACACCATCTCCTCCGGTCCACCATGCTTGTGGATGCGGATGACGTCAGCTGTGGACATGGAACCCTCGCGCAGTTGCCGGCAGATGCCAGACTCGTGTCTAACCCGTTCCATGGACTTGTTCGAGCCAGCCATTGTCGAGATTATCTGCGGTATCGATGAAGCCGGGCGCGGCCCGCTCGCCGGTCCGGTTTGCGCGGCAGCCGTGATTCTCGACCCCGCCCGCCCCATCGCCGGCCTCAACGACTCCAAGCAACTCACGGAGAAGAAGCGCGACACCCTCGCCCCGCTTATCCGCGAGCGCGCGCTCGCCTGGGCTATCGGCTGGGCCAGCGTCGAGGAGATCGACGAATACAATATCCGTCAGGCCAACTTCTTGGCCATGAAGCGCGCCTTCAAGGGTCTGAAGCTTACGCCCACCCTCGCCCTCGTAGACGGCAAGGACCCGCCGCCGCTCTCCTGCAAAGTCACCTGCATCATCGGCGGCGACGCGCTTGAACCCGCCATCTCCGCCGCCTCCATTCTCGCCAAGACAGCGCGCGACGCCGTGATGGTCGACCTATGCGCCCAATACCCCGGCTACGGCTTCTCGCAACACAAGGGCTACGGCTCGGCGATGCACATCGAAGCGCTGAAGCGCCTTGGCCCCAGCCCGGCGCACAGACGGACGTTTGCGCCGGTTAGAGAAATGCTGGACAGCGCGCGTTAGCGCCGCCCGAACAGCTTCTCGATGTCCGCCAGCTTCAGCTCGACATAAGTCGGCCGCCCGTGATTGCACTGGCCAGAGTGCGGCGTCGCTTCCATCTGGCGCAGCAGCGCGTTCATCTCGTCCGCCGTCAGGCGCCGCCCCGCGCGCACTGATCCGCGACAGGCCATGTTACCCATCACCTCTTCCATCCGTTCCTTCAGCGCAAGCCCCGCCTCATACTCCGCGAAATCGTCCGCGAGGTCGCGCACCAGGCCCTTCACATCCATCTCGCCGAAGATTGCCGGCGTCGCGCGCACAGCCACCGCGCCGCGCCCGAACGGCTCGACCTCCAGCCCCATCTCGAGAAGCTCGTCCGCCCGCTCCAGCACGCGCGCCGCCTCTTCATCAGAAAGCTCCACGATCTCAGGAATCAGCAGCGCCTGCCGTCGCACACCCTCGCCCGCCAGCTGCGCCTTCATGCGTTCATAGACCAGCCGCTCATGCGCCGCGTGCTGGTCGACGATCACCATGCCATCCGCCGTCTGTGCAATGATGTAGGTCTCGTGCACCTGCGCCCGTGCGACACCCAGCGGCGGCGTGCCAACGCCATGCTCCGGCGCCGGCTCCACCCGCGCACTCGGCGCTCCGCCAAACGATTCGAACGTCGCCGGGCGATTGTCCGACATGCCGCCGGCATACCCACCCGGATAAGGATCGACAAAGCCGCCAGACTCGCCCACCGGTCGCGCCGGCGACCATCGCGACTGTCCCGACGACCACGGCAGGCTCGGCGCCACATGGCTCGTCGCCGCGCCCAGCGCCGCTCCCGCCACCGTCGTGCTCGCCCGATGCCCCGCCGCCGCCAGCGCGTGGCGCAGCGCGCCGATCAGCAGGCCACGCACATTGCCCGAATCCCTGAACCGCACCTCCGTCTTTGCCGGATGTACGTTCACATCCACCTGCATCGGATCAAGATCGACGAACAGCACCGCCATCGGGTGCCGGTCGCGCGCGAGGAAATCCTGATAAGCCGCGCGGATCACGCCAACCAGAAGCTTGTCCTTCACCGGCCGCGAATTGACGAACAGATACTGGTGCTGCGCGCTGCCGCGATTGAATGTGGGCAGGCCAGCAAAGCCGCTCACGCGCACGCCCTCGCGCTCCGCCTCGATCTCCACCGCGTTCTCGCGGAACTCGCGGCCCAGCACGGCGCCCAGCCGTTTCAGCCGCGCATCCTCGCCCTGCTCGGCCTGCAGCTTCAGGATCGCGCGCTCTTCGCTCTCAAGGTGGAAGGCCACATCCGGCCGGGCGAGCGCCAGCCTGCGCACCGTATCGGCAATCGCCTGCGCCTCGGCCCGCTCCGTCTTCATGAACTTCAGCCGCGCCGGCGTCGCATAGAACAGGTCGCGCACATCAACGCGCGTGCCGTGCCCCGTCAGTCCGCTCCACGCCGCCGGCTTGGGTCCTTCAACGCGTCCCGCATCCACCACGATCTCGAACGCGCCATCGGCCTCGCGCGCCCGGCTCAGGATGGACAGCCGCGACACCGACCCGATCGACGGCAACGCTTCGCCACGAAATCCCATCGTGCGAATGTCGAGCAGGTCGACATCGCCATCATCGCCAGCCGAGAGCTTGGAGGTCGCATGCCGTTCGATGGCGACCGGCAGCTCCTCCGCCGTCATCCCATGGCCGTCGTCCTCGATCATCAGGCGCGTCAGCCCGCCACCCTCGATGCGCACGCGGATCGCCCGCGCGCCGGCATCCAGTGCATTCTCGATCAGCTCCTTGGCGGCGGCCGCCGGACGCTCAACAACCTCGCCCGCCGCAATGCGGTTCACCGCCGCCGGCGGCAGCCGGCGAATGCGTCCCGGCGGCGAGAGGGTCGATTCGGCCATCCGCTACTTTACGCTCCTGCGCCGGCCAGCCGAAGCCGGAAACCTGACACGATTGTCGCGAAATCCTGCACCTTTCACAGCTTTTCAGGGCTTGAACGAACCGTCTTGTCCCCTACGGTCCTGCCATCAACCGGGGGAACGTGATGATCCGCACAGTGCTTGCCGCCGCCTGCCTCGCCGCGCTTGCTCAGCCCGCGCTCGCGCAGGACTGCGTTCCCATGAAGCGGCTGGGCACGGAACTCACCGGCTTGCTGACGGCGACACCTGCGCCGGGCGGCGTCCGCAACGACTTCACCCTGACGCTGGCGCAGCCGATATGCGTCTCCGGCAAAACGGAAGACGGGGTCGATCAAAAGGCCACTTCCGTGACGGTCGTCACGCTGTCCCCGGCAACCGTGGGCGCACGCGAAGACCTGCCCAATTTCGCCGGCCGGCAAATGACAGTGAGCGGGGAATTCAAGATGGTGACGGCGGACTCACCGCTGTATTTCGCGGTTACGCGCCCGCGCTGGCCCGACAAGCCACAATAACGGTCAGTCGATCTTGGGCTCGCCCACAAGCACAAACGTGAACGCCTCTGGCTTCATGTACTTGGCCGCCACGCGCTTCACATCTTCCAGCGTCACAGCCTCGAAATGGCTATTGCGCTCCTGCACATAGTCCACGCCCATGCCGTCCTGCCGGAAGCCCAGCAGGTTGCGCGCGATCTTGGTGTTGCTGTCGAATGCCAGCGGAAAGGCGCCGGTAGTGTAGGCCTTTGCATCGGCCAGCTCCTGTTCCGTCGGCCCATCACGCCCGAGCCGCGCAATGTTCTCGCGCACAAGCCTAACGACCTCGCCCGCCGTCTGGTTCATCGTCGAACTGGACCCCGTCCACCGCCACAGATGCGGCTGCACGCTCAGACCCGTTGCGACGCCATAGGTCAGTCCGCGCTTCTCGCGGATATCCTCTGCCAACCGCGAGGAAAGACCTCCACCGCCCAGAATGTAGTTGAGCAGGTAGGCTGCATAGAAATCCGGGTCCTCGCGGCGAATGCCCGGTCCCGAAAACAACACCAGCGTCTGCGGCTGACTGAGTTTCTTCACGATGGGCGAATGCGTCGCAGGCCGCGGCGTGGCGTCAATCGGTTCTTCCAGGCCGGATGCAGCCGGCAGCGAGCCGAACACCTGGTCCAGCCGCACCTTCAACTCGTCCGCCGATATGTCGCCCACCACAACAACCAGCAATCGGTCTCGCGCCATCAGCTGCTGTTTGAGCCTTCGCACGTCGGCCTTGCTCGCTGCCAAGACCGAATGCTGCGTCGGATGCCGCGCATAGGGATGCCCCGGAACGATGGCCTCGTTCATAGCCCGGCTGGCCAGCGTCTTGGCGTCCATCTCCGATGCGTTCAGCCCCGCGATCAGTTCGCGCTTGGCCCGCTCAAACGGCTCTGTGTCCATCCGCAGCTCGGCAAAGGCGAGACGCAGCATCTCGAAGCTCTCGTCTTCCGTCGCCGTCAGCGTCGTGAAGCTGCAGGTCGTCCAGTCCATGCCGACGCCGCAGCCGAAATCCATGCTGAGGTCTTCCATCCGCGCGCCATAGGCCGTGGTGTCGAGATCGCCCGCGCCCTCGTTCATCATGTAGGACAGCAGCCAACCGACACCGTCCTTGCCAGTCGGCTCACTCGCCGATCCGCCGCGCCAGGCCATCTCCATGGCCACCATAGGCACGAAGTCTTCCTGCACCAGCCAGGCCGTGATCCCGCCCGGAGACGTCACCACCTGCACGTCGGCCATCGAGACTTCATTCTCGCGCAGCACGAGCGCGTCTGCAGGCCCCGGAGACTGGCAGGCGCCCAGCGCCGCAAGACATGCCCCAAGACACGCCATGGACAGCCGGCGGATCATTCGCCCTCCGGCAACAAGACTGAATCCACATGATGCGGCGCGATCAGGTAGCGCGTGACCACGTCCATCACGTCCTCGCGCGTCACGGCCTCCACGCGCTCGTCCCACGTCTCGATGCGCTCCAGCGACACGCCTGCAGACAGCATCAGGCCATACCAGTCCGCCAGCCGCTGCTGGTTGTCGCGCCGGAACACGGCTGACGCCGCAATGATCGCCTTGGCGCGCGCAAGCTCTTCCTCGCTGGGACCTTCCTCGGCAAACGCCTGAACGACCTCCATCGCAGCTTCGCGCGCATCCTCGATGGTCACCCCTTTCGACGGCGACACTGACACCGCGACCAGACCCGGCGCTTCCATCTCCGAGCTGTAGCCCCAGGCCGTCACCGCCTCTCCGCCTTCGACCAGCGTGCGATAAAGCCGCCCCGTGCGGCCGCCGCCCAGCACCTGCATCGCCACCTGCAGCGCTTCGGCGTCCTCATGCCCCATCGGCACGCCGATCCAGTTCCGGGACCACACGGCCTGGCGCACCTTGGGGTCGGCATGCTCCAGCTCGAAAGACTGCGACAGCGCGCGCACGTCGGGCCATTTACGCTCGCCCAGGTCGCCCCGTCGCGGGACAGCACCATAGGTCGCCTCGGCCAACGGCTTCAGTTCTTGCGCCGTGATGTCTCCCGCCACCACCAGCACGGCGTTCTCCGGCCCATACCAGTTGCGATACCATTCGGTGGCGTCCTGGCGCGACAACCTCGCAACCTCGTCCATCCGCCCGATCACCGGGATGGAATAGGGATGCCCCGCAAACAGCTTCTCCCACACCTGCTCATCCAGCACCGCGCCGGGATTGCTGTCGACATTCTGGCGCCGCTCCTGCAGCACGACGTTGCGCTCGGCGAATACCTCGTTGTCGTCCAGCTTGAGATTCGCCATCCGGTCCGCCTCCAGCTGCATCATCAGCGGCAGGCGATCGCGGGCGACGCGGAAGAAATAGTTCGTGTAGTCGTACGACGTGCGCGCATTCACCTGCCCGCCATTGCGCGCGGCGATGCGCGAGTACTCGCCCGCCGGCGTTGTCTCCGTCGCCTTGAACATCAGGTGTTCGAGAAAGTGCGCGAGGCCCGACTTGCCCGCGATTTCATCCGCCGAACCCACGCGATACCAGATCACATGCGTCACGACCGGCGCGCGATGATCCGGCAGCACCACCGCCGTCATCCCGTTGTCGAGCTTGAACGTCTCGGGCTTCCAGTCGTCACCGTCCTGCGCGACGGCCGCGCTCGTTGCGACAAGCACAACCACCAGCGCCACAGCGCTGTATCGCGAGCCTCGCAGGATAGCAGAGACGAACGAGCGTATCACAGACCCGGCAGCTTGCTCGTCGATTTGGGTTGGATCACCACCGTGCCGCCGCCGGTCACGCCCTTCACCGCTTCGGCCTCGACACGCAGGCGCTCGGCCTCCGCGGCCGGATCGATGACCGCGCTGGGGGGCGTGGAAGCCCCCCAATTGAGGATCATGTCCGCGAAGCTGCGGTTCTTGCGCAGGATTTCGGCCTCGTCGAAATCAACCAGACTGCGAACGGTCCGCTCGGTCGTGCCGCCGCCCGCCGCGCGAACGAACGCACGCTCGCCTTCGCTGGCGCTCTGGCCGTAGTCGACGCCGAACACGGCGACGCGCGCCTGGGCTTCGGGCGACAATTCCTGCGGACGCGCCTGACCTGGCGCGGGCGGCACCAGATTGAACTGCGGGGGCACGGTCAACGGCGCCTTGCTGATCACATTGTTGGCCTCGGGTCCCGACGCGGTGCTGCAGGCGGCGGTTGCTCCTGCGGCCAGGACTGCAATCCCGATCATGGCGATACGCTTCACTGATATTCTCCTGTCGCGGTCGTCAGACCCCAATTCGAACAGCCTTCTAGCTTGCTCGTTTGCGTCCGACCAGAAGCTGATCCACAAGCAAAAATATGGCGCCAATGGTGATGGCGGCGTCGGCAATGTTGAAAATCCACGGGAAACCGACATTCCAGCCGAACAGGTTCAGGTCGAACCACGGGCCACGAAAGTCAATAAAATCAACGACCGCACCGAAAATGAAGCGGTCAATCAGGTTACCCACAGCCCCGCCGACCACCAGCGCCAGCGCTAGCGCCGTCGTTTTCCGCTCCGCCCGCAGCAGCCAGATCGTGAACCCGACCGCGATGGCCGAGATCAGGCCGAACAGGATCCAGCGGGCCATTCCGTCCGCCTGCATGGCCCCGAAGCTGACGCCCCGATTCCAGGTCATGGAGAAATCCATCAGGGGGGAAAGCTCCATCGCCCCGCACCGGACGCGGGCATCAAGGCACTCAAGCGCGGCGAATTCTGGCGTCCCGAGCACCCAGGCCTTGCTCAGCTGGTCCGCCGCCACGATGCCGACGATGAGCGGGATCGCCCAGCGCCAGGATCGCGTCATCTTCTCGCGCGAGAGCCAGTCCATCGTCACAGCCATCAGCTTACCCTACAAACCACGATACTCGCGCACCGCCGCCGCGTCGCGCGGCGTGATATCCGGAAACGCAGGATCAGCGCTCGCCGGATCGAAATACTTCCACGACCGCGCGCATTTGATTCCGGCCGCACGCGCACACGAGACCGCAACGCCCTCGCCTCCCGCCACCAGGTCTGCCCCGGACGTGATGAAGATTTCGGCCGCGTCCTCGCCCGCGAAGGCGTTGAGCAGGTCCGCTTCTGCGACCGTTACGGTGACATTCGCTTCCAGCGACGATCCTATCCGCTTCTCGCGGCGCTCGACCTCAAGCGCCTCGGTCACAGCCTTGCGCACCTTGAACACCGCGTCCCACTTCGCCGCTACGTCCGGCGCGAGCCAGCCTCCCGGCGTCTTCGGGAACTGCTGCAGATGAACGGACGCCTTGTCCGGATGGCGCTGCTCCCACGCCTCCTCGCAGGTGAACACCATCACCGGCGCAAACCAGATCGCAAGGCGATCAAACACTTCCGCCATAACCGTCCGGCACGCACGACGCCTTACCGACGACGGCGCGTCGCAATAGAGGCTGTCCTTGCGGATATCGAAATACACAGCCGACAGATCGACTACGCAGAAGTTCATCAGCTCGTGGAACGCCTTCTTGAAATCGTAGGCGTGATACGCATTTCGCACCAGCTCATCGAGCTCAGCGAGGCGATGCAGCACCCAGCGCTCCAGGCTCGGCATCTCTGGAACAGCCACGCGCTCGGCATCCGTGAAACCGTCGAGCGCGCCCAGCAGATAACGCATCGTGTTGCGCAGCTTGCGATAACCGTCGCTGTTCGCCGTGAACAGGTTCCAGCCAAAGCTCGGATCATCCCAGTAGTCGGACGACGCAACCCAGATACGCAGGATATCGGCGCCGAACTTGTCGCAGACTTCCATCGGCGAGATCACGTTGCCCAGCGACTTGGACATCTTCTCGCCGTCCTCGGCCTGCACGAAGCCGTGGGTGACGATGGCGTCATAGGGCGCTCGCCCGCGCGTGGAGCAGCTTTCCAGCAGAGACGACTGGAACCAGCCACGATGCTGGTCCGATCCTTCGAGGTAAACATCCGCCGGCCATTTCAGCCCGCGATCCTCCAGCGTGAAGGCATGCGTGGTCCCTGAATCGAACCACACATCGAGAATGTCGTTCACCTTCTCGACCTTCGCCGGATCATAGCCCGGCCCGAACAGCGCCGCCGCGTCGCCGCCGAACCACGCATCCGCCCCGCCTTCCGCGACGGCCTTCACGATGCGCGCATTCATCTCGGGCGTGTTGACAATCTTGCCCGTCTCGCGATCCACGAACAGCGTCAGCGGCACGCCCCATGCGCGCTGGCGCGAGATCAGCCAGTCCGGCCGCTCCTCCACCATCGCGCGGATACGCTGCCGGCCACGCTCTGGCGTAAACGTTGTTGCGTCGATTGCCTCAAGGCAAAGCTGGCGCAGCGTGCGCCCTTCCTTGCCCTTCAGATGGTTCAGCGGCTGATCCATCGCGATGAACCACTGCGCCGTCGCTCGCCGGATCACCGGCGCCTTCGAGCGCCACGAATGCGCATCGCGCAGCGTGGTCATGCCCCGCGCCAGCAGGTTGCCGGCCTCGATCAGCTTGTCCATCACCGCCTTGTTCGCCGGCCCATCCTGCCCGCGCTTCTTGCCTTCCGGCTCGATGATCGCGAGACCTTCAAAGCCGGGGCACTCCTTCGTATAGCGCCCGAACTCGTCGACCGTGTTGGGGATGTCCGAGTTTCTGTGGCCCGTCGCGAGCCACACATCATAATCGTCCTCGCCATGGCTCGGCGCCGTGTGCACGAAGCCCGTACCGGCATCGTCGGTAACGTGCCCACCGGCCAGCATCGGCACGTCGAACTGGTATCCGCCAAGGCCCGACGCATGCAGCGGATGCTTCAGCGTCATCGCCTGCAGCTGCGTGGCGCTCACGGCGTCGAGTTTCTTCCAGCTCGCGGCCTTCGCCGCCTTCATCACGCCCTCAGCCAGCTTGTCCGCAACAATCAGCCTGTCGCCCGGCTTGATCCAGGGCTCGAACGCCAGACCGTGCTCCAGGCTCTCACACTGATACAGACCGTACGCGACATCCGCATTGAAGCTCACCGCGCGGTTTGCCGGGATCGTCCACGGCGTGGTCGTCCAGATCACGACGCTTGCTTCGCCCGCATGCACGCCCTTCGCGATCGGAAACTTCACCCAGATCATGTTCGCCTTGCGGTCGGCGTACTCGATCTCCGCTTCCGCCAGCGCCGTCTGCTCGACAGGCGACCACATAACGGGCTTCGCGCCGCGCTTCAGCTGGCCGCTCATCGCGACTTTCAGGAACTCGTTCACCGTCGCCGCTTCCGACGAATACGCCATGGTCAGATAGGGATCATTCCAGTTCCCCGCCCCGCCGAGCCGTTTGAACTCTGTGCGCTGGATGTCGATCCACTTCTGCGCGTACTCGCGGCAAGCCGTGCGAAACTCCACCGTCGGCACGTCGCGCTTCTGCTTGCCAGCGGCGCGGAACTCCTCCTCCACCTTCCACTCGATCGGAAGGCCGTGGCAGTCCCAGCCGGGGATATAGTCGGCATCGAACCCGGTCATCTGCCGCGTGCGCACCACAAGGTCCTTCAGGATCTTGTTCATGCTCGTGCCGATGTGGATGTGCCCGTTCGCATAGGGTGGGCCGTCATGCAGCATGAAGGCCGGCGCCTTGCGAGCCTTCGCGTCGGCGCGCAGCTGGGAATAGAGGTCGGCTGCCTCCCACTTCTTCAACCGCTCGGGCTCCTGCTGAGGCAGGCCCCCACGCATCGGGAAATCGGTCTTGGGAAGGAACAGCGTGTCCTTGTAAGGATTCGCCGCTTCGTCCCCGGAAGTTTTTTTGGAAGTGTCGGGTTTGTCGGGCTTGCTCATGATGGGTGTCGCTTTGAAAGAATGGGCTGGCGGGCGAATACGACTTTCCCGGCGGTAATCACGCTAAACAGCGTCCGCCGGGCCCATAATTCGCCGAATAGCCTGCAAGCTCGAAACCCGTGTCATGGTATGGCTCATAGCAGTGGCGGGCTTTCCCCGGCAAGCACGCCCCGCGCGTGCGCCACATCGCGATGCATCTGCGCCACCAGCGCCTCAAGGCTGTCAAACCGAGCCTCTGCCCGCAGCAACTTCACGAACGCCACATGCATGCGCTGGCCATAGAAGTCGCCAGTCACGTCAAACACCATCACTTCCAGCAACGGATCACGCAGCCCGGTCGTCGGCGTCCGCCCAAAATTGGCGACGCCCGGCCTCCAGGTCGCCTCCTCATCCATCCGCGCCCACACGGCATAGATGCCATGCGAAGGATGTACGATCTCGCCAAGCTGCATGTTCGCCGTCGGAAAGCCCAGCGTGCGCCCGCGCTTCTCACCATGCTCGACAATCGCGTCCACGGTCCACCACGCGCCCATTCCCTGCCGCGCTGCGCCCATGTCGCCGCGCGCGATCGCCTCACGGATGCGCGAAGACGACACCTTCTCCCCCGCCGCCTTCACCTCGGCGACGACCTCGACCCCGAACCCCAGCTCGGCGCCAATCCGCTTCAGGCTCTCGGCATCCCCCATCCGGCCCTTCCCGAACCGGAAGTCGAACCCAACGCTCACACACCGCGCGCCGACCTCCCCGATGATCACACGCTCGCAGAACTCCCGGTCCGTCATCGCCGCCATGACAGCATCGAACCGCAAGAGATGCAGCTGCTCCACCCCCAGCCGATCCAGCGCGATCTGCCGCTGCAACGGCGTCATCAACCTGAACGGCGGCGCATCCGGCTGGAAATGTCTCCGCGGCGCCGGCTCGAACGTCGCCACGCCCAGCGGCGCGCCGATCGTCAGTCCGGCAGCCCGTGCGCTCTCGATAACGGCGCGGTGGCCGGCATGCAGACCGTCGAAATTCCCCAGCGCTATCGCCGCGCCTTTATGCATCGACCTATTCGGCCTTGCCCGAGGGGACCATGACCAGCGCCTCGCCCTTCATGCAGACCTTGCCGTCCACTTCACCCTTCACGGCCAGCCTCACGCGATACCCGCGCTCGACCATCTCGATCACTTCCGCCGTCGAGGTCACCATGTCGCCGATGCGCACCGGCCGCACGAACTTCAGGTTCAGCTCCATGAACACGGCCCCCGGCCCCGGCAGGTCATTGCCCAGGATCGCCGAGATGTAGGACGCCGACAGCGCGCCATGCGCGATCCGCCCCTTGAACTGGGTCGTCTTGGCGTACTCCTCGTCCATGTGCAGCGGGTTGTAATCGCCAGACACGCGGGCGAAATCGATGACGTCCTGCTCGCTCACGGTATTCTGGATCGAAACGGTCATCCCGATCGCCAGGTCCGCGAAGGTCCTGCCCTGTTTCATTCCCAGATCCTCACGTCCCATCTCCTTGGGTTGCCGGGGGCCTGGCCGAATCCGGCGCGTACCCCCCGCAAGCGGGCTCCCATAGTCCATCCGACCGAACGGTGTGAACCGGTAATCGGCGCCTGCGCGCCCCATCCAGCGGAAAATCCGCCCATAGCCGCGCGTCTAGGACACTCTGCGGCGTGATTCACCAATTATTTGGTCTCTCTCAGTATCTTGCTATTAGCAACATTCGGAGAACCCCAGCAACATGGCCGTCGATCTGTCCATGCCAGTCCTTGTCGTCGATGACTACCAGACCATGATCCGGATCATCCGGAACCTGCTGACCCAGATCGGCTTCAAGAACATCGACGAAGCCAAGGATGGCCGCCAGGCGCTCGAGAAGATGCAGGCTGGCCGCTATGGCCTCGTCATCTCCGACTGGAACATGGAGCCGATGACCGGCTACGAGCTGCTCCAGCAGGTCCGCGCCAGCGAACAGCTGAAGGCCACGCCCTTCATCATGATCACGGCCGAATCCAAGACCGAAAACGTCATCGCCGCCAAGAAAGCCGGCGTGAACAACTACATCGTCAAACCGTTCAACGCCGAAACCCTCAAGGGCAAGGTCAAGGCTGTGCTGGGGGATTTCTGATGGCCGCGAATGAAGCCGCCCAGAAGATCCGTCTCGCCATCGATACGCTGAAGACGTCGAATGTGCGCGAGCGTCCCCTCGTTGAAGTCCTAGGCCTCTCGCATCAGATGGCCGACGCCATGCAGGCCTTCTTCGGCTCGCTCGACCGCTCCATCATCAACGAGTTTCAGTACATCGCCGACTACATCCAGAAGGCGCGCGACGAGATCGCCGGGCTCCGGCCGAACGAGATCGGCAACGCCCGCATCCCCGGCGCCTCGCTGGAACTCGACGCCGTGGTGCGAGACACCGAGCGCGCCACCGAAAGCATCATGGCCGAAGGCGAACGCCTGATGGAGATGCAGCCCACCGACGTCGCCGCCTACAAGGCCGAGGTCGATGCCGCAATCCTGCGCATGTTCGAGGCCTGCTCCTTCCAGGATCTCACCGGCCAGCGCATCAAGAAGGTCATCACCACGCTACGCCACATCGAGGATCGCGTCTCCCGCTTCGCCGGCGCGCTCGGCGTCACGGATGGCGCGTCCAACGAAACCGACGAGGAAAAGCGCAATCGCGAACTCCTCCTCAACGGCCCCGCCATGAACGGCCCCACGACCTCGCAGGACGACATAGATGCGCTCTTCGCCTAGCGCAGCGCGGCGCGCGCACCTCTGACCCAACCAAGAAGGGCCCGCTGGAAACAGCGGGCCTTTTGCTTGCTGGAGTCCGTGCGCCCACCGCAGTCGCCATTCCCGCCCCACCCCCACCTTGTCATCCCGGAAGCGCGGCTTGCCGCGTTCCGCGTTGCCGGAATTGTAGGAAACCAGGGTTTCAAAACTGTCGGAGACTCAAAAATCTTCGCCCGCGTTTTCAACGCCCTGCGTCTCGAATTTGTAGGATGGAGCAAGTCTGAATCGGCCGGGC
>DLHI01000006.1 GCA_002483135.1 Hyphomonadaceae bacterium UBA7672 | reverse complement strand
CCTTGAGGCGATCCATCACGCCCGGCACACTGCAAAGAAGCCGAGCAACCAACTCCCGTTCTGCGAGAAGCGGAAACCGATCGCAGCCGACGCGCGGACCATCAGGTCCGCCAGACAAATTGAAGGCTGCAGGGAGCCTGCGCGCCGGCCTTCCGGCGCTGCATGGCGGAACGCGCCGTCGAGCGGCTGGCGGCGCGTGAGCGCCCGCAGGGGCACGCCCGAAGGAGCCGCTCTTGGGCGGCGGCACCGAGCGTGACCGCCAGACGCTCTCCACCTTGCGCCTACGACCGGGCGAAGGTTAACAACGGGCCGATGTCGTGCCGGTCAGCGACGCGCAAGGCGTCAATGTAGGCGCGCCGCGTCGCATCATCGTCGAGCAGGCTGCTGTTGCCCCAGCTGAAGGCAGGCTGACCAAGCCGGCGCGCCAAAGTATCGCCCATCAATCGCGACCATCGGCCATTGCCATTCGCGAAGGGATGGATCGCGACCAGCCGGTGATGGAAGCGGACAGCAATTTCGTCTGCGGGGTAGGACGAGAACTCGATCCACGTCTTGGCGTCGTCGAACACCCCTCTCAGCTGGAGGTCGATCTCCCACCAGTCGCAGCCGATGTTCTTGTTCGACGCGCGGTTGTCGCCAGCCCAGCGCCAGACCTGGCTGAACATCCGCCTGTGAAGGTTCCTCGCGAAGGCTTCGGACACGGGATCACGGCTTCGCCGGGTCACCCAAAGACTCGCCTCCAGGATGTTTTGCTGTTCAAGCTCGTTGAGCTCTCGGCGAAGCGTGACCTGGGCTGGAATCAGCCCTTCCCTCTCCTCCGGCGTGAGCGGAGTCGCTCCCTCTGGTTCGTCGTCGTGAAGGTCGGTCACGGCAGCTGCCAGAGGCGCGCCGGACGCTCCAGCAAGTCGGCGACGATCTTCTTCTTCATCGCCTCGCGGCGCTGCCGATCGGTGACGCTCTGCTTCTCCAGGCGCATGGTGTGATCGACAGCGGAGAGATGCAGTTCAGCGACCGCTTCGGCGCGCGCGTTGACTCGATCCTCAAGGGAATCGTTCGGGACAAGAATGTAGACCAGCCGACAATCGAGTGCTTCCGCGGCGCGCTCCAGGCTCTGAAGGGTAACGACCCGGGCAGCCTCCCGCTTCTCGAGCTCGGCGATGCGCGGTTGAGCAACGCCCATGCGCGTAGCCAGTTGGGCAGTGGTCATGCCTAAGGCTTCGCGGATCGCCTTGATCCATCCACGTGCGGGGCGCTCGGCGCCACGCAGGGTCTCACGGATCTCCGAAAACCGGCGGTCGAGCTGTTGGGCGGCTAGGGTCATCGATAAGAAATATCGTATCGGAATCACAGAAGTCAATACGAATATTCTTATCTATGCGGCCGCTTCTGATACGAATTTTCTGATCAGAATTGCCATTTTTGATACGATTTCTCTTATCGCGAATTAGTCGGGCGGGAAATCGTTATCTGACAGGCGCTCCACACCACCGATCCAGTCCGCCGGCATCTGGGTGTAAAGCACCAAGCCGCAGTCAGCCTGAATGCACTCAATGGCTCGTTCTGGCTTTGCCAGCCAATACGCCCACTGGGGGACAATCCTAGGGACCGGGTAAGGCGTGCCGATCGTGAACCGGTTACAGGCAGGGATCGCAATCTCGGGCGGCACCAGACACCGAAACACGACTGGCACACCGTCGCGTCTGAGGAGATCGATGCCAGGATCGCCAAGCACATGGTTGGCGAGGTGCTGATCCACTTCGGCTCCATGGGTCAGGTAATGGTTGAACGACTTGACCAACCCTGCGCGCGACAGCGTCAGATGAACCTGTCCTTCCCTTCGACCCGCTCGCTCGCCTTTCCCATGAAGCTCCAGAGCTTCATCGAGGCGATGAGAATTCCCGGTCCAGTCCTGATGGTTCGACAGCGCCCTGACCAGGCGCGCTCTCCGGTCATCAATCTTCAGGGGACGCAGGCCGCTCTCCTGAATTGCGGCGATCTCGGCCTCGGTGAGCCTTGAGCCGTGATACGCCGCAATAGGGCGCTCGCTTACCCATTGAGCGACGGCCGCATTGACGGCATCGGCTTCAACGAGGCCAAAAAACGTGTCGCGAGCATCTTCCACAAACTCGGGATCGCTGTCCGCGACACGTTTCCGAACGTCCGGCGAGACAATGTCTTCAAGACGCGTCGTCAGCTCAGGGCCCCAGATATCGAGCCGGTCGAAGTCGAAGTGATCGTTCATCTCGTCCCCATACCCGAAAAAATCAGCCAGCGTCCTCATTCCGCTGACGAAAGCGCCCCAGCGATTTGCTATCCAGGTCTCCTAATCTGGAGGTCGTCTTGCCAAGAAAGCAGACCATACGCACCCGCAAACCTGCGGACACCGTCTCCACTCCACTGTCATCGATCACGGCAGGCGCTGACTGTGATCCAGTTCCTGAAAGAGCCGCGGCCTGGATGGCCAAGAAGACCAGGCTCGAGGCGATGATCCGGCGATGGCAACATCTGGAGTCAGTCCTTCACGCCAAGACACGGCGCGACATGGCATTCGACACGGCCCACGACAGCGAATTGCCAGAAGCCAGCGCCATGCGGATCCTCAACAAGCGGATCGAAGCGACCTACCGAGAACTGGAAGAGGAAGCAGGGGCGATCAGCGCCCTCCCGACGCTTTCAGCCGAAGGTGCTCTAGCGAAAATCGAACTCGGCCTTGCGGTTCAAGGTTCCTTCGACTGGAGAGATCACGCAATTGAGCTCATCGAAGAAGGGATCATCGACCTACGCGACATGATCGGGCTGAAGAGAGCCGACAACGTGCCGGCCCATGACGAAGTTGGCGGCTTTTGACGCCAACGAAGCCGCCTGAAACACGGCGCGGTTGTCGCCCTTCAGCACCTCCAGCCAGGCGCCGAGATAATCGGCATGGCGAACCGTAGGGACGATACCCAGCTCCGCACAGAGAAACGCCGAACACAGTTCCGCGACAAGCTCTTCCCGGGCGTAGCCTTCGCCGCCTTTCTTGGCGGAGAAGTCGCGATCAAGGCGCGATGTGTGGCCGGTCCAGTGACCCTTATGCCGATATCGGCATAAGACGCATTATGCCGTCTTCCGGAT
>DLHI01000007.1:569860-747210 GCA_002483135.1 Hyphomonadaceae bacterium UBA7672 | reverse complement strand
CATGAAGACCTATCACGAGGAAATCTTCGCGCACGATCTGCAGCACGGGCCCGAAGATTTCCTCGTGATAGGTCTTCATGCCGGGCTTCACATTGTCGAGCAGAGATGGGCCGATGAAGAAGCCGTTCTCGTAGCCCTGCAGCTTGAAGTTGCGGCCATCGACGACGAGGTCCGCGCCTTCGTCCTTGCCCATCTGGATGTAGTTCGCGATCTTGTCGCGATGCGCCTTGTTGACCACGGGACCGTATTGCGCGGACGGATCGGTGGAGATGCCGACCTTCATGGTCTCGATCTCGGCGATCATGCGCTCGCGCAGCTCATCGGCGGTCTTCTTGCCGACGGGCACGACGACGGGAAGCGCCATGCAGCGCTCGCCAGCCGAACCGAAGGCCGCGCCGGAGAGGTCTTTCACGACCTGATCCATGTCTGCGTCGGGGAGGACGATGCCGTGGTTCTTGGCGCCGCCCATCGCCTGCACGCGTTTCCCGTTCGCAGCGCCGGTGTGATAAATGTAGTGCGCGATGTCGGACGAGCCGACGAAGGAGACGGCCTTGATCTCCGGGTGATGCAGGATCGCGTCGACCGCGACCTTGTCGCCATGCACGACGTTGAGCACGCCGGTGACATCGAGGCCGGCGGCGGCGCCGGCTTCCATGAAGAGTTCGCCGAGGCGGACGGGCACGGAGGGATCACGCTCGGAGGGTTTCAGCACGAAGGTGTTGCCGACCGCGATGGCGACGCCGAACATCCACATCGGGATCATGGCGGGGAAGTTGAACGGCGTGATGCCGGCAACGACGCCCAGCGGCTGGCGCATCGAATAGACGTCGATGCCGGGGCCGGCGCCTTCGGTGTATTCGCCCTTGAGAGCGTGCGGGATGCCGCAGGCGAACTCGATCACTTCGAGGCCGCGCTGAATGTCGCCCTTCGAGTCGGCGACGACCTTGCCGTGTTCGCTGGAGAGCAGTTCGGCCAGCTGCTGCATGTTGGCCTCGACGAGGCGCTTGAACTCGAACATCACGCGGGCGCGGCGTTGCGGGTTGGTGCCGGCCCAGCCCGGCAGGGCCTTGGCGGCCGCCTGAACTGCGGCGTCGACATCCGCTTCGGTCGCGAGGCCGACCTTCGCCTGCACTTCGCCCGTGTTGGGGTTGAAAACGTCACCCTCCCGGCCCGAGGTCGCCGCAAAGCGTTTACCCGCAACAAGGCACATTACGTCGCGCAAAGATCGGGCTCCACTCGCCACAGGCCTGAGCCCTACCTCTAACGCCAAGATTCGAACGCCAATACGCACAATTCTCCACGGCCGATGCGCAAGAATGCGCGTCGACATCGACCTTCTTCGCGTCCCCTGTGTTGAACCTTACGATCGTCGCTCGGGCATCGGGCGAGAAGCTCTTGGAGCGAGGCCATTTCAGACCCAGCCCCCATCGTAGAGGCAAGAGTCAAGCCTGAGACAACCGACAGCGGGATGAAATCTTCAACGAGGGATGAGGGTTCGCTTCCAGTTCCGACCACTTCGAGCGGGTTTCCGCCGCCGCTCTCGCGCTGGGCATCGAGCTTTTCGCCCTTTCAGAGCATTACCTTCCGGAATTTGTGGCTGGCCAGCCTTGTCTCTAACATCGGCGGGCAGATGCAGGTCGTGGCAACGGCCTGGCTTGTCGTCTCCATCACGTCGTCGGCAACCATGACTGCTCTTGTCCAAACCGCCTCAATGGCGCCCCTCCTTGCTCTATCGCTCGTGTCGGGAGCATTGGCCGATAGCTTAGACCGCCGCACAGTTATGCTGGCAGCACAGGCGCTCATGCTGGCCGCCTCTTTTGTCCTGACAATTCTAACGGGGCTAAGGCTGGCCGAGCCCTGGATTCTGATCGGCCTGACTGCGGTTGTTGGCTGCGGCTCTGCCCTGAATGCGCCGGCCTGGCAAACGTCTGTGCGAGAGCATGTGCCGGCGCAGCATCTTGGTTCCGCGATCGCGCTGAACAGTCTTCAGGTAAATATCGCTCGGACATCGGGGCCCCTACTGGGTGGGGCCTTGCTTGCCGCAGCTGGCGCAACTGCTGTCTTTGCCTTCAACAGCTTGAGCTACATATGGCTAATGCTCCTTTTGGGCAGGTGGCGGCCGGCTCATGCGCCTGCCCGATCCAGAACGGGCGTGCTCCAAGGCGTGCTCCAAGGCTGCGGCCATGTAAGCCAATCCCGAGAGCTACGGGGTTTGATGGTCAGAGGGCTTTGCATAGGCATGTGTGGAAGCGCCGTCTGGGCCCTCGCTCCTGTTCTCGCGCTTGGTACGTTCGGAGGCGGCTCTGAAACATACGGCGCCCTGATGGCCGCCTTCGGCGCGGGAGCGATCGTAGGCGCCACGTTCATCACGGCAATCCGACCAACCATCGGAGACTCCCTCTCGTATAGAATAGGCTTGGGAGGCCTCTGCATCTGCCTTGGGGCATTGGCCACCACTTCACATATCGCAACAGCCGCAGCCGCTATGCTGGGATTCGGCGCCTGCTGGCTGGTGGCGGTGGGGACGCTCAGCATCAGCGTTCAATTGGTGACTGCTGCCGGATTCGTTGGGCGGGCCACATCCATGTTCCAGATGGCTACCTTTGGCGGCGTCGCTCTTGGAAGCTGGATTGCAGGTCTTGCCGCCGACAATTGGGACGTTCGCTTCACGCTTGCGCTATCGAGCGGAGCTCTGGGCACAGTTTTTTTCCTGCTGGGTTCGTGGCCAGTACAGCGCCCGACTGCGCTTCAAAACGAAAAAATCATCTGAGCAGGATCAACTCGTATGGGCATTTCTCCAACCACACCCGTCATCATTGGCGTCAGACAATCCAGCGACCGAATCGACTCGCCAAATTTTCGGGCTTGGTCCGCATCGAATCTTGCGGCCGCCGCGACAAGCGAGGCGCTTGCCGACTCCCAAGTGGGGAAAGGGCCGCTGTCGGCTATCGATGCGATTGCGGCGACAAGGACATTCGAGGATTCTGTACACTGCCCATGACCGCGTGTCGGGGCGGTGAAGCGACGATGTCGCCTTATGTCGGCGCCGATCCACGCACCCACCTTGACTACTCCGGCGCGGACTCGATATTTATCGCATACGGGCTTTTCAATGAAGCCCTCACCCGGCGGACATGGCTTTCGGCGACGGATATCCGACATCTTGACCGAACGCCCAGCGTTGGAATCATCGCCAACACCTGCGGAGGTGTTGCTAGCCGTGAGGCATGGCGGCGTTTTGCCTGCTTTGATTTTCGACTCCGCGGTTGGTGGGGAAATCGCCTCGATAGATCAAAGGAAGGGATGGAGATGGCCAGCCTGGTGAAAGAAGTCGAGATCGAAACCTCACCCCACGCCGTCTGGGAGGCGGTCGCAGACTTTGCCGCCTTGCATGTGCGTCTGATGCCGGGATTGGGGATCGGACTGCAGATGGAGGGAAACTGCCGGATACTGACATTTCCGAGCGGCCAGGTCCTGCGCGAGGTGCTGGTGGGCTGCGATCATCGAAACAGGCGGCTCGCTTATGCTATCGAGGACGCCAGGTTCACTCACCACAATGCATCACTTCAGGTCTTCGATGCCGGGAACGGCGCGGCGAGGCTTGTCTGGACAGTGGATGTCCTGCCGGACGACGTGGCTCCCGCTATGTCCGGGCGCCTCGATGCGGGGCTGGCGACCATGAAGGCTACCCTTTCCCGCTAGGACAAATCGACATTCATCTCCCCGCTGCACGGTGCGTCCAGGGCGGATGAAGGCGAGGAAGCTCGCAGCCCTGCGGTCACAGCGGGTGGCGAAGCGCCCGACATTCTTGAGACTGTTGCTGGACGGCTAGATCTGGTTGCGGCGTCTGTAGATCGCCTTGTCGTGGCGTGGGTCATCCGCCCGGCCCTGCGTCGCCACCTTGGCGTCCATGACGGAACGCGCGCGACCGAAGAGCTCGTCAGTGGGAGCCAACGCCTTTAGTGTTGTGCCTTGGGAAGTCTGACAACCAGACCGTCGAGCTGGCCTGTCAACTGTATCTGGCATCCGAGCCGCGATGTGGGCGCTACGGTGTCAGCGAAGCCGAGCATGCTTTCTTCCAGGTTGCCGCACCCTCCGACCCTTTCCATCCATGCAGGGTCTACGTAAACGTGGCAGGTTGCACAGGCGCACGCACCGCCACAATCCGCATCAATGCCGGGTATGCTGTGCTTCACCGCAATTTCCATCACGGAAAGTCCCGGCTTCTCCTCGACATGATGCTCTACGCCGCTGTGCTCGATGAAGGTAATCTTGACCATGATGATTCTCGATCTGTTTGGATGCGATCCGAAATTGTTCGCCATCAATTCTGGTCGGGTCGTCGCCTGTACCCGGCCAATCGAAGGTAGCGCTGATCGCCGTGGAGCTGCCTGCATGCCTGGACGGCGCCGCGCTTCATCCTCCTCACCTGATGGTTGCGGCCTGAAGCCGAGCGGCAAACCTGGCACATTGGCGTTTGCTAAAGCCGGCGGGGAATTTCCACGTGCATCGTCTTATACCCGTTCACGAAAGCAGACGGTACGCGCTCGAGCCCAACAACATTGATTTCGGGGAAGCGATTGAGAATCTCTTCCCAGAGGATCTTGAGTTGAAGTTCGGCAAGGCGATTTCCCAGGCAGCGGTGTATCCCGAAGCCGAAGGCCATGTGATGGCGCGCTCTGGGGCGATCCACGATAAAGCTATTTGGATGTTCGATCACCGTCTCGTCACGGTTTCCCGAAAGATACCACATCGCGACCTTGTCACCCTTGCGGATTGACTTTCCACCCAATTCGACATCGCGCGTGGCCGTGCGGCGCATATAGGCCAAGGGTGTCTGCCAGCGAATGGTTTCCGAGACCATTGAGGGGATGAGAGAAGGAGCGGCTACAAGCTTCGCGTGCTGGTCAGGGTTCTGGTGCAGCGCCAGCACCGAGCCAGACATCGTATTTCGTGTCGTGTCGTTGCCTCCGACGATCAGTAGAATGAGATTTCCGAGATACTCCTGCGGATCCATATGCCGGGTGGCCTCGCCATGGGCGAGCATTGATATCAGATCGCCCTTGGGCTCCGTGTTTACCCGTTCGTTCCACAGACCCGTGAAGTAGGTGAGGCAATCCGTCATTACGGCGGCAAACTGCTCGTCGAAGCGTTCGACATCCCACATCCCGGAATCTGGTTCGGCCGTCGCAGCATCCGACCAGAAGGTCAGTTTTCGCCTGTCCTCGAAGGGAAAGTCGAACAAGGTGGCGAGCATCTGAGCGGTCAACTCCACTGACACCCGATCTACCCAATCGAATGTCTCGCCGATTGGCAGCTCATCCAGAGTGGTTTCGATGCGACGCCTGATCAGAGGCTCAAGCGTGGACAAGTTTGAAGGCGACACGATCGGCTGTACAATCTTGCGCTGAAGATCATGCCGCGGAGGGTCCATGGCGATGAACATGGGAAGCTCAAAGTCTTCCATTGGATCATCAAGCGTGATCGCGGGTTCGGACGAGAAGGTCTCGTGATCCGTATCGACGGCGACAATGTCGTTGAACCGCGTCACAGACCAGAAGGCCCCGTTACGGTGGTGTTCTGGTGGATGCAAATGGACGGGGTCCTCGCGGCGTAGCCGGTCGAAGTACGCCAATTTGGTATCATTCCTCCAAAGTTCGAGATCACAGACATTGATATCTGCGAGCGGTATCGTGTTTGCCCGCTGGCGCGCCTCCGCCAAGGCATCGAGTTCGTCGCTCTTCATGGTCATCACCCTTTTTCGTCCCGCGAAGACCTGTGCGCTCATTCCAAAATGGACGCATTTACTTCCATATGGCCAGATCTCTCCCAAGTCAACCGAGGCGTAGGCGCCATGTGCCGCCGGTGGTAGGCGATGCTCCATGACCCGAACGGATCTTGCTCAGAGACTAGCCCCTCGACAGGCGCGGAGCCGCGCAACGATCGAACATGTGCTCGAGGTCAGCGCGGAATTGCTGGAGGAGGTTGGACTGGAAGGCTTCAACACCAACCTGCTCGCAAAGCGAGCCGGCGTGGGGACCCGCGCGATTTACCGCTATTTTCCGAACAAGCTAGCCATCATTCTAGCTCTGGCTGAACGATTTCGGGATCATGAGCGTGAATGGGTGGGCGATCTCAAGGCGCTCGCTGGGCCGCCCGATTGGCGACAAGCGGTCCGTCAGGCGATTTCTGGCTACTACGCAGCGGCGTCGCGTCGCCGCGGATACGCAGCATTACGTGCGGCAAGTCAGGCGGTGCCGCAAATCAAAGAGCTGGATGATGAACTCAGCGCAGAACTAGCCCTGGATTTGGCAAAGGGGCTCAAAGATCTCGGAGTATCGATCCCGGCTTCCCACCTCGCAGCGCTTAGCAGAACGATCATCGAGGCTGCCAATCGCATTCTGGATGTCGCTCTCCAGTGCGACGCGCAAGAAGCAAAACTGCTTGTGCGTGAACTGCAGCGGATGATCGTCAACCTTCTGGCCGACTACATCCCCCACGATGATTGATCTATCCAACACGTAGGCGCTCTGTCCGTTTCAGTCAGATCGCTTCGGAGGCATGACCTGCGCTGACCAACATCCAGTCTATGCTCGATGGCGCCGACCCGACTGCAATCGATGCCGCCCGTCGCGCATCGACGTCTCGATCGAGCCGCCGACTACAAGCGCCACCACCGGATGGTCGTCCTTTGCGAGCGCTGTCCCCTCAACGGGATGGGTCACCCCTGCCCGCAGTACATCCCCGACGGCGAACAAAAGGGCCACGAGGCTAAGCTACTCTGGAGGCACGCTTTGAGACGGACGAGCCTCCCTCAACTCGTCTGGAAAGCCGGACCACGTAGACGCGCTGCATCCTGACGATGCCGAAGCGCGCGCCATCGCCGAGGCGGTCGACCACACACTCCTGCTTTGGATCCGCACAATCAGCGATCGTTTCTAGCGGAAGGAAATCGAGAAATTTGTTCTGCTCGCTTAAGCTGCCTGCCAGGACGGCGACGGTTTCGATCGGGACGGTCACTCAGCGGACACAGGTATTCCGACGCGCTGTCTGGTGTGAGCGGACTGCCGGATGGCGTCGACCACTGACATGCTCGCAACTGCGTCCTGCATCCGCCACGTGTCCGTTTCCATTCCGCGGACAGCGTTTGCAAACGCGCGCACCTCCGCCTCGTACTGATTTGTCTGCGGAAAGTGTAGGATCTCGGGCCGGTCGGCATATCGATCTTCGCGGTCGTGAATGATCAGGCGGGTTTCTCGATCCATCGGCGTCCAGATCGAGAGAGGGATTTCGAGGCTGCCACCATCGCCAATCACGCGGATCCACTGGGACCAGGCTTGGCGCAGCGCTGCGCTGAACAGAAGGCTGCGGCTCCCGGAGAACTCCAGAAGCCCGGCAACGGCGATCTCCACATCGCCGCCGGCAAGAGGCTCGAATGTTGCGGTGGCCGCCAGGGGTTCGGCTTCAAAGAAATAGCGTGCTGCGGTGATTGGATAGACTGCAAGGTCTCCAAGAGCCCCACCACCCGAAGCACGATCAAAGCGAATGTCCGCCAGATCAGGGATCATCACGCTATAGGTTGCGAAAATCTGACGAACGCGGCCCAGCCGTCCACTGCGGACGATGTCACGGGCCGCCTTCCAGCGCGGCTGATGCCGCACCATGAACGCTTCCGATACAACCACGCCCGTTTCTCTTTCGACCTGCGCCAGCGTTGCGGCCTCGGCAGCATTGAGACCGACAGGCTTCTCGCAAAGAACATGACGTCCCGCGCGTGCAGCGGTAACCGAATGACGGACGTGCATGTGGTTTGGAGATGCAATGTATACTGCTTCAACATCGCTATCGCACAGCATGGCTTCTAGCGAGTTGTAGACACGAGGGATACCCAGTTCCTTCGCGACGGCGTCACCCCGAGACTGGTCACGCGAGGAGAGCGCTACGACCTCGCACTCGGCAACTGCCTTCATCGCGGGTATGACGTAGTTGCGAGCAATACGGGCCGTGGACACGACTCCAAACTTCAGAGGCTTCATCCCGCAACGTCCGCAAATTCTGTGACCTCGAACTTGGAAAACCTGACCCGCAGACCGGCGCGTTTTGGACTGCAGGTCATTGGACCGACATACAATGGCGACTCATCCGGAAAGGGACACATTCGAACTAATCGCCAGCGCTTGCCATCTTCGGAGCAATCGACCTGGAGACATCCATTCTTCAGATTTGCACGTATCCAGAAATCGGAGGGATTTCCCCGGTAGGGGCCGGTCGACCAATCCGACTTCCCGAGAGTGAGGATGGCGCCCATCTGAGGCTCGCCATCTGAGAGTTCGATGCCCGCCTTGATCCAAGTCCGCTCATCGGCCCGGATCATGAGTCCTGCTTGATCGTATTGATGCTCGTAGGATGCCTCGACCCGGAGGCTGGCCGAGAACTGCCTCCCTACGGGTCTCCCAAAGAAATGGCCGTCGTCCTTGATAAAACCAGCCTTCGTCTCTCTCCACAGGTCGGTGTAACCGTTGGTGACGACAGTAAGGCCTTCGCTATCGAGCTGAAATTGATCCGGCGGACTGTGCCACCTGCAGGCGTCGAACATGAGAGAGGGTCTCCATTGGGTTTGCGTTCCGGCGTCGTCAAGTCGACAGGGGACTTGTGGGGCTCCCCAAGAAGTCCCCCCGCCCCATTCAACATGTGGGTGGCGAACTGCTTGGGACGGCAGCATGGCCCCGTCAGAACCTTGTCGGGATTTCCACCGTCAATTTGGAATAGCCATGGACAAACGGGGACGGGACATGTTCGACGGCATTGACGTGAATGGCGGGAAAGCGTTTGATGATTTCTTCCCAGAGTATCGTCAGCTGTAGCTCCGCCAGCCGGTTGCCGAGGCAACGGTGAATGCCAAAGCCGAACGACAGGTGGTGACGCGCCCGCGGACGGTCAATCAGGAATTGGTTTGGACGATCGATGACTGCTTCATCGCGGTTTCCAGAGATGTACCACATGGCCAGCTTCTCGCCCTTGCGTATCTGCCTCCCGGCAACCTCCACGTCACGGGTGGCGGTGCGACGCATATAGGCTAGCGGGGTCTGCCATCTGATCGTCTCGGAGACCATTGAAGAGATCAGGTTCGGAGCTGCGTATAGCTTCGCGCGCTGATCGGGATTGGTGTCGAGCGCCAGAACTGATCCAGACATGGTATTGCGGGTGGTGTCATTCCCGCCAACGATCAACAAGATCAGGTTACCGAGAAACTCTTCGGGCGACATGTCACGCGTGCCCGCGCCATGCGCCAGCATGGAGATCAAATCCCCCTTCGGCTCCGCATTGACCCGGTCATTCCAGAGGCGAGTGAAGTACGCGGCGCACTCGGTCATGACCTCCTGAAACTGTTCTTCGTAACGGCCTGGCTCCCATGCGCCGGAATCCGGCTCCGCAGTCGCCATGTCGGACCAATAGGTCAGCTTGCGTCGATCTTCGAATGGAAAATCGAAGAGTGTCGCCAACATCTGAGCAGTCAGTTCGATCGAGACACTATCTACCCAGTTGAAGGGCTGGCCGATAGGCAATCGATCCAGCGTGGTTTGAATGCGGCTGCGGATCAACGGCTCAAACGATGCCATGCTCGCCCCAGACACGATCGGTTGGACCGCTTTGCGCTGAAGCTCATGCTTGGGCGGGTCCATTGCGATGAACATCGGGAGAGCGAAGCCCTCAAGTGGGTCATCGAGCGTGATGGAGGGCTCGGAAGAGAAGACCTCATGATTGGAATCGATCTTCACGATGTCATCAAAGCGCGTGACTGACCAAAAAGCGCCATCGCGATGATGATGGGCTGGATGGCGATGCACAGGATCGTCGCGCCTCAGCCGCTCGAAGTACGGCCAGATCGTGTCCGTCCTCCAGAGGTCGAGTTCTGTCAGGTTGATGTCGTCAAGGCCAAGGGCATACGCTCGCTCTCGAGCCGCCTGTTGTACGTCGGTAACTTCTGCCACCGTTCTCGACTCCACGACATCCACGGCCTTTATTCTGTCGGTTCACACTCGACGGCCAAGGACGGGGTGATCACCCCAGAGACCACCCCGCCAGCCCGTCCCGCCCGCGACGTTACTCACTGACGGGCCCGGAACTCGATGCCTATGAAGCGGGGCTCGCCCGTCGTGCCTGTGTTGATCCCGAAGGGGTCTACAAGGGCCGCATCCCAGATCAGATACTCTTCGTCCGCCAGATTTCGCGCGAACAAAGCGACTTCATATGCATCGTCGCCAAAGCTCAGGCCGAGGCGAGCATTCTGCAGCCAGTAGCCGTCCTGGTAGAGCGATGGGTCGTTTGTCGGCTCAAAGAACTGCTTGCTGCGGTAGCTGGCGCTGTACTGGGCGTTCAGAATACCGAAGCCGAGGTCCATGGAATAGTTAGCACCCAGCGTCGCGGTGACCTTCGGCGCCAGCGACAGCTTGTTGCCGCTCAGATCTGCCGTGGCGGTTATGAACTTGGTGAACTCGGCATCGATCAGGCCGAGCTGGGCCGTCAGGTTGAAGTCCGGCGTAACTTCCCACTTCGCGTCCGCATCAATGCCGTAGACGCGCGCTTCATCGGCATTTGAAAGAGCGAAGAGGATGCGCGTGCCCGTGAGGGACGATGGATCAGGAATTAGCCGAAGGATCGAGACCTGTTGGTCCTTATAGTCATTGTAGAATGCTGACGCATTGAGCGTCACTGCTCCGTCTGCAAGTTCTGACTTGAAGCCAGCCTCGTAAGCCGTGACCGTCTCCGGCTTGAATGGCTGGAGCTGGAGTGTGCGCTCTGCGGCATCCTGGCTAAGGAAGCCGCCGTTGAATCCGCCAGCCTTGTAGCCGGTTGAAACGCTGGCGAAGAGCAGCACATCATCGGAAAGTTTGTAGTTTGTGCCGAGCCGGTAGCTGAAGTTATCGTCGGTGAGGCCCAGATCGAACTGCGAGATGAGATCGGGGGCGGCGAAGTTACCTTTCCCGCCTTGCTGGAAGCGCGTGGCATTGTAGGTCCAGAAGCTTCTATCCTCCCAAGTTTGGCGGACTCCTGCGATCAGCGACCACTGGTCGTCCAGACGATACTCGAGCTGACCGAAGATCGCCTCAGATTGCGTCGTCTGTCTGTTCAGCGAATCCTGAATATATGCAATCCCGTCGGCCGAGCCCGGTCCGCCCAGGAGATCATCGAGGTCGAGCAGCACGCTCAATGGCTGATTCTGCTTGATCCGCTCATCAATGTAGAATGCACCGACCACCCAGGTAAGCGGACCAGCATCCTGGGAGAGTCTCACTTCCTGCGTGAACTCTTTCGAAAGAGCTCCAAAATTGATCGACAGAGATTGCGCCGGGCCAGCATCAGACTGCTCGGGATGGAAGCGGTCGTTGTAGTTATAGCCGGTTACGGAGACGAGATTCAGCCCGCCGCCGAGCTCGTACTCCATCCTGAGGGTTGCGTTGTAGTCATCGACTGAAACCTTGGCGTCGCCGTTGTCCCAGTCGCCTTCGTAGAAGCCTTTCCGGCCGCCATAGCCGAACAGATCGACGCAGTTGTTGGCGCGGATGTCTGCTACTGAACACAAGTCGCCCGTGACTGGGTCGAAGGTACCGAAGTGCTTGTACATCGGCGCCCGTGTTGAATTCCGAACGGCTTGCAGCTTCAACAGCGCCCTGAATTCATCGGTGGGTTCGAAAGCAAGTTGACCACGCACCCCCCACATGTCGACGCCGTTCTCATGGCGGTCGTACAGGTGGTTGTACATGAACCCTTCCGAGTACTTGTACATCGCAGAGAGTCGCCCGGACATCGTCTCCCCCAACGAGCCGGTGACTGCGCCTTCGACATCGACACTGTCGAAGGAACCGTAAGAGGCGCGGAGGTTGTATCCGAAGTCGCTGTCGGGTCGCGCGGTCGTAATGTTGACCGCACCGCCGCTCGAGTTCCGTCCATAAAGGGTGCCCTGCGGCCCCTTCAGAACTTCGACCCGCTCCAGATCAAAGAAGCTCAGCCCCTGGGCATTGGGCGAACTGACCGCGAATTCGTCAACATAGATCCCGTTGGGGCCGCTGTTGTTGGTGTTGAAATCGTTGAGGCCGATGCCTCGAATGTTGATGGCGGGAGCGGATCCCTGTCCGAGCGGTGACGTGATCGTCACGTTGGACACGACTTTCTGGAGATCCTGAACCTGCGAGACGCCCTGCTCAACGAGGTCGTCTGCCGAGAGGGCCTGGATACTAATCGGTACGTCCTGGATGTTTTCCCCACGGCGTTGCGCCGTGACTATCACAACATCTTCCGACTGCTCCTTTGGTGCGGGCGCCGAAGCGGTGGCCTGATCGGCAGCGATCTGGGCCTGGGCGACTCCAATTGAACCAGTTGAAAGCGCAATGAGGCTGGTCGCCAGCGCCGCATGGCTCACGCAAATTCGCATTTCAAGTCTCCTCCAGCGCAGACTGCGCGGAACACTGAGGCCCGCCCAGTCAGATCTATACCCCTGCGCGACTGACGCTCACCCAACTTCAGAAGCCATGGTGTGGACGCGCGCTTATTTTGGACTTACGTCAGCTTTATGCCGCTTTCATCGAAATGCAAGATGGCGGCAACTGAAATTTGACAGTGCGGCGCGGGCGCCAATTGACCAACTAGCATCGGCCTCTTGCAGCTTACGCGGGCGGAACCTCAGGCGGCATCGCCGTGCATGGAAGATGCAATGCCGCGAGATCGAAAGCCGCTAGTCTCTCGAGTCCGTTCACAGGAGAGCGAAACATGATCCCCGTGATTGTCGCACTGCGGTCCTTTCCTCACCCGATAGCCCAGCGAGTTGCCGCGCTCGGAAACTTTCGCAACCCGCCTCCTGGCCCACCGCTGACTGGCGATAGTGCACTTGCAGCAGTGCGAGATGCGGACGCGCTATTCCTCTCCGCCCTGGATCAGGTCCCAGGTGTTCTCGTGGAAAGCGCTCCCCGCCTGCGCATAATCAGCAGCATTGGAGCGGGCCTGAACCACATCGATCTGGAAGCGTGCGCGCGGCGAAACATCATTGTCTCAAACACGCCGAACGCTCCAACCGAACCGACGGCCGACTTATCCTTCGGCCTCCTGCTGGCCGCCGCGCGCGCTATCACCGAAGCCGACGCGCTGGTTCGCGCTGGAGCCTGGACGACATCCCTTTCGGCACCGATCGGGGTCGATGTGCATCGTCGAACGATTGGGATTGTCGGCATGGGGCGCATAGGACGTGCTATCGCGCGTCGCGCGCAAGGCTTTGAAATGGAGATCCTCTATAGTGAACCCTCCCCTTTGGAGACCGATCTTCTCGCTGGGTTGCGTGCGCAGTGGGCCTCCCTGGATGACCTGCTCGCGCGCTCGGACTTCATCGTTCTCCAGGCGCCTCTGACGCCTGAAACATTTCATTTGATCGGACCAAGACAGCTTGCGCTCATGAAACCATCTGCCGTGCTGGTGAATACGGGGCGGGGCGGCCTGGTCGACGAAAACGCCCTGGTTGACGCCTTGGAAGCCGGTCGACTCCGATCTGCGGCGCTGGATGTCTTTGAGATCGAGCCGTGCGCCAACCAACGTGTACTGGCATGCAAGAAGATCTTGTTGTCTCCCCACATCGGCACTGCAACTGCGGCAGCGCGTAAGGCCATGGTTGACGAGGCCATCGCCAATTTGGAGGCGCTGCTTCACTCGCGATTCGGAGTCGACTCCTGACAAGGACTTCTTGACAGCGACGGCCCTGTCCCGGTCCGACTGCTATAGCTCCCCCGGCAGGGCGCGCACGCCACCCTTATCTGCACTTTGGGCGAAGGCCGCATATGCACGCAATGCTCGTGTCACGGCGCGATCCCGCTCGCCCGGCCGCCAGCCGGACTGGCAACGGCGGGTCCGTCGCTGTTCAAGCTCCTCGGCGCCGACCGCGAGCGAGAGCCTGCGCTCGGGGATGTCGATGGTCACCCTGTCATTCTCTTCAATCAGCGCAATTGCGCCTCCTGCCGCCGCCTCAGGTGAAATATGTCCAACTGACAGCCCACTCGTTGCTCCCGAAAACCTTCCATCAGTAATGAGCGCGCAGCTGTCGGCCAGACCGGCGGCCTTGAGCATTAGCGTGGGCATCAACATTTCCTGCATGCCGGGCCCCCCCTTTGGACCTTCGAATCGTATGACGATCACATCGCCCGGGACAATCGCGCGGGCCCGGATGGCCTTGATCGCCTTCGCCTGACAATCAAACACGCGCGCCCGGCCGGTAAAGGTCAGCAATTGATCTGAGACTGAACCCGTCTTCACAATGCAGCCGTCCTCGGCGATGTTTCCATACAGGACAGCCAATCCCCCATCGCGGCTGTAGGCGTGTGCGCAGTCGCGGAGGCATCCCGCTACGCGATCAAGATCCAGTTGGCCCACGCTGTTATGCGAGAGCGCTGCCGCTCCGGTTTGTCCACTGGCGTCGGCCGCATAGAAATCGCGAACCCCCTGCTCCTGGGTCGTCGCGATGTCCCACTTCTTTAGAACGTCACCCAGGCAGCCGCCTGGCTCCACGAGTGTTCGAACAGAGGTATCAACCATTCCGCCCCGGGCGAGTTCACCCAGGATCGCCATGACGCCGCCGGCGCGGTGCACGTCCTCCATGAAGTACTTGTCCGTTGCTGGAGCGACCTTGCAGAGAAAAGGCACCTTCCTGGAAATACGGTCGATATCACTCATGCTGAATTCGACACTGGCTTCATATGCAAGCGCCAGGAGGTGGAGGATGGTGTTTGTCGACCCGCCCATGGCTACGTCTACTGCCATGGCGTTCTCGAAAGCTGCTCGCGTTGCGATCTGGCGAGGGAGAACGCTTGCGTTCTCTTCCATGTAATAGCGGTTTGCCAGATCAACAATGCGTCGGCCTGCTTCGATGAATAGGTTGCGTCGCATGGCGTGAGTGGCGACCAGAGAGCCATTGCCTGGGAGCGCCAGGCCGAGCGCCTCCGCGAGACAGTTCATCGAGTTCGCGGTGAACATTCCTGAACAGCTGCCGCAAGTGGGGCATGCGTTTTCCTCCACAGCAGCAAGCTTGCCACCTCCCAGAAACGATGGGTTGAATTCGGCGAGTGCGGGGCTTGTGGCGTCCATGCGCTGGGTCCGGCCCGCAACATGGAGTCTGCCGGCCTCCATCGGACCGCCGGAAACATAAATTACTGGAATGTTCAGCCTGAGCCCGGCCATCAGCATGCCAGGGGTAATCTTGTCGCAATTTGAAATGCAGATCAGCGCGTCGGCGCAGTGCGCATTGACAACATATTCGATTGAGTCGGCGATCAGGTCGCGGCTCGGGAGCGAATAAAGCATTCCATCATGCCCCATCGCGATGCCATCATCGATCGCGATGGTGTTGAACTCGCGAGCGATACCGCCCGCATCCGTGATTGCCTGGCAAACGAGGCGACCAATGCCCGCCAGGTGTGCATGGCCAGGAACAAACTCACTGAATGAATTCGCTACGGCGATGATGGGCTTCCCGAAGTCGCCCCCCCGCACGCCCGCAGCGCGAAACAGCGCCCGAGCGCCCGCAGATTTTGTCACACGCGAAGATCGTAGTTCCGTCATCTGGCGCTCCTTGCTGTGCCCGGCGGAGCACACGAGCATTGCATCGACCCGCCGGTCAATCTAAAATGGTCGTTAGTCCAATTTCAATTGCTTTCGCGGCCAGAGCTTGCTGCTGCGGCAATCGACGACCCGAGGATAGAGTCATGAACGGAGCCGACGCCCTCCTCGACACACTTCTGGCAAACGGCGTTTCGGTCTGTTTTGCCAATCCTGGCACAAGCGAGATGCAGTTCGTGAGCGCACTCGACCGGCGGCCTGCGATGCGTTCGGTTCTGTGCCTGTTCGAAGGGGTCGCGACCGGGGCTGCGGATGGATTTGGCCGGATGGCGAAGGCACCAGCCTGTACCCTGCTACATCTTGGTCCCGGTTACGGAAACGGCATCGCCAATCTCCACAATGCGCGGCGAGCCTTCACCCCCATCGTAAATGTGGTGGGCGACCACGCGACCTACCATCGGAAGTACGATGCCCCCCTGAACTCCGACATACAAACGCTTGTCGGACCCAACTCCATTTGGGCGCGCTCCGCAGATACTGCGGATTCTGTGGGACGGCTTACGGCAGAGGCTATCGCAGCGAGCTATGGTCCCCCGGGTGGTCCGGTTGCTCTGCTGTTGCCCGCGGATGCTGCATGGACCCAGACATCCACGTCGCCTGTGAAGACCTCCGCTCCTCCCAGGAGCGCGACGCCTGCGGATCGCGTGAGCGACACGGCGAAAATGATACGCTCTGCTCGTAAACCTGCGCTGCTCATAGGTGGTGACGCTTGCCTGGCAGAGGGATTGCGGGAAGCAGGGCGGATATCCGCGCGGGGTATCCCGGTATTCTGCGACACGTTTGTCGCCCGGCAGCCCAGAGGCGCGACAGTGTTCTCTCCGAAGCGCATGCCCTATTATGCTGAAACCGCTTTGGCCGAGCTGGAAGGCGTTGACCTTCTTGTGCTGGCGGGCACGGCTGCGCCTGTGGCTTTTTTTGCTTATCCGGACCGGCCGAGCGATCTCGTGCCGTCAGGGTGCCGGGTGGAAGTGCTTGCATCGCGCAGCGAGAACGCGATCCAGGCGCTCCAAGAATTGGGCGACGCCCTGGAAGCGCCCGTGTCTGAGCAAGGGAACGCCTTTGACGTGAGTCAGGAGCCCAGAGGCGTTGCAAGTACGGCTGCCTGTGGCGCCAGCATTGCGCGTCACCTGCCAGAGGGGGCCATCATCTGCGATGACTCGGTTACGTCGGGCGCGGCGATCAACGCAGCCTGTCTGACAGCGGCCCCGCACGAGGTGCTCGGATTGACCGGCGGAGCCATCGGAATCGCGATGCCGATGGCGATCGGCGCGGCGATAGCTTCCCCCGGACGTAAGGTCATCGCCCTCAGCGGCGACGGGTCAGCCATGTATACGCCTCAGGCGCTCTGGACCATGGCTCGCGAAGCTCTCGACATTACGGTCGTTGTTTTCGCCAACCGATCGTACCGCATTCTCCACATGGAAATGAAGCGTACGGGCGCGGGTGGGGCCGGGCCAGCTGCAAAGCAACTGCTCGACCTGGGCAATCCCGTCATCGACTGGGCGGGGCTCGCCAAGGGGATGGGCGTCAGCGCCTTCAGATGCGAAACCGCCGAGCAATTTGATGCCGCGTTCGAATCTGCCATGCGTGAGTCGGGGCCAAAACTGATCGAGGTAAGCCTCTAGCGAGCAGCAGCGAATGTCGGTGTTTTGCGCACAGCGGCGCGGACGCCAATGTTTGACACGCGCCGACACTCCTGCAACGATTGGACTAACGTCACATCTCTCTGGAAGGCGAATTGGGCGCCGGACGGAGGCGGTGAACACGTTTCAACAGCAGGGCGCGGGAGGATGAGGCTTGCAGCGCGAGTTCGACGTCATCATCGTGGGGGCCGGCTCGGCGGGCTGCGTGCTGGCCAATCGGCTGTCGCGGGATCCCAGACGGAGCGTGCTGCTGCTGGAGGCCGGCGGCTGGGATTGGAATCCGCTGATCTCGATTCCCGTGGGTGCGACCTACCTCACCCAGTACAAGATGCATGCGTGGTGGGACTATTCTGAACCCGATCCGGAACTAGGGGGAAGAAAGCAGTTGGTCCCGCATGGCAAGGTTATCGGCGGGACCTCTTCCATCAACTATATGGCGCACACTCGCGGTCATCCCGAAGATTACAGGCGCTGGACCGAGGCAGGCGCGCAAGGATGGAGCTACGCAGACGTCCTACCCTTCTTCAAAGAGTGCGAAGCCTTCGCTGATGGGGCAGATGCATGGAGGGGAGACAATGGAGAACTGGGAGCTACCTCGCCTTCCCTCGATGATCCAATCTATCGTGCATATTTCAAAGCGATCAGTCGACTGGGCCTGCCGCAGAGCGAGGACTATAATGGGGAGCAGCCCGAAGGTCTTGGTAAGATCCAATACACCGTGAGAAACGGTCGCCGCGCATCCTCGAGTCGATCATTTCTCCGCCCGGCCCTGCGGCGTCCCAACCTCACAGTCTGTACCGGCGCTCACGTGACAAGGGTGCTTTTCGACGGCGCACGAGCCGTCGGCGTTGAGTACACCAAGGACGACGAAAGTGTGGTGGCGCGATGCCGCGATCGGGCGATCCTTTGCCTCGGCGCCATCAATACCCCGCATCTTCTGATGCTATCTGGCGTTGGACCGGCTGATCATCTGCGAGAGCACGGCGTCGAACCCCGCATTGATCTGCCGGTGGGAAAAAATTTCGAGGATCACCTCGGCATCGCGATGTTCTGGGATCGGAAGACACCAGGACACTTCCACAAATTCCTCCGACTTGACCAGATCGGCGCAAGCATGGTGCTTGCCTTCCTGTTCGGGAAGGGTCGAGCCGCGTGCCTGCCAGGCGTCATCATGGGCTACCTGAAATCAGACCCTGCCCTTACCCAGCCCGATCTGGAAGTTCTTGTGGGCCTGCCTTCGCACCGGGCCGACTTCTGGTTTCCGGGAATCAAGAAGGCGTACAAGGACAGTGTCGGGATCAAGGTCTATCTTACGGGCCAGAAGAGCCGTGGCGAAATTCTGCTGAGGTCAAGCGATCCAAAGGATCGCCCAAGGATCATCTATAACTCGCTTTCGGCCGCGGAGGACATTCGCGCCCTGCGAGCGGGCTTCAAAGTCGCGTGGGCGATTGGTGACGCTCCCGAGCTGGCGCCTTTCCGCGGAGCACCCGTATTTCCTGGCGAGGCGCTTCCCGATGATGCATCCATTGATGACTTCATCCGGAAGACCGCGACGCAGCAATTCCATCCTGCCAGTAGCTGTCGCATGGGATCAGACGCCATGGCGGTCTTGAATTCAGACCTTAGCGTACGGGGGGCTGAAGGACTTTACGTCGTCGACGCCTCTGCGATGCCGCATCTCATTTCTGGAAATCCCAATGTCGTCATCATGATGATGGCCGCAAGAGCGGCCAGCATGTGGGGGATGGCGTGAAGCGCCGCGTTGATTGCGTGCTCGCGTTGCCTGGATGTTTCGCCGACCTCGAGGTCTGCGAATCCTAGTCCCTGTAGGAAGGATCGAGCCGGTCAAGGCGTCGCAACAGTCCGGGCCATGGATTACCGACGGCTGCTCCCACGCGAATCTCGTCGCGAATGAGATCCATCACATGTGGAGAGAAGTGAATCAGGTCGTCACCTTTGCCAGCCAGGATCTGGGTCTCGCAAGCATAGCGCAAGAAGTACATCGACGAGAATGCCTGCCAGGGCGAGCGTCCCAGCGTCACCAACCCGTGGTTCTGAAGAACGAGCATCGTGTTTATGGGGCCAAGCGATTGGCGCAAGGGCGGCATCGCCTCGGCATAGACCTCAACGCCATCATAGGCGTGGTAGGAGATTCCGGCAGCAATCAGGAAGCCTGCCAGTTGCGAAATCGGCAACAGCTTTTCGCGGCGCGCCGAGAGTGCGGCTCCATACTTGTCGTGCGAATGAATGACCCAGTTGGCGTCCTCGCGGACCTCGTGGACGGCGCGCATCGGGAACCAGGTCCGCGGCACAAGATCGAACGGATGCTCGCTCACCCTGTTGCCCTCAATGTCGACTTTCACGAGGGAGGACGCCGTGATCTCGTCGAATAGCAAGCCTGCAGGGTTGAATAGATAGTGCGGCTCGCCCGGGATCTTGGCCGATGCGCCTGGCATGGAGAGATCAAACATTCCGAAGTGATCGATCAGCCGGTAGATGGCGGCGAGTTCAACGCGCGTCTTCCATTCGGCCTCCGAAACCTTGCCCTTCAGGGATGGGTATTCCACTTCACCGATCTTCATGGTCGTTCAGCAGCCTTTTCAATGAATAATCACCCCGTACGGCGGTCGAGAGGCAAACGCTGATCCGGTTGGAGCCAGCTTCTCGTCCTGTCTGGGGGCCCGGCTCAGCGACATCGCTCGACCTCACGCCTCGAGGTTTCTGAGAGCGTCAGCTGCTGCGCGCAGGCCGCTTCTGACGGCGCTCTCCATGTGGACGCCATCGTAGTCGTTCCCGGCGAACGACACCCCGCGGAGAGTTTTCGCGTAGGCCTTGAAGTCGATGACTCGTCGGTGGGCGCCGGGTTCGTAACGCGCGAATCCCCAGTCGTGGCGGACGACGCGTGCTTCCTCGACCCAGTTGGCAATGCCGGGGAACATCGGATCGATATCCTTGAGCGCCCTGGAGACCACCTCGTGATCAGATTTGCCGACCATTTCAGCGCCGCCTGGATAGGCGGGCCAAGCGGATATGATCCCCTTCCCGCTGGGCGCCATGTAGGGCGTCTTTCGGGCGTGATCCAGCGCCATGTTGTAGATGGCGTCCTGATACGCGTGACCGAAGAAGGCGTAAGCCTGCGACGGCGCTGGTCGGTCCAGGAAGAAGAAGACGAGGGGAATGGGCGTGTTGGTGAATTCGGTCAGAAACGCTTTGGCGGGCGCCAGTTCAGCAGGAACGATCCGGGAGGCAGCTCCAATTGTCGAGGCCACGACGACGTGCCTGGCCTTGAGGGATTTTCCATTGTTCAGTCTTACACCATCAACAATTCCGCCAGTCGTCAGCAATGTCTCGACTTCAGCTCCGAACTCAACAGAAAGTCGATCGGCGAGACGTTCGCACAGGGTGACGATGCCCGTACGCAGGCCCGAAACAGTTGTGCCCAGCCTGATCCGCAACATGTTGACGAGGTGATAGAGATTGACGTGCTCCGGCGACGTCCCCGTCTGCGCATGGGTCTGGGGACGAAGGACGAAGTCATGGAAATCCTTGCTTGCCCACGACAGCGCCTCTGCTGCTGTCACATTGTCGTATTCGGGGACATCGCGATGGATCTCGAACTGATCCATACGCTTCCGAAGCGTGTAGTAGCGCGTACGGTACTGAACCAGATCAGCGGCGGCCCGAGGACCAACGATTGAGAGCATCTCCGCATTGCTTCCGGAGACGCGCAATTTTCCTTCCCGATCCAGAAACCCGGCCTTGCCTCCCCCCGGGACGAGATCACCGGTCAACCCCATTTCGTCGATCAAGGTGAACATGTCGCGGTAGTTCGAATGGATCCCCTGGGCGCCGGCTTCAGCAGAATCACCGTTGCGGGTGAGCCGTACGATGCGCCCGCCAACACGATCACTCGCTTCAACAACGTGCACCCTCTGACCAGCCTTCTGGAGAGCATGCGCCGCCGAGAGCCCCGCGATGCCCGCGCCAATCACAACTGCATCAAATGTCGTCATACCTGTCGTCCAATCAGAAGTGCGAAGCAGCCTGACAGCACAGACCGCGGGTCAGGCAGCAGCGAGGTCGGCCAGGGCACGGCTGGCGGCGCGCTGGCCGCTGAGCACGCCCCCCTCCATATGGATGAAATCGTAGTCAGTCCCGGCGAAGGACAGGCCCTGCAAAGTCGCTGCATACGCCTTGAAATCGATGATCCTTCGATGGGCGCCGACGGGGTAACGGGCAATGCCCCACTCGTGACGCATGACCTGGGCATGCTCGACAAAACCGCGGATGCCGGGGACGAAGTCGTCCATCTCGCCGAGAGCCTGCGCTATGATTTCCTCATCCGTTTTCGGCAACAGATCGAGGGTCTGAGGATAGGTCGGCCAGGCCGAGATGATCGCCTTTCCGCTTGGCGCAAGATGCGGCGTCTTGGCCGTGTGGTTCATGGCCATGTTGAACGTCGCATCGCGATACGCATGCCCCATGTAGCGCGTCACGCCGCCGTCTATGGGGCGATCCAGAAAAAAGTAGACGAGCGGCAGGGCAATGTTCTGGAAGCCGTTCAGGAACGCCCTGGCTGGAGCAAACGCGCCGGGAACAATTGAGCCCGCCGCGCCTGCGGGGCAGGCAAGTATGACGTGCCTGGACTTCAAGCGCTGCCCGCCGGCCAACTGGACGCCTTCCACGCGGTTCTGATCATCCAGCAACAGCGAGTCGACTTTTGCATCGCAGGTGACGCCAAACTTCTTCGCAAGGTGACTGACCAGAGTCTCGTTTCCATTCTGGAGAGAGGATATCTGTGTTGTCAGCGCCAGCTTGAAGCTGTTGACCACGTAGTAGAGGTTTGTGGCGTCAGGCGTGCAGTTCCCCATCGCATGCGTCATCGGCCGCAGGACAAAGTCGCGGAACGACCTGCTGTAGTTAGCGAAGGCTTCGGCGGCTGTGACGTTGTCGTATTCGGGAATGTCGACAGCAGTCTCGAATTGCGCGAACGGCTTCGCGAGTGAAAAATATCTTGCGGTGAATGATACAAGATCTGCTGCGCCGCGTGGCCCGGCAATCATCGCCAGGTCGGTGTTTGCGTTCTGGCGCCGGTGACGACCGGACCTGTCGAGATAGACGACGCTTTCGGGCGCCGGGATGAGTCTTTCCGCAAAGCCCTCGCGTTCGATGAGAGCGAGCATCTCTTTGTAGTTCGTATGGATTCCCTGTCCGCCAGCCTCCGCAGTATCACCCCGGTAGGTGACGCTGCGCACGCGCCCGCCGGGCCTGGAGGCTGCCTCAAGCACAGTGACCTTGCGACCGGCCCGGCGAAGAGAGTCCGCTGCAGCCAGGCCTGAGATACCCGCTCCAACAACGATCGCCGCGTCGCTTTGCATCGTCGACCCATCCTGACAACGGGCGGCAAGGCCACCCAATACCGGACTAGCGTCAGATTCTAGCGTGCAAATGTCAAGACGGCCACCGTGGGCTCAGCCGTCAAACCTTGGCCGTGGAGCGGATCGGGACGATTTCGGGAAGGAAGTTTCTCAGGTAGCCGAGACTCGCGCGCATCGACTCTTCGAAGGCCCGGTCTGTGATTTGACCGTATCGCAGATACGACGAGGCCCAAAACAGGTCGAGGATCTCCGCGTTATAGACGAATGCCTCCTCAAGGTTCTGTTGAGGAACGATCTCGAAGCGGCGCTGTAGCGCTTTCAAGAGTCCAATCCCATTGCTAGTGTTATATGTGAACGATGCCAGTCGGTTTTCACGGTGAAGCATCGGACCGTACAAGGCCTCGCATGCTGGCCTGCTACTATTGAAATAGTCACGAGCCGCCGACGCAAGAGCCCTAGCATAGTCTTGCCACGTGCGAGCACGTCGCAACATCCCTTCCGCCTGAAGCGTCTCAAAGCGGACTGTCAATTCATCATCGAACCGGCGTCCCAGCTCGCGCTGAATGGCGGCGATCGTCGGAAAGTGATAATGGACGGATGGCTTGGAGACGCCTGCTTCCGTCGCGATATCCTGATGGCTCAGGTCTTCGATATTGGCATGCTTGAGCAGTCGCGCGGCGGCCTTGATAATCTCCTCATGCCGCACCCGGCTGCGATCCTGCAAGGGTGACAGGGTCTCTCGAGGCGCCGCCTCCGCTCGCTGCTTGCGATGCGTCGACTTTGGGCGAACCGTAGTCTTGGGTCGTCGTCCCATGAATTAGTCCAAACCTCACTTGTTTGTGTCCACACGCCGCTTATCCGACGTCTTCGTATTTGCCGGCCAGACTTAGAATTGCGGAACCCGTGTGTGAAGAGCAATTCTGTGAGAGTGACAACCGGCGTCTTGTCGCGAGTCGCGAGCCGCGCCGATTGGCAGGTCATCGGATCATCACAGGATGGCTTCCTTGCCGTCCCATGCTTGTGCAGCGCCACGCAGCTGCGCGAAGCCAGCGTCCGTCAGATCGGAGCGACCGATAAGCTCAAGGAGCGCTCCCGGGTGAAATTCGGTGTCGAAAAAGCGCGTTTCGACACCGTTGGGGTTGATCAGCCGATGCACGAGGGCGATTCCCTGATCAGCAAGACGCAGAGTATCCGTCTCGAGGTCGTCGCTGAGGACGCCGACGTGCTGGAGACCATTTCCGTGCCTGCTCACAAAATCATGAAATACGGAGGGAGCGTCGTTGTGCTGCTGCACCAGTTCGATGTTGACGTCGCCCGAGTAGGCGAAGGCGACTGAGATGTCTGCCGGTGTCGCAACGCCTCGATAGTGACTTAGCTTATAGTTGACGTGTCGTTGGACAGCCCAAGGACCGACGGCCAACTTGCCGGCCCAATGAGAAATAGCCGCATCAAGATCAGCAACCACGTACGCGATCTGCATGATCGGGCCCAGCCGCAAACTGTTTGTCATACACCCATCCTCGATGATCAATCGCAGGCTGTGCCGACTGCAGCGACAGCATCGTCAATCGCAGCACGATGACGAGCCGCGGGTACGCGTGTCGTAGCCTCGCAAGAATTTACCTGCCAAGACGATTTACCCATATTCGACTAACGTCTAATATGCAAACCGCCGTTTGGAGTGGAGACATGAGCGTACAGGGCATCGACGAGACCCAAGACCGAATAGACCCTCCCCTCCTCCTCCGACTCCGCCAGCAAGGGCCCTTGCTGTGGACTAACCCTGATCTCGAAGCCGAGCCTCACCCCAGCGCGCTCGTTGAGCGCGAGTTGGCCGCCGCCGTTGACCGCCTTGAACGGGCGCGACCGCTTCTGCGGCAACTGTTTCCACAGCTGGCTAGTCGTGCGGAGCCAATCCGCTCGGACCTTTTGCCAGCAGCAGCGCTGCCAGTAGCGCTTGGTCTGCCTCGCGAGTGGGGCAGCTTGCTTGTCAAGTGTGATCACCGGCTTCCGATCGCGGGATCGATCAAGGCCCGTGGAGGCTTTCACGAGGTCATGGCGTTCGCCGAACGGGTAGCCGTGAAGGGAGGCGTCCTGCCGGCCGGCGGCGATCTCACCCGACTCGCCTCACCAGATGCTCGAGCACTGCTTTCGACCTACTCCATTGTCGTCGGTAGCACTGGAAATCTCGGCCTAAGCATCGGGATGATTTCATCCGCACTGGGCTTCAACGCAATCGTGCATATGTCCAGTGATGCGAAGCAATGGAAAAAGCAGCTGTTGCGAGACAACGGCGTCAGGGTTGTGGAGCACTCGGGTGACTATGCAAACGCCGTGGCCCTGGGGCGAGCGGAAGCGCTGGCTGACCCCCTTGCTCATTTTGTGGATGACGAGCACTCGATTGAGCTCTTCGTTGGCTACGCTGCTGCAAGCTACGAACTGGACTCCCAATTGCGGGATCTTGGGATACGGGTTGATCGCGACCATCCGCTCTTTGTCTATCTGCCATGCGGCGTGGGCGGTGCGCCCGGAGGAATCACCTACGGCTTGAAGAAGCTGTTCGGCCCTGATGTGCACTGTTTCTTCGTTGAGCCAACCGCGTCGCCCTGCATGCTTGTTCAGCTCGCCGCAAAGGGTGATGCGCCGATTTCGGTCTACGATATCGGACTGACCAACCGCACGGAAGCGGATGGCTTGGCCGTTGGACAGGCGTCAATGTTGGTTGCCCCGCTTATGAGGTCGCGCCTCTCTGGCGCCCTCACAGTGACTGATGAAGCGCTGTTTGGGTTGCTCGCGAAAGCAAATGAAACGGAAGGTCTGGAGATCGAACCGTCGGCTGCGGCGGGGTTCGCTGGTCCCCTTGCCCTGCTCCAAAGTCCGAAGGGCCAAGACTATATCCGGACTCACGATCTCGCCGGGTGCATGCGCGCTGCGACCCACGTGGCCTGGACCACAGGCGGGCTCTTGGTTCCGGGGCCCGAACAGCGCGCATTTCTGGAACGTGGTCGCGCTGTTGAATCGGATCTCTGCTTCGGGTGATGACCACAGCCCGGCCAGGGCGCTGAATTGCCCCGTTTAGATCCTCAACTCGCGGTAGCGTCGGCGGCCACCATCTTGCCGGGACGCCATAAGCTAACGATCACCGGAGCAAGATATCCGGCAAGCAGCGCCAGCACGAACCCAAATAGCCCGAGGGCCTGGAAGGTTGCCCCTCCAGCAAAGCCGCCGAAAGCCATTCCGAGCTGAAAGCTGCAGAAAAAGATTCCGTAAGTTGTGGCAAATGCCGGTGCGCCGAATTGCCTCTTGAACAATGTGATCCAGAGAACTTCGCCAGCTCCCAGCCCAAAGCCCAGCAGTCCGGAAGCGATGCCGCCAAGCAAAGGGCTCGAGGCGCCTGTCACACCTGCAAGGGCGACCAGGCCAAGATAGACCGAGACGGCGACAATCAAGCTGGTTACGTGCGTCCGACGCTTGTCGAGAATCCACCCGGCGGCAATCGAGCCGACCAGTGCTGTGGAGGCAAAGATGCTTATCAGCACTGCGGCCGTGGACTGGGACATGTTCAGCGCGGCAAAGAACGCAGGCGCCTCCGCCTGGAAAGCGACTGAAGTGGTACCAGCCATGAAAACCGCGAAGCACATCAAGCTGGCGGCCCACCAGTTTATGGACGCCAACGTCTCCTTCAAACCACGCTTCTCCGGCGCGACCTCTGCGACCACGTTTGCGGACGGCCCTGCGCCATCGACACGTAGCCCGAGCGAGGCTGGAGAAGGCGCGCACCGTGAGAGGGCGATCCCGATCACCAGGGCAATTGCGATCAAGCCCGCCAGGACAAGAGCGGCAATCCGCCATCCATAGGCTTCGTCCAGATAGACCGTAAGCGGCGACATCACGATTTGCCCGCCGGCCGCAGCCGACCAGGTAATCGCCATCGCGACGGAAAAATGACGCTCGAACCAGCGCGCGATAATGATTGGTCCTGCCGACGCCTGCAGCACCAGGCTCGCGCCCATGACCAGCCGCAATGCCACCATCTGTTCGTAAGTCTGGACGAGCGTGGTCATCGCGACCGCGATCACCTGAATGGTCATGCCGCATACCAGCAACCGCCATGGACCCAGTCGATCGACGAAAGGAGAGACCACAAGCACCAAGGGGCCGGTCAGCCACATCGCAGAGACCAGCGTTCCCGTCTGCGTTTCGGACCAGCCGAACTCCTGGCTGAATGGCACCGAAAACATGATGAAGGACGAGAAGTCGACGCCTATGACCGCCGCAACGCCGAGTGAGACGGCAAGCACGACCCTCCACCCGAAGTACAGACCCGGGGCGCGGCCAAGAGCGGAGTTGTCGGTCGTAGACATATTTCCTCTCTCGCACCCAGCTAGACTAGGGCGCCCATATTGGTCGTAAGTCCGATACTGAAACACATTTGCGACGGGGAGGCTAGTCGGTCTGCCGACCGTTTGACCGGCCATCAGGATTGGTAGTCTGTACTTGTCGCGCATCTTGAAGAGCGCGCTCGCGCCGTGCGCCAGAAGAGCCCTCTATGACAGTGGGCGCGAGACAGCTGTCTTCGCAAGTTCGTGCCGGACGAGCAGCGCTCGGTACCGGAGGTACGCGCGGCATTGGAAAAGGGATTGCCCTTGCTCTCGCACAGGCTGGGGCGCGGGTTGTCGTAACCGGTCGCGGAACAACCAATGGCATTGCCTTGAAGGATGAACGCGAAGGATATGCAGGCGGCGGCTATTCTACCCACGGATTTCGAGAGTGATGAGGACGTTGATCGTCCTGTCCCCGATGTGCTCGCAACATTCGGGGACCTGGACATTTTGATCAACGATGCTGGGATCAACGCGGACAAACTCGTCTCGAACCATCCGCTCGAAGACTGGCGTAGGGTGATACGTGTCAATCTCAAGGCGCCTCTTCGGCGGTGCAAAGCTGCGGGGAGCCATTTCCTCCCTCGCAAGCGCAGCGTCATGATAGGCGTATCATCGATCAACGGACTTGTCGGCGCTACCGACGAGAGCTCCTACTGTGCGTCCAAACACGGCCTCATTGGCCTCAGAGAGACGCTGGCGATCGGACGGACGCCCACGGCGTGCGTGTCAACGTCATCACACCAGGGCCAATCGAGACGGACATGGCCACGATCTGACAGTCGACGGAGGACGTGCCGCACGCTGATTTGTTGATCGGCAAGCGCCTGAGAGAGCCTACACCCGGCTGTCAGCCATGCTCCCACATCGCCGCCGCCTTCGCGGCGATCATCGTAATCGCAGCGTTAGGGTTCGCCGAAACGAGATGCGGCATAACCGATGCGTCCGCAACAAACAGACCTTCGAGTCCGCGCACGCCGAGGTCAGGTCCCACGACCGCATCGTCTCCTCTACCGATCTTGCACGTGCAAGCAGGATGGTACAGTTGCATGGCGGTCGCCCGGATGTAGGAATCGATCTCGCCATCGGAAGCCAACTCCCGGTCGGGGCTCATCAGTCTGCCTCGGAATGGGTCCAAGGCAGCCGAGCTTCCGAGGTTCCAACTGATTCTGAATCCTTCTCGGAGCGCGACGATATCTTCCGAATGGGACAGCGAGTTGTAGCGTACGCGCGGGCGGGCGCGAGGGTCCGACGACCGGAGGAGAACCTCTCCCCTGCTTTTCTGGCTCACCAGTTGGGTCCTGATGCCGAACCCGTCCTGATAGGGTTTGATAACCCCCGGGAACCAGACGTCGGCATTCCCGGGCATGAGATTCAGGAAGAGTTCCAGATCTGGCTGATGCAGCTCAGACTTCGATTTGACGAAACCCAGAAGAACGCCTGGGATGCGAGATGCTGGTCCTTCCTTCAGAAAGTACGCGCGCAGCATATTGATGGCGATGCGATCCAGGCGCAGGGACTGAAAAAAAGCGCTGGGAGTTTTGCGTTCCCACATTGTCGCTATTCCGAGGTGATCCTCCAGTCCTTTGCCCACGGGGAGGTCAACGCGGGGATCAATATCAAACGCTTTGAGGTGATCTGCCGGCCCGATGCCGGAAAGCATCAAGAGATGCGGCGTATTGATGGCTCCGGCGCACAGGACGAGACGCTCCCCGCATCCCGCTGTCTCCAGGCGACCGTTGCGCACATATTCCACGCCTACCGCACGTGAGCCACGGAACAGGACCCTGGTTGCGTGAGCGCGGGTTCTGACGGTCAAGTTGGGCCGTGCGAGCGCCGGACGCAGGTAGCTTGCCGCTGTGGAGGATCTGCGCCCGCCGCCAGCTGCATACTGAGCCAAACCGAAGCCTTCGGGATGTTCGCCGTTGTAGTCTTGAACCACATTGAACCCCTGTTGGCGCAGGGATGTGAACCAAGCTCCATAGACAGGGTCGCCCGTCTGGGCCTCCTCCACCCGGACCGGTCCCGCGTCTCCTCGCCACGCATCGCGGCCCCGCTCCCAGTTCTCGCATGCCTGGAAGATCGGGAGGACGTCGCGATAGGACCAGCCGGCGGCGCCCTGCTCTTCCCAGCGATCATAGTCCCTGGGATGCCCACGTGTGTGGGCCATGTAGTTGATCGAGCCCCCTCCTCCAATGACCTTGCCGTGTGGAATTGCCATCGGCCTGTCGTTGAGACCTGGATCAGGGTCGGACTGATCGTTCCAATCATAGAGTTTGTACTGGGCTATCTTGCGGGCGCCGACCGGGATCGCAATCAGAGGGTTCCAATCCCAACCGCCGGCTTCGAGCAGGAGAACGTTCACCTTGTCGTTCTGGGACAACCGGTTGGCCAGAACACAGCCAGCAGTGCCGGCGCCAACGATGATGATATCAAAGTCGTCTTTCATGGTTCGCCGTAAGGACTCTTATTTGGTCTGGCCTGTGCCATGGCAACACCCGCGAACGCACCCCAGAAGCTGAACGACAAGGTCGGCCCCCATCACATGAGAAGGCAAACGGTCAGAGGCAACAATTCAGGCAACGCTCACGGCGTCACGCGATGGATTTTGCCCGCGACCTCAAATGGCATCACGACTGGGGGTCTATTCTTTGTAGGAAGGATCTATGCGGTCGAGCTTTCGAAGCAGACCCGGCCAGAAGTTGCCGACAGCCGGCCCTCGCCTGATCTCCTCGGCCATCTGCTCAATAATCTCGCCTGGCAGCTGGAATAGGTCCTTTTCAAAGCCAGCCAGAAGCTGAACCCTGCACGCCTTGCGTAGCGAGGCCATTCGGTAGAGCGCTTGATAGGCTGACGCACCAACCGCGAGCAGGCCGTGATTGTGCAGGATCATACGATTTCGCGCGCCGAGAGACGCCTGCAGAGCCGGCACACGCTCTTGGTAGGTCTCAACACCGTCGTAGTCATGAAAGGCCACACCGTCGGCAAGCGCGAACCCTGCCGACTGAGAAACGGGGAGCAGCTTTTCGCGCCGCGCGGACAAGGCCATTCCATAGTCATCATGACTGTGAATGACGAAATTGGCGTCTTCACGGACCTCGTGCACGGCTTTCATTGGAAACCACGTTGAAGCGACATGGCGAAACGGGGTCTCACTAACAACTTCGCCTTCGAGGTTGATCTTCACCAGCGAGGAAGCCGTGATCTCCTCAAACAACAGTCCATTCGGGTTGAACAGATAGAAAGGCTGCCCTGGGATCCTAGCTGATGCAGGTGCGCCAGACAGATCATTCCATCCAAACAACTCGATCAATCGGTAGAGCGCCGCGAGCTCAACGCGCGCCTTCCACTCTGCTTCGGAGACTTTGCCCTTGAGAGAAGGGTACTCAATGTCACCCAGTTTGAGCATCATTGCTAAAGGCCTCCATCGGCGAGACGATGAGTGCGGCCCAACGCCGTCACGATACCATCAGACCCATGCACGCCTCGCCCCGAAAGCGTCGCGCTGCGTTTGCATTTACGCAGCCAACGCCACCTGGACAGACTGCACGTTGCGCCCAGCCGTCGTTGCGACTACCGCACTCAGTTCGAGCCATTGTCAATTAATATCGACTTGCGCTGAAATCTGCGACACCGTCGTCTGCCGCCCCCTCTCGCACCTTTATCCATTCTGTTCTTCGGAAAGAGACCAGCATGCGGAGCCTCGCCAGAGTCGATCAGTTTGGCATCGTCGTAGGAGACCTTGAAGAGGCTGCAAATGCCTGGATCAAGCGTGGGATTGGTCCGTTCTTCATCTGGAACAGGATCGACTACCCCACCTTCGAATATAGGGGCGCGCCAAGCCAGCCCGAGATCAGCCTCGCTTTTTCCTACATAGGCGAGACACAGCTCGAGCTTATCCATCAGCACAACGAAGCTCCGTCTGTTTATGCCTCCGTGCGTGAACGTTCTGGCTACGGCCTTGTGCACCTTGCCGAGTACACTTTCGATCTTACTGCGGCGACGTCCGACTTTCGGAGAGCTGGCGACCGCGTTGTTCAGTACGGAAAAGACCGCGAGGAGCTCGAGATCATGTATTTCGAGGGAGGCTCGGATGGCCCACCCTATCTTGAGTTCATAGCCACCAACGAAGCACGCGCGCGACGACGCCAGCGAATGAAAGCGGCCGTTCGCGCCTGGGACGGCACGAGGCCGCTGCGGTTCATGAGCGATCTCAGTGACGAAGCATGACACATACCCGGCTCAGGGTATCACAAGTTCAATCAGGAACGGACCTGTGCGTCTGAATGAGGCGGCGAGGAGATCGGCCAGACGGGGCAAGGATTCAGCCCGAGCAGACTCGACCCCATAGCTTTGGCCCAGTCGAACCCAGTCTATGCCGGGATCATCGAGCGTCATCATGTGGCGCGCCACCCGGCCGGGCTTGGCCCCGACTGCAGCATACTCTCCGAGCAGGATCGCATATTTTCGGTTCGACAGGATGACGGTGGTTACGTCGAGCCGCTCGCGCGCCTGCGTCCACAGGGCCTGTGCGGTGTACAGGCCCGAGCCGTCGGCCTGAAGATTGACAACCCGGCGGCCCTTGCCTGCGATTGCTGCGCCAATCGCCATCGGAATGCCGGCTCCGATCGCGCCGCCGGTCAGTTGCAGCCAGTCATGTGCAGGAGCCTTCTCTAGCCCAGCGAAGAAGTCGCGTCCGAAACTGATACTCTCGTCAACCACGATCGCATGTTCAGGAAGGACTGCCGCAAGAACGCCCGCGACGCTTCTTGAAGTTACGTCGGCATCGCCCGGCAATTCGGGACGGGCGTCGCCGGGTGCTGCAACTGGTCCTGATCCCACGAGTTCGGCGAGCCGATCGAGTGCATCCGCCAGATCCTCGTCAGGCCGCGCCAGAGTGTGGATCGTTGCCGTGGTTGGAGCAAGGTGACCGGGCTTCCCAGGATAGGCAAAGAAGGCGACCGGTGCGCGCGCGCCGACGAGTATGAGATTTTCAACGCCAGCTAATGCACTGAGCGCCTGATCGATCGGATAGGGCAGCCTTGTGACTGGATGACGGCCTGCCCCGCGCTCAACTCTCGCATTCGAGCTTGGCGTCATCAGTCGCGCGCCAGTCGCTGCTGCGATCCGGGCTGCTGCAGCCAGTTGCGGCGCACGTAGGGCGCGCCCTGCGAGCATGAGGACGGAAACGCCACCGGCGCGAAGGAGATCGGCCGCCATTACGACAGCCTTTTCCTCGACGCGGGCTGCCGGCGCGGGCGCCCGACGCTCCGCGACTAAGCCGCCAGAATCCCAGCACACGTCGGAGGGCAGGATCAGTGAAGCTATCCCACCGCCCCCTTCCAGCGAGGCTTGAACAGCGCTCGCAGCATCGATCCCAACGGATCGGGCTTCCCGTGTTGTACGGACCCAGCGGGAGACGGGCTTCGCCCATCCCTCCGTGTCCGAAGCGAGCGGGGGATCAAGGTCACTATGATAGGTCGCCTGATCACCGATCACGTTCACGATGGGTGTGTTTGCACGGCGGGCGTTGTGCAGGTTTGCGAGGCCGTTCGCGAGGCCGGGCCCACAATGCAGCAGCGTCGCCGCGGGTTTGTCGGCGATCCTAGCATATCCATCCGCTGCTCCCGTCACAACACCCTCAAAGAGGCCAAGCACACACCGCATGCCCTCAATGCGGTCAAGCGCGGCGACGAAGTGCATTTCGCTGGTGCCAGGATTGGCAAAGCAGGTATCGACCCCACTTAGAAGGAGAGAATGCACGAGAGACTCGGCGCCGTTCATCTCGTTGCTCATGCTGCCTCTCCTCAGCGGACCGATTCGGCCCGCAACCTGTTCCCAGCTTCAGAATCGGATGTGGACCTGACGATCGCGCCCGCCATTGTCGGCAGCCCGGTCTCTCCACGTATGATCCTTCACCTAGACGACGCGCCCCACCTTCAGTCCATCCAGCACGGCCTCTTCGGCCGTCCGGGGCGCGAGGGAGTCCCCTATGATGTGCGTCTCGATGTCGAACCCTTCCAAATCGTCTTCCAACGTGCGGTTCGCTCGTTCACCGAAACAGACAACGAGCGTGTCAACATTCTCGAAGACGATGGGCTTGTGCGCAACGACGTGCTCAAAATAGACGACGCCCTGCTCTGCGCCGAACAGCCGGGCATAGGTCGTCACCTCCACGCCAGCTTCAAACAACCTCGCGGCTCCAGAATCACGCAGGTAGACAGGAATAAACTCGCCGGCCTGGACCCCTGCACAGACAAGACGCACGTGATGGCCCTCTGCGGCAAGTTTTTCAGCGACGCCGATGCCAACCCAGTCCGACTGCCGGTCCGCGACAACCACACGTTTGCCGATCTTGGCTCCACCGCGGAGGACCTCGTCGACGGACACGATTGGGATATCGCTGAAATTGTCCGGATCGGGCATCGCCGTAACCCCGCCTGTGGCGATGATGATGGCGTCGGGCCTTTCCTTTTCAACGAGAGCGCGGTTCACCAGCGTCTTCAAGCGAACCTCCACTCCCGCCGCATAAACCTCGTGCTGCAGGTTGGTGACAATTCCGCCAAACTCCGCACGCGTTGGCAGCCGCTGCGCCAGCAGTGCCTGGCCGCCAAGTTGCGGAGCGGCCTCGCATAGAAGGACACTGTGGCCTCGACTTGCGGCGATAGCAGCGGCCTTCATGCCGGCCGGTCCACCGCCCGCCACCAGGATCTTTCTCGGCGCAGCGGCCCTTTCATAGCGCGCTAAAGTCGTCTCGCGCCCGGTTTCCGGGAATTGTATGCACGATACCGGCGCGTGCTTCTGATAATGTCCAATGCAAGCTTGGACGCAGCCAATGCAGGCTCGCACGTCATCTGGTCTGCCTTCCGCGATCTTCCGCCCAAGATCGGGGTCGCAGATAAGGGCGCGGGTCATGCCAAATGCATCGGCCTCACCCGCCATGAGCGCAGCCTCGGCGGCGTGGGGGGTGTTGAACCGGCCCGTCGCAATCACCGGCGCCTTGACGGCCTGCTTGATGCGTTGCGCATAGGAGCCGACATAGCCAGGCCGCTCGTTCATCGGGGCGACGATGTGATATGATCCCCCGCGAGTGGCGGGCGTGCCGAGAACGATGCTCAGATAGTCAACCAGGTTCTCCGAATCGAGCGCACGGCAAACGGCCATGCTCTCTTCCTCGGTGACGCCAATATCCATGTCGCTGGCGGAAATCCGAACGCCAAAGGCGATACGGTTTCCAACGACCTCGCGCACGGCACGGCTCGCCTCAAGAAGAAAGCGCATGCGGTTGGCCAATTGACCGCCAAAGGCATCGTCTCTCTTGTTGATGGCGGCCGCCAAGAACTGCGCCGGCAAGTTTCCCTGGTTCGCGACAATTTCGACGCCATCCATGCCCGCCCTCAGGGCCCTGTCAGCAGCGGCCGCATAGTCCGCTATGACTTTCGCAATCATTGCCGCGGACATCTCGCGTGGATGAACGCGGAAGCGTTCCGACGGCGTCGCAGACGCCGAGAAGGTTAGCGGGAGGGTTCCATCTTCCGAACCGTATACTTCGCGGCCAGGTTGCAACAGCTGCGCAAAAAGCCTGCCCCCATGGGCGCGTACAGCTTCCGCAATGCGCTTCAGACCGGGAATGACATCGTCATGGTCGATCCGAAGTTGACCGACAGCGGTCGCCGAATACGCGTCGATGCCAGCCGCGGCCAGCATCTGCACGCCAGCTCCACCCTTTGCCCGCGCGACCTGGTAAGCGATATAGGCTTCCGAAATGGTCCCATCGGAATTCTGAAGCAGCGAGTCATGACCCGTAAAGACAATTCGGTTGCGGATTGTCACCGGGCCAAGCTTCATGGGGCTCAGGAGATTTGCAAAACGCTGGCTGCTCACGGCGACACCCCATCACGCCGGCACACGACGATACGCTCTGAACCAGCCATTCCGGATAAAAATCTAGTTTGGTGGCAAGTCAACCCTTGTGAGACGTTGCGCACCGCCGCGTCGCCCGGGTTTACGTCACCGTCACGAGCTTGCTCAGTTGCTGATAATGGACTTTAGTCGGAATTGCACCCCTTCATGTTTCCGGGGAAGAGAAATGAAACTCCAAAACAGCCTGGACAAACAGCTACGTGAGCGAGCGCGGGCGGTCATTCCCAACGGAATGTACGGGCACATGTCGACCCGGCTTCTGCCCGACAACTTTCCGCAGTTCTTTCAGCGAGCGAAGGGAGCTTACATCTGGGACGTCGACGGAAATCGTTATGTCGATCTCATGTGCGCCTACGGGCCCAATCTTCTGGGATACGCGGATGATGCGGTTGATGCAGCCTATGCTGCCCAGATGCGGATTGCCGACACTGTAACGGGCCCAAGCGCCCTGTTCGTTGAACTTGCCGAGCAGCTGGTCGACATGATCAGCCACGCTGCATGGACGATGTTTTGCAAAAACGGAGCAGATGCGACGCAGATCGCCCTGATGCTCGCCCGCGAGCATACGCAGCGCAAGACGGTGGTTCTTGCCCGAGGTTCCTACCACGGGTCTTTTCCCTGGGCCGCTGGCCGTCAGGCCGGCGTCACGCTGGCTGACAAGTCCTACCAAGCGTATTGCGAGTATGACGATGTGGCGAGTCTCGAGGAGGCTGCGCGATTTGCTGGCGATGATCTGGCTGCGATTTTTGCGACCCCCTTCAGGCACGACGCTTTCAGGGATCAGGCGCTGCCCAGCATCGAGTATGCTCAGAAGGCGCGCGAAATCTGCGATAGAACCGGAGCGGTCCTGGTGGTCGACGACGTGCGCGCAGGCTTCCGCATGGCCCGGGACTGCAGTTGGACCAAGGTAGGGGTCCAGCCGGACATCTCGTGCTGGGGAAAGTGTCTGGCGAACGGACACCCGCTGTCCGCGCTGATGGGATCCGAACCACTTCGGGACGCAGCGACGCGAATATATGTGACGGGGTCATACTGGCTTCAATCTGCGCCGATGGCGGCCGCAATCGAAACACTGCGGCGCGTTCGCGAAACCGACTATCTCGAAAAAATGCAGCGGCTTGGTCAGCGCCTCCGCCAGGGACTTGCTGAACGAGCGGCTACGGCGGGCTTTGGTCTTCGCCAGACGGGCCCTGAAACCATGCCCCTCTTTCTCTTCGAGGACGACCCTGACATGCGGCAGGGCTTCTTCTGGTGTGCGCAAATGCTCGAGCGCGGGTGCTATACCCATCCCTGGCACAACATGTTCATGTGTGCAGCGCTTTCGGAAGCTGACATTGATCTTGTGCTGAATGCTTCGGAAGGAGCGTTCAAGGACCTGGCAGCCAATCGTTCGCGATTGGAGCCCAATGAACGAATGAGCTTCCTTGGTCCGCAGAGGGCCGCAGCTCGATAGCGCGGAATCACTCCGTTCCTTCCGCCGGCCAGATTGCGTCAGGATGCGCCCGGTTGCCTGCATGTCGCGCTGATCAGGCAGCGGCCGGCGGGCATGTACAGCGACGATTGGCCCACCCCACCACATCTTGCCCTGCCGTTGCATCGCCGAAGTTAGACGATAAGTATCGATTAGTGACTGCGAAAGTTCTGCCGCAGGCGGTCGCGCCACGCCCTCGCTTTGGAGGCCGCGTACCGACAGGGACGCTTGGAGAGGTTGGCGATCATGCGCATTGTGGTCCTGGGTGGAGGCGTCATCGGGGTGACAACGGCCTTCTATCTGGCGAAGGCGGGTCATGAGGTAACGCTCATCGAACGGCGTAGCGGCCCGGCTCTGGAAACGAGCTTCGCCAATGCCGGCGAGATATCCCCGGGTTACGCGTCCCCGTGGGCGGCGCCAGATGTCCCGGCGAAGGCACTGAAATGGCTGTTCATGGAACACGCGCCCCTCATTCTGAAACTCGGCCCGAGCCCATCGATGCTGACCTGGCTCCTTCGCATGCTGCTGAACTGCACTCCCCGCGCTTACGCCCGAAACAAGGGGCGAATGCTGCGATTGGCTACCTACAGCCGTGACCAGCTGATAGCGCTCCGCGCCGAGACGGGTATCAGCTACGATGAAAGGTCGCTGGGGACATTGCAGTTGTTCCGGACCTCCCGGCAGCTCGACAAGGTAGCGAAGGATGTGGAGGTCCTGACGCGCGCCGGCGTCCCTTGCGAAGTGCTGGACCGTAAGGGTTGCGTGCAGGCAGAACCGGGGCTCGCTCACTCGGCCGAGACAGTCGTTGGGGGGCTGCGCCTGCCGGGCGACGAAACCGGAGACTGCTTCAAGTTTACAACCTCCCTCGCGCAGCTGGCTCGAGGCATGGGCATTACCTTCCGGTTCAATGAATCAATCAAGGACCTGATCGCGGCGCCCGGCGGGGCTGTTGAAGCCGTCCGCACAGACAGGGGCGTTGTCGGCGCCGATGCCTTTGTCGTTGCTCTGGGTAGTTATTCGGCAGGCGTCCTGAAGCGAGTTGGCCTCGACGTGCCCGTATATCCGGTGAAGGGCTATTCCATTACTGCTCCAATCGGAAATGCAGATGCCGCGCCGGTGTCCACGGTTCTCGACGAGAGTTTCAAGATTGCGATCACGCGTCTCGGGGACCGGGTTCGCGTTGGGGGAATGGCTGAGGTGTCCGGGTTTTCAACGGCCTTGCCGGAGCGTCGGCGACGCAGCCTCGAACATTCGGTATCAGGTTTGTTCCCCGGCGCTGCCGATCTCCGGAGTGCTTCATACTGGAGCGGCCTGAGGCCGATGACGCCGGATGGCACTCCCATCGTCGGCCCCACCCCCTATTCCAATCTGTTCCTGAATACAGGCCACGGCACGCTGGGATGGACGATGGCATGCGGTTCGGCGCGGGTTCTTGCGGATTTGATGAGCGGCAAGCAGCCCGAGATCCCCCATGAAGACCTTTCCGTAAGGCGCTATCGTGGCCGTACGTTTGTAGACATGGATGCCTGACGCGCGACTGGGACTTGGCGCCTGAGGCTGTGCACCACGTTGGACGTTATCAGTGGGGGCTGAAGGAATGGAAGGCGAAACGATAGATCTCTGGCGACGCCCACTACGCGATCGGACCGCGCTCATTACAGGCGGAACACGCGGCATCGGGGCTGCGATTGCTGTCGCAATGGCAGACGCAGGCGCGCACGCGGTCATTTCCGGCAGGAACGCCGTAGATGGCGGCGACCTGGTAAGCGGTATCGTCGCGCGCGGTGGGAGGGCATCCTACGTCGCATGTGATCTGGAGGTAGACGCCGATGTCGAAGCGCTGGTTCGGCAAACGCTCTCGCGGTGTGGCAAGTTTGATGTCCTGGTCAACAACGCGGCGATTGATGCCGAGGGGCCTGCCCTTGACTACGCGCTGGGTGACTGGCGGCGGATCATGCGCTTCAATGTCGAGGTTCCGTTCCGGCTTTCCGTGGCTGCAGCGCGCCATTTCCTGGGCAATGGCGGCGGCGCCATCATCAACATATCCTCTGTCCTCGGCCAGATTGGAGGCGTTGACGAATGCGCCTATGCAACCTCCAAACATGCGCTGAACGGCATGACCAAAGCGCTCGCCATTGAATGGGCATCCAGGGGGGTTCGGGTCAACGCCATTGCGCCCGGCCTGATAAGGACGGAGATGAGCAAGGAGGCGTGGACCGCCCCGACGATCAATGATCGCATTGCTTTAAACTACCCTGTCGGCCGCATTGGGGAGCCGCGCGATGTCGCGGGTCTGGCCGTGTTCCTCGCCTCGGATGCGGCGGATTTCGTGCACGGACAGATCTTCGCAGTCGACGGCGGACGTACAGCCTGATCGGCGCGGATTTATATCGAAGGAGCACTTCCTATGGCAGCACCTGTTCAGCCTCCCGCAGGCCTTAGCGCCCCCTTCGCCGACGGCCCATGGAAGGGATGGTCGACGTGGACGGGAAGCGAACCCTTCGAGGAATACGCAGGGCCATTTTACACCCGGGAGGACCAGGATGGTTCTCGAATCTGCGGCTTCCGACCGCGCGGCGTCAACCTGAATGGCACTGGGTTTGTCCATGGCGGAGCGATCGCGACATTCGCGGACTACTCGCTCTTCATGATCGCGCATGACGCCGTAAAGGGTGAGACTGCCGTCACGGTTTCTCTGAACACTGAGTTCGTTGGGGGCGCGCGCGCAGATTCCCTGCTGATCAGTCGCGGAAACGTGCTGCGTTCCGGCAAGAGCCTGGTCTTCGTTCGAGGGGTTATTGAAGTTGAAAACGAGCCAATCCTAAACTTCTCTGGCGTTCTGCGCGTTTTTCGGGCGGGTGGATCATAGGGCTTGAGCGCCGGCGCAGATCGTCTGCCCTGAGGCGGTCCCATAGAGAACTCCGGCCCACATTTGCAGCCTGCCGGCATACACGGTAGTTCCTACGCCCGTTTATGTGCGTTTCGAGGCGCGACCAGAATGGCCAGAACTGCAGCGAAGACTGGGGGGAAGCCTAAGGCAAGACGCCTCGCGCCCGTCCGCAAGCCTGACCGCCCTGTTCCGAATCCGACCTCCGTTCCGAGGACGCCAACGCGCGGCCGCGGGATCGCTCGCTACCGGGCCCTGGTGGAAGCGACCGAGAGCCTGCTGATGGACCACAGTCCCGATGAGGTTGGACTCTACCAGATCGCCGAATGCGCAGGTGTCCCCCCAGCGTCGGTCTATCATTTCTTCCCGAGCAAGGAGGCCGCCTTTCTCGCGCTCGCGCACCATTACGTTGAGCAGATGGACCTGCGGCATTCAGAGCCCATCCAGGCCAGCGCCTTGCGCAGCTGGCAAGATCTGAGCGCGATCGACATGCGCAGAGCCATGCAATTTCACAATGAGCACCCGCCACTGATGAAGATCAACTTTGGCGGTTTCGGGAGTGTCGGCAGTCGGCAAATTGATGACCTCTACGCGCAGAAGATCGCGGCCGCGCAGTATCAACGCCTCAACAGTCTCTTTCACATGCCGCCAATGCGCGACGCCGAACGGATCTTCGAAATGCGTGTCGCCATCATCGATGCGATCTGGGGAGTCTCCTTTCGCCGCCACGGCGAAATCACCGAATGGTACTTTCAGGAAGCCTACAATGCGGTGGCGGCTTTCATGCTCCAGTTCCTGCCGGCCCGCGTGGAGCCGCGGGACACCCTGGTCGCCGCCGCTGCGCGCAATGAATTCTTGCGGTTGCCGTTTGGATCGACGCCCGGCGTTTCTGACGCCGCAACGCGCCGAAATGGGCGCCGCTGAGCCCCTCGTGGAGCGGGTCCTTCGTGATGGCCTTTGGCTTTCTGATTGACACCTGATCCAGCGCGAGCAATTCTCGATATTAATCGACTACAAAGTCGGCTCGCACCACAGGCTCTTCAGGGGAGAGTTCCTTGTATTCAATGGATGACGTTTTCAACGCGTACGAGCGGAGAAAGGCTGAACTGGCCGTCAGCAAGGGGCCCTTTGCGCAGGGATTGGCCTGGATCGAGGGCCAATACGTTCCCTTGGCCGAAGCGCGCATCCCGATCCTCGATCAAGGTTTCCTGCGCAGTGACCTGACCTACGATGTCCCAGCCGTATGGGATGGTCGGTTCTTCCGTCTCGATGATCACCTCGACCGGCTCGCGGCGAGTTGTGAAAAGATGAGGCTGCGAATGCCCATCTCAAGGGAGAAGGTGCGGCGCACGCTTGTGGACATGGTTGCGAAATCCGGCATCCGCGACGCCTACGTGGAACTGATCGTTACGCGCGGATTGAAATTCATCCGGGACTACCAGAGCTACGAAAACAATCTCTACCTGATTGTCATGCCCTTCATCTGGTCCATGCCGCCTCAGGTTCAGCGGTCAGGGGGCTCTGCGATCGTCACCCGGACGGTCCGCCGGACGCCGCCCGGAGCCATGGATCCAACAATCAAGAACCTTCAATGGGGCGATTTTGTCCGTGGCTGGATGGAAGCAATGGATCGCGGCTCGGTCTATTCCTTCCTGCCCGATGGAGACGGCAACATTACCGAGGGCGGTGGATACAACATTTTCTGTCTGAAGGCTGGCGTGTTGCAAACCCCTTCGCGTGGAGTCCTGCAGGGAATCACGCGCAAGACGGTCCTCGAAATCGCCGAGAGCAAAGGCATCGCGACTCGTGTCGACTTCGTCCCTGTGGAGGATCTCTACCACGCCGACGAGATATTCATGGCGACGACTGCAGGAGGCGTCATGCCCATCACCGAACTGGATGGGCGCCCTGTTGGCGATGGCCAGATAGGAACCGTAACCAGGCAGATCTGGGAAGCTTATTGGGCGGCGCATTACGACCCCTCCCTCAGCTTCAAAATCGACTACGCCTGAACCCGCCTCGCTGGAAACGCGCGAACACGCTAGGTGAAGTGGGATATGGCTGGTTGCGCGCCACGCCCTAAATCCTTGTTGTTCTCCCGCAACTCCGCCGCACTCGGAGTAGCACTTCCAACGCTTCTCTTTCCGTTTAATAACGGCTTTTTATCGGATAAGTTGTTGACTTGGTTGCCAGCCGAAAGCACGTTCACCCTAGGGAGCCGGGCCCTTAGCCACGGGCGGACCGACCTGCCTTCAAAGGTGCCGCCTGCCCTCGTAGGCTCACGGTGAACTCTTGGCGAAAGTGAAGGACGAGTGATGAGGATCGGGCAGTCCAAGGTTGGTCAGGTTGGCCAGCTCGGCTTCTTGGTAACTGACCTGGAGGCGGCGGCCATGCACTGGGTCCGCACCCACGGGATCGGTCCCTTCTTTATTGCTGAAAATGTCGTGCACGAGGAATTCACATACCTCGGGCGCCCGACGGAAGCGAAGCTTTCGCTGGCGCTGACCTATATGGGTCCCTTCCACCTCGAGCTCTGCATGCAGCTCAACGAGGCGCCGTCGGTTTACACGCGCATGCGGCGCGAGGGGCGGTTGGGGTTGGCGCATATGGCTGTTTACTGCGATGACCTGAACGAGGCAGCCTCGCGTTTCGCGCCCGCTGAGGTGATCCAGTACAACCGGACTCCATCAGGCATCGAAACCATCTACCTCGATACGGAGTATGACGGCGGGGGGACCATCGAGTTCATCAAGTCCTTGGGAGTACACGCCGAGCGGCGGGAACTCACAAGACGGACCTGCGAAAAGTGGGACGGTTCGCGCCCTCTTCGCCCGCTTAGCGCCTCCAACCCGCTTTCATCGTTCGATCCCTGAGGTCTCATCAGAGCGCATGTACATTGTTTCGGGCAGATAGAGACGCAGATAGGCAATCTGCATCTTCATTGCCTCTTCGAACGACGCCTCGTCGATGCGGCCATGCTTGACATAGGCGGACGCGTAGACAGTGTCGACAGCGTCGATCGAGAGCGCCACATGCCACTCGAGTTCGGGGATCTTCGGCAGGATGAACACTTCATCGAGGTATCTTACGAAAGACGCCGCGATCTCTTCGTTCATCGCCACGGCGAAGCGTTTTGAATCCCGACTAACCCAGGGACCGAGTACGACTTCCGCAAAATAGCGGAACGTGTTGCAGTCGTCGCGATACCCTCGCCCCATTTCGACGATCCACTGCTGCCAATTCGGATTGCGCGATTTCGCCATCGTCCGATGCGCCGCCATGACATTGTCGGTCGTGATGCGTGAATACCGTCGGCTGAGCTCGATTCTCAGCGCCGCCATGGTCGGGAAGAGATAGGTGACGCTTGAAGCCGCCATTTCGGCCTTCCGACCGACATCATACGCGCTGATGTCCTCGATGTTCATCTCGTTCAACAACTCTTCGGTTGCATCGAGAATCTGTTCGAACCGCGCCTGACTACGGTCCTGTCTGGGTCGTCTGGCGACATGCTCGACAACGAGCGAGCGCCCCTTTCGCAGCGACGACCGCGCCCGTCCAACGGGTGAGGACTTGGGCTCCATTCCCTTTTTTCTCGGCATTCGCAACCTCAGCAACCGCCCTGTCGCCGACGGCCCGCGTGAGGGACATCTGCGACAACTTTCTACCACGTTGAAACACACGGGCCTACTTGCGTCATCCTTTTTTTCCGCTTAAAAACGGATTTTACCCGGCTTTGGAAGCGCTGGCCTACGCCTTCCCATCAACGACGGAGCTTGAGATGCAGGAACCGCAGCTTGTTCACAGCTTCTGGCGCCAGCCGCCTCCTCCCGTTACGACAAAGCCGCTGGAAGGCGACGTCACCGCCGATGTGGTCGTCATCGGGGCTGGCATGGCTGGCCTGTCATCAGCCTATTATCTCCGACGCGCGGGGGCAGACGTCGTCCTGCTAGAGCGCGGCGCGGTCGGTTCACAGTCCAGCACCCGCAACTACGGCGAACTTGTTCCCACCTGGAATTTTGGAAACGCCCCGCTTGAAACGCGCCGGCAATGGGCGCGCTTCGCCCAGACCATGATCCCGGCTGTTCAACGCGTCGCAGAAGAGGAGGGATTCGACTGCGGCCTGACGAGCAGCCGGTTCTGGATGCTGGCCCATAAACCGGCCCATGTCGCCGCGGGTCGCGCCAACGTCACCGAGATGAATGCGCTTGGGTTCGAAGCGAATTGGGTCGAGCCGGGGGGGGTCGAGGTCGTCAAATCGCCAACCATGGGGGCTCAGTGGGAGCGCCTATTCCGGATGAACCCCTATCAACTGGTCCAGGGCTTCAAGGATGCCGCAATAAGGCGAGGCGTTCGCATCCACGAGAATTCTCCTGTTCTCGAGCTCACGGATGGGCCCGAAGCGGTGGCCGTAACAGCCAACGGCCGTGTCAGGGCGAAGAAGGCCGTTATAGCGGTCAATGCGTTCGGGTCGCAATTCGGACTGTCCGACAGCTACATGCTGCCTGTGCAGATCTTTGCGCTAGGCACAAAGCCCCTTCCCGACAATGTCGCCGAATCGATTGGCACCAAGGCAGGCGAATCGTGGCTCGACCTTGGAGAGCCAGGCACCGAGCGCAGGTTTACCGCGCGCTTTCTTCCTGACGGCCGAATGATGTTCGGCGGCGGTTCCGTGACCGTCCCTCCCCAGGGCGACATGTTCACGCCCAACCTGACCGACTCCACGAAGGAGATCATCAAGCAGGAAATGTTCAAGCGCTTCCCTGCCATGACCCCCGATCATATCGATTTCTGGTGGGGAGGTACGATTGCGAGAACGATCGGCGAGCGTCCCATCATCGGGGAACTTCCCGGGACGAAATCGGTGATCCTGGCCATAGCGTGCAACGGCAAGGGAATGGCGGCGGGCTCAAGCGCCGGCAGGCTGGTTACCGAATTGGTGCAACCGGGCTCCGTGAGCGATCCGGACACCCTAGCCTTCCTACAATATACCGCGCCGCGGACAGATGCGATCAGCACCCTGGAGGGAGTGGCTTACAAGCTTCTGCAGACAGGACCTGCGCGCGCCGCGCTGAACATGTTCTTCCGCAAATAACATGATGCCTGGCAACGGTGCTACGAATGAACCACACTGACGCACTCGTGCAGCGCCGCAATCGGGCATTTGGCCCAGGCGCGCCTCTCTTCTACGACACGCCGCTGCACATCGTGCGAGGCCAAGGCGCTTACCTGTTTGATAGCGAAGGACGACGCTATGTGGACATGTACAATAATGTCCCGTGTGTAGGGCATGCACATCCTGTTGTCGCGGAAGCGATCGCCCGGCAGGCTGCGACGCTGAATGTTCATAGCAGATACCTGCACGAGGGAGCGATCGAGCTTGCCGAGCGCCTCAGCGCCTTGCATGGACCACAAATAGAATCCGTCCTCTTCACATGCAGCGCGACGGAAGCAAACGAAGTTGCGATCCGGATGGCGCGAATGGCGACCGGGCATGAAGGCGTCATCTGCACAAACGCGGCTTACCACGGTAACACCACCCTGGTCAGCTCGCTGACCTATGTCGGGAGTTCACGCCCCGAGACTGACACTATCGGCAGCTTTCCATTCCCCGAGAAATTTCGCCCGATTGCGCCTGGCCTCGACGAGGACGCGCTGCGGGCCGCTTACCTAAATGCACTCGACGCCACGATTCAACGTTTTCAGAAATCAGGCAAAGGCGTCGCAGCTCTCCTCGTTTGTTCAATCTTCGCCAACGAGGGACTGCCGGATGTCCCCAAAGGTTTCATGGCGGCGGCCTCGGAACGGATCCGGGCGGCCGGAGGCCTCGTGATCTCCGACGAAGTTCAAGCTGGTTACGGCAGAACCGGATCCTGGTGGGGTTATGACATCACCGAATTCGTTCCCGACATTGTTGTCACGGGCAAACCGATGGGGAATGGGGTCCCTCTGGCTGCGACAGCCTCAAGCGAGTCCTTGATGGCGAACTTCCGCGGCAAGACCCGCTATTTCAACACCTATGCAGCCAGCCCTCTTCAAGCAGCAGCAGGCTTGGCAGTTCTCGATGTGATCACGCGCGAGAACCTGATCTCGCACGCTGGCAAGGTTGGCGGTTGGCTCAAGGCTGAAATGCAGCGGCGCGCTTCGGCGAGTCCGGTCATTGGCGATGTCCGCGGCGTCGGTCTGTTCATTGGGGTGGACATTGTGACACCGGGCAGCCTCACACCAGACGCCAACCGCGCAGCGTGGATTTGCGATCGGCTCAAGGACGCCGGGTTTCTCACAAGCAACGCCGGCCTTCATCGCAACATAGTCAAAATTCGTCCGCCTCTGGTGTTCGGTCTTGAAGAAGCGGAGGCATTCCTCGGCGCATGGGACGCCGTTGTGGCGGACATCCATGTGTGAGAGTGGGCCTCACCGCGCTTATACCGAGGCCGCTCAGCGCGCCTTGCGGTCCTTCCCGGTAGATCCCGGGCCGATCAGCTTTGTCCATATGAGCGAGAACATCACCTATCGTGTGGCCGCGGGCGAGGGCCAGCCCGGCTACGTTCTGCGCCTGCATCGCCCAGGTTATCATGGTATCGATGCACTGCGCTCGGAACGTGTGTGGCTACGCGCCCTGAAGGCGGCAGGATGCCCGGTTCCGGACCCCATCTCGACACGGACGGGCGAAGAGTTCTCCTGCGTGGACATAGCAGAACTCGGAGAATCTCGTTGGGCCGGGCTCTCCCGATGGGTTGAGGGGGATCTGCTGGCAGATGTGATCAAGCGCTCGCCAGCGGATGTTCGGGCCAGTTGTTTTCGGCAGCTAGGTGGGCTGATTGCCTCCTTTCACAATCAGGCGGCCGGGTGGACCGTCCCAGCCGACTTCCAGCGCCATGCCTTTGACGAAATAGGTCTGATGGGCGAGCGTCCCTTCTGGGGCCCCTTCTGGGACCACCCCATCCTTTCGTCTGAGGAGAAGCGGCTCCTGCTGAGGACGCGCGACGCCATCCGTTCCGCCCTGGAGCGCTACGGAAAATCGCCCCGCACCTTCAGTGTCATCCACGCCGATTTGCACCCACGAAACGTTGTCCTGACTCAGAAGGGCGAGTTCTGCGCCATCGATTTTGATGACGCCTCCTTCGGGTGGCACCAGTATGACCTAGCGGTCGCCCTGCTCTCATATGATCAGGAACCCGGCTTTGCGACGGTACGCGATGCCCTGATCGAGGGGTACCGTGCGGTGCGCGCGATCTCCGACGCCGATCTGGCCCTGATCCCAATGTTCACACTTGCTCGACGTCTTGCGCAGATCGGGTGGGCCCTGGGTCGCCCCGAAATCAACGTTGGAGCATCGCTTGAGCAAACGAAGAGAATTGCAATCGCGATCTCCGCAGAGTTTCAGCCTCCGTGCTGATCGCTGAACGGACGCGTCTGCGACTTTGGAGGTAGGAACGTCATGAGCCGGCTGCGCGACAAAATTGGGCTGGTCACCGGAGGCAGCAGCGGCATTGGGCTTGCGACGGCGCACGCCTTTGTTCGGGAAGGCGCTCAGGTAATCATTACGGGGCGCGATTCCCGCACGCTCTTGGAAGCGGAAGCCGAACTTGGCGGTCGCGCAACATCGATATGCGCCGACCATGCCGTTCGAGCCGACAACGTGCGTGTGTCCCAGACGATTCTCGAACGTTTTGGACGGCTCGACATCGCCTTTCTTAACGCTGGCGTTGGCGGACCGGCTTCTGTCGAAGATGCAACCGAGGAGCACTTTGACCGGATTTTCGATACCAACGTAAAAGGCACCTTCTTTCTCGTCCAGGAACTCTCGCGGCTCATGGGACCGGGCGGTTCAATCGTCCTCAACTCGTCGATTGCACCCTATGGTGGGGCGCCTGGCACGTCGATGTACAGCGCGGCGAAGGCAGCTGTCCGGGTTTTTGCGCGTGGGTTTTCGGCCGATCTGATACACAGACAAATTCGCGTCAATGCGATTGCCCCTGGCCCGATCGATACGCCGATTTTCGCACGATATCGAAAGGACCCCGCTGATCTTGAAAAACACATGGAGCGGCTGAGGTCCTTTGTTCCGGCTGGACGGCTGGGACTTCCCGAGGAGGTCGCCGAGGCGGTCGTCTATCTCGCATCGGACGCATCGGCATTCGTCATCGGGACTGAGTTGGTGATCGACGGAGGCGCAAGCGAAGCCCCGCATGCAGCCCCGATTTATCTTCGATCATGACCCCGCTCTATGATCCCGTTCGGGGCGATGGCGCACGCCGTTGCGTTACCGGCGGATGCTGGCCGCTGGACGAAATTTGGACAAGGTCGATGCGGTGTTGCCGCACAGCTTGGGGGCATAGCGGCACATGAATCAGTCACAACCGGTTGGCGGACCGATATCCGGCGGAGTCTATTACGGGTGGCGCATCGTAGCTGCGCTATTTCTCACGACGACCGCGCTGTTTGGTGTGGCCCTCTACGCCTTCATCATGTTTTCCGCTCCCCTGGCAGAGGAGTTCGGATGGTCAGCGAGTCAGACCGGCAGCATCGTGTCGGCAATGTGGGTGGCCGCGCCCTTCGCACTTAGCATGCCGTTCCTCTTGCAAAGAATAGAGCCTTGGCGGCTTGTTCTGGCGGGGCTGTGCATCCAGGCGCTAGCGCTCCTCTCGCTCGGCGCGATTGGAGCATTTTGGCAGCTGTACGGACTTCGTTTGCTGATGGGGGTCGGCAAGGTCCTCATCATGGCGTCGATCCCCGCAATCGTGGGACGCTGGTTCGACACCCGCTTTTCAACGGCCGTCGCGATCGTCTGGGCGGGCAGTTCAGCTGGCGGCCTTGCCCTGGCGCCCGCGACTGAAGCCTTGAACGCAATGCTCGGCTGGCGCAACGCATCCCTGATCCTTGCGCTCGGCGTCTTTGTCATCGTCGGTGTGGCATTGCTGCTGCGCGGTCGCGCTGCGTCACCACAGGCTCTGGGCATCGGCAGGGACGGGTCACCATCGAGCAAGGTCGAATCTACTTCGGACGATCGTTCGGTGACGGTGCCTTTGCGCCATGCTCTCCGGTCCATCCCACTTCTGCCGGCAGCTGCCATGATCGTCGCCGTATTGGGCGCCAGCATGGCCGCGATAGCGATTCTATCGCAGCAACCCACCGTACTGGAGAAGGCTGGGTTTTCATCAGCTTCTGCCGCGGGACTTGTGGCGACCACTGCGGGGGCGGCCTTTGCGGGCTCGCTGGTTATCGGCTGGATGCTCGATCGTATGCCAGCGCTGGTTTGCAGCGGAGTCATCGTACTCGCGCTACTTCTGGGATTCGGTAGCTATGCGCTGATCCAGCCAGGGCAGTATGTCCTCGCCGCAGCAGCAGCCGTCGCCACCGGCTTCATGATTGGCGGCGGGGAAGTACTCTGGATCACACTCGTGAAGCGCCGCTTCGGGGACCGTGTCTTTGCGTGGACCTATGGAGGCTTCTATCTCGCCCTGCAGGCCGGCTACGCCACAGGAGGTTTCCTCGGGGGGCTCAGCCTCGATCAGGGAGCAAACCCCGGCTTCCTCTCCGCCCTTTCCATCATGTACGCGCCGGCCGCGATACTCTGCATCGTGTTCGCGCTGAGTGACTCCGGAAGAGTAAGCAGAAGCACCTGAAGCGGATGTGACGCGGCGCCCTGTCAGCCATTGAAGTTGTCCGCTCCATCAACTCAATCGGCCACGCCCAATTCAGCCGGCGTGCCGGGCGTCCACACGCGCGAGCAGAGCATCAATCGCAGTGAAGGCTTCGGGCTCATAGAGAAACACTGGATGCCCAACACCAGGAATCGTCGTTAGTTGGAGATTGGGATTTCGTTCGACCATGCGTTGAGCGATTTCGGCTGTCATGAACCCGGAGTTTTCGCCACGTAGGAGCGCCATGGGTACGCCGATCTTCTCGTACTCACCCCAGAATGTGGGGAAGAGCTTCTTCACCCGCACGAGATCGACGTTCGTCAGCTGGTCAAAGTCCCGAACGTAGTCGCCGGTGTCGAGGCGACGGTATGCTCTGAGCATCATGCGCACCCAGTCCTCGGCCCCAAAGCGAGGGCACTGGGGTTCGTATTGCCTCCGGACGCGGTCGACTGCTTCCTCGAAGGTGCATTCTTCCCCGCCCGAGAACGCCGCCATCGTCTTGTTGGTCCCAGAGCTGCTTTCCGGGCCGGAGTCGTTGAGCACAAGTCCAGCGATGAGCCCGGGTTCGTTGGCGGCCAGCCACATCCCGATCTGCGCGCCCAATGCGGTCCCGGCTATGACGAAAGGCCCTGTTCGAAGCGCCGAGTGCAGGAGCTTTACGTCATCGACCAGGCGCTCGAATGCGTAGTCGGCGACGTCCGAGGAACGATCCGACTGCCCGCGACCACGCAGATCGACGAGAACAACACGGCGTGACGCAGTGAGATGATCCGCGAGTTCCTCGAAGTCACGCGAGGTTCGCCAGTAGCCGTGCAGGCAGACGACAGGAACGCCTGATGAAGGGCCGCGAGGCGAATAGTCGCGTACGTACAAACGCATACTATCGGTGACGGGCAACCAGAGTTCGCGCGGACCGGAACGCAATTGCTCAGTGCTCATTCAGATATTCCCTGTCGTTGGCGAAATTTCTGGGCGTTGGGTATTCGACCACGCGGCCGCGGCCTTCGCCGCCATCATCATAACGACGAGGTTCGGCCCTCCCGACGGCAGGTGAGGCATTGCCGAGGCGTCGACCACGCTGAGCCTCTCAACGCCGCGAACGTTGAGATTGGAATCGAGTACTGAGTTGCCCTCCGCTCCCATCCGGCATGTGCAGGCAGGATGATACATCTGATAGGCATTGGCGCGGATGAACTGGTCGATCTCGTCATTCTCCCAGCGCTTGAGTGGCGTCGAATCATTGGGAAGACGAAAATCCGACAGCTCTGGCGATGTTCCAATCGACCAGGCCTTGCGGAAACCTTCACGGAGGATGGCTAGATCGTCAGGATGGGTGAGAGAGTTGTAGACGATGCGCGGTCTGTCCGCGGGTCTTGGCGATCTGAGGAGCACTTCTCCCCTGCTCTTCTGCCCCAGCAGCCAGACCCTGAGAGCATAACCATCCTGATAGGGCTTTCTGATGCCTGGAAACCAGAAGTCGACTTGGGCCGGCACCGGCGACAGGATCAATTCAAGATCAACATCGCGCACCTGGGGCGAGGATTTCAAGAAGCCGAGGATGGCGGCGGGTGGGCGCGTCGCGGGACCGGTGCGCAGGAAATACGCGCGGAGCATGGCAACTGCTATCCGGTCGAGGCGCAACAGCCTGTGGAATGCGCCCGGCGAGCGGCGCGTCCAGAACAGAGGAAACCCGAGGTGATCCTCAAGGTTCTTTCCGACCGGCAAGTCCACGATCGGTTCAACGCCAAACTCGGCAAGGTGCCCGGCCGGCCCTATTCCGGATAGCATGAGAAGATGTGGCGTGTTTACACCGCCAAGACAGAGGACGATTCGCTGCGCACCCCGCGCCCGCTTCACTTTTCCGCGGTGTTCGTATTCGACGCCAATCGCGCGGCGACCTTCAAACAGGACCTTCCGGACGAAAGCACGCGTCCGCACGGTCAGGTTTGGTCTCTTCAAGGCAGGCCGCAAAAATGCCCACGCAGCGGAGGCGCGCCTGCCTTCACGCACAGTGTACTGAGCTGGACCAAATCCAGTCTCTGGATCTGAATTGTAGTCAGGCGTCACTCGGTGGCTCAGCCTGCCAAGGGCGCTTAGCCATGCCTGATAGATCGGGTCGTTGAGTGGCGCTTCATCGGCTCCCAGTTCGCCCGACCGCCCCCGGTCGAGGTCGTTTCCGCGCCATGTTTCGATCTCTTTGAAGAAGGGTAGTACATCCTTGTATCCCCAGCCGTGCGCGCCCTCCGCTTCCCAAGCATTGTATGCGGCCGGCTTGCCGCGCACATGCGCCATGTAATTGATGGATGAAGACCCTCCGACAACCCGGCCATGGGGGATCGCCATTCGCCGGCCGTCCAGCTGTGGATCGGGTTCGGATTGATCACCCCATTCATACATCTGGTGCTGTGAGAGCACGCGTGCGCCTGGTGGAATCGCGATCAGTGGATTCCAGTCCCATCCGCCCGCCTCAAGAAGCAGGACTTTGAGCTTACCGCCCCGCGTGAGGCGGTTGGCAAGCACGCAGCCGGCCGATCCCGCCCCCACGATGACGATGTCGTAGAAAGCGTCCCCTGTCCCGCTCATATCGATCGACCTGAACAATTGTCGGCGCGCCTCTCCTTCAGGAGGCACGCTGCGGTACTCACTGCTGGGAAGATTCCGATGGCGATCCCGGGCATTCGAAGGCTCCGGACCTTCATATGGGATGATCCTTCCTGCGGCCGCGCAACGCACACGCGGATCTCAGCGCCAAAATTGTACTAACGTCAGATTCTATTGGAAGTCTGCCCGGCTTTCAAGCAGCTGGCGCATTCAAGAACGTCTCAATACCGGCGTGACGGAAGCGAGATTGGATCGACTAGAACGTCAGCTTTCATTCCGCGATGGGCGCGATCCCGTCCCATGCCCGTGCGGCAGCCTTCATGCGAGCAAAACTCGCTTCTACTGCCGGGCTTCGCTGGATCAGCTCGAGCATCGCACCGGGATGATGCTCGGTGTCATAGAAGCGCGTCTCGATCCCGGAAGGGTTCACCAGGCGCTGGAGGAGACCGATGCCCTGGGAAGAAAGATAGGCCGTATCGGCTTCAAGATTGTCACTGAGCACGCCGACATGCTGTAGCCCATATCCGTGTGCGTTCACGTGTTCGCGAAAGACCGAGGGGTCAGTGGTGTGCTGCTGCATCAGTTCGATGTTTAGCTCGCCCGAATATGCAAAGGCGAGGCTCAGGACTGGATGGGAGGGCTCGCCCCGGTAGGTTGCAAGTGGATAGCTGATTTCACGCCGGACAAAAAAGGGCCCGACTCCAAGACGCCGTGTCCAGTGCGCTATTGCCTCATCAAGATCCGCGATGACGTAAGCGACCTGCATGATGGGTCCAAGACGTCTGGTCATAAGCGACAACTCCAGAAGATCTCGTGGATGGAGGAAATCCGTGGTGGAATCCCTAGTGTGTTCCCATTGCTGTCAGCGAGCGACCAGACCGCGCGGGCGCCACAAGCTGAAAACTGCCGCGGGAATGTAGAGGAGTGCTGCAACCGCTGCGAAGCCCGATATCCCGAGTGTCTGGAAACTCCATCCGCCAACCCCGCCGCCGGCTCCCATTCCGATCTGGAAGCTGAGATAAAAGAAGCCGTAGGTGGTGGCGAATGCACGGGAACCGAACTGACGCTTGAACAGGGTGATCCAGAGGACCTCGCCTGCACCGAACCCATAACCCAACGCTGCAGATGCAACTGCGGCGAGCATGAAGTCCCCTGACCCCGACGCCAGGTGAAGCGCCAGCAAGCCCACCGCAATCGCGGCGGTGACAATGAGGCTGTTGGCGGGACCTTGCATCCGGTCAAGGAGGTAACCTGTCAGCAGTGAGCCGATCAGGGCTAGGAAGGCGAACAGACTGAGGAGCAATGCCGCATTGCCAGACGTGATCGCCATGCTCTCGAAGATGGCCTGCGACTGGGACTGGAAGGCGATGCTCGACATCCCCCCGCCGATGACCGCGATGGCCATCAGCGTCACCGTGAACCAGTTGAGGGATCGGACGGTGTCTATCCACCGTTCCGTTAGAGGCTCGGTTTCGTCAACTCCGGGCTCGGGTGCGAACTCGGCTTTCAGATAGTCCTTCGAACCACCACCAGACTCTGGAGACGCAGGACCACGCGCGCAGAGGCCTGCGGCAATCGCGACGACGATGAAACCGCCCGATAGCATCAGGGCTGTCATCCGCCACCCAGCCGCATTGACCAGCCATTCTGTGAGCGGCGACATTATAATCTGACCGCCCGCACCCGCGGCCCAGACGACAGCCATCGCCGTGGCAAACCTGCGCTTGAACCAACGGGCGACAATGATGGGTGCGCTCGTCATGATAAAGATCTTGCCCACCCCCATGACCATGCGGAGTGCATAGAGGTGCCAGAACGCCGACGAAAACTGCACACAGGCGAGAACGAGAACCTGGATGGCCATTCCGCACATAAGCAGACGCCATGCGCCCGCTCGTGAGACGAATGGGCCGACGATAAGCGTAAGAGGGCCGACGGCCCACATTGCCGAGACCAGGCTGCCGGTTTCAGCCGGGTTCCAGCCGAACTCCGCCGCGAGCGGCGCTGAAAACATGATGAAGGATGAAATGGCGACGCCAGCGAGGGCGGCGACACAGATCGACAAGGCAAAAACGACACGCCAGCCGAAATAGAGGCCGCCCAGACGAACGGCTGCGGTCTCTGTCACGGGCATGCCCTACTCCTGATCCGGTCGCATCAAGTCCTCATTCCGCAGGACGCAGGCCCGCAGCCCAAGAAAGAATGTGTGCTAGGGCGGTGGACCGCCCTAGCACTAGGTTTTCCCACGGGGAGGAGGGACTCGATCAGAAGCGTGCGCCTAGCGTTATCCCGTAGCGACGGTGCTGGTTCACGTTGGCAAGGTTGGCGCCGAAGAACTCATCCGGGTCATCCTGAGCGATAACGACGACCGTGTCGTCAAGATTGGTGCCCCAGATCGAACCGTAGAACTGACCATCGGCGCTCTCGAACCCGACACGCGCGTTCAGCAGGGTGTAGTCGCCCATCTCGCGTGGGTTCTCCTTGACCCCGAAGTAATTGCCGATGTGCTTGGCCGAGATCTCAGGTGTGATCGTTCCCCACTCTGTCTCGAAATCGTACTTCACCATCGCGTTCCAGTTCATGTCCTCAGCAAGCGGAAGCTTGTTTCCAACCAGCGAAGGATCGGTCGACTCGGTGATTTCGCTATGCAGCAGACCGAGACCGAGATTGACGGTCAGGTTGTCGACGGGGATGGCGACGACTTCAAACTCGGCGCCGTAGAGTTCGGCCTTGGGCAGGTTGCTCAGCACCTGAACCGCAAGGGCCGGTATGAGCTGATTTGTCTGATAGTCTTGGTAGTCATAGAAGAAGGCGCTGGCGTTGACGCGCAGGCGATCTGGGATGATGTCCGACTTGATGCCCGCCTCATAGTCGGTAACGATCTCGGGGTTTACCGCGAGGATCGAACCGTCCGGAGCAAGCACGCCGTCGATCGTGTTGGCGGTAGGCGTGAAAGCGCCGCCCTTGAAGCCGCGCGAGATGAGACCATAGACCAGCGTGGTGTCGTTGATCCTGTAGTCGAGCCCCAGCTTCCAAGAAACATTGTCCCAAGACCGCGTGGTTGACGCCGAAATGGGATTGGCCGCGGCAAGCAGCGTCCCCTTGTTTCCGGTCTCAACTGCTCTCAAGAAATCGTGGAACTGTCCGATCGTACGCGGAACGTTGGTCGGGAAGTCCCACTGGCTCCGGAAGCGATATGTAATCGACTTTTCTTCGTTCGTCGCTCGCACCGCGGCCGTCAGCTTGAGATCGGGCGTAATATCGTACGTCGTGTGGAGGAATGCGGCGTACGATTCTGTGAGGTTGTTGCTGCCGCGGGAGTAGAGAACAGTGTCTGCATCGGGGAAGAGGTCGGCCTGATTGCCCCGCCAAGAAGTCGCGTCGAAGTCGTAGCTCGCCTTCAAACGCTCTTTCATATAGAAGGCGCCGGCGATCCAGGTGAGCGGACCTTCCCCTTGTGAGGCAAGGCGCACCTCCTGGCTCCATTGCCGCACGAAGTCGCGGTCATATTCGTTCAAGATCGAAGCAGGCGTGGCGTCGTTGTCGATGATCAAGGACCGGCGCGCCGTCAGGTAACCCGACACCGACGTAAGCTTTGCCCATCCCAGATCGTAGTCCACGTTGAGAGAGATCGGAATATGTTCAAGGTGTTCGTTCGGGCTGATATCGCTCTCGGTAATCGTGAAATTGGATGGCGGACCGAGATTCTGGAAGCCAAAGGACGCCTGGATGTCTGCAACGCTGGTGAATCCATTTGCCAGGGGTCCGAAATTGCCTAGCGAGTTGGTAAGACCTGGGGTCGTCTTCCAGCTGAAGACGTCCTGGTCGCCAAGGAAGCGCTGGGCGCGAAGGGTGAAGGTAAGATCGTCAGTCGGCGTCCACTCAAGAATTCCGCGAATGCCAGAGTAGGATGACTGCCCTTCACGCGAGCGCAGGATCGCGTTGTAGAGATCTCCAGCGTAATCGTATGACACGTAGGAAAGGCGGCCGCGGAGCGTGTCCGTGAGCGCGCGGCCATATGCCGCCCGCGTCTGGCGCATGTCGTTGTCGCCCATCGAGAAGTCGACATATCCGCTCGGCTCGCTGGTCGGCATGGCCGAGATGTAGCGAATTGCGCCGCCTGTTGCGTTGCGTCCAAAAAGAGTGCCTTGAGGCCCGCGAAGCACCTCCACGCGATCGAGGTCCCAGATCGGGACGCCCTGGGTAATCGTGGAGTTCATGGCCAGATCGTCGATGTATATCATGTTCGACGTTGTGGCGTTCGAGTTGAAGTCGCCTTGCGAAACCCCACGGATACCCGTTCTGGGAATGGCGAATCCCGATGGAGATCCCAGCTGGATATTGGGAACCGCCTGCGCGATCTCGGCGGTTGTCCGGAAGTGCTGGGAGACATCCTCGCCGCCCAACACAGTCATCGAGATCGAGACGTCCTGAGCGTCCTCTTCCCGACGCTGGGCGGTTACGACGATAACATCAAACCCCCCTTCCTGTTCAGCAGGCTCTGCTTCAGCGGGCTCTGCGGTTTCACCGACGGGAGGTTGCTGAGCGATCGCAGGCGTCGCGAGCGCTCCCCATGTAAGCGCAGCCAAGGCCCCAGCGCTCACACCCCTGACAAGTTTCGTCGTCGTCATTTTAGACACCTCCCCGGTTGAATGTGCGCAGCATTACCGGACCAGCGTCAGATTTTGTCAATCTGGCTATCGTCAGTTTTGGTGCAACGCACCACCGCCTGCCGAATTCTTGGACCTCACGGAGCCAGAAAACAGGCACGATCGAACAATTTTTTGCCTTGGAAATGCATTGACGCGGACGGCGCCTGTGTCCGAACGAGCACATTGCGCCCGTATTATCAGACTAACGTCTGTTTTTGAGTTCGTCCGGATTCAAAGCTCGCCTCGCCAAAGACAAGGCGCGGCGCCTTCGACACCCGTCACGCGCGACAGTCTGCGCAGCTGTCAGCTGTGATTGCGTCGCGACGGCTGCTGGCCCCCGGCAGGCGGCGCGCCCGTCGCGCTTTGCCGACGGCGCAGAATGTTCGGCAGAAATGGCGCCAGGTAACTTACTGAGGCGGCCACGGACTCGCGGAACGTCAAATCATCGATCCGGCCGTTGAGAAGGTACGCGTTCGACCAGAACAGATCGAGGATTTCTGCATACAAGCCGAGTGCGCGTTTAAGCTCTTGCGTACGAGGCAAATCGAAGATGCGCCTCATGCTCTCAATCTTGTGCTCGCCGCTCCTGGCATTTGCCTGGCGCGCCGCCAACCGGATCTGACGATGCAGGAGCGGACCAAGCAGACACTCGCAAGCGGCGCGATTGGCGTTGAAAAAATCCCGAGTGAAGTTGGCGTCGAGACTGATCCACTCTCTCCACGTGATGGACTGAATGGCGATCGTCTTCGTATGCTTGTGAGCAAGAAAATCGGCCAAATCCTGATTAAATCGCTTGCCCAACGCCAGTTGAATGTCTGCGATTGTCGGGAAGTGGTAGTGGACCGACGCCTTCGACACACGGGCGGCCCGGCCGATGTCTGAAAGCGTAAGATCCTCGATATTTGCCTTTTCAAGCAACCGGGCCGTGGCATCAAGAATCGCATCGTGGCGTATTCTGCTGCGCGCCTGGACCGGATCGCGCTGCTCGGGGCGCGCCTGTCGGGATCGCTGCTTCCGCTGAGACGATTTTGGCGTCACATCCAGGTTTGCACCTACCTCCTCGCTGCTGGCGAAACGGCCGCGCATCAGATCCGACCGGCCCGGGATGTGCGACGCGAGACCCGCCCAGGAGTGGCATCCGAAAATCGAACTGGCGTGCTAATTGCCGCCTTCACATATGGCTGCCCTTCGCCTTCCACCAACCACCTCAACCTTGCCCGTCCATCGCACAATCACCAGGCGAACGTCCTGAGATCACCTTGCGACGTGCAGCCTATCGTTATTTGACTATCGTCGGTTTCGCAATCTCTCAGTATCTGCCCATCGAAGGCAATGTAGTTTGAGCGGGCGCGCGCCAAGCCGAACGCGCCTCGCCCTCTCCCCAATTTCACAAGGAGCTGATCCGGCCCGATTACCCAGGAAGGCCTCTTGGCGCAGTTGTGTAGCGAGAGCCATGTCCTACAGCGGGACATTCCAGGCGACTTCTGGCGTGCCAGGATATTGTGAACACTGTCGTTCGGCGCATTCGACATTCGGTGGCGTTCGAGGATGGCCCGTCAAGCGACGGGGTCGTGATGTTCGCCGAGTTTACGAGTCCATCAAGGATCGGGGAACGCATTTAAGGAACCCGTGCCTGGTAAATGCTGCACTCAATATCCTCGAGGATTTTGCGGGCCCACTTCGTCACATTCAGAGTCGGATGTTCCAGCCGTTCGCGCAGCGCCCCGCGGTACATCGCGAAGCAGGTCGTCACAGATCTACCCAGAATGCCCGATGGCTATCGTCCATAAGAAAATCAGAAGAAGGTGCAGTGATCGGCGGGTTCAGTTGAGCAGGCTTGTCGCTAACGATGAACTTCACGCGGTCTTCGAGAGTAATGGGCATGAGCTTCTATATCAGCGCCTTAACGCTCTTCGCGTCCGCCGCCTCGGTATCGCAAGCGCCTGATAGCGCCGATGCTCCGCCGAACCGCTGATGATGACACGACGTACCCATTCGAGGATCTCGCTGAGCTCGGAAGGCGATCGTCGGTCGAAATCATCCCGCAAGCGCCAGATCGAGCGTCGTCGCTCACCCTCATCATCTCGACATTGCGCGATGCGAGGCGCGCGCAATCTTGATATGATAATTGACATGCTTTCGGCTGTAGATAATATGACGAACATAATTCTACGCGATCAAGCACTAGACGGGAGGCCCAGATCCCATGCCCCTTTGGAAAATCTATCATCCTGCCGACGCCTTCTCCGATACAGACAAGGCTGAATTGGCAGAGAAAATTACGTCCGTGTACGGCGCGGTCATGCCCCGCTTCTACGTCGGGATAATTTTCCAACCAGTCGATCCCGCGCAGTTTTTTGTCGGCGACAAACCGGCCGGCCGGGTCGTCCGGATCGTGATGGAGCACATCGCCCGGAGCTTCCCCTCGCTGGAGGCGAGTCGCCGCTTCATCGACCGAATCAACGCCATCCTGAAGCCCTACATCGCTGACAGGGGGCTGGACTGGGAACTCCACGTCGATGAGACGCCATTCGACTATTGGTCGATCAACGGTTTTTACCCGCCACGCGCCGGCACGCCGGACGAGATCCGCTGGCGCGAGGAAGATCGCGCCTCCCCGCGCACACACGACTGAGTGAAACCATCATGACAGACCTTGGAACCAATCCCGGCGTCGCTGTCGTCACCGGTGCATCCTCAGGCATCGGCGCAGCGTTCGCGGACCGCCTCGCGCGTCGCGGCCATGACCTCCTCCTCGTGGCCCGCCGCGGCGACCGCCTTTCGACTCTCGCGGCGCAATTGCAGGCCGAAACCGGCGTCGGCGTTGAAACGCTTGTCGCTGATCTGGGGCGCGCGGACGACCTCGCGCGCCTTGAAGCGCGGATTGCGGACATTCCAGTGTCGTTTCTTGTGAACAATGCTGGCGTAGGCGCGCTTGGGCCGACGTCGTCAGTGCCTGCCGGCGCGCAGGAAGCCCTCATCCGGATCAATGTCGTCGCGCTGACGCGGCTCTCGATCGCTGCGGTCGCGCGTTTCAGCGCCGCCGGCCGTGGGACGCTGATCAATATCGCGTCGGTGATGGCGCTGATGCCGAGCGCCGGCGGCGGCGCTTACAGCGGCTCGAAGGCGTACGTGCTCAACTTCACACGCTCGTTGCGGCTGGAGCTTGGCGGAAGTGGTATCGGCGTCCACGTCGTGCTGCCGGGCCCGGTGCGCACCGAGTTCTTCTCCTCACAGGGCCTGAGTGATTCAGTATTCCCGGACTCCGCCTATGTCTCTGCCGAGGCGCTCGCCGACGCGGCTCTTGCAGGCGCGGCTCTGGGCGAGGAAGTGATCACACCATCGCTTGCTTCCGCTGATCATTGGCGCGATCTGGAAGCCGCGCGCGGCGCCTATATGCGCGACGTGATGAGCGGCGAGATCGCCGCGCGGTATCGGCCCGGCTAAGCCAAACAGAGAATCTGACGTGGCGCGTTACAAGGACGGTCACAAGCAGGAGGCGGGCGACGCCATCCTCAAGAACGCCGCCGAGCGCTCCCGACGCGACAGTATCGCCGCTGGCGGCGTCCGCGGGCGTTTCAAGAAAGCGCGGCGCCGATGGTTAGCTCGTGAAACCCGGCATCTTTCGTTCGCGTCTTCCGATGGCGAGATGAGAGTTCTCTGCGCAATTGTTCTCGCGCAGACGTCCAGGACGATGTCGATCAGCAAGACCAACGCGATCGAGCGCCGCGCGATAGTATCGCAATCCGTCCGTGACGATAGTCGCTGGTTCGACCTTCTGATTCTTCAATAGCCGTCTCAAGAATCGAAGAGCAGCACCAGCATCGCGGCGCTTCTGCACGATCATGTCCACGACCTCGCCTTCGTCATAGACCGCGCGCCTGATCCAAACGCGCTCGCCGCCAATTGTCGATACAAGCTCATCAAGATGCCAGCGAGGCGAAGGTGGAAGTTTACGCCGCCGGAGATTCGCAGCGATCTTCGGTCCGAACTTTGCCGTCCATGCGCGGACTGTCTCGTAGCTCGCATCGACACCGCGATGCGCCATTACCTCTTCGACGTCGCGCAGGCTGAGCGTTGAGCGGAAGTACAACCAGACCGCGTGCTGAATCACGGCGGCAGGGAAGCGGAGCCGTCTGTACCAAATTCGCGCCGTTGGAGCATCTCCGCGGGCCGATAACTACGACCTTACCAGAGAAGGGGTGGCGTAGGTCTGACATCACCCCTCCGGGAGTTTGGGCCCCTCCCTGGTTTGAAGGAGACGTTCAACGCAATCGCTCCAACCCGGCGTTTTCCAAGCCCACTCGTAAGGGACCTAATGACTGCGCTGGGCAAATAGAAGCCCTTGCGGCTCAACCGGGACGATTGACGAGATTGTGGAGCCGACACCAGGGCGTTGAAGGATGTTCTCAGGCAGGCGTGGTCCACCCTGTCGGCCCCTTAAGCGATCCACTTTGCCCCTCAGGGCGTAATGACCACGGCTGAACCAGGGGTTGGCGCGTTCGCTGGACAGGTGAGACGTCTGATGGTGGCGGGGCGAGCATGGTAGGCTCTGGAATGAATGTCTCTGACAAGCTGAAGTCCCTATCGATCGATCGATCGATCGGCGGCCCCTGCGTCAAGCGGCAGATGGCGCTACCTTGCGGTCGGCGCCGCCGTGATCGCCGTCGGCGCGATGGCATGGGCCGTTTTCGGGAGAGGATCGCCCCCCGCTGAAGACAAGGCCAAACCGCCAAGCGCCGCCGCGGCGCCGGTTGGGGCAACTACCCAGGTCCGGCCGCGTGGCGGCCTTGTGGCGTCGGGCTATGTCGTGGCGCGGCGCTCGGCGACGGTATCGGTAGACATCACGGGTCGCCTGACGGATGTACTCTTCGAGGAAGGCGCCGTCGTCGAGAAGGGTCAGGTTCTCGCCCGGCTCGACGATGATCTTGCGCGCTTCGACCTCCAGCTTGCGCGGGGCCGTCTGCAGTCCGCCAACGCCGCGATTGCGTCGCTGCAAGCTCAGATGGTCGAGGCTGATGCGCAGCGCCAGCGTGCCGAAAAGCTGGTGCAGACAGGTGCGGTTTCTGCGGCGTCCTTCGAAGCAGCGACGTCGCGGATGAACTCACTGACTGCGCAATACAACGCCGCGATGGCGGATGCACGCGTCGCGCAGACCGCGGTCGATCGGCAGACGGAGTTTGTTGAGCGCCACGTGATCCGCGCACCATTCGCGGGCGTCATCATCGCCAAGAACGCCCAGGCTGGTGAAATTCTGTCGCCAGCGGCCGGCGGCGGAGAGTTCACCCGCACTGGTGTTGCAACGCTGGTGGACATGGCCAGCCTCGAAGTGGAAGTCGATGTCAATGAAGGCCAGATCGCCGACATAAAGGCGGGACAAACGGCGACGATTGTTCTCGACGCTTATCCGGACTGGCAGATCGCGGGTGAAGTAATAGCGATCATTCCCACCGCAAATCGCGACCGTGCAACCATCCAGGTTCGCGTAGGCTTCAAGGAACGCGATGCGCGCGTCCTGCCGCAAATGGCCGCGAAGGTGACCTTCGACCGATCAGCGAACTAGAGTCGCCGCGGAGCAAGCAGACCATGTCGGACCGTGACCTGATCGTCCTGCAGCATATCGCGAAGACCTACCGTCGCGGGGACGAGACGATCAGCATCTTCACGGATCTGAACCTCTCGATACCATCCGGTGACTTTGTCGCGATGATGGGCCCGTCCGGGTCGGGCAAGACGACCCTGCTGAACCTGCTCGGCGGACTCGACCGGCCGACGAGCGGGTCGATTATCTTCGATGGCGCGCCAATCGAGAAGCTGTCGGAAAACCAGCTATCCGCATGGCGGGCCGCAAATATCGGTTTCATTTTCCAGTTCTACAATTTGATGCCGACCATGTCGGCTGCACGCAATGTCGAGCTGCCGCTGTTGCTGACGCCGCTGAACGCGGCAGAGCGCAAGCGCCGGGTGAAGACGGCCCTTGAAGTCGTAGGCCTCGATAACCGCGCGGGCCACAAACCCAAGGAGCTTTCCGGCGGCCAACAACAGCGAGTGGCGATCGCCCGCGCGATCGTCGCGGATCCGAAGCTGATCCTGGCGGATGAGCCGACCGGAGACCTCGATCGCAACACGGCCGTGGAAATTCTGGAGATGCTTCAGCTGCTCAATCGCGAATTGGGCAAGACTATTGTCATGGTGACGCATGATCCAGCCGCAGCGAAATACGCACGCCGCGAACTGCATCTCGACAAGGGCACGTTCGAGGAGCGGCTGACGTGAGCGACCTGCGGCTCATCCTTTCCGGACTCGGCCGAAAGCCGCTGCGGACGGGGCTGCTCGTGTTCGCGATCTTCATTGCCTTCCTGATCTACGGCGTTCTGGCGGCCTTCCAGTCGTCGCTCGAAAACGCTGCGGGACCGTCGTCAAGCAACAGGCTGGTGGTCGCGAACCGGATCAATTTCACCCAGCCGCTGCCCCTCGCCTATGTCAGTCGCATCCAGAATGTGGAGGGCGTTGCCGACGTCAGCTACTCCAACTGGTTCGGCGGCTACTATCAGGAGCCCCGGAACTTCCTGCTGACCTTTGCGATCGAGCCGGAAAGCTATACCCGAATCTACGATGAATACGTGATGCCCGACGACCAGCGTCAGGCGTTCATCACCAACCGCGACAGCATCATGGTCGGGCGCGCAGTTGCAGACCAGTATGGCTGGGAGGTTGGCCAACAGATCCCCCTTTCCTCCAACGTCTGGCGACGCCGGGATGGCACCTCCGTGTGGCCGGTAGTGATCCGGGCAATCTATGAGGGGAAGGACGCCAACACCTCGACCGGATCAGTTTTCGTTCACTTTGAGTATCTCGACGAGGGGCGCGCGTTCGGCAATGACACGGTCGGCATCATCCAGATCGTGACTGCAGACGCTTCTGAGAACGACGCTGTTGCCGCTCGCGTTGACGCCCAGTTCGCCAACTCGCGCGCAGAAACCGAAACGCTCTCCGAGCAGGCCTTCAACGCCGCCTTTATCGATCAGCAGGGCAATATCGGCCTCATCATTCTTGGCGTGACCGGGGCGGCATTTGTGACAATCCTCCTGATCGTCGGCAACGCGATGGCCGGCGCGATCAGGGAACGGACGGGCGAGATCGCTGTGATGAAGACGCTCGGCTTCACGTCGGTCCGCATAGGCCGAATTGTTATCGGCGAAACGCTTCTGCTCGCCCTGATCGGCGGAGCTATTGGATTAGCGCTCGCGAGTGGGTTGACCAACATGCTCAGTGGCGTACCGGAGCTGAACCAGTTCTTCGGCGGCATGCGCGTGACGCCGCAGATCGCGCTGTCGGCGGTGGGCTTCATGGCAGCGCTCGGCTTCACTACAGGAGCCGTTCCGGCCTTCAACGCCATGCGTGTCAACGTGATCACCGCGTTCCGGAGGATCTAGGCGATGACCTCCCTGCTTCGTCAGATCAGCGCCGTCGTATCGATGACGATCACCGGTCTCCCCAGTCGCTTCTGGGGATCGGTATCCACCGTCTTTTCGATTGGCCTCGTTGTCGCAACCTTGCTGGCGTTCCTGGCCATGTCGAACGGCTTTGCAAAGACCGTGGCCGGCACCGGTTCGGACGATATCGCAATGATCCTGGGCACGGGATCGGAGGCCGAGCTCAATTCGACCATGTCCTCCGAAGCTGTCCGGCTGCTGGAGGAAGCGCCAGGTTTCATGCGCGATGAGTCGGGCCGTCCGATCACTTCGCCCGAACTCTACGTCGTCGTCGGCGCGAACCGCAGGGCCGGCGGCGGCGAAGCCAACGTCTCCCTGCGCGGCGTCACTCTCCGCGCTCCGGAACTGCGTCCAGGCTTCGCGCTCAGCGCCGGACGCATGTTCGAACCCGGCACCAACGAAATGATCGTGGGCGCCGGCGTTGTCCGGGAGTTCAAGGGCTTCGACCTGGACACCGAACTGCAGCTTGGCGGCAGCTCGTGGAAGGTCGTTGGCGTTTTCGAGGTGCCCGGAACGGTGTTTGACAGCGAACTCTGGGCTGATCTTCCTGTCGTGCAAAGCCTGTTCAATCGCGGGCCATCGGTTCAGGCGCTGCGAGCGCGGCTCGAGTCGCCCGCTGCGCTGGCTGACGTGAAAGCCTTCGTTGCTGGCGAGCCTCGCCTGCAGGTCGATGTAAAAACCGAGAAGGAGCATTTCGCCAGCGAAGCGCAGTCGCTCCAGTATCTGGTCTATTTCGGCTGGGCGCTGTCGATCACGCTCGGCTTCGGCGCGCTCGCCGGCGCTCTCAACACGATGTACGCGGCGGTCGAAGCGCGCAGCAAGGATCTGGCGACCTTGCGTGCGATCGGCTTCGGGGGCTTTCCGGCATTTGTGGGAGCGATCACGGAGTCCGTCGTGCTCGCACTTTCGGGCGGGCTTGTCGGGGCCGGCGCAGCTTACCTCCTGTTCAATGGCCTCACAGCGTCGACCCTGGGCGGCGGCTTCACGCAGGTCGTGTTTGATTTCAACATCGGCCCCGCACAAGTTCTGGCAGGCGTTCAACTGGCTTTGCTGCTAGGCTTGGTCGGTGGGCTCTTTCCGGCGCTACGCGCCGCGAGAACCCCTCTCCTGAAACTCGGCGCTGACTGATGAATTCGACCCAGAGCAGCAAAGATCTCGTCGTCTCTGCGTCCGCTGCTCTCACGGGTCCAGTGTTTGATTTGCTTCGGGCGCCATGACGCAGCTTGGCATGAGAGAAGACGGCCCCATCATTCTGACATTTCGAGGTTGCCAATGATCCCGAGAATTCTTCCCGGATGGCGTCGCCAGGGTGTGGCGGCGCTAGCACTTGTACTGGCTGCCTGCGCCACGCCAGCGAACGAAGATGACGCCGGCGCGCTGCAGATTTTCACGGATCGCGGCAACTTCGAGGTCGGGATCACAACACTCAACCTGAGTGATCGCAAGATCGAGGTCTATTACCCAGCCGCGCCCGGCGTCGCTATCGGCAGGACGAATGAGGTCTATCTGCAGACCGATCCGCTGCCGCCCATGCTTCAGAGTCTGGTCTCGAAGATTCCGGAAAGCGTCGATCTGAAGGTTTCTGTGCCTGCCTTCCGCGATGTCCCCGCAGCCAGTGGCCCCAGCTATCCGCTCGTAATTTTCTCTCACGGCGCAGGCGGCTGGCGTAGCGGTCACGGGAACCTGCTGTCGGGCATTGCCTCATGGGGTTTCGTGGTCGCGTCCATCGATTTTCCAGAGTATGGATTTTCCTCCTTCGCAGGCGGCGGCACGCGGGACATGAGCGCTCGCCGCGCCGCGAGCGCTGCGGCGGTCGAGGGCGCGCTCGATCTGCTCGACAGCACGACACGTGCGCCGGGCGGCGTGCTCACAGGCCTGATCGACATGTCGAGAGTCGCAGGTGTGGGACACTCCGCAGGAGGGGGCACAATGTTCGCTCAACTCGACAATCCGAGGATCGACTCGATCATTGGTTGGGCGCCCGTGCCACCTCAGGGTCCGGGAAGCACGAGCAAGGCGACCATGATCATCGCTGCCGAGATCGACTCCGGTATTCCCGTTGCGACCCTCGTATCGGCCTACGATTCCCTGAAAGCGCCCAAGCGCCTGGCTATCGTTCCACGCATGGGACACAATGCCTTCAGCGACTCCTGCCTGGGCATTCAGAGCGGTAATGACCTGATCTCTGCTGCAAAACAGATGGGTCTCCCGGTTCCAGCGCCGCTCCTCGATCTTGCCCAGAATGGCTGTCGCAAGGAAGATCTCGATACGGCCACGGGATGGAAGATCATTCAGCACCTGACGGTGTCGCAACTCAAAGCCAGCTTGGGCGTGACAGGGGCTTCCCAGAAGATCCCGACTGACATCGGGGCCCACTTTGGTGCGGCGCCGTTTGAGCTTCGTGAGGTTTCCCTCTCAACAACGCATTAGTTCCGAGAGGGACGAGAAGAAGCCTGTCAGGCTAGTTGGAAGAGAAGGGTCAGGTAGACCCCCGACGACTTTGCTGGGCCGACAAGTATCTGTGACAAGCGACCGCCCTCCTCCAGACAGATTCCGAGCGTGTAGGGTAAACGCGCATCGCGCCCTGGCTCAGCGAATGCCGCTGGATGTTGCATGTGTGGTAGACCGCCGCATGCGCCTCCAGAAGCCGCTCCTTGGGTGATCGGCGTTGAAGTCCTGTATCTTTCGATCGCGCCTGATGGACCTGGACTGCCCGGCGCGCCTCATGTCGCGATCATCGGGACGATGTCAGCGGCATTCGCGAGGCGTTCGATGTTCATCACGGCGTCGGAAACCTCGCTGGCGCGCGCGCGGCCGAGGACCGGGCCCATCAGTTCCATCGCCTTGTCGGTGACGTCCTGGCGGGTCATTGGGTGCGAAGGGAAGCCGCGCACGAAGGGTACGTGGAGTTCGTGGCGGCCGGTGCGGGCATCTACGATCTTCACGCGCGCTGGCTCCTCGCGGGCCTGGCCGGCGGGGGTTTCGAGATCGGGGGCATGGACGACGTCCATCTTCTTCATCAGCTCGTGCACGCGCGCATCGGTATTAAACCGTACGCGATCCTGCGCGGAGACGAGATCGAGGCGGCCATCTATCAGGATGATTGACGCGAGATAGCGCAGGTTGAGCGCGGGCATTTCGGCATTGCGGAAGGCCTCCCACCGGCCCGGCATTTCCATGACGATGCTTTCAACCGTTTCCGGCGATGTCTTCGGCAGGAGTTCGAGCAGCGCCTGCACGGCTGCCTGCGTCGGGCCTCCGACGGGATAGCGCTTGTAGGCTGTGTGGTGAAGTTCCGAGCGCGTATCGAGATCCTCGATCAGATAGAAGGGATCGTGATCCTCCCCCTCCCTGAACAGCTTGTGGTTCATGTAGCCGGCTTCGTTGTCGAAGCAGTCGGTGACGCCGGTATAGCCGGCCTCGACCATCAGCGCCGCTTCGATGCCATTGCGCGCGCCGACGCCGGCGAAGACGAACGTCTTCTCGACATGGTCGTTGTCGAGCAGCCATTGCCATGAGCCGGACGCCTGCTGACAGGCGTAGGACATGACCAGCGCAACCTTCTCCGGCGGCAGGCCGAGCATGGAAGCTGCCGTCGCCGCCGCGCCGAAGCAGGGACCGATACCGTGATTGGCAAGGCCTGATGCGTAGAGCGTCTGCACGCCGAGCGCCTTGGGCAGGCGGCCGCAGAGTTCGTAGCCGGCGACACACGCGCGCAGCACGTCATGCCCCGATCCGCCACGGTTTTCCGCCAGCGCAAAGGCGACACCGACAACGGCAGGGCCCGGCTGCACGAAAGCGGACGGAATGAAATCGTTGATCTCCGAGCCATGCACGATCATGGCGCTGCCGAAGGCGGCATCGACCAGGCCGACGCGTTCTTTCGTCGCCAGCATCGTCACGCCATTCTTCGCATCGGCGGATTTTGCCAGCGCGTATTTGCGGCCGAGCATGGCGGGCTCGAGATCCTTGCAGGACACAGCGGCTGCCAGCGTATCGAGGATGTGGCGCTTGCCGAGTTCGAGGAATTCCGGATTGACCGGCGCGGTGCGGATGCCGGCGATGTAGTTGCTGATGGTAGGCGTTAGCAGGCGGCCGTCTCCGCGAGGGACTCGCGGCGCAGCGTCTTGAGTTGCGAGTTCTGCTACGGTTGGCGGCTGGACGGGTTGCGCCTGTGCGGCCCCCTGCCCCGGCGCTGTGACACATCCGCCAAGCACTGCGCCAAGGCCAAGCGCGCCGACGCCGAGAGCTTCGCGACGGCTGTGCGTTGCCGGTGCGCGAACGGGTTTTGCCTTCATGTCGATCCCTCCCACCGGGCCGGTCGGTTCGGCCTCTCGATCTGCCGAGGAGTAACAGCAATTTGCCGTTCAGCTAGACCGTAAATACTTTACAGCGGCGCCGTTCGGGGCGCACAAGGCGGATAACAAGAAGACGATCCGGGGAGGTTTTCATGCGCATGACCCGTAGGGGGCTGATGCTGGGCGCTGTCGCCGGTCTCGGCGCCTGCTCCACCGGCCCGACGCTCGCACAGGCGAGCGGGCAACCGCTCGCCGAAACCGCGCAGGGCAAGGTGCGCGGACTGGTGCAGGCCAACGGCGTCACGGCGTTCAAGGGCATGCGCTATGCAACCGCCGCGCGCTTCATGCCGCCGTTGGCGCCGCCATCATGGGCCGGCATCCAGGACGTGTTCGACTATGGCGACCAGAGCCCGCAGGCGCGCGGATCGCTCGCGCATGCAGGGACGGCCATGTCGGACGATTGCCTGCGCATCAATGTGTGGACGCCGGGGCTAGATCATGAGCGGCGGCCCGTCCTGCTATGGTTCCATGGCGGCGGGTTCGAAGCCGGATCAGGATCAGCCGCGCTCTATGACGGGACGCGCATGGCCAAGCGCGGCGACGTGGTGGTCGCCACGATCAACCACCGCCTCAATGTGTTCGGCCACTGCTATCTCGGCGGCTTGCTGGGCGACGAGTTCGCGCAATCAGGCAATGCGGGCTATCTCGATCTCATCGCCGCCATGAAATGGGTAAGGGAGAACATCGCGCAGTTCGGCGGCGACCCGAACAATGTGATGATCTACGGCCAGTCCGGCGGCGGACGGAAGGTCAGCCTCTGCTATGCCGGTCGTGACGCACAGGGTCTGTTCCACAAGGGCGTTGTCCAGAGCGGCTCGCACCTGAAAGTGCAGACGCCCGAGCGCGCCAACGGTCTCACCGAAGCTCTGCTGGCCGAATTGGGCATCGCCAAGACCGATGCTCGCAAGCTGCACACCATGGACATCGAAACGCTGTCGACCGCGCAGCGCAAGGTGATCGCAGCGGCAGGCGCGCGGTTCTCGCCCATGCTGGACGGCATAAGCTTCACCGCGCACCCCTTCCTGCCGGATGCGCCAGCGATTTCGAACCACCTGCCCATGATGCTGGGCACGACGCGCACCGAGCTCACCAACCAGATGGGCCGCGAGCCCGGCATCTTCGACATGAACGAAGCACAGGCGAAGGAGCGCTTCAAAAGCTTCATCGAGGAAAAGGACATCGACGAAGCCTTCGCCACCTTCCAGGCTTCGCGCCCACAGGCGAATGCATCCGAAGTCTTCTTCACCATCGTGTCGGCGCGCGGATACTGCCGCGACCAGACAATCATGGCCGAACAACGTGTGAAGGCGGGCGGGCGCGGCAAGACATACGTTTATCGCCTGATGTGGCGCCAGCCCGTCGAGGGCGGGCGGCGCGTATCGCAACACTCGCTTTGCCTGCCCTTCATGTTCGACAATGTCGCAGCCGGCGAGAACATGACCGGCCCAGATACCGCACAGACCCGCGCCATGGTCGACAACATGGCCAACAGCTGGATCGCGTTCGCGCGCACGGGCGATCCCAACAACGCCAGCATCCCTGCGTGGGCGCCGTATGATCTCGAACGACGGAACACGATGATGTTCGACGTTCCAAGCACGGCAGTGAACGATCCGCACAAGGCCGAGCGCGAATTCATGGCGCGCTATCCAAGCCAGCAGGATGGCGGCGTCGCGCTGCATCGCCAGGCGATGGACTGAGACACGGGGAGACCAACATGAAGACCAGCATCATCGCGCTTATCGCAGCCGCGTCCCTCGCCCTGCCAGCACTCGCGCAGCAGACGCCCACCGGACCGCGTCCGACCACTGCAGCGGTGGCGGAAGAAGGCGCCACGACCTCGACGCCGCGCCATTCGGCGGCACAGGCCGCAGGCTACTGGGCCTTGCATCTGTGCACGGCGACTTTCGCCTCCGGTCTGCCGGAGGACATCATCCAGCGCACCGGTAGCGGCCAGTCAGCGAAGGCGAACGAGACGAAGATCGACCACGCCGCAAAGACCGTCACCGTGAAGTTCGCCGACGACATGGAGCCGCGCATCGCCGCGTGGCGGCCGGGCCTCGGCTGCACGCAGCTTCCCATCGGCGCGACGATGGACATGGTGAAACACCTGCCGCGCCTGCCCGACACGCTGACCCTCCCGAACTTCGACGCCCAGCCCTGGCCGATGGGCGACGCCAACGCCACGGCGAAGCTTCCCGCCGCGCAGGAAAAGGCCGTCGCCGCAGTGTTCGACGACGCCTTCCGCGATCAGGAAGGAAGCTACAAGGGCAATACATGGGGCGTGGTCGTCATCAAGGACGGCAAGATCGTCGCCGAACGCTATGCGCCGGGCTGGGGCGTTCACACCTCCTCGCGCACCAATTCGATGTGCAAGAGCCTAAGCGTCTCGCTCGTCGGCATCGGCGTACAACGCGGCATGCTCGACATCCACGCAAAAGCGCCGCTTGCGGCGTGGCGCAGGCCGGGCGATCCGCGCGGCGAGATCACGCTCAACCACATGCTGCACATGGCAAGCGGCCTCTACACCGAAGCCGGCCGCAATCCGCAAGGCGAGATCTACGGCTCGGGCGCGCCGGCATCCGAAGTGTCGATGAGCAACATCATCGATGCAAAACCCGGCGAGCGTTATGTCTATGCCGGCTCCGACACCATCCTCGCCACGCGCGCCGTGCGCGAAGCCTACAACAACGATGCCGAATGGATCAGCTTCCCGCATCGCGAGCTTCTGTGGAAGCTGGGCATGACGCGCACGCTGATCGAAACCGACTGGACCGGCGACTTCATCACCTCGGGCCAGTGCTGGTCGACGGCGCGCGATTTCGGGCGCTTCGGCCTGCTCTATCTCAATGACGGCGTATGGAATGGCGAGCGCATCCTGCCGACCGGCTGGTCGGACTATGTCTCGACGCTTGCCCCCGCCCAACCCGCCTCGCGCGCACGCGGCGGCGCCGGCTATGGCGCCCAGTTCTGGGTCTATGGCGGCATGGAAGGCCTGCCCGATGTCGCCTACTCCCCTGGCGGCGCGCTCGGCCAGTATGCGATGATCATCCCCGAGAAGAACGTCGTCATCGTGCGGCGTGGTCTTGATCGCGGCGAAGGCTTCAAGCTCGCGAAGTTCTCGGCGGACATCCTGAAGGCGATGGGTCTCTAAGGATGCTCACGCGCCGCACGCTGATCGGATCAGCACTCGCCACGTCTGCATTGTCGGCCTGCGCCACGGGCCCGGCTGTCGCCGCCACGCCCGGCCCGGGACGCGGACCGTGGAGACACTCCACGCCCGAGGCGCACGGCTTGTCCACACCCTCCCTCGAAACCGCGGCCACGCACCTGGCGGCGCCCGGCGAGCGCCAGGGCCTCGTCGTCATCCGTCATGGCGAACTGGTGTTCGAGCGTTACTGGGCGAACGACTGGGCGCGCGCAGTTCCCGAATGGCGCAACGTATCGTTCTCCGCGGGCAAGTCGTGGGGCGGCGCAATGGTGGGCCGCGCCATCACCACGGGCCGGCTCAGCATCGACGACCTGACGTCGAAATATCATCCCGCCAAAAAGTCCGGCTTCCGCCCGCAGACGCGCATCCGCCACCTGCTGACGATGACGTCCGGCGGCACGATGAACATGAAGCCCTCGTCCAAGCCGCCAAAGAAGCTGGACGATGCAACGCCGCCGGGCCCCGGCGTCGAATACGAATGGTACAAGGAAGCCGAACGCGGCACACCTCCAGGCTATGGAACAACGATTCAGCCCGGCGAACGTTTCTTTTACGACGGCGCGCCTGCTGATCACCTCGCCGACATCATCACGGCGGCGACGGGCAAGACCAGCCACCGCTACATGATGGAGGAGATCGTCGCCCCGCTCGGCTGCGAGAACTTCAACTACCAGCGCGAAGGCGTGGACAGCAAAGACAACATCCGCATCGGCGGATCGATCACCCTCTCCTGCCGCGATCTGGCGCGGCTAGGCCAGCTCTATCTGAACAAGGGACGCTGGGCGGGCGAACAGCTGATCGCTGCAGACTACATCCGCGACGCAACAAACCCGTCCGCGCACAAGCCGGCTTATGGATATCTCTGGTGGCTCAACCGCTCCGGCCGCGCGCCCGGCGCGCCGCGCTCCATGTATTTCGCGGCAGGCGCACGCGGCCAGTTCTGCTTCGTGCTGCCCGAGCATGACATGGTGATCGCCACCATGGGATATGGCGCAGCGCAGCTTTCAGCGCCGGACGCCTGGAAAGCGCTGGGCCCGGTTCTACCTGCGGGCTGAGCCATCCAGGGTGGTCATTCTCGGGTAAGCGAAGCGCATCCCGAGAATCCCGTCTGGTTCAAGTGCGGGACAACTGGCGATCCCTCGCTGAAGGAACCGAGGTTCTCGGCACGCGCGCTGACGCGCTTGGCCGAGAATGACTCCACTCAGGCAATGTGCGGAAGCGCGTCCACAACCGACCTTGCCTAAACCCGCTCTATAATGATCGCCGGGGCCATGCCGCCTGCGGCGCACATCGTCACCAGCCCGCGTTTCAGGTCGCGGCGTTCGAGTTCGTCCAGGATCGTGCCGATCAGGATCGAGCCCGTGGCGCCGATCGGATGGCCCAGCGCCATTGCGCCGCCATTCACATTGACCTTGTCGCGATCGAGCTTCAGGTCGCGGATGAATTTCTCGGCGACCACGGCGAACGCCTCGTTGATCTCGAACAGGTCGATATCATCGATGGTCAGCCCCGCCTTCGCGAGAACCTTCTTCGCGGCCGGCACCGGCGCATTGAGCATCAGCGTGGGGCTGTCGCCCATGTTCGCAATCGCCAGCACGCGCGCGCGCGGCTTGAGGCCGTGCGCCTTGGCATAGTCGGGCGAAGCCAGCAGCAGCGCCGCAGCGCCATCGACCACGCCCGATGAATTTCCTGCATGGTGCACGTGTCTGATCTTCAGGTCCGGATGCACCTGCCGGATGAGCCCGCCATAGGTCTCGCCCTTCTCGTTCAGCGGATACTCCGCCATTGCCTCGAAGGCAGGTTTCAGCGCGGCAAGACCTTCCATCGTCGTCTGGGGGCGGGGGAACTCCTCACGGTCCAGCGCCAGCGACCCATCCACCTTGCGCACAGGCACCAGGCTCTTGTCGAAATGTCCGTTGCGGATCGCATGGTCGGCGCGCTTCTGGCTCTCTAGTGCAAGCGCATCCAGCGCCTCGCGGGATATGTTCTCCATCGTCGCGATGGCGTCGGCGCAGACGCCCTGGTGGCTCTGCGGATGATGCGCGCGCAGTCTTTCATTGCCCGCGTCGATAAAGGGCGGCGCTTTCGGATCGGCGATGGCGGCGGTGTAGCTCATCATCTCCGTCCCGCCCGCGACAGCGAGATCGGCCATCCCCGACATGATCGTCGAGGCCGCAAGGTTCACCGATGTGATGCCCGATCCGCAGAACCGGTCGATGGTGACGCCCGAGGCGCGCACATCGTAGCCCGCATCCAGAGCCGCCATGCGGCCAAGGTCGCGGCCCTGCTTGCCGACTTGCGTGGACGTACCCCAGATGATGTCGTCCACGTCGGCTGTGTTGATGCCCGTTCGCTCGGCCAGCGCCTTCAGCACGGTGGCGCCCAGATGCTGCGGGTGCATGTCGGCCAGAGCGCCCTTGCCCTGCCGGCCAATACCGCGCGGCGTGCGGCAGGCGTCGATGATCCAGGCTTCGGTCATGGCCGTGCTCCCGTTTGTCGTTGTCTTCGGCAGCCTAGCGCGTATGACGCGAACGGAAAGTACGTCGTGACGGCATGACGCCACGACAGGAGGCTGAGTGCGGCGATATGGCTTTGGCCATGACCAATTGCGATGTCCTGGTGATCGGCGCGGGCGCGGCCGGCCTGATGTGCGCCATCGAGGCGGGGCGGCGCGGGCGCAGCGTCGTGGTGATCGACCATGCGAAGAAGCCGGCGGAGAAAGTCCGCATCTCGGGCGGCGGGCGCTGCAACTTCACCAACCTGCATGTGACGCCGAAACAGTTCCTGTCGAACAATCCGCATTTCTGCGTCTCGGCACTGAAGCGCTACACGCAGCACGACTTCATCAAGCGCGTCGGTGAGCGTGGGATCGCCTTCCATGAAAAGACGCTCGGCCAGCTCTTCTGTGACGGATCGGCCACACAGATCATCGACATGCTGCTGGAAGACCTGAAAGCAGTTCGATGCGAAATAAAGCTGAGCGTCGAACCCGGCGCCATTACGCGCACGACAGAAACGTTTCACGTGAAAACTCCCGCGGGCGATATCGAATGCCAATCACTCGTAATCGCAACCGGTGGCCTCTCGATCCCGAAGATGGGCGCAACGGGATATGCGTATGACGTCGCACGCCAGTTCGGCCTGAAGATAATCGAACCGCGTCCCGCCCTTGTGCCGTTCATTTTCAACGAGCCACAGTTGGCGCCGATCGCGGAACTAGCAGGCGTGTCAGTGGAAGCGCGCGCGACCTGCAATGGTGCAAGCTTCGAAGAAGGCATGCTGTTCACGCATCGCGGATTGTCGGGACCTGCGATCCTGCAGATTTCATCCTACTGGCGCGAGGGCGATGAGGTGGTGATCGACCTTGCACGCGGACGCGATGTGTTCGTGGAATTGAAAGCGGCGCGTGTGGAACGGCCCAAGCAGCAGCTCGACAATGCGCTGGCGGCGTTTGCATCCAAGCGGCTGGCGGATCAGGTGGCGGCGAAGACTTATGGCGCGGCGCGACTGGCTGATCTTTCCGATGCGAAGCTGCGCGAAGTCGCAAGCGCGCTGAATGCGTGGCGCGTGACACCTGATGGCACGGAGGGCTGGCGCACGGCGGAGGTGACGCTGGGCGGGATCGATACGGATGGGCTGTCGTCAAAGACGATGGAAGCGAAGGCCGCGCCCGGCCTCTACTTCATCGGCGAGTGCGTGGATGTCACCGGCTGGCTTGGCGGCTTTAATTTCCAGTGGGCCTGGAGTTCGGGCTGGGCCGCAGGGCAAGCGGTCTAGCCGCTCAGCTCGCCTCGTCGACGCGGCGCGACAGCATTTCGATGCGGGCCGCCGCATCGGAGAGGAGCGTCGCGGCGCGGTTTTCGAGATTGCGGATGCGATCATCCAGCGCCTTGGCGCCGACGCCCACCGCCTGCGCGTCGAGTTCGTCGAGAATGGAAATCCCGGCAGCGAGGAAGAGACGTTCCGCGCCCAGATCGCCCAGCGCCTCGGTGAGTTCCATCACGCGCTGGTCGAAGCGCGCGCCAAGTTCTTCCAGGCGGGCTTCCTGGCCGGGGGCGCAGCTCAGCGCATAGCGCTTGCCTGCAATGGTGATCTCAGCCTTGGCCACGACGCCAACTACCTTTTTCCGCCGTCCCCAATCCGGACATTCTAGCGCTTCTGCCCGTGCCTGCGCCAGATAGGGGCGACACGAGCTGGAATCTGCAATCCAATCAAACCTTGCCGAGGGCCTCGCGTACCTCTGAAATCGCTGCGCCAAGGGCCTCGGACGCCTCGTCGGCCAGCTTTTGCAGCTCCCTTTCCCGCGCCTTGGCGGCGTCGAGATCGCCCGCCAGGCGAGCCCGGTCGAGCCGCAGGGCCTCCGCCTCGCGCATCTGGTTCCGCTGGCCTTCCAGGCGCGAAAACAGGCCGTCGAGCCGGCCTTCCAGCCGGTCGATCGCCGCCTCCAGCTGTTGCAGGGCGGTGTCCATGTCTGCCTTGTTTTCGGGTTCGTCCGTCATCCCACGATCCTGTTGCCGCAATGTGATGCCTGTGAGCAACCCGCGCAATGGCGGCATGCGGCAGTGAAACCCCTTTGATGCAGCCCGCATTGCCGTTAACCAGCGGCGAAATCCCCTGACAGGAGCCGCCGATGGCCACGAACCTGCCGCTCGCCAACGCGATCCGCGCCCTGAGCATGGACGCCGTGGAGAAGGCCCAGAGCGGTCATTGCGGCCTGCCGCTGGGCTTTGCCGATTGCGCGACGCTCCTGTTTCAGGAGTTCATCAAGTTCGACGCGGCGCACCCAGAATGGCCGGACCGCGACCGGCTGGTGCTATCGGCCGGGCACGGCTCGATGCTGCTCTACTCGCTGCTTTATCTCACCGGGTATCCGGAAGTGTCGCTGGATGAGATCAAGAACTTCCGCCAGCTGGGATCGAAGACGCCGGGCCACCCGGAGTTCGGCCACACGCCAGGCGTTGAGACCACCACGGGCCCGCTGGGACAGGGTCTTGCCAACGCCGTCGGCATGGCGATGGCCGAGCGCCACCTGAACGCGCGCTTTGGCGATGATCTGGTCAACCACAAGACCTATGTGATCGCGGGCGATGGCTGTCTGATGGAGGGCATCAGCCAGGAGGCCATCACGCTGGCCGGTCACCTGCGCCTGAAGAACCTGATCGTGCTGTTCGACGACAACGCCGTCACCATCGATGGGTCGACCTCGCTGTCGGACGACACGGACCAAGTGAAACGCTTCAAGGCGTCGGGCTGGAACGTCGCGCGCGTGGACGGCCACAACATGGACGCGGTGCGCGGCGCCCTGCTTGCCGCGCAGACGGCGGATCGGCCGAGCCTGATCGCGTGCAAGACCATCATCGGCTTTGGCGCGCCTAAACTGGCGGGCACGGGCCCTGCCCATGGCGGCCCCTATGGCGCCGAAGAGATCGCGGGCATCCGCAAGTCGCTCGACTGGCCACACGAGCCTTTCGTAATCCCGGAGGAAATCGTCGCGGAGTGGCGCAAGATCGGCCGCCAGGGCGCGCGCCATCGCGAAGCGTGGCTGAAGCGCCTCGGCGCCAGCGACAAGCGCGCGGCCTTCGAGGCGACGCTTTCGGGCAAGCTGCCGGAAGGCGTTGGGGCTGCGATCAACGCGCACAAGAAGGCGGTGGTTGAAGGCCAGAAGTCGGACGCGACCCGCAAATGGTCTGGCGCGGCGCTGGAAATCCTGACGCAGCTGGTTCCAGAAATGGTGGGCGGCTCGGCAGATCTCACCGGCTCCAACAACACGCGCACGGCGAGCGCGAAAGCGCCGATGACGCCGGAGAACTATGGCGGCCGTTTCGTGCACTGGGGCATTCGCGAGCATGCGATGGCTGCGGCCATGAACGGCATGGCGCTGCATGGCGGCGTGATCCCGTATTCGGGCACGTTCCTGGTGTTCTCGGATTACTCGCGTCCGTCTATCCGTCTTGGCGCGCTGATGGGCATTCGCGTGATCCACGTGATGACGCACGACTCGATCGGGGTCGGCGAAGATGGGCCCACGCACCAGCCGGTGGAGCATGTCGCGTCGCTGCGCATGATCCCGAACCTCAACGTGTTCCGCCCGGCGGACGGCGTTGAAGCGGCGGAAGCCTGGGAGATCATGCTGAACACCACGACCGGCCCCTCGCTGATCGCGGCGACGCGCCAGAACGTGGCCCCGGCGCGCAAGACGCACACTGACGAGAACCTCACCGCCAAGGGCGCCTACGTCCTCTCTCCCGCCACAGCGAAGGAGAAGGTCGTGCTGATCGCCACAGGCTCGGAAGTCGAACTGGCGCTTGCCGCGCAGAAGACGCTGGAAGCCGAAGGCATCGGCGCGCGTGTCGTTTCCATGCCGTGCTTCGAACTGTTCGCCGCCCAACCGGAAAAGTACCGCGCGGAAACACTGGGCAAGAAGCTTCCGAAAGTGGCCGTCGAAGCCGGCGTCCGCGACGGCTGGGACCGGTGGATTGGCCCGGATGGCGGCTTCGTCGGCATGACCGGCTTCGGCGCCTCCGCCCCGGCCAAGACGCTGTTCAAGCATTTCGGGATTACGGCTGAGGCCGTAGTCGCGGCGGCTAAGGCGCTGATCTAGCTGGGACCGCCGGGCGCCTGCCCGGCAAACCGGCCGCAAGACCGGTGCAATTCCCCTGATGCGGCGAGTGCCGGGCAGGCGCCCGGCGGTCTCGGATTCCCCGCTTCACGAAACGCGACGGGGAATTGCGTGATTTTCACCGCGCTTGCCTCTCGCTTCACACCAAAAATCGGCTATTACGCGCGCCATACCGCCGCAAGCGACCTGCTGGGGGCGTGCATCGTTCTTGCACCCATCTGGCCGCATTGAACATCAGAGGGTTTTCGCAATGGCTGTGCGTGTCGCGATCAACGGTTTTGGCCGGATCGGTCGTCTGGTTCTCCGTTCCATTCTGGAACACAAGCGCACGGACATCGAAGTCGTCGCGGTGAACGATCTTGGGCCGGTGGAAACCAACGTCCACCTGCTGAAATACGACTCGGTCCACGGCCCGCTGAACATGGACGTTAAGGTCGAGGGCGACATGGTCACCGTCGGCAACCAGACCTTCAAGGTCACGGCGATCAAGGACCCGGCCCAGCTGCCGCACAAGGACCTGAACGTCGACATCGCATTCGAGTGCACCGGTATTTTCACCGCCAAGGACAAAGCCGCCCTGCACCTGCAGGCCGGCGCCAAGCGCGTGCTGATCTCGGCCCCCGGCGAGAACTCCGACCTCACCGTCGTCTATGGCGTGAACCATCAGAAGCTCACCAAGGAGCACATGATCGTCTCGAACGCCTCGTGCACCACCAACTGCCTCGCGCCGGTGGCGTATGTGCTTCACGAAGCCATCGGCATCGAGAAGGGCATGATGACGACGATCCACTCCTACACCGGCGACCAGCCGACGCTCGATACGATGCACAAGGATCTCTATCGCGGCCGCGCGGCTGCGCTGTCGATGATCCCGACGTCGACCGGCGCGGCGAAGGCGGTGGGCCTCGTTCTGCCGGAATTGAACGGCAAGCTGGATGGCGTGTCGGTGCGCGTGCCGACGCCGAACGTTTCGCTGGTTGACCTGAAATTCATCGCCAAGCGCCCGACGACGGCCAAAGAGGTCAACGACGCCATCCGCGCCGCCGCGACTGGCAAGCTGAAGGGTATTCTGGGCTTCACCGACGAGAAGCTGGTCTCCTCGGACTTCAACCACAACCCACACTCGTCGATCTTCCACATGGATCAGACGAAAGTCATGGACGGCACGATGGTGTCGATCATGAGCTGGTACGACAATGAGTGGGGCTTCTCGACCCGCATGAGCGACACGGCCGTCGCCTGGGCGAAGCTGATCTAGTTCCATCGAACCAGATAGAATTGGGAACGCCCTCGGCCCTGCGCCGGGGGCGTTTTCATTTCAGCGCCTGCGGTTGACGGGGCGCGGATGGATGACCCAAGGTCGGGCCATGACTGAAGCCAAAGCCAAGACCGCGACGAAACCCGAGACATCTGCAGAGGATGAGGTGGTCATCCACGCGACCGCATCCCCGCCCTACGTGGTGAAGGATGGCGTGGTGGATGGCAGCGCCGTGGACGATGCGGATGATGCCGATACGCCGGGACGCCAGCCGCCCGATCCCGCAACCTGGATGCATCAACGGCTGGTTCACCAGATCCTCGAGTTCGAGAAGAACCTCGGACCGGATCACGAGGTGGGCGGCCGCTTCGTCGAGGGGCCGAACGCGGAGGTGCTGCATATCAACAATGTGGCCAGCTGGGGCCCGGACATGATCGTGTTCATGGGCCAGTATCAGGACGGCAGGAAGTTCGAACTGCTGCAGCATTATTCGCAGGTGAGCGTGCTGCTGGTGGCTGTGCCCAAGACGAAGGACGAGCCGCGCCGCATCGGGTTCGAGCTGCTGAAGAATGTGAAGGACCTGCCGCATCCCTGGGGCGATCCGATCAGCTAGAGGTTGCTGGCGGCCTGAAGCCTGCATGCGTTGGCGAAGAATCCGCCGTCTGATAGATTTCCAGCCTTAACCATCCGGGACTTGAATCGCATGACCTTCCGCACGCTTCAGGGCGCAGACCTCAAGGGCAAGACCGCACTCGTTCGCGTCGATTTCAACGTGCCGATGGAGAACGGCCAGGTGCAGGATGACACGCGCCTGCGCGCTGCCCTGCCGACCATCGACCTGCTCTCGAAGGCGGGCGCCAAGGTGGTTCTGCTGGCGCACTTCGACCGGCCCAAGGGCAAGCGCGTTCCGGAGATGAGCCTAAAGCCGGTGCTCGATCCGCTGTCCGCCCTGCTCCGCAAGCCGGTGAAGTGGGCCGATGACTGCATCGGCGAACAGGCGAAGGTGGTGATCGACGCGCTGCCCGCCGGTGGCGTCGCGCTGCTGGAGAACCTCCGCTATCACGGCGGCGAGGAAAAGAACGATCCGGCGTTTGCGGGCGAACTCGCGAAGCTGGGCGACATCTATGTCAACGACGCCTTCTCGGCTGCGCACCGGGCGCATGCCTCGACCGAGGGCCTCGCCAAGCTGCTGCCGGCCTATCCGGGCCTGTCGATGGAGCGCGAACTGAAGGCGCTGGATGCGGCGCTCGGCAATCCGCAGCGGCCGGTGCTCGGCATTGTCGGCGGGTCGAAGGTCTCGACAAAGCTCGACCTGCTCAAGAACCTTGTCACCAGACTCGACAAGCTGGCTATCGGCGGCGGCATGGCGAACACGTTCCTCTATGCGCAGGGCCACGATGTGGGCGCGTCGTACTGCGAGAAGGATCTCGCCGAAACCGCGCGCGAGATCATCCGCCTTGCGGGCCAGAACAACTGCAAGCTCTTCCTGCCGATCGACATCGTGGTCGCCGAGCAGATGGCCAAGGGCGTGCCGACACGCGTGCGCGCGCTGGGCTCGATCGACGAGCATGAGCGCATCCTCGATGCCGGCCCGGAAACGGTCGCCCGCCTGAAGCGTGCGATGGCGAACTCCAAGACGCTGATCTGGAACGGCCCGCTCGGCGTGTTCGAAATCCCGCCCTTCGACAAGGGCACGGTGGACGCGGCAAAGGAAGCAGCACGCCTGGCCAAGGCCGGTGAACTCGTCGCCGTCGCCGGTGGCGGCGACACGGTCTCCGCCATGCACCATGCCGGCGTCGCCAACGACCTCACCTTCATCTCGACCGCAGGCGGCGCCTTCCTCGAATGGATGGAAGGCAAGGAACTGCCGGGCGTTGAGGCGCTGAAAGTCTGACGGCGGGAGGTAAGCCGCGCGGCTTGACCCTCTCGCATATCGATATACTGAATGATCAGAGTTCCGGAGGCGAGTTCAGGCGCATCCGGGGAAGCAAGCAATGCGCGGTCCGCCGCGCCAAACCTGGACACGCTGACCATGAAATCGCTCACGGTGTTTACTGACCGCCTGCGGGAGCGCTGCGTCGCGATTGGGCTTGCCCTTTGCGTGATCGGCGGCGTCGCGGCCCCGACCGCTTCAGCGCAGGACCAATCCGCAGAACCGAGCCTGCAGCAGCAGGATATCGCCATGTTCCGCGAGCGCTTCATGACTGCCGACAAGGCCTATACGCCCGAAGCCCGCGCCGAAGCCGAACGGTGTCTTGCAGCCCTTGAAGCGCACGCCGGAGCCCTGAGCGATGCAGCCTTCGTTCTCGAGCTGTCGCGCATCGTGGCGTTGGCAGACAACGGGCACACGCGACTGAATGCCGGCGCCCGCGCGCGAAGGTTCAATCGGGTCGAGATACGGCTCGTCCCGTTCGGCGAAGACTTTCACGTACTGTGGACACGACCCGAGCATGCCGACCTCCTCGGCGGACGGCTGACGGCTATCGATGGCTATCCGATCGGCGAACTGAGAGAGGCGGCGCGCTCGCTTTCCGGCGGCACGCCCGCCTTCCGGGACAGGTTCTCCCCTTACCTCTTCGAAAGCCCCCAACAGCTGAATGCGCTCGGATTTGCTGTTCAGGCGGACGAAGCAATCTACCGCTTCACCATGCCTGATGGTCGCGTCCTGCAACGCAGGCTCCTCGCCCTACCCCCGGGGCCCGAGCGCCCGGTCCTTGGCGTCAGCCGCATGCTGGATCCGACGCGCGAGGGCGCAGAGCCCGGAGAATGGGCGACGCTGCTAGCGACTACCCAGGCCCCATGGAGCGTAGCGGCAGGCGGCGAGACTTTCCGTTGGCGCGATGCGCCCGAGATGGATGCGGTCGTCATCGATATGCGCGCGAACAACAACACAGCTACGCGAAAGGTGCTGGAGTTTCTCAACGAAGCGGAAGCACAGCGCGTCGCGCTGGGCCGGTCGAACGTCGTGCTCGACATGCGCACGAATGGCGGCGGCAACCTGACGCTGACCCAGGCCTTCATGGCCCAGTGGCCGGACAAGCTGGGACCGCAGGGGCGATTTGTCGTTCTCACAAGCCCATGGACATTCTCCGCAGCGATTTCGAGCACGCTCTACCTGAAGCAGGCCGGAGGAGACCGGGTCGTTCTCGTGGGCGAGGAGCCCGGCGATCGGCTCGAATTCTGGGCCGAGGGTCTGCCGATGACCAGCCCGTCCGGACTTGTGCTGGGCCCCGCGCGCGAACGGCACGACTATCGGAACGGCTGCCGCGACTACACGGATTGCCACGGCAATGTCGTGCGCAAGCCAATTGCGGTCGACTCCGCAGGGCCCGAGATCGCAGCGCCGTGGACGATCGAGGCATATGCCGCCGGGCACGACCCCGGGATGGAGGCGGCGGCGCGCGTGCTGGAGAGGGCGCGATAGCGCAACGCGACCGCAAACGCCCTTGCCATCCGCCTCCTGCTTTGCCATCGGACACTCGCTCACGCGTGAAGGACGAGGATGCACATGACCATTCGATTTGACGGCAAGATCGCCATCGTGACCGGCGGGGGCAACGGGCTGGGGCGGCATCATTGCCTGCAGCTGGCGGCGCGCGGCGCGAAGGTTGTCGTCAACGATCTGGGCGGATCGGTGGACGGGTCGGGCGGATCGATCTCGGCGGCGGAATCCGTCGCCAAGGAAATCCGCGACGGGGGCGGCGAGGCGATCTCGAACGGCGCCGACATCACCAAGCTCGACCAGGTCGAGGCGATGGTGGCCGACGCCAAGGCCAAATGGGGCCGCGTCGACATCCTGATCAACAATGCCGGCATCCTGCGCGACAAGTCGTTCGCCAAGATGACGATGGACGATTTCAAGAAGGTGGTGGACGTCCACCTATTCGGCACGGCCAACTGCACCAAGGCGGTGTGGGACACGATGCGCGAGCAGAACTACGGCCGCATCATGCTGACCTCGTCGGCTTCGGGCATCTACGGTAACTTCGGCCAATCGAACTATGGCGCGGCGAAAGCGGCGATGGTCGGCTTCATGAACGTGCTTCACCACGAGGGGGCGAAGAACAACATCCGCGTCAACACGCTGGCGCCGACGGCCGCGACGCGCATGCTGGAAGGCCTGATCCCGCAGCAGGTGGCGGACCTGATGCAGCCGGAACTGGTGACGCCGGGCGTACTCTATCTCGTGTCGGAAGATGCGCCGTCGAAGACCATTCTCGGCGCGGGCGCGGGCTGCTTCTCGGTGGTGCACATCTATGAAACCCCGGCCGTGTTCCTCGGCGGCGCGGCCACCACGGTGGACGATGTGGCCGCCAACTGGGCGAAGATTTCCAATCCCGCCGGCGAACAGCCGCTGGATGCCGCCTTCTCGCAGACCAACAAGTTCGTCGCCGCCGCAGCGGAGGCGCTGGGTGTGAAGCTCGGTTAGACCTTTACATCGCTGCAAGTGCAGCCATCTCCTCCAGTGCGCCCTGCGCTGGAGGAGATGTCATGTCAGGCCTGCCGATTGTCTTCATTCCGGGGCTGATGTGCACCGGACGCATCTACCAGCATCAGGTCGAAACGCTGGGCCAGACGCATCCCGTGCTGCTGGCCAATCACTGGTCGCACGATACGATGGCGGGGATCGCGAAAAGCACTCTCGATCTTGCGCCAAAGACGTTTGCGCTCGCAGGCACGTCGATGGGTGGCTATGTCGCGCTGGAGATCATGCGGCAGGCCCCCGAACGGGTCACAAAGCTGCTCCTGATGAGCACCAGCGCAAAGCCGGACACGCCCGAGCGCTCGGCGGATCGGCGCAAGCAGGTGGAAGGCGCGCGCAAGTACGGCCTGCGCGCGGGAACCAGGGCGCTTTACCCGAAACTGGTCCACCCTGCCCGTCATGAGGATGCACCACTGCTGACCACATTCTTCGAGATGGCCGAAGAGCTGGGCGTCGATGCGTTCGCAAAGCAGATCGAGGCGATCATCGGCCGCGCCGATTCGCGGCCAACCCTCGGCGATGTCCGCATTCCGACGCTTGTGATCGCCGGCAGGGACGACGCCTTGATCACGCCTGACAACTCCGAGGAACTCGCATCCGGCATTCCCGGCGCCCGCCTCGCACTGGTCGAGCATTGCGGTCACATGGGCATGATCGAAAGACCCGAGACCTACACGAAGCTGATCTCGGGATTTCTCGACTAACCCTTCATCCGCTTGCGCCGTTCCATCTCGGCGAGTGATGGATCAGGCCCGACGAACGAACCGGTGGTGGGCTCGCCTGCCCGGTCATACCTCGCGATGATGACGCCATCGGGCGAGACCTGCGATTGCGTGAGAGTCAGCGCACGCGGCGCCGAGCCAGCATCGAACAGGCGCTTTCCCTTGCCGAAGATGATCGGATAGATCAGCAGCTGCATGTGATCGACGAGGTCTGCCGCAAGAAGGATGTGGATCAGCTCGGTCGAACCCTGCACGACAAGATCGGGGCCATCGGTATTCTTGAGGTCGCGCACGCCGGCGGCGATATCGGCGCCGAGCGCCCTGGAATTCCGCCAGGTCATCGTTTCGGGGTGGTGCGTGGCGACAAACTTGGTCGCAGCATTGAAGGTGTTGGCGATATGCGCGCCGCCCGCATTGTAGTCGGGAGCTGCGGGGTCCGTTTCGTAGAACGGCCAGTACGCGGCGAAAATGTCGTAGGTGGTGCGGCCGAGAAGCAGGTCGAACGGCTTTGCAAAGAGGCTGCTGACCGCATCGCCGGTGGCCTCGCCCTGATAAGGCACGATCCAGCCGCCATACCTGAAGCCGCCGGAGGGGTCTTCTTCGGGGCCGCCGGGAGCCTGCATGACGCCGTCGAGGCTGACGAAGACGCCGACGATTACCTTGCGCATGAAAGTATCTCCCTGTTTTCACTACCAGGACGAACCTGCACGCGAGGTTCCGACAGGCCTGCGGAAATTCGTCCCATGGCGCTTCGGGGCCCAGTTCTTGAAAGACGAGCCGGAAACGGTATGCCCTGTCCAGAGCGGGTACGCTTCTGGCTGGGGCAGGCCGAGCGTTTGGGACAATTGAGGGACTTTCATGATTAACGCTGCGATGGCGGAACAGGCGGGCAAGAAGGACGGCTTCATTGCCGCGCTGGACCAGTCTGGCGGATCGACGCCGAAGGCGCTGCGGCTCTACGGCATTCCGGAAAGCGAGTATTCGGGCGACGCGGAAATGTACCGTCTCGTTCACGAAATGCGCGCTCGCATCATCAAGTCCCCGGCCTTCACCGGCGAGAAGGTGATGGGCGCGATCCTGTTCGAGCGGACGATGGACGGCGAGATCGACGGCACGCCGACCGCGGAATACCTCTGGAAGAAGCGCGGCGTGGTTCCGTTCCTGAAAGTCGACAAGGGCCTCGTCGATGAAGCGGACGGCGTCCAACTGATGAAAGCGATGCCAGACCTCGACGCGCTGCTGAAGCGCGCCGTCGCCAAGGGCATTTTCGGCACCAAGATGCGCTCGGTCATCAATGCGGCGAACCCGAAGGGCATCGCCGCCGTGGTCAAGCAGCAGTTCGAAGTCGGCAAGCAGATCCTCGCCCACGGCCTGATCCCGATCATCGAGCCGGAAGTCACCATCTCCATCGCCGACAAGGCGCAGGCGGAAGAAATCCTGCTGGCCGAGATCACGAAACAGCTCGACGCCCTGCCCGCCGACAAGCAGGTGATGCTGAAACTGACGCTGCCGACCAAAACCAACCTCTACAAGTCGCTGGTCGCCCATCCGCGCGTCATGCGCGTGGTCGCCCTGTCGGGCGGCTATTCGCGCGACGAAGCGAACAAGATGCTGGCGGCGAACGACGGCATCATCGCCTCCTTCTCGCGCGCGCTGACCGAAGGCCTGTCGGCCAAGCAGAGCGACGGCGAGTTCGACGCAACGCTTGCCAAGGCGATCGACGACATCTTCCAGGCCTCGCGCGCGAAGTAACGTCAGCAGCCTGATTTGAACACGATGCGGCGCGGTCCTCCGGGATCGCGCCGCTTTCATTTCAAGCGGCGGTTTTTGCGGTGTCTTTGTCCTGAAGCGCCGTTGCGCCATCCGGCCATCGCGTTAGCCTTCGCGCATGCTTGAGATGCGCCCTAACTGCGAATGCTGTGACCGTGATCTCGATCCTTCGGGGAGCGAGGCGCGCATCTGTTCGTTCGAATGCACCTTTTGCGTGGTCTGCGCGGACGGAACATTAAAGGGCAAATGCCCGAACTGCGGCGGCGGCCTTGTGCCTCGCCCGGCGCGCGCGGCGGACAAGCTCGGGCGGTTTCCAGCTTCGACAAAGCGCGTGGTGAAAAAGGATGGCTGCGCGGCCTGATCTTGCCGACGCGATGCTGCGGGCGTAACCCCTCGGGCATGTCACCGCGCCGCTGCTGCCTCTATCTCATCACCCCGCCGGAAATAGCGGACATTGCTGTGTTTTCCCACCAGCTCGACGATGCGCTCGATGCTGGCGATGTCGCCAGCCTGCAACTGCGCCTGAAATCGCGCGAGGGCGTTGCGGCGCCCGACAGCCATATCCTCGAACTTGGCCGCCACATCGTTCCGCGCGCGCAGGAACGCGGCGTCGCCGTGCTGATTAACGACCGGCCAGACCTCGCGGTGGAGCTGGGCGCCGACGGCGTCCATATCGGCCAGGGCGACATTCCCTACGCCAAGGCGCGCAAGATCGTCGGGCCGGATGCCATTGTGGGCGTCACCTGCCATGACAGCCGGCACCTTGCGATGGAAGCCGGGGAAGCGGGCGCCGACTATGTCGCCTTCGGTGCCTTCCACCCCACCGACACCAAGGACCCCAAGGCCAAGGCCGAGCTTGAGCTGCTGACCTGGTGGCAGCAGATGATGGAGCTGCCCTGCGTCGCCATCGGCGGCATCACGGCGGAAAACGCCCGGCCGCTGGTGGAGGCGGGGGCGGATTTCCTTGCGGTTTCCGCAGGCGTCTGGCGCGCGGCGGGCGGCCCGGGCGAGGCCGTGCGCCGGTTCAATGCAATTTTCGACGAAGCCGCGCGCTAAGGTGTCGGCGGCGGTTTTGCTCCCGGGTCGATTGGCCCGATCTCCTTTAGGTTGGGAACAGCTGCGGCAATCTTCTTCTCGATATCGGGTTGGTTAGAGTACCAAACCGTGCCGTCTTCAAAACGAATGGCGCGTACATACACAATCCCGGTGTAGGCATTTTCGCTGCCATAGCCGATGGTGCCGTCGCCATCGGTTTGTCCAGGCTCAAGTGCTGCCCAGTTTGCACTATCGTGGCCGGGAATAAGCCACCGGCCGCTCGGTCCTGCGATTTGACGGTTGAAGGGATCATAGAAAAGCATGACCACCTCAAATGCGGTGATCGTCGTGTGCCCGGAGTTTGTCCAATTCAGCTGCGTGATGAAGCGGAAGGAGCGATCTCTGTAGGCGTTCTCAAAATCAAAGTTCGATAGCGTCACATGTTCAGAGGCATTGTTGATGATTTTAGCCTCACGGCCAACAAAGTTGTTTTCACCAACTTGGCCAAATGCTTGAGCGTTCCAACAGAAAGTCAGGAACAGCAAAGCGACAAGTTTGGATTTCATACTTCCCCCCATGGACGTTTTGTCTGCCCACCGAGTATCCCGATTCGTGAATCTCCTAGAGAATCTCGCCTGTAGTTCCCGCTAGAAACGCGAACAAAGCTTGCGTTTTGGGCCTCGGCCGCTAGAGGAGGCCCCTAACGAAGGCTGTTTGACATGTCCCGTCCCTCCCCCACCGTCAGTGTGATGATGGATGCCGCGCGTGCGGCAGGCCGCAGGCTTATTCGCGACTTCGGCGAGGTCGAGAACCTGCAGGTCTCGCGCAAGGGACCTGCCGACTTCGTTTCCGCCGCCGACAAGAAGGCCGAAGAAATCATCCGCAAGTCGCTGGAGAAGTCGCGGCCGGGATATGGCTTCCTGCTCGAAGAAGGCGGCGAGGTGCAGGGATCGGACAAGACGCACCGCTTCATCATCGACCCGCTCGATGGCACGCTGAACTTCCTGCACGGCATTCCGCACTTCGCTATTTCCATCGGCCTTGAGCGCGACGGGAAACTGCGCGCGGGGGTGGTGTTCGATCCTATGCGCAACGAGCTGTTCTGGGCCGAAGAGGGCCACGGCGCTTGGATGGAAAACAAACGCCTGCGTGTGAGCACGCGACGCAAGCTTTCCGAATGTGTCGTGACGACGGGCATTCCACAGCTGGGCGTCAATGGCGCTGAGAAATTCATCGACGAACTGGTTCGCGTGCGCCAGGAAGTGGCCGCCGTGCGCCGCTTCGGGTCGGCGGCGCTGGATCTTGCCTGGGTTGCCGCGGGACGCTTCGACGGCTTCTGGGAACGCGGCCTCAGCCCATGGGACATAGCTGCGGGTTTCGTGCTGATGCAGGAGGCTGGCGGCATGGTGATCGGCCTCGACAAGAAGGATGCGCGCCTTGGCTCCTTCGCGTGCGGCAACACCAGCATCGCGCAGAAGCTGGCCGACTCGGTCGAGGGCAGGATCAGGAAGCCGGCGGCGGCTCCCTCGAAGCTGCGCCCGGCCTGAGACACGCCTAAAGCGCCAGCCTGCCGTCCCTGACGCAGCTTGAATGCACGATCAGCGCATCGTGCTCGCGGCGGTAAGTCGACAGCGGCAGCTTCGGCTCATAGACGACCCACTGCCCGCCTTCCGGCTTCAGCCAGACGCAGCCGAGCTTTCTCGAAATGCCGATGATGGGTGTTGAGTCCCACGGCGTCTCGAAGCCCGGCGGCATCAGCAAGGCCGAAACCTCGCCCTTCCATAGCCGCGCCGCCCATGCGCCGATGGACGAGCCCATGATCTCGTAGTTGTTGAAGCGCTGCACCAGCTCACGCGTCTCCGGCCCATAGGCCTCGACCGGATCGCGCAACAACCCGTTCACCTGACCGATGGCCTTGGGCGCAAATGCGGCCGGGTCCAGCGGCTCAAATGAATCGAGATTGGTGATGCGGTGAATGCCCCACGAGCCGGGCCGGTAGCCGTAGACTTCATCCGAAGAAATGTCGCCGACATAGGCCGAGATCACCTCGCCCTGATCGACCAACGCGACCATCGTCGTAATGCCGTGACTCTGGCGGCGGATGAAGGCGCGTGTGCCGTCAATAGGATCGACGGTGAAATAGGCGGTGACGGGCGCCACGGCCGGGATGGACAGCGAATCCTCTTCGCCAATCACGCCGCAGCCGGGGAAACACTCCGTGAAGGTACGCAAGTAAACCTCCTGCGCCGCCTTGTCGGCCGAGGTGAAGACGTCGTTCATCGAGCCGCCATAGCCCTGCTTCACATGCGCCTCGAAGGTGAGCCTCTGCTTGCGGATTTCGGTGGCGGCGCGGCGCACGGCCTCTTTCAGGATACGGCCAACACTGTGGCCGTTGAGGGGACCGAGATTCACCGCTGCTTCGTTCATGAATAACTCCTGGCGCACCCTATAAAGGGCTCTTCATGTGATGTCTTCTGCTGCGAGCATGATCGCGCGCTTGCCCCGCCCGCGCGGAGCGATTACTTGCCGGTCATGGCCCTGATCCCCGCTCTCCCTCCTCGCCAGACCGTAACCGCAAACGTGACGCGCGCCCTGCTTGCGCTCGCAATCATTGTTGCCGTGGACCAGCTCACCAAATGGCTGGTGGTCGAGCAGATGAATCTCAAACAGATCGGCGCTATCGATTTCATACCGTTTCTCAACTTCCGCATGGCGTGGAATACGGGCGTCAATTTCGGGCTGCTGTCAGCCGACGACGCCATAGGCCGCGCGCTGTTGATCCTGTTCACGGGCGGAATTTCCGCAGCCCTGATCATCGGCGCACTGTGGGCAAAGCGCCCACTGACCGCGCTTGGCCTTGGCGTGGCGGCGGGCGGCGCCATCGGCAACCTGATCGACCGCTTCACCTATGGCGCGGTCGCCGACTTCATCAACATGTCCGGCTTCGGCATCCGCAATCCGTGGTCATTCAACGTCGCCGACATCGCGATCTTCATCGGCTTCGGCCTGCTGCTGTGGCCGGAGCGGAAGACGAAGGCGGCTGCCGACTCCAGCCCCGTCTGAGTTAAGCAGCCGAGACCTTTGGACTACTTCGTCTCATCGCTGGCAGAATCTTGAATTCTGTCAGAGAGTATGATGCGGGTACTGCGGAGGGGGGAGCATGGCCAAACCAGCAGAACAGACGTTCTTCGGTAAACTCTGCATCTTCGTACTAGCTATCGCGGGGCTTTGGTGGGGAGGCACCGCCGCGGTGGCTCGAGCGACTGAGATATCGCAACTGGGCGACCTGACTGGCGACGGACAATTCAGTATTGTGGATGTTCCCAATGCGATTTGGAATGTCTTCCTGGCAGCGGGTGATCAATTTCAATCCATCCTAGCGAGAACACCGTTTTTTCGGTTCTTTGAGATGAGTGCAGATCACCCCCGCTGGGGTTGGTCGCTAGTCTTGTCTACCGCACTATATTTGTTCGGACTGGTTGGACTCTTCGCGCCATTCAGCCCGCCTGAAGAAAATCAAGCCGGCTCGTAGCGCAAGTAACGTGACAGGAGCAGTCTGACCCTGCCTAGCCCGCCGTGAACTGCATCTCCGCCAGCCTTGCATAAAGCCCGCCCGCGCGGACAAGGCTGTCATGGTCGCCCTGCTCCACCACGCGGCCTTCCTCGAACACCACGATGCGGTTGGCCTTGCGCACGGTGGCGAGACGGTGGGCGATGACCAGCGTGGTACGGCCATGGGAGGCCTGATCCAGCGCCTTCTGCACCAACCGCTCATTGGCGGCGTCCAGCGCGGAGGTGGCTTCATCCAGCAGCATTACGGGCGCGCCGCGCACGAGGGCGCGAGCAATGGCGATACGCTGGCGCTCGCCGCCGGAAAGCTGGCGACCCTTTGCGCCAACCTCGGCGGCAAGCCCGCCCCGCCCTTCGAGGAAGGCAAAAGCTTCGGCCTTCTTAAGCGCCTCGCGGACTTCCTCCTCTGACGCGTCAGTTCGGCCAAAACGGACGTTGCCGGCGGCGTCGCCCGAGAAGATCGGCGCTTCCTGCGGCACATAGGCAAAGCGCGCGCGCCATTCGCCCGGATCGACCTCGCGCGGATCAAGACCGTCGAGCGTGACGGCCCCCGCCTGCGGATCGAAGAAACGCAGCAGCATGCGGAAGACGGTGGACTTGCCCGCCCCTGAAGGCCCGACCAGCGCAACCAGTTCGCCGGGCTTTGCCTCGAACGACACGTCCTTCAGCGAGGGGCCTGCCGCTTCGGGATAGGCGAACGAAACATTGTCCAGCTTCACATGACCGGCGATGCGCACAGGCATGGGTCTGGGGGATGGTGGAGCTGCGATATCGGGCTTCTGTTCGAGGATTTCGACGGCGCGTTGAGCCGCGCCCGATGCTCGCATCGCGTCGCCCATGACCTCGGCCACCGTCGCAAACCCGCCGACACCGAACATGGCAAGCAGGACGAACTGCATGAACGATCCAACACTCATCGCGCCAGACTGGACTTCAAGCGCACCGATCCAGACGACGCCGGTGACCCCCGCGAACATCAGCGCGATGATGATGCCCGTGAGCCAGGCGCGCGCGCCGATGCGTGCAAGCGCCGCCTGGAAGGCCAGTTCGATGGCCGAGCGAAAGCGACCTTCGCGCTCCTTCTCCATGCCATAGGCCTGCACGAGGTCGATCGCGTCGATGGTCTCGGTCGCCTCGGCTGCGGCGTCCGCGATGCGATCCTGCGCGTTGACCGACAACTTGCGAACGCGCCGGCCCATGGCGAGGATCGGTAGGATCAGGACAGGCGCCAGTACGAAGAGGATCAGCGTCAGTTTCCAGGACGTGATCAGCATCAGGATCAGCGCACCCACTGAAGTGACGAACGAGCGCACCGCCATCGAGAAGGTGGAGCCGAAGAAGGTCTCGATCAGCGTCACGTCGGCCGTGAGGCGCGAGACCGCCTCGCCTGTCTTCAGCTTCGAGAAGTAGGCCGGGGACAACGACATCAGCCGCGCATAGACATCGCCGCGCAGGTCCGCCGCGAGCCGTTCGCCAAAGCGCGAGAAGAAGTAGAAGCGCACGGCCGAGGCGACGCCCAGCGCCAGCGCGATGGCGATCATGGCGAGGAAGCCGGTATTGATCAGCTGCGGATCGAAACTCTGGAAGGCGTTGTTGCCCAGCCATTGCACTGGGAAGGTGATCGCAAGGTTCAGCGCGGCGGCGACAAAGAGGAAGACAATCGCAAGGATCGCCGTCGTCCGCTGGCGCGCCATGTAGGGCGCGAGCGACAGCAGCGGCTTCAGGGAGCGTGATTTTGCCCGCTCCGGCCCGCCCTCGCCCCAGCGCTGGGCCCCGGCTGTGCGGTCAAAGCGCGCGTCGCCGGCGCTTGCCGTGGCGGTGGATTGGCTTGTCCCATCGCTCATTTTGCGTCCAGAGCCCTGATTCCAGTCGATTCAGTCCGCCAGCTTGCAAGCTGGAGCGGGTTCGGGTATGAGCCCCGCTCCCGAATTCAGCAAGGCTCCCCGGGGCGTTTACCCGCCTCACAAGCCAGCGCACACACCAGAGACTGAGCCATGAAGAAAGAAGGCCATCCCGATTATCACTTCGTCGAAGTGGTGATGACCGACGGCACGCGCTACAAGACGCGCTCGACGGCTGGCAAGGAAGGCCACGTCATCGCGCTCGACATCGACCCGAAGACGCACCCGGCCTGGACCGGCGGCACGGGCGTGTCGCTTGATCGCGGCGGCCGCCTGTCGCGCTTCAAGGACAAGTTCAAGGGCTTCGTGAAGCAGTAATCTGCTCCGGAATCGATGAAACCCGGACTCAAAGAAACAATGGGAGGGCCCGCCGGAAACGGCGGGCCTTCTGCTTTTGGCGCAGCCCTCGCCGCATTTTTGCCGGCCTCCGCGCAGACTCTGGCCGCTCGGTCGACCAGGGGGACGAAATGCCAGTTATCCGCAACGCCGCTGCCGCCGTGTTCGCCACGACGATGCTTTCATCCCCGGCCAGTGCGCAGGACCAGCCGACCGCCGAACAGGCCATGGCCCGCGTGATCCAGGGCGCGCTGGCGCCCTCGAGCCTTGGCGACTGGCGATACCGCTGGGACGCCGTCTCGATCCGCATCTCCCGCGACATGCACTGGCACCTCGTCGGACCTGACGATGCGGAGGAAGAGACGATCAGCCGGAACGGATGGATATCGGGCGGAGGCCAGCAGATCGGCGTCACCGCCTATGGCGCGGGCGAGACGGTTGGCGGCCTCAGCATCGACTATGACCGCTGGCCACAGTTCGACGGGGAACCGCATCCCCTGATCGCCGCGCTTGCCGAGCTTGGTGTGGAGGCGACGGAGATTGCACGGACCGTTGCGCCAGAGTTCTATCACACGGATACGCCCGTCATCGTCTATCGCCTGACGGCGCCGGGGCGCGACAGCGGGACGCTCAAACGCTCGGAACAGTGCACATCGCCGCAGAGCGCAGCTGCCCAGCGATGCACCATGTCCTACACGCTCGAACTTGGCGGCTGACGGTTTTCGCGGCGCGCGAGGACAAGGGCCCCGCCCGCCAGCATCACCGCCCACGCCGCCGCAAGCCAGAGACCACCAAGACCGATGAACGGCCACAGCACCGCCCCGGTGATCGCGCCAGCCGCCAGGCCAAGCCACAGCATCGCGTAAGGCAGCCAGTCCATCTTCGGCCCGCCCGCCAGCGCGCGCGCTATCCTCTGCCCCAGCTTCACCAGCGTGCCCGTCATGTATGTAAGCCCGATGGCGACCTCGCCATCGCGCTCGAACGTGGTATTCTCGGCGCCCATGGCGGCGGCGACCAGCAGCGTGGCGATGGCCGGTGCGCCCCACATGCCGGCCAGCGCGCCAAGCGCGATCATCAGCGCCACCAGGATCAGGATCATCGGCTGACGCCGCCATCCGCCCAGTCGCCCAATCAGGCTGCCCAGGATGACGCCCCCGAGGAAGGCGAGGATCAGCCGTCCCGCGACCAGCGCCTCGGCAGGGATGCCGGCAACCCCGACGGCAAGGCGCGTGGTGTTCCCGCTCATGAAAGAGACGAAGAAGCCTTCGAGACTGAGAAAGCCGATCGCATCGACATAGCCAGCCAACGCGGAAGCGCCGATGGCAAGGGCGATATGGCTTCTGGCGTAGCGATGCATGGGCGTCCCGGCGACATTTGACGTGCTATAGCAGGCATAACGCCACCTGCGTTGACGCCACTCAAGCGAAAGGTGTCCTGCCAGCCACTGTTCACACACGCGGGCGACCGATACACTTTCCCCGTCGGGGACAGATGCATGAACGACACGTCCAGGCCTCGGCCGCGCATTGTGCTGGCCTTTGCAGACACCAGCAGCGGCCTTGCCCAGCAGCTGGCGCTGGCGCTTGAGGCCGCTGGCTTTTCAGCCGACGCCTCCGGCGAGCTTTCCGGAGATGTCCAGCTTGTGCTGGTGTGCTGGACGCCGGCCGCCGTCGCCAGCGACACCGTGAACCGCGAGGCGGCGCGGGCGCGGAAGGCGCGCCAGTTCGCCTCCGTCATTCTTGCTCCCTGCACGCCGCCATCGGGCTTCGGACGTCCGATGGGCGACCTGTCCGGCTGGCAAGGCGATGCAACCAGCGCAGAGTTTCGCGCGCTGGTCGGCACGTTACATGGCCGGCTGTCAGGCCGGATGTTCAGCGGTGACTTCTGGCGTTCGCGCTACCTGTCCATCGGCAGCCTTAGCGCAGTCGCGCTCGGCGGCGTCGGCATCATCGCGAACCTGGGCGATGTCGGACAGACCATCGAAGGCGCCTTCAATCCGGCGGCGTCCGAACGGACGCTTACCCAGACCGATGCCAAGGTTGAGGAAGTCCTCACCCTGCTGCGTCAAAAGTCGGGAAAAGATCTCAGCGACGACGCCGAGGCCGCGCTGCGCGAGAGCATCATGCGGCTGCTTGAGGCGCAGGACGGCGCGCGCGGCGCAGCAGCCGAGAAGCTGGCCGCAGGAGACTTCGAAGGCGCCATGATGGACCTGATGGGCGCCGCCGACGAAGGCGAGAAGGTTGTCGCGGGCCTTGCCGAGACATGGATGGAAATCGGCGCCCTCGCCTATCTCAACGACACCTTCACCGCGATGGACGCCTACAAGCGCGCAACGGAACTGGCGCCGGAAAATTCAGAAGCGCTGAACATGCTGGGCAGTCTCTATATGCGCACAGGGCGACACGAGGAGGCCATCAAGGTCTACGAGACGATGCAGTACATTGCCGAGGGCGACGAGGCGAACGCCGTTGCACTCGGCAATCTGGGCTTTGCCTATTTCTCGCTCGACATGCTGGACGAGGCCGAACAGTATTTTCGCGATTCCCTCGAACTCAACGAACGCGCCGGCAATCTCGGCGGCGTGGGGCAGGATCTCCGGGACTTGGGCGAAGTGCTGCGCCTGAAGGGCGACGACGAAAAGGCCGGCGACTACATGCGACGCGCCCTGAAGATCGCGCAGGACACCAAGGACAAGGCCGCGGAGGCCAGCGCAAATCTGCGTCTGGGCGGGCTGGCGCATGGGCGCGGCCGGCTCTCGGAGGCAGGAGCCGCCTACACGCGATCACGCCAGCTGTGGGAAGAGCTTGGCGACATCGAGGGACGCGCTGCAGCGATGAACAGCCTCGCGTCGGTCGAATTCGACCGCGGACGCATCGACGCCGCCAAGGCGTTGCTAGATGAAGCTCTCAAGCTGGCGCAGGACGTGGCGGCGCGTGAATCGGAAGCGTACGCCCTTGGCCTGCTCGGACAGATTGCAGAGAAGCGAGGCGACAAGATCGCGGCTATCAACTTCTATCGCGATGCGGAGTTCATCTATCGCCAGAACGGCCAGTACACGCTGGCCGAACCGTTCGGCGAGATGATGACGAAGCTGGGCGCTGTTCCACACCCCGAGGGACCGGAGAACTGAACGGCTATTTCCGCCAGACCGATAGCGGATCGAAGGCGCCGCCTTCAGCTGCGGCGCGCAGCCGGTCGATCTGCTTCATCACATTGTTTTCGGTCGGCTGGGGCGTTTCCGAGTAGAGCGCAGCGTCGAAGCGCCATACGCGCTCGTATAGCGCACGCGAGCGGTCCACCAGCGTCATCAGGTGCGCCGGCATGACTGCGCGATCCACCGGGTGGGGCTCGCTCGGGCGTGCGATGCGGTACTTCTCGTCGCCTGCCTCTTCCACTTTCATGTCCTTCTCACGCACAGCGCGCTGCACAACGAGCCAGGACGCCGCCTGCATCAGGCGCGTGGTGACTTCCATGCTTTCCGCAGCATAGACGAGCGCGAGTTCGCGATTGAGCTTGCGGGAATCCGTGCGGCCGGGACCATCGAGATAGCTGGCGGCCTCCTCGACCAGGGCCATGCCTTCCTTGAACAGTCGGTCGAACAGCTCCGAGCCGGCGAATTCGCTCACCCGCTGTTTCCATTCATCTCGCGCAGGATCGACGGAATACATGGCGTCGCGCATCAGTCCCTCAAAAAATTCATCCATCCGGCGAAGCAGTCTCTACCTGAGACCTTGCTCGAGCCCTGATGTCGGTTACCCGTGGTTCGAACCGGTATCACGCAAGACCCTTGCCGAATTATGAGGCAGCGGCGACACGCCCCACCTTCACGTCTTTCAGCCGGTCGTCACGACTTGAAAAAGGCAGCTTCCGCCGCCTTCCGCGTGGCTTCCTTCTTCACGATCGTCTGTTCGCACGCGGCGATTTCGCTCTTCAGCGTCTCGATACGTTCCTTCAGGTCCTGGATCGACATGTCGTCCAGCGAACGCTTTACCACGCGGATCGGCTCTTCATCGAACGTCATGGCCGTCTCTTCCCTTTGCACGCCATCGGGTCCAGTCCGCCCCAACCCTCCATACTGGCACGCTTGACCGCCCGGGCGCTTCACCCCCAAGACACTCCAGCCTGCCTGTTCATGATTAAAACCCGGGACGCGGAAAATGTCCAAACCGATGATGAAGGCCGTGAAGTCCGTCGTGGGACAGCCGCTTGTCCTGCACGAGATCGAAAAACCTTCGCCCGGACCGGGCCAGGTGCTCATTCGCGTGCACGCAGCAGGCGTAAACCGCCCCGACCTGATCCAGCGCGCGGGCAAATATCCGCCGCCTCCGGGCGCGCCCGAAACGCTGGGCCTGGAAGTCGCGGGCGTGATCGAGGCCGTCGGCGATGGCGTGACGCGGTGGAAGGGCGGCGAGAAGGTCTGCGCGCTCGTTCCTGGCGGCGGCTATGCCGAATACGCGCTGGCGCATGAGGGATCGGCCATGCCTCTGCCCGCTCCGCTGACTTTCGTCGAAGCCGCTGGCCTACCGGAGACCGTGCTGACCGTGTGGAACAACGTCTTCCACATGAGCAAGTTGCAGCCGGGCGAAGCCTTCCTGGTTCATGGCGGGGCAAGCGGCATCGGCACGACAGCAATCCAGCTTGCCAGCAACTGGGGCGCAACGGTCTATGCAACCGCGGGCACTGACGAGAAGTGCAGGTTGTGCGAAAGCCTCGGCGCCAAGAGGGCGATCAACTATCGCACGGAAGATTTCGAGACAGTGCTGCGCGACGCAGGCGGCGTAGATGTTGTGCTCGACATGGTCGGCAAGCCCTATTTCGAGAAGAACCTGACCATCCTGAAGGATCTTGGCCGGCTCACCTACATCGCCTTTCTGCAGGGCTCGCGCATCGAGGGCGACTTCACGCGCCTGATGCTCAAGCGCATCTCGGTATCGGGCTCCACGCTGCGGATCAGGACCGACGCTCACAAGGGCATGCTGGCGGCCGAAGCCGTGAAACACGTCTGGCCGTGGATCGCTGCAGGCAAGTTCAAGCCCGAGGTCAGCGGCGTGTTTACCCTAGCGGAAGCCGACGCGGCGCACGCAAAAATGGAAGCCGCAGACCACTCCGGCAAAATAATTCTGCAAATCGCGCCCTAAAGCCCTGATTCTTTGTGGGGCCCATTGCGCCTTTCGAGGTTCACAAGCGCAAAAACCTGAACTATATCAGCGGCGCTAGGACTAACTTCCCTTCTCGACAATTCCGAGAAACCCGGCCCCAGCGCCGGGTTTTTCCGTTTCAGGACTAACGAGGCGCTCCATGGCCAAGATTCTCATGCCCAAAGCGACAGCCGTCTGGCTGATCGACAACACCACGCTGACCTTCGAACAGATCGCGGACTTCTGCGAGTTGCACCCGCTTGAGGTGAAGGGCATCGCTGATGGCGAAGTGGCCGAGAACATGCGCGGCGCCGATCCGGTCGCCTCGGGTGAACTGACGCGCGAAGAGATCCAGAAGGGCGAGGACGACAAGGCCTATCGCCTGACGCAGCCGGCGCCGAAGTACAACGAAGTGCCGCAGCCGAAGAAGAAGGGCGCACGCTTCACGCCGGTGTCGCGCCGCAAGGATCGCCCGGACGCCATCGCCTGGTTCCTGAAACACCACCCCGAGATCACCGACGTGCAGATCTCGAAACTGATCGGCACCACGAAATCGACCATTGAATCCGTGCGCTCGCGCCAGCACTGGAACGCGACCAACCTGAAGCCGGTCGATCCGGTGACGCTGGGCCTGTGCACGCAGATCGAACTCGACGCGCTCGTCTCGAAAGCAGCCGCCAAGAAGTCTCAGGCGCGCGATGAGAAGGAAGCGCGCCTGTCTGGCCCGACGCTGCGCAAGGTGGTGACGCCTGCCCCGGCCGCGCCATCCGAAGACGGGGGCGCCGACGGCGACGAGCCCAAGCGCGAGAATATCACGGCCGAGCAGCTGTTCGCCAACTTCGGCAAGAAGACCGACGAGTAGCGGCCGGAGAAGACCTCCCAGGCAGGGATGCGATGACCGGGACGCCAGATCGCAATGTCGACGGCGCTCCGGAGCGGCGCCCTGCCGGGTTGATCTTTCTCGTCTTCCTGCGCCTTGGCCTAACGTCCTTTGGCGGACCAATCGCGCACCTTGGGTATTTCCGCGAAGCCTTCGTCCTGCGCCGCCAATGGCTGGATGAGCGCAGCTATGCCGCCCTCGTTGGCCTTTGCCAGATCCTGCCGGGGCCGGCATCGAGTCAGGTCGGCTTTGCCATAGGCCTGCGGGAGGGTGGCATTGGCGGCGCACTCGCAGCGTTTGTCGGCTTCACCCTGCCCTCGGCCCTGCTGATGTTCGCCGCGGCGTGGGGGCTGGCGCTCATACCTGATTATATCCGGACGCCCCTGTTTCACGGGCTGGTGCTGGTCGCCGTGCCGGTCGTCGCCCATGCCGTGATCGGGATGGCGCAGCGGCTGTGCAACCGGCTGCTGACCGCCGGAATCGCTCTGGCGGTCGCCGCGGCGCTGATCTCGCTCGACCTGCCCTGGCTTGCACCCGCCCTCATCCTTGCAGGCGGGCTCGCGGGCATCGCGTGGCTGCGCAATGCCGCACCCGCCGGAGACCTTGGACCCGCACCGCTGTCGAAAGCCGCCGGACTGGCCTGCCTTGCCGCATTTCTCGTGCTTCTGTTCGGCCTGCCGGCGCTTGCCGCCCTCTCGTCATCGACAGAGTTGCAACTGGCCGACGCCTTCTATCGCACGGGCGCGCTCGTGTTCGGGGGCGGCCACGTAATCCTGCCGCTGCTTGAGGCTGAAACCGTCGCGCGTGGCTGGATCACCGCGGAGCCCTTCCTTGCGGGCTACGGCGCCGCGCAGGCATTGCCGGGGCCGCTTACCTCCTTTGCGGCCTATCTTGGCGCCGCATCGAACACGGGGCTCGACCCACTCTTAGCAAGCGTAACGGCGCTCATTTCGATCTTCGCCCCTGGCTTCCTGCTGGTTGCCGGCGTGATGCCATTCTGGAGCGGCCTTGCGCAGCGCAGCTGGATGGCAGGGATGGCGGCAGGATCGGGCGCGGCGGTTGTCGGCGTGCTGGCGGCGGCGCTGTGGCGACCGGTGATTTCATCGGCGGTGCCGGCCCCGGCGGATGCCGCGATCGCGCTGGCAGGACTTGCCGCCCTGCTGCTTCGCACACCGGTCTGGCTGGTGGTTGCGGGTGTCGCGCTCGCTGGCGCCTATTCCTCGGCAGGATAGGCCGGGCCGTCATCGCCAGCCCTGCCTGTCGCCGGACGGTCGGCGCCGGGACCGTTTGTCTGGAATACCGGACCTGGCGCGGGAGCCGAGACGGGTTTGCCACCCAGCGCCTCCTCGATTGCGGCCATCCTGTCATGCGTGCGGTGCATGGTGATCAGCATGTCCGCCAGCATCCGCAGGCCGAGCCAGATGCCGAATGGCAGGGCTATGCCGGCGGCAAGCTGCATCGCACCGGCGGCGTATTTCTCGTCCGCAACGCTGGCCACCGAAATGACTAGCATCACCACCGACGCCAAACCGAGGAAGCCGCCAACCAGCGCAAGCGCCGAGCGCAACAGCGCAGGAGTCAGGGGTTTCTCGTTGTCCCAGAGGCCTCGCATCAGGTCTGACCCTCATCCGTCCTGTAACGCCCCTTGGCGACAGGATTCGCGGCATTGCGCCGTAGGTCAATCAGAACCTGAGTTGAGGGGGCCTTCAGTTCGTTCGAAGGGACGCGATCTCGTCCTTCAGTCGGAGTTTCTTTCGTTTGAGCTCGTGGATACGCACGTCATCGCCGGCAGGATGCTTGAGTTCGGCGGCGATTGCCGCATCCAGACGCTTGTGACGCTCACTGAGTTCCTTGATGCGTGATTCCAAGCTCATCGAGGGGTCTCTCCTTTCAGTTGCGAGGTCGCCGACCCGGAAAACGGTGGTGACCAACGCGAACCCAACCGCGCGGACGGTGCTGCGTCCGCTACGGCCTCGCTGGAGATTTCGAGGAGACCGATGCGGCTCGCTGAACAGCCGCAAAGGAAGTGAACCACGAAGAATTATTTGCGTCACGGCTTGAAAACCCGAAAAAGCTGCACCGCCTGAAAAAAGAGCAACATTGCCGCTTTCTGCACTGCAGCATGGGCGGGCGGGCCGTCCCTGGCGCCCCGCTGCCGCTTCCACCCGAGCCCCGGATTTGGTATGCCGCCCGCCGGTGGGAGGGCATGCGGACCGAACGTCCGGTGCACGACCTTTTTGTTTCAGCGCCCTGAATCGTTTCCGGATTCCGCGATCTCGATCCGGGTCACGGGACGCACGGCGCCAGCAGGGTCTGGAAGCAACGCATTGAGCGACAGCAGTTTCGACACGACCGATATCGACGCGATGCTGCACCGGCTGGAGGAGCTGCGGCTGCGCCACCGCGAACTCGACACCACGATCGAGCAGCTTGAGGCTTCCGGCTCCAACGACATCCAGATCATGGGTCTCAAGCGCGAGAAGCTGCGCGTGAAGGACAAGATCGCCTGGCTGTCCTCACACATGACGCCCGACATCATCGCCTGACCGGACAAGACCGGCGACCAACAAGCGCCTTGCGCGACCAGCGCCGTGCTTTTCGCGCATGACGCGAAAGCCTCGACCATCCGCCCGCCGATATCGTGTCGCGCCTGCATCGTTCGCCGACAACGTGAGCATTGCCCCCCGGAAAGCACGCCAGCCGACAAGACAAGTGATGCGCGTCTGGGCAAGGCTTCATCAGACTTCCACATGACAAAAGGTGACGATCATGGTGTCGGGTAAAGGGCGGTTCGTCCGCCGTGCCGTGCTTGGATTGATGTCTGCCGCATCGGCTGTTGCGCTGATGTCCGCGCCGTCCTTCGCGCAGGAAACTGATGACAGGCTGGATGTGGTGATCATCACCGCCACCCAGCGCGAGGAAAACCTGCAGGACGTGCCGGTTTCCGCAGCGACACTTTCGGAAGACGCGATCGGCGCCATCTTCTCGTCGGGCGAAGACGTGCTGGCGCTGGCCACGCGCGTGCCTGCCCTCTACGCGGAAAGCTCGAACGGGCGTGTTGCGCCGCGCTTCTACATCCGCGGCCTTGGCAATACCGACTTCGACCTCGCAGCTTCCCAGCCCGTCTCCATCATCATGGATGATGTGGTGATGGAAAACGTCGTCCTCAAATCCTTCCCGATTTTCGATGTCGAGCAGGTCGAAGTCTATCGCGGCCCGCAGGGCACGCTCTTCGGGCGCAACACCACGGCCGGCATCGTACGCTTCACCTCCGCCAAGCCGACCGAGGAATTCGACGCACGCGCGGCAGCCTCCTACGGCTCCTACGGTACGTCGACGCTCGACGCTGCTGTCGGCGCCTCGATCGGCCCGGGCATGTCCGCCCGCGCCTCGGTGCTCTGGCAGCATCGCGACGACTGGATCACCAACACCTTCAACAACACCGAGATCGGCGGCTATGACGAGTATGCCGGCCGCCTGCAGCTCGCCTACAATCCGGACGACAAGCTCGACGTACTGGTGAACCTGCACGCGCGAGATCTCGACGGCACCGCAGCGATCTTCCGCGCCAACGTGATCACACCGGGAACCGATGGCCTCAACAGCAACTACACGCGCGACCGCGTCCGCTACAATCAGGGCGGCGGCAACAATCAGGCCTATACGGGCTGGGGCGCATCGGCGAATGTCGGCTACGATTTCGGCGACCTGCAATTCACCTCGATTACGGCTTACGAGACAGCCGATGGCTTCAGCCGCGGGGACATCGATGGTGGCGTTGCCGGCGTCGGCCCGGGCATCATCCCGTTCGATTCGGACACGCAGGACTCGATCGACGACCTCACGCAGACCACGCAGGAATTCCGCCTGGCCAGCGACGTTGCCGGTCCGCTCTCCTGGCAGGTCGGCGCTTACTACTTCGACTCCGAGTTCACGGTCACCACGGTCGGCCCGTCGGGCTTCCCGCCGCCAGCAACTCTCGTCCACGCCAACCAGTCGTGGGCCGTGTTCGGCCAGGCGACTTACGACATCACCGAAGCATTCTCCGTTACCGGCGGCCTGCGGTACACGGAAGACGAGAAGGACCTGACGGTCGCCGCCGCGCCGGCGAACAACCGCACCGTCACGGATGACCATGTCAGCTGGGACGTCAGCGCGATGTACGACATCACGCCGGACGTCTCTGTCTTCGGCCGCATCGCCGACGGCTTCCGTGGTCCCTCGATCCAGGGCCGCGACATCGCGTTCTTCAACCCGCCGTCAGTCGCCGATTCCGAAACCGTCCTCTCCTACGAGGCGGGCTTCAAGTCGACGCTGCTCGACGACACGCTGCGCCTCAACGCTGCGGCCTACACGTACGAAGTCTCCGACATCCAGCTGACGGCTGTCGGCGGCGGCGGCAACCTCGTGCAGCTGATCAACGCCGACGCGGGCAAGGCCTGGGGCTTTGAAGTCGACGCCGAATGGGCGCCGACGGACAATCTCGTCTTCACGGGCGGCTTCTCCTATGTCGACAGCGAGATCGATGACGCAAATCTTGCGGTCGGTATCTGCGCCCAGTGCACGGTCACCGATCCGACGGTCGTGATCCTCGGCCAGACACGCGCCCTGGTTGACGGCAACCCCTTCCCCAACGCACCGGAAACCATCGCCAACCTCACGGCGCGCTGGTCCGCCCCCGTCTCGGACGACAGCGAGTTCTTCGTGTTCACCGACTGGGCCTATCAGGGTGACACGAACCTCTTCCTCTATGAGTCGGTGGAGTTCCAGACGGACGGACAGTTCGAAGGCGGCCTGAAGGTCGGCTGGACCAAGCTGGACGGTTCGCTTGAGGTTGCGGCCTTCGCCCGCAACATCACGGACGAGCACAACATCAAGGGCGGCATCGACTTCAACAACAACACCGCCTTCGTGAACGACCCGCAGATCTGGGGCGTTTCGCTCAAGGTCTCGAACTGATCTGACAAGCATATGCGCTGCGAAGGCCGCTCCGGGAAACCGGAGCGGCCTTTGGCTTCTGGAGGCTGTCTTACTTGTTCGGTGACGCGAACGGATCGGGACTTTCCGGATAAGGCATCGGCGCTGGCGGCGGCTTGGGCGGAGGTTGTTTCGGGCTGCACTTCTGCGCCAGGTCGGCGATCATTTCACGATGCTGGGCAATCGATGCCGTGCACTGCGCCTGCTCAAATGTGCGGGCATTCTTCGCGAGCGCAAGATCCATCGTCAACCGCGTGTTTTGCACTCGCAAATCGCCCGCAGCAGCCGCTTCGGCCTGCAGCTCATTTGTGCGGCCGAAAAGGAAGATGTTGCCGATGACGGCGGCTCCCAGGAGGGCGCCCATCCATATCAGGGCCATGCCAAACGGTGCGCGTTGGGATTTCTGGTTCACGTCCGGCTCCTCGGAGCTTTGCGGTTGAACAACATAGACAGGTTGGCTCGGAGGAGACTCGACTTGCGGGTGAACGACGGCAAGCGCGCCCTCGCGCGCCCGCACGTCGAACTGCGGATCCGCCTCGATGCGCACATAGGGCAGCGTCTTCTCTATGCCGAACTTGACGGCAAGGTCGTGCTGCAGGCCTTCGGTAAGCTTGCGAAGGTCCTCCTGAATCACCGCGACGTGCCTGGCCGTGGGCGAAGCAAAGACACTCATTACCTGCAGGAATGAGTGCGGCTCCGCGAAGTGGCGCTCGACCTGAACTGTCGCTTCGAGTACGTCCTTGGCGATCCGCTGTGCGATCTCGTAGATCCACAGACTTGCTTCATCAGGATGCGTCGCCCAGCTAGGCGGTCGCCCCTCCTCGGCCAGAACCCGAACCTCGATCTCAAGCGCGCGAATCAGGCCTTCGCTCGCCCCTGCACGTCCTGTCATGGGAGAACTCCTTATGGCCCCTAGTAGGTTTCGCAGCGCGCCACGTGAAACATGTCAAAGTAGGCGCGCACGTCAGTGCTGGCCTGGCTGATCGCCTGGCGGCCAACGTCCGCGAACCCAACACAATACAGCGCCAGTCCTTCACCGAAGGCGAGCCGCTCGCGAAGCGCGGGCCGTTCGACTTCCGGGGCTGCTTCGACTTTCTGGCGGCCCGCCGAGAAGGCAAGGTAGGCGCTCTCCCAATTGCGCTTGCGATCATCGCCGACTGCAAAGTGCGCCACACGAAGCTGGTACATTCCCGACAGGAGATGTGAGCCTGCTGAATCGTCCGATACCGTGCAGGGGCCGGCTCCGGAGGCGCGACGCACATCATCCTTCGACAGGAAGCGGATACGCACAAGACAGGCTTGCGCGCGATATTGCGGCGGACCGGGGTCCAACGAGATCGCTTCTTCGACGTAGCTGATCGCAAGACGTGCGTCTTTCGCGCCACCCTCGGTCTCGATGCGGCTGAGGAAATAGAGCGCCTCGGCCCGCATTGCGTTGTCGCCCGAGCGCGTCAACCGCTCAGCCTCATGAAACTGATCCCGCGCAGCAGGAAAGTATTGCGGGCCGTCACTGAAGAGCAGCTTTCCCAGCCCCAGGAACGCGCCCGAAAACGCTGGATCGAGCTTCTGCGCCGCGATCAAGCTCTCACGCGCGCGATCACGTGCGCCGAGGGCGATCTGCACATCGGCAGTCTCAAACAGGGTTCGCGCCGAGGCCTCCAGCCTGTTGGCCTCATCGTAGGTACGCTCGGCCTCTGCAAGGCGCCCCGCCCGGCGAAGGGCCCGAGCCAGATCCAGGCGGCGAGGCGCGCTCGTCGGCGCCAGCTCAACGGCGCGGGCATAGTATCCGATAGCTTCCCCCGGCTTGCCGAGACCGAACAAGGCGGCGCCCATGCCGGTCTGCGCATCGACCGCGGCCGGCGCCAGACGCATGGCATGGCGGTATGAGTTGGCAGCCTGCTCGTATAATGCCTGAGCCTCCGCGCCGTTGCGCATGCCGGCCAGTTGCACGCTTGCTGCACCCCCGCCGAGCCACGCGTCCACATTTTCAGCATCCCATTTGCGCGCAGCTTCGTAGTGGCGGGCGGCGCGCTCAAGGCCATCAGCTGCTCCCGACGAGATCGCGATGGCGCCGAGCCGCGTTTCCGCAATAGCCGCTGTACGCGCCTGCTGACCGCCATCAGCGGCGGCCATCGCCACGACCTTCTCGAAATCACGCGCCGCGAGATCAGGTCGGCCGATGCCCAGATGCGCATCCCCGAGCTGCATCGTCGTATCCAGATCGTTGGGGCCGAGAACCAATGCCTCATTCAGGACTTCGATGGCGGCGGGAAAATCACGCAAACCTAGTCGCGCCTTACCTGTCGTGAGCAAGATTCTTCGTCGCAATTCCTTGTGCACGCCCGGCATCGCAAGCGCGAGATCAAGGGCAGCGGCGCTTTCGGCATAGTCCTTGAGCTCGTTGCGCGCACGTCCGATGTGGTAGTTGGCGACGGCAAAATCGCCTGTCGTCGCGCCGGGATTTGTGGCCGCGCGCTGGCACGCTGCTGCAATTGCGGCCCAGCCATGCGGCTCCATATCCAGCTTGTAGCATTCAGACTCACGAACCACGCCGGCTTGAAGCCCGATTGGCGATGATGTGCCCGGTGCCCCTGCGCTTGTGCATCCGCCCAGCATGGCAGCCACGAGAGTGGTCGCAATAACGCCTGCGCCGATGCGTGAATATGTTCTTGCGTGCCGAGGCGAGACCATGAGCCAGCCCTTCCGTTTCAGGCGGACTCTGACCGGGGCGAGGATATGGTTGATTGAGCGATATCAAGCGCTGTGACGGGACGCACAAAGAAAAGCGCCGCCTCCCTTAGGGAAGCGGCGCTTCGCATTTCAGATCGATTGAAACTTACGAAGACGGGGTCGGCGTCTTCGGAGCGGTCGGCTGCGGCTCGACCGGGGTGGCGACGTCGGTTTGCACCGGCGCCGGGCCCGTCGTGCAGCAACGCACCTGCATTTCGAGAACCTGGTCGTTGAAGCGGCAACCTTCGTCGTTGATCTCGCGCAGGATCGAGGGAGCGCCGGCGCGATAGGTGAAGCGCGTCTGCACGCACGACTGCACCTTGTAGCCTTCGCCGCACGAGCCGGTCTTGGAGCGCTGGATCGTCTTGGTTTCGCAGTTGAACTGGGCCTGCGTCGCAATCGAGGACTGCGCGCTGTTCGCGGCGGCCATCGCGGCGTCAGCCGACGACTGCGCCGAGTTGGCGCGGGCGAGCGCGCTGTCGGCGATCTGGCGGGCCTGGCTCAGGCGCATGTCCGTGTCGGAGAGCGCGCGCTTCTGACCGTCGATCTCGACATTGATCTTGCACACGTCCGTGTTGGCCTTGTCAGGCTGGGCGCAGAATTGCGCGACAGTCATGTCTTCGGGAATTTGCTGGCACGCGGTTGCGCCGAGAGCCAGTGCGGCCACGGCCGCGAAGATCTTCAGGGACATTCAGTATCCTCCATCACCTGAGGCCAACATGGATCAGGCTGGCCATGCGGCAAGTGAAATGACTGCAAGCCTTCACGCGATCAGGGCTTTGCAGCAGCGACGTTTCGCCCCTCACGGGTCGCGCACTCGCGAGTTTTCCTTACGCGCAGTTCATCCGGATGCGGACAATGCTGATTCAATGCGCATAACTGCGCGTCTGGATGCTGGCAGCCTTGCAAGATGACTCTTCGGTCATGTCGCGGAAATTTTCCGGTCGCCGAATCGCGACGCCTCCGGTTCGTCGTGCTCACGGAGCTATGCGAGTATTGTCGCAATGTGTGCGCAAGACCCCGCCAGACCGATCCAGCGACAGCTCGCCGCCACGGCCGCGCTATCACAAGGTCGACCCTCGCCACTATCGCCTGAAGGAGCCACCGCGCGGCTATCACTTTGTCCGTCACGACAACGCGGGCGAGATCGTCCTGTCGCCATCGTCGGCGGCCTGATCATCCCGCTGATCCTCAACTGGCGCCACGCGCCACCGGCCCCTGAACATGGGCATACGCGCGGGCCGATCGGGCCATGCCGGATCAGTTTCCGCGGCGGTCACGCATTGCCCGGCCGGCACTTGAGGACCGGGGCTTTACTTTCCGGTTCCGTCGGTCAACTTTGCCGTCCATAAGGACTGTAAAGACGCTGCGGCAAGACAGCGGACGGGAGGGACAGGATGAGACTTCACGCAACCCACAGGCTGGGTGTGCTGGCTGCGATCGCGGCACTGGCGCTTGGCTGCACACAAATGGTCGCCCCGCAGGACAATGGTCCCGCGAAGGCAGCTGCTTCGCTGGCCAGCAAGATCGGCCCGCGACAGCCCGGCGAATGGATCACCTGGGGCGGCGATCCAGGGAATACGCGCTATTCGCCGCTCTCGCAGATCAACGCGCAGAATGTGAGCCAGCTGGAAATCGCCTGGCGCTGGAAAGCGTCCGATGTCGCTGGCCGCCCCGATCCTAACTGGAAGGCGACGCCGCTGGTCGTGGATGGCGTGATGTACGTGCCCCATGGCGGCACGCGCATCTCGGCAATTGATCCGTCCACAGGCGCCACGCTGTGGACGTATGAGCCCGATCCCTATCGCAAGCAGTCGACGCGCGGCTTCTCCGGCTCCAGCCGCGCCGTGTCCTGGTGGACCGATGGGACAGCCAAGCGCATCCTGCACAACACGATCGATGGTCGACTCCTGTCCATCGACGCGGTGACTGGCCGGCCCGATCCGAATTTCGGCGTTAACGGCCAGGTCGACCTGATGAAGGAGCTCCTGCCGCCGGGCGATGACCGTCAGCTGCAGGACATGAACTCCACCGCGCCCGGCATTGTCGTAGGCGACGTGATCGTCATCCAGATGATCGGCGACGACACGATCCAGCGGAAGGGCGGCACGCCGGGTTATGTCCGCGGCTTCGACATCCGCACCGGCAAGCAGCTGTGGACATTCCACACCATCCCGCGCCCCGGCGAGTTCGGAAATGACACCTGGGAAAACGACAGCTGGAAGGATTTCGGCGCCGCGTCGGTCTGGTCGATGATGTCGGCCGACCCCGAACTGGGCATGGTCTATCTCCCCGTCGAGAGCGCGACCAACAATTTCTGGGGCGGCGACAAGCCCGGCGACGGACTGTTCGGCGAGAGTATCGTGGCGCTGGATGCAAAGACCGGCGTGCGCAAATGGCACTTCCAGATCCTGCATCATGGCGTCTGGGACTATGACCTGCCGGCCGCGCCAATCCTGCATGACATCGTGAAGGACGGCACAACGATCAAGGCGATCACTGTCCTCACCAAGCAGGGCATGAACTTCGTGTTCGACCGCGTAACGGGTGAACCTGTGTGGCCGATCGAAGAGCGGCCCGTTCCCACCGAAGGCGCTGTGCCGGGCGAGAAGCTTTCGTCGACCCAGCCCTTCCCGACGAAACCTGCGCCCTACTCGCGCCTCGGCTTCCATGAGGAGGACGTCATCGACTTCACGCCCGAACTGAAGGCTGAGGCGATGAAGATTCTGTCGCAATACACCAAGGGACCGATGTACACCCCGCCAACGCTGGTGACCGCCACCAACAAGGGGACAATCGTCTATCCGAACTATGGCGGCGGCTCGAACTGGAATGGCGGCGCGGTCGACCTCGAGACCAACACGCTGTTTGTGCCGACCCGCAACACCTTCATGGGGTTAGGCCTTCGCAAGTCCGACATGTCCAAGACCGAGTGGGAGTACAGCGCAGTCTCGGGCGGCGTCCTGCGCATGCCCAATGGCCTGCCGCTGAACAAGCCGCCATGGGCCCTCGTTACGGCCACCGACATGAACCAGGGCGAACACATCTGGTCCCGCTCGATCGGCGGTGCGTCAGACGAGATCCGCAATAACCCGGCGATCAAGGACCTCGATCTCGACTGGGACAATATGGGCCAGATCTCCGTGCGGCCTTCGCCGCTGGTGACCAAGTCGCTGCTGTTCATGGCCGAGTCCGCCAATATCGGCGGCGATCCCGGCGGCAGGATGTTCCGCGCCTATGACAAGAAAACCGGCGCGGTCGTGCATGAGTTCGAACTCCCCGGCCTCACCTCCGGCGCGCCGATGACCTACGAGCATCGCGGGCGGCAATACATCGCTGTCGCGCTGTCGGCGCAGGGACAACCGGCCGAGCTGCTAGTGCTCTCGCTACCCGGAGGGCGCATGCCGTCGGCGAGCGGTGCAGTGGCCACAACCACAACAGTTGCCACCCTGGCCGCTGTGGTGACCGCAACGCCTGCCCAGCTGGTCACAGGGCGCGACCTCTATGCGCGCAACTGCGCCATGTGTCATGGCCCGGCCGGACAGGGCATACCGGGTGGCAGCGCGCCGAGACTGACGTCAACGGGCTCGCTGACCGACGTGACGAACTTCATCACGCGCGGCGCGCCTGAAATGCCGGGCTTTGCTGCGACGCTGTCGGCTGAACAGATCGATTCGCTCGCGCGCTTCGTGAAGGTCGGCCTCGCGCCGGCGCCGGTTCAGGACGCAGACAACTGACGGGAGAGAGCGCCGCGACCGCAAGCATGCGGCGCGGCGCACCGGTCACAGGAGGAGGAGACAGCATGAAGATCCGTGTATCGAATATCGCCTTCTGCGTTGGCATGCTGGGCTTCGCGGCGTTCGCCACACCCGCGCTCGCGCAGGTCAACAGCTATTCGGAGGACGCGTACGCAAAGCCGAACTATGAAGGCTACGTCCCGCCGAAGAACGGCTTCGGACAGCCCGACATTGCCGGCGTGTGGAGCAACGCGACCACCACGCCGGTGGAGCGCCCGCGCGAATTCACCTCGCTCACACTCACCGAGGAAGAAGCCGCGCGCGTACAAGGCCGCGCCGAGGACTATCGGCGCGCTGGCGATGCACCGACCGACCCCAGCGTGGGCGCGCCGACCGATCGCAACACAAACCTTGGCTACAACCGCTTCTGGACCGATCCGGGCACGCAGGTGATGCGCGTCAACGGCGTACCGCGCTCGTCCATCCTGACGACGCCCGATGGCCGCGTGCCGGCGCGCAAGCCAGGCGCCCCGCCCCCGCCCAAGCGCCGCGTCGCCGTCACCAGCGAGTTCAGCGCTGACGCCGGCGCCAATGACGGTCCGGAATCGCGCGGCCTGCCCGAGCGCTGCATCTTCATGCCGACCACCGCCGGCGCCGTGATGCGGCCGGTGCTGTACAACAACAACTACCAGATCGCGCAGGGCAGCGATTCCGTGGCCATCTGGGTCGAGATGATTCACGACCTGCGCATCATCCGCATCGGCGCCAAGCATAATCCGGGCTCGGCCTCAATCCGCCCGTGGCTGGGCGATGCGATCGGCTGGTACGATGGCAATACGCTGGTGGTCGAAACCATCAACTACCACCCCTTCCAGGAACTTTATGGCGCATCAGACAATGTGAAGGTCACCGAACGCTTCACCCGCGTCGCCGACAACCGCCTGCTCTACCAGTTCTCCATCGACGATCCCGTCACGTGGGATGCGCCATGGGGCGGCGAGTACGAATTCTGGGCGTCCGAGGGCATCTACGAATACGCCTGCCATGAAGGTAATCACGGCATGATCGGCATCCTCGAAGGCGCGCGCGAACTCGAACGTCAGGGCCGCGCCGGCGCTGCGGACGAGTAAGGGGATCGCTCCGGGCTCCCGAGAAAGCCGGACGCGAAAACTGAAGGGCGCCGCTCGCTCCGGCGCCCTTTTTCTTGACTGGCGCCCACAAATGAAAAGGGCGCCGGCTGACGCGGCGCCCTCTCCGTTCGCAGAAACTCAGCCCCTCACCTCATGCAGGCGAGGCGCCGTCACGCTCAGAAATGAATCTGCAGCTCGACGCCCCAGGTCTGCGGCAGGGTCCGGGTATAGTTCTGGTAGTAGTACCCGACCACGTTGCTGGGCCCCACCGGGAGCGTGGGGTTGTAGCAGACGTCCGACGCCGTGGTGCATTGCGGCGTTGGCGTGGTGTTCGTCCGCGGGTTCGCCCGGAAGGATGTGCTCGCCGAGTCATAGCCGTTCTGGTCGAACACGTTCCGGATGAAGCCAATCACGGTGAACATGCCGTCGGCGTCGTTCCAGATAAGACGGGCGTCCGTCTGGTCGAAGGCCGGCGTGATGTCGCCCGGATTGTTGAACACGCTCGAAGTGAATTCGTCGCGCCAGTAATAGCTGACCGACGGCAGCAGCGTGGATCCATCCTCGAAGTTGAAAGCGTAGGACGCATTGAACGCGATCTTGTTCTCGGGCGACTGCGGTAGAACGCGGCCCTCGAGGGACTGGATCGGATTCTCATAGGTGGGATCGGTGACCGGGACAGTCGTGGGAATGTCGCCGTTCAGATACAGGCCGCTCTCGGTGATTTCCGGCTTGAGATAGGCATAAGTGAAACGCAACGTCAGATCGTCCACCGGCCGCCAGATCGACTCGAGTTCGAAGCCTGTGGTCTGGACCTCCGGAATGTTGCGCAGCGCGCTGATCCGCGTTTCGCCTGCCTCGCCAATGTTCAGGATTTCAGTCAGCGGAACCTGAATGTCCGTGTAGTTGTAAAGGAACAACGACATGTTGGCGGTGAGATCCCACTCGGGGACTTCCTGCTTCCAGCCGATCTCATAGGAATCGACATACTCGGGGTCAGTCAGCGGGAGCGGCGTGAGGTTTGTCGCGTTGAAGGCGCCTGTCTTGTAGCCGCGGCTGTACTTTCCGTAGACGAGTGTTTCGGTCGATGGCGACCATTCCAGCCCCGCTGTGCCCGTCCACGCATTCCACTCATAGCCCAACGTTCGTGATGAGACCCCGGTCACCGGATTGAATGTGACGCCGGATGGATTGGCGATCGTGGCCGAGGTCACGCCCGCTTGTGGCGTTGGATCCTCGATAGTGTCCGTCGTGATGGGCGTCGCAAGGTTCGGAATCAGGCGCCTACCGTTCCAGGAGTTCTGCGTTATGTTGGCGAAGGGCACGCCGCAGATCAGCAGGCAGTTAAGCTCCGCTTCCTCGTACATGTTCTTGTTGTCAATCGAGTAGCGGATACCCAGCGTCGCCTTGATCTGCTCCGTGATCTCCCAGTCGAGCTGGCCGAAGACGCCGTACGCATTGTTGACGCCGCGGTTGTCCGTATACGTCAGAAGCCGGTCGGGATTCGCGATGTTGGCGCCGGTTACCGTGAAGGGCGCAAAGGAGCTGACCGGTAGGGCGGACGCCGCAAGCGGCTCGTTCTTCAGGAATGTGCGGATCGGCTGGCGGAAGTTCTCCTGATAGGCATAGAGGCCGGCGATCCACTGCAGCGGACCTTCATGCGTCGAGATGAAGTTCACCTCGTTCGAGAAGAACGCGCGGTTCTCATTGTAGTCCAGCGTCTGATCCGGAAAGATCGTGCGCGTGAACGCGCCCGTGTTCGATGGCTGGCCGGCGGCTGTAGCCCGATATGTGATCGACTTGACGGGCGTGCCGTCCTGATCGCCTGTCAGGTGGTAGCGGTAGAAGATGTAGCCGCCGACATACTTGATGTCGAAACCCGGAGCCTCGTAGATCATCTCCAGGGCGAAATCGTCGTAGTTATCCAGATCGGCGATCCGCGGGTAAGAATCGTTGAGGTCGGTGTTGCCCTCAATCATGCGCGGATTGGTCGTCAGCGATCCCGACTGGGTATAGCTGAGCACCGCCTGGTCGAACGAACAGCCAAGGCCGTTCTGCAGGGTGGTGTTGCAATAGGCCCATGACGGTTGTGGCAGCACCCCGCCCGCGTTGAAGTTCCTGTTGTAGGGTGCGTTCGATCCGCCACCGGTGCGGCCGCCGGGGGGGCCGGCCTGCGTGTAGCGGCCTGACGTGTATTTCGTCCACCAGCTGAAATTCTCGCCGATATCGCCCTCGAGCTGAATCTCGCCGTTCCAGTTGTCGATGTTGTAGCCTTCGGTGTCGTCGGTGCCGTGGTTGTAATAGACGCCCTCGTCGCGCACTTCCTTGTACGCAACGACGCGGCCACGCAGCCAGTCTTCGATCAATGTGCCCGACAGCGAGAACCCGACTTCTTTCTGGTCGAAATTGCCGAACCCGATCTTGAACTCGCCTTCGAAATCGTCAGTCGGGCGCTTGGAGATGATGTTGATCGCGCCGCCCACCGAGTTGCGGCCGTACAACGTGCCCTGCGGCCCTCGCAGCACTTCAAGGCGATCGATAAACAGGCCATCGCGGCCCGCGATCGAAGCGAAGGACTGATAGATTCCGTCCGTATAGTTGGCGACGCCGGGCTCCGCTCCGAAGTTGTTTGTCACGCGGCCGACGCCGCGTAGTGTCACGCGCTCGTTGGCGGCCGTGTAGGATAGTCCTGGCGTGAAGTTGGTGAGGTCGGTGATCGTGTTGATGCCGATTTCGTCGCGCATCTCGGACGTGACTGCGGTGACGGCGACAGCGATGTCCTGGACTGTCTCTTCACGCTTGTTCGCCGTGACGACGACGACATCGCGTTCGCGATCCTCTTCGTCTGACGCGGGCGGTTGGGCTGGCGCGGCGGCTTGCGGTGCTGGTGTTGCAGGCGTGTTCTGCGCGAACGCCGGCAGCGCGGCTCCAAGCGCAAGCAGACTGATTGTCGAAAAGCGGCCAATACGCACCATTGGATGCGGTCCTCCCCTGTGACGTTTCTGTTTTCCCCGGCGCTAGATATTTCTGTTGGCGCCTTTGCGTACCCCGGGAGTCGGGCACGACCCTGCGTGCATGGTGATGCGAGCGCATACCGGGTCAACCGAACGCGAACGTCATGCCGCAGCGGCGTCGTGCGGAAGCGCGATAAATTTTCCGTGCCACGCGCGCGAACACGACACGCAGTGCGATTGACGCTGACGAAAATAGCGCCCTATCGAACGCTACTTCCCGTCGATCAGCTTGCGCGCGAGATAGGTGAACTCCAGCGCGGTACGGCGTGCTGCTTCGCGTTGGTTTGCCGCCGCCGAGTGGCCGCCGTCGATATTCTCGTAATAGAGAAATGGCTTGCCGATTTCCTCGAGCCGCTTGGCCATCTTGCGGGCATGGCCGGGATGCACGCGGTCATCCTTGGTCGACGTCTCGAAGTAGATTTCCGGATACGTCTTGGCCGGATCGACATTGTGATAGGGCGACAGCTTTTCGAGGAAGGCGCGCTCCTCGGGCACATCCGGATCGCCATACTCGTCCATCCACGACGCGCCCGCGAGCAGCATGTGATAGCGCAGCATGTCGAGCAGCGGCACCTGACAGACGATGGCTTTGAACAGGTCCGGGCGCTGGGTGTACATGACACCCATCAGCAGCCCGCCATTCGATCCGCCCATCGCGCCGAGCTTGTCCTTCGACGTGATGCCGTGGTCGATCAGGTCTTCGGCCACCGCGATGAAGTCGTCATAGACGACCTGGCGTTTCGTCTTGAGGCCAGCTTGGTGCCAGGCCGGGCCGAACTCCCCGCCGCCCCGGATGTTGGCCATCACATAAACGCCGCCCTGCTCCAGCCAGAGCTTGCCAACAGTGCCGGAATATCCCGGCGTCTGGCTGACCTGGAAACCGCCATAGCCATAGACCAGCGTGGGGTTCTTGCCGTCATGCGCGATGCCCTTCTTGTGCACCACGAAGTAGGGAACCTTCGTGCCATCCTTCGATGTCGCCTCGCGCTGATGCACCACATAGGGCGACGCATCGAACCATGCCGGAAGCTGGCGCAGCTGCTTCACCTCGCCCGTGCCTGAGTCATACGTGTAGAGCGTATCGGGCGAGAGATAGCCTTCGTACCCGAGGAAAGCTGTCGTCTCGTCCTGGCTCGCATAGATCACGCCGGCTGATCCGTTCGGCGGCAGCGGCACTTCCTTCGAGGACCAGTTCCCGCCGGACTTTGTGTACGCCATCACCTTCACGGCGACGTTGTCGGAGATGTTGACCAGCACGTTGTTCTTCGTGATGCCGACGCCCTGCAGCGCCTGCTTGGCGGTGGGGCGGAAGACGAGCTCCACGCGCGGCAGTTTTCCATCGGCGAGGAATGCGCTCCACGAGAAGCCGACGAGGTCGCCCGTCACGAACTGGCCCTGGCCGGCAGGCGCCCAGTCCTCTTCCAGCGTCATCAGCAGCGTATCGGCGAACACGCCCTGCGGGCTCGCCTTCTTCGGGATGGGCAGCTGGATCGCCTTGTCGCCTGCGTCGAAGACAAAATAGTTCGTGGTGAAGAACGTCTCCGACTGGCTGACGCCGAACCAGCGCTTGCCGGTCTCGTCCTCGATCGACATGCCGTAGACGCCGACATCGGTCTTCTTGCCGCGGAACAGTTCCTGCGCGGCGGACAGAGGCTGGCCCCGCTTCAGGCGCTTCACCACGAACGGATAGCCCGACTCCGTCATCGTCGATCCATCGCCGCTCCAGTCGGTGGCGAGCAGGATGGAATCCTCAGCCTCCCACACGAAGCCCTGCTTGGCCTCGGGAAGATCGAAGCCACCGGCCCTGAAACCGTAGACTCCCTTCGCGATGTCATACTCGCGGACGCTCACCGCATCCTTGCCGCCATCCGACAGCTGCAGCAGGCAATCCTCATACTCGGGCGGCCGGCACGACACGCCCTTGTAGACCCAGTTCTTGCCTTCCTTCGCCGCCAGCGCGTCGATGTCGAGCAGCGTCTCCCATGTGTCCTTGCCGGCGCCATAGTCGGCCAGCGCCTGACGCCGCCAGATGCCGCGCTCGTGGGCGTCGTCCTGCCAGAAATTGTAGACATGGCCCTTGCGGATCGACCCGTAGGGGATGCGCTCCTTCGACGTCGAGATCGCCAGCGCGGCGTCATAATATCCCTTGAAGCGCGGATCGCCCTCCAGCACGGCCAGCGAGCGCTCGTTCTGTCCGCGCACCCAGGCCAGCGCCTGTTCCCCCTCGACCTCCTCCAGCCAGAGATGCGCCTCCGAATTCGGGTCGAGAGCGCTGGCCGCGGCCGGGGTATCTGTCGTCACTGTTGTCGCCTCCTGGGATGCGCACGCCGCCAGCACGGCCATCGCCACACCCATCAATATAGTGCGCATGCGTATCCCCTGTTTTCCGGGGTGGAAGGGTTAGCAGCCCGGCTCACCACTGCAACCCAATTGACGCGCATCAAGTCGATACAGCTCGCTAGGCGGACACTGGGGGCAGAAAAGCCCGGAGCCCCGCCATGGCCTTCCTGCGTTCTCGCCGTCTCGTCGTGTGCCTCGCAGCCCTCGCCGCCGCCGTCACGCCGGCGCTATCCCAGACGCCCGCGCCGCCCACCGCCCCGGCCGACCCCGCCGCGATGCGCGGCCTGGCCTATGCGCGGCAGTCCTGCGCCGGCTGCCATTCGGTCGAACCGGGCGTACCCGGCATGCCCGACGCCGCTGCGCCCAGCTTCACCGCCGTGGCGGCGACCCCGGGCATGACCTCCATGGCGCTCAATGTCTGGTTCAACACCAGCCATCCCAACATGCCGAACCTGATCATTTCGGGGCCCGTGAAGGACGACCTGCTGGCCTATTTCGACGTGTTGCGGGACGCCGCGAAGGCCGCCCGGACCCAACACTAGCGCGGCGCCCCGCAAGGCCCTAAATCTCTTCGGATGAAATTCTGGAAGATGAACGGCGCCGGCAACTCCTTCGTCATTTTCGACGACAGGAAAGGTACGCTCAATCTGCAGCCGGAAGAAGTGAAGGCGCTGGCCGATCCGAAGACCGGCGTCGGCGCCGATCAGGTCATCGCCATGGAGACGACGCTCAAGGGCGACGTCTTCATGCGCATCTGGAACAAGGATGGCTCCTCCGCCGAGGCCTGCGGCAACGCCACGCGCTGTGTCGCCTGGCTGGTGATGGAGGAGACTGGCAAGGACAAGGTCATCGTCGAGACTGTCGCGGGCAAACTGAAGTCCGAACGCCTCGGCCCCACGAAAATCTCCGTCGACATGGGCTCGCCCCTGCTCAAGTGGGAAGAGATCCCTCTTGCCGAGCGGATGGACACGCGCGGCATCGATCTCAAGATCGGGCCCATCGATGCGCCCTATCTGTCGATGCCCGGCGCGGTGAACATGGGCAACCCGCACATCATCTTCTTCGTGCCCGAGCTCGACAAGATCGATGTGCGCGCCGTGGGCTCGCTGTGCGAGTGGCACCCGCTCTTCCCGCAGGGCGTCAACACCGGCTTCCTCGAAATCATCTCACGCACCGAAACGCGCCTGCGCACGTGGGAGCGCAATGCAGGCCAGACGCTCGCCTGCGGCTCCAACAACTGCGCCGCCATCGTCGCCGCCGCCCGCCGCAACCTCACCGACCGCAAAGCCCTCGTCCACAACGACGGCGGCGACATCGAGATCGAATGGAGCGAAGCAACCGACCACGTCATCATGACGGGTCCGGTGGAGCTGGAGTATGTGAGCGGGGGTTAGGGGGGCGTAGAAAAATGGCTCAACGGCTGTCACGCCGGAGCTCCTTGCAACACTACGCTAAGGACAGCACCCAAGACCGCGCCCGCCAGACCTATGCCGACGCCAAGCCACAGGTTTATCTTGAATCTCCGAGACTCGAGAGCAGCGGCTTCAGCCTCGCGCTTGTCCTTTTCTTCGGCAGCCGCGGCCAGCTGCTGAAGTGCCGTTCGGTTGCTTTGAATTTTCTTGAACTCGTCGATGATGACGGGAAGATGCTGCGTCGCCAGAGTTTCGTAGTCTTGGTGACGCGCAAGCCTGTCTTCGCGGGAACGAACGATCAGTTCGTCGGCATCTTGTAGCTTTGCGCGAAGGTCCGCGACTCCGGGGAAGTGCTGTATTAGGAGCGCGAGCCCAAACTCTTCCTCGTACTCGTTCAGCGCGGCCTGCACGAAGAGTATGGTGGCATCGACGGCATCGTGCTGAGCGCGATAGCAAAACTGCATCGCTTCGGTGACGAAAACGTCGAAGTCAGCTTTGTCAGCGCCGGTGTCGGCTTGAACCCGCAATGCATCAACAAGCCGGCGACCAGCATAGCGGAGCTCGTTCACAGACGGCTGCACCACTTCGCTACGCACTCTTTCCGCGAGTTTGATAACTTTCTCGGCCTTGTCCCACTCGTTTGCGATAACGACTAGGCGACCATTCAACCCATTGGCCGACATGTATTCGTTCTTTTTTGATTTGAGACCTAGCCTGCAGATTGCAGCTGCCGGCGGCGCTCTGCTCGCTCCGCCTCAAGCTGCTGCTCTGTAAGCGCGGGGCGCATCTGGCTGCACACATTCCCTCTGGCAAATCGACCAGCAACGGAATGCGCGACGTCGTCGACACGGCGCTCCAAACGCTCCAAGCGCTCAGAAGCGGTGCCGCCCGCAGTGCGGTTATCTGTCGTCGTACGCATTTTTTCCCTTTTCCTTCGGCCGCGCGATATGGGAACCCCGAAGCCACCCCCAAGAAGGTAACGCGTTATATTTTTCGTAACTGATCGAATCAATAGCACAATTTCTCGCAAACTTATAAAAATTCCCTTTGATTCCAATCATTCGATCAAAAAGCGGCAAAAAAACGTACGCAGAAATCGCGCATTGGTGGGACAAACGCCTGTGGAGAGCTGCTGATCCATGACAGTTCGCCCACCTTGGTGGCATTGGAACCGACCACGATTTACTCATGTTTTTCGTCGCTTTGACAAAGCGGCGTGGGCGTAAATGGGAAACTCACGGCTGCTTGACGCGCGCGTTTGCACGATCACTGCGCCCGTTCGAGCGTCATCACCTCGCCCCCGGCCGCTTCGCTCTCGTCGCCACAAACTTCGCGCCCGCTTCCGCCACGCCCTCGCGCTTCCACCCTGCACGCGCGCCGAACCCGACCGTCGCGAGCAGCACGGTCTTGGGGATCGGTTTCTCGCCGCTGGCGTAGTAGGCGATCATCCGGCGTGACAGGCCGAGAGCGTCGGCTGCGCCGTCCAGCGTCAGTGCGTGCGTTTCCATCCAGTCGCGGAAATCATCCGCGCGCATTGTCTCGCCGGCCTGCTCGTCGGCCCAGCGGCGAAGCTGCGGCGAGCCGAAATCGACGCCGCCCGGCCATTCGACCGACCAGCCATCATCGCTGAGCGCCGCCTTCGCAAACGCCCTCGCGGCGCGGATCGCCTTAAGGCCGGGATGCCCCGCGATGATCTCGCCAAGGTCCACGGCGGCGGCATGGCCATCGTCCCATTCAAGCTCAAGCTTGCCGGGGCCTGCCACCGCCAGAGATGTCATCTTGCCAATTGCGATCAGTTTGGCTGCCATCACCGGTCTCCACTCAAACGCGCCCAGTGCGCCCGCAACGCCGCGCGATGTGTCGCCGCCCAGGCCAGCGCCTCGCGCAGGTCGATACGCCCGCTTGACGCGATCACCTCCAGCGTTTCGATATCGACCTGGGCTGCGCCATCGCGCCCCAGCACGTGAAAGTGCGGCGGCGGATGGTCTGCGAAATACATCGCGATCTCTGCCGAGGCGAAGCGCACGATCCGGGGCATGACGGAACATAGTGCAATGGTTGCACTATATCAAGAGCCCTCACCCCACCGCCCTAACTCACAGTGAAGTCCACCATGATCTCGCCCGAGATCGCTTCCAGTGCGGCCTGCACCTTTGCCGCCGACAGCCCCGCAGGCAGGCGCAGGTTGGCGGCCATGTGGAAGAGGGGCGCGCCGGAGTGGGCTTCGGAGGTTAGCCAGGTCTCGAACGTCTCGATGTTGGCGCCGAGGTCGCTGACTGCTTTCGTCACCTGGTTGACGATGCCGGGCCGGTCCTGTCCGACGAGGGAGAATTCCAGCGTCTCGCCGGCGGCGTCTGCGCGCGCCCCCGCGGGCGCGATGCGCACCTCAAGCCCCGCCGCATCGACGGCGGAGACGGCCGCGCGCAACGCCTCGACCTTGCCCTGATCCAGCTCGACCAGAACCGAGCCGACATAAAGCCCGCCAAGGCGCGAGAGATGGCTCTCCAGCCAGTTGCCGCCGGCCGACAGCACGGCCGCCGCCAGCGCCTTCGTCAGGCCGGGACGGTCGCTGCCTGCAACGCTGAGAACCAGTAACGCCATGGGAGATCCCCGGAATGGATGATCCGTCCTAGATAGGCCAGCGCGCCGCAACGCGCCACCGCCCCTACTCCCACCACACTTCCAGCCACACCTGCCGCCATGGCTCGGTCGCCATGCCGTCCATGTAGACCTGCACCACCGCGCCCTCGTGCGCGCCGCCGGTGCGGGTCATGCGATAGCCTTCGGTGATGGCGATATTGTTGGGCCGCTGCTCGCCAGCCAGGTCGGTCCACTCCCATCCGCCAGACAGGCAGACCTTCGCCATGTCGTAGAGCGGCGCGATCGCCTTGTCGGCTTCGGCCACGCTTGCCCGGTCCCACAGGCAGAAATACTGGCCCAGAATGGAATCGACGCTGCACTCGTCCGCATCGAAGAACGTGATTTTGGATTCAAAGTACCCGTCCTCGACCCGTTCGCCGCTGATGCTCTCGAAGCCCTCCTCCACCGCCGATGCGATGACCCGGTTAAGCGGCGCGCAATCCTGCGCGTGAGCAAGCGGCGAGAGCACGAACACAGCTGCGGCAAGGATCGTGAATTTCATGGACCAGCCTCTCCCAAGCCGCCGTGCGACGACATCGCCGCCGCTAGCGCCGCACTTCGATCGTGACCTGGCTTTCCTGCGAGTCCTCGAAGGACTCCGAAAAGACCAGAACGGTGGTGCCGGCATCGCGACCCACACCCGACAGGGTGAGCCCCGTGAGGATGGTGAGGTTGTTGGATGATTTGCGGCCGGCCGTATCAGCGCGCGTCCACCCGGCAAGGCAGCCCGTCACCGCATCGGACAGCGCTGTCGCCAGAGAATTGGCGTCGGACGGCGCATCGAACCCCCAGGCGCAGTAGAACAGGTTCTCGCTGCCCACCTTGATCGAACAATCATCGGCGCCGGTCATGTAGAGGTTCGAGTCGAACCAGCCATTGTCCCACTCCTCGCCCCGCTGTTCGGGAAAGCCCGCCGGCGCGCCCGCAACGAGATTGTGGATCAGCGGACACCCGGACGCCTGTGCGTGCGCGGCCTGTCCCATCGTGAACGGGGCCAGTGCTAGCGCCGCCGCAACCCATCCTGCCTTCATGATCGCCCTCCCCTTATGCGCCGCGACTATGGTGAGCGTTGCACGGGGTCGTCAATCGGATGCGGCAGCTTCAGCGAGGCGGCAGCTTGTCAAACTTCATCACGCCCTCGGCGATCCCGTGGAAGGGCTGTGCGTCTTCCGTGAAGATCGCCATCTGCGGGCCGCCGAATTGCGTGGGATCATCCAGCGTGCCCACCTTGAGCACGACGGGCGGAAAGCCTGGCCGGCGCGCCACGATCTGCGTGCCGCACGTGCCGCAGAATTCGCGAGTCACCGCGTTCTCCTTGTCAGGCCGCGCATAGGACTTCACCTCGCCCTTCGTGTAGCGGAAGCCCTCGGCCGGCATCGCCATGAACGTATTGGGCGCGCCGCCGGTGAACGTCTGGCAGGTGCGGCAATGGCATTGCGCCTTCAGCACAGGCTCACCCTCCGCCGCATAGCGCACCGCGCCGCAATAACATCCGCCTTCGATTTTCATGTCGTCTTCCCTTTCGCGTGCAGCGAGGCTAGCGGTTCGCATGCACCAACGCCACGACGCGCTATCGATAGGGCAGCTCAACACTGACGTACCGGAGGCCGCCAGATTCGGCCGAATAGCGCGACGTTCACGTCGAAACTTCGCAAAGCGCTTCAAGGCGTTGGCGATTTCTCGCTGTAGGAAACGCGCAATCTCATCCACCCCCTCACAACCGGGCGCAATATGCGCCTGTCGCCTCCGCATGGAGGGCTTCTGCAGAGACCTGTAGGGCGAAGGCGATGCGAACGGGGCAACCCGCGCGCGGGGACGCGGGAGATCCGCACCCGGACTACGGACCACCCACTACGGACTATCATCTGCGGAGCGATCCGCGTCCCCAGCCCTCCACTTCTTCCAGAGGCCAGACAGACACCAGCCCTCGCCGCCACGCTCGCGAAACATTCCGGCCATGCGGCGCGCGTGCGCTCGCCCCTTGCCTTCCGCTCCAACGCTCCGCATCAAGGGGCGCGTGAAGACGAAGGGGACGACATTGATGCGCTCACTGCTGCGCTTCCTGACATTCGTCATGGCGCTTGGCTTCTGCCTCGCCCCGCTCGCTCGCGCGCAAACGCCGGAGTCGCCCGCGCCCGTCGCAGCCCCCGTGCAGCCCTCGGGGCCAGCCGAGATCAAGGTCGGCGTCTATATCAACGACATCCAGTCGATCGACCTGCACAACTACTCGTTCGTGGCCGACATCTATCTCTGGTTCCGCGAGACGGACGCCGAGATCGTTCCCGGCAAGTCGTTCGAATGGATGAACATGTTCGCCCCCGACGACCATGTGCAGACCGACATCTATCCCGAGCCCGTACGCCAGCCTGATGGATCGGATTACCAGGTGTTCCGTCACCAGGGCCCGTTCGCCGCCAAGTTCTCGGTGAAGACCTATCCGTTCGACAGGCACCAGCTGACGATCGAGATCGAGGACCAGGAATGGGACGCCAACCGCCTCGTTTACTCGCCTGATGAAGTGACGCTGAACCCCGAGATCAGCCTGCCGGGCTTCGAGATCGGTAAGCCGACGATTGAGGTCAGGAACCGCCCCTACCCGACCAATTTCGGCGAAGTCGGCACGCCCGAGCCCGAAGCCTATTCGCGCGCCATCATATCGATTCCGATCTCACGTCCCGTGGCGTCGGGCGTCACCAAGGCGCTGCTGCCCGTGTTCATCGTCGTGCTGGTCGCGGCGGCTGCGCTGCTGCTCAAGCCCGAGCACGTCGAGGCGCGCGTGGGCCTCTCCATCACGGCGCTGCTGACGCTGGTGGCGCTGCAGTTCAGCGCGCAGGCGGCCCTGCCCGATGTCGGCTACCTGCTGATGCTCGATCAGGTCTATCTCGCCTCATACGGCTTTGTGTTGCTGGTCGTCGCCCTGCTAGTGATGACGACTGGCAATGCCGAGGAGGAAAAGGAGCTGGCGGGCGCCCATGCCCTGGCGCAGGGCGGCTGGCGAACGGCGTTCCTCTCCGTGCTGCTCTATGCGGCCGTGATCGGGCTCGTGTTGTGGCTCAACCTGTCGGCGCCCGGAAGCTGACGGCGATGCTGAACAAGCTGACTCAATCAAACCTCGACTGATCGCTGTTTCGCCCCAATTGGCGCCGCAGCGCGGCCCCATTCCAGTGCGACAACCTGACACTGCGGAGTACGGCGCAACGCTGGCCCGCAGCGAAGGGGACCGACGTGCGCAACTCCATCCGCCTCATCCTGTCCGCGCTGATCATCAGCGGCGTGACGTATGCGGCGGCTGGCGCGCCTGTCCCTTCATCCGCACAGATCTCGGCCGAAGCGGCTCCGCCCGCACCGGCCATCTTCGCCTTCTTCGCAAACTGACGCTGCACCCATCCCTCCATCCTGGGGAACAGGACCATGAAGACCCGCACAGCAATCGCCGCCCTCCTCGCCCTCGCGGCCACGGGCGCCGCCGCCACGGCCGCCTTCGCCAAGCCGCCGGTGAACCCCTCCATCCACTCCTACATCCTGCTGGATCGCACCGGCTCGATGGAGCCGATCTGGTCTGAGGCGCTCTCTTCGGTGAACGCCTATGCCGACGGACTTGCATCGCTTGACGGCGGCCCGCGCGTCGACGCCGACATCACCCTCGCCGTATTCGATGCGCAGGACGGCCTGCAGTTCGACGTGCTGCGCAAGGGTGTCGACGCCGAACGCTGGAACGATGTCACCGCGAACGAAGTCAGCCCGCGCGGCATGACGCCCCTTTACGACGCCATCGGCCGCATCGTGTCGCTGGCCGAGAAGGATCGCCCGGATAAGGCGATCATTGTGATCATGACCGATGGCGAGGAAAACTCGTCCACCGAGATGAACAATGCCGCCGCCAAGGCCGCGCTGGATCGCGCCCGCGCCAAGGGATGGGAAGTCGTCTTCCTCGGCGCCGAGTTCTCGAACTTCGACGATGCTGTCGGCGTCGGCCAGACCTCCTCGCGCAACATGGCCGTATCGAAAGACCAGCTGTCGGACTCGATGGACCGCCTTGCCGACAAGTCGAAAGCCTTCGCCGCCGGCGCGGCTCCGTCGGTCGAATGGAACGATGAAGACCGCGCCGCCGCCAAGGAAGACGAGGTCCAGCAACGCAACAACCAGGGCAACCAGCGCCGCTGATCCCTTTGGGCGTGGGGACGCCTCCGGATCGATGACTCCGATCCACAACCGGCCAGCGGCGGCCTCTCCCCCGCCCGCTGGCCGGTCTGTTTCCGGGGTGCTATTCGTGAAGCTGGGATACATAATCGCGCTTCCGTCAGGGGACCTGCCATGAAGATTCTTCTCGCCGCCGCCAGCCTCCTTGTTGTCGCTGCATGCCAACCTGCCGCAACGCCAGTGTCCGAGGCCAAGCCGCCGGCAGATCAAGCTGCGGCGCCCGCCAGCACAGTATGCTCGGCTTCGATAGACCTCGCCTGGCCGGCCGAACTGACGGCAAGCGCCATTGCAACCGGCCCATCCTGCGAGAAGGCTGCCGTGCTCCTGGTCGTGCGCAATGACGAGCAGGATCCGCTGCTGGTCTGGTCATCCCCAACCAGCGACGTGTTTGGCCTCTACGACCGGACTGACAGCGCCGCGATGACGGCAGGCCTCAAGGAATGGATCGACCAGGCCTCGAACAACATGCCGTCATCATCGAAACTTCCCGAATGGAAGGCTGGCGCAGAGGCGCCCGGCGACGCGGCCTCGGAGTTTCCCTTCCATGTGGAGGAGTGGATGGACCGCGACACATACGAAGCCATCCGCAAGGAAGACCTCGTGACCTTCATGTTCCCACAGGGCCGCGAGAGCGCAGCGGTCTTCGTCTATCGCGATCTCCAGATCGAGCCGGTCGGTATCCAGCAATTCCCGGGCTGACGTCTAGAAATCCGCGCACGTCGTCCGGTCGGTGCGCAGCACGGCGTCCTGCTCGAACGTCCTGATGTAGGCATCGCGTATCGCCTCGACGCCGGCCGAGGCATCCACGCTGCCGTCATGAAAACGCACCAGCACGCGCGATGGCTCGCGCTCGGTGATGCCGCGCTGTTCGGAGAGCCACAGGCCCTGCCCTTCGAGGATAGTGAACCCTTCCTTCCAGCGCGGGGCGACCTCGGTCTCCACGAACTGCTTGAACTCGAAGCGCGACACCGACCCACCCGGCCGCGCCATACCGAGGAACAGCATGGTCTCGACCATTGGATCGCCAACGGCGCAGGCGCTGCCGGCGGGCGTCATCCGCGGTTCGGACATGCTAATGCAGCTCGTACACAGCACGCTCAGGACAACAGCAAGCGAGCGCATTACCTTCTCCCAAAGTCCCCAAGAGACTATCGCTTCCCCGCCCAGGCTTCCAGATCGCGCCCCGTGCGCACGAGATCGACAATGATGATCACGCCGTCCTCGACCTCATAGAAGACGACATGGCTCGCATGCTCGTGCCGGCGAAATTCGTGAAATGGCCTGCCGGCTTCAGGATGCTGAACCAGCATCTCGAAAGCTTCGTGGAGGCCCAGAAGGTAGTCCTGCGCCTGACGCAGTCCGAATTCGCGGACGCCGCGTCGGAAGATGTCATCGAGCGCTGCGTCGGCCGCCCTTGAGAGCCGGTAGCTCGGCTTTTTCACGCATGTCCCCCTCGGCTTCGCGCATGATGTCGAGGACAGACCGCTCGCTCAAGCCAGATGACCGGGCGGCGCGCAGGCGCTTCAGGATCCTTTCATCCTCCGACAAGCGTTCCTGATCCCGTCGAACCAGGTCGCGGATGTATTCGCTTTCATTGTGATAGTCGCCCGACTCGACCCGAGCACGGATGAACTCGCGCATCTTGTCGGACATCGAGATACTCATGCCTGCCATCGTGCGCTCCTTAACCAATAACATTAGATAACATTCGGCGCGACAGCAGGCAATCGCAGCGCTGCGGCCCTGTAGTCCTCGCTTTCTTCACAAAAGCCCTGTATTGCGGCGCACAATTCCGCCCCCTCCCGGCCAAAAGACACCGTCATGCAACTGCGTAACATCGCCATCATCGCCCACGTCGACCACGGCAAGACCACGCTGGTCGACTGCCTGCTCAAGCAGTCGGGCTCGTTCCGCGAGAACGAAGCTACGTCCGAGCGGATGATGGACTCCAACGACCTCGAGCGTGAGCGCGGCATCACCATCCTCGCGAAAGCCACCTCGGTCGTCTGGAAAGACATCCGCATCAACATCGTCGACACGCCCGGCCACGCCGACTTCGGCGGCGAAGTGGAGCGCATCCTCAACATGGTGGACGGCGCGATCGTTCTGGTCGACGCCGCCGAAGGCCCGATGCCGCAGACGAAGTTCGTGGTGTCAAAGGCGCTCAAAGTGGGCCTGCGCCCCATCGTCTGCATCAACAAGATCGACAAGCCGGAAGAGCGCCACGTCGAAGTCGTCAACGAGGTGTTCGACCTCTTCGCCAACCTCGACGCTACCGACGAGCAGCTCGACTTCCCGATCATTTACGGCTCAGCCAAGAACGCCTGGATGAGCAAGGACCCCGCCGTGAAGACGACGGACATGGCCGCCCTGTTCGAGACCGTGCTGGCCCACGTTCCCCCGCCGCGCGTCGACAACGGCCCGTTCCGCATGCTGGGCACGACCATCGGCTCCGACCCCTTCCTCGGCCGCATCCTGACGGGACGTGTCGACTCGGGCTCGGTGAAGCCGAACCAGACCGTGAAGGTTCTCTCGCGCACAGGCGAAGTGATCGAGACGGGCCGCATCTCGAAAGTGCTGGCCTTCCGTGGTCTTACCCGCCAGCCCATCGACGAGGGCAAGGCTGGCGACATCATCTCGATCTCGGGCCTGACCAAGGCCACCGTCGCCGACACGATCTGTGATCCGTCCGTCACCGAGGCGATGCCCGCCCAGCCGATCGACCCGCCGACCCTGGCCATGACATTCCGCGTGAATGACTCGCCGCTCGCCGGCACGGAAGGCAAGAAGGTCACCAGCCGCGTGATCTGGGATCGCCTGCTGAAGGAAGCTGAAGGCAACGTCGCGCTGAAGATCTCGCGCGCACCGGACTCGGACGCATTCGAAGTCGCCGGCCGCGGCGAACTCCAGCTCGCCGTTCTGATCGAGACGATGCGCCGCGAAGGCTTCGAGCTTGGCGTTTCGCGTCCGAAAGTCGTGATGCAGAAGGACGAAGTGACGGGCGAAGTTCTCGAGCCGATCGAGGAAGTCGTGATCGACGTCGATGAAGAGCATTCGGGCATCGTCGTGCAGAAGCTGTCCGAGCGCCGCGCCGACATGATGGACATGCGCGCCTCCGGCGCCGGCCGCCAGCGCCTGGTGTTCCACGCCCCGACGCGAGGGCTGATCGGCTATCAGGGCGAACTGCTCTCGGACACGCGCGGCACCGCGATCATGAACCGCATCTTCCATGAATACGCCCCGCACAAGGGCGAGATCAAAGGACGCCACACCGGCGTTCTGATCTCCAACGGCTCGGGCGAGAGCGTCGCCTTCGCGTTGTGGAATCTTGAAGACCGCGGCCCGATGATGATCGAACCGGGCGTGAAGGTCTATGAAGGCATGATCATCGGCGAGCACACGCGCGGCAACGACCTCGAAGTGAACGTGCTCAAGGGCAAAAAGCTCACCAACGTGCGCGCCTCGGGCGCGGACGAAGCCGTGCGCCTCACCCCGCCGATCCGCATGACGCTCGAGAAGGCGCTCGCCTATATCCAGGACGACGAGCTGGTCGAAGTGACGCCGGAAAGCATCCGCCTGCGCAAGGTCTGGCTCGACCCCAACGACCGCAAGCGCAATTCGCGCGCTGCCGTCGAGGCCTGATGTGTCAGACACGCTTCCGCCCTGCCCCCGCTGTGCGTCCGCCCTCACCTATGAAGACGGCGCCATGCTTGTCTGCCCCGAATGCGGGCACGAATGGACGCCGGCGGTCGCCGCAGCGGATGGCCCGCGCGTCTACAAGGACGCGAACGGCAACGTGCTGGAGGACGGCGACACGGTGACCGTCATCAAGGACCTGAAGCTGAAGGGCGGCTCCGGCGTCGTGAAGCAGGGCACCAAGGTGAAGAACATCCGCCTTGTCGATGAAGACCACGATATCGACTGCAAGATCGATGGCTTCGGCGCGATGAAGCTGAAATCCGAGTATGTGAAAAAGCAGCCGCGCTGAGCGGCTAGCCGGCATTGCCAGCGAACCTTCCCGGCGTCACGCCGAACTGGCGCTTGAATGCCGCGATGAAGGCGCTGGGACTGTCATAGCCGCAATCCATCGCTGCTGATGTGACGCTCGCGCCGCCGGCGAGCGACGTCGCCGCGTGCACCAGCCGCGCCTTCTGGCGCCATGCATCTATGGTGAGCCCTGTCTCGTCGGAAAATGTGCGTTGCAGGGTGCGCAGGCTCGCCCCGCATATGGCGGCGAGCGCTTCTAGATCGCGCCTGTCGGCCGGATCGTTGCGCAGCATCTCCGCGAGGCGCAGTGCCCGCGCATCGCGGGGCAATGGCAGGGCAAGATCGATGGTGGGCGCCGCTGCAATCTGGTCGACCAGCACCGCGGCCAGCCGGTCGTCTTCCGGTTTCTTGGGATCGAGCATCTGCTTCGACAACACATACAGGATCAGTTCGGCTAGCAGTGGCGAGACTTCCATCGCCTCGACACAGCGCTTTATCTCTCCGGCCCGCCCGGGCGCGATATAGAGCGTACGCAGCGCCACCTCGCCTTTTGTCTCGATGCGATGGAGTGTGCGCGGTGGAATCCAGATCGCGCGCGTTGGCGGCACGAACCAGACGAGGTGCCCGGCCGTCACGTTCATAACGCCGCTGCGCGCGTAAACCAGCTGCGCCCACGGATGCGTGTGCATATCGGTCGCATAGCCGTCGCGGAACGTCATCGCCAGCGAGCGGACGTCGAAGCCATCGCCGCCGTCTGCGTTGGCGCCGACTTGTGCGCTCACGGCCAGACGCCTGGCGCATACTGGCCGACGCCGCAGATATTGCCTTCGCTGTCCTCGAAATACGCGATCTCGCCGACACCCTGGATCAGGTAGGGCGGCGCCAGCACGCGGCCGCCGGCAACCTCTACCGCCTTCAGGGTGGCGCGGATATCCTCGACCTGAACGGTCGCTTCGAAGCCGAACATCGGCTTGCCCGGAACGACCTCGCGCCGCTCATGCAGCGCGCCAAGCAGGCCCTGCCCGGCATTCCAGATCTGGTAGAAGTTGGGCGGCCCCCAGGGCTTGAACTCCCAACCAAATGTCTTCTCGTAGAAGGCCTTGGCGCGCTGCACGTCGCTGGCGTTGATGGCGAAGTGGCGGAATGTCCCGGTCATCTGCTTCTCCCCTCGGATCAGACGACCATGACTTGAACGCGCCTGTCGTGCTTGCGCAATCACGACGTTCGATAGCGCGCAGGCGACAACGGGCGCCTAGCCCCGCTCATCCTTGGGCGAGCCCATCACGATATAGCTTGTGATCGAGGCGACTTCCGGCACTTGTCCAAGCACTTCGGTGTGGAAGTGCTTGTAGGCGACGAGATCCTCCACCTCGACCCGCAGGATGTATTCTATCGAGCCCGTGACGTTATGGCATTCGCGAACCTGCGGGGCAGCGGCCATCGCTTTCTCGAAATTTCGCTGGTTGCGCTTGTGGTGCTCGGACAGACCGACGGCGACATAGGCGGTGAAGCCCCCGCCCATGGCGGACCGGTTCACGACGGCGCGATAGCCGGCGATGACGCCTTCGCGCTCAAGCTCCTGAACGCGGCGCAGGCAGGCGGACGCGGACAGGCCCACCTTCGCCGCAAGATCGGCGTTGGTGATGCGGCCATCGCGTTCGAGTTCGCGCAATATCCTGCGGTTTATGTCGTCCATCTTCGTCATGGATTGCAGAACTAGTCCTCCAGAACCCCATTTCGCAAGCACATTCGAGGCAACCCGCCATAATGTTGCGAAATGTTGACCGCCGAGCTGTTCAGCGCCCTCGTGGCCTTCGCGTTCGTCTCCTCGATCACGCCGGGGCCGAACAACCTCATGCTCATGACGTCGGGCACGAATTTCGGCTTCGTGCGTACGATCCCGCATATGCTGGGCGTGTCGATCGGCTTCACGCTGATGATCGTGCTGGTGGGCGCGGGGCTCGCCAAGGTGTTCGAGGTCTATCCCCTCGCCCACCAGATCCTGAAATATGCGAGCTGCGCGTATCTCATCTGGCTAGCCTGGAAAATTGCGACGTCGGCTCCGCCCGGCGCGAAGAAAGGCGAGCCGGCAAAGACGCGACCGATGACCTTCGTGCAGGCTGCGCTTTTCCAGTGGGTGAACCCCAAGGCGTGGACGATGGCGCTGACGGCGGTCTCCGCCTACACGCTGCCGACTGACCCGGTGATGAGCCTGCTGATCGTCGCGGCCGTATTCGGCGCGATCAACCTGCCGTCGGTCGGTTCATGGACGCTGCTGGGCACGCAGTTGCGGCGCTTCCTGAACGATCCGATCAGGCTGCGCGTGTTCAACGTGACGATGGCGCTGATCCTGGTGGCGACGATTCACCCGATCCTCTTCGAGGCGCCGCACTAGCGCGACTACTTCCCCGTCGTCTTGGCGCGTTCGATGGATTCGAGGATCAGTTCGCGGGCGCGTTCGGGGCCGTGCAGGCCTTCGATCTTCACCCACTTGCCGGGCTCGAGATCCTTGTAGTGCTCGAAGAAATGCACGATGCGCTCGACCACGATCTCTGGCAGGTCAGTGTAGTGCTTCACCTTCTCGTAGTAGCGCGTCAGCTTGGGGTGCGGCACGGCAAGGATCTTTTCGTCCTGGCCCTTGTCGTCCGTCATCATCAGGACGCCCACCGGCACGACGCGGACGACGCAGCCGGGAACGAGCGCGCGGTTGCCCACCACCATCACGTCGATCGGATCGCCATCCAGCGACAGCGTGTGGGGAATAAAGCCATAGTTACACGGATAGCGCATCGGCGTGTACAGGAAGCGATCCACGAACATCGCGCCCGACGCCTTGTCGATCTCGTACTTGATCGGCTCGCCGCCGAGCGGCACTTCGACCACGACGTTCACGTCCTCGGGCGGGTTCGGGCCGGTCGAAATCCTGGAAAGGTCCATGTGTCTTCTCGAAAACCTGCGTCTGCGCGCATTGGGAGGCGCCGTTACGGCGCCCCTGCAATAAAGAGGCCGCCTGCAACTTCAAGGTTAATGCGCACGTCGCGACGGTTTCACGCGGCGGACGCCAACGCTTCCAGCATCGCACGCGGATCAATCGGCTTGGCGAGGACGCCTGCCGTGCCGGCTTTCTCGTAGGCCTCCAGCTGCGCCGGCAGCACGTTGGCCGTGCAGGCGATGACAGGTGTTTCCGCATTGGGTCCGCCTCCCTCACGCAGGCGGGCAAGAACGTCGAACCCGTCCATTTCGGGCATCACCATGTCGAGCAGCACGAGATCGACCTTGCGCTGACGCAGGATTTCCAGCGCCTCGGACCCGGACGAGCACACGATGGCCCCATGGCCCGCAGCGCGCAACATGGCCGAGATCACATAAAGGTTCCGCGCATTGTCATCGACACACAGGATTTCGAGGCGGCGATGCTCGCGCCCCGTGACAATGTCGGCCGGTGGCGCGGGATCGATTGACGTCGCCGCCAGCGGGGCAGCGATGTTTACGGTGAAGCGCGAACCCAGGCCCGGCCGGGTTTCAAGGCTGATGTCTCCGCCCATCGCCATAGCCAGCCGGCGCGCGATGAACAGGCCGAGGCCGAGGCCGCCATGCTTGCGCTTCGAGGATACATCGACCTGCTCGAACGGAGAGAAGATGCGCTCGGCCGCCTCGCGTGGAACGCCCGGGCCGGTGTCTTCGATCTCGATGGCGACGCTATCCTGTCTGCCCCGGACCGATTCGGACCAGGCCCTGATCGCCACGGTTCCGACCGAGGTGAACTTGATGGCGTTGGCCATGAGATTGCCGATGACCTGCAGGAGCCGCGCCCGATCCACCATCCTTGGCGCCTGCAGGTCAGGATCGATCACCACCGAAAGCGATAGCCCCTTGGCGCGCACATCCGACGCCCAGATCACAGCCGCGTCTTCGATCAGGCGCACCAGCGACACCGGCTCGGGATCGATGCGGATCTTGTCGGCGTTGAGGCTGGACAGATCGAGAAGATCGTTCAGCAGCACAAGCATCTGGCGGCCCGCGTCCTCAAGCACGCCCAGCGTGCGCCGCTGCACCGGATCGAGCTTGGATTGCGACAACAGGCCGGCGCAGCTCAGCACCGCGTTCATCGGCGTGCGCAGTTCGTGGCTCATCACACCGAGGAATTCGGTCTTGGCCTGGCTTGCGCGTTCGGCTGACGCCAGCGCTGCCGACAGTTCGGCTGTGTGCGCCGCAACCTTCTGTTCGGCCTCATGCTGCGCCGTGACGTCCTTCATGGTGACGACCGCGTACTCGACCGCGCCCGTATCAGGATGCAGCAGGGGAACGGTGTTCACGGACAGCCAGCGTGTCCGACCGTCCTGCATTTCTATCCCGAGCGGAAAGTCCTGAAGCGCCTGTCCCGTGCGCAGGGTGACCATGACGGGAAACTCGTTGGGCTTATAGTCTGTTCCATCCGGCCTGAAGCCTTGCCAGCGTGGATCCTTGTAGCTGCGCGAAGCCGCTTCCTCGCGCGTGAGGCCTATGAGCTCAAGGCATGCCGGATTGACTTCAATGAGTCCCCGCCTCGGCGCGACAACATTCACCCCTTCCCGGATGGCGTTGAAGATCAGTTCGAACAGGTGCTGCCGTTTGCGCTCTTCCTCGGTCTTGGCGGCGGCGCGCAGGGCCTCGATGCCTTCGAGACGGGCCACAAGGAATGACGTTACGAGTTCTGCGATCCGCTCCAGCCTCTGGGCCTGGCGCGGGCTGAACCTTCCCGGCTCGGTATGTCCGATGGCCAGCACGCCCAGCGGGAGTTCGGGTTCGGCGCCGACGGGCACGCCAACGAAGCTGCGGACGTGGGGCGCGCCATGCACATAGCGCGCACTTGAAAATCGCCGGTCATGACGCGCGTCGTCAGAGATGAACGTTGCACCCGCCTCAAGGATTGGCGTGCACATGCATTCTGGACCCGGCATCGTCTCGCGCGTGCCGAATGTGGTGGAGAGCTGGTGGGCATCGAGGCCATCGTGCACAACGAAGGCGGCGATATTGGCGTCGCAGACATCCGCCGCCAGGGCGATCAGGCGGTCGAGACCCGGGAAATCCCCGCCATTCAATACGTCGAGGTCGCGCAGTACCGCGACGCGCCGCTCAACCTTGCTCATGCCAGCGTAGTTGATCATCGCGTGAGCGTATCACGGGAATGCGCGTCGCAGCAGGGATGCCTTCCGCGGGCCCGCTTCATACAGCCTAGATCCGCATCTGGGGGGCCGAGCGCTCGCCAGAAAGCATGGGCGCACGGGCAACCGCGAGAATAAGGTCGGCGGTGTTGATCGGCTTGCCGATAACCGCGTGTATGCCGGCGACATTCACAAGCTGCCGGGCCGCCATCGCGACATTGGCCGTGCAAACCACAACCGGGGTCAGCGTGTTAGGGCCGCCATGGCGCATTTCCCGAGCGACGGTGACGCCGCCGATTTCAGGCATTACGAGGTCGAGAACTGCCACGTCGTAGACGCGCATGCTCAGGCGACGCAGCGCCTCCGCGCCTGAGCCGCAGGTCTCCACCTCGTAGCCGACGCTGCCGAGGATAGCGGCGAGAATATCGAGATGGCGGTCATTGTCGTCGATGATGAGCACGCGCTTTTGCGAGGCGACGCGCACCCATTTTCCGGCGTCATGATCAGCAGTGGGCTGTCTCGTATGGTCAACGCCTTCGTGCGCCGCGCCGACACGGGCGACGCGTTCCGCGGCGCGACCAGGGAGCTCCGGCCGGTGCATGGCCCTGTCTCCGATAGACGCTGCCCCCGATCCGGGAATCAACAGCGCCATGTGCTTGCAGCATAATTAGCGTGATACGGGTTTTGCAACCCCGCACGTCGCCTCACGCAAGAAAAAACGCGAGCCGATGAATCGATAATCCGGGAAAGCCCCGAAGGTTGCAGGTGCAATCCGGCCCTAGCGTTTTCCGGCCAGACCCAGCAGACGCAGGCGCAGCGCGTTGAGGCGGATGAAGCCCTCGGCGTCCTGCTGGTTATAGGCGCCAGCGTCGTCCTCGAACGTAACGTGCGCGGCAGAGTAGAGCGAGTAGGGCGAGGCCCTGCCCGCCACGATCACATTGCCTTTGTAGAGCTTGAGAGTAACCGTACCGGTGACGTTGGCTTGGCTCTTGTCGATGGCGGCCTGCAGCATCTCGCGTTCAGGCGCGAACCAGAAGCCGTTGTAAATGAGTTCCGCATAGCGCGGCATCAGCTCGTCCTTGAGGTGGCCTGCGCCCCGGTCGAGCGTGATAGACTCGATTGCGCGGTGGGCCTGCAGCAGGATCGTGCCGCCGGGCGTCTCGTAGACGCCGCGCGACTTCATGCCGACGAAGCGGTTCTCGACAAGGTCGAGACGGCCAATGCCATTGTCGCGGCCAAGGTCGTTGAGCGCCGCCAGCAGCGTCGCGGGCGACATGGCCTTGCCATTGAGGGACACGGCGTCGCCCTGGGCAAAGCCGATCTCGATTTCGGTGACCTGATCGGGCGCTTCCATCGGGGAGATGGTGCGCTGGTAGACATAGGGCGGCGGCTCGACGGCGGGGTCTTCCAGCACTTTGCCTTCGGAAGACGAGTGCAGCAGATTGGCGTCGACCGAGAACGGAGCCTCGCCGCGCTTGTCCTTCGCCACCGGGATCTGGTGCTTCTCGGCGAAAGCGATCAGATCGGTGCGCGATTTGAAATCCCACGTGCGCCACGGTGCGATCACCTTGATCGACGGGTTCAGCGCATAGGCCGACAGTTCGAAGCGGACCTGGTCATTGCCCTTGCCGGTGGCTCCGTGAGCGACCGCATCTGCGCCGGTCTTCGCGGCGATATCGACGAGATATTTGGCGATCAGCGGTCGCGCGATCGACGTGCCGAGCAGGTACTGCCCCTCATAGACCGCATTGGCGCGGAACATCGGGAAAACGAAGTCCCGCACGAATTCCTCGCGCAGGTCCTCGATGAAGATGTTCTCGGGCTTGATGCCCATCAGTTCGGCCTTCTTGCGGGCCGGGGACAGCTCCTCGCCCTGTCCGAGATCAGCCGTGAAGGTGACGACTTCGCAGCCATATTCAGTCTGCAGCCACTTCAGGATGATCGAGGTGTCGAGACCGCCGGAATAGGCGAGCACGACTTTCTTCGGAGCGGCTTTAGCGGCGGACATGGCGGTCTCCCAGAGCGGGCGATGAGGCGGGCATTCGGATGCGCGCTTATAGCCCCGGCTGGCTGTCCCGCAAGCACCGGGCGCCGACCTGCGACACCCGGCTGTTGCTTGATGTGGCGCCGGGAAAATCGCGTGCTAGCTTGATGCCAAACCCGGCGCACGCCGCTCAGTTGGGAGAACGACATGGCTGGATTTGCCGCATGGGGTCGCATCCTCCGCTCCGCACTCGTCGCAGGCCTTGCGACGGCATCCTCCTGGGCGGCGCCTGCTCTCGCCCAGCCGGCGCTGTGGGCAGTAAAGGATGCGGACTCTACGATCTACTTCCTCGGCACGATTCACCTGCTCCGCCCCGAAACGCAGTGGCGAGGCGAGAAGCTGGATGCCGCCCTCGCCGAAGCGTCCGAGCTCTGGTTGGAGTTGCCGAGCACCAATCCGGAAAAGATGGCCGGAGAGATGCTGGCCCTCGTCGGCCGCTATGGCATGTCGCCGCGCCGACGCCTGTCTGCCGACCTGACGCCCGAGGAATTGAAAACGCTGGATGAAGCGGCGAAGGTTTCGGGCATGACGGCGGCGCAGCTGGATGTGTTCCGGCCATGGTTTGCCGCCATCACGATCTCGACCTCCGCCATACAGGCCGCCGGATACGATCCGACATCGGGCGTCGATTCCAAGATCGAGGCGATCTTCGGCGAACGCGGAATCACGCCCCGAGGGCTGGAGACCGCCGAGCAGCAGATCAAGGTCTTTGCCGGCATGTCGCGCGAGGACGAACTGGAATACCTGCGCCAGACAATAGCGGACTATCGCGAGGCGTCGACCGAGCTCGACGAGATGGTCGCCAACTGGGCCGCCGGCGACATCGCCGCGATGGAGGAGATGTTCGTCGAGGAAATGAAGGAAGACGACGAGGCGCTATATGACGCCCTCCTCACCAACCGTAACGCCAACTGGGTGGTACAAGTGGAAGAGATGCTGAAGGGCAAGGGCGTGATCTTAATCGCAGTCGGCGCCGGCCATCTCGTCGGCCCCGACAGCGTGATTGCGATGCTGGAGGCGAAGGGCATCAAGACGGAACGGGTGCAGTAGGTCTCTGGACCGCCGGGCGCCCGGCGCTCCTCAAACCTCCGCCCATTTCCTCAGCAGGTTGTGGTAGACCGCCGTCAGACCCAGCACCGCTTCATGCTTGTCGCCCAGCTCTGCGCGCGTCCGGATGATGGACTGGTCGAGCTGATAGAGCAGCGTGCGGCCGCCATCGTCCTTCACCATTGACTGGATCCAGAAGAATGACGCCCAGCGTGAGCCGCGCGTGATCTCTTCCACACGATGCAGGCTGGTGGCGGGATAGAGCACCATGTCGCCTGCGGCGAACTTGACGCTCTGCGTGCCGTAGGTGTCCTCGATCACCAGGTCGCCGCCGTCATAGTCTTCGGGCTCTGAGAGGAACAGCGTCGCCGACAGGTCGGTGCGGACACGGATGTTGGGGCCCGCGATGAAGCGGATGGCGTTATCGACATGCGCGCCGAACTTCATGCCGATGTCATAGCGATTGAACAGCGGCGGGAAGACGCGGAAGGGAATGGCGGCCGAGTTGAATGCCTGCGAACGAGCCAGCGCACGAAGAATAACTTCGCCCAGCGCCCGCGCCTGTGGCGCGTCTTCAGGGACCTGGAGGTTGTGCTTGGCCAGCGCCGACTGCGCCCCGGCCGTGATCTTTCCGTCGACCCATTGCGTGCCTTCCAGGACGGAACGGCAATGAGCCACCTCCTCTTTCGAGAGGACCGCTTCGCATTTCACCAGCATGTTCGCCTACCCTTCACGGCGTCCTGCGGGGGCGTTTTCGCCCTCTCAAAAAACAGGGCCGGACTCAGACGAGCCCGGCCCAGTCAATAAGGCATGGTCTGGGGAGGATTAGTAGACCACGCCGAGGGTCACGATGAAGGTGCGGCCCTGGCCCGGCGTCACGCGGTTGCCGTGGATCTGGGCGAAGTAGAGCTCGTCCGACAGGTTGTAACCGTTGAGCGAGACGCGATAGCGGTCCCAACCATAGGACACGAAACCATCGACCGTCGTGTAGGCATCGATGGCCGAGAGGTTCGAGGTATTGAGATAGACCTCGCCCTGATAGGTGAGCCCGCCGCCGACCTCGAGGCCCGCGAGCGGACCCGTGAAATTGTAGGTGGTCCAGATGTTCGCCCCGGTTTCGGGCGTGAAGGCGATGGAATTGCCGACGACCGAGACCGGCGTCGTGCCGCCGACCGGGGTATAGGTGGTGGTTGAGTCGGTCACCTCCGTATCGAGGAAGGTGGCGTTGGCGTTGATCGACCATTCGTCGGTGATCGCCCCGGCGATGCCGATCTCGAAGCCCGTGATTTCCTGCGCGTCGCCCGAGCCGACCAGAAGGTCGCCGTTCGTGTCGAGGATCTTGGTGTTGTCCTTCTTGGTCTGGAAGATGGCGCCCTGAAGCTGGACGCGATCATCGAAGAGGGCGATGCGGCCGCCGATCTCGATATTGGTGTTTTCTTCCGGCTCGAGATCCTTGTTGGAGACGCCGGTCGGCGTGGTGGGATTGGAGATCGTGTCGCCATTGTTGGTCGAGGCGCCTTGCGGCTTCGCCGACTGCGAGAAGTTGGCATACCATTGCTGGTTCGGCGCAGGCTCCCAGATCACGCCGATCTGCGGGGTTACGAAGTCGGTGTTGGACGAGACGGGCGTGTAGCAGGTGACGCCAGGCGCCGGCACGGCGGGGGCGCCGTTGCACGCGGCCGTCGAGTTGAACGTCGTGGTGTTCTGGTCGACTTCATAGGCCCCCCATCGCACGCCGCCGACAAGCGACCACTGGTCGTTGAGCCAGAGGCGCTCGTTGGCGAAGACGCTGACATCACGCGTGGTGGTGTCGCGAATGTTCGAGGGCGTCGTGGTGGCCGGCACGCCATCCGTAAGCACCGGGTTGAACAGATCGAGCGGCGTGCGCGTGCCGATATAGGCATACTGGTTGCGGTCGTTGTGCTGCCAGGCTGCGTCAAAGCCGACCGTGAGCTCGCTGCGCAGGCCGCCGAGCGGCGCGGTGATGTGGGCGGCTGTGATGTTCTGCACGCCCTGGGTGTCCTGATCATAGGGGCCGGGTCCGCCGGGTGTCGCGAGCGGGACCGTCGCCGGATCGTTGTCGGTAAGCGCCGTCACGCAAGTGGCGTTGCACCCCGGCGGCGTGAAGCGCGCATAGCGTTGGTAGTTGCCCCACCGCACATCGCTGGTCAGCGTGAGCCAGCTATTGGCTTCATGGCGCAGGCGCACGGTGACGGTATCGACCGTGGTCTCGTCAACATCGGCGCGATAGCCGTAGAAGTTTGATGGCGAGACGCCGAAATCCGTGACCGGACGGCCGACGCCGCCAACGCTCGCGACCGGGATGCCGTAATCGGTGAGCTTGCTCTCGTCCTGGTGCAGGTAGGCGATCGAAACGGAGGTGGGGGAGTCGAGGCCGAAGGCGAAGGACGGGGCGACGCCCCAGCGTTCGGAATAGACGTGGTCGCGGCCGGTGTTGCCGCCCTCATGCGTCATGGCTGCGATGCGGCCGGCCATGCCGTTTCCGAAATCCTGGTTCCAGTCGGCGGTGATGCGCAGGTGCTCTGCGTCGCCCGCAGTGATCTGGGCCGATCCGCCGGTTTCCGCGAACGGGGTCTTCGAAGTCGTGTTGATGCCGCCGCCGGCAGCGCCGCGACCGAAGGCAGACGCCGAGGGGCCCTTGAAGACTTCGACCTGGCCGTAGTTGAACGAGTCGCGCGTGTAGACGCCGAAGTCGCGCAGGCCGTCGGTGAAGATGTCGTTTTTGGCGGAGATGCCGCGGATGAAGAACTGGTCGCCGCTCATGACGCCGCCTTCGCCGATCTGCGTGGTGATGCCGGGCACATTGCGCAGCGCCTGTTCGAGCGAGGTGACGCCCTGCTCCTGCAGGATTTCGCCGGAGATGATGTTCACGGTCTGCGGCGCACTCGTCGCGTCGATGGTGGCGACCGATGTGACGACGCGGCGGCCATGGACATAGACGCGATCGCGGTCGGGATTATCGGAGTCCCGGGTGGAGGGCTGCGGCTCGTCAGCCGAGGGGGCTTCGGCGGGAACCGGGTCGGCCGAGGCCTGTTCGGGAGAAATCTGTTCGTGAGAGACCTGGGCGAAGGCTGGCAGGCCGGAAGCCGCGGCAAGCACAAGCGCCATGGCCACGCTCGAGCGCAGCTTGCGAGGGCCATCGATGATGATGGCGTTGGAGGCGTCTGACATCACTATTCCCCGAGACACTTCTGCAGTTGCGAATGATTTGCAGGTAGAAGTGTCTTACCGGGGGCGTATGCGAATGCAAGTGCTTCGCAGAAACAAATTGACGCAGGGGTGAGGTCGCTGATTTCCGACAAAAAAGCGCCGGCCTCTTGGAAGAGACCGGCGCCAGGCAGCGTCGAGAACGATTGGGGAGGAGAGAGATCGTTCCGCGCGAGGCGCCTCGCGGCGCCAAAGGGAATTCGGAAAGGGCCGCGGCCGGCTGGGGGAGGAAGCGCCGGCCGCGCCCTAGGGGAGGAAAATCAGGCAGCCAGACGGCTGGCGACTTCCACGAGGTAGAGGATCGCGGTGGCGCCCACGATGGCGAGCGGCAGGGCGAGCAAACGGGCCAGCGCGTCCGGGCTGGCGGTCGAAGTCTTGGGGAGGAAGGTCATCTGTGCAGTTCCTTTTTTGTCTGGGGTCTCTTTCGGCCCCTGGGGGAGGTTTGGCGGCGGGCTTCTTTGTTCCCGTCCATGCACACTATATAGCCGAGGCTTGTGTGGAATGCAATGAATGAAAGTCTAAACGTTCAATATTTCTGCTGCGCTCGCGATCACATACCCGCGATTTCGTGCTGCACCTGCTAACTGGAACGCGTTTCCAGCGCCCTGACGGGATCAGTCGAATTGAACGGATCGGGTGCGGCGAGCTGCCTCTGGTGAACTTCAGGGCGCTATTTTCGGGCAGAAAGTCCCGTGAAAATAAGGCCAAGCAGCCCATCCATCTCTGCCTGCAGGGCGTCGAGCTGTTCGGTTGTCCAAAGCTGGGGGATGCGGAATTTCATCATGGCGCACTGGACCAGGTCCGCCGTGATGGTGAGATCGGCCGGGGGGGCGAAATCGCCGGAGATCTGGCCTTCCTCAAGAATTTTTTCGATCTGGATCCGCTCCTGGGCGTGTTCCTCGGCCAGGAATTCGGGGCGCTCGCGCGCCATGATTTCCGCCAGTTCCATCAGCTTGGGATGCTTCTCGAAGGTGCGGAACGTGCGCTCGAGGCGGAAAGCGAAAAAATCCCTTAATTTTCTGGATGGTGAGCGGCCAGCATCGCGCAGGATCGATGTGTACCCGGCGTGGGTTTCGCTATTGAAATTGCGGGTCATAGCCTCGGCGATGTCGATTTTCGAGGGGTAAAACCGATAGATATTGCCAGCCGACATGCCGCAGTCCGAGGCAATCTCGGACATGGTGGTCTTGTTGTATCCATAGTGAAGGATACGGTCTGCGGCAGCCTGCAGGATAGCGAGGCGCGGATCGGCCTTCTCGGCCTGCATGTCGGTCGGCTGGGCTGCAGTCATTCGGTTATTGTAACAACGGAACGCTGAACGTTCAATGAAATCTTCAGCCCATAACGTCGCTGCCTCTGGATTGTTCCAGCGTGTGGGGGTTGCCGGAGCGGGCGCCTGGGGAACTGCGCTTGCCGTCTGTGCGCTCGCGGCCGGGCGCGACGTGCGCATGTGGGCGCGCGAACCTGACGTGGCCGAGCATCTGTCCCGTGGCGAGGGCAACCCGGCCTTCCTGCCCGGCGTTTCGATTCCTGCGATCCCGTCGTCGACCGACCTTGCTGCGCTGGCCGACTGCGATGCGATCCTGCTGGTTGCACCCGCCCAGCACCTTCGCGCAACCCTGAGATCGCTGGCGCCGCATCTGAAATCCGGCACGCCGGTCGCGCTGTGCTCGAAGGGCATCGAGCGCGGCACGTTGAAGCCGATGACCGATGTGCTGGCGGAAGAAGCGCCCGGCGCATCGCCCGCTGTTCTTTCCGGTCCATCATTTGCGAGCGATGTCGCCAAGGGCCTTCCCACCGCCGTCACCCTCGCCTGCCCCGACCGTGCGGTTGGCGACATGTGGATGCGCTCCATCGGGCGGCCGCACTTCCGGCCCTACTGGAGCGACGACCTCATCGGCGCCGAGGCTGGCGGCGCGATCAAGAACGTGCTCGCGATCGCTTGTGGCGTCTGCGAGGGGCTGCAGCTTGGTCGCTCGGCGCACGCGGCGCTGATCGCGCGCGGCTTTGCCGAGATGACGCGGCTTGGCGTGGCGCTGGGCGGGCGCGCGGAAACGCTTTCCGGGTTGTGCGGACTAGGTGATCTCGTGCTCACCTGCTCCTCGTCGCAATCGCGCAATATGAGTTTCGGAATGGAGCTTGGCCGCGGAAAATCCGCCGGCGAAATTCTCGCTGCGCGCACATCCGTCACGGAAGGCGTCGAGACTGCGCCAGCCATCGTCGAGCTAGGCAAACGGCTGGGCGTCGATCTGCCGATCTGCAATGTCGTGCATGGCATGATCGACGGCAGGCTAAGCGCGCGTGAAGCGGTCGACCTGTTGCTCAACCGGCCAATGAAGGGCGAAGGCGCGACCTAGCGGCTAACCGCTAGTAGTCCATTGCGATCCATCGGCCATCGGACTTCACGAAGCGCCGAGTCTGCGCCTCCTGGCCGCCGCCGCCAAAGGCGGACAACGCGGCCGCGTGAACGCCGATGATGTAGTCGCAATTCCAGCCGGGACGGCTCGATTTCTCGCAGCCGACCTTGCGGAATGAGCTCATGCCCACCTGCGCGCTCGGCTGGTCGGCAGCCATGCCCATCAGGCAGGCGATTCCGACCATGGGATCATTGGTGGAGCGGACATTGTCGCACTGGCTCTTCATGTCGTCGACGCGCTGTTCGACGCCGCCGAACTGGGCTTCGAACACCGACCGCATTTCCGCTTCAGTCGGCTCGGGATAGCCGCCCGGCGACCCACCGAAGCCGCCGCCCGCCATCTGCATCGGCTGCTGCTGCATCAGCGTCTGGGCTCGTTGCAGCATCTGCGCCCGGTATTCCTCGACCTGCTGCGGCGTTGCGCCCGCCAACGCCATGGTGGCGAGTTGCCCCTGCATCTCAGCTTCAAGGGCGGCGAGCTGTGGGTTCTGCGGGCTGCATGCGCCAGCCATCGCCATGACGCCGAACATCGCGACAACAAACATGCGCTTCATTTTGACTTCCCCCATTTGCAGGACGAACCCGACAATCGGGTCGCACCCAAGACTCCGGCAAACGCATTCTTCCCCGAGGCGATACCGTGCACGGAGCAGGATATAGCGATCCGAAGCTGAACGGCTCACAACGAACGATCCTGCGGTCGTGTCTGGACAGGCCCGTCCGCACCGGCGAAGACGGGTGGGCAAAGGTTCGCGCAAGGGCAGACCCGATCATGTCGCTTTTCGTCTTTCACGGGATTGATCGGGCCGGCGCGCTCGAGATTCGCAAGGCGACGCGTCCAGCGCATCTGGCCTGGCTGGAATCACTAAAGCCGCGCGTGAAGATTGGCGGGCCGATGCTGGCGGAAGATGGCGCGACGCCGGTGGGCTCGATGCTGGTGATAGAAGTCGACACGCTGGCGGAGGCCAAGGCGCTGTTCGCGCAGGACCCCTACGCCCTCGCCGGTCTCTGGGCGGAGACGAGCGTGCGGCCGTTCAACTGGCTGATCAAGCAATGATGCGCAGCGCGTTGCTCGCGCTGGCGCTCATCGTCACAGGCGCACATGCGCTCGCGCAGCCGCCGGGAAGTATCGTCGTCGCTAACGATCCCATCGCCATGACCGGGCCTTGCCAGATCTGCGCTGTGGAGCGGCTGGAACTTCCGCAGCGGATCGACAAGGCGCTGAAGGCGGCTGATCGTTCAATGGAGCACCGCCTGCGCGACGACAACCGGCAGGTACGCAGGATCATCGAAACGGCATGGCCGACGCTTGTGCCGCTGACGAACAGCCGCGTGCTCGATGTGGCGTCAGGCGGGGGATATCTGGCGTTCATTTTCTCCTCGCTGGTTGGCGAGGGCGGCCATGTCGACATTCACAATACGCCTGGCTGGATCGCGCAGTTTCCCGGCATGGACCCGGAGATGCAACGCAACTGGATCAAGCGGGAAAATATCGGCTGGGTGACGGCGGGCTGGAACGATCTCGATGCGCCGGACGGGAGCTACGACATCATCCTTCTCGGTCAGGTCTATCACGACATCATCTTCGAGGGCGGCGACTATGAAGCGCTGAACAAGCGCTTCTTCGACATGCTGTCGCCGGGCGGCCGCGTGGTTATTGAAGACCACGAGGCGATTCCGACCATGCCCCTGATGCAGCAGGCCAACCTGCACCGCATCAGCAATGGCGATGTGACCGGGCATTTCCTCGCAGCCGGATTCCGGCAGGTGGCGTTCGAGGAGATCGAGAGCCGCTATGACGACCGCAAGATGAACGTATTCTGGCCGAACGTGCGCGGACGGACCGATCGTTACATTCTGATTTTCGAGAAGCGGCTGGATGGGAAGCCGGCGCGCTAGTTTGGTGCGCCCTTCAGCATCGCGGCCTGCCGCTGAGAAATCTCCAGCGTTACGGGAGCTCGAGCGCTCCTAAACTGCAGCTTGATCTCTTCATCAACGATCTTGATATTTATGGGAAGCGGATGCGCTTGCGTCCCACTGAATTCGACAACCATATTTTCGCGAGCTGCGACTTGTGCGAGTTGCGCATAGTAGTCCAGCGCCTCCTTGACCACATCAGTTATGTTCTTGCCCGTCGCTCGACCCAAATATTCCAAAAGGGTTTGTGAACGAGAATCCAGTTTGATGTTGATCCGTTTCGGTTCGACCATGTCCTGCTTCCTTGGGCACCTCTGCATGAGACGGCGCGCCGGTTGGCTTATCCAGCGCCACGACCAGCGCCACAAATGCGATTAGTGTTCCAATAAGCTGGCTCCAAAGAGCCACGAGCTCCAAGGACGACAGTCTTTTGCGGGTAGGATCTCGGGGCTCCATAGCCATCTGCGCACCTCGTTCTGAGTACGATGTGCGTACGATTACCTGGCAAAGGTTAACGGAGACTTTCACTAACTTGCACAAACTCCACCACGTTAACCTGAATCTCGATGAGTCCAAAGAAGCCAAATGGCAGACAAACCACGGAAATCGAGCAAGTGGCGCTACCAAAACCTAGATGGCCGAAGGTGCAGTCAAACTAGCGGTGAATGAAATCCAGAAACACGGGCGCGCAGTCGCCTAGCCGCTTTTCCTGATAGCGCGTCGTCACGTGATCGGCGGGCGGCTTGCGCCAGTCGTCTGCGCGCTCTGCCTGCCACGCAAAGCGCCCATCGCGCATGACAGCCTCAAGCGCGCGGTTGGCGTAGTCGGCCCAGTCGGTAGCGAAGCGTAGCTTGGCTCCCGGTTTCATCACGCGCGCGAGTTCCGCCACGAAATCGGGCTGCACGAGACGGCGCTTGCGATGGCGCGTTTTCGGCCACGGATCAGGGAAGAGGATGAAGACGCGATCCAGCGAGGCGTCCGCGAATTGCGCGACGAGATCGCGGGCGTCTCCGCGGCGGACCAGCACGTTTGTCGTTCCGCCCTCCTCCAGCGCGGTCAACAGTTTCGCCACACCATCGATGAAGGGCTCGACGCCGATGATGCCGACATCGGGATTGCGCGCAGCCTGCCCTGCCAGATGCTCGCCGCCACCAAAGCCGATCTCGAGCCAGGCTTCGCGTGTTGACGGCTTGAACAGTGAGATGGGCGCGAGGGCTCCAGGCGCCGTTTCCGGGATCGCCAGTGTCGGCAGGAAATCGTCGATCAACGCCTGCTGACGCTTTGACAGTGGCTTGCCGGCGGCGCGGCCATAGAGGCGGTGGCGCGGCTGGCCATTCTGGGGTTGGGATGATGGGGCGTCGTTCATTCCGGCCTTGTGGTCACTTCTGGCAGGCGGCGCAATAGAATGTCGAACGCCCCGACTGCACGATCCGCTTCACGGGCCGCTCGCAGGCAAGGCAAGGCTCGCCCTCGCGATCATAAATGCGGAAGGCGTGTTGGAAGTATCCAAGTTCGCCGCCCGTGGATTTGTAGTCGGAGATGGTCGAGCCGCCGGCGAGGATCGCTTCCTCGATGACTTTGCGCACTTCAACCGCCAGGAACTCGAGCTTGTCGCGGCGAATGGCGCCGGCGAGCTTCTTGGGGCTGATGCCTGACCGGAACAGCGCTTCGCAGACATAGATGTTGCCAAGGCCAGCCACGACATTCTGATCCAGCAGCGCGGACTTCACGGGCGTCTTCTTGCCCTTGAAGGCTGCGTGCAGATAAGCGCCGGAAAATTCGTTGGAGATCGGTTCGGGGCCCATGCCCGCGAACGGCGCGTAGGTTTCGAGACTGTCGGCGGGCCACAGGTCCATGAAACCGAAGCGGCGGGCGTCATTGAACACCACGCGCGCCCCGCCCTGCATCTCGAAGACGACATGGTCGTGCTTTTCGTCGCCACCGGCGTCGTGATGGAATCTGCCGGACGTTTTGCCATGGACCGTGAACCTGCCGGTCATGCCGAGATGCATGATCAGGGCTTCGCCATTGGAAAGTTCCGCGACCAGGTATTTCGCCCGCCGGCCCATGAGGGTCAGCTTCGCCCCCTCGATCCGTTGGTTAAAGTTCTCCGGAAACGGGAAGCGGAGGTCCTTCCTGCGGGTTTCCACACGCAGGATGCGTTTACCTTCCATGGCGGGGGCCAGTCCGCGACGAACGGTCTCGACTTCGGGTAGCTCGGGCATCGCTGCGCATATAGCCGTGGGAAGGCCCTTCGCCTATGCTCCCCGGATCATGGACGAAGACAAGGTCTCCTTCGGGTTCGAGGATGTGAGCCGGGATGAAAAATCCCGCCGCGTCAAAGGCGTGTTTGCGTCCGTCGCCTCGAAATACGATCTGATGAACGACCTGATGTCCGCCGGGGTCCACAGGATCTGGAAGGCGAACATGATCGCCTGGCTGAACCCGCAGCCGGGCGAGACGCTGATCGATGTGGCCGGGGGCACGGGGGATGTGGCGCGGGCTTTCCAGAAACGCGCAAACGAAGTGGCCCGCCGCCGCAATGTCACCGCCGAGACGATGACGTTCGTCTCCGACATCAACGAGGCGATGCTTGTCGCCGGCATCAAGGACAGCGACCGGAACATGCCGCGCGTTGCGTGCGACGCCGCCCTGCTGCCCTTCCCGGATCGCTGTGCCGACGCGGTGACGATCTCCTTCGGGATTCGCAATGTGGTGGAGATTGACCAGGCGCTGCGTGAATTCCGCCGCGTGCTGAAGCCGGGCGGGCGGTTTGCCTGCCTTGAGTTCTCGCACATGACGCATCGCGTGTTGCAGGACGCCTATGACAAGTACTCTTTCAGCGTCATCCCGGCGATGGGCGAGCTGGTGACCGGCGACAAGGCTTCCTACCAGTATCTGGTCGAATCGATCCGCCGCTTCCCGATGCAGGATGATTTCGCCGACCGCATCCGCGCCGCAGGGTTCGGGCAGGTTGGCTACCAGAACTATTCCGGCGGCATCGCCGCGCTTCACACCGGATGGGCGGTGTAGGCCATGTTCACTGCCCTCGCCGACTACATGCGCCTTGCCCGCGCCGGGGCCGTCATGGTGCGCAACGACGTCATCATCCCCGATGCCTATCGCAAGCGCCTGCCCTTCGCAGCAAAGGCGGCGGGCGCGGTCCTGCGCATCCTGCCGGGCGGCGGCGGCAGGGGGCGGCCCGGCGAGCGCTTTGCGCGTGCTCTGGAAAAGCTGGGGCCGGCGTGGATCAAGCTTGGCCAGTTCATGGCGACGCGGCCTGACGTGATTGGTGTCGAGGCGGCGACTGATCTCTCGCGCCTCAAGGATTCGATCCCGCCCTTCCCCAAGGCTCAGGCGCTGAAAACGCTGAAGCAGCAGTTTGGCGATGATGCCGCGCGGTTGTTTCCCGCCATCGGCGATCCAATTGCGGCGGCGTCGGTGGCGCAGGTGCACCGGATGGAGACGCCGAAAGGTCCGCGGGCGGTGAAAATCCTGCGGCCCAACATCGAGCGTGAGATGGAGCTGGAAGTGCGCGCGATGAAGCGCATTGCTTATGCCGCGCAGAAGAACGGCAATGCCGAAGTGAAGCGGATGGAGCCCGCCGCCTTCATCGACACCATGGCGCGCTCGCTGACGCGCGAGATGGACCTGCGTTTCGAAGCCGGCGCCGCATCCGAATTCGCCGAGATCGCGGCCATCGATGGCTATGTTCACGCCCCGCAGGTGGACTGGGAGCGGACCAGCCAGCGCGTCCTGACCACGGAATGGATCGAGGGGCGCTCGCTGACCAACCCGGGTCCGCTGGACTCAGAACAGCGCATTGACCTGGCGAACCGCGTGACCCGCGGCTTTCTTGCGTGTGCGCTCGACCATGGCTTCTTCCATGCCGACCTGCATGAAGGAAACATGATCCTGACGCCGGACGGGCGGTTGGTTCTTGTCGACTACGGCATCATGGGCCGCATCGGCATGAACGAGCGAATGTTCCTTGCCCAGATCATCAAGGGTTTCCTCGAGCGCGACTACAAGTATGTCGCCAAGATTCACTTCGAAGCAGGCTATGTGCCGGCCGAGCATTCGATGGACGAGTTCGCGCAGGCGCTGCGCTCGGTGGGCGAGCCGATCTTCGGCAAGGACGCGACACAGGTGTCGATGGCGCGTGTGCTGCTGCAGCTGTTCGACATCACGCGCCAGTTCGGCATGCATCTGAGGCCCGAGCTGATCCTGCTGCAGAAGACCATGGTCCAGGTCGAGGGTGTCGCCCGTACGATCGATCCGGCGCACAATATCTGGCAGGCCGCCCAGCCAATCGTGGAGCGCTGGAGCCGCCGCGAGTTCGGGCCCGAGGGGCTGCGCAGGCTGGCGGCGACCACGGCGCGCGAGGCCATTGCCCGCCTGCGCCGTCTGCCAGAGACACTGGAAAAGCTGGATGCGGCGCTGACCCGCGCTGCCGAGCCGCCTGCCCCGCCCTTTGTTATGAAGCGCACAACAGGCTGGGGCTGGGCGCTGACCGGCTTTGCCATTGCGGCGGTTTCGGCCGCCGGGCTGTGGGTCCTGCTGGTCTACAAGCCGTAGAATTTGGCCGCTGAAACGCAAACGGCGCGATCCTTGAGAGATCGCGCCGCAGCGTATGTGCCTTGAGTGGCCGCTTACTTCTTCTTGCGGGCAACTTTCCTGGCCGGCTTCATCGAGGCGGCGGCCACTTTCATCTTCGGCGCGGGCTTCTTGGCGACGGGCTTCTTCGCGGCCGGCTTCTTGGCCGAGGCCTTCACAACCGGCTTCTTGGCGACGGCCTTTGCAGCGGGCTTTTTCGCGACCGGCTTTTTCGGCATCGGGATCACGTTCGACACCGGGGCGACGACAGCGACGGGCGCCGGCATCGGAGCGGACGGCATCGGCGCCGGCATCGCGACCACCTTGGCGACGGCCGATTTGGCGGCCATCGATTTGGCGGCGACGGTCTTCTTCGAGGTCTTGTTCTTGGTGGACATGTCTCTCTCCAGGTTCTGTTTCGTTTGCTGCGGCGATGCGGTGCGCGAGTCGCCGTGTCGATCTGATGACGTGCAAACTGCCCCGAGAAACTGAACGCGAAGTTTCCAAAACAGCGCGCGAGTCTTCGTCGAAGATTTTTTGCAGAAAGTTTTCATGCGCGATCGCATGCACGCATCGCCTACGATCGTCAGTGTGGAGACGATCAGAACAGGTCGCCCTGCGCTTTTCTCTTGGCGGTCTTCGCCGATTTCGTTGGCGCCTGTTCGCTCATCTCCCAGGCGCCAGCATCATCGAACGTCTTGAGCAGCGCCTTCACGTCGGCGAGCGATGTATCATCCTCGCCAAGCCACACCCGCCAGTCGTCCTGACGCAGGATCGCCGGCATGCGGTCAGTGATCCGACCGATGAGTTCGTTGGGCGGCACGGTGACCATGACGAAGGTTGGTTCGGAGCCGGCATCGCCCACCCATTCTTCCCAGATCACGGCGATGGCGATGGGCTTGCGGTCTTTCGGACGGATCACCCATTGCCTTGTCTTGCCGGAAGGAAGCTGCTCGCCCTCGTTGAAGGTCTCGACCAGAACGATGCCTCGCCGCTCTGCGAAGGATTCGGCAAACGTCGGTCGCGTGTCGATGGTTTCGGCGCGCGCGTGCATGTGATCGGGCTTGAAAGATGGATTTCCGGGTTTCGAGAAGCCCCAACGCATCTTGGCCAGCTCGGGCCGGCCATCCTCGCCCAGACGGATGACTTTGGCGATGCGCATGGGCGTCGAAATGGTGACGTCGCCGCGTTCGGGGCCGTCCTCGGGAATCGCCGTCAGAGGCTGGGAGAAGGCCACAACCTCCTCCCAAGTCGCCATCTGCGTGAACTTCCCGCACATCCGACTACCGCTTCCGGTTTCCGAACATGCCGCGGAAGACGAACTTGCCGATTTCGCGCGCCGCCGTGCGCATGAATGTGGTCTGGGCCGCTTCCACCGGAGTCTGGCGAGTCGACTTCCGCTGTGTTGAAGCGCGCGTTGTCGATGCCCGGGCGGACGCCTGGGCACGGCTTTCGGCGGCGGCCTTGCTTGCCTCGCGCCGGGCGCGCGCGGCTTCTGCTTCAGCTGTTTCGGCGCGCTTCAGCGCGTCTTTCTCCTTGGCGGCGATGGCTTCGCGGCCTGTCAGCACCTCATAGGCGGACTCCCGGTCGATCACCGTGTCATACTTCATCGCCACAGGGCTGAGCGCCTGGACAGCGGCGCGATCTGCCTCGGAAGCGGGGCCGAGGCGCGACTGTGGCGGCCGGATGATCGTGCGCTGAACAACGGTCGGCGCGCCCTTGGCGTCGAGCGAGGAGACCAGCGCCTCCCCTGTGCCGAGTTCGGTTATCGCCGTTTCGGTGTCGATGTCGGGATTGGGCCGGAAGCTCTGTGCGGCTGCCTTCACCGCCTTGCGTTCGGTCGGCGTATAGGCGCGCAGGGCATGCTGGATACGCGTGCCCAGCTGGGCCAGCACATTCTCCGGCAGGTCCTTCGGGTTCTGCGTGACGAAGAAGACGCCAACGCCCTTCGAGCGGATCAGACGCACAACCTGTTCGATCTTGTCGACCAGCGCCTTGGGCGCGCCGTCGAATAGGAGATGCGCCTCGTCGAAAAAGAAGACCAGCTTCGGCTTGTCCGGATCGCCGACCTCAGGGAGCTGCTCGAACAGTTCGGCCAGCAGCCACAGCAGGAAGGTGGAGTAAAGACGCGGCGAATTGATCAGCGTGGTGGCGTCGAGCACGCTGATATAGCCGCGGCCCTGCGTGTCGACGCGCATGAAGTCGGCCAGTTCGAGCGCGGGTTCGCCAAAGAACTGCGGCGCCCCTTCCCGCTCGAGCATCAGCAACTGGCGCTGCACGGCGCCGATGGAGGCGGGGGCTACGTTGCCATAGGTGCGCTGGATCTCGGACGAGATGGTTGAGATGTGAGTGAGCAGGCTGCGCAGATCCTTGAAATCGAGCAACAGCAGGTCGTTGTCGTCGGCATACTGGAAGGCGATGGTGATGACGCCCTCCTGCGTGTCGTTGCAGCCGAGCAGGCGGGCCAGTAGCTGCGGCCCCATTTCCGAGACAGTTGCGCGGATCGGATGGCCGGCCTTGCCATAGATGTCCCAGAAGATGCACGGAGCGGCCGAATTGGTGAGGCCCGGCAAGCCGATCTGGGCTGCTCGTTCGTTGAACTTCTCCAGCATCTTGCCCTCGGGCGTGCCCGCAACGCAGATGCCCGAAAGATCGCCCTTCACATCAGCGCAGAAGACCGGGACGCCCGCCGCCGAGAACTGTTCGGCCATCACCTGAAGCGTCACGGTCTTGCCGGTGCCGGTGGCGCCGGCAACCAGGCCGTGGCGGTTGGCGCGCGCCAGCAACAGGTTCTGCGCCAGCTTGTGATCCGGCCCGCCGCCGCCAATGAAGATCGAGTCAGTCATCATTATATCCCGGTAATGCGAAGGCGGAGACTAGAAGCCCTTCCCGCCCGCGCCAAGCGTGCTCGCATACGGAATATAAGGTGAGCCTCTTGACGAAGCGGCTTTGCTTGGGAGGCAACGCACCATAAGTCTTGTCGGATGGAAGCTCAGGACGAGACGGACAACAGGAAATGGCTGGCTGCTGGCGTCTGGCTGATCGCGACGGTGGCGATTGGCTTCGTTCTCTATAATGGCGCGCGCATCCTTGCGCCCTTCGCCATGGCGGTGTTCGTCTGGCTGATCATGGAAGGGTTCGCGCGCGCGATCCGCCGGCCCTTCCCCGACCTTCCCGGATGGCTCGCCAATCTCTTTGCCGTCACGGTGGTCGCTCTCAGTGTTCTCACCTTCGTGAGCGTCGTCAGCGGCGCGATCGCCGAGTTCCAGTCGAAGTCCGAGCAGTATGAGGAGCGGATCAACGCGGTAATACGCGATGTCTACGGCATGCTGCCGCAGTCGGCCGTTGTGGACGATGGCTCCTCAGCAACGCCCCCCGCAATATTGCAGGATCAACCGGCGCGACCGGCAGCGCCCCAGCCGCTGACGCCGGGCGACGCCATGTTGGCGCCGATGGATGAGCCAGTCGCGGCACCCGTCACCGCGCCTGCCTCGCCGCCCCAAGATACCACGCCAACCCTGTCGGCGCTGGTAAACCAGTATGCCGGCAGCATCGCGCCGACCGCAGCCGGATTCATCTCGGGCCTGATCGGCGACATGCTGCTGATACTGATCTATGTGGCGTTTCTCTACGTTTCCGCCGGGGCTTTCTCCCGCAAGCTCGACCGCGTGTTCGTCCGCCCCGCCGACCGGGCGCGCTCGCGCCAGCTTGGCGACCAGGTGCGACGCACGATGGAGCAGTATCTCTGGGTGCAGACGACGCTGTCGATCATAGCAACGTCCCTGACCTACATCACGCTGATGATCATCGGGCTCGACAACGCGCTGTTCTGGGCCTTCGTGATCTTCGTCCTCAACTACATCCCCACCATCGGCTCGATCATCGCAACCGTGCTGCCCTCGCTGTTCGCCATCGTGCAGCCGGAAACGACCTGGCCGGAATGGATGCCGGACAATGCACTACTGTGCGCGCTGGTGGTATTTGCCGGCGTCAGCGTCTGGCAGTTCCTGATCGGGAATTTCGTCGCGCCGCGCATGCAGGCCAACAGCCTGAACCTTTCCCCGCTGGTGGTGCTGCTCTCTCTTGCCGTCTGGGGGGCGCTCTGGGGGCCGGTGGGCATGTTCCTGTCTGCGCCGCTGACAGTTCTGGTGATGATCGTGCTGGCGCAGGTGCGCGGCGCGCGCTGGATCGCCGTGCTAATGTCAGCCGACGGCAAGCCGGGGGATCATCCGGTCGCCGGAGAAGAACCCGTGGCAGAACCCGGTCCAGCGCCAAGGTAACCAGCCGGCATGGCCGACCGGCCCTATCGGGTTGTTTTCACCGCGGTGCAGCATTTCTCAGGGCATATCTTCGCCCTTGCCCGGCCGTAGCGGGCGGGTCTAGCACTCGCTCACGGCGATTCCCCTGTCATTTATTCTGTCGTTTATTCTCAGGCAGTATGAGCGCCGTACCGCGAATCCGGAGGCCGTGCCCTGTCCAACGATCTTGCATTCTCGCGCGATGAATTCCTGTCGGCGGCGCGTGCGCTCGCCAAAGCGGCTGGCGGAGGCGCAAAAGCGCTGCCGGACGAATATGTCAGCTTTCTTGACCAGTACCGCGCTGACGCCTTCATCGACGACTTCCTTGCGCTCGGCGTCGAGGATGCAGCCGTGCTGGCGGCGGACCTGTGGCAGCTGAACAAGGACAACGAAGGCAGCAGCGCGCGGGTGATCCGCACCCGCCAGGCCATCGGCGCCGACGGCAAGGCGCTGCGGCTGGACGTGGCCGAGATTGTGGGGCCAGACGTCGCCTTCCTCGTCGACAGCACGATCAACGCCTGCCAGGAGGCCAAGGTCGAAATCCGCGCTGTGCTTCACCCGGTTGTGACGGGCCCCACCGGCAGGCGTTCGACCATCCAGGTTCACCTGCCCCTGCTCGATCCGCACATGCGCGCCGACCTGCAGAAGCGGTTGGAGGAATCCTTCGCGGACGTCGCCGTGGTCAATTCGGACTTCCATGCCATGCGCCACAAAATGGAAGCGGCATCCGAGGCGCTAGCCGATGTGAAGGTGACCGGCGGGCGCACATCGGGCGAGATCGCCGAAGCGCGCGCTTTCCTTGCCTGGCTGGCGGATGAGAACTTCACCTATCTCGGCGCGCGCGATTACACCTTCGCGCTGGACGCCAACGGACAGCTGGCCGCTGAAGAGCCCGTCGTGGACGAAGCTTCCGGCCTTGGCATCCTGCGTGATCCGGCCCGCAACGTGCTCTCGCGCGGCGCTGAGCCGACCATGCTGACGCCCGCCGTGCGCAATTTCATCAACGAGGCCTCGCCCATCATCGTGGCCAAGGCGAGCTTCGTCTCGCGCGTCCACCGCCGCAGCCATGCCGACTATGTTGGCGTCAAGCGCTATGACGCGCGCGGCGAGGTGATCGGGGAAACTCGTTTCGTCGGCCTGTTCACGTCGGAGGCCTATACGCGCGCAGCCGACGAAGTGCCGCTGATCCGCCGCAAGATCGAGAATGTGAAGGCCGCCGCGCCGCAAGGCTCGCGCTTCTCGGCCAAGCAGCTTGATGCGGTGCTTAAGACCTATCCGCGCGACGAACTGTTCCAGATTTCCGAGGGCGATCTCCAGCGGATTTCGGCTGGCGTGCTTCGGCTGCTTCTGCGGCCGCGCACGCGCCTGTTCATCCGGCGCGATCGTTTCGACCGCTATGTCTCGGCCCTGCTCTATACCCCGCGCGACAGCTACAATTCCGAACTGCGCACGCGGGCCCACCGCATGCTGGCCGACGCTTATGGCGGACGCACGACGGCGTATTACCCCTCCTTCGGCGAAGGCCCGCTGGCGCGGGTGCACCTGATCATTGGCGTTGATCGCGGCCATCCCGAGCCAGACGAAGACGCGCTCGACCTGCAGATGCGCCAACTATTCGAGACGTGGGAGGATGCGCTCGCGCGTGTGGCGCGGGCCACCGGCGCCGACCAGACCCTGCCCGCCCGCGCGCATTTCACCGGCGCCTACAAAGAGAACTTCCAGCCCGAGGAAGGGCTTGCCGACCTGCTGGCGATTGCTCAGTTGCCCCCTGGCAAGGCGTTGCGGGCACGCGTGTGGGGGCCGGACTTCGAGGCCGGCGTCAGCCGCGTGAAGATCTACCATCGCGACCAGCCGCTCGACCTCGCCGAGATCGTTCCCGTGTTGGAGCGCATGGGCCTGCGCGTGCAGGCGGAGGTGGGTTATCCCATCCGCGTTGGCGTCGATGGCGCACCCGACAACATGATCTACGTCCATGACCTCGCGATCGACCGACCCGCCGGACAGAAGCGGCTGGACGCCCGCTTCGAAGCGACGTTCGAAGCGATTTGGGGTCGCGAGACGGAGAATGACCGTTTCAACAGTCTTGTTGTTGCGCTGGGCGCTGACTGGCGTTCGGCCGCGCTGCTTAGAACTCTGTGCCGCTATCGCAGCCAGTCGGGGCTCGATCCGTCCGAGGCGGTGCAGGTGAAGGCGCTGGCAGACCACGCCGACATTGCGAACAATCTGCTCAAGCTGTTCGCGACCAAGTTCGACCCCGCATCCAAAGGCGACCTCGACGTACGTCGCGCGGCCGCCGCACCGATCATCGCGGAGATCGAAAAGCAGCTGGAGGCTGTCGCAACGCTGGATGCCGATCGCGCGCTGCGGCGCTTGCTGGCGCTGATCAAGGCGTCGCAACGCACGAACTTCTATCTGCGCGATAGCGAGGGCAAACCCTATCGCCACATCGCTGTGAAGATCGCCAGCCGCGAGGCCGATCCCCTGCCCGCGCCGCGCCCCTATCGCGAGATCTTCGTGTGGTCGCCGGATGTGGAAGGCGTCCATCTGCGCTTCGGCCCCGTCGCGCGCGGCGGCTTGCGCTGGTCCGATCGCCGCGACGATTTCCGTACCGAAGTGCTGGGCCTCGTGAAGGCGCAGCAGGTGAAGAACGCGGTGATCGTGCCCGTGGGCTCGAAAGGCGGCTTCTACCCGAAGAACCTGCCGGCAAAAGGCACGCGCGAGGAAATCCAGGCTGCAGGCATCGCCGCCTACAAGACATTTGTCGGTGCGCTGCTGCAGCTGACCGACAACATCGTCGACGGCAAGACCGTGCATCCGCCTGGCGTCGTGCCGTGGGACGGGGAAGACCCCTATCTCGTCGTCGCGGCCGACAAGGGCACGGCGACGTTCTCCGACATCGCGAACGGGCTTTCTGCTGACTACAATTTCTGGCTCGGCGATGCATTCGCGAGCGGCGGGTCAGTTGGCTATGACCACAAGAAGATGGGCATCACGGCGCGCGGCGCGTGGGAGGCGGTGAAGCGCCATTTCCGCGAAATGGGCCACGACACGCAGAGCCAGCCCTTCTCCGTCATCGGCATCGGCGACATGTCGGGCGACGTGTTTGGCAACGGCATGCTTCTGTCGAAATTCATCCGCCTGCAGGCGGCGTTCGACCATCGTCACATCTTCCTCGATCCGAACCCGGCAAATCTCGAAGCCAGCTGGAACGAGCGCAAGCGGATGTTCGACCTGCCGCGCTCGTCGTGGGCGGACTATGACAGGACGCTGATTTCCAAAGGCGGCGGCGTGTTCGAACGCTCGGCCAAATCGATCCCGCTGACGCCAGAGATCAAGACGCTGACCGGCCTGACGGAAGAAGCCGTAACACCCGATGCGCTGATCAAGGCGCTGCTGGCGGCGGAGGTCGACCTGCTGTGGTTCGGCGGCATCGGCGCCTATATCAAGGCCTCAACCCAGAGCCATGCCGATGTCGGCGACAAGACCAACGACATCCTGCGCGTCGATGCAAAGGATGTGCGGGCGAAGGTGATCGCCGAAGGCGCCAATCTTGGCGTGACGCAGGCCGGACGCATCGAGTTCGCGCGCAAGGGCGGGCGCATCAACACCGACGCCATCGACAATTCGGCAGGCGTGGACAGCTCTGACCACGAGGTCAACATCAAGATCCTCACCGCCGAGGCCATCAACCAGGGCGCGCTCAAATCCGCCGACCGCAACGCCCTGCTCGCCTCGATGACCGACGAGGTCGGCCATCTGGTGCTGGTGAACAATTACGACCAGACCGGCGCGTTGAGCGTGATGCAGGCGACCGCCGCCGCCGATCTCGACAGCCACGAGGCGCTGATCGATGCGCTGGAAGCGCAGGGCAAGCTTGATCGCGCGGTCGAAGGCCTGCCATCGACGGAGATGATTCGTCGCCTGCGCGAGGCGGGCCTTGGTCTTGCGCGGCCCGAGCTTGCGGTGATCATGGCTTACGCCAAGCTCGACCTGTTCGCGTCCATCGTCGCCTCGTCCGCGCCGGACGATCCGGCCTTCGAAAAGCTGCTGGCGGGCTACTTCCCGCGCGAGCTCGAGAAGTATGGCGAGGCGCGCAAGCGCCATCGCCTGCGCCGCGAGATCATCGCGACCATGCTGTCGAACCGCATCGTGAACATGACCGGCGCCAGCTTCGCCGTTCAGAAACGCGACGCCGAGGGCCTCGACGCGGGCCATATCTCGCAGGCGTTCGAGGCGGCTTTCTCCGCCTTCCACCTGGATGAGCTGGTGGAGCGGATCAACGGCCTCGACGGCAAGATCCCGGCGGCGGCGCAGACGATCATGATGGTCGAAACGTCAGCCAACCTCCGCATGCTGGCTGGCGGGTTTGCGTCGGATCCCGCCCTCGGCCGCAGCTCGGTCTCCGCGACACACGCGCGCTATCATGATGCGATCGCGGAAATCCGCTCGCTCCTGCCATCTGCGCTCTCCCCCATCGTGCTCGGCCGCGTCGAAGCGCGGGCGGAAGCCTACCGGACTGCCGGCGCGCCGGCCGACATCGCGCATGATGTCGCGCTGGTCCGCGCACTCGCTTCGGCCCGCGAGACGGTCGATATCGCCGAGGAAACGGGCTGGCCACTTAAGGCCACACTGTTCGTGCAGCACCGGGTAGGCGAAGCGCTGGGGCTGGACCGCATGCGAGCCGCAGCGCGCGACCTGCAGCCGCGAGATCAGTGGGATCGCCTCGCCCTGCAGCGCGTGGCCGACGACCTGCCTCGCCGCCAGAGCGAACTCGCCATTGCGGCGATCCGCTTTGCCAAGGCGACCGGCGTCGCCCCGGCCAGCATGGACCGCGCCTCCGCCGGGCGGCTGGCCGCCGACTGGATCGCCCCGCGCCGGATCAGCGCCGACCGGCTGACCCAGCCCATGAATACATTCGACCGCCAGGGCGGATGGTCGCTTGCCAAATTGGTCCTGCTGGGCGACGCAGTGCGGGAATTCGTTTATGCTGTGCGCGCCGAGGCAGGCAGCTAGGCACCCGACCGGAGTAGTACGTGAACCGCGACCTGACCTTTCGGGACGCCCAGTTGAAGGATGCCGAGGGTCTTGCGGAAATCGGCCGCGAGACTTTCGTCGAGACGTTCGGCGATCTCTATTCGCCGGGCGACCTGCGCCAGTATCTGGACGAGACCTATTCCGTCGAGAAGATGGAAGCCGACATCAAGGATCCCGAGGTCGAGGTCCGCATCGCCTTCTCCGGGCGCAAGATGCTGGCCTACTGCAAGATCGGCCCGTGCAAGCTGCCGATCGACACGGGGCCGGAACCCGCGCTCGAACTTCACCGCGTCTATGTCTACCAGCACGGGCAAGGCGTAGGGGTCGGCCGCATCCTGCTGGCATGGGCGATCGAGCGTGCGCGCCAGCGGGGCGCGAAGAACCTCTACCTTGGCGTGTGGGAATCGAACGAGCGCGCCATCGCCCTCTACCAAGGAACCGGCTTCGAGAAGGTGGGCGGCTACAAGTTCAAGGTCGGCGACACGCTGGACGACGAATACATCATGCGTCTCAGACTTGCGTAACCGGCCTTACGTGTCGCTTTCCGCTTAACGCGGCCAACCAATCGCCCTACATAGCGACGAAACCGAGGAGCTTCCGCCCACATGGATTTCGATTTTACGCCGCTGCTGAACGATCCGGCCGCGTGGGCGGCGCTGATCTCGCTTGTCGTGATGGAAATCGTCCTCGGGATCGACAACCTCATCTTCATTTCGATTCTCACCAACAAGCTGCCTGAGCATCAGCGCGCCAAGGCCCGCAATATCGGCATTTCGCTTGCCCTCGTCATGCGGCTGGGGTTGCTGTTCACGATCAGCTGGATCGTCGGGCTCAAGGCGACGGTATGGAATCCGCTTGGCATGGAATGCCCGGTCGATGTCGAAACGGTCGTCGGGCATGGCGCGGTGGTCATGCATTCGGCGGGCTGGGATTCCTGCTTCTCGTGGCGTGACCTCATTCTGATCGCCGGGGGCCTGTTCCTTGTCTGGAAGGCTACGATGGAGATCCACCATTCGATGGATCCCCACAGCGACACCAAGGACGGGACGCCGATGGCGGGCCGGGCGGCGCTGAATTTCGGAGCTTCGATCTTCCAGATCATTCTTCTGGACATCGTGTTCTCGATCGATTCGATCCTCACCGCCGTCGGCATGACCGATCACCTGGCGATCATGGTCGTCGCGGTGATCGCCGCCGTCACCGTGATGCTGCTGGCCTCGGGGCCGCTGGCGCGCTTCATCAACGCCAACCCGACCGTCGTCATGCTGGCGCTCGGCTTCCTGCTGATGATCGGCATGGTCCTGATCGCCGATGGATTTGGGGTCCATGTGCCTAAGGAATATGTCTATGCGGCGATGGCCTTCTCGGCCTTTGTCGAGGTGCTCAACCTCATCTCGCGCAAGCGGAGGAAGCCCGCGCCTGGAGATGAAACGCAGCCGCCCCACTAGATCGGCCGGATCACGCTGTAGTTCCCGGCGAATATCGCTTTCGCGCAACAGACGTGATCAGTTGGCGGTTCTCTCTTCCCTAGACGTGAGCGTATGCTCACATAGGGCCATAACGTGACGACGCGAAACGCGCGGCGCGATCAATCATAGCTGCAGGCGGAGGGTTGCCATGAAGCTGACCATCAACGGCAAGGAACAGGAATACGCCGGGGAGGAAGATCGTCCCCTGCTCTGGTATCTGCGCGAAGACCTCAAGCTGACCGGCACCAAGTTCGGCTGCGGGGTCGCCGCCTGCGGCGCCTGCACTGTGCTGGTGGATGGCGCCCCGATGCGGGCCTGCGTCACGCCTGCCGCTTCGCTTGAGGGCAAGAAGATCACAACCATCGAAGGCCTCGATACGCCGGCCGGCAAGGCTGTGCAGCAGGCCTGGACCGAGCTGGACGTGGTCCAGTGCGGCTGGTGCCAGTCCGGGCAGATGCTCGCCGCAGCAGCTCTCCTGACGGAGAAGCCAAAGCCGACCGAGCAGGAAATCACCGACGGCATGAACTCCAACATCTGCCGTTGCGCCACCTATCAGCGCATCCGCGGCGCCGTCGCCCGCGCGTCCGAGATCATGGGGTAACCGCTATGCCTGACACAGCAACCTTCTCTCCCTCGCGCCGCTTCGTGCTTGCCGCCATCGGCGTTGGTGCAGCCGGCTTTGCCGTTGGCTGCGACTCGCGCACCGCCGAAGCCACCGGGCCGGTCACCCTCACCACGCTGGGCGATTATGTCCGGGTCGGGTCGGACAACACGATCACCGTCTACCTGCGCCACATTGAGTTCGGCCAGGGCGTCTCGACCGGACTCACCACCATCGTGGCTGAGGAGATCGACGCGGACTGGAGTCAGATGCGCTTCGAGCATTCCCCCGCCGACAACGCCAAATACGGCAACCCGGCCTTCGGCGGCATGATGGGCACGGGCGGATCGACTTCTATCTTCTCATCCTGGCAACAGCTGCGCGCAGCCGGCGCCTCGGCGCGCGAAATGCTGCGCCAGGCGGCGGCGAAGCGCTTCGGCGTCGACGCCTCTGACGTTCTGCTCGTGAAGGGCAAGGCGGAAGCCGGCGGCAAGTCGGCCACCTATGGCGAGCTTGCGGTCGAAGCGGCTGCGATCACGCCGCCAGCAGTCGAGAGCCTCACCTACAAGGATGCGTCGGCCTACGAATTCATCGGCAAGGACCGCGACCCCGCCAAGAAGTTCGGCCGCCTCGACACGCCCGACAAGGTAAACGCAAAGGCCGCCTATGCGCTGGACTACGCGCCCGAAGGCGCCCTCACCGCGCTTGTCGCCCGCAGCCCGAAATTCGGCGGCAAGGTCGGCAGCGTCGATGATGCCGCCGCCAAGGCCATCGCGGGCGTGACAGACGTTGTGCAGATCCCGCAAGGCGTTGCCGTGCTGGCGACCAATTTCTGGGCCGCTAAGAAGGGCCGCGATGCCCTGAAGATCACGTGGGACGACAGCGCCGCCGAGACGCGCTCCACCGACGCAATGATCGCGGACTACAAGAAGCTCCTCGCCAAACCGGGTCTCGAGGCCCGCAAGGAAGGGTCAGGCGCCGCTGGCCTGCGTGGCGCGGGCGAAATCATCACCGCGGACTTCGAATTCCCCTACCTCGTCCATGCGCCGATGGAACCGCTCAACTGCGTCATCGACTACAAACCGGGCGTCTCGGCCACGATCCACTCGGGCTCGCAGATGCCGACCGGCGACCAGATGACGGCCTGCTTCATCCTGGGCTTCGTGACCACGGGCCCTGATGGCAAGCCAGCGCCTGACACATCCAAGGTCTCCGTCACCACGATGCTGGCCGGCGGATCGTTCGGCCGCCGCGCGACGCCGGATGCCGATCTCGTGTCGGAGGCCGCCCAGATCGCCAAGGCGGTCAACGGCAAGGCGCCGATCAAACTGATGTGGACGCGGGAGGACGATGTCCGCTCGGGCAAGTATCGCCCGATGAACGTTCACCGCATGACCGCGCGCATCAACAATGGCGCGATCGAAGCCTGGGGCGACCGCACGGCGATCCAGTCGATCATGGCTGGCACGCTGTTCGACACCGGCGCACCCGACTTCTCCTCCATCGAGGGATCGAACGACATCGCCTACGACATCCCGAACATCAGCGTCGATGTTCACCTGGTGAAGAACCCGGTGTCTGTCCTCTGGTGGCGTTCGGTGGGCCACACCCACACGGCCTATGCGAAGGAGCACTTCTTCGACGTGGCCGCGCGCAAGGCCGGCAAGGACCCGGTCGAGCTGCGCCGCACGCTGCTGGCCAAGCATCCACGCCAGCTTGCGGCGCTGAACCTCGCCGTCGAGAAGGCTGGCACCCTGCCCGCCGGCAAGACGCGCGGCGTCGCCGTCCACCACTCCTTCTCGTCCTATGTGGCGGAAGTGGCGGACGTCACCGTCAACGCCGATGGCACGTTCCACGTTGATCGCGTCGTGTGCGCGGTCGATTGCGGCATCGTGATCAACCCGGACATCGTGCGCTCGCAGATGGAAGGCGGCATCGGTTATGGCCTGTCGGCCATCCTGGGCGAGGCGCTGACGATCAAGGACGGCGCGCCAGTGCAGACCAACTTCTACGACTACCCGCCGCTGCGCATGAACCAGATGCCGACAGTGGAGGTGCACATCGTGCCCTCGACGGAGCCGCCAACCGGCGTGGGCGAGCCCGGCGTGCCGCCAATCGGCCCGGCCGTCGCCAACGCGCTGCTGGCCGTCACCGGGAAGACCTATGCGAAGTTGCCGCTGGGCGCGAAGGCATAGGACGACAAAAAAGCGGGGCTGGTCGGAGGATCAGCCCCGCAAGTTTGACCTCCGCCTCCTCAGGCGGCTTCAGAAATCTTCGCTTTCGGCGCGGTCAGTTCGATCCAGTCCGCGAACTTTGCGGCAAACTTGGCCAGGAAAGCGCGCGTGTCGGGGCTCTTCACGCGGCCATCCTCTTCAAACCAGTCGATGACGTTGCCGAGGTACATTTCCGGCTGCTGCAGCGTCGGCATGTCGAGGAAGGCGAGCGACTGCCTCAGGTGATGGTTCGCGCCAAAGCCCGAGATCGAGCCCATCGAGGACGATACAACAGCCGTCGGCTTTCCTGCGAAGGCGCTCTGGCCATAGGGGCGCGAGCCCACGTCGATCGCGTTCTTCAGTGCACCGGGCACGGAGCGGTTGTACTCGGGTGTGACCCAGAGAACGGCGTCGGCTGACTTCACGCGATCGCGGAAAGCCGTCCATGCGGCCGGCGGCGTCGCGGTGTCGATATCCGGGTTGTAGAGCGGCAGGTCGCCGATCGGCACGATATCGAAGGCGTAGCCGGCGGGGGCCTCAGCGGCGATGGCGCGGGCAAGGCGTTCCGAGTTGGAGTTCGCGCGCAGGGAACCGACGATAACGGCAATCTTGCGGGTCATGGCTTATCTGTCCTTTCGAAGCTAAGAATTCGGAGGTCTGGTCTCTTGACGAACGGGTTGTCCGTCACTTTGTTGCAAATGCAACATAGGAGTTTTGGTTGCGCATGCAACAATCAGGGCTAAAGGCACCGGCGAGAATTCCTTCAGACCCCATCCAGCGGGCCTGGGTGGCGCTCGGCCGCGTCTCGCAGTCCGTGCAATGCGAAGTAGAATCAGCGCTCAAGGACGCCGGATTGCCTGAGCTTTCCTGGTACACTGTGCTGTGGGAGCTGGAGCGGGCAGGCACGCCGACCCGGCCCAAGGACCTCGCCATCCCCCTGTTCATCCTGCCCTACCAGCTTTCCCGGCTGGTCGACCGGATGGAGAAGGACGGGCTGGTGAAGCGGATCGCCTGCAAGGAAGACAAGCGCGGCCACCTCCTAGAGCCGACGGCCAAGGGCTTTGCCCTCCGCAAGGCGATGTGGGCCGTCTATGCACCCGCGATGGAAGAGGCTCTGAAGCGCATCAACGACAAGGAAGCCCTCGAGCTTGCCCGCCTGCTCAACAAGCTGGGCGGGATCGAGCATGTCGACTGCGGCGACAAGGGCTGAGCTTGTGGGGCTGAACCCGTGACTTTGCCGGCCGAGCGGCCTATGTCCCCGGCCATGGCCGACGGCGCGCCCTCTCACCAGAAACCGTCAGTCGACATCCTCACGCTGGGATGCCGGCTGAATTCCTATGAGTCCGAGGTGATGCGCGGCCACGCCGAGGCTGCCGGGCTGCAGGACGCCGTCATCGTCAATACCTGCGCCGTCACCGCCGAAGCCGTGCGCCAAGCGCGCCAGGCGATCCGCCGCGCCCGCCGCGAACGGCCCGGCGCCTCGATCATCGTCACGGGTTGCGCAGCCCAGATCGACCCCGCCTCCTTCGCTGAAATGCCGGAAGTCACGCGCGTGATCGGCAACGAGGAGAAGATGAAGGCGGAGACCTTCACCGCGCTCGATCATCTCGCCGACACGCCGCGCGTGCTGGTCAATGACATCATGGCGGTGAAGGAAACAGCGGCGCATCTGGTGGACGGTCTCGATGGCCGCGCGCGCGCCTTTGTGCAGGTGCAGACCGGCTGCGATCACCGCTGCACCTTCTGCATCATCCCCTATGGTCGTGGAAATTCCCGCTCGGTCGCCGCTGGCGAAGTGGTGGACCAGGTGAAGCGCCTCGTCGCCACGGGTCACTATGAAATTGTTCTCACGGGCGTCGATCTCACTTCATGGGGAGCCGACCTGCCGAACGGGCCGAAGCTCGGCAATCTCGTCGCGCGCATCCTGAAGCTTGTGCCGGATCTCAAACAGCTGCGCCTCTCCTCCATCGACGCCATCGAGATCGACGAGCCATTGTTCGAACTTCTGGCGCACGAGAAGCGCATCGCACCGCATATGCACCTCAGCTTCCAGTCGGGCGATGATATGATCCTGAAGCGCATGAAGCGCCGCCATTCGCGCGCCGATGCGATCAACCTGTGCAACCGCCTGCGCGCAGCGCGCCCCGAAATGGCGTTCGGAGCCGACCTGATCGCCGGCTTCCCGACCGAGACCGATGACATGTTCGCCAACACGCTGGCGAGCGTGGATGAGTGCGGCATCGATTACCTGCACGTCTTTCCGTATTCGCCGCGCCCCGGCACGCCGGCCGCCAAGATGCCGCAAGTCGCGCGCGACGTCGTGAAGGCCCGCGCCGCGCGCCTGCGCGAGAAAGGCGCTGAACGCCTGATGCTTCGCCTTGATCGCCATGTCGGCGCGGAGGCGATGGCGCTGGTCGAAGCCGGAAACCGCGCGCGCCTGCCTGATTTCACGCCGGTGCGCATCGATGGCGCATCACCAGAGCCCGGCCGCCCCGCCCTCTTCCGCCTTGCCTCGCGCACCACATCAGAACTCGTCGGACGGCCGCTATGATACTCTGGTGGGGCAAGAAGAAACAGCCGGACCCCAAGACCGGCGAAATCCCGATTGAGCCGCTGACGCCGGGCGAGAAGCCGGCCTCGCCGCTCGACAAGCCTGTCGCCAGCCTCGACGAGCAGCTGTTCGGCAATGCGCCGGTGCAGGTGGAGCCCGAACTGGGCGACGATCCCCTCGGCATCCGCAAGGCCGCCGAACGCATCGCCGCCGAGCGCGCGGCAGAAGCCGCAGCACGCGAACAGTCGGTCCTCCAGAAGCTGAGCGAAGGCCTGCGTCGATCTTCCTCGCGCCTGGCCGACGGACTTGCCGGACTGGCCAAGCGCAAGATCGATCGTGATTCGCTTGAGGAACTTGAAGAACTTCTGATCACCTCGGACATGGGCGCGAAGGTTGCCGCGCGCATCGCCAAGGCCTTCTCAAAGGACCGCTTCGACCGCGAGATTTCCGGCGACGAGATCAAGGCCGCGCTGGCAAGCGAAGTCGCAGCCATCCTGAAGCCGCGCGAGAAGATCGTGGACTTCAGCGTCGGACCGCGCCCCCGCATTGTTCTGTTCGTCGGCGTCAACGGCTCGGGCAAGACAACAACCATCGGCAAGGTCGCCGCCAAGCTATCCGCGCAGGGAGCCAACGTTCTGCTTGCGGCGGGCGACACGTTCCGCGCGGCGGCCGTGGAACAGCTGCGCGTCTGGGCGGATCGCGCGGGCGCGGGGTTCATCTCCAAGCCCCACGGAGCCGATGCTGCCGGCCTTTCCTTTGAGGCCGTCGAAATGGCGCGGAAGGAAGACCGCGACCTCGTGCTGATCGACACGGCTGGCCGCCTGCAGAACAAGACGCAGCTGATGGACGAGCTCTCGAAGGTCGTGCGCGCCATCCGTAAGGTTGATCCAACCGCCCCGCACGATGTCATCCTCGTGCTCGATGCGACCGTTGGCCAGAACGCGCTGGGTCAGGTCGAAGCCTTCCGCGACACGGCGGGCGTCACCGGCCTCGTCATGACCAAGCTCGACGGCACGGCCAAGGGCGGCGTCCTTGTCGCAATCGCCGAGAAGTTCGACCTGCCGATCCACTTCGTCGGCGTCGGCGAGAAGGCGGAAGACCTCCACCCCTTCAGCGCCGAAACATTCGCGCGCGCCCTGGTGGGGCTGGACGCGTAGGTGGATCCCACACTGTTCGCCTTCGCGCTCGGCATGGGCTCGGCGGTGACGCTTGCCGGCGCGAACACATTCGTGAAAGCGGCGAAGGACATTCTCGGCGCCCGCGCCGTGATGGCGTTTTCGTCCGCCGCGCTGATACTCCCCGCCGCCTTCTTCGTTCCCCTGCCTAACCAGCAGACCTGGGTGATCCTCGCGCTGTCGCTGCCGGCGCACTGGCTTTACCAGACCGCACTGGTGCGCGCCCTGTCGCGCGGCGACCTCTCGCTCGTCTTCCCGGTCATGCGGGGATCCGCCCCGCTGCTGACAGCCATCGCCGCAGCGCTGGTGCTGGGCGAACACCTGTCGCCGCTGGCGATACTGGGCCTCGTGATCGCCAGCCTCGCAGCCGTGATCTTCGCCCTGCCCGAGAAGGATTTCGGCGGATCGCGCAAGGTGCGCAATTCGGCGCTGCTGTGGGCCGTGGCGACGGGCGCGTGCGTCGCCATCTACAACGTGATCGACGCACAGGGCGTCCGCTCAGGACCGTCACAGTGGAGCTTCATCGTATGGTTGTTCCTGCTCGACTGGATCGGCATCAACACCATCGCCTTGATTACGCGCGGCCGTCGCCAGTTCATGATTTCTGCGCGCGCAGCGCTCTGGCCCGGCCTTGGCGCGGGCGTCTGCTCGCTCGCCTCCTTCTCGATGGCCCTCTACGGCTTTTCCATCGCGCCCGTCGCCTACATGTCGGCCATGCGTGAGACCGCCGTCGTCTTTGGCGCGCTGATGGGCTGGTGGTTCCTGCGCGAAGGGTTTGGCGTGCGGCGCACCTTCGCGGCAATTCTTCTCGCAGGCGGACTCAGCCTGTTGCAGTTCGGCTAGTTGCGGCCGCGCAGTTGTGCGGCGGCCGGCCAAAGCGTGTTGCGCGACCATGCGGGTCGCAGTGTTGTAACTGCCGGCGCCGCATCGCGCCCATCGCTCTTGAGCAGGTTGAACATGCTGTCGGACGCTTCGTAGCTGGCATCCTGCGTCGGCCAACGGAAGGCGGCCCAGCCAATGCCCCGCGCCTCGCAGGCGGTGATTCGCGCGGCGTAATATTCATCGACGCCTTGGGCCCAGCGCGACGCGCCGAACTCTCCGAGGAAGATCGGCGCGCCAGCGTTCGCTCTCACCGCATCGATGCGCTTCTCGAACGTGTTGTCTCCGCCTTCGCTGAAAACGGCGATGCCGGCGGACGTTTCCGGATGATGCGTGAACGCGCGCGGTTCGTAGTCGTGTACGCACCAGACCACGCCATCGACGGGCGGCGCGCCCATCACGGGAAGGAAATCCGTTCGACCAAATGCCGGCGGCGAGATCAATATCGGAAAGCCCGCCGCCGCTCTCACCTCACGCGCGACATCACCGGCAATGCGCTTCCAGTCCGACACATCGCTAACTGCTGCCATATATTGCGCGGGTTCCCACGCGCCCAACCTGCCGCCATCGCGGTTGAGCCCGCCGACATTGGGCTCTGGCTCGACCATGATGTTGAGCCCGGCGATCTCAGTACGTCCGCCAACCAGCCGCGCGGCGTCGGCACACATAGCGCCCCAGGCCGCCTGTGCGTCGCGCTCGCGCCAGATCGAATCCACGATCAGGTCTTTGGGAAACCAGTCGCCAGCCGAGTCGCGATGAAAGACAAAGTCGGACCGGCCGGGGCCGGAGCGCAGTGCGAGAACAACGTAGAGGCCCGCCGCCCGCGCCGCGTCCAGTTGCCGGCCCAGAACATCGGCCATCGCAGGGTCGCGACGCCAGGGCGGACCCACTGTCCACAATTCCGGGAAGGACATGACGACGAGGTTCGCTCCGGCCTCAGCCAGCGCATCGAAATCAGAGCGGCGGTAGAGTGGCAGGACCGGCCCTCCGCCGCCGAACATGTCACCGTCCACCTCCGCGCGCCTGCGCCGCTGGGCGATTACCGCACCGCGCAGCAAGGGCAGGCCCTGCCGCGGCCATAGACCATCCGTACCCGGACCCTGCGCTGCGACAGGCGGATTGCTGCACGCGGCAAGGCCTGCAGCCGCGACAATGGCATGCCGCCGCGTCCAGCCTGATCGCGATGGGTTGGCCCGGAAACGCTTCATGAACGGCATTATGGTTCACTGGCTTAAAGAAACAGTCCCTTTGGGCCCTCAACCCGTCGATGATGTGGCGCCGTCTTCTTGGCTATTTTCCGGCAAGCCTCGCCGGCGGCCTCGCCAGCTTTGGCGCGGTCTACGCCCTCACGCGCCTGCTATCCCCGGCCGAATACGGCTTCTATGCGCTGGCGCTGACGGCGATGGGCATCGTCTATACGATCACGGTCACATGGGCTGAGGCTGCGGCCTATCGTTTTTCGGGGACGGCGCGCGATGATGCTGCGCGGGCAGATCATGTCCGGACGACCCTCGGCCTGCTTGGGGCGTCGGCTGCGCTTGGCATCGGACTGATGGTCTGCGTGATCCTGCTGACGCCAGATCCTGTTCTGCGTCTGGCGCTTGTCGCGGCGATCTGCACGATGGCGCTGGCCCCTCTGGTCAATGCGGCGCAGGAGATGAACCGGGCGCAGCAGCACGTCTCGCGCTACTCGACCTTGCGCGTGATTCAGGACATTGGCGCATTCGCCATCGGAGCGACGCTGGCGTGGCAGACCGGCCTTGGCCCGGCTGCGCCCTTTGTCGGTCTCGCATGTGTGCTGGCGCTGCTTGCGGCGATCGAAGGATCGCGCCTTTGGCGTGAATCGCATGGCGGCCGCTTTGATCGCGCGCGCATCAGGCCTTACCTCGCCTATGGCGTTCCTGTTGCGCTTGCGCTTGCGCTCAACATCGCGCTGGACGCCGGCGACCGCATCCTGATCGCCCTTTTCCTCGGGCCCGAAGCGGTTGGCGTTTACGCCGCCGGTTATGGCGTCGCGGACAAGACGATTGGCCTGCTCTGCATCTGGGCCGCCGCTGCAGGCGGACCCTTGATGATGGCGGCGTGGGAGCGCGAGGGACCGGAAGCTGTTCGCGCGGTATCGGCGCAGGTCGCAAGAACGCTGATGCTGATCGCGGCGCCGGCGGCGACTGGTCTGGCGCTTGTCGCCGAGCCCCTCTCGGAAGTGATGATTGGCGAGGACATGCGCGCGCAGGCCGCGCAGATCATTCCGTGGATCGCCCTCTCCGGCCTGATCAATGGCTTCGTGCTGCACTATGTTTCGGAAGCCTTCCAGCTTTCCCGTCGCACGGGTCTGCGCGCGGCGCTGATGGTGGTCCCGGCTGTCGCCAACGTGGCGCTCAACTGCCTGCTGCTGCCATGGATCGGGCTGATGGGCGCGGTCTATGCAACGGTCGCGTGTTATGCGCTGGCTCTCGTGCTGCTGGCCACAGTAGGACGCCGGCACGCGCCGCTGGCCTGGCCGTGGCTGGATTTCCTGCGGATTGCGGGCGCCTGCTCAGCCATGGCGATAGCGGTTCGCCTGATGCCCGCCATCGGCGGTCTTCCCGAACTTCTGATGAAAGCCTGTGTCGGTGCAGGGGTCTATGTCCTCGCCGCCCTCGCCTTCGACGCCGGCGGCGCCCGCCATGCAACGCAACAATTGATCCAGCGTCGTGCGCAACGTGTTTGACCACATGCGCCCCACCCCGCTAAGTGACCGCAAATGACAGACGCCGCCCCCACCGAACCGAAGAAGTCGATCCCCAAGGGAGCCGGCAACATCTGGACCGATCTCGGGCCGGTTCTCGTTTTCGTGATCTCGTTCAACGCGATGCAGAACTTCGCGCCGGAAACCGGCCCGGTCTCGAAGGAGACAGCCATCTTCTGGGCGACCGGGCTCTTCATGGGCGCCGTCGCGGTCGCCATCGGGTGGACGCTGATGAAGGGGCGCAGGCTGCCGCCCATGCTGATCATCACGGGCACGGTCGTGATGGTGTTCGGCGGGCTGACGCTCTTCCTGCAGGACAAGACTTTCGCCTTTATCAAACCGACCATCATCAACCTGCTCTTCGCGGTGACGATCCTCGGCAGTCTCGCCATCGGGCGAAATCTTTGGAAGACGGCGTTCGAGCACGCCTTCACCATGCCCGACCATGCGTGGAAAATCTTCGCGCTGCGCTGGGCCGCGTTCTATGTCGTGCTGGCCATCGTGAACGAGATCATCTGGCGGAACTTCTCGGAGGCGTTCTGGACCAACTCCAAGATATTCCTCTCCATCCCGCTGGCCATCGCCTTCATGGTCATCAACCTGCCCTTCCTGATGAAGCACAACATCGAGGATGGCGGCGACAAGAAGGCCAGCGATCCGGCCTGAGCCGCATCAACGACCTCGTTCAGCGAATTGCGGCGAACTCGGCCAACAGGCACTGCCACGCGCGCTCCATCCCGCCGGTCCAGGCCTCGCCAAGAATGCGGCGGAAGGCGTTGCGTATCGCGATCATGAAATCATCGAAGCGCTCCGCCGGCACGCCATAGCCGTGGTGGCGCGAGCGTTCATCCGCCATGATCGTCACGGCGGTGCGCCCCTCGCCAACCTGATCCAGGATGCATTCCAGACCCTGCTGCACCATGGCCGCGCGCACGCTGCCATCGCGATCCAGCCAGAACAGCTTTTCGAGTTTCGGATGCGCGGCGAAGAGTTCCGCATAGATCTCAGCAGTAGGATCGCCATGGCGCTCCGCCACGGCTTCCAGCGTCGCAAGGATCAGCGCCCCGTCGGTCATTGCATCAGCGTGTGAGATGGTCGGTTCCATCAGGATTGCCAAACGGGCTGAAGGCGGCCTGCCCCGCGGTTTGCCGATAGTGATCAAGGGCCCAGCGCACGGTCGGAAAGGCAAGTTCCTTCCACGGAACATCGTCCCAGGTGAACAGGCCGACCTCGAGACTTTCAACCCCAGGTGACGGATCGTTCAGGAGACGCGCGCGGAAAAATATCTGAACCTGCCCTATGCGCGGGATCGAATAGACGCCCAGCATCGCCTCGATCTCCAGCTCGGCCCTCGCCTCTTCGCGGGCCTCACGCTTTGCTCCGTCCTCGACGCTTTCGCCCAGCTCGAGGAAGCCCGCCGGAAGCGTCCAGAAGCCCTTTCTTGGCTCGATGGCGCGCCGGCAGAGAAGGATCCGGTCGCCCGCATGCGCAACGACGCCTGTCACGATTCTGGGATTCACATAGTCGATGAACCCGCAACTGTCACAAACGCGGCGTTCACGGTCCTCGCCGGGAGGAACCTTGCTTGAAAAGGAAATGGGGAATCCTAGCTCGCTCACCATCGCATGATGACCCTTTGCTGTGCATAGCGGAAGGCGGAATGATGGAAATCCTGCCGAGGGGGCTCACCGGCGCGCCCGGCCATCCGTATGCTGATCGGGAATGGAGGCCCGCCTGCCCATGACGATTCGCGCCGAAGCCCAGCGACGTCCCGCCCGCAAGGCAGTCGCCCGCGCGCCTGCAAAGGGGTCAATGAAGGGACAGGCAAAGGGGGAGGCCTTCCGCCTCACCGAATCACCCTCGCACCTGCTGCGGAGGGCGGAACAGTTCGCCGCCGACATGTTCGCCCGGTCCGAACTCCTCGACGGCGTCACCCTGCGCCAGAGCGTGCTGCTGGCCGCCATCGCCGAATCGGAGGGCGCCAGCCAGTCCGACCTCGTTCGGATGACGGGCGTGGACCGCTCGACCCTCGCCGAGATGATGGCGCGCATGGAACGCCGGGGCCTCATCGCTCGGGCCGCCGCGCGCGACGATGGCCGAGCCAAGTCCGTCCGCCTGACTGCGCAGGGCCGCCGCCGGCTGGATAGCGCGGTGCCCGCCATGCGCGATGTCGACAAGGCCCTGCTGGCCGCCGTGCCCGCCGCCAACCGCGCCCTCTTCCGCGCGCTTCTGGCGTCGCTGGCCGAGGCGGCGGATCGCGCCATGGCCGAGAGCGAGGAGGCGTCCACGCCGAAGAAGGCGGCAGCGCCCGTGCGCAACAAACCCGTCGCGCGCGCAGCCGCCGCCGTCCGCAAGAAGGCGCGCAAGAAGCGCTGAGGTTCAGGGAGTCGCCGTCTTCGCCGCTTCAGCGCGATAGGCCGAGACGAAGTCTTCGAAGTCCGGCTCGGTGAAGTAGTTCCGCTTCGTCTTTACGATGCGGCCCTGCGCATCGATCAGGAAACTTTCGGGCACGCCTGAAATACCCATGTCGATGCCGAGGTCGCCCGTCGGGTCGAGTCCGACGATCGCATAGGGATCGCCATCCTTCTCCAGCAGCGCCTTTGCCGCTTCTTCGCCCTTGGGGTCCTTGTAGAGGATGCCGATGATTTCGACGCCCGCCTCGCGCATCCGCACCAGCAGCGGATGCTCGATCTTGCAGGGCCCGCACCAGGTGGCCCAGAAGTTCACCAGCACCGGACGACCCTTGTAGTCCGCCAGCTTCACCTGCCCGCCCGCAAGGTTCGGCACATCGAACTTCGGCGCATCGCGCAGCGGCGAGGTGAACGAGGCCGGCGCGGGGTTCTTGGCCGTCATCAGGCCGAACGCCACGACACACAGCCCGGCGAGTACGACCAGTGGAATGATGGCGATGACGCGCTTCACGGCTCGGCGTCTCCGTGAGGGTCTGAAGCGGGATTCTCGGCCTCATCGAGCTTACGGCGCGCACGCAGCAGCCTGAAGGCCGACCAGACAAGCGCGGCGGCCAACGCCCCCAGCGCAATCAGGTAGGTCGCGTTCACATAGGCGGAATAGTCGGTGTCCACGCTGGGCATCTCAGTCCGCCGCCTGTCTGCGCTGCAACAGCATTTCCGCCCGCGTGCGCATGATCTCGGCCCGCATGTTCATGAGCGTGAGGCCGCCGAACAGCGCGAGATAGCCCAGAGCGGAAATGTACATCGGGATCTTGAACTCCGCCGTCGCCTTGTCGTCGGTCGTCATGAATGTCGACTGCTGGTGCAGCACGGCGAACCATTCGACCGAGAAGTGGATGATCGGAATGTTTACCGCGCCCACGAGACACAGGATGGACGCGGCGCGCGCGGCCTTCTGCGGCGTTTCCATCGCCTGCCAGACGGCGATGTAGCCAAGGTAGATGAAGAACAGCACCAGCACGGAGACGAGGCGCGCGTCGCCCCACTCCCACCAGGTGCCCCAGGTCGTGTAGCCCCAGATCGATCCGGTCATCAGGCCAATAGCCGTGAATACCGCGCCGATGGGCGCGGCCGACTTCGCGGCCACATCCGCGATCGCATGGCGCCAGACGAAGGAGATCAGGCTCGCGCCCACCATGAAGGCGTAGGCGAACAGCGATAGCCACATCGCCGGCACGTGGACGAACATCATCCGCGCGCGCTCGTCCTGCTGGTGGTCTTCCGGCGCCAGCAGCCCCCGCCAGACGCCAAAGGCGACCAGCGCGACGCCAAGCGCCGTGAAGATCCAGGCGGGCCATTTCGACGCCGCCATGAAGCGGTGCGGGTTAGCGAAGAAAGACATCACGGCCATTGGCCATACGCTCCGGTCTGCGAGTGCAGTCTAGACAGGCAGGACGCTCCGGGGATTTCACATCTTCCGGAACCGGGCTGCGGCAAAATCTCTAATCTATCGCGGTCCTTAGCGCCATCGCCGCCCCGAAAGGCGATGTGGCGATGCCGAAGAGCGCAGCTGATCCCGTGAGCATAAGGGGGCCGAGCCAGTCGCCGCCACTGGCCGCGGCGTCAAGCGTGGCCGCCCCGAAGATCATGGTCGGCACATAGAGCGGCAGGGTCACCAGCGCGATCAGCAAGCCTCCCCGCCGCATGCCGGCAGCAAGCGCTGCGCCGATCGACCCGAAGAAGAAGAAGGCCAGCGACCCCACAAGAGCTGCGCCCGCCACCAGCCCGCTCGCCTCAGGCGCGCCCTGCAGCATGATCCAGAGGATGGGGGACACCAGCGCCAGCGGGATGCCCGTCGCGATCCAGTGGGCCAGCGTCTTGGCCAGAGCGATCCCCTCCATGCCGACGCCCGAACTGGCATAGGCATCCAGCGTGCCGTCCTCGAGGTCCGCCTGAAACAGGCGCTCCATCGGCAGCAGGCTGGAGAGCGCCAGCGCAATCCAGATGACGCCCGGCCCCGCTGTCTGCAGGGCGATCGTGTCCGACCCCACTGCAAAAGGCGTCATGCTGGCGGCGGCGGCAAAGAAGCCGACAGGCAACGCCGCCCCGCCCCCGCCAGACCAGGCAAGCTTCAGCTCGCGCGCAAAGACAGCAAACGATCCGCTCATGCCTTCGCCTTTAGTGTCGAAAGGTCCAGCACACGCGAACTGGCAAACCCGTCGCCATGCACCGCGGCGATCACCATCCCCCCCGATGCCCGATGTTCGGCCACCAACTGCGCCACGAGATCGCGCCCTTCGCTGTCGAGCGCGGCGGTCGGTTCATCCAGCAGCCACAGCGGACGCGGCTCGATCAGCAGGCGGGTTAGCGCCAGCCGGCGCTTCTGCCCCGCCGAAAGCCCCCTGCCCGGAACGGCTCCGCGCGAGGCCAGCCCCACGCGCTTCATCGCCGCCTTCGCGACGGCCGGTTCACGGCCAAAATACCGCGCCCAGAACTGCGCCTGCTCGCCCGCCGTCTCGGCAGGCTTCACCGCGTCCAGATGTCCCAGATAATGCAAACCGTTCGCATCTTCGGGCCCGACAAGCTTCACTGTTCCGGCCTGGGGTCGGGTCAGCCCGGCGAGAATGCGCAGCAGGGTCGATTTGCCCGAGCCGTTCGGCCCGCGCAGCTCCAGCGATTCGCCCGAAGCGACCTCGAAGGACACGCCCTCGAACAGGAGGCGCAGGCCCCTCGCCGCGGCGAGATTGCGCACTTCAAGGACCAGTGATGAGGCGCCAGCGCCAACCAATATCTTTACCCCTTGCGGCTCAATTGCTTCCCATAACGGCGTCCTGTAGGAACGCCGCCAGAGCGGGGGGCCGCCGGCTCCCGCACGTCGATATTTCGATGCCCCGAAAGGCGCCCCAGCATGCCGTCCCTCGACAGTTTCAAGTCCCGCAAGACCCTCAAGGTAGGCGCCAAGACGTACGCCTATTACAGCCTTGAGGCTGCAGCGCAAAACGGCCTGGGCGACATTTCGCGCCTGCCGGTGTCGCTGAAGGTTCTGCTGGAGAATCTGCTGCGCTTCGAGGACGGCAAGACCGTCACCAAGTCCGACATCCAGGCCTTTGCCGGCTGGCTCAAGGATAAGGGTTCCGCCGAGGTCGAGATCGCCTACCGCCCTGCCCGCGTGCTGATGCAGGATTTCACCGGCGTTCCGGCCGTGGTCGACCTTGCCGCCATGCGCGACGCCGCCGCCAAGCTGGGCGCCAACCCCAAGGCGATCAACCCGCTGGTCCCTGTCGATCTGGTCATCGACCACTCGGTCATGGTCGACTATTTCGGCCGCGGCGACTCGTTCGGCCGCAACGTGAAGCGCGAGTATGAGCGCAACATGGAGCGCTATGAGTTCCTGAAATGGGGCCAGACTGCGTTTGATAACTTCCGTGTGGTTCCGCCCGGCACCGGCATCTGCCACCAGGTGAACCTCGAATACCTCGCGCAGACCGTGTGGACGAAGGAGGAAGACGGCGAGATCGTCGCCTTCCCCGACACCTGCGTCGGCACCGACAGTCACACCACCATGATCAACGGCCTTGCCGTTCTCGGCTGGGGCGTTGGCGGCATCGAGGCCGAGGCGGCCATGCTGGGCCAGCCCGTCTCCATGCTGATCCCCGAAGTCATCGGCTTCAAGTTGACGGGCAAGCTGCCTGAAGGCGCGACCGCCACCGACCTCGTGCTCACAGTCACGCAGATGCTGCGCAAGAAAGGCGTTGTCGGTAAGTTCGTCGAATTCTACGGCCCCGGCATCGACAACCTCTCGCTCGAGGATCAGGCCACCATCGCCAACATGGCGCCCGAATATGGCGCTACCTGCGGCTTCTTCCCGATCAGCCAGGAGACGATCAACTTCCTCACCGCCACTGGCCGCCTCGCCGAGCGCGTGGCTCTCGTCGAAGCCTACGCCAAGGCGCAGGGCTTCTGGCGCGCCGACATGAAGGACCCCGTCTTCACGGACACGCTGTCCCTCGATCTCGCCTCGGTCGAGCCCTCCATCGCCGGCCCGAAACGCCCGCAGGACCGCATCGCCCTGCGCGATGCGGCCGACAACTTCGCCATCTGCCTCGACAAGGAGTTCAACCGGCTCGACAAGTCGCATGTGCGCGCCAAGGTTGAAGGCGAGAAGTACTCGATCGGCCATGGCGACGTCGTGATTGCAGCCATCACCAGCTGCACAAACACGTCCAACCCGTCCGTCCTGATCGCCGCCGGCCTGCTTGCGCGCAACGCCCGCGCCCGCAAGATCACGACGCAGCCGTGGGTAAAAACCTCGCTCGCGCCGGGCAGCCAAGTCGTCACGGACTATCTCGCCAAGGCCGGCCTGCAGGATGATCTCGACGCGCTCGGCTTCAACCTCGTGGGCTATGGCTGCACCACCTGCATC
>DLHI01000007.1:505917-569778 GCA_002483135.1 Hyphomonadaceae bacterium UBA7672 | reverse complement strand
GGCAACCGCAACTTCGAAGGCCGCGTGAACCCCGACGTGCGGGCGAACTATCTCGCCTCCCCGCCGCTGGTCGTCGCCTACGCTCTCGCCGGCTCGATGAACATCGACATCACCAACGACGCCATCGGCTATGACGACGAGAATGAGCCCGTCTATCTCGCCGACATCTGGCCGACGTCGCAGGAGATCGCCCAGACCGTGCGCACGGTCGTGACGGCCGAGATGTTCGCCACGCGCTATTCCGACGTCTTCAAGGGCGACGAGCAGTGGCAGGCGATCAAGGTCGAAGGCGGCGCCACCTATGGCTGGCCGATGGCCTCCACCTACGTCCAGAACCCGCCCTACTTCGAAGGGATGACGATGACGCCCGAGCCCGTCACTGATGTGGCGAACGCGAAGATCCTCGCGCTGTTCGGCGATTCGATCACCACCGACCACATCTCGCCCGCCGGCGACATCCAGGCCAAGGGACCGGCCGGCAAATACCTGCGTGAACATCAGGTGCCGGTGACGGAATTCAACTCCTACGGCGCACGCCGCGGCAACCATGAAGTCATGATGCGCGGCACCTTCGCCAACATCCGGATCAAGAACCACATGGTTCCCGGCGTCGAAGGCGGCGTCACGCTGAAGGACGGCGAGCAGAAGGCGATCTACGACGCGGCGATGGAATACATCGCCGAGAAGACGCCGCTGGTGATCTTCGCCGGCAAGGAATACGGCACGGGTTCCTCACGCGACTGGGCCGCCAAGGGCACGCGCCTTCTGGGCGTCCGCGCCGTCATCGCCGAGAGCTTCGAGCGCATCCACCGCTCCAACCTGATCGGCATGGGCGTGCTTCCGCTGCAGTTCGCCGATGGCGTGAGCTGGAAGACGCTGGGTCTTACCGGCGCGGAAACCGTCACGATCGACGGCATTACGGAACTCCTGCCGCGCCAGACTGTCACGGTGAAGGTCGCCTTCCCGAGCGGCGCTACGCAGACATTTGAAGCAAAAGTCCGCATCGATACGGAAAACGAGCTGGATTACTACCGGAACGGCGGCATCCTTCATTATGTTCTAAGGGAGCTGGCCAAGGCTTCGTGATCAGGACCCCGCTGTTTCTCACAGCGTCTTGATTCGTGGTTTTGTGCAGCTGCGAGATAACGGGACAGAATGAAGTCGGCTTCCCGCCTCCTCTGCGCGCTGATCGTGCTCATGATCGCCCCGGCCGCCTCTGGCCAGCGCGGCGGCATGAACGTGCCCGAGCACGCCGGCCGTCCCGTGGTGATGGAACTGTTTTCCAGTCAGGGCTGCGGCAACTGCCCGGCAGCCAACGAGAACATCGCCCTGCTGGCTGAACGCACGGACGTGATCGCCCTCACCTACCCGGTCGGAATCTGGGACTACCTTGGCTGGGACGACACCTTCGCCAAGCCGGAATTCACCGACCGCCAGAAGCGCTACAACCGCGTGCTGAACTATCGCGGGCCCTACACCCCGCAGGTCGTCTATTCCGGCCGCGTGCATGGCCCGGGTACAAATCTCAAGGATATCGAGGAAGCCTTCGGCCGCCGCGACATCAGCCCGTATCCGATCACGGTCGCTCTTGCCGATGGCGGCGCAACCATTTCAGGCGCGCTTCCGCAGGGCGTCGAGAAGGCCGGAGTTGTCGTCGTCCACTTTCGTCCCGGCGTGACCAAGGTCACGCCCGGCGCCGGCGCCAACAAGGGCAAGCCGATGTCCTACTGGAACCTGGTGACGAAATTCGAGTCGCTGGGCGAATGGGCCGGCGGATCGAAACGCTATGCGCTCACATGCCCGTCCAGCTGCGTCGTCATGGTGCAGAAGAACGGCACGGAAGGCATGGTCATCGGCGCGGCCCAAAAGAAATAGGCAAGCAGAAGTAGCCCTACTCCGTGATCGCGCCCAGCGGCGTCGAATAGGCGCCCCAGTCCAGTTCGTTCAACCCAAAGGCCCACGCCGCCGCGCGCGCGTTGATGTCCGCCGCCATGGCCTGGGCCTCAGGCGTTGCGCCCTCCGCCGTCGCCGCACTCACCGTTACCCAACCGCGATCATTGGCCCGCCAGGATCGCACAACGATGGCGACCCCGTTGCTCGTCCGCGTGATGTGTTCGGCCAGCGGCCGTCCGACACCGATCTCCGACGCCGGCGCCACATCGACCGGGGCAAGACGCGAAAGCGCTTCGGCCACCATCTGCGGGCCCAGCGCCGCCAGCACCAGCCTCTGGTGATGTGGCGGGGCCAATCCGAAGCCGCCATCCGCCCGGCGCACGACACGATAGGCCGGCCCTTCAGCGGGACGCACATCGGCCTCGACAATGTCAGCAGCCGCGACCTTCACCACATCAAGATCGAGCCAGTAGGCCGCCCGCTGCAACGGCGGCAGCACGGCGCCTTCCACAGCCCAGGCCTGCAGATCATCCGGCTTGCGCACATAGCTGCGCCCATCGCGGAAACCTGCGATCAGCTTCGCAAAGCTGTTGCCCTGGCCGTCGCCCGCTTCAAGCAGCGCGCCTGTGCCGCCTGCGCCCGGATCGCCAAGGCCGATGCGGTCGAACTTCCGATCATCGCGCGTCATGGCGCGGCCATAGGTGATCGAGGCGAGCGCGAGATTCAGATCCTGTATGCGCACGGGGCTGACAGGATAGGAGCCTTTCTCGGCCAGCACCCACTGCTCGCCATTGCGTACGAGGTGATAGCTCTCCTCCTGGGTCGACACCATGATGAGCGAGACAAGGCTCGTCTTGCTTTCATAGGCGGGAAGCACGCGCTGGCCGACTTCCGACCGCGGCAGCTCGTCCTGCGCCGGAATGAAGGTCGCCGCGCCAAGGAGGGCGCATGCGCCGGCAATGCCGCCAAGAACGATCAGCGTCTTCCTGCGCCGGCGCGAACCAACTTCACTCATTTCGCGCCTCCCCGCGCGCGGCCACGCCACACCATCACGCCGATGCCGATCAGACCTATGATCATTGGCGGCAACCAGATGTTGACGAAGGCCAGCTGACCCGCGAGCGCATCGACATCGCGGCGAAACTCCCGCTCAACAGCACGCAACTGTCGCCGCGCGGCCACGGCCTTCTCGCGATATTCGGAGATCGCGGCCAGCTCTTCCTCACTCGACGCCACGCCACTGGCGCGACGCGCTTCCAGCTCGCCTGCCCGCGCCTCGGCATCAGCCAGCTCCTTCTCCAGCCGCGTCTGTTCGGCATAGAGCCGCTGGCGCGCCGCGGCCTCGATATCGTCGACCCGTGTCATCGGGCGGGCGGCCGGCGCGCGCGAACGCAATTCGGTGAGCGCATAGTCCCCGCTGAGATTGTCGAGCGCGTTGAGAACGAAGGCCGCGTTGTCGGCCAGCGCCTGCCCTGTCTGCGGATGCACATAGAAACCGTCGTCGAACATGTCAGCATCAGCGACCAGAACGATCTCGGCAGGCGTCTCGGACGCAGCGACAAAAGGCGGCGCGCGCTCCATCGCCTGGCGCTGCAATTCTGCCAGCACGGGATCCTCGTCCGGCGCCGGCTGCGGCGGCCGGTCGAACGTGGAGCGCAGCTTGCCCGAGAGCCTTCCTGCGATCACGGGGCTCTGCCCCACCGGCTTATAAGCCTCCATCACGACGCGCGGCTTCGGGTCGCTCATCGCAAAAGCGGCCGGCATGAAGGCAGCGCCTGCGGTTGCCGTGATCAGCGGTTCAAACGTGACGTCCGCACGCGACGCAAAGCTGAAATGCCCCGGAGAGCCGAAATTGATGGGCCGCGAAAGGTCCGACGTGATCACGTCCGACTTCGACATCAGGCTGGGCTGCGGCGCGATGAACAGAGGCTGGCCCTCCTGAATCATGCGTCCGCCGCCTGCATCCACATTGACAGGTAGCGCCAGCGTGCGATCGGCAACGACATCCGGCGCGAGGGATACCCCCAACATCTGCTCCATGCGTGGGAGGTTCGAAGCGGTCGGCGCAAGGCCGCCCTGCTGGACAGCCGCCGCACGCGCAGCGGGGTCGAGCGCGATCAACGCCGTACCCTTGCGCAGCAGGAACTGGTCGATCAGGTATTGCTGCCACTCGGTCAGCGGCCCGGGATGCACGATCAGCAACGCATCGGTTCCCGGCGGCAGTTCGCGGAACTCGGGATCGAGCACGACGACATCATAGGCGCGACGCGCTTCACGCAGCAGGAACGCCGCCTGCGGCTCGCTGGGATGCAGCTGATAGGGCGTCAATGAGGAAATCACGGCAATGCGCGGCGGGGCAGGATCATCCAGCTGCGAAATCAGGCGCACCAGTTCATATTCCAGCAGCGCATCGCGCTCGGGCGCAAGGAAGGGAATGGCGATGGCGTCGTCCACTGTGTTGTGGCCGATGATGCCAAGATAGAGTGGATCACCACGATCGGTCGGCGCAGGCGTGAGCCCTGCTCCGGCGATGCGCTCCTCTTCTTCCGAAAACGGCTCGGGCTCGACCTCGCGCAGCTTCACCTTGCCGCCGGAGTATGCCGCGATCTCCGTCATCATCTGGCGCACGCGGTCAGCATGCCCGCGAATGGCGGGGAAATCCGACCCCAGGCTGCGCGAATAAACGAGCTCCAGCTCTACCGGCTCGATCAGCCGCTCCACCACCTGGCGCGCGGAGGATGACAGCGTGTAGAGCTTGTTGGCCGTGAAATCCGCGCGCGCCGGCGCGAGCCACTTCCATGAGGCAAGGTTGAGGCCAGCGAACACCGCGACGGCGGCGATGCTGGCAAGTATGGCGTAGTGCGACCTGCGCATCACCCGCCCTTCCTTGCGCCGACCCAGATCGCATTCAGCGACAGCCAGAGCGCGATGAACGCCACATAGAAGAACAGCGCGCGCAGTTCGAGAACGCCGCGCTGGGCCGCCTCGAAATGCGTCAACAGCGAGAACGACGCGAGCGCGTCCGCAGCCCCCGGGCCCAGCGAGCCGGCAATCCCGGATGCCACCACCGGCAATCCCGCCGCCGTGAACACGAAGCCTACAGCCACCGACAGCACGAACGCCACAACCTGGTTGCGCGCCACCGCCGACATTGCGCAGGCGACGGCAAGATACCCGCCCGCCATCAGGAAGCTCATCGCATAAGTGAGCGCGATGGCGGCGTTGTCTGGCGCGCCGAGCCAATTGACCGACATCCACATCGGCGTCGTGAAGAGAAGAGCCGCGGCAGCGACCGTCCACGCCGCCAGGAATTTTCCGATCACGATCGACCACACCGGCGCCGGCAGCGACAGCAACAGCTCCAGCGTGCCGCCCTTCGATTCGTCCGCCCACAACCGCATCGCAATGGCGGGAAGGAAGACAAGATAGAGCCACGGATGGAACAGGAAGAAGGGCGCTAGATCGGCCTGGTTGGTCTCGAAGAAGCGGCCGATCTCGAACGTGAACGCGCCCAGCGCGATCAGGAAGATGGCGATGAACACATAAGCCAGCGGCGTCAGGAAGTAGGCCGCAAGCTCACGCACATAGACCGCCCGCATGGCGTTCGCCACCTGTCCGGCATCCTGCTTCGAGCCGGGGCTTGCAGCCTCGATCATACCTCGGCCTCCCCGCGCGTAAGGGCGTGGAATGCATCCTCCAGGCGCCCGCCGGGTGCGCGTGCTGCAAGCTCGGCCGGGGTTGAGTCTGCCACGATCTCGCCACCGTCGATCAGGATGGCGCGCGAACACATCGCCTCGACTTCATCGAGCTGGTGAGTGGAGATCAGGATCGCCTTCGCCTGCCCCATCCGCTTGATGAGGCTGCGCATGGCAATCTTCTGGTTGGGATCGAGCCCGTCGGTCGGTTCATCGAGGATCAGCACCGGCGGATCATGCACGATGGCGCCTGCCAGCGCCACGCGCCGGCGGTATCCCTTCGACAGCGTCTCGATCGGCCGCGACAGCACGTCGGTGATGGCCGCGTCTTCCGCTGCGCGTGCGATCGCATCCTTCGCCTCGGCCCCGCGAAGACCGTGAGTGCGCGCGAGGAAGGCGAGGAAGTCCTTGGCCGACAGGTCGAGATAGAGCGGCGCGCCTTCGGCGAGATAGCCCAGCGAGAGTTGCGCGCGTGTGCGGTCAGACTGAATGGAGGCGCCGTTGATCCACGCATCGCCCTCGTCCGGCTCGAGATAGCCAGCGATCATGCGCAGCGTCGTCGACTTGCCCGCCCCGTTCGGCCCCATGATCGCGACCGTCTCCCCGATGGCGACTCGGAGGTTGACCTTCCGCACTGCCTGCCGCGATCCGAATGACCTGGATAGGTTCTCGACCTGCAGCGCGTCCATCGCGTTGGGTGGCAAGGCGTTCACTGACATGACGATGGCTGGGCCCGTTCGCTGTGTCTGTCCGCTGCGTGGAAGTCTTCGGCTGGTCTCCGGAGCCTTTGCTAGGCCCGGCGGCGCAGCGAAGGAAGTCAGGAGTTGATGAAGATTCGACCAATGCGAATCGCGCGCGAATCGGCGCCGAATCGATCCGCGGCGCGTGGGCGCCGTTAACGATTTGCCGCCGCAGACGTCGCTACAGCGGGCGCCCGCGCAAATGCGTGAACAACAGCGCTAGGTCGCTGTATTGATATCAATTTTTGGAAGATGAGGTGTCGGGCGAACCGTCAGTCGCAACCCTGGGGGGCTGGGGGGCTGTTGGGTCCAAGGTCGGCGTCTTAACCATCCGCCCGACGCTGTTAACTTGGCCGTCATCGGTGGCTTTGGCTAGTCCAAAATGAGGTGATATTGCGAATTCTTCGTAAGGTTCGCAGGATCGGCTTCGCGTGCGTTTAGTCTCCACAGGAACCGTCCAACAGGAACAGCCATGACGCAGACGAGTCAGCCGGGTTTTCCCTCGTCGTCTCACACTGCTGCACGACAGATCTGGTTCGACCGACGCGAGCTCGAACTCATCCTCTGGGCCTACGGAAAGCTCGTTTCAGAGGGCGAATGCCGCGACTACGCCATTGGCGCATACGCCGACCATGCCGCCTTCTGCATGTACAAGCGCGCCTCGGAAGCCCCGACCTGGATTGTGGAAAAGCGGCCCGATCTCGCACGAAAGCAGGGCGCCTACTCCGTCACCAACGCGACCGGACAAGTGCTGAAGCGCGGACATGAGCTGGCGCAGGTGCTGAAAATCTTCGACAAGCGCCGCTTTAACGTCATCGACTGAGCGCGGAACAATTTCTCCACAACCGGTCCACAGGACCCGATCCACAACTGTTGAAAACCCGAAACGAAAAGCCCCGGACCGACGGTCCGGGGCTCTCGCATTTCAGCCTGTGACTGCAGCTATTCGCGCGAGGACAGGAACATCAGCACGATGCGGAACATGTTGATGAAGGAGATGAAGAAGTTCAGCGCGCCCCAGTTGGTCATGACCGCAAGGCTGCGGGCATCGCCGCCGAAGGCATAGTAGCCGTTCTTCAGCTGCTGGGTCTCAACCGCAATCAGGACCGCCGAGAGCGCGAACACAGCGCCCATGATGATCCATTCCATGGTCGAGCTGGCCGGCAGGAAGATGTTCAGCAGCGAGAGAGCGACCACGCCCCACAGCGCCATGATGGCGAACGAGCCGATGCCCGACATGTCGCGCTTCGTCGTGTAGCCGAACAGCGACAGGGCGCCGAACGCCGAAGCCGTGATCAGGAACGCCTTGGCGATCGTGACATAGGTCGTCGTCATGCCGATGCCGCCGCGGGTCGAGAAGCCCGTTCCGGATTCAGCCATCATGACCCACACGCCGAGGCCAAGGCCCATCAGCGCGACGATCGCCCAGTAGAGAATGCCCGAGGCGAGCGGCGAGGGGTTCTTCATGAGGAACATGGAGCCGAGCAGCAGGACGACGGGTCCCCACTGGACAACCATGAACATCGGCGAGGAGCCGAACGGCTCACCGAAAACGACCTGCCGGAGCGGCTCGAAGGTCACGCCGAAATAGGCGAGCGCGCCGGCGAGCAAGATGCCGAGCGCAAGCTTGTTGTAGACGCCAAGCATGAATTTGCGGAGGCCGGCGTCCGTGGCCATATCGCCCGTCTGGGCGCCTGTGCGCGCCTGGGCATACTGGAAGTCAGCCATGGTTCTGTTTTCAACCCTCTGTCAGCGGCGAGGTCGCGCCTCGCCAATCTCAGTGGATAATGGTCATCCAGGCCCTTCATTGCAAGTAATTCCGGGCGTTGGCGCGGCTGCTGGCGAGTCTGTGATCCCAGTAAAGAACGCGCTAACCCTTGATTCACCTCGGCATCAGCTGCAGCCGTTCTTGTAAGGACTGTTACAGCCTCGAACAGTGCGCAGCCGATGCCTGGCGCCCGCACGGATCATCGCCATGACCCTCCGCCTTTTTCTTGCCATACCCATTCCCGAGTCCGCAGCCGCGCGCCTGATGTCGCTTGAGAGCGAAGTCCCCGGCGCATCCTGGCGAACCGCCGAGCAGCTTCACCTCACGCTTCGCTTCATTGGCGAGGTCAACGAAGCCGTCGCACGCGAGATCGACACGGAGGTCGGCCGCATCATCGCCGCGCCATTCGAGATCACCCTGGAGGGCGCGGGTAGTTTCGGCGGTCGCGAGCCAACCGCGCTCTGGGCCGGTGTTCGTACCTGCCCTCCCCTCATCCAGCTGGCCGGCGCCTGCGAGACTTCGGTCCGTAATGCCGGCCTTCCGCCCGAGCCTCGTCGCTACAAGCCGCACGTAACCCTCGCCTACCTGTACGGCACGCGGGACGTGGAGGTCGCCCACTTCCTTACCGACGCAGCCGAGTTCCGCTGCGCGCCATTCATCGCCGACCATTTCTGCATGTACTCCTCGCGCGCGACCCGCGCCGGCAGCCACTATGTCGAGGAAGCGGTCTATCCGCTGACGGGGTGAAGCCGGAAAACAGAAAAGCGCGCCCGAAGGCGCGCCTTTCCGACAGCCAGTCCACAGCGCGCAGAGTTCGGTCCGCGCGCCGACGAACAGGATCAGTCCAGGATCGTCACTTCGACCCGGCGATTGATCGCGCGCCCGGCGGCAGTGTCGTTCGAGGAGGTCGGGGCCGTTTCGCCCATTCCCATCGTGTTGATCCGCGAGAGGCTGACACCGGTCGAGTTGAGATAGGCGGCAACTGACTGGGCCCGGCGCGCCGACAGATCCATGTTGGAAGCGTCCGACCCTTGCGAGTCGGTATGACCAGCGATCTGGATCTTGGCATCCGGCTGCTTTGCAAGGAAGGCGGCAAGCGGGGCCAATCTACCCTGCGCGCCGGCTCCAAGCACGGCTGAGCCCGAAGAGAACTGAAGATCGCGCAGGATGAGCATGACGCCCAGCGCAGTCTTCTCCTGCTCGTATCCGGTCAGCTCTGCACGGAGTGCGGCTGTGCGTGCTTCGGCGGCAGCCTGAGCCGCGCGCGCCGCTGCCGTGTCGGCGACGGCTGCTGCTGCAACAGTTGCTGACTGGTCTGCACGCGCCTGTGCGCCGGCTGCAGCTGCCCTGGCGCTCGCCGTGGCGGCTTGTGCGTTGGCGGTTGCAGCTTGTGCTGTCGCTGTGGCGGCTTCGGCGCGGGCAAGTTCCTGCTTGCGCGCTTCGGCGACGATGTTGGCGCGATCGGTGCTCAGCGTTGCGATCTTGCGGTTCGCTTCAAGCTGGTCGCCGCGCGTTTCGGCAAGCAGCACATAGGCCTCTCCCATCCGGATCGCGTGAGTGTACGCGTCGATTTCGCGGTCCATGTAGAATTCGCGGGCGTCGGTCAAAGCGATCTCCGCCTTTTCAAGCGGCGCGCGGCCCGACTCCATCGTCGCTGAATCTGCCTTGGCCGTGCGCAGCGAGGCTTCGGCTGACAGCAGGCGCGGGCTCGGATCGGGTGCAGATGCGCAACCGGCGACGCCGATAGACAGCGCAGCCATGGCGGCTGCAGTTTTCAATGCGTATTTCATGTGTGGGTCTTCCTAAGAGACGAGTTCGCGGCGAAGCGTGGCGATACCGGTCTCGATTTCCGATACGGTGCGCTTGAGCCCGTGCAGTTTGATCATTTCCTGAACGATCTCGGTGTGAAGCAGGGCTTCGTTCGAGCGCCGCAGGGATTCCTCGTCCCGGTTGCGGCCTTCGGCGGCGCGCGCTTCGTCAAGCCGAAGCTGGGCGTTGCGATATTCATTCGGGGCAGCAGCGGAAGCATCGGCCGCGTTCAGCGCTTGGACCTGCGCTTCAGCGCGCAGGAGGTTGTCGCGCGCTGGATCTGCGAACGCTGCTGGAGCGGCGGCAAGCGCACCTCCAAACAAAGCTGCAGCCATCGCAATAGCAATGCGCATAGGGTGTCCCCTTCAGGGAAAAGCAGTCGCCAGGTTTTTCTGGGATATACGTCAGAACTCTCTCGCAGCGCGGGAGTTCCGGATTATCTCGCAGCAACGCAAAACGCGCGCCCTTGGGGGCGCGCGCTGGATTAGTGTCGAAGCTGGTGTCTGCCCTACTCCACGCCTTCCATCTCGGCGGCCTGGCGATGCAGGCGGGCGATACGGCGCTCCGTGGGCGGATGCGAGGCCGAGGGGCCGCGGCGGGGGCCGTGCAGCGGATCGATGACGAACATGTGGGCCGTGGCGGGGCTGCGCTCGGCCAGCGGATTCAGCAGGGACGCCGTGTGACGCTCCAGCTTCAACAGCGCGTTGGCGAGGTTCACCGGATTGCCGCAGATTTCGCCTGCCTGTTTGTCGGCGGCGTATTCGCGGTGGTGGCTCTGGCCGACGCGGGCGACGAGGCCGGCGACAATGCGCTCGACGCGCTTGCGCTGGCCGATCGGATAGGCAATCGCGCCGAAGATCGTGGTCAGGATGGCGGCAAGCGCCGAACCGATTCCCATGGCGAGCGCATCGCCGCGCTTCACATGCGCCAGTTCATGCGCCACGACAGCCGAAACCTCGGCGCGGGTCAGGGTTTTCAGGAGGCCATCGGTGACAGCGATGGAGGCGTGGTTGGTGTCGCGCCCCGCCACGAAAGCATTCGGCTGGAAGGCGTCGACAATATAAGTGCGCGGACGCGGCATGTTGGCCCGCATGGCCAGCCGGTCGCAGTCGGCGACAAACGCGCGGATCATCGGCGATGCGTCGTCCGAGCCGACCTCGCGCGCATTATGCAGCTTGAGCACGATCTTCTCGGCATACCAGAACACGAGAATATGGAACGCCAGCGCAATCAGGGTGGCGGCGAGCGCCCCTTCCCTTCCAGCGATCCACCAGCCCATGGCCGCAAAGGCGACATGGATCAGTAGCATCAGTCCGGCGGCTTTAATGTAGCTCATCGCGGTTCTCTCACGCAGGGATGTCCCCTGAGGGTCAGCTTTGGTGATGTTGGTGAATGCTTTCTTTCCAAAATCGAAAAAATTGGTGAACGTGCATCCATGATGAAGCCAGACGACACATCTCCCGAGGCCTGTGGCCCTACGGACTCAACCCCCGATACCGCAGCGATCCCGGGGGCCGCTCCGGGCAAGGCGCTTTCGCCCGAAGCCGTGCGCGCCCTCTTGGAAGCCGAGGCGCGACGCCAGGCCGCGCCCGCAGTGGAACTTCCGCCCGAGATCAATGGCCGGCGCGAGGGCGAGGAACCCACGCGCTATGGCGACTGGGAGAAGAAGGGGCTCGCGGTCGACTTCTGATTAACCTGGGTTCGCCCGTGCGGTGTGCGGCTTGGCCCTTCTACGGACCTGGATGTTAACTGTCGGCCAGGCCAGCCGCTCCGCGGCACGCAGACTGCATCGGAGGTCGGCATGAAACCGCTATTCCACATCCTGGCTGCCGGCCTCATTGCCGCTTCGCTCGCCGCGCCTGCCTTGGCTGATGGCCGCAATCGCCGCCCGCCGCCAGTCGTGGCCCCGCCGCCCCCGCTGGCCAAGCCACAGCCCACCCCGCCCTCTCCCCCGGCCCCCGAGCCGACCCCGATCAAGGCGGGCCCCGCGCCCATCATCCTGCCGTCCGATTTCGGCACAGGCGGCGTCGGTATCGACATCAATGGCGGCGCCGGCGGCGGTGGCCGTGTCATCGTGATCGGCGGCGGCTCGGCTCGCGCCCAGGCTTCGGCCACGGCTGTTGCCTTCGCCAGCGCCAGCGCGATCTCGTTCGGCGGCGGTCGTGGCGGTGGCCATGGCGGCGGCAAACCGGGCGGCGGGTGCGGCTGCAAGTAGCGCTTACAGCCAGCCTCTCTCACGCTCGTCCAGCCACAGGTGCGCCGCTCCCAGCAGGGGCGCGGCATCCGACACGATCAGGCTGATCTGAAATCTCTCCAGCATTGGCGCGTGCGGGCCGCGTCCGTTGAACCGCGCCAGAGCGTCCGGCTCATCCAGCCACGGCGCAAGATGCCGCGCCACGCCGCCCGCGATATAGACGCCGCCCGACGCATTGCACACCAGGGCGAGATTACCCATCGCCGTCATCACCGTCGCTGCCCGCAGCCGGCAGAACGCCGCCGCGAATTCGTCTCCCGCCAGCGCCGCTGAGATCACCTCGCCCGGCGACATGGCGCGCGCGCCAACGCCCATCACCTCTGCAAGGCAGTCGCGTGTCGCCTCGAACCCGGCGCCTGCCGCAACCAGTTCGATCGAGACATCCCCGCCACGCCGACGCATCGCCTGCGCCACTTCCCATTCCAGCGGCGTCTGCGGCGCGTAAGCCTGATGCCCGCCCTCGCCCCCGATCACCATCCAGCCCGCCTTTATCCGCCGCAGGATCGCGATGCCAAACCCCGTGCCAGGCCCGCCGACTGCAGCCGATCCCTGCGGATCGCGCACGCCGGAGCGGATCGGCTCCAGCCCCTCATCGTCCAGGTCCGGAGCCGCCCGCGCCATCGCGACGAAGTCGTTCACCGCAGCCAGGCGCTTGCCGCCGATGCGTCCACGAACGTCTGCAAGTGCGACGTGCCAGCCGCTATTGATGAGGTGGACGCGGTCATTAGCGACCACGCCGGCAAGGCCCAGCGCCGCACCGTCCGGCTTCGCGCCGGTTTCCGTGAGAAATGCGTCCATCGCGTCCGCGAACCCACGAAAATCCACGGCTCTCCGCTTCCAGATGTCCGACAGCGTCAGCCTGCCGCCTTCTGGATACGCCAATGCAAAGCGCACATTCGTGCCGCCCACATCGCCAACGAGAATTGCTTCACCTGCCATCCTGCGAGGTTAGCCTCCCGAGCGGCTGGAGGGAAAGCGGCAAGCCTCGGGGCGTCTCCCCGCGCGACCCATGCGCCACACACGCCCGGGGACCTTGCGGTGGGCGAGGATTTTGTTGGCCTTTAGGGTCGCAATCCGCCAACCTCATCCTTAAGTCGATCATAAGCCTCACCCCAATCGAGGGACGCCACCGCACGATGCCCCACGGGACACCGCTGATCTCGCTTTTGACCATTGGCCTGGGCCTGGCCTTTGTCTTCGGCATGATCGCGACCCGCCTGAAGCTGTCGCCGCTGGTGGGATATCTGATCGCCGGCGTCGCGATCGGGCCGTTCACCCCGGGCTTCGTGGGCGATGCGCACCTTGCGACCGAGCTGGCAGAGATCGGCGTCATCCTGCTGATGTTCGGCGTCGGCCTGCATTTCTCGCTCGATGATCTGCTCTCCGTGCGCGCCATCGCCCTGCCCGGCGCGCTGGCGCAGATCCTCGCCGCGACACTGCTGGGCGTCGGTATGGGCCATCTGATGGGCTGGCCGCTGGAAGGCGGCATCGTCTTCGGCCTTGCCCTCTCCGTCGCCTCCACGGTGGTCCTGTTGCGCGCGCTTCAGGAACGACACGTCGTGCAGACAGAACGCGGCCGCATCGCCGTCGGCTGGCTGATCGTCGAAGACATCGCGATGGTGCTGGCCCTCGTCCTGCTGCCCACCTGGGCGGACCTGCGCAACCAGGTCGCGGCCAGCGGCGGCGCCTTCACCTGGGACCAGGCAGGCCAGGTCGGCCTCGCCATTCTGCTCACGCTGGGCAAGGTCGGCGCGTTCGTTCTGATCATGCTGCTGTTCGGCAAGCGCCTGATCCCGTGGCTGCTGCACCGCGTCGTGCACCTTGGATCGCGTGAGCTGTTCCGACTCTCCGTTCTGGCCATCGCGCTCGGCGTGGCGCTGGGCGCCTCCGAGCTGTTCGGCGTCTCCTTCGCGCTGGGCGCCTTCTTCGCCGGCATGATCATGGGGGAGAGCGAGCTGTCGCATCAGGCGGCCAACGAGACCCTGCCGCTTCGCGACGCCTTCGCTGTTCTGTTCTTTGTCTCGGTCGGCATGCTGTTCGATCCGATGACGCTGGTGAACGACCCCTGGCCGCTGCTTGGCGCGCTGTCGATCGTGGTGATCGGCAAGTTCCTCGCCGCCTACGTGATCATGCGGCTGTTCAAGCAACCGCCCGACGCCACCATGTTGATCTCCGCCAGCCTCGCGCAGATCGGCGAATTCTCCTTCATTCTCGCCACCGTCGGCGTCGGCCTCGGTTTGTTGTCCCCCGATGCGCGCGATCTGATACTCGGCGCCGCTATCCTTTCCATCGTGCTTAATCCGCTGGCCTTCCTGATCGCCGAGCGGTTCGTACCCAAGCCGCCGCCCGCCCCGCCCGCTCCCGCGCCAGTTCCCGTTGCTCGCCAGCGCGCCGTCATCGTCGGCTTCGGCCGTGTCGGCTCACGCATCGGCCGTCAGCTGGAAGCGCGCAAGATCGACTACGCCGTGGTCGAAGAGCGCGAGGAGATCATCGAGCGCCTGCTCGAACAGGGCATCGAGACCATCCCCGGCAACGCCGCCTCCGCCGACACGCTGCGCGCCGCCGCCATCGACCGCGCGACCCTGATCTACATCACCGTGCCCGACGGCTTCGAGGCCGGTCGCATCGCCGAAATCGCACGCCAGCAGAACCCCGGCATCCGCATCCTCGCCCGCTCGCATTCCGACGCCGAGGCCGAGCATCTGGCCGGACGCGGCGCGGACGTGATCATTTCCGGCGAGGAGGAAATCGCCCAAGCCATGATCGACGCCACGGGGCCAAAACCGGGTGGCGCATAAGCACAGCCTGCGATCCGCTATATCGTTCCATTTGATTCATTTGATCTTCGTCCCGGCGCCGCGTAGTTCGGGCGCATGGCGCACGATCACGCTCACGCCCATCCCCGGAAGGGACACTCGCATGGTCACGACCATGCGAGCCACGATCACGCGCATGCGCATGACCACCACCACGGCGGCGACGAGGACAACGCCGCGCGCATCGGCATCGCCGCGCTGCTGACCGGCGGCTTCATGGGCGTTGAGCTGGCCGGCGGCGTCATCGCCGGATCGCTCGCCCTCATCGCCGACGCGGGCCACATGCTGTCCGACTTCGGCAGCCTCGCCCTCGCCTGGATCGGCTTCCGGATGGCGCGCCGCCCCGCCGACTCGCGACGCACATTCGGCTTTCGCCGCTTCCCGGTGCTGGCCGCCTTCGTCAACGGCCTGACTCTGTTCGCCATCGCCGCATGGATCGTCTTCGAGGCCATCGTTCGTCTCAACGAACCGCGCGCCATCGAACCCGTGCTGATGACCTGGGTCGCGGTGGCCGGTCTTGCCGTCAACATCGCCTCCTTCGCTGTGCTGCACGGGGCGGACCGCGAAAACCTCAACGTGCGCGGCGCCCTGCTCCACGTCATCGGCGACTTGCTGGGCTCGGTCGCGGCCATCGCAGCGGGCGTCATCATCATGACGACCGGCTGGCTGCAGGCCGACCCGATCCTCTCCGTGCTGGTCGCGTTGATCATCCTGCGCTCGGCCTGGTCGGTCACGGCGCAGAGCGCGCACATCCTGCTCGAAGGCACGCCCACGAACATCAGCCTGGATAAAGTGACCCACGATCTCGTCGACCATGTCGAAGGCGTGCTGGACGTTCACCACGCCCATCTCTGGTCGCTCGATGGCCGTCGCTCGATGATGACGCTGCACGCACGCATCGCCGACAGCGCGCAAGGCCCCGCCATCGTCACGCGCATCAAGACGCGCCTGCGCGAGGCGCACAACATCGGCCACGCTACGGTGGAGATCGAAGGCGACGACTGCGCCGGCGGCGAGTGCGGCTGATGCTTGGCCTCGCTCTCCAGCGCATCCCTCTCCACACCCGCAAACAAGAACCGGGCCCGCTTACGCGAGCCCGGTCTGTAATTCACGGCAGATCTAGATCGATCAGTTCGTCGGCGGGGCCGCTTCCGGCGCGGCGGGAGCCGCCGGCGTGAACGTCGCCGAGAAGCCAAGGTTCTCCTTGGTCATCGGCATCGACATCGCAGACATGATGCCGAGCGGCTGCTTCGGCTTGAGCTGCAAGCGCAGCGTGCCCGGTCCGGCCAGGAAGCCGGCGGTGGCTGCCGTCAGTTCATTGGCGAGAGCCGGATCAATCCCAGCCTCGGTCATGAATGCGGAGGCGCCCTGCACCATCCCGACGAGTTCGCCGCGGAATTCCTCGAGGCTTTGCCCCGCGCCGACGGCTTGCTGGTTCAGGATCAGCTCCAACAGCGTCTCGTCGGTGATCGTGAGGTCGATGTCCGAGATCTGCAGCGGCATCAGCGCGAACATCATCTGCATCGCCATCGCCGTCGAGGCGCCGGACATGTCCTCGTCCGATTCGATCGGGTTGCCCTCTTCGTCCAGTTCCGGCGTGGCCATTTCGCCCAGCGTGTCGGACGCGTTCTGGATCGAGGCCATCAGACCCGGCAACGCAGCCTGGAGCCCGATGATCCCCATATCGAGTTTCATGTCGGCAACGCCCGTGACGCCCAGGTTGTAGCCGGAGAGACGCGTCACATCCTTCTCGGGATCGAACGCCGCGTTTCCAGCTGTGTAGAGTTCGATCGAGTCAGACTGATAACCGCCCATGGCGAGGACCATGAGACCCATCGCGCCGACCATGCCGCCGGCGGCGTCAGCCGTCAGCTTGATCTTGGACAGCGGCATTTCGGACGCGATCACGACGCCTTCCGGATTGCGCGTGAGCTTGTGCTGGAACGCCGTGGTGTCGAGCTTGAGGCCCGACACGTCAATCTTCATGCCCGACCAGTTGAGGCCGTCATAGCCAGGCTCGAGCGGGCTCGTGTAGCCTTCATACAGCGACGCATAGTCGGGCGACGCCGTCGGATCCATCGCCGCTTCCATCGCCATCGCGAACGGGCGGGTGAACACCTCGGTCTGCAGCGTCGAGATGTCGAGCGTGCCAAGGTCGAACTTGGCGGCGATCGGCATCATCTCGGTCGGCACGTTGACCTCGCCGGCGATGCCTGCGATGCGCACAAGGCCCATGATCGAGTCGTCGAGATCGGATACCGACAGCTCGCCGACCTTCACGTCGAACGTGGTTGGACCCGCCTCGCCATCGACGGAACCCTTGACGACGATGTTGCTGACGCCGGCCTTGCCGAAGGTCCATTCCTCGAAGGCGAGCATTTCGCCGGGGCCTGCCTCGGTAAATACGCTGGCGATGAACGCGCCGGTCTTCTCGTCAAGACCCTCGATGCCGAGCGATCCGATGGTGATGCTTGCGCCGCCCATATCCCCCACCGGCGAGACGCCGTTGAGGACCATGTCGCGCACCAGCGGCATGCCGTCCTTCATGGTGAGGCCGTTGAGAACGACCGACTCGGCGGTCAGCAGCGGTACGGGGGTGTCGGCCTCATAACTGGCCTCCTCGCCTTCGGGGGCCTCCATGCCCATCATCATCCCCATGAACGGCGAGGACAGGAAGGAGACGCCTTCCAGCTTCACGTCATTTCCGGAACCGGAGAGTTTCGAGTACGAGAACCCCGGCTCAGCCGAGTTCTCGCGGAATTGCATGAGATCCAGGGCTTTGAGCGCATCCGGGCTCGTTCCGCAGGCGGAAAGGACCAGCAGGCTGGCAAACGCTAACTTCAGTTTCATTTTAGTTAGTCCCCCTCGATGGGTCATGTTGCTTCGCAGTCGCCAGGACGATACCCCTTAGCATGGTCATCGCGGAATCCCATCCCCGGGTTTTTTTGATAGCGAAATCAGGTGCTTCTGTGCCTGTGCGGGTGCACATCGACAGCCGCGCCCGCCGGGTTTCCGTAAGGATAGACGCGATGGCCCGCGAGGCTGTCGCAACGGCGCCCGCCGCCCGCCATGCGCTCGATGCAATTTCCTTTGCAACCGAACGTGTTGACTGGATTGCCGAACGGCTCGGGGCCCTTCCGCCGCCCATCCAATTTAGACCCGGCGTCTATATTCCCCTGCGCGGGGTCATCCACCGCCTCAAGCAGGCCGAGGGCGGCCGCGCCGTCCGGATCGACCGGACCTCGGCCCCGACGCCCCTCATCCTCGTGCCCGGTCCCCGCGAGGCTTTCTCCGACAAGGTCCGCGCCTTCCTGCGCGCCGCCGCCCGGATCGACTTCGCCGAGCGGGTCGCTATCCACTCCGAGACGCTGAAGGTCCAGGCCAGATCCATCGCCATCAAGGACATGCGCTCGCGCTGGGGCTCGTGCTCGTCCGAAGGCCGGCTCAACTTCACCTGGCGCCTCGTCTGCGCCCCACCCTTCGCGCTCGACTATGTCGCCGCCCACGAGGTTGCCCACCTCAAGGAGATGAACCACTCCACCCGCTTCTGGAAGCAGGTGGAGCGTTGCTATCCCGACTGGCGCGAGGCGCGCACCTGGCTCCACGAACGCGGCAGCGCCCTGCACGCCATCGGCGACTGAGCTGCCGTCGCTGGGTGTTCAAGCCGGCAGTTCGGCAAATTTGCGCGCAGCCGTCGCTAACCGGCGCACCATCTCGCGCTCCGCGACCGGGATTAGCGGATTCCAGATATCGAAAATCAGCACGACACGGATCTCGTCACTGTCGTTGCGCGCCATGTGTTCGAGCGTATCGTCGAACACAAGTATCTCCCCCACTCTCCACTCGCGCCTCTCAAAACCAACGCGATAGGTGCACTTCGGCGGCACGATCAGCGGCAGGTGCACGACGAGGCGTGCATTTGTCTCGCCTGTATGCGGCGGTATCTCGGTGTGCGGCGCCAGCGCCGAGAACATGGCGTTTGGGCAAAGACCCTCAATCGAGGCCATGTCGACCGCCTCTAGCGCAGCGCGCGTCTTCGGACAGGCGGCAAGATGGGCCTCGTCAGGCGCACCGCCACGCCACAACGAATAGTGACTCCAGCGCTTCGAGTGATTGAGCTCGGCCCACTGGTTGACCGGGTCGCCAGGCCGGTAGGCGATGTAGGGAGCGAATTCGCCCCGCTCCTTCGCCAGCGCCGCCTCAAGCTCCTCACGTATCGCGGTGGTGCTCGCCTCCAGCTCCTGCGCCCAGGGAAACATCGAGCGGTCATAAAAAGGGATGGCGGGCAAGCGCGGCACGCCAAGCTGATTGGAATCGGACACGTAGGGTTTGGTGCGTCCCGCCATTATGGAGGCCGCCTCGCGCCAGCGTTCGGCCGCCGCCGCAGGCAGGTCGCCGCTGAGGGACGCGAGCTGTTCGTTGAGATACGCCTCATAGGCGCGCGCGTGACGATCAACGACGTCGCGCGCATGCAGCAGCTGGGCTCGCAATGTGGCGGGCCAGTTCGCCTCAGCGGGCGCAACGCGCATGACATTGCGATACATCGTGGCCGCTGCAGCCGGTGTCGAATGGCGCTCAAGCCAGACGGCCTTTGCCACCAGTCCGGGCAGGAAATAGGGTTCGATTGCCAGCGCAGCATCGATCGCATCGATCTCCGCAGGGCCATCCCCCAGCCTGCCATACACCACAGCCAGTGCATTCAACGTGGGCAGGAAGCCGGGAGCCACGGCCCGCGACCGCTCCAGCAACACCTTGGCGCCCTGCAGGTCGTTGCGCTGGAACGCATGCATACCGAGGCTGTAGAGCGCGCGCGGATGTCCTGGCGAAAGGCGCAGAACATCGCCCCACAACTGCTCGGCCTCGACCCAGCGCTGCGCCTGCACGGCGCGATCTGCGGCCGCCACCATCTGGTCTACCGTATTCATACCTGTCCCATGGCCTGACCTGATGCGGTTGCCGAAGGGCCGCATCTTCCGTGGGGAGTCCGCGGGGCTGCCCCCGCAAAACAAAGGCGGCGGACCTTGTGGGTCCGCCGCCAAAGCTTGTGGTCTCGGTCCGCGACTAGAAGCGGACGTTGAGGCCGATGCTGAACACGCGACCCAGAGCGTCGTAGGTGCTCGGGAAAGTGTTGAGTGAGTTGTTCGCAGTATCGGCGGCTTCGTTGCCGACGACCGGCGGATCTTCCTCGAACAGGTTGGTGACGCCGACCGACAGTTTCGTGGTATCGTTGACGTTCCATGCGCCCGTGAGGTCGATGTAGTCCATCGCGTCGATGGTCTGGAAGTCGGCGAAGATCGGAACATCCGACGTGACTTCGCCGATGTGGCGCCACAGGTAGCCGACCTGGAAGTCCTGCCCCAGTGCACCAAAGTTCCAGAGCGTGCGCTGGATCCAGCGGGTTTCAGCCAGAGGCGTGCCGAAGTTGGCGCCGCAGCTGGAGGAGAAGTAACCCTTGCAGTCCACGACCGGCAGGTTCGAGTACGAGGAGAACTCGTTGGTCAGGTAGTGGTTGCCGTTGAAGGTGACCGCGAGGTCGCCCATGGCGCCCAGGTCAACATCGAAGCTGGCGGCGACTTCGATGCCTTCAGCCGTGATGTATTGCAGGTTTTCGAACAGCAGGACAACGCCCGAGCCGTCGTTGGTCAGGTTGCCGCCAACGCGCTGGATCTTGGCGCACTGGTCGACCTGGCCAAGAACATAGCAACCGTCGAGCACGCCCTGAGCCGGGGCGGAGTTGATGTAGTCGTCGATCGTGATGTCGTAGTAGTCGACCGCCACGGTGACGTTCGAGATCATGTCGAGACCGAAGTCGGGGGTCCACACCATGCCGAACGTTGTCGTGTCAGCCGTTTCCGGCTGGGGCAGCGCCGCCAGGTTCGTTCCGAAGAACGCATTGATCTGGCCGGCCGTGATATCTTCGACCGTACCGACCTGACCGGCTGTCATACCCGTGCTGATGCAGCGAGCGACGAGCGTTGCGTTTGTGCCCAACGCCACGGCGTTGGTGATCGAGCACGGATCGCTGACCGCGTTGTCGAGGCCCGAGGTGCGGGGCGAGGCAATCTCGCCGACGTTCGGGGCGCGAACGGCTTGCTGGATCATGGCGCGGAAGCGCAGGCTTTCCACCGGAGCCCAGCTGATGCCGTACTTGTAGGTGTCGGTGCCGCCAGACGGATCGTAGTCAGCGTAACGATAGCCGACTTCGAGATCGAGCGACTTGATGAACGGCATATCCGACGCGAGCGGCAGGATGGCTTCGCCGTAGTATTCGTACGATGAGAAACCGCCCTCGATCGGGAGGACGTTGCCGCCGGCGCCGCCGAGGCAGCTGGTCGGAGCCAACTTGAGGCATTCGTCCGGCGTCGTGCCGCCGCTCTCTTCACGGTATTCCGCGCCCAGGCTGACTGCGAGGCCGCTTGTGGCCCACGGCGTGCGGAAGTCGGCGAGATAGCCGCTGACGTTACCTTGCAGGATGTCCTGCGTGTAGACGCGATCTTCCAGAGCAGTGGCGCTCGAATAGCCCGCCATCGCCGGCGTGATGCCGGCGCCCGTGCCGAACAGGTTCAGCGGGACGCAGGTCGGATCGCCATTGCGGCATGCCGTTGCCGAGACAGCATCGAGGGCGTTCGCGATGTTCGCCAGGTTGGTGTAACCGGCGCTGGTGCGGGTCTGGTGCGACTCGCCGTGCGAGAAGCTGACGTCGTAGTCCCAGTCCGGAACGATCTCGCCACGCAGGCCGCCAACCAGCTGGAACCAGGAGTTGTCGTACGAGGTGGAGCGAGGCCCGAATTCCGTAGTACGGCGGCGGTAGACGATCCGCAGATCATCGGCAGCCGTGACGGTGCCGCTGGAGTCGAGGTCGGTCCAGTTCGCGGCGGCGTTCGAGCGGGCGCCCTGGATGAGGGTGCCGCCAATACGGTCAGCTTCAGCTTGCGTAATGATCGCAGCTTGCTGCGAAGCCGAGATGAAGGGGTTGCCGAGCGGCGTCCAGAAGTTGTTCGCGAAGATGCCCGACGGAGCAACCTGCTGCGTCACGTTGACCTGGCTGAAGCTCGCGCGGCCATAGGCCTCGAAGTGCTCGTCGATCGTGTAGTGACCGAGCGCCGTCGCGCCGAAACGCTCCTGCGGGGTCTGATAGTAGTTGTACGGGTTGAAGTTGAACACGGAGCAGTTCGCGCCCAGCGTACCGTTCGTGCGGACCTGGCCGAGGCCGGATGCGCCGAAGATGGCAAGGCGGGTCGGCGTCGTCGTGGTTGAGCCACCAGCGGCAACCGCATTTTCGCCCTGGCAGAGAGGGTCGGCGGGCGGTGTCGGGGCGTTGCCGGCGAGGAAGTCGGAGTAGCCGCTACCGTCGGCGGTGACGATGCCGAGCTGGCCGAGCGGACGAGCGCCGCCCTGGACGCCATCGCGGTCCGAGTAGTTGAAGCTCATGACCACGTTGCCGCGGCCATCATCGAGGTTGGCGCCCATGGTGAGCGAGGTCGAAACGATCTCGCCATCGTCTTCGCCGGTGATCGAGCGATCAACGTTGAGGGACACGCCCTGGAAATCGCGCTTGGTGATGAAGTTGATGGCGCCGGACATGGCGTCCGAACCGTAGGTGGCGGACGCGCCACCCGTGACGATGTCAATGCGCTCAAGCAGGGCGGTCGGGATCGCCTGAGTGTCCACGCGGCCGTTGTAGTCGTACGGCGTCAGGCGCTGGCCATCGATCAGCAGAAGGCCGCGCTGCGGGCCAAGGCCGCGAAGGTTGACGGTGGCGGCGCCGGCCGTCCCGTTGTTGACGTTCTGGCCGTCGCCCGGGATCGTCATCGGCAGCAGGCGAAGGACCTTCTCGACCTCAGGCTGCTGCTGGAGAGCGATCTCTTCAGCACCGACCGATGTGATCGGGCTGGACGATTCAACGCCCGGAGCCGTGATGCGCGTGCCCGTGATGATAACCACGTCGTCGCCGGCTGCCGTTTCCTGAGCCAAGGCGTTCGAGACCATGCCTGGCGCAACACAAAGTGCGGCAAGCAGCGTTGTGCGCAAAAGGTGCGCTTTCGCATTTGTTTTCAAGATGAAAAATCCCCTCGTTGATACTGATCTAAGTGCCTGACCCACTAGGCGCCTGTGCACGCCCAGCCGCTGTCTCCTCAGCGGGGCGTATGCCGACGCCCTGTGGGTTCCCGCGGATGGGACACATTCCCGTCATAAACTTTCACAGGTCAATTGCCGCGCGGACCCGCCGAAGGATATTTCGCAAACATGCCAGATACTGAAGCATTTCTGCATCAGCTTTCCCAACGGCAGGCAGGATTTTCCAACAGTATCGCCTGTGTCTCGGGCGAGGCGCGAGACACGGTCCGGCATTGTGGCAAATTCTTGCCGGCTGACGTGGCGAGTCCACATCAGAAGTGCCCAGTTCGGCCTCAACGACGTCCACCCAACACCAGTGACTCAATCCTGGGGCGAGCGGCGGGCGGCCGCAGCAGCAGCTCAGTGACCGCCCAGACCAACGCATCGGCGCGATCGTATGGGCCGCCCTCCCCCTGCCCCAGGGCGATGAGCTGCTCTTCGAGCTCGGGAAAACGTCCACAGTGCTTCACCCGGCCATGCTCGTAGGCTTGGTAGACCGGCTGGGCGCGCGCACGCTTGCCATCTGCGGCGCGCACCAGGCGCAGGCGGCAGGGCGGACCCGCCTGCCGCAGCAGCGTCTCAACCATGTCGCCACCCTGGTTGCACTCCGCGACGATCTCTGCGGCGCCAAATTCCCGGGCGACACCGACAACACGGCTGGTCCAGCCCTCCGGCTTGAGACCCAGCACCGACCGGTCTGCAAGCACGTAGACCACCCCACCGGCAATCGCGGCGACAACGATGCCGCAAGCCGATCCCTGCCGCCCCACCTCTGCGCCTGCCGGCGGATCGACCGCGACGAACACGCGCTCCAGCTTCTCCGGGGCCGCACCTCGCGCTTGGACGAAGTCTTCCCGCCGCCACATCACCCCATCGCCGTCGATCAGCTTGCCCAGCACTTCCTGCTCGATCAGGTCGGTGCCGTCGTAGAGTGTCATGATGGTCTGGAGGAAATCCTTCGACAGGTTGGCCGCGTTGGCCTCCGTGCTGGCCCGCGTGATCACGCACGTCGACTCGGCCATCAGACTTTCCAGGCTCGCCCGACGCCGCGGCGTGGTCGTCACCATGAGCTGTGGCGCAGCCCCTCGCCGCAGGGCAAGGCGCAGGGTGCTGAGCACATAGTCGGCCCGCTTCCAGACGCAGAACTCGTCCGCCCATGCAGCATCGAATTGTGGCCCGCGCAGGCGCTCGGGCTCCTCAGCGGAAAATCCGTGCGCGATGGAGCCGTTGGCCCATGCAAGCCGCCGGCGCGAACTGTTGTATTTCGGCGGATCGCGATCCGGCAGGCTCAGCAGGCCCGAGACGCCTTCGATCATGACCTCGCGCAGATCGTGTTCTGTCGGCGCGATCAGCGCGAACCGGCTGCCGGGATTACGGGCTGCAAGATCGGCGATCCATTCGGCGCCCGCGCGTGTCTTGCCCGCGCCACGCCCGCCCATGAACAGCCAGGTTGACCAGCCGCCATCGGGCGGCAGTTGGGCTGCATGCGCGCGCTGGCGCCATGCGATGCTTGCCAGCTCAGCCTGTTCACAGGCGCCCTTTGCGGGAGCGTCCTTTGCGAGGGCATCGTGTGCAAGGCCGGCCTGCCCGCATGCGGCGCATCGTGCGCCATCCGGTGCGGGTTCATCCAGGGCGTCCTGCGGATCCATCGGGCATAATGGGCCCAGCCCCGGACCCCGCCATTCCTGACGGGCTCCATCCTACAATTCGACGCGCCAGACATCTGAACGCAAAGCGCTTTCCCGCGCGCTCTCCGACGAATGCGGAAAGCCTGTTTCCAGCAAATCTGCGGTCAGCGACAGTCCGCCGCGCAGGACCTAGGCGAGATCCTTGAGTGCGCCGACAAGGTCCGTCTTCTCCCAGGAGAAACCGCCGTCGGCGTCCGGCTCGCGCCCGAAATGGCCGTAGGCGCTCGTGCGCGCATAGATCGGCTTGTTGAGATCAAGATGCGTGCGGATGCCTCGCGGACGCAGGTCCATCACCTCACCCAGGCGCTTCTCGAGCTTGGCGAGATCGCACTTCTCAGTGCCATCGCAGTTGGCGTAGATCGACAGCGGCTCAGGCACGCCAATCGCGTAGGAAAGCTGGATCACACAGCGATCCGCCAGCCCGGCGGCGACCACGTTCTTGGCGAGATAACGGGCGGCGTAGGCGGCAGAGCGGTCAACCTTGGTCGGGTCCTTGCCCGAGAAGGCGCCGCCGCCGTGCGGGGCTGCACCGCCGTAGGTGTCGACGATGATCTTGCGGCCGGTGAGGCCGCAGTCGCCATCGGGTCCGCCGATGACAAACTTGCCCGTCGGATTGATGTGCCAGACGCAGTTCTTGGCGATCGGCAGCGCATCGCCGAGCGCCTTGCGGATATACGGCTCGACGATCTTCCGGATGTCTTCGGAGGTCTGCTTCTCATCGGTGTGCTGGGTCGAGAGCACGATGGAGACGGCTTCCTTCGGCTTGCCGTTCTCGTAGCGCACGGTGACCTGGCTCTTGGCGTCGGGGGCGAGCGTCTTTTCCTTGCCCGAATGGCGCGCATCGGCCAGCAGCTTGAGAATGCGGTGCGAATACTGGATCGGCGCCGGCATCAGTTCCGGGGTCTCGTTCGTCGCATAGCCGAACATGATGCCCTGGTCGCCCGCGCCCTCTTCCTTGTTGCCTGAGGCGTCAACGCCTTGGGCAATGTGTTCGGACTGGCCGTGCAGCAGCACTTCGATGTCCGCATTGCGCCAGGAAAAGCCGTCCTGATCGTAGCCGATGTCCTTGATGGCCATGCGCGTGTGGTGAGCAATCAGGTCCTTCGTGACGGCGTCCGTGCCGCGAAATTCGCCTGCGATCACCACGCGGTTGGTCGTGACCAGCGTCTCGGCGGCGCAGCGCAGCGCCCAGACATCAAGCCCCTGCTCGATCGTGGCGCGATAATAGAGGTCGACAACCTCGTCGGAGATACGGTCGCTGACCTTGTCGGGGTGTCCTTCGGACACGCTCTCGCTGGTGAAAAGGTAATTCGAACGCGCCACGCCGGTCTCCTCGCGACAACTCAAAAGGCCAGCCAAAGGGCCTGAGAAAAGCTCCCTACCCGCACCCGGCATATAAAGAAAGCTTTATATGATTTCCGGACGGCTGTCTGGCGCCCGGGCTCAACTCCTGGATGAGCGGGCCTTAGGCTTGGCGCGACCCTTCGCGGCCGGAATCTGCCTGGCCTGTTTCTTGACGCTGGCGAGGATCGCCTTTCGGACTTCGGGGTCTTCGATCTTCTGGAAAGCGATCAGCAGATCGACCGATTCCCGATCAAGCTGCCCGGTGAATTCGGCCGCATCTTCCGCAGCACCGCGACGGGCAGCGGCGGCCGAGACGACATCCAGCCCATCGTAGAAATATGCGATCCGCGTTTCCAGCACCTGCGCCAGGTCGAACAACCGGCCCGCCGACACGCGGTTGGCGCCGCGCTCGTATTTCTGGATCTGCTGGAAGGTCACGCCCAGCCGGTCGGCAAGCTCCTGCTGCGACAGGTTCAGCTCCTGCCGGCGCCAGCGGAGCTTTCTTCCGACATGCTGGTCGGCGAGTGTGGGGTTCTTCGTCTCCAACGGGCCAGAGCCCTCCGCTGTGGACATCGCGCGCGACCAGCGACTGGCTATCCCTTATCCTAACGACGCGGCAGGACGAACAACCCGAGGTTGAATCCAAGCAGCATCACCCAGAACAAGCCGTCGCGCCATGCGCCATAGGGCGTCGGCTCCAGCGCCTTGGGGATGGACGCGTCAACGATGCTCGACCTCCAGCCATCGGGATCGGGCGTGAACCGCGCCGGATCTGCGGGAGCGCCGCGTGCAGTCCAGCGGCCATAGCCGTCGATGAAGCCGGTCTCACCGCGGCTGGCGACCCGCGCCATCGGCAGGCCCTCTTCGATCGAGCGATAGCGCGCCTGGGCTGCGTGCTGGCCGGGTCCGATGAATTCGCCGAACCATGCGTCGATCGAGATGTTCACCAGCCATTCGGGCCGGTCCTCCCCGGTCGGCGACAGGCCCGGAAAGATCACCTCGTAACAGATCAGCGGCCCGAAGGGCGGAATGCCATCGACACGTACAGAGGACGGCATCGGGCCCGCCTCGAATCCGCCCGGCGCCAGATCCTGCAGCGTCTGCAGGCCGATCGACTTGAGCACGCCGGCGAACGGCATGAACTCGCCGAACGGCACCAGCATGTGCTTGTCGTACCAGTGCCGCGCGCCGCGGACGTCGGCGTCGCCGCTGAGCACGGCCAGCGAATTGTAGGCGCGCTGGTCTCCCGAGCCAGCCCCTTCCAGACGCGGCACGCCAATGATCAGCTTGCGCTGGCCAATACTGTCGGAGACCGCACGCAGGGCGCCATCCCATTCGAACAGGAAATAGGGCAGCGCGCCCTCGGGCCAGATGACGATGTCGGGCGTGTTCGCCGTGGCCGGGCCGGTCAGTTCGAGATAACGGCGAACAATTCGCTCGGCCGATTCGCCGTCATGCTTCTCCGCCTGCGGCACCCCGATATCGACGAGACGCACCATCACGCCTGTGCCGGGATCGTCGGCAGCGGGCGCATCCGCCAGCCTGCGCGCGCCCCAGCCCCAGATGGCGCCGAACACGATCGCGGCCACAATGACGGGCGCGGCGCGCGAGGCCGTGCTGCCCCGCGCCCGCCGGTCTGCCAGCGTCGCAGGGGACGCCATCGCGATGACGGTCAGGGCAGAAAGGCCGTATATCCCCCAGATCGAGGCTGACTGCGAGATCGCCTCGCCCGGCGCCCAGATCATGCCCGGAAGGTTCCACGGCAGGCCGCCAATGCCGAACAGCGCGCCGCGCACCCATTCGCCGAACATGAACGTCACAGCGAAGATGATCAGTCGCGCAGGACCCGGCTGCCAGAACCGGAAGCCGAGATAGACGCACACGGACAGCACGAAGGTGAGGATGGCCGGCAGCGCGATCAACGGCATCCAGATGAACATCAGGTGCGCGCCGGGGTTCACCAGGAACGCGAACGCGATCCAGTGCATGCCAACGAGATAGTAGGCGAAGCCGAATGCAGCCACGCGCCAGAAGGCCGCCCTGCCCGGCCGCTCCGCCAGGGCTGCACCATCCAGGCACCAGACCAGCCCCGTCAGCGCGACCGCAAAGGCGGGCCAGAAGTGCAACGGCGGAAAGGCAAGATTCGCAAACGCGCCAAGCGCCGCGCAGAACGCCAGTGCTCGCCAGCCCTTGAGGCCCGCTATCCAGAGATAGGCCGGCGCGATCAGGTTCGCTTGCCCCGCACCGGGGCTGACGCTGGAACGCTTGTCGGTCATCACGCCTCCCCGGTCGGCCGTGCGATGTGTGTCACGAGCGGTCTAGCGCCGGCGTCTTGTCCTCCGCAAGCGCGACTGGCGCCGGTTTCTGTGTCCGGATGCGCAGACGCACGATCCGGCGAGGATCGGCCTCGATAACCTCGATGGTGTAACCGCTTGGGTGCTCGATCACTTCGCCTGCCTCCGGCATGCGCCCGGCCAGCGCCGAAACCAGGCCGCCCATGGTTTCAACTTCGTCCTCGAAATCCTCGACCTTGAGGGAGAGGCCGCTTGCCTTCTCCACATCCTCGATCTCCGCAAGCCCGTCGACATCCCAGGACGAACGCCCACGGCGCAGGACCGACGGCCGCGCCTCGTCATGTTCGTCCTCGAGTTCGCCAACAATCTCCTCGACCAGATCTTCCAGGCAGACCATGCCGCCCGTGCCGCCATACTCGTCGACCACGAGGGCGATGTGCGTGCGGCTCGATTGCATCTTGATCAGAAGGTCTGGCAGCAGGGTTGATTCCGGCACGAACATGACCTGGCGGAGAAGCCGCTGCAGCGGCCGCGAGTTCATCGTCTCAGGCGCCCAGCCCTGGCGCACGCCTTCAGCCACGATATCCTTGATGTGAATGAACCCAAGCGGTTCATCGAGCGAGTCGCGATAGACCGGCATGCGCGAATGGGCTTCCTTGGCGAAGAAGCTCAGCACTTCGCCCAACGTTGCATCGATCGACAGGGCCGCGATGTCCACGCGTGATGTCATGACGTCACGCACGCTCGCTTTTTCGAATTCCTTCAGTCGCAACCTGATCGCGGCCGGCGCCGGCACGACGGCGTTGGGCAGCGCGGCGATCTCGGGCTCGGGCCCGCCTGCGATCAAGCGCGCGAGACGCTTGCGCAGGGATAGTTTTTGCGGAGGATCTCCGTCGTTAGGCAAGGCTCAGGTCTCCCTCGGTCCGGCATAGGGGCCCGTCGCGTACGGATCGGGCCAACCCAGGCTAGCAAGCAACTCGACTTCCAGGGGCTCCATCACCTTCGCATCTTCCGGCTCGACGTGATCATAGCCCAACAGATGCAGGAAGCCATGGATCAGCAGGTGGGCGACATGCCCCTCGAAAGGACGCCCCATCGTCTCGGCGTCCCGCAGCGCAGTGTCGTAGGCGATGGCGATATCGCCAAGATATTGAGGCTGACCGGGAATTTCGGGGCCCTCGCCCGGAAAGGACAGCACGTCGGTCGGCTTGTCCAGCCCGCGCCACTGCTTGTTGAGGGCGCGCAGCTCGGCATCGTCCGTAAGCAGGATCGCCGTCTCCCCCGCGGCGGCGACACGGCTCGCCGCGAGGCCCAGCACATGCGCCGCCAGCTGATCGCAATCGCCAAGCGACAACCACCGCTCGTCGGCCACGCGCAGGTCGATCTCGAGGCTGGAGGAAGGCTGGCTCACGTCTCCGCGGCGCCTTTTGCAGCATCCCTGTCGTACGCATCAATGATCCGCCCGACGAGTTCATGACGAACAACGTCCGCGCGCGTCAGCTCTTCAATCGCCACGCCCTTGACCCCCTCGAGGATCCTCATGGCGTGCCCGAGGCCCGACTTCATCCCGCTCGGAAGATCGGTCTGCGAGGGATCGCCCGTCACGACCATGCGCGATCCGCGGCCAAGTCGCGTCAGCACCATCTTCATCTGCGCCACGGTTGCGTTCTGCGCCTCGTCGATGATGACGAAGGCGTTCTTCAGCGTGCGTCCGCGCATGAAGGCCAGCGGCGCCACCTCGATCTCGCGGCGCTCCTTCCGCCTGTCCACTTCCTGCGCGCCGAGGCACTCGTTGAGCGCATCCCAGATCGGCAGCATGTAGGGATCGACTTTTTCTTCCAGAGCACCGGGCAGGAAGCCCAGCTTCTCGCCCGCCTCCACCGCGGGTCGCGCCACCACCAACCGCTCGCGCTTGCCCGCCTTCAGCTCGGCAGCGCCGGCGGCAACAGCCAGATACGTTTTGCCCGTACCGGCAGGACCGACGCCGAAGATCAGGCCGAGATCGTCGCGCTGCAGTTTCTCGACATAGGATTTCTGGCCCGGCGTCTGCGCCATCACAGGCTTGCGCAGGCCCATGATCGCATCCGGCGAGCCGACTGCCGTTGCGCTGCTGGCCGTCAGCCGTATCGCGGCTTCAAGCTCCGCCGTGCTTGCCTCCGCTCCGGCGGCGATGCGCGCCGCGAACGCCTTCAGCGCCTCGGCTGCCTGTCGGGCGCCATCACCCTGCCCGGTCACGACGATCTCGCCGCTCTGCGCCTGACTATCGACGCGCACGCCATCGTCAGCGAACGCCTGCTCCAGCATGTGCAGATGCGAATGCGCTGGACCGCACAGGTCGCGCATCTGGCTCTGGTTGATGACCGGGATCGTGTATCTGAGGCCACGCGACGCCTTGGGTTTGTCGCTCATGCCATCGCCGCTGTTTCAACGAGCCGGCCCTTCAGGCTGCTCCCGGTTGCATCTATGATCTCGACCTCAGCCATGCTGTTGGACACCTGCATCGCATCCTCGACATGGACCGACTGCATGTAAGGGGAATAGCCCAGCGCCTGCCCTTCGAGCTTGCCCTTGCGGGTGAATAGCACCTGCATGCGCCGGCCGACCGTGGCGCGGTTGAAATCCTGCGCCTGCTCGCTGATCAACTGCTGCAGACGCGCAAGGCGCTCCGTCTTCACGGCTTCATCGACCTGCAGCTGCATGCCCGCCGCCGGCGTGCCGGGGCGCGGGGAATACTTGAACGAATAGGCCTGCGCGTAACCCACCGCCTTCACCAGCGCGAGCGTGTCCTCGAAATCCTTGTCTGTCTCGCCCGGAAAGCCGACGATGAAGTCCGACGCCAGCGCAATGTCCGGCCGCGCTTTCCGCACGCGTTCGATGATGCGGAGATACTCATCCGCCGTGTGCTTGCGGTTCATCGCCTTCAGCACGCGATCCGATCCCGCCTGCACAGGCAGATGCAGGAAGGGCGCAAGCTGCTCGACCTCGGCATGCGCGGTGATCAGATCGTCCATCATGTCGGAGGGATGCGAGGTCGTGTAACGAATGCGCTCGACGCCGCCGATCTTCGCAACATGGCGAATGAGCCTGCCAAGCCCCCATTCTCCGCCCATGGGATCATGTGCGGGCGCCGCGCCATGCCATGCGTTCACATTCTGCCCGATCAGCACGATCTCGCGCACGCCCTGCCGCGCCAGTTCGCGCGCCTCGGCCACGATCGCATCGACGCCGCGCGAATACTCCGCTCCACGCGTGTAGGGCACGACACAGAACGAGCAGAACTTGTCGCAGCCTTCCTGCACCGACAGGAAAGCCGACGGACCATCGACCGCGCGCGATTTCGGCAGAGCGTCGAACTTCTCGTCCGCCGCAAAATCCGTTTCGAGCACATCGCCCGTCTTGCGCGCCAGCTTGGCGATCATCTCCGGCAGGCGGTGATAGGCTTGAGGCCCCACCACCATGTCCACCGCAGGCTGGCGCCGCATGATCTCTTCGCCCTCGGCCTGCGCCACGCACCCCGCCACAGCGATGCGCATCACACCGCCGCTGTCCTGCTTCATCTCTTTCAGGCGGCCGAGTTCGGAGAAAACCTTTTCCGTCGCCTTCTCGCGGATGTGGCAGGTGTTGAGTACGACAAGATCGGCCTGCTCGGGCGCGTCCACCGGCGCATAGCCAAGGGGAGCCAGCACGTCCCGCATCCTCTCGGAGTCGTAGACGTTCATCTGGCAGCCATAGGTCTTGATGAACAGGCCTTTGGTATTGCGCTCTTTGAGAGGCTTGGCGTCAGCCACTTACTTCTTCTCGTCCTCGGTCAGCGGCACGCCATAGAGTTCGAGGCGATGGTCGATCAGGCGATAACCAAGCTTGCGCGCGATCTCGACCTGCAGCTTCTCGATCTCGTCCGACTTGAATTCCACCACCTTGCCCGACTTCGCATCGATCAGGTGATCATGGTGTTCATCCGGCGCCTCTTCATAGCGGGAACGTCCATCGCGGAAATCGTGCCGCTCGATGATGCCGGAATCCTCGAACAGCTTCACGGTGCGATAGACGGTCGCCAACGAGATATTCGCATCCACCGCCGAAGCGCGGCGGTGCAACTCCTCGGCGTCCGGGTGATCCTCGGCCTGCGAGAGCACGCGCGCGATCACGCGTCGCTGCTCGGTCATCCGCAGACCCTTCTCCACGCACCGTTGCTCGATCATCGACATTCCTCAGCCCGCTGTCCTCGGGAAGGTTGATCCACAAGGGGACATATGCTGGTCAGGCGCGGCCCTGTCCACCTGCGGTTGCGACGGGGCGTTCCATGACCAGTGCATCAATCCGCCCGGTATCCCCCGGATAATAGGCCTTCCGGACGCCGATTTCCACGAATCCTTCCGATTTATAGAGGCCCAACGCAGGCAGATTGTTCCGCGCCACCTCCAGCACCCACCGCTCAAGCCCCCGCGCCCGCGCTTCCGCGTGCAGGCCCTGCATGATCTTCCGGCCGAGTCCCTTGCCGCGCAGGCCCGGCGCGGTCGCAATGGTCAGCAGTTCCGCGTCGCTCCCTGACGCGAGCGCGAGGCCGAAGGCGGCCGCCTCCCCCGCCTCCTCCGCCACCACGCAGATCGCCTCGGCCCGCCCCAGCCAAGTCGTGAAATCGTCACGCGTCCAACCCTCGCGGAACGATGCGCCATGCAACACTGAAAGCGCAGCTGCATCCTCCGCAACCGCCGCACGCACACTCATATGCGAACCGGCCGCATCGGCGCGGCATCCGGCTCGCGCACATAGATCGGCCGCGCCGCCGGGAAGTCGCCCGCCGCAAGGCGCGCAGCAAACAATGCCGCGGCAATCGCACTCGGCCGCGCTGGCACGATCCGGACGGCTGTCGCAGGCAGATCGCCAGCGTCACCGCAGATCGCATCCATGCCGGCCGCCAGCCCCAGGATACCCGCCTCGTCCAGTTCTCCCGCCTCGCCAGCAGCCCTGCCCGCCGCGATCTCCTGCACCCACCACGTCCGGTGCGGCGGGCGCCGCTTAGCGGCCAGTACGCCCAGCACGCGGCCTTCCCGCGGCAGGTCATCAAGCGCTTCCAGACTGGAGACGCCAATCGTCGGCGCCGACAGGGTCATGCCCAGCGCGCGCGCAAACGCCACGCCGACGCGAACCCCGGTGAACGAGCCCGGCCCAACAATCACCGCGACCCGATCCAGCTTCACGAACGCAACGCCCGCCTCGCGCATCACAGAATCCACAATGGGCGCCAGACGCGCATCATGGCCCTGCGTCATCGGCTCGGACACATGCGCCACGACGCGCGCGCCATCCACCAGCGCCGCCTCGCAGACGTCGGCCACCGTGTTGATTCCCAGAACAAGCATCAGAGTATCCGGCAGGCTTCGTCGAAATCGAGCCTCGGCGCGCGCGGACGTAACCGCGTGTCATCGCCATGCCCGATATTGACGAGGAAGTTCGAGCGCCACGTCTTCATCACCGGATCCGAGATGAAGAACTCCTTGTCGATCCCCTCGCGACTGAAGCCGCCCATTGGTCCGCAATCGAGCCCCAGCGAGCGCGCCGCGATGATCAGGTAAGCGCCTTGCAGCGTGCCCGACTGGATGGCGTTCCATTCCGCATTCTTCGGGTCGGCGAACCAGTCCTTCGCATTCGGCGCATGCGGGATCAGCTTGGGCAGCTGCGCCACGAAATCCAGGTCATAGGCGACGATGCACGTATAAGGCGCACCCATGGACTGCTTGCGGTTGCCTTCGGCCAGATGCGGCTCCAGCCGCGCCTTGGCTTCCGGCGTATGGATGAACATGAACCGCGCCGGGCAGATGTTCGACGCCGTCGGCGCCATCTTGAGCAGATCGTAGGTCGCGCGGATCAGCACTTCCGGCGTCGCCTCGTCCGTCCATCCACGCCGCGTGCGCGCCGTGCGGAACAGCTGGTCGAGCGAATTGTCGCTTAGTGGATTGGACATGGGCGGGTTCGACATCTGCGCCCTCGCCTCAGATCGTCGCTTCGACGGCGGTCACCTCGGGCACATAGTGCCGCAACAGATTTTCGACACCATTCTTCAGCGTCGCCGTGGATGAAGGACAGCCCGAGCACGCGCCCTTCATCGACAGATGCACAATGCCGGTCGCAACATCGAAGCGCCGGAACACGATATCGCCGCCATCGTTGGCGACGGCCGGCCGCACGCGCGTTGCAATCAGTTCCTTGATCTCGGCCACGATCTCCGCCGTCTCGCCTTCATAGAGCGTGTCATCGTCCTCGTCCGCCGCCCGATGCGTTGCCGCATCCGCCATGATCGGCGCGCCGGAGACGAAGTGATCCATGATCGCCGCCAGCGCCTGCGGCTTCAGGATCGCCCAGTCGGCATCGTCCGTCTTGGTGATGGCGACGAAATCCGCGCCCAGGAACACGTTGCGTACGCCGTTCACCCCAAACAGCGCCGCCGCCAGCGGGGACGCCGCCGCCTCATCCTCGGAGATGAACTCATAGGGCGTCGCGGGCGACACGTCCCGCCCGGGCAGGAATTTCAGCGTTGCCGGGTTGGGCGTGGACTGGGTCTGGATGAACATCGGGAGCGGCCTTTCCTGGCCGATACATGGTGCCAACAGGGCTTGGGCGCAATCCGGATCGCCGGGAACCCGCAATTAGCGCCGCTAACTGCCCGCCCTACCCAGCAATCCCGCCAAGTTCGTCCAGCTCGGCGTCCGTTAGTTCGCCCGGAATGACAGTGACGGCCACTGGCCTGTTTGCGATCGGCTTGCCTTTGGCAAGGCGCGAGACCAGCGGCCCCGGCCGCCACCCCGGCGCCGCCGCCAGGATCAGTGACTTGATCGCCTTGTCGGTGTTGACCAGAGAGCGGATCGCATCCACCGGCTCATCCACACTGACGACGAGCTCGGCTTTCACCCCAACGCGCTGTTCCACCGCCTCAATGTGCTTGAGCGCCTTGATGCGCGCTGAATCCATCGCATCCTCGCTGATGTCGCGGTCCAGCCCGATCCAGCCACCCAGGCCGGGAACCCGCGCACAGCGCAGCACGATCAGCCCCGCCGACACGGCCTTCGCGCGCATCGCGGCGAACACCAGCGCGACCATGCATTCCTCGGTCTCGTCGGAGACGGCCAGGAATTTGCGTGACACATCGTTCATGGCGGGCATCAGGGGTGCGACGGGCGGTCGGGTCAAGCCTGCCCCGACGTCGACCTATTCCGAGGCCGCGGTGTTGGCCATGGGCGCTGGCGCCTGCGCCGGTTTGGATGCGGGCAATTCGGCCTTCAGCGCTCTGGTCGCCGCTTCCGCCTGCGTCAGCAGGAAGCCAACCGCCGCCGGATGGTTGCCGAACAGCGAGCCATCCGGATCTCCGTTCAGCACCACCAGTGGATGGAATTCGGCAACCGCCTTCCACGCCTGCGCCGCCTTGGCGCGCGCGGCGACAGCGGCGGGCGTCTGTGGCCAGTCGAGCGCTTCGAGCATGACGAAGGCCACAACAGCCTGGCCTTTGGCGGTGTAGACGGCGCGCGTGGCGTCTTCATCCATCGGATTGCCGCCGATGGAGCCTGCGGAGGCGAGGATTGCCGCCTGGCTCTGCGCCGCCCACGTGTCCAGAAGCCCAAGCTGGCTCGCCAGCAGCGCCGGAGTAGAGGTAAACGCAACATCGCGGCGCTTCATCGTGCGATCGTAATTGACGAGCGCATCACGCGCCGCGCGCAGCTCGACGCCCGATGCGTTGCCCGAGACGAGGCGCGCCGCCGCTTCCAGATCGGCGTCCGGGCGGTTCTCCTGGATGGCCTGCGCATTCGCGAGCGCGATCACTGCGCCAAGGCTCTGCGCCATGGCCTGCTGGTAGGCGGGCTTGGCCGTGAGACGCGCCATCGGCTCCCACGCTTCTGCGTCGCTCGCCCAGCCGAGTTGTTCGAAGTGCTGCTGCATCAGCACCGCAGTGCTCCCGGCCCATGGGGCCGCCCACTGCGCACGATCGACAAGGCTGGAAAGGTCGCGATCGCCAACGTCGCTGGCCGCGACGACCATGGCGGGATAGGCGCCGAGAGCGGCGACAATTGCGGTCGCCTTCAGCCAGAACCCGACGCGCTGGAAGAAAGTGGGGTGCAATTCATCCGCAATATCGTGCTCGTCGGCCACGGGCTCGACCAGCTCGGCTTCGATCACGTCGACGGGTTCAGCTTCGATGCGGCGAAGCGGAAACGGCTTGTCTGATTCTTTCTCGGAGGGCTTCGGCCCCTCCTCGACCACGACCATGTCGCGGCGCAGTTTCAGCACTGACATGGCCCAGCCCCGGGTTCCGACAGAAAGCGAACCCTGTACGGGCTCACCATTAACCTCAACACAACAATCGTTTAGGAGGCGTTACCGTCCCCCAGGCACCAACGCCTGAGAGAAGGAGATGGTTTCATTGCGGCCGGATTCTAGCTTGATTTGAATCGGAAATGTGGCGCCCGGAGCCACTGGCTGCGGCGAAAACACCATCAGATGCAGGCCCCTCGCCGCAAATGTGACAGTCTGGCCGGCGGGAAGCTCCACAAAATCAGCCCGCTCCATGCTCGCAAGGCCGTCCTTGGTGATCGTGTTGTGCATTTCGATGCGTTCGGCCTTGGGCGAGGACACGCCCGTGATTCGGTCTGCCGTGGACGATGTGATGGAAAAATAGGCAACGCCGACACCTCCATCGGTCAGCGGCGCGCGATAGGTCGCGTCATCGACTTTGAGGCTGACGGTGGTTCCCCCGCACGCCGAGAGCAGCAGGGCGAGGCCGGCAACCAGACGCTTCATCGACATCGCCACTCCCTTTCCCCAATCACCGTTCGTCCTGACGAACGTCGGCATGAGCCGGAAAGCTACGGCGAAGTCGGCAGATTCGACATGCGCCCTATGGACGCCAGAAGCCTACAACCCTGCGGACCTCATCCATCACCGGCGCGGCGATCGCATTGGCGCGTTCTCCGCCATCCTTCAGCACGCGGTCAACTTCGCCCGGATCGTTCATCAGGCGCCGCATGTTGTCAGCAACCGGACCCAGCTTGGTCACCGCAAGATCAGCCAGCGCCGGCTTGAACTTGCCGAAGCCATGCCCGCCAAACTCGTCCAGCACCTGCTGCTCGCTCATGCCCGCCAGCACTGCATAGATGCCAACAAGGTTGGCCGCTTCCGCCCTTCCCTCCAGCCCCTTCACTTCCGAAGGCAGGAGATCCGAGTCAGACGTCGCCCGCTTGATCTTCTTCGCGATCTCATCCGCCGTATCCAGCAGGTTGATGCGCGAGGCGTCGGACGGATCCGACTTCGACATCTTCTTCGTGCCGTCCTTCAGCGACATGATCCGCGCGCCCGGCCCCTGATAGATCGGCTCGGGCAGCGGGAAGAAACCCGGCGCGTTGAAGTCGCGGTTGAACTTGCCGGCGATGTCGCGGCTGAGTTCGAGGTGCTGCTTCTGGTCTTCGCCCACAGGCACGTGTGTCGCCTTGTATGCAAGAATGTCGGCGGCCTGCAGCACGGGATAGTCGAACAGGCCGACGGAGATGTTCTCCGCATCCTTGCCCGAGGACTTGTCCTTGAACTGCGTCATACGCTCGACCCAGCCCATGCGCGCCACGCAGTTGAAAATCCACGCAAGCTCGGTATGCGCCAGCACGGACGACTGCGCGAAGATGATCGATTTCGCGGGATCAACGCCCGCCGCCAGATAGGCCGAGGCAATCTCGCGCGTCTGACTAGCCAGCAGTTTCGGATCCTGCGGTACGGTGATGGCATGCAGGTCGACGACGCAGAAGATGCACGGATACGCGTCCTGCATCTTTACGAACTTCACCAGCGCGCCGAGATAGTTCCCGAGGTGCAGGCTGCCCGAGGGCTGCACGCCCGAGAACACCCGCCTGGGCCCCGAATACTCGACTGTTTTCTGGTCTGACATAAGGCGGGCCTTTATCAGCCCTCGCCAGCAGACGGAACCCCCGCTACGCCCTTCTCCCGCCTGAGCGCGCCCTTGATCTCGGCCACCGTCACGGCCTTGAGCGCGAACGCCGCCACGCCATAGATCGCAACCCCGACAATGATGACGGCCAGCACCGCCACCTCCTTGCGCCACAACAGCTGCGACAGGTTCTCGTACTGCCAGGCGCAGACGCCGGCAAAAGCCCCCATCAGCGCAGTCGCCATCATGAGCCGAACCATCCGCGTCCACACACGCGAGCCCATCGTGTAGGCGCCTTCTGACGCCAGCGCCGACGCCAACAGGAATACGTTCACCCAGGCGCCCAGCGATGTCGCGATGCCAAGGCCGATGGTTCCATCGACGCCAAGAGTGGGGAGCCAGTACCAGAGGGCGGCGCCGACAAGCATCGTGATGACCACCGAAATCAGCGAGAACTGCATCGGCCGCTTGGATTTCTGCCGCGCAAAGAAGGGCGGCGTGAACACCTTGGCCAGCACGAATGCCGGAACGCCCCAGGCAAACTGCCGCAGTACTTCCGCCGTACGCAGCGCATCCGCGCTGGTGAAAGCCCCCCGCGTGACGGTCGCATCGATTATGAAGAAAGGCATCACCAGCAGCGCGGCAGCCGCCGGCAAGGTGAACGCCATCGATAGGCCGACGCCATCATCCATCGTGCGCGTGGCGCCTTCATGGTCATCCTCGGCAAAGTGACGCGACAGGCGCGGCACCAGTGCGAGACCCACGGCAACGCCAATAAGCCCGAGCGGTAGCTGGTAGAGCCTGTCCGAATTGTAGAGCACGCTGCGCGCCCCCGGATCTGACCCCGACAGCATCTGCGTCACCAGCGAGGATACCTGCAGCGCGCCGCCCGCGATGGCGCCGGGAATGGCGATCGCCAGCATCTTGCGCACGCCGCGCGTGATCACGGGAAGGTTGAGACCCAGCTTCACGCCCAGCTTCCGCGCGCCCCACCACAACAGCGCGCATTGCAGCAGTCCTGATACGGAAACCGCGGCAGCGGCCCAATGCGCAGCCTGCACCTTGTCTTGGATGATCACCAGCGGCGCGATCGTGCAGAGGTTAAGCAGCATTGGCGCCGCCGCCGTCAGCGCAAACCGCCCCAGCGTGTTCAGCACCCCCGACAGCAGCGAGGCGAGCGTCATGAACACGAGATACGGCATCGCCAGCTGTGCCATCAGCGTGGCAATCCCGAGCGTTTCAGGATCGTTCACATAAGCCGACAGCAGGAAGGGCATCAGGAACGGCAGCGCCACCTCAAGGCCGATGGTGACCAGCGCCACAACGGTGAGAATAAAAGCCATCGCCTGCGAGGCGATCCTGTCTGCCGCCTCGGCCCCCTCCTGCGCTCGCGCCGCCGCGAACACAGGCACGAAGCCCTGAGCAAATGCGCCTTCAGCGAACAGGCGCCGGAACAGGTTGGGCAGCATCTGCGCCGTCGCCCAGCAATCCATCAGCGGCCCCGACCCACCCCCGCCAAACCGCGCATTTAACGCAAGGTCCCGCGCAAAGCCGAGCACCCGGCTGCCCAGCGTGAAGAAGGTCTGCACGAAAACGTTGCGCGCTAGGGACATCGGCTGCCTGTGGTGGGAATCAGTCGGAAAGCTCTGGCTATCAACTACAGCCTTCAGGAGCGCGGCGGCCAGTCCCCCGCGAGCTTTCAGCGCGCATGCTGAAATAGACCCCCACCTGTCCGCCCCCTAAACGGGGCGGGACCCGGTTGCATCACCGGCCTTCAATGTTGGGTAAGCTGGCGCAACATGGTTCCGCCCCGTTTAGGGGGCGGACAGGTGGGGGTCTTTCTCCGCGCCTCGTGACGCCAGAGAGCCCTACCTGTCGAACGACGCTGGCGCACGCGCCAGCGTGTGCGCCGGTATGCGCGGCGGGTTCGGCGCATGCGAGCGCAACACCGCCACCAACTTCTCCGTCAACGGAGCGTCCATCTCCGCCGGCACCGGCCCGCCGCCCAGCGGCTCGACATAGAAGACGTCGTGCACGCGCTCGCCATACGCGCCGACATGGGCTGACCGGATCGACAGTTTCGCATCAGCAAGCTCGCGCGCGATATCGTACAACAGCCCCGGCCTGTCGCGACCCGATACCTCGATGATGGTGCGGTCGATCGAGGCTTCGCGGTCGATCAGCACCAGCGGCGAGATGATGAAGGCCGCATGCCGCCGGCTCGCTGCCGGAGCCTTGCCCGGCGTCTTGACGCCCTCCCCGCCCGCGGCCGCCGCACGCAGGTCGGTGATCAGCCGCTCCAGCGCATGCGGATGGTCCGAGCCCAGCGGCTGCCCGCGCGAATCCTGCACATCGAACACGTCGAGCACACGGCCCGCGCCCGCGTCATACAGGTGCGCCGCCACGATATTGGCCCCCGAAGCGCTGAGCGCGCCACAGAGGTCCGCAAACAGCCCAGGCCTGTCCGGCGCCGAGACCAGAACCTCCGTCGCCGAACGCCCGCCATCGACAAAGGCCGCGACCACGATGGGCTTGCCCGCTTCCTTCGCCAACGCCGCCGCATGGCGCGCCTGCACCTCGGTCGTGAAACCGACCCAGTAGGCCGGCTCGATCGCCGCCAGCTGCGGCGTTGGGCCGACACGATCCGCCAGCGCCAGCCGCGCAGCCTCGGCGCGCTCAACCAGCTGCGCGCGAACGCTCTTGTCGTCCGTGCGGCCACCGCGCAGCGCCGCTTCTGTCGCGTGATAAAGATCGCGCAGAAGCTGGCCCTTCCAGCCATTCCACACGCCGGGACCTACCGCGCGAATGTCCGCAACCGTCAGGATCAGCAGCAGCCTCAGCCGCTCAAGGTTCCCGACACGCTCGGCAAAGCGCGAGATCGTCTGCGGATCCGTGATGTCGCGGCGCTGGGCCGTATCGCTCATCTCGAGGTGATTGCCGACCAGCCAGGCGACAAGATCCGCCTCGTCTTCCGGAAGTCCCAGCCGCAGCGCGGCCGACCGCGCCTGTTTCGCGCCCTCGATCTGCTGGTCGCCCTTCCCCTTGCCGGTGTCGTGCAACAGCATGGCGAGATAGAGCGCCCGACGGTTCTGCACTTTCGGGAACAGCTCGGTCGAGAGAGGATGCAGCTCCTTCTCCGTACCCTGTTCAATGTCGTGGATCGTGTCCACCGCCTTCAGCGTATGCTCGTCCACGGTGTAGTGATGATACATGTTGAACTGCGTCTGGCCCACAATACGCCCGAACTCCGGCACGAACCGGCCGAGCACGCCTGCCTCGTTCATCAGCGGCAGCACGATGCCCGGGTGGTTCTTCCCCGCGATGATGTCGAGGAACATGGCGCGTGACTCATCGTCATTGCGCGCCTGACGCGTGACCGCCCACAACGACCGCCGCGCCGCCGTCAGCGCCTCGGGGTGGATGTCCATCTGCCGCTCATTGGCCAGCCAGAACAGACGCATCAGCTTTCGCGTGTCCTTCGCGAAGATTTCCGGATCGGTGATGCTCAGCCGCCCGCCATCGATCGCGAAGCCCTCTTCCTTCAGGGGCTTTGCGGCAGCCGCCGGCATGAAGCGGATGCGTCCGCCGGGGCGCTTCTTTTCCTCCACTTCAAGCTTGGCGCAGAGGATGCGCGTCAGCGCGCCAACCTCTTTCGCCGCGAGGAAGTAGCGTTTCATGAAGCGCTCGACAGCGTTGACGTTGCCGCGCGCCGTATACCCCATGCGCGCCGCCATCTCCGGCTGCAGGTCGAACGACAGGCGCTCCTCGCCCCTCCCCGTCAGGAAGTGGAGATGGCAGCGCACCGTCCAGAGGAAGCGCGCCTCCCGCATGAAGATCGCGCGGTCCGCCGGAATGAACGCCGAGTTGTCCAGCACCTCCTGCAGCGTCTCGCCGCCATGGATGTACTTCGCCAGCCAGAACAGCGTTTGCAGGTCGCGCAACCCGCCCTTGCCGTCCTTCACGTTGGGCTCGACGCGATAGCGCGAGCCGCCCTCGCGCGCGTGGCGGTCTTCCCGCTCCTGCAGCTTGGCCGCGACGAACTCCGCGCCGCGCCCCTGCACCACATCCTTCTGGAACCGCTCCGTCAGCTTGTCGAACACGCCGCGGTCGCCGAACAGGAAACGCTTGTCGAGGATCGACGTGCGGATCGTCACGTCTTCCTTCGACAGCTTCACACACTCATCGATATTGCGGAACGAATGTCCGACCTTCAGTCCCATGTCCCACAAGGCATAGAGCATGTACTCGATCACGCTCTCGGCCCAGGCGGTCTGCTTGTAGTTGCGCACGAAGAGAAGATCGACGTCGGAGGACGGGGCCAGTACGCCGCGCCCGTATCCGCCCACCGCCACCACGGCCATGCGCTCGGCCTCGGTCGGGTTGTGGGCGCGGAAGATGTGGACGACCGTAAAATCGTAGAGCGCCGACAGCGCCTCATCCATCACCGCCGAAAGCAGGTTCGCGGTATCGAGGCCGTCCGCCCCCTCCTCCAGCCGGTCCTGCGCGATCATCCGCCCGCGGAACAACGCGGCATGGATCAGGTCCAGCGCCCGCTTGCGCTGGGCGATCGGGTCCGACCCGTTGTCGAGCGCGGCGGCCGTCAGCTGGATGCGCAGCTTCCGCCCGTCCACGATGTCGGCAATGCGCCACGGCCCCGGCTTCACGGGACCGGTGCGGGTGGCGGGAGGGGCTTCAAGGCCAGCGTCAGTCATGCCCAACATGTCTAGCCGCCTTTGATGCAACACAACAGGCGGCAACAGCGCGCTCCGGAAACGCAAATGGCGTGGTTGCCCGTTAACGCCTGCCGGGGCAGTTTCGGCCTCGGGGAAGGCCGGGGCAAGGCATGACGGATCCGCTCGAGATCGCCGCAACGGCCCTGACGCTCGTCTGCGTGATCCTGGCCGTGAAACGCAACCTCTGGCAATTCCCGACCGGCATTCTGGGCACGGCCCTCGGCTTCTTCGTGTTCTGGAACTCACATCTCTATTCCAGCGCCGTGCTGCAGCCGATCTTCATCGTGATCCAGATCTATGGCTGGTGGTTCTGGGTGCGCGGAAACAACTCCGCCCCGCCGCCCATCCGCACCACGCCGCTGGCCATCGTGATCGGCGGCAGCGTCACGGCGCTTGCGCTCGCCCTCCTCGGCGCATGGGCGCTTGAGACCTGGACGGACGCCGCCATGGCCCAGGGCGACGCCGCCATCCTCGCCCTCTCCATCTTTGCGCAGGTCCTGCTCAGCCTGAAACGGATCGAGAACTGGCCGGTCTGGGTCGTGATCAACGCGCTCTCGGTCTTCGTCTACGCCAGCGGGGGGCTGTGGCTTTACACCGCCCTCTACGCCTTCTTCTTCTTCAACGCCTTCTGGGGCTGGTGGGAATGGCGCAAGGAATTGCGGTCATACTCTCCCGCACAGACACCCGCCCGGACCGCCGCATGACCTTCCTCGCCAAACCCAAACGCGGCTTCGTGCTCGGCAAATTCATGCCGCCGCACGCGGGCCACGTATACCTGTGCGACTTCGGCCGCGCCTATGTCGACGAGCTCACCATCCTCGTTTGCTCCCTGCCCGACGATCCCATCCCGGGTGAGCTCCGCCATCAGTGGATGAAGGAGATGTTCCCTTCGACGCGCGTGCTCCACTGCCCCGAAATCGTGCCCCAGGCGCCCGAGGACGATCCCGAAAACTTCTGGCCGATCTGGGCCGACATCCTCAAGCGCTACCACCCCGAACCCATCGACATCATCTTTGCCTCCGAGCCCTACGGCCACCGCCTCGCCGCCGACGCCGGCGCGCGCTTCGTGCCCGTGGATGAAGCCCGCACTGCCTTCCCCATCTCGGCCACCGCGATCCGCAACGATCCCTATCGCAACTGGCGTTTCCTGCCCGGCCCGGTGCGCCCCTACTACCTCAAGCGCGTCACGCTGGTGGGTGCGGAATCGACCGGCAAGACATCGCTCTCTGCCGAACTCGCCCGCCACTACGACACCGTCGTCGCCCCCGAATACGGCCGCTTCCACACGGAAGCGTTCGGATCAGGCGCCACAACACCCGAAGACATGCGCCAGATCGTGATGGGCCACCTCGCCGGCGTCTCCGCCGCCAGCCTGCGCGCCAACCGCGTGCTGATCGAGGACACTGACCCAGTCCTCACCGCTGTCTGGTCAGACACCCTCGCCGGCTCGCGCGACCCGTGGTTCGACAACTACCGCGACTATCCCGATCTCTACATCTTCTGCGACATCGACATGCCCTGGGTCGACGACGGCACCCGCTATTTCCACGACCCCGCCGTCCGCCGCAATTTCCATCGCGCAACAGAACGCGAGCTGGTGTCGCGCGGCGTGAAGTTCGTGAGGGTGCGTGGCAATCCAGAGCAAAGGCGCGCCATCGCCATCGAGGCGATCGATGATCTGCTCAGAGCGACGAACGTTCGTCGTTAGCATTCCCCTCGCCGCCCTCATGGCTCGACGGACGTAGCGATGCCTGGCGCATCGCCACAGCCGGATGTTCACTTAGCCTCAGCAGATAGGTAGTCTGCAGCCATTCACTTTATGAAGTGGTCCATGCGTCTGGATAAAAAAGCGAGAAGGACGATCCGCGGAGGGCTGGCCCTGGCAACCTTTGCATTCTTTTTCTTGAGTCCGGCTTCTGAGGCCTTCACAGTTATCTTCCTGCTCGCTTTCGGCTTGTTTTTACTCTCGGGAAGGCCGTTGGATCTTCTGTTCCCAATTGATCCCGGTGAAGAGTAGGTGCCTCGGATGCGCCGCCGTAGGGAATCCGTAGGCAATCACTAGGTTGGTCGCGCGCCGCTACGGAGCGCAAGAATGCCGACGAGATGGTCTCACCTTGTTCCCGCCGCCGCTCACGATGAGGCGTGGGGCTCACGCTCACCCCAAAAACCAAACCGGCCAGCTGGGGGAGCAGCTGGCCGGTCATTGGCTGGTAACTTCGCTTTGGGGAGGGTTCAGGCAACCCCGCCGCCGGTGAAGGCCGTCGCCAGCACCAGGAACACAGCCGCAACACTGAGGATACCGAGCGCGAGGGAACCGAACTGGTTGAGGCGCTCAAGCTTCGAAGGTTTGATCAGACCGTACATTTTCGTTTCCGCTTCTTTTTTTCTTGTTCTTGGCGGGCCGGCCTCTACCGGGCTTTGCCGCCTCACGGATTGGGAGGAAATCTTGTGGAGAGTTAGGCGACCGCGCCGAAACCGGCGAAGGCGACGATGGCGGAAGCCAGGGTGAAGAAGGCGATGCCGAACGAGGCAACCAGGTTCACGATTTCAAGCTTCGAGGATTGGATCAGACCGTTCATTTGAGTTCTCCGTTTCTTGTTTTTATCGGCTGCGCCTCTTGGTGGGCCTCGCCGTTGAAGACTTGAGTGCAACCCCCGTGCCAGAATTTTTTAACCCTGGTATTCATTGTTTTTATTGTATTTTATGTCCGCAGACACCTGAAGGTTCACGCATCATAGGTGAAAACCACCACATGTCTGGCGCATTTCGCCATCGATGTGGCTAGATTTGCGAACGTGCCGGCCAGAGGCTCGGCTAGTCCTTTGCCGCGCCCTTCAGCCGGTAAACCAGCTCCAGCGCCTCTTTCGGCGTCAGCGTGTCGGGGTCGAGCGCGGCCAACAGCTTGTCGGCCTCCGACGGCTCCTGCAGCTCGGGCGCAGGCGCGGCCTCGAAGGCTGCAAACAGCGGCAACTCTTCCAGCCGCTTCGCCCCGCCCTCTTTCGCCTCCAGCTTCTTCAGCACCGCCTCGGCCCGCTTCACCGCCACAGACGGCAGCCCGGCCAGCTTCGCCACCTGCACGCCGTACGACCGATCCGCTGGCCCTGGCTTCACCTCGTGCAGGAACACCAGATCGCCCTTCCACTCCTGCGCGCGCAGGCTCGCATTGCTGCAGGCGGCCAGCGTATCCGCGAGCCCGGTCAGCTCATGATAGTGAGTCGCGAATAGCGCGCGGCACTTGTTGATCTCGTGCAGGTGCTCCACCGCCGCCCACGCGATGGCGAGGCCATCCCATGTCGACGTGCCGCGTCCCACCTCGTCTAGGATCACTATGGAATTCTGCGTCGCCTGATTGAGGATCGCCGCCGTCTCGATCATCTCGACCATGAAAGTGGATCGCCCGCGCGAGAGATCATCCGACGCGCCCACGCGCGAGAACACCCGATCCGCCAGCCCCAGCCGGAACTTCCGCGCCGGCACATAGCAGCCAGCCTGCGCGAGGATCACCAGCAACACGTTCTGCCGCAGGAAGGTCGACTTGCCCGCCATGTTCGGCCCGGTGATCAGCGTCAGCCGCGGCGCGGAAGACCCACGCGCATCCAGCCGGCAATCGTTCGCCGTGAACCCCTGCCCCTGCGCGCGCAGGCTGGCTTCGACCACCGAATGGCGCGCGCCCTCCGCTTCGAACACCGGCGCGTCGACAATCTCCGGCCGCACCGCGGATGCCTCCGCCGCCCACTCCGCATTGCCCGCCGCCACATCGATGCGCGCCAGCCCATCCGCCACCAGCGCCAGCGCCGGCCCCAGCGCATCCGCCTCGGCGACGAAGCGGTTGAAGATGTCCATCTCCCGCGCCAGCGCCTCGCCATCCGCGCGGCTAATCCGCGCTTCAAGCTCGGACAACTCCGTCGTCGAGAACCGCATGGCGTTCGCCATCGTCTGGCGATGGATGAACGTCGCCGCCAGCGGCGGCTTCATCAGCTGGTCGCCATGCTTCGCATTCACCTCGATGAAGAAGCCCAGCACATTGTTGTGCTTGATGCGCAGCCCGGAAATCCCGGTGTCCGCGCCATACTGAGCCTCAAGCCGCGCGATAATCCCGCGCGCATCCTCCTTCAGCGACCGCGCCTCATCGAGCGCCGGATCAAACCCCGCCGCAACAAAACCGCCATCGCGCGCCTGCACCGGAAGCTCGGCAGCCAGCGCCGCGCCAACTTGCTGCGCAAACGCCGCCAGCTTCGGCTTGTCCGCCAGCGACAACGCGGCGCATGCCGACGCTATCTCCGCCGGCGGATCGTCCCTGCTGGATAAATCCGCGCAGATTTCCTCGCCCACCCGCAGGCACGCCGCCAGCGCCGCAAGATCACGCGGACCGCCCCTGCGCAGCCCCAGCCGCATCCTCGCGCGCTCAAGATCGCTCGCCCGCTTCAATGCAGATCGCGCAAACTCCCGCCGGTCGGATGCATCCAGAAAAAACGCCACCGCATCCAGCCTGCGCCCGATCTCGGCCGCATCCCTTGAGGGCCGGTTGATCCGATGCGCCAGCAGCCGCGCGCCTGCGGACGTCACCGTGCGATCCACCGCCGCCACCAGCGATCCCTGTCGCCCACCACGCGACGATCGCTCGATCTCGAGACTCGCCCGCGTCGCCTGATCGATGGCGAGGAACATCTCCGGCGCCGAACGGATGGCTGGATCCAGCCTCGCCTGTCCGCCCGCCTGCGTCACCGCCAGATAATCGAACAGCAGCGCACACGCGATCAGCTCGGCCCTGCTGAATGCACCAAACCCGTCCAGCGTCGAGACGCCATACGCCTCCTTCACCAGCCGCTCGCCCAGCTTCGCATCCGCGCGCACATCTGGCCGCGGCGTCAGCGTCAGGCCCTGCGTCGCGCGCGCGACATCCGCCTGCGCCATCACGCTGTCGGCGACGAGCACCTCGCGCGGCGCCACAGCCGCCAGCACATCCTCCAGCGCGGCAGGCTGGAGCCCGAACACTTCGAGGCGTCCCGTCGACACATCGGCAATCGCCAGCGCCGCCTCGCGCCCGCCCGCCGCCAGCCCGATCGCGGCCAGACAGTTCGCCGACCGGGCCTCCAGCAGCGCCTCTTCGGTGATCGTCCCCGGCGTCACGATCCGCACGATCTCGCGCCGTACCACGGCCTTCGATCCACGCTTCTTCGCCTCTGCCGGGTCCTCGGTCTGCTCGCACACGGCGACGCGATAGCCGGCCTTGATCAGCCGCGAGAGATAGCCTTCGGCGGCATGATAGGGCACGCCCGCCATCGGAATGGGCTGGCCGTTATGCTGCCCCCGGAATGTCTGCGTGATGCCCAGCGCCTGCCCCGCCGTGATCGCATCCTCGAAGAACAGCTCGTAGAAATCGCCCATCCGGAAGAACAGCATAGCGTCCGGATGTCGCGCCTTCATCTCGAGGTATTGCGCCATGAACGGCGTTGCGCCCTCGGCAGAAGGCACACTTTGAGCAACTTCTTGCTCCGCCGGCATGGAATCCCGACCCTTCACGCTTGATTCAAACCCCGTTTAGCGCTGAATGCCCGCCAGCCTCGCTCAGGCCGTTTCCTGCGAGGCTTCTGCCTAGTGACCCCCGCCCACGTCCTCAAGCCCAAAGCCTCGAAGTCCTGTAGATGACATCCAAACGCCCCAGCGTCACAGACGAGGAAGCCCTCGCCTTCCACCGCTATCCGCAGCCGGGGAAGCTGTCGGTAACGCCGACCAAGCCGATGGCCACGCAGAAAGACCTGTCGCTGGCCTATTCGCCCGGCGTTGCGGTGCCCGTGCTGGCCATCGCGAAGGACCCCGAGCTTGCCTATGACTATACGTCCAAGGGCAACATGGTCGCCGTCATCTCGAACGGCACGGCCATCCTCGGGCTCGGCGATCTTGGCCCCATGGCCTCCAAGCCCGTCATGGAAGGCAAGTCCGTCCTCTTCAAGCGCTTCGCCGACGTGGACTCGATCGACATCGAGGTCGACGAGAAAGACCCGCAGAAACTGATCGACTGCATCCGCGCCATCGGCGCTACCTGGGGCGGCATCAATCTCGAGGACATCAAATCCCCCGAGTGCTTCATTATCGAGAGCGAGCTGCGCTCGAAACTCGACATCCCTGTCTTCCACGACGACCAGCACGGTACAGCCATCATCGCCAGCGCCGGCCTGATCAACGCCTGCGAGATCACGGGTCGCAAGCTTTCCGACTGCAAGGTCGTCATCTCCGGCGCAGGCGCGGCGGGCCTCTCCGTCGCCGGCCTCATCCGCCATCTCGGCGTCAGGCGCGACAACATCCTGATGGTCGACCGCCAGGGCGTCATCTACGAGGGCCGCAGCGAGGGGATGGACCAGTTCAAGTCTGCCTTCGCCGTGAAGACCAAGAAGCGCACGCTGGCCGACGCCTTTGAAGGCGCCGATGTGTTCATGGGCCTTTCCGCCAAGGGCACGGTCAACAAGGCCATGATCAAGTCCATGGCCAAGAACCCGATGATCTTCCCGATGGCGAACCCCGATCCCGAGATCACGCCGGAAGAAATCCTCGAAGTCCGCACCGACGCCATCATCGCCACGGGCCGCTCGGACTACCCGAACCAGATCAACAACGTGCTGGGCTTCCCCTACATCTTCCGTGGCGCGCTCGACGTGCGCGCGCGCACCATCAACGAAGAGATGAAGGTCGCCGCCGCCAAGGCGCTGGCCCAGCTTGCGCGCGAAGACGTGCCGGATGAAGTGGCCGCCGCCTATGCCGGCGCGCGTCCGAGCTTCGGCCGCGACTACATCATCCCTGCCCCGTTCGATCCGCGCCTCATCTGGTATGTGCCGCCCTTCATCGCGCAGGCCGCCATGGACACGGGCGTCGCCCGCAAGCCCATCGCCGACATGCAGGCTTATCGCGACTCGCTCGCGCAACGCCTCGACCCGGCCGCCAGCTTCCTGCAGCGCGTTTATGGCAAGGTCCGCACCGAGAAGAAGAAGCGCGTCGTCTTTGCTGAAGGCGAAGAACCGTCCGTCATTCGCGCCGCATGGCAGTTCAAGACGCAGGAGCTGGGCGAGCCGATCCTCGTCGGCCGCGACGAGCAGGTGACCCGCAACATGCAGCTGCTCGGCATTCCAGCCGGCGAGCTGCAAATCGTCAACGCGCGCGTCTCGAACACCAACGAGGCTTATACCGAGTTCCTGTACAAGCGCCTGCAGCGCAAGGGCTACCTGCAACGCGACGCCCAGCGCATGATCAACCAGGACCGCAACGTCTTCGGCGCCACCATGGTCGCCATGGGCCACGCTGACGGCATGGTGACCGGCGTCACCCGCAACTACGCCACGTCCCTCTCGGACGTGCTGCAGGCGATCGACCAGAGCGCCGATATTCGGCCCATCGGCGTGTCGATCATCATCGGCAAGACCGGCCCCATCCTGATCGCCGACACCAGCGTCACCGAGATGCCCGGCGCAGAGGATTTGGCCGAGATCGCCCTCTCGGCCGCAAAGGCGGCAAAGAAGCTCGGCTTCACGCCCAAGGTCGCCTTCCTTTCCTACTCGACCTTCGGCAACCCGCCGGGCGAGCGCATGGCCAAGGTGCGTGACGCCGTCGCGTTGCTGGATGCGAAGGGTGATGTCGGTTTCGAGTACGATGGCGAGATGGCCGTCGACGTGGCGCTGAACCCAGAGGCCCGCCGCCTCTACCCGTTCTGCCGCCTCACCGGTCCCGCCAACGTGCTGGTCATGCCGGCGATCCACTCCGCCGCGATCTCGACCAAGATCGCCGCCACCCTCGGCGGGGTAACGGTATTGGGGCCGCTGCTCGTCGGCCTGAAGTCCTCGGTCCAGATCGCCCAGCTCGACGCCACCGCGCAGGACATCGTGAACCTCGCAGCGTTCGCGGCGTACAATACGAACGGCTGAGCGGGCTCAGCACAGCCTTCTGGGATGTCATTCCGGACGCAAGCGAAAGCGTGCGAGCCGGAACCCAGGAGCCGCGAACGCCGATGGTAGCAGCCCCTGGGGTCCCGCTCTACGCGCGGACGCGCTTCGGCGGGAATGACAGGTCGGGCTGTCCGAAAACCTGAGGCCGCGTTACCCGCCTCAACGTCAGATTGATCCGGCCGCCACCCGGGACAAGCTGGGAGCTATCCGGCCAAATCCGATCCACCCCGTGATACGCACGCCGCGACGCACCGCCGAGCACCACCACATTCCCAGACGCCAGCCGCATCGAGGATGTCGGCGATTTCCGCTGAAGCCCGCCCAGCCGGAACAGCGCCCGTGATCCAAGCGACACCGAAACAACCGGCGCATCTTTCGCATCCTCGTCCGCATCGACATGCAGGCCGAGCTTCGTCCCCGCCTCATACCAGTTGACCAGGCACGCCTCCGGCGGCGCGGGATACTCCGCAACATCCTCCCACAGCTTCAACAACGTCTCCGGGATCGGCCCCCACGTCTCCCCCGTCACCGGATGATGCGCCTGATAGCGATACCCCTTGATGTCCGACACCCAGCCCAGCGGCCCGAGATTGGTGTTCCTCACGGACAGTGGCGTTCCCGTCCGCGGCATCGCCCCGCGATAGAGCGGGTTCGTTTCGAGAATGCCGAGCACCTCCCCCACCAGCTCCTTCTGCGCGGCTGGCGAAAAGTACTCAGGCAGGAAACGGAAGCCGTCGATCATGCCGCGAATGTAGGCAAGCCGTTCGCCCGCGTCGCCGGGAAGATGACAGCAATGGCGCCGCATGCTTCAGTGCCCGGATCGATCCGCAGGAACGCCCATGGCGATCAACTTCGCCCTCTCCGCCGCCCGCGTGCAGACCCGGTCGACCAACCGGGACACCCGGACGCAGATAAAGGCAGCAGCCGCCACTTGGCGCGCCACGCACAAGGAACAGCGTGAGAACGAGTTGCGGGAGATGGGTATAGTCATCCCTCTCTCGGAATGGCTTGGACACAACAACGGCCCCGACTTCCTCGAACACCTGCGCTTCAAGGAATGGGCATGGACGAAGGCCCGCAAGGCCGCCTTTGCGCCCCCGGATGCCGAAACGGGCGCCCGCTGGGCCCGGAAAGCCGCGGCCCTAGGGCTTTCTTACGAGGAATATCGGTTGGAACTGCTTGAACGCGGACGCCATCCGACGGATGAAGACGCAACGCTTATTCGCCGAGCCCGGCCCTCCCCCGGCAATCTGCGATAGCTTTGAACTAATCTCTTGAGACTGACTGCCCAGTTCCCATATGAGCCCCAGCCGCAGGGCCGTTCACCGGCTTTGCGACCGATCAAGACCAGGACCAATGGGGTCGTCCATTCTGGGTGCTGCCTAGTCAGGCCCGGACGAGGAATGGGGCGGCCGCCGCAGAAAGGACTTATGTAGTATGGCGAAGATCATCGGCATTGACCTCGGTACCACCAACTCGTGCGTCGCCGTCATGGATGGCGGACAGGCCCGGGTGATTGAGAACTCGGAGGGCGCGCGAACGACCCCCTCCGTCGTTGCTTTCCAGGATTCCGGCCAGCGCCTCGTCGGCGTCATCGCCAAGCGCCAGGCCACGGTTAACCCGCGTTTTACCTACTCCGCGATCAAGCGCCTGATCGGCCGCACCTATGCCGACCCGATGGTCGCCAAGGACAAGGACCTGGTCGCCTACGAGATCGTGAAAGGTCCCAACGGCGACGCTTGGATCCAGGGCCGCGACAAGGCCTATTCGCCCCAGGAAGTTTCCGCCTTCATCCTCGGCAAGATGAAAGAGACGGCCGAGGCCTATCTCGGCGAGAAGGTCACTCAGGCCGTCATCACCGTCCCCGCCTACTTCAACGACGCCCAGCGCCAGGCGACGAAAGACGCTGGCCGCATCGCCGGTCTTGAAGTTCTCCGCATCATCAACGAGCCGACGGCCGCCGCGCTCGCTTACGGCCTCGAGAAGAAAGATTCAGGCAAAGTCATCGCCGTGTACGATCTCGGCGGCGGCACGTTCGACGTCTCGATCCTCGAGATCGGCGACGGCGTCTTCGAAGTGCTCTCCACCAACGGCGACACCTTCCTCGGCGGCGAGGACTTCGACAACCGCCTCGTCGACTACATCTGCGAGGAGTTCCAGAAGCAGAACGGCATCGACCTGCGCAAGGATCTGATGGCGCTCCAGCGCGTTCGCTCGAAGGCTGAAGAGGTCAAGAAGGAACTGTCGACCGTGCAACAGGTCGACATAACCGAGCCCTACATCACTGCCGGCCCGTCTGGCCCGGTCCACCTCAACATGAAGCTCACACGCGCCAAGCTCGAGGCCCTCGTCGAGGATCTCGTCAAGCGCACGATCGAGCCGTGCAAGAAGGCGCTGGCCGACGCCGGCAAGTCCGTCAGCCAGATCGACGAGGTCATCCTCGTCGGCGGCATGACGCGCATGCCGAAGGTGCAGGAAGCCGTGAAGGCCTTCTTCGGCAAGGAACCGCACAAGGGCGTCAACCCGGATGAAGTCGTCGCCGTCGGCGCCGCCATCCAGGCCGGCGTTCTGCAGGGCGACGTGAAAGACGTCGTGCTGCTCGACGTCACACCGCTCTCGCTCGGCATTGAAACTCTGGGCGGCGTGTTCACGCGCCTGATCGATCGCAACACGACGATCCCGACCAAGAAGTCCCAGGTCTTCTCGACCGCCGACGACAACCAGTCGGCCGTGACGATCCGCGTGCTTCAGGGCGAGCGCGAGATGGCGGCCGACAACAAGCTGATGGGCAACTTCAACCTTGAAGGCATCCCCCCTGCTCCGCGCGGCGTACCGCAGATCGAGGTGACGTTCGATATCGACGCCAACGGCATCGTGAACGTCTCCGCGAAGGACAAGGCCACCGCCAAGGAGCAGAAGATCACCATCCAGGCGTCGGGCGGTCTCACCGAGGCCGAGATCCAGCAGATGGTGCGCGACGCCGAAGCAAACGCCACCGCCGACAAGGCCCGCCGCGAAGCCGTGGAATCGAAGAACCAGGCCGAAGGCCTCGTTCACGCCACCGAGAAGCAGCTGGCCGAGCATGGCGCGGCGATCAGCGCCCAGCTGAAAACCGACATCGAGAGCGCCATCGCCGATCTGAAGGGCGCGCTCGAGAAGGATGACGCAGCGGCCATCAAGACGAAGAGTCAGGCGCTTGCCGCTGCGGCGATGAAGATGGGCGAGGAAATCTACGCCAAGACCCAGGGCGGCGACGGTGCTGGCCCCGGCGACGGCGGCGGTCCTGCCGGCGGCCCCGGCGGCGACGACGTGGTCGACGCCGACTTCGAGGAAGTCAAAGACGACAAGAAAAGCGCCTGATTACTGGCCAAATACTGGGCTGATATGCTCATGATGAGGTGAGGAATCTGATGGGCCATGGCGTCCGGGGGCTTTAATCCCCAGGGGTCATGGCCCATCTAGTTTCAACGGTTACTAAGGTTCGCCTGCGATAGGACGACTGGCCCAGAGGGTTCTCCCTCCCTCGGGCTTCCGGGCAGGTCGAGCGGGGATCGGGTAGAGGTCATGGTTACGGTTCGGTCGTCACGATGAGCGAGCGCTCCTATTACGACATCCTCGGCGTCACGAAGGACGCGGACGAGAAGACGCTGAAATCCGCCTTCCGCAAGAAGGCGATGGAGCATCACCCCGATCGCAATCCGGGCTGCACCGTCTCCGAGGGCAAGTTCAAGGAAGTGTCCGAAGCCTGGGAGGTTCTGAGCGATCCCCAGAAGCGCGCCGCCTACGACCGCTTCGGCAAGGCTGGCGTCAACGGCCAGGGCGCAGGCCCGCAGGGCCGCCCCGAAGACGTCTTCCGCGATGTGTTCGGCGATATGTTCTCCGAACTCTTCGGCGGCCAACGCGGACAGCAACGCAACGGCCCGGGCCGCGGCGCAGACCTGCGCTACGATTACGAGATCACGCTGGAAGAAGCCTTCCGCGGCAAGCAGGCGGAAATCTCCGTCCCCACCACCGAGAAGTGCGAGCCTTGCAACGGCACAGGCGCAGAGCCCGGCACCAAGCCTGAAACCTGCACCACCTGCCAGGGCCATGGCCGCGTGCGCATGACCCAGGGCTTCTTCACCATGGAGCGCACCTGCGGCCGCTGCCAGGGATCGGGCTACATCATCAAGACGCCGTGCCGCAACTGCGACGGCCGCGGCGCCGTGCGCAAGGATCGCACGCTCAACGTCACCGTTCCCGCCGGCATCGAGGATGGCCAGCGCATCCGCCTGTCCGGCGAGGGCGAGCCCGGCGCGCGGGGCGGCCCGAAGGGCGACCTCTACATTTTTGTCTCTGTGCGCGAGCACGACCTGTTCGAGCGCGACGGCCAGACTCTATTCGCGCGCACCCCCGTAATGATGTTCACCGCGGCGCTCGGCGGGGAAATCGAACTCCCCACCATCGATGGTTCGCGCATGCGCGTCTCCGTTCCCGAAGGCGCCCAGACCGGCAAGCGCATGCGCCTGAAGGGCAAAGGCATGCCCAGCCTGCGCGGCGGCCCCAATGGCGACATGGTCGTCGAACTTTTCGTCGAGACGCCAACCAATCTCACGGCGCGGCAGAAGGAACTGCTCAAACAGTTCGCCGACGAATGCTGCCCAAGCGGCAAGTGTCACCCGGAAAGCCAGGGCTTCTTCAAGAAGGTCAAGAAGTTCTTCGACCAGGAAGACTCGCGGGCTTAGGCGGCGGCCGGCGGCAACGTCGCCAAGCGCTGACCCAGAACCCAGCGTGTCTGCCCCCCTACTCGATCAGATCGCACTGTATCGCGACTGGCTTCTCCTGCGCCATCACCAACGGGCCCTGATAGTTGCCGCAGCTGATCAGGTTGTCCGCGTGCGCCTTGCGTGCGGTCCACACATTGACCAGCACCTGCTTGCCGCCTTCGACGTCGGCCTCGCGCGCCGGGTCGTAGCTTTCGCCTGCAACCAATATCACGTCATTCGCTGGCGGCGCATTCACCTGCTCGCCGCCCATCGGGATGAAATCGTTCTCGTCCTCGGGCTTGAGGCCGCCCGGCTTCGGCTCGCCGAAGAAGACGGTGTCGATCATGACTTCCTCGCCCATTCTCGCCAGCTTCTCGGCGGCGCGCGGCGTCAGCGTCAGCGCCACGTCGAACGCGTTTGGACCGCGAACCGCCGTTGCCGCTTCGGGCGCAGCCTCTTCGTCTGGCGACTCGCTGCAGGCAGCAAGGATCAGGGACAGCAGGGACAGCGGAATGAGTTTCATGCCGCAAGGCTTGGCGCGATTGCCCCGGAGGGTCAATTTCAGGCGCCCTCGCCTCACCCGGATTTCCCGCTATAAGGCGGCTCATGAGCATCTCGATCGCAATCGCCGGCGCCGCCGGCCGCATGGGCCAGGCCATTGCGGCATGCGCAGGCGAAGGTTTCACCATCACCGGCGGCTCCGAACGCCCGGGCAGCCCGCTTGTCGGCGCCGACAGGGGCGGCTGGACCATATCCGACAGCGCCTCGCGCGCGGCCCAGTCCGCCGAAGTCTGGATCGACTTCACCACCCCGCAGGCGACCCTCGAAGCCCTCGAACAGTTGAAACTCACGAAGGTGCGCGCCGCCATCGTCGGCGCCACCGGTCTCTCGCCACAACAGGAACTCCAGGTCGCCGACCATGCCAAGCGTATCGCCATCGTGCGCGACCGCAATTTCTCGCTCGGCGTCAACCTGATGATCGGCCTCGTCGAACAGGCCGCCGCGCGGCTCGGCGAAGGCTGGGACATCGAGATCACCGAAGCCCACCATCGCCGCAAGGTTGATGCGCCGTCGGGAACTGCGCTGATGATCGGCGAAGCCGCCGCGCGCGGTCGTGGCGCGCCGCTCACCGACCTTCGCGTTCCGCCCCATGATGGCCAGTCCGGCCCGCGCCAGCCGGGCTCTATCGCCTTCTCCGTCATTCGCGGCGGCGGCATCATCGGCGACCACGACGCAGCCTTCATCTCCGACGAGGAAATCCTCTCGATCAGCCACCGCGCCCTCGACCGCGCCGTCTTCGCGCGCGGCGCGCTCGCCGCCGCAAGATGGGCCGCCACCCAGAAGCCCGGCCTCTACACCATGCGGGATGTGCTGGGGCTCTGAGCCCCGATCGGCGCCTCGGCGCTCGGCAAATCTGCAGATCGCTAACTGCGCATTTCACATTGTTTCCGGGCTTTCACTTTGCGTGTGGCCCCCGGCGCGCATAGACGATGTCATGCAGTCGTCACGAGCGCCTGCAGGTGGGAAACGCAATACATGGGGGATTGGCGCGCGGCATGACGCAAGCGGCCAACATCTTTACGCCCGCGCGCACGCAGATCGACCGGCTGGCACTGCGCCAGGTGACGGCCGTCGAGCTGCTGGAGGAACACGTCGCGCGCTATCTGGCGGTGAACCCCGCCATCAACGCCGTGGTCCGAACCGACCTCGACGCCGCCCGGCGCCGCGCCGCCGAACTTGATCGCCTGCTGACGGCAGGCATCCCCGCCGGCCCGCTGCACGGCCTGCCCATGACGATCAAGGACACGTTCGACGTCGACGGCATGCCCGCAACTGCCGGCGCCCCCGAATACGCAAAGCGTCCCACCTCCACGCCCGACGCCGCCGCCGTCGCCCGCCTGCGCGCCGCTGGCGCGGTGATCTGGGGCAAGACCAACACGCCCTACATGGCCGGCGACAGCCAGACCAACAATCCGATCCACGGCCGCAGCAACAATCCGTGGGATCTGTCGCGCACGCCGGGCGGAAGCTCCGGCGGCGCCGCGGCAGCCCTCGCCACCGGCATCACGCCCCTCGAACTCGGCTCCGACATCGGCGGCTCGCTCCGTTTCCCCGCGCACTTCTGCGGCGTCGCAGCCCTTAAGCCCACCTTCGGCGTCACACCGCTACAGGGCCACGTGCCTCCTGCTCCCGGCTCGCTCGCCGTACGCGATCTCAACGTCGCCGGCCCAATGGCGCGCGATGTCTCCGACCTGCGCCTGATGTTCCAGGTGCTTGCTGGCGAGACGCCCGCGCCCCAGCCGCGCCGCACCGGCCTCAAGGCGCGCCGCATCGCCGTCTGGGCGGAAGACAAGGCCTTCCCCGTCTCCACCGTCTGCCATGCCGCCGCAGAACTCGCCGCCGAGGCCGCAGCGGATGCAGGCGCGCAGGTCCTCGTCGCCCGCCCCGAAGTCGACGGCGTCTCGCTTGTCGATCTCTATCTGCGGCTACTCTTGCCCATCCTCGCCACCGACATGCCCGGCCCGCTGGTGAAGGCGCTGGAGGCCGGTCGCCCGCTCACGAAGTTGATGGCGCGCGGCGAACCGTTCGGCCGCGCCAAATGGGCGGCCTATTCCGCCGCCACCCACCATGACTGGCTCCGCGCCGACGAAGTGCGTCGCCGTCTCAAGCGCACCATGTCCGAATTCTTCAGCCGCTGGCACGCCATCATCACGCCGGTCGCGCCCACCACGGCGTTCGAACATGTCGATGCGGGCGACGCTGTCACGCGCCTGATGAAGGTCGACGGCAAGCCTGCGCCCTATCACATGTTCCACTCCTGGATCGCGCTTGCCACCGTCTGCCACCTGCCCGCAGTCGTGATCCCCGTGCCGCGCGCGCGGGGCGAGCTGCCCTGCGGCATCCAGATCATCGGCCCCGAAGGCGGCGACATGGACGTCCTCGCCATCGCCGAATCGCTCGAGGCCCAGATGGGTGGCTTCCAGCGCCCGCCCGAAGACGGGCGGAGATTCCTGCCCGCCCTTCCCGTCAAAACGAACGGCAAGGCGCCCAAACAGAAACCGCCGCCCAAGCCGAAGCCGGCAAAACCGGTCAAGGAAAAGCCGGTGAAGGCGAAACCCGCCAAGGTCGCGAAACCGAAGCCGCCGCCAAAGGTCAAACCGGCAAAGCCGGCGAAGCGCTAGCGTTATTGCCCGCTGAACCAGACCCCCACCTGTCCTCCCCCTTTCAGGGGGAGGAACCTTGATGCGCTACCGCCCTTCAATGTGATGTAAGTTCTCTCAACGGGGTCCCTCCCCCTGAAAGGGGGAGGACGGGTGGGGGTCTCTCTCAACGCGCTCAGCTCTCGCGATCAACCCGCATGGTTTCCGAATCTGTTCCCCGATCCGCGCAATTGGAAGTTCGCCCTTGCCAGTCGCTTCACATGACGCAGCGAAGTTGAGCCCCATCGAGTTGGGGAACACCATGAAACTGATCACACGCCTTGCCGGCGATCGCTCCGGCGCAACGGCAATCGAATACGTTCTGCTGCTTTCAGGCATGGCGCTCGCGCTCATCGGCATATTGAGCTTCTTCGGCGTGCAGCTGAACGATCTCTTCCTGCTGCTGGCTGCCGCCAACACGTAAGCTCTACCAGCTGCCCACATTCGGCGCCGACACCCACGGTTCCTTTGGCGCCAGAGACGCGCCCTTCTGCAACAGCTCGATGGAAATCCCATCGGGTGAGCGGACGAACGCCATGCGTCCATCGCGCGGAGGCCGGCTGATCGTCACGCCGATCTTCTGGAAGCGCTCGCACGCCGCATAGATATCGTCGACGCGATAGGCCAGGTGTCCGAAATTCCGCCCGCCGGTATAACCCGACTCCCCCCAATTGTGCGTCAGCTCCACCATCGGCAGACCCGCCGGAAACTTCCCTTCCCCGTCCCATCCCGAACGCGCGATGTCCTCCTCGGACGCGAGGAACACCAGCGTATACTTCCCATCGGGATAATCGTTCCGCCGCACCTCCTTGAGGCCCAGCCCCTCGCAGAAGAACTTCAGCGCCGCATCGATATCGCCTACGCGCACCATCGCATGCAGAAATTCGACGCTCATTGCTCGCCTCCCGAATGTCTCTCGCGCCGCGCCGCGCCCAGCGCATCGCTCAGCCGCCGCGCAAAGCTCTCGCGCTCCTTCGGTGTCAGGTGCTCGCCCAGCGGATAGACCGCGCGCGACGTCGCCAGCCGCAAGGCCTGCGGCCCGCTCGCCGCGCTGTCATACTCAACCCGCGCAAAATACGACGACACCCGCGCCCGCCGCTCCCTGCCCCAGCCATCCACCCGGCGCAACGTGACAGCATCCGCGGTCACCTGCACATAGGTCCGCGCCCGCTGCGCCTGCGCCGTCCAGCGAAAGCCCAGCCACACCGCAAGGACTTCCAGCCCCATGAAGCCCGTCACGGGCCACGCCCCCATCAGCAGGAAGCCCAGCCCCGACACAAAGCTCATCCCGCCCAGGATCATCATCACACGATTGACCCCCCGCGCCGAAAGCGACCGCGGCGGCTCGAGCACAGCGTCGAGGTAGATGGTGGACATGGGTGGGAGATTAGGCCGGGGCGTGATGCGAGCAATACCCCAACTTGTCATCCCGGCCGCAGCGAAGCGGAGAGCCGGGACCCCTTTGGCCGCAACTTCAATGTTGAAAAATGGGTCCCCGACAGCGCTTCGCGCTTCCGGGATGACAAGCCATGACGCTAGTTAGGGACATGCCCGCCGCGAAGAAAAAGCCCGCACGCAAACCTCCCCCGAAGACGCCCAAAAGCGTCTCGCCCGAAATCGCCGCCGAAATCTTCAAACGCCTCGCCAAGTCGCGCCCAGATCCCAAGACCGAACTCGACTACAAGGACCCCTACACGCTCGTCGTCGCCGTCGCCCTCTCCGCCCAGGCCACCGATGTCTCGGTCAACAAGGCGACGAAGGAGCTGTTCCGCGTCGCTGACACGCCCGCAAAGATGCTGGCTCTGGGCGAGGAAGGCGTCGCCCAGCACATCAAGACAATCGGCCTCTGGCGCAACAAGGCGAAGAACGTCATCGCCCTCTCCCGCCTCATCCTCGAAAAGCACGGGGGCAAGACGCCCCGCACGCGCGAGGATCTCGAAGCCCTCCCCGGCGTCGGCCACAAGACGGCGAGCGTCGTCCTCAACGAGGCTTATGGCGAGCACACCATCGCCGTCGACACGCACGTCTTCCGCGTCTCGAACCGTACCGGGCTCGCGCCGGAATCAACGCCTGAAAAGGTCGAGAAGAAGTTGCTCGAAGTCACGCCCGAGAAATACAAGCGCGGCGCCCATCACTGGCTCATCCTGCACGGCCGCTACACCTGCCTCGCCCGCAAGCCCGGCTGCCCCGAATGCGTGATCCGCGACCTCTGCCGCTACGAGGCCAAGACCGGCGAATAGCGTGGGTTAGACTTTCGGCGTCATCACGTGCTCGGCGCCCTTCTTGGTCAGCTCCGTCACGCACAGCCAGCAGAAGCCGAGAACGCCCGTCGCCCCCGCCGCCGTCGCCGCCAGCCCCGTCACCCAGCTGAGCGCAAACAGCGCTCCCATCATCACGCCCCACAACACGAAACCCATCACGCTTGCAAGCAGCACGATGGCCAGCGGCGACACGATCATCGAGATCCAGAAGTCGCCGAAGAAGATCGTCTCTCCCTTGGTACGCCAGAAGTTGAGAACGAAAAATGCGAGCGCCCCCAGCACCAGCTGCACCAGCGAGACCACGCCCGTCGCATCCCACAGCCGCGCGCCCGTGATCGCCAGCGCCCAGAACGGCGATTGCAGCCCGCGTCCCTCGGGCGCGCCAACGCCCGAATATCCGCCATGGGTCGTGTCTCCCGACACCGCTGACTGCAGCTCGACCAGATAGACCTCGCCCACCTTCACCGGCGATGTCGCGCCAACCGCGTCGATCCAGCCCTGCTGAGCCGCCTTCGCTTCCGCCAGCCATTCGGCGCTGGTCACGCGCTCTGCAATCGCGCCGACGATCAGCGTCACGACCAATCCGATCAGAATCGACACGACCCTGCGCGGCATGCCGCTCATGCTGCGCACGCGCTTATCCGCTTCGGGAGATTTGTCGCTCATCCGCCCCGCCTTCCCCCGGCGACGGTTTCGCACGCGTCGCCTTGCCGGGCAATCCAGCCTAAGCCCGCTTCAGCGCATCCTCGACGAAGTCCAGCCGGTCCTGGCCGAAGTGCATCTCTTCTCCCTCCGGCGTCTTCACGAAGAAGGTCGGCGCGCCGAACACGCCGCGCTCTACGGCTTCGTCGGTCGTCGCCTTCAGCTTCTCCTTGTTCGCCGGGTTCTCCGCCGCCGCGAAGAACTCCTCCGGCGAAAATCCCGCAGCTGTCAGAATCTCAGCGAGCACAGCCTTGTCCGCAATGTTCTTCTGGTCCTGCCACGCCGCGTTGAAGATCGCCGCGAGATATTTCTCGAAGTCAGGCCGGTTCACCCACTCCTGCGCCGCGCGCTGCACCATCAGCGTCATCATCGGAAAGTGCGGGTTCAGCTTGTAGGGCGTGTTGTATTTCTTCGCCCAGCGCTGCAGATCCTCCGCCATCCACCGCGCCTTCTGCGGCAGCGTCCCCGGCGGACGATTCCCCGTCGTCTGCATCACGCCGCCCAGGAACATCGGGCGATACTTCACTGTGGCGCCGGTGCGCGCGAGCACATCCGGCAAACGCCGCCACGCCAGATACGCCGTCGGGCTCGTGAAGTCGTAGAAGAACTCAACCTGCTTGGTCATTGTGCGCCTCCCCGCGCTTGTTTCGCTCTTGTCATTCCGGACACGCCGAAGGCGTGAGCCGGAACCCAGGAGCCACATACGCCGGCGCGCGTAGCTCCTGGTTTCCCGCTCTTCGCTTCGCTACGGCGGGAACGACATTGTTGGGTGTGTCCTCAAGCCATCTTCTCCATCCACGGACGCAGATCGAGCTCATGCGTCCACGCATCGCGCGGCTGCGCGTGCAGCATCCAGTAGGCATCTGCTATGTGATCCGGGTTCAGGATTCCATCCTGAGCCTTCAGCTCGTAGCGCTGCGGGAAATTCTTCGCGATCCATTCGGTGTCGATCGCGCCGTCGATGATCGTGTGCGCCACATGAATGCCCTGCGGCCCCAGCTCGCGCGCCATCGATTGGGCCAGAGCCCGCAGCGCAAACTTCGCGCCCGAGAAAGCCGAGAACCCTTCCCTGCCCCGGATCGACGCCGTCGCCCCGGTGAAGATGATCGTCCCCCGCCCGCGCGGAACCATGGCCTTCGCCGCCTCGCGCCCGGCGAGGAAGCCGGCAAACGCCGCCATCTCCCACACTTTCCGATAGACGCGCGCCGTCGTCTCTCGGATCGGGAAATTCACGTTCGCCCCGATGTTGAAGATCACCGCCTCCAGCGGCGCCACCTCGCGCTCGATCTGATCGAACAGCGCCACGACCTGGTCCTCGTCGCGCGCGTCCGAGCCAAAGCCCACCGCCTCGCCGCCATCGGCCCGGATCTGCGCCAGCAGCCCATCGAGCGAGGCCAGCTCCCGCCGCGTCACCACCGCGACATAGCCCTCGCGCGCAAACCGCCGGGCAATCGCCCCGCCGGTCGCATCCCCCGCCCCTACGACCAGAACTGACTTGCGGTCCGCCATCCGGAAACCCTCCGTTCAGAAAGGGAACCTACACTCTTCTCAGAGCGGGACAATCGGTGCAGGGTTTGAAAATGGAACGCAGTAAGCAGGCCGCCGCAAGCAAGTGGGACGAACTGGCCACCGACTGGTGCCCGGTAGCCCGCGCCATGTCCGTCATCGGCGACCGCTGGACCCTGCTGATCGTCCGCGACTGTTTCCTAGGAAAATCAAGGTTCGAGGAGTTCCAGAAGAGTCTCGGCATCACGCGCCACGTCCTCTCCGACCGGCTCAAGCGCCTGGTCGGCCAAGGCGTTCTGGAAAGGAACGCATACTCCGAACGCCCCCTCCGCTACGCCTACACCCTCTCCGAAAGAGGCCGCGACTTCGCCCCGGCGCTGGTCGGCCTCAAGGACTGGGGCAAGAAGCACATGCCGATAAGGAAGCCGGCGGCGGT
>DLHI01000007.1:0-505856 GCA_002483135.1 Hyphomonadaceae bacterium UBA7672 | reverse complement strand
CGGCGGTCCCAGATCAAAGAATGTACTTCGACAGATCCTTGTCGCCCGCCATCGCGGCCACCTTCTCGCGCACATAGGCGCCGGTGATCGCGAACGCCTCGCCCGGCTTCTCCGAAGCCGAGAAGCTGATCTCGTCCAGCACCCGCTCGAGAATGGTGTGAAGCCGCCGCGCGCCGATGTTCTCGACCGAGTCGTTCACCTGCACCGCAATGTCGGCAATCGCTTCGATGGCGTCCGGAGCGAATGAAAGCTCAACGCCCTCGGTCTTCATCAGCGCCGTGTATTGCAGGATGAGGCTGGCCTCAGGCTCAGTCAGAATGCGCTTGAGATCGTCGCGCGACAGAGCCTTCAGCTCGACACGGATCGGCAACCGCCCCTGCAATTCGGGCAATAGGTCCGAAGGCTTCGCCACATGAAACGCGCCCGACGCGATGAACAGGATATGGTCCGTCTTCACCGGCCCATGTTTCGTCGCAACCGTCGTTCCCTCGATCAGCGGCAGAAGATCGCGCTGCACGCCCTCGCGCGAGACATCCGCCCCCGCCCGCTCGGATCGCGAGGCAATCTTGTCGATCTCGTCGAGGAAGACGATGCCGTCATTCTCGGTGACGCTCAGCGCCTCGCGCTTCACGGTCTCGTCGTCCAGCAGCTTGTCCGACTCTTCCTGGATCAGCGGCTTGTACGCCTCTTTCACCGTGGTGCGCACGCGCTTCTGCCGCCCGCCAAATCCCTTCAGCAGCTCGCCAAGGTTCACCATGCCGATGCTCGATCCCGGCTGCCCCGGAATGTCGAACCCGCCCATCGGGTTGGCCGTGTCGGTCACGTCGATCTCGATTTCCTTGTCGTCGAGCAGCCCGCCCCGAAGCTTCGCGCGGAAGCTCTCGCGCGTCGAAGGCTGCGCGGTTGCGCCGACCAGCGCATCAAGCACGCGATCCTCGGCCTTCGCCTCCGCCTTGCCCAGCACTTCCTTCCGCCGCCGCTCGCGCACCATGGAGATCGCAACCTCCACCAGATCGCGCACGATCTGCTCGACATCGCGGCCGACATAACCCACCTCGGTGAATTTGGTCGCCTCGACCTTCAGGAACGGCGCCTTGGCCAGCTTCGCCAGTCGCCGCGAAATCTCCGTCTTGCCCACGCCCGTGGGTCCGATCATCAGGATGTTCTTCGGCGTCACTTCCTCGCGCAGCGCATCCGGCAGCTGCTTGCGCCGCCACCGGTTGCGCAACGCCAGCGCAACCGCGCGCTTGGCCTCAGGCTGGCCCACAATATAGCGGTCCAGTTCGGAAACGATCTCGCGCGGCGTGAATTCGGACATGATGGCCAATAGCTAGTGAGGCGGGAGCAGCTTCGCTAGCTCATGGCTGTCAGTCGCAGCAAGCAACTTCTGTCAGCGACACCATCCCGGTGTCATTCCCGCCGCAGCCCGAAGGGCGAAGAGCGGGAAACCAGGAGCCACGGGCGCAAGCGCTCGCGGCCCCTGGGTTCCGGCTCGCACGCTCGCGCGTGCGTCCGGAATGACACCACAGGATAGTCGCCTGCCCGCTATGCAGGCTCCGGCGGGAAGATCCGCCCCAGTGTCCCCTCCTGCGGGAACACCTTCAGCACCGTACGGCGAACCGTGCGCCAGCCGCCGCCCAGGAGGACGATGGATCCGCCCACGATCAGCGCCGTCAGCATCAGCGAGTTGAGCCCGCCCCAGCCCGAATTGTTCACCAGCACCCACAGGGAGGCCGTAAACGTCACGAGCCCGGAGACGATCAGCGCCCGGCGATTGATCGCCAGCGAGGTCACCCCGAACAGCACGAGCACGATCAGCATCACGGTCGCAAACTGCGTCGAGGCTTCATCGAACCCAGAGCCCAGAACCAGCGCGCGCACCCCGAAGATGATCTGCGGGGCAGCCGCCATGTGCAGCCAGAAGGCATGATCCGAATTGCGGGTCGAACGCGTCGGGTCCTTCATGTCGAACAGGATCGCCGCGACCAGCGTGCCAACCCCAACCGCGAGCGTCACCGCCCCGCCCAGCATCAGCGTCACGCCCTGAATGCCGGCCGCCTGCACGACAGCCGTATAGAACAGCCCGGCGATCGAGCCCGCCAGCAGGAACAGCGAGAACGGCAGACGGAAGCGCCAGAACAGCGCAGCCGAAGCCAGGGTCGCCGCCGCAAAACCTGCATAGCCCATGCTGGTCAGCGCCTGGAACGGATTGAACTCGCCATCGGCGCCTGCAAGCATCTGCGAGTCCGAGATGAACTGGCTCACCAGCCCGGCCGCCGAAACGGAAGCCGCCCACACGACGAAGAAGCTCAACGCCATCGACGGCAACAGAAGCCGCCGCCTGCCTGTGAAATACTCCGCCAGCAGCCATGCGCCCGCCAGCAGCGGCAACGGCGCAAGCATCACCACCATCTTGATGCGATTGGCGAACTCGCTCGCCTCGGCGACGGTTTCCGGATCGGCCATGCGTGGCAAGCCCATCAGGTCGATCATCGTGATCGCCGACAGGAAGCCCAAGCCGCCCATCAGCACAACAATGCCGATGGTCAGGAACACGTCATTGAAGTTGGTGAGGAAGCGCAAATTCTCCGGATCGAGCATGCGATCGGGATCGTTGCGGGCCTTGAGGAAGGCTTCGAAGCGCTTGGCGCCCTCGTCGCTTATCGCGCCTGCCTCTACGGCTGCGCGTATGTCAGTGCGGTCAAACATCCAGTGTCTCCAACACGAAGTTGCTGTTTGTGTAGACGCAGACTTCGGCCGCGATCGTCATCGCTTTGCGTGCGATCTTTTCGGCGTCATCTTCGTACTCATACAGCGCTCGTGCGGCGGACAGCGCGTAGTTGCCCCCTGAACCAATGGCCGCGATAGGAAACTCCGGCTCCAGCACGTCGCCCCTGCCCGTGATGACGAGCAGTGATGTCGCGTCGCCCACGATGATGAGGGCTTCGAGATTCCGGAGGTATTTGTCAGTGCGCCAGTCCTTGGCCAGTTCCACGGCGGCGCGCTGAAGATTGCCGGGAAACCGTTCGAGCTTCTGCTCAAGTCTCTCAAAAAGCGTGAAGGCGTCTGCCGTGGCGCCTGCGAAGCCTGCGATAATCTCACCCTTCTCGCCGAGCCGCCGGACCTTGCGGGCATTGCCCTTCATGATCGTCTGCCCCATCGACACCTGCCCATCTCCCATGACGACGAGCTTGCGCCCCTTCTTCACGGCAAGAATGGTGGTTGAATGCCAAGTGGGTTCCGACGACATGCCTGCTCTTCCTGACCGTTGAGCAGTCTATCTCGTGTGTCCCGGGCCAACAAGCAAATTTATCGAGAATCGATAATCCTAGCTGTTTGCAGCCTTGCAAACCGCAGTGTTAAGCATTGAAGAGCGCTGGGGATTGCGCGCGCGTAGCGGCTTGTGGGGTTGGGCGTGGTTTTCACCGAGCCGTTTTTCCTTTTTCTCTTCATGCCCCTGTCCCTGGTCGCGATCCTGCTGACGCGGGGTTGGGGCCACAGCATCTCCATCCTGCTGTTCAGCCTGGTCTTCTACTACTGGGACGTCGGCTGGGCCGTCTTCATCCTGGTCGGCTCCATCCTGTTCAACTGGTATGTCGGCCTCTGGCTTGAGCGCACCCGCAAGCGCTGGATCCTGATCTTTGGAATCCTGGCCAACGTCGCCGTGCTGGCCTTCTTCAAGTACGCTCTGTTCGGCGCCGGCATCCTCGATCGCCTGGCCAGCCTCGATACGTCGAAACACTTTCAGTACATCATCCTGCCGGCCGGCATCTCGTTCTTCACATTCGAATCGATCTCCTACCTGATGGACGTCTGGCGCAAGGACACGCCAGCCGAAAAACGGCTGATCGTCTTCGGCGCCTGGCAGTCCTTCTACCCTCACCTGATCGCCGGTCCGATCGTCCGCTTCCGTGACGTCATCCAGGACTTCCACAAGCCGAAGCCCTCGCTCGATTCTGCTGCGGCCGGCGCTGCACGCTTTGGCCATGGCCTGCTCAAGAAGCTGCTGGTGGCCGACACGGTTGGGCTTGTCGCCGATGCCTGCTTTGCGGTTCCCGCCGCCGAACTCAATCCAGCCACCGCCTGGCTCGGCGCCGTCGCCTACGCGCTGCAGATCTACTTCGACTTCTCGGCTTATTCCGACATGGCCATCGGCATCGCCATGATGTGCGGCATCCGCCTCATGGAAAACTTCCAGCACCCCTATTCGAGCTCGACGATCACCGAATTCTGGCGTCGCTGGCACATCTCGCTGTCCACCTGGTTCCGCGACTATCTCTACATTCCGCTAGGTGGAAACCGCCTCGGCGCCATGAAGACATATCGCAACCTGCTGATCGTGTTCTTCGTCACCGGCCTCTGGCACGGCGCGGCGTGGACCTTCATCATCTGGGGCCTCTATCACGGCGGCTTCCTGGTGCTTGAGCGGCTTGTGCTGAAGGGGAAGGCGAACACGATCACCAACTGGATTCCGCGCTTCATCTATGTCCTTCCCGTGGTCATCATCGGCTGGGTGCTGTTCCGCGCCGGCTCTCTGACGCACGCGGCGCAATACCTCATCGCGATGTTCGATCCTGCGCGACTTGGCGCGGCCATGCCGGCGTCCGTGGAGCAAGTGGTCACACCCTGGGTCGTCATTGTCATGCTGCTGGGAAGCCTGATCTTCTTCGCCCCACGCGGACCGACGATTGGCGTCTTCACTGGTACGAGCGGCGGCTGGATGCGCGAGCTTGCAAAGACCGGATACATCGCCGCCTGCCTGCTGATCGCTGGCGTGCTGGCTCTGTCCAGCGACTTCAGTCCGTTCCTCTATTTCAGGTTCTGACGCGATGGCAGCCAGCATCCTCAAAGTCATCCAGCTCGTCCTCTTCGCGGCATTCGCGGCCGCGCCGATCGGCTGGATACTCGTCTACGGTCCGGCCCAGCCCTACGAGCAGCGCGCACAGACCGGCATGCCGGACCCGATGCTGACCATCGCGCCAGAAGGCGAGGCTCGCGAGCAACTGGCGGACGCGATCTTCGAGCGCTCGGACCTGCGGCGCATGGCGATCTCGACGAAGAATACGCTGATGTTCGAGGCGCTGGGCTTTGCCGACGCGGACGAAGTGGTGTCGGGCGCGCCTGGATGGTTGTTCTACAAGCCGGAAATCGCGTCTTGGACCTGCCCCCAGCTCGACGCCAACCGCAGGGACATCGAAGCCGTGGTCATGCTCGGCGAGATCGCCGCCGCCGCGCACCTGCCCTTCGTGCTCGCAATCGCGCCGAACAAGGCCAGCGTCGAACGCGACGCCGTACAAGGCCGCGCCGCGTTGCTTCTGGATTGCTACTTCGAGACAGCCGACTACCTTGAGAGGCGGCTCGCCGAAGCGAACCTGCCGAGCATCCTCCACCACACGCCGCTTGTCCGCGCGCTGGGCAAGACCGGCGACACCTATTTCCGGACCGACACGCACTGGCTTCCCGTCACCGGCTTCCTCGCTGCCGGCGACCTGATGCGCAGGTTTGGTCGCCCCGGCTTCCCCGCCAGCTTCCCCGGAAACCTCCCGCTGGAGCCGCGCGCAAAACCGCGCGCAACCGACCTGCGGCGAATGTTGCTGATTAGCCCCGACGAGACCTCGCCCGTCCCTGACCTGTCCAGCGAACCGGCCCTGTCCGCGATTGCCGCCAATCGCATTGACGGCCCGAAGACACTCATCGTGCACGACTCGTTCTACGCGCAAATCGGGGGAACCCTCGAGGCCATGATCGGCAATGCGCAACTGCTGCACATCGAGGACAACCGCCGCCAGGTGCCGGAAGCCCTCGCCGACACGGAGCGCCTGATCGTCAGCACGGTCGAGCGCGCGCTGTTGTCGCGCGTGCGCTCGGATAGTTACATTGGCTGGCTGAGCCCGATCGGACGCTGGGTAACGGATGGCGCCGACATCGCGGCCGATCAGTGCCAGTGGGATCAGGCGGTCGATCTGCAGGCCAGCTCGCTGTCCGCGCCGGAAAACCCGCCGCAGGGGCGCGACGGACAAATCCCGATCTATCCCTCGGTCGAGTTCACGGCGCCCGCCTTCGCTGGCGCTTCAAGCTGTCTGCGCGTCGAAATTGAAACGTCCCTGCCGGACGTTGCTCATGTCTTCTTCGAGACCGCCGATGCCGAGCATCGCTATCTCGAGCAACGCGCCGTACGGCGCGAGATTGGCGCAGGCATGCAGCGCATCCAGCTTGTCGTGCCGGCCAGCGCCATCGGCAAACGCATCGGTGTCGGCTCGGGCGCTTCCTCAGACAATTTCCGCATCGTCAGCATCAAGGCCGCGCCTGCCCCCGCCCAGTTTGCGCCCGTTGCCGTTCGGTCGAAGCCAATCGTGAGCACCGCCGCAGCCCTGCATCCGCAGCGGGCCGTACTCGCGGAACCAGGCCGGCTCAACACGTTTCTGGTCGTCGAGAAACTGGGCGACACTGGAAAGATCAGGCCCGACGGCGCCGCGTACGAGGCTCGATCCATTAGCACCGAACGCGCGCCAGTCGGCGATGGGGATGGCGTGCTGACGCGCCTCGATGGCCCAACCGCGCGGCTGTTTTCGGGACGCCGCGTCCAGGTCGAGGTGACCGCACGCGCCTCGCCCGAACGTGGCTCTACCCGCCTGCGCGTGATGTATTCGCGCTCGGGCGCGCCCGAGTCCAGCGGATGGCAGGAGCTTTCCCTCACGAACGAATTTTCCACGCAGACGTTCGTCTATACCGTGCCCCTGGCGCCGCCCGCATCGTTCGACATCATCGCAATCTGGGCGGACCCCACCGGCAAGAACCTCGGCGTCGACATCTCATCCATCATCGTGAAGACAATCGACGACACAGAGCCTGCGCCATAGCTGCCTAAGCCGCAAAGCGGTCCGCGGGCCTTGGCCTGTAACTCCGCACGAATGCATCGAACTCATCCGCCGGCAGCGGCGGTGAATAGTAATACCCCTGCCCGATCGTGCAGGCGCGACGCAGCAGGAAGTCGGCCTGCTCTCTTGTCTCCACGCCCTCGGCAACCGTCTCCTGGCCCAGCGCTTCGGCCATCGCCAGGATCATCTCGACGATGGCGGGTGCATGCGGGTCGGTGGACAGAGCGCGGACGAATTGCTGGTCGATCTTGAACACGTCGAACGGCAGACGCGTGATCGCAGCGAAGTTCGAATGCCCTGTGCCGAAATCGTCGATGGCCAACCTGACGCCGCGATTGCGCAACGGCCACATCGTGCGCGCCACGCGATCCGGATCGGCGACGGCCGCGCTCTCGGTGATCTCGAGTTCCAGCAGGTTCGGCGGCAACCCGCTTTCATCCAGCGCCAGATAGACCGAATTCACGAAGTCCGGATCGTCGAACTGGTGTGGCGACACGTTGACGGCGACCGACGAGATGATGCCCTTCCTGTTCCATCCCGCCGCCGCGAAACACGCATCGCGCATCACCTGCTTGCCCAGCTTGGCGATGAGCCCAAGCTCCTCGGCGATCGGGATGAACACACCCGGCGACACCGCCATGCCATCGGGCCTGCGCCAGCGCGCCAGCGCCTCTGCGCCCACCAGTTCGCCCGTCTCCAGCTTCACCTTGGGCTGGAACACCGCCACGAACTCGCCGCGCTCGAGGCCTTCGCGCACTTCATCTTCCAGCCTTGATTGCGCCCGCGCCTTGTCGAGCAGCTTGCGATCAAAGAACGCATTCTTCTGCCCGCCCTGGCGCTTGGCCTCCTTGAGCGCGACTTCCGCCTGCTTCAGCAGATCGCCGCCATTGGCTGCATCGTCCGGAGCGACCGCTGCGCCAAAACATGCCGTCACGCGCAGCGCCTGTCCCTCAAGAATCATCACCTCCGAGATCGCGGATTCCATTGCCGCGATCAGCTTCGCTGCCATCTCGCGCCCGGCGCCTGGCAGGATGACGCCGAACTGGTCAGCGCCCATGCGTCCGATGAAGAAGGGAAGCTCCAGTGTCTGCGAAGCCGCGGCCCGCAGACGTTCGGCGGTGGCCCCCAGCGCAAGGTCCGCCACGCGCGGACCGTACGTCACATTCACCTGCCTGAACCTGTCGAGATCGCAGATGACGAGGAAGGCGCCGCCGCCCGCCCCCACCGTCGCGTCCAGCTTCGACATGAAACGCAGCCGGTTCGGCAGGCGCGTCACTGGATCGGTGTAGGCCATCGTCAGCGCGCGCCGCATCGCCGCCTCGGAGCGCTCATGCACGCCGTCGATCGCCGTCAGCAGCGGCTTCAGCAGCTTGTCGTCGGATGAATCCGCCAGCTTCGACTTGTCCTTCGGATCGCGGCTGCGGATCTGTTTTTCGAGAATGGTGACCGGCTTGAGGGCATGACGCGCCAGGCGGTAGATCAGGGGAGCAATCGCCAGCAGCACGAGTGACAGCACGATGGCGTTCAGCGCCACCACCCACAGCCAGATGCTCACAAACGCGCGCGGCTGGAAGGAATACACCGCATAGCCATACAGCACGCCGTTCGACTCGATCGGCCGCGCGGCATAATAACGCTCGCCCTCGACCATGACGGCTGAATGATCCGCCGCCAGCGCCGCCAGCTGCCTCTGCGGCGGCAGGCGCTCGACCGCGCCATCCTTCGCCACCAGCTTCCAGTCCTTGTCGAACACGGCCGACTGTCCGTCAGGCATGCCGACCGACAGCGCATCCACCAGCTTCTTGATCTCCGACCAATGCCCCGCCTCGACATGGAGCCGGGCGACGTCCGCCAGCAGGTTGGCCCCGGCGAACACCGCCGTCTGGCGCTGGAACCTGATTTCGCCCTGCGCCATGACCGGGGTGACGACCCATTGGGCCAGCGCCGCAAAGAACGCGGCCGCCACCGCGATCATCGCCACCCTGCCCGCCAGGCCCATGCGCTTGGCGCGACGCTTCTGTCCCTTGGGGGGCTTGGCCCCCTTTGCGCTGTCCTTGGCTGTGCGTGCAGTCATCAGCGCGAATCCGGTGGCGTTCCATGCGGCCAACCCCTAAATGCGTCACCACATTCAGGATTCCTCGACCGTTCGCGGGTTAAGCTAGGTTTCGTTAGCGAACGCATGGTTAATGCAAGGGCCCGCAGATGGCGGAAAAGGCGCGCAAGGCAGAGATCGTCCGCGAGACGAAAGAGACCTCGATCAAGGTCTCCGTCGACGTCGATGGCTCTGGAAAATCAACGATTTCCACCGGCATCGGCTTTTTCGACCACATGCTGGAGAGCTTCGCCAAACACTCCGCCATGGACATTAACGTCGAAGCTAAAGGCGACCTTCACATCGACCAGCACCACACCATGGAAGATGTCGGCATCGTGCTGGGCCAGGCTTTCCGCGAGGCGGTGGGCGGTTATTCGAACGTCATCCGCTTCGGCCACGCCTATGTGCCGATGGACGAAACGCTGGCCCGCGCCTCGGTCGACCTGTGCAACAGGCCCTACCTGATCTGGAAGGTCGCCTTCACGCGCGACAAGGTCGGCGCGGTCGACACCGAGCTGTTCAAGGAATTCTTCCAGGCCTTCGCCATGAACGCTGGCGTGTGCCTCCACCTCGAACTGCTCTACGGCGAGAACTCGCACCACATCGCCGAAGCCAGCTTCAAGTCGCTGGCCCGCGCCCTGCGCATGGCCGCCGTCCGCGACGACCGCCTCAAAGGCCAGGTCGCCAGCACCAAGGGCAGTTTGTAGAGCCACCCCTAGCCCGCTCGTCCCCCCCACACACGCGGGAAGACGTCCAGCCGTGACACGAGCGCCCTAAGCGACTAAACCCCTCGCCAATGACCCGCCTCGCCATCATCGACTATGGATCGGGCAATGTCCGTTCCGTGCAGCGCGCGCTTGAGGCGGCGGCGAATGCGCACGAGATCCGCCTCGACGTCCTGCTGACCGACGACCCCGACCGCATCCGCCAGGCCGACCGCATCGTCCTGCCCGGCGTCGGCCACTATGCCGATTGCGCCGCGGGCCTCATCGCGCGCACCGGCGTCACCGAAGCGCTAAACGAAGCGGTCTTCCGCTCGCGCCGACCCTTCCTCGGCATCTGCGTCGGCATGCAGCTGATGGCGGATGTCGGCCGCGAGGATGTCGAAACGCGTGGCCTCGGCTGGATCCCCGGCGCGGTCGAGCGCATCACGCCATCCGACCCGAATCTCCCTGTGCCGCACATGGGCTGGAACACCCTCACCGACATGCGCGACCACCCGCTCTTCAACGGCCTCGGCCCCGAGCCGCACGTCTATTTCGTACATTCCTATGCATTGAAGGCCGAGAAGCGCGACCACGTTGCCGCCCGCTGCGACTATGGCGGCAAGTTCGTCGCCGCCGTCGCCCGTGACAACCTCTTCGGCGCGCAATTCCACCCGGAAAAGAGCCAGAAAGCTGGACAGTTGCTGCTCGCGAATTTCCTGCGCTGGAAGCCGTAACGGGTCGCCCCCCAACCACCACTGTCATTCCGGACGCGCCGCAGGCGTGAGCCGGAACCCAGGGGCCGCACACACCGCCCTCGCCGCTGCTAGCTTCGCGCTGCGGCGGAAATGACAGTCGAGGTGTTCGCAGAGATAGCCGCTCTGGGGACCTCCTCTCACCCATATGCATTGACAGACACCCCCTCCGAGCGTCCAAGAATGCCATCTCGCAAACGCCCACCAGACGGCGGCCACCAATGAACCTCTACCCAGCCATCGACCTCAAGGACGGCGTGTGTGTCCGTCTGCTGCGCGGCGAAATGACGACCGCCACCTCCTTCAACGATGACCCTGCCGACCAGGCCCTGCGCTTTGCCGCCATGGGCTTTGAGGCGCTGCACGTCGTCGATCTCAACGGCGCGTTCGAAGGCTATTCGGTCAACCACAACGCCGTCTCCTCCATCCTCGACGTGATGCGCGCGCCGGTCCAGCTCGGCGGCGGCATCCGCGAGATGGGCCAGGTCGAACGCTGGCTCGACGCCGGCGTATCGCGCGTCATCCTCGGCACAGCCGCCGTGCGCAATCCCGCCTTCGTGAAAGAGGCCGCCCGCGCCTACCCGGGCCACGTCGCCGTCGGCATCGACGCGCGCGATGGCAAGGTCGCCGTGCAGGGCTGGGCCGAAGCAACCAACATGGAAGCCGTCGAGCTCGCGAAGGCCTTCGAAGGCTGCGGCGTCGCCGCCATCATCGTCACCGACATTTCCCGCGACGGCCTCAAGTCCGGCGTCAACGTCGCCCTCACCGGCCAGCTTGCGGACGCCGTCTCCATCCCGATCATCGCCTCCGGCGGCCTCAAGAACGTCGCCGACATCACCGCCCTCAAGACCCGCCCCGGAACCCCCATCGAAGGCGCCATCCTCGGCCGCGCCCTCTACGACGGCGACATCGATCCCACCGAAGCGCTGCTGGCTTCGCGCTGACTTCTTTCCTCCCTCGATCGCCACGCGATCGGGGGAGGTGGATCGCTCGCCCTTGCGAGCGAGACGGAGGGGGTCCCTCGATAAAGCGCTCCTGCCTGATATAGCTACCCTGTGCGCGACCCCATCCGCCTCATCCTCTGGACGCTCGCCGGCCTTACCGCCGCGATGACAGCGCTCGCCTCCGCCGACCGCCTGGATCTCGGCGGTCGTCCCGGCTGGGTGTTCGACCTCTTGTCCCACTGGCCGCGCCACCTCGCCCTAGTCGGCATCATCATTGGCGCCATCGCGATCTGGCGCCGCGCCCACGCAGCCGGCGTCACGGCCCTCGCCGCCGGCGCCATCAACCTCGCCTTGCTCATCGGCATGGGCGGCTTCTCCAACCCGCAACCCGCGCCCGACAACGCTCGCCTCATCCGCATCGTCAGCGCCAACGTCCACGGCTCGATGCCCGCTCTGGAAGAGCTCGCCAGTCTCGCTCGCGACTACAGCGCAGACATAGTCGCCGCCTACGAAGCGCCCGACGACCTCAAGCCGGAGGACATGGCCCGCCTCTTCCCCGCCCTGCCCACGCACATCCTTCCCAGCGAGCGCGCCAACGGCTGGCCCCTGATCCGCCGCTCGGCACTCGCCGCACGCGACATGCGCATCGGCTCAACCCTGATGTTCGACGGCAGCCACGGCGTAATCATCAGCGGCGATCTCTCCGGCGTGCAGATCGTCACCACGCATCCCCCTTCGCCCGGCGATACCGGCTTGATGCGCGACCGGGATCAGCAACTCGCCGCCGCGGGCGCTAGCATCGACACCACCCGCCCCTTCATCATCGCCGGCGATTTCAACACCACGCCCTGGGGTCGCGTCTACGCATCCGTGCCCGGCACACGCGCAGGCGACCCACGCTTCGAGGGCACATTCCCCGCAATCCTCGGCCCGCTCGGCCTGCCCATCGACCACATCAGATTCGGCGGCGGCCTGATCCTCACCGACTACCGCGTCGGTCCCCACATCGGGTCAGATCATCTTCCGCTGTTTGCAACCTTCGCCCTTCCGTCCGGCGCATTGCCGCCGACCTGAAACACGGGTACAAGCCCGCCATTCCGTCCCGCGCAATCCAGCGCGCGACCTGAAGCCTGCAGAGGAGACGATCATGCATTACGCGCATCGCCTCAACCTCACAGCTTCAGGATCATATGAACATCATTCAATGGCTGGCGCGCTGCGCCAACCGGTTGCGCTGGCGTAAGCCGGCTCCTCCCACCGACGACTCCCAACGCGCCCGGCGCCTCGCCGCGCGCTCGCTACACACGCGCCTCTCCCAACACCTCCGCCGCGACATCGGCGCGGATGATGGGTGATGCGTGGGCCACACCTATGTGCGCCGAGAGAGACCCCCACCTGTCCTCCCCCTTTCAGGGGGGGGACCTCGTTGCGAGAACAACCCTCGCATGGAAGGTCGATGGCGCATTACGGTTCCTCCCCCTGAAAGGGGGAGGACAGGTGGGGGTCTGCCTCCACACGCAGGGCGCCCGACATTCTCCCTACCCTTGCCATCCGCCCCTCCCCGCGCAATCACTCCCCCATGCTCAAAGTCCGCATCATCCCCTGTCTCGACGTGAAAGACGGGCGCACCGTGAAGGGCGTCAACTTCGTCGACCTGCGCGATGCGGGCGATCCCGTCGCCCTCGCCCGCGCCTATGACGCGCAGGGCGCGGATGAACTCTGCTTCCTCGACATCACGGCCAGCCACGAAAAGCGCGCCACCATGATCGACGTGGTGGAGCGCACGGCGGATGCCTGCTTCATGCCGCTCACCGTCGGCGGCGGCGTGCGCACGCCCGAAGACATGGTCGCCATGCTGCGCGCCGGCGCGGACAAAGTCGCTATCAACACCGCCGCCGTCCTCGATCCCGCCATCCTCACCGCCTGCGCCCGCAAGGTCGGATCGCAAGCCGTCGTCATGGCGATGGACGTGAAGCGCGTCGAAGGCGGCTGGTCGGTGCACACACACGGCGGCCGCAACGACACGAAGCAGGATGCGATCGCGTTCGCCCGCCGCGCAGCCGAACTCGGCGCCGGCGAAATCCTGCTCACCTCGATGGACCGCGACGGCGCCAAGACCGGCTATGATCTCGATCTCCTCCGCGCCGTCCGCGACGTGGTGCGCGTGCCGCTCATCGCCTCGGGCGGGGCCGGCAATGTCCAGCACATGGCCGACGCCGTGACCAAGGGCGGCGCAGATGCCGTCCTTGCCGCCTCCATCTTCCACTTCGGCGAAGCCACGGTCGCCGACGCCAAGCGCGCCATCGCCGCTGCTGGTGCGCCCGTCCGCATTACGGAAGACGCCTGATGACACACGACCCGCTCGGCCCCGCCGCCTTCCTCGGCGAAATCCTCGCAGACCTCGCCAAGACCGTCGACGCCCGCGTCGGCGATGATCCCGCCACGTCGTGGACCGCGAAGCTGCTCGCCGGCGGCCCCGCCCTCGCCGCGAAGAAGCTGGGCGAGGAAGGCGTCGAGGCTGCCCTCGCCGTCGCCTCGCAGTCAGACGATGATGTCGCAAAAGAAGCCGCCGACGTGCTTTATCACCTGCTCGTCGCCCTCCGCTCGCGCGGCGTCTCGCTGGATCAGGTGGCGAAAGTGCTCGAGGCCCGCCAGGGCAAATCCGGCATCGCGGAAAAAGCCTCACGCGGCGGTTGATCCGCATCAAGGTTGCATGCCCCACATGCACCCGACCATACTGCAGACATCAAGTGGAGTTGGACCATGCCGGGTGAATTCACTGATCGCATCGCCGAAGTCGATGCCTACGCCGCCCAATTGCGACAGCTGATCCCGGACGTGACCAAGGCTTTTGGCGGTCTCTCGAAAGCCGCTCAGGCGCCGGGCGCGCTGGACGGGAAGACCAAGGAACTGATCGCCCTCGCCCTTTCAGTGGCCACCAACTGCAAGGGCTGCATCGCCTATCACGCCCGCAACTCCGTGCGCACCGGAGCGACCCGCCAGGAAGTCGCTGAAGCGCTTGGCGTCGCCATCCAGATGGGCGGCGGCCCCGGCATCACGATCGCCGCCGACGCCCTGCGCGCCTATGACGAGTTCGCCGCCGCCGCAAAGCCGGTCGAGGCCTGATGCTGGCGATCCGCCACGCCACCCACGCCGACGCGCCCGCGATGGCGGATCTCATCAACGCCATCATCAAGCGCGGCGGCACGACTGCCTACGAAGACCTGTTCGACGCCGAAACCCTCGCCGCCGAATTCATCGACTTGCCCCAGCTGATCTCCTGCTTCGTCGCCGAAGCAGATGCCGCGCTCGCCGGCTTCCAGTCTCTCTTCCGTAGCTTCGAGGACGATGATCCCTTCCCCGCAGACTGGGGCATCATCGGCACCTTCGCCCGCGTCGGCGGAACACGACGCGGCGTGGGCTCCGCGCTCTTCGCCCACACGGTGGAAATCGCCCCCAGCGCCGGCGTCACAACCATCGACGCAACCATCCGCGCCGACAACACCGGCGGCCTCGCCTTCTATTCACGACTGGGTTTCGTGGACTACGCGGTGATCCGCGCGAAGCTGCTTAAGAACGGCACACCAGTGGATCGCATCCGCAAGCGCTTCGATCTTTAGCGCCAGCGCACGAAGCTCACCTCACCGGCCTCAGGAACACATAAGTCGCCCCCGCCCCGCCATGGCGGGGATGCGCCTCTGCATAGCCCGCGATGAACGGCCGCAATTCCGGGTCGGCGATCCAGTCGAACAGCCGCGCGCGCAATATCCCGGCGCCCAGCCGGCCCTTCCCCGTGATCACCAGAACGCAGCGCGCGCCCTGCCCCGCCTGCCGCAACAGGAACTCCACCAGCTCGCGATGCGCCGTGTCCTGCGTATGCCCGTGCAGATCGAGTCGCGCATCGATCTCGTGCTGTCCCCGCCGCACGCGGCGCTGGCCGGAAAGATCGTCGGGCGGCGTCGGGCGCTTCGGCGCTTTGGGCCTTGCGTCCCCTGTGGGCGCAACAGTCGCAACCCCACGTCCCGGCGCCACAGGCTCCGGCTCGTCCGCTTCGATTTCGATGGATTTGCCATGCGCGGGCTTCACGGTGCGCGCCACGCGCGACCACAGCCTGCGTTCGTCGGGAGAAAGCCTGCGCGTCATCGGCCCAGCATCACGGATCAAGGCCCGGCAGATCAGGTCGCGGTCGAAACCTCGTCCAGCAGCCAGTTCGGATCCGAACTCGTCAGCGAACGCTTGAACGTCCAGATCTCTTTCGCCTGGCGCATCATGTCGCCATCGGAAAGTTCGCTCTCGAACGAGACCAGCACGCGGCCGACATTGCGTGCGTCCACCGACGCCTCGACAATTCGCGCCTGCCGGATGCGCGCAAGGCGCATCGGTTCGGCGCCTGACTTCTCGCGCTCCACGATGGCGGCGCTGTAGACCTCGTACACATCGTCATCGACCAGCTGGCGCAACGTTTCGCGGTCGCCATCGGCGAACGCTGTAACAGTCATCTCGTAAGCCTTGCGGGCGCCACGGGTAAAATCCTCAGGCGAAAAGGCCGCATCGTGCGAGGCAATAGCCTCAAGCCCCGCCGCCGCCGGGCCGGTGAACGCCGGGCGCAGCCTCGCGCGCGCTTCCGCCTCGCCCGCCTCATCGGCGTCGGGAATCCGGGCCGGCGCCTCCCGCATACGGCGCGCAGGGGGCCGCTGTTCCGTGCCGGTCTTCTGACCAAGCACCGAATAAAGCCGCGAAATCACGAAAACCGCGATCGCAGCGAGGATAATCAGATCAATGCCAAGGCTCACGGCCAACCTTCAGGTAGAAGGCAGAACAAGGCACAGGCCTTGCTCCGCAATGTTCAATATAGACACAAAAGTCGGCGAGTCAGCCCGTTGTTGCGAGCTTCCCATGAGCGTGATAGCGGCCCAGCCTCACTAAGATGCCAATTTCAGACCGGAATTTCCCATGACTGATACTGCAGCTCCGGGTCAGGCGCCCGATCAGGGCCCCAATCAGGGTCAAGCCCAGACCACTGCCGGACCGCCGCTTATTCGCGTGCTGGCGCAGTACGTTAAGGACCTCTCATTCGAAAACCCGGGCCTGTTCGCCACCCAGGCGCAATCCGGCGAAGCCCCCGAGATCGAGCTCGGGATCGACGTCCGCGTGGAACCCGGCCCGCCCGACCAGGGCATCTTCTCTGTCGAGCTGAAACTCTCCGCCCGCGCGAGGCGCAAGGAGGCAGTCGTCTTCATCGTCGAGCTCGTCTATGGCGGCGTCGTGCAGCTGCAGGACGCCCGCCGCGAAGACGCCGAGCCGATGCTGCTGATCGAATGCCCGCGCCTCCTCTTCCCCTTCGCGCGCCGCATCATCGCCGACATCACCCGCGAAGGCGGCCACCCGCCCCTGATGATCGACCCAATCGACTTCGTCGGGCTGTATCGCCAGCAGAGACAGCGCGCCGAGGCTGAGGCAGCGGCGAAAGCGTAGTCAAACGCCCACGCTCAACAATGTTGGGTAAGCTGGCCTCACGTGGTTCCGCCCCGTTTAGGGGGCGGACAGGTGGGGGTCTGCCTCCACGCCTACACTGTTGATGTAGCTCGCCGACAGGAACATGATGATCCCGGGTATGGGGAATCGATCAATGTCAGACGAAGACCGGCCAAACTCGCGCACACGCGAGCAAACCGAATTCGCCCGCGAACTCCGCCGCAAAACCTCAAAGACCGAACGCCGCCTCTGGCTCCATTTACGCTCCAGCCAGATGGGCGCGCCTTTCCGCAAACAGCATCCTGTCGACCGCTATTTTCCCGACTTCTGCTGCGTGCCTCTGAAACTGATCGTCGAAGTCGACGGCCACACGCACAGCATCGAACGCGACTCTGTCCGCGATCACCGCCTCAACAAGCTCGGCTTCGATGTGCTTCGCTTCAGTGTTCAGGAAATCGACGAAAACCTGGAAGGCGTCGTCTCGACGATCTACGGCGAAGTGCAGCTGCGCCTTCAGGCGCTCGAAGCTGCCGACAGGAAACTCTGAGCCAGACCCCCACCTGTCCGCCCCCTAAACGGGGCGGAACCCTGGGGCCGTCACCGCCCCACAAAGTTGGGTAAGCTCTCTCAACATGGTTCCGCCCCGTTTAGGGGGCGGACAGGTGGGGGTCTCTCTCGTCAGGCTCGCTCTCGCGATCACCCAAACTTCTTCCACACGGCCGCATCGCCCAGCTCGGCCACAAAAGCCGCGTGCGCCGCCAGTTCCTCCGGAGTCGCCAACGCGCCCAGGGGCACAGGACGCGGCATCCGGGGCGTGTAGGTCGCCTGCCCGATCCGCGCCACGTCCGAGTCCGATCCGAGATCGAGCTTCCGCTCGCGCCCGCCGCGCAGTTCCAGATACGCCATTGCGAGCAGCTGCGCGTCCAGCAGCGCCCCGTGCAGCACCCTGCCCTCGATCGAGATATTGAACCGCTTGCACACCGCGTCCAGCGACGCCGGCGAGCCCGGCCGATGCTCGCGCGCCAGCACCAGCGTATCGATGAACCGCTCCTTCGGCAGCTGCGGCCGCCCCAGCAGCTCAAGCTCGTAGTTCAGGAACCCGCGATCGAACTCCGCATTGTGCGCAACGATGGGATCGTCCCCGAGGAATTCCATCAGTCGGTCGACGACGTCAGGATGCTCGAACCGCTTCTTGTCGCGTAGCGTCTCGTTGGTGATGCCCGTGATCCGCACTGTGGCTTCCGAAACCGGCCGCCCGGGATTGATGTAGATCTGGAACTCCCGCCCCGTCGGCAGGTAGTTCACCAGCTCGATACACCCCACCTCCACAATCCGGTCGCCCTCGCGCGGATTGAGTCCGGTGGTCTCCGTGTCGAACACGACTTCACGCATGGGCGGGCCTCTGCTTTCGGCCCAATTCTAAAGCCGAATTCGGTGGATTTGAAAACGGCCCGGGCCGCCCGCTGCACAGGCAATCGCCCCGCTTGTCATCCCGGAAGCGCGCAGCGCTGTCCGGGACCCATTCAGCCAGCACGACACCTGAACTGTGGTTCCCGGCTCTCGCTACGCTCGGCCGGGATGACAAGCCGAGGTGCGAGTTAGATCAAAGCCCCACACTCAACCCGACTGCGCCTCCGCGCCATCCGCGCCGCGCCCTGCCCGCAGCGCGTTGATCACCGCATCCACCTGCGCCTGCGCATAGTCCAGCCCAAGCCCCGTGTTGATCACGAAGTCCGCCCGCCGCCGCTTTTCCGAATCGGGCGTCTGCCGCGCCAGTATCGCGGCGAACTGCGCCTCGGTCATCTGACCGCGCGCCATCACGCGCTCGCGCTGCACAGCTTCCGGCGCGGTCACGACAACAATCGCGTCCACACGTTTATCGCCGCCATTCTCGAACAGCAGCGGAATATCCAGCACGGCGATGTCCGCCCCGTCCGCCAGCGCCCGCTCGATAAAGTCGCGCTGCGTGATCCCCACCAGCGGATGCACGATGGCTTCCAGCTGCTTCATCGCGGCCTCGTTCCCCGTCACCGCCTCGCGCAGCTTGGCGCGGTCAATCCCACCATCGGCGCCCGTCACGCCCGGGAACGCACTCTCCAGCGGCGCCACCGCCAGCCCGCCCGGCGCATAGATCGCATGCACAGCCGCATCCGCATCGTAAACCGGCAGCCCGCGCTTGGCGAACATCGCCGCCGTCGTCGACTTGCCCATGCCTATGGAGCCGGTGAGTCCCAGTTTCAGAAGGGGCTTGATCATCCGCGCGCCTCGACTGCCTTGCGACACGCAGCCAACGCGCTTGCCTGATCCGGCGCAATGCCGAACCACAGCCGGAAAGCAGCCGCCGCCTGCGCCACCAGCATGGGCAGCCCGTCATGCGGCTCCCATCCCGCAACGCGCGCCGCCTCCAGCACACCCCGCGCCGCCTTGCCGTAAGACAGATCGAGGAACGCCCGCCCGTTTCCAGGCGGCAGGTCAGGAAGCTCGGCCCCGGCGTGTCCAAGGCTCGCTGAATTGACGATCAGGTCCACCGTCTCCGCGCGACGCGTGAGCTCATCAAGCCCACCTATCGCCGCCCCCGGCGCAAGGTCTGCCGCCATCTTCGCGGCATTCTCCACCGACCGGTTCAGCACGGTCAGCTTTGCGCCTGCCTGATGCAGGCTCGCCGCCGCCGCGCGCGCCGCCCCGCCCGCCCCGACCAGGATCACCTTCAGCCCGCGCGTCATGTCATGCCCCGCTGCGCGCACCGCCGCCTCGAAGCCTTCGACATCGGTGTTGTAGGCGGTCCACTTGCCGTCCTCGTTGACCAGTGTGTTCGCCGCGCCAACCAGCCGCGCCTGCGGCTCCACCCGCGCAGCCGCCGCCAGCGCCGCGATCTTGTGCGGCAGCGTCACATTGAGCCCGGAGTAGATCTGCGCCATGGCGCGCAGATCCTGGGCCGCGTCCTCGGATTTCAGATGCACGCGAGAGTAATGCGCATCCAGCCCCGCCACGGCCATCCATTCATTGTGGATCAGCGGCGACAGCGAATGCGCCACCGGATCGCCCACCACTGCATACTGTCGTGTGCCGGTAATCTCCGTCATGCCGGCAACGCGCCGCGGTCGCGCAGCCATCCCATCAGCGGCAGAAGCGGCATCCCCAGAATGGAGAAATAATCCCCATCGATGCGATCAAACAGCTGCGCGCCCAGTCCTTCCAGTTGATAGCAGCCCACGCTCTCGAACGCGGCGTCGCCAATCCTGTCGAGATAGTCCTCGAGGAACGCATCTGAAAAATTTCGCATCCGCAGGCGCGGCTGCGCCAGATGCCGCCACACCGGCGCGCCCTCGATGCACGCAACAATCGCCCCCTGCAGGATATGCGTCTTGCCGCGCAGGCGGCGCAACACATCCGCCGCCTCCCCCCGCGTCGACACTTTATCCAGCCCCACGCCATCGAGATCGAGCATCTGATCGCACCCGAGCACGATGCCCGGATGCGAGATCGACACTTTTAATGCCTTGGTTTCGGCCAGCAAATCCGCCTGTTTCCCAACAGTCGCGCCCTCGGCCCGCAGCGCATCCTTCAGCGCATCCTCGTCCACGCCCGACCCGATCTGCACAAACTCCAGCCCCGCGCCTTTCAGCACAGCCGCCCGCGCCTTGCTCTTCGACGCCAGGATCAGCGCATCACTCAAGCGCCGTTCTCCTCATTGTTCAGCTCGGCATGTTCCTGGATGATGTTGAGGATGGCCGCCGCCGTCTCCTCCACCGAACGCCGGCTAACATCGATGGTCGGCCATTTCATCCGCGCATAAAGCCGGTTGGCCTCGATGATCTCCTGCCGCACCGTCTCTTCATCGGCATAGGCCGTGTCCGCACTCTCGTTCAGCGACAACAGGCGGTGCCGCCGGATCTGCACCAGCCGGTCAGGCGAGATTTTCAACCCGACGACGAGCGGCGCCTTCGGCCCTACAAGCACTTCGGGAATCTCAACGCCGGGAACCAGTGGCACGTTCGCCGCCTTCACCCCGCGATTGCCGAGATAGACGCAGGTTGGCGTCTTCGACGTGCGCGAAACGCCCACGAGAACCACGTCCGCCTCGCGCAGGTCCTCGGTATGCTGGCCATCGTCATGCTGCAGCGTGAAGTTGATCGTCTCCATGCGCGCGAAATATTCTGCATCCAGCGCGTATTGCCCCGCCACCTTGTGCGCGGACTTCAGGCCCAGATAGCGCGACAGCATGTTTACCGCCGGATCGATCACCGCCAGCGTGGGCGACCCCACCTCCTTGCAGCGCTCCTCCAGCCGGTCGCGCAACGCCTCGTCCGAGATCGTGTAGAGCACCACGCCCGGGGCCGCCTCGATCTCGCGCAACACACGGTCGAGCTGCTTGGGGCTGCGCACCAGGTAGTAGTTGTGTTCAAGCGGCGCGATGAGATCGAACTGCGCGCACGCAGCGCGCATCACTGCATTGAGTGTTTCGCCGGTCGAATCCGAGACCAGGTGAACGTTGAAATACGTCTCGTACGTCATTCCACAGCTTTGAGAGGCCGGCTCAGGCTTATGAACCAATTCCCCAATAGCGCTGGGAGTGGATTGTGGACAAGCGCATGACGGGATTCGCTCCCCGAATCCCTCACACACTTCTCGACAGGTGGAGAGCGTTGAAAAGACTCTTCGATTCGGCGCCCATGAGTCACGCGCTTGGGACTCGACTCTCGTTAACGGCTTGTTAACGAAGAGGTAAATGAAACGTTAAGGCGCGGCGTGGAGTCGGAACGTTTCACGATTCTCGGTGACTCATTGTGTGGAGGAACTGGGGATCAATCGATCCACGCACTTATCAAGTGCCTAAACACCACCAGAGAATCTAAGATTCAGATTCAAGAATATACTTCTCTTCTCCTCCGCTTCCCGGTGATGCTTGAACGCCCAGACCCACGAACGAAGATTGCTCAGAGTGCTGAACGGCGAACGGATTGACCCCGTTCCCGTCTGGATGATGCGTCAGGCAGGGCGACATCTGCCCGAATATCGCGAGACCAGGGCAAAGGCGCGCGACTTCCTCGACTTCTGCTACACGCCTGCCCTCGCCGCCGAGGCCACCTTGCAGCCGGTGCGCCGATATGGAATGGACGGAGCGATCCTCTTCGCCGACATCCTGCTGATCCTCGATGCGATGGGACGTAATGTCCGCTTCCTCGAAGGCGAAGGTCCGCGTGTCGATCCGGCGACGAAGGCCAGCGATCTCGCCAACGTGCCGATGGACAAGATCCTCTCGCACCTGGCTCCGGTTGGCGAAACCGTCGAACGTGTCCGCTCTGCCCTCGACACTTCCACCACGCTGATCGGCTTCTGCGGATCGCCCTGGACCGTCGGCGTCTACGCCATCGAAGGCCGCGGCGGCACCGACAAGGCCGACAGCCGCCTGTTCGGCTACCAGCATCCAGCCGAACTCGACGGCATGCTCGACCATCTCGTCGAAGCCTCCGCCCGCTACCTGAAGATGCAGGCCGACGCCGGCGCGGACGCGCTCATGCTGTTCGAAAGCTGGGCCGAAGGCCTGCCAGAAGACGCCTTCGACCGCTGGGTGATCGGACCCACCGCCAAGCTCGTACAACGCGTGCGCGCCCTGGGCGTCAAACAGCCGATCCTCGGCTTCCCGCGCGGCGCAGGCATGCTGGTGGTCGATTATGCGGAGCGTACAGGCGTGAACGCCGTCGGCCTCGACACCGCCATTCCGCTCAAGCGCATCAACCAGATGCTGCCCAAGGGCTTGCCCGTCCAAGGCAATCTCGACCCCATGCGCCTCGTCGTCGGCGGCAAGGACACTGAGCGCCGGGTCCACGACATCATCGCCTCCCTCAAAGACCGCCCCCACATTTTCAACCTCGGCCACGGCGTCACGCCAGAAGTGCCGATCGCGAATGTGGAAGCGGTGCTGAAGGCGATCCGGAGCGCTTCGTGAGCATGGTCGGCGCAAAATCCCCCGAATGTCATTCCGGACGCGCCGAAGGCGCGAGCCGGAAACCAGGGGCCACGCGCGCCGGCGAATGCAGCCCCTGGATTCCCGCTCTCCGCGCTGCGCGCTCCGGCTGGAATGACAGTGTTTGGGAAACAGTCAGCTTATGACCAAAACCGCCATCGTCCTCTTCAACCTCGGCGGCCCGGACGGCCCCGACGACGTCCAGCCCTTCCTCAAGAACCTGTTCAGCGACAAGGCGATCATCCGCGCGCCTGCGCCGATCCGTTTCTTCCTCGCGCGCCTGATCTCGCGCACCCGCGCCGCAAGCGCCCGCGAGAACTACGCCCGTATGGGCGGCGGCTCCCCGCTCAAGCCCGAAACGAAGAAACAGGCTGAAGCCCTCGACGCCGAGCTCGCCCGCCGCGGCCACACGGCCAAAAGCTTCATCGCCATGCGCTACTGGAAGCCCTACGCTGCCGATGCCGTGCGCGAGGTGAAGGCCTGGGGCGCTGACCGCGTCATCCTGCTCCCGCTCTATCCGCAATTCTCCTCCACCACGACCGCATCCTCGCTGAAGTCATGGAAGGAAGCCCGCGGCCCCGAAGGCGTCACCGTCTGCTGTTATCCCGAAACCGAAAAGTTCGTCGCCGCCCACGCGCGCAAGCTGATCCAGACCTGGGAAGCCGCTGGCCGCCCGGCGAATGTGCGCTGCTTGCTGTCCGCCCACGGCCTGCCGGAAGTCGTTGTGAAGGCCGGCGACCCTTACCAGTGGCAAGTCGAACTCACCGTCGCAAAACTCGGCCCGCTCCTCCCCGCCGACTGGGAGATCGAGATCTGCTACCAGTCGCGCGTCGGCCCGCTCAAATGGATCGGCCCCGCGACTGACGCCTGCATCGAGAAGGCCGCGAAGGATGGCAAGGCCATCCTCCTCTCCCCCATTGCCTTCGTCTCCGAACATATCGAGACGCTGGTCGAACTCGACATCGAATACCGCCACCTCGCCGACCAGCACGGCGCGAAAATCTATCTCCGCGCCCCCGCCCTCGGCGTCGATGAAGGCTTCATCTCGACGCTAGCCGACCAGGTCGAAGCCGCCCTTACCGAAACCCCCGGAGCCATCCGCTCCAGCTGCTCCGGCCGCATTTGCCCCGCGAACTGGAAGGATTGCCCCAACCACCGTGCGCCGGTTACCAAGGCCGCCTAGGCTGGGAGGGCTCACATGTTCGAATGGTTCAGGGCGATCCACATCATCGCGGTCATCGCGTGGATGGCGGGTCTGCTGATCTATCCGCGCCTGCTGGTCTACCGGCTCGAGGCCCAGGGCGACCCACGTTTTGAAGCCGCGATGGACAAGGCCGCCGCCTCCACGCGGAAAATCATCCTCAACCCCACCATGATCCTCGCCTGGCTGATGGGCGCGGCCATGATCGGTCACAACTGGGAATATTACTCCACGCAGATATGGTTCTGGGGCAAGATCGTGCTGGTTTTCGGCCTGTCCGGCTTCCATGGCTATCTGATAGGTCTCGGCCGCAAGGTCGCCGCCGGACAGCGCCCGATCGAGCCGCGCAAACTGCGGATGATGAACGAAATTCCCATGGTTATCGCGATTTTTGCGGTCATCCTGGTTGTGGTCCAGCCCTTCTGACGCCATCTCCAGGGCATGGGTTTCGGCCCTTTCCACTTGACCATGCAGGCTTTGCGCGGTCTAAAAGCCCCCGTTGGCCGTCCGGCCGGCGCCCATCCTTCCTCATTTGTCCCGTCGCCCATCACGCCATCGCGCGCGGACTCCGGGACAAACCACCCTAAGACAGTCTGATTGCCCATGACCGATGACGTGACCGAAGAGCACGAGCGCGTTCTTCTCAACGATCTCAAGAAGAAAACGCCCGCCGAACTCCTCGCCATGGCTGAAGAGCTCGAGGTCGAAGGCGCATCCCTCCTCTCCAAGCAGGAGCTGATGTTCGCGGTCCTCAAGGAACTGGCCGAGCGCGAGGTCGAGATCATCGGCGTCGGCGTCATGGAAGTCCTGCCCGACGGCTTCGGTTTCCTCCGCTCCCCGCAATCCAACTATCTCGCCGGCCCGGACGACATCTACGTCCAGCCCCAGATGATCCGGAAAATGGGCCTGCGCACCGGCGACACGGTGGAAGGCACCATTCGCGGCCCCCGTGACGGCGAGCGCTACTTCGCCCTCGTCCGCGTCGCCACCGTCAACTTCGAGGACCCCGAGCGCGCCCGCCACAAGGTCCCCTTCGACAACCTCACGCCGCTCTATCCTGACGAGCGCCTCCACATGGAGCCCAAGGATCCGACCAAGAAGGATCGCTCCGGCCGCGTCATCGACATCGTCTCGCCCATCGGCAAGGGCCAGCGCGCGCTCATCGTCGCCCCGCCCCGCACGGGTAAAACCGTCCTGCTGCAGAACATCGCGCAGTCGGTCGCCGAAAATCATCCCGAGTGCTACCTGATCGTCCTCCTCATCGACGAACGTCCCGAGGAAGTCACCGACATGCAGCGCTCCGTCAAAGGCGAGGTCATCTCCTCCACCTTCGACGAACCGGCGACCCGCCACGTCGCCGTCGCGGAAATGGTCATCGAAAAGGCCAAGCGTCTCGCCGAACACGGCCGCGACGTCGTCATCCTGCTCGACTCGATCACGCGCCTTGGCCGCGCCTACAACACCGTCGTCCCCTCCTCCGGCAAGGTTCTCACCGGCGGCGTCGACGCCAACGCGCTGCAGAAGCCGAAACGCTTCTTCGGCGCCGCGCGCAACCTCGAAGAAGGCGGTTCTCTCACGATCATCGCAACAGCGCTGATCGATACGGGCAGCCGCATGGACGAAGTCATCTTCGAGGAATTCAAGGGCACCGGTAACTCCGAGATCATCCTTGATCGCAAGGTCTCCGACAAACGCGTCTTCCCCGCCATCGACATCCTCAAGTCGGGCACGCGTAAGGAAGAACTGCTCACCGATCCGAAGGAACTGCAGAAGATCTACATCCTCCGCCGCATCCTCAACCCGATGGGCGCGCAAGACGCGATCGAGTTCCTGCTCGACAAGATCAAGCAGACAAAGACCAACGCGGAATTCTTCTCTGCGATGAACAACTAGATCTGCGGGCCGCAACCCACACTGTCATTCCGGACGCACGCGCAAGCGTGCGCTCCGGAACCCAGGGGCCGCGCACAGCGGCGCTCGCCGCACCTCAGCTGATCTGAAACTTCCGCCTGATCGCCAGACCCAGCAGGAAGTACAACGGCAGCGACAACAATGACTCCAGCGTGCCGACCACGCCGACCCAAAGCCGATGCCCCGCCAGCTGCGCCTCGTCGAACCCGACACGCGGCCGACACTGGATCATCTCCGGCACAACACCCGGCACAGCCGTCACCGCCGAAGGCGCCACATCCAGCGCCTGCAAACGCGAAGCGAACCCGCACTCCGCTTCAGACGTCAGCCGATCATCATTGATCGCCCACGGCCCGAACGGAAACGTGCGGCTCAACGAATAGCGCATCGAGTCGACGAAGTTTGAATCAACACGCGCCGCCTGCCCCGGCCATTTCGCCGGCCCACCCGAAACCGCCCCGCCCTCCCACGCCCAGAACCACACGGCGAACACCGTCACCACACTGAACAACGCAATCACCGGCCGCCCCAAAGAGGCTCCATACCCCGACGCCAAAGCATACAGCGCCGACACCACCCGCTCCGAAAGCCTTGTCCCTTTCTGCTTCCGCCGCGCCCGCAACTCGAGCCGATAAAATCGCTGCTCCCGCGCAATGTCGTTGGCGGTGTTCATCGCCTGCTTCAACTTCAGCGCCCCACCCTCCAGCGCCTTCAACGCGTCCTCGCGATCCTCCGCCGCGTCAGCTTGCTTAAGCGCGTCAGCATGCGCGCGCGCCTCTTCGCTCTCACTGGTCCGATCCAGCAAAACGTCCCTATCAAACGTGGCGCCCGCAACCATCGACACGGCCCGCGCATCCACGCCACGCAGATCAATCGCCCGCTCAAACAACACCCCATCAAACGCCCCCCGCCAGTCCTTCTCTGCCTGCGGAACCACAACCTTTGAAAAATCCGCGATGGCGTGAAATAACGCTTTGTCGAACTTCATCCGCCCCACAAACCGCGCTTCGCCAAATCGCGCGGGGGCCTTGAACACCGCACTGTCGAAACTGGCCTTCTTGGAGAAAACTACGGGCCCAGGCTCGCCGTCTCCGATGTCAGACGTGAACCACGCGTCCTTGTGAAAAATGACAAACTCAAACTCCGCTTCATCGGCGAAAGTCGCGCGCGCGAAGGCAGTGTACCCCAAAAAGCTTGTCGTAAGAAACTCGGTGAAGCCGTAGAATGATGCGCCAGCAAACCAAGCGTTGTCCGAGAAATTTGCGCGGGCAAATCGAGCGGAACCTAGAAACGACGCACTACCGAAATTTGCGCTGCCGGCAAAACGAGCGTCATTGAATTCTGCGTCGCGATAAAAGCTGGTTTTTTCGAAGCCAGCCGCACCTTGGTATTTCGTTCCATCGAAGTTCGAACTGCCCACAAAGGTCGCATTCTCGAATTCCAAGTCGCCCGAGAATGTTGCGTTTTCGAAGTCCACGTCTTGGGCGAAAACGGCAGCCACGAACTTTGCCGCACCGGAGAAGGTGGCGTTCTCGAAGTTTCCGCCATCAACGAACGCGGTCCCGACGAACCAGGCTGAGTGACCCAGCGATCTATGAGAAAAATCCGCGCGTCTCGAGAACATCGCTTGCGTGCACTGCAGGTGCACAACGCGTGTCACATCCTGCGGGTCAGCGCATTCTCGCAGTAGAATAGTGCCTTGGAGTTGAGTGCGTCGGTCTGGTCCTTGGGGGATGCCAAATGCGTCGGTTTTGGTCTCGGCCCCGACAATCAGCTTTGATGCGAGGATCGCGTCCAATTTGTCGTCCGCCCAACCCTGCTTGACTGTTGGGGTGCCGTCGCGCCAAGCGAGAGGCAAATGTACGCGAGTAAATTTCCTTTTCCCGTCTGGACTTGAGATTAGGTTTCCCTCTTCCTCACGCCAGTAGTCCTGCAATGTCGCCCGCTGGACGCGACCGGAAAATGTCCTAGCCAGCTCAATGGCAGGCTCCGAAGTCTCGTTCACTGCGTGAATCGAGCCATCGGACTTATCGACGAGCCAGCCAATCCAATGCTTCCTCCCCAATCCCTCCCACGAATAGTCCTCCGCCCACCAACGGTCCCACCACTCGCGTTCAAGCTGTTCCTTACTCTTCGGCTTTTCAGAAGTGTCCGCCATGTCCCCGACCCCGCACGCGTTGCGGGTGACAGGCTACGACAAGGCAATTGCGAACGTCGAGGCCGCGCCTCAGTCCGCCCGCCACGAACCCGCCGCTACTCCTCGTCCGGCGCCGCAGCCGCTTCCGCCTCGGCCTTTTTCGAGGCGGCTCGCCGTGCCCGGCCTTCGGCCATTTCCTTCTGGCGCGTCACCTTCTTTTCGGCCGCCGCCGCCAGCTTGTTCTTGCGTAGCTCGACCAGCGCCTCGGCGATCAGCGGAAGCAGGCGCTCGGCCTCTTCCTTCTGTTTCGCGGCGCCCGACTTGATGATGCGCTCGGCATTGGCCTGGAGGTTCTCCAGTTCCTTTTCCGTCATCGTCGGAATGCGCGCGTCGAGGCTCATCGGGGTCTCCTGCGGCACGGCCCATGGCCCCGCCTTACGTCCCCGCCCAAACCTTTGTTCGGGCTCTGCAAAGAACGACACGCTCCGAATGCCCTCGCCACGCCGCGATTTCAAGGGAGAAGCTTGCCCCCGGCGTCCACTTGCCGCTGTCCTTTTGCCTCTCCTGGCCCCGGCTGGGCTCCCCTTTTGCCTTTGTCCCCAAACTGCGCTATGTCCCCGCCCATCGAGTTTCGGCCGACGACTTGGCCGCCGCCTGCCTTCCGGCTTCCGGCTACGCTGACGACATCCACCTACACTTGATGCTCAAGGGCGTTCCGCACACGTGTGGGCGCTGTCACGTACCACAAGGAAGACTTACTATGGCGACCGGAACTGTTAAGTGGTTCAACTCCACCAAAGGCTATGGCTTCATCCAGCCGGATAACGGCGCGAAGGACGTGTTCGTCCACATCAGCGCTGTCGAAGCTGCCGGCCTGCGCGGCCTCGTCGATGGACAGAAAGTGTCCTTCGAAGAGCAAGCCGACAAGCGCTCGGGCAAGATGTCGGCCGTGAACCTGAAAGTCAGCTAAGGCTGGCCTTCAGCGTCATGTCCTGACGCGAAGCTGACTTTGAAGCTGGCGCGTGCAGCCGCGCCGCTACGAGGTACGAGAAAAGCCGGTCCCCTCGGGGGCCGGCTTTTTTCATGTCTCCTGCGCCCTGATCAGATCCATTCAAGATCAGATCAATTCAACCGCCGCCTTGTGGGTGCGCGAGACCAGCTTCCGGTCGTGGGTGATCAACGGCGCATCAAGCCACTCGGCCAGCGCAACATAGACGGCATCGTAGGATGTGAAATTCGCGCGCAGCTCCCAACTGCGGCCGACAAGCACGTCGTGCGGGTATTTCTGCACCGGCATGGCAAGCCAGTTCTGCAATGCTTCGGTGCAGTAGTCGTCAGCGCCTTCTTCCCGCGCAACACGCCGCAGCACATGCGCAACCTCGACATCGATCAGATGAGGCGCGTGCAAGGTCATGTCCGGCTGGAAAATCCGCGACTCCAGCCGCAACCCGGCGTCGGTTCGCAATACAAGTTCAAGTGCGGCCGACGCGTCGAGAACGATCAACGGCTATCCCGCTCGGCGCGCAGTATCTTGGTTGGAGACTCAGAAAGCCGGAGCGGCTTCACCTTCGCCAATCGCTCTCGCATTTCTTCCAGCGTCGGCGCTTCGGCGGACTTCCGGATTTCCTGAAGCAGATAGTCGGACAGCGACATGCCCACGGCAGCGGCCCTCGCCTTCACCTTGCGATGAAGCGCGTCGGGCATATTCCTGATCTGGACCATCACGGACATGTGCATAACATGTTCACATGTGCCCCACATGTCAAGCGGGCGCCCGCCCCTACTCACCCGGCAGGTTGCACACCGTCACCTTGAACCCGCCCCAGCACGAGAACGTCTCCGCCCCCACCTGCGCCGTGTGCGAGACGACGATTCCCCAGTCGTGCGATTCCGAATGGCTCACCTCCGGCGCGGCCTCGCCCGGCTTCACGTTGAGCTTCGCGTATTCCCGCAGCCCCGCTTCAACGCCCTCACGCATCTGCTCCACCGGCGGCTTCAGCCACACGCCCACCGACACGATCCCGACGATCACGAGACCGAACAGCATCAGCCAGCGCCGCGACCCGCCGCGCCGTTCCTTGCGCTCCGCCGCCAGCCGCGCACGCGCCGCGTGATAATCGTCGAGCCCGGTATCCTCGCTCATCGTCGCGCCCGTCGTCCCGCCCTCAGCCCGTCGCCGCATCCGTTGCCGCCGCCGGCGCCACCGGCCCCGTGCACAGGAAGCGCGAATAGATCCCCCAGCACTGCAGCAGCGTGCCCTCGCCCGATGTCATGGTCGACAGTGTGACGAGATAGAAATCCTCGAACAGATATTTGCCCGTGGCCGCATCGGGCGCCGCCACCTTGCCCTCTTCCATCAGCGCCACGGCCACGCCGCGATGCCAGCCCTGCGCGGGTCGCGTCATGTAGGCGGCCACGCCGGCCACAGCGAGAAGAAACACCACGACAATCGCCACGCGCATCGGTCACTCCGCCCGTCGAAGCCGCCCCGCCCAGAAAGTCAGCCCAGGAAAGTCAGTAACCGATATAACCCTATTTCGCGCCCGGCTGCGAGCACAGGAACTGACCATAAAGGCCAAGGCATTCGATCACCACGCTATCGCCCGAGCGCACCGTGTATTTCGTCGCCACAACGAGATCCTCGAACGAACTCGTCTGCGTCCCGGCCAGCTTGCCCACCGCGTCCAGAACCGCGCCGATCGGATCCCCGCCGTTCAGCTCCATCAGCTTGGCGTCGACATTCCGCTTGTGCGCGGCCTCGTCCGGCTTGGTCAGGAACCCGCCCACACCCAGTGCGCCGGCCAGCAGCAGTATCAGCAACATCCTCATCGCGTTTCTTTCGTCCCCGTTTTCTTTTTCGCCGTCCGCCTGCTGGCGGCCGACCGACCCATGGCCCCGGTCTCTTCTTCCCAAGCCTTCAGCCACTTCTTGGGCGCATTATGGCGCCACTGTCTTTCCAGCATCAGCTTCAGTTCGGCCGGCTTCATACGCGACAACCGCGCAAGGACCATCGGGTAAGTGCGATAATGCTCCGTGAAATGGAATGTCTGCGGGTCCGCCGCAATGAGATGCTCGCGCTCGTCGAACGACACCTGCCCGATCACCACGCTTCCGTCCTCTTCCCGCAGGCGCGTGAAGAATTTCCCGAACGCCTTCCAGGCCGGCTGCCCGTACGACGTTGCATATTCCGTCTGCGGAAATGCGCCTGCGATCGCGTGAAACTGTTTCGGCGTCATTGCGTTAGCTTACACCCCGCGTCTGGCGCGCCACATAGGACTGAACCGATGTTCATGAAAACAGGGCGAAAATTCCTTGCCCCGGACTTGTTTTCGCCCGGGCTGAAGCCGAGGTTGCTCCACATGAGCATCATGTCCGCACTCTTTCCGTTCCTCGTCTCGGTGTCCGCGCACGCCCTTGCCGCGCCAACCCCGGTGATCACGAACCCCGATCCCGTCGCCGCTTCCACCGTTGCGGAAGCACCCGCGCCGGCCATCGTACCCGTTGTCTTCGAGGCGCCCGCTCCGGCGCCCGTTCTCACGACCAGACCTGCCACGCCGAAACCCCCGGTCGTGAAGCCCTCCCCCGGCGTCGAAGCCGTAAAGGTCCAGGCCCCCGCCACGCTTGACCGCAACGCGATCATCGACCGCGTCGCCAAGGCGCTGACCGAAACGAAAACCGCGCAGGGCCGCTTCACGCAGATCGACCCGCAGAACTCGCCCTCCTCGGGCGTGTTCTACATCGACCGCCCGGGCAAGGTGCGCTTCGAGTACAATTCGCCCGAGCCCATGTTCATCGTGTCGGACGGCACCACCGTCTCGATCGAGGAGCCCAAGCGCAACGCGTATGACGCCATCCCGCTGGCCTCGACGCCGCTGCACCTCTTCCTGCGCTCGAACATCGATCTCAGGAAGGATGGCAGCGTCACCGACGTCACGTCCTCGAACGGCTTCCACTTCGTCACGCTGGTCGACAAGTCCGGCGAGGCTGAGGGCAAGATGATCCTGCAGTTCCGCGCGACCGACTTCGCCCTGATCGGCTGGCGCCAGGTCGACGGCACTGGCGCTGAAACCAAGGTCCAGCTCCAGGACATCAAGCAGAACGTTCCCCTGAAAGCCTCCCTCTTCGTCGTCCGCGACCCCAACGACGACGACGACCGCAGGTAACGATTCTACCTGCGACGACTCACCTCCGACGACAGGCGGCCTGGATCATGTCCGGGCCGCTTTCGTTTCGGGGGCGGCCCCAAAGCCACAGACAAATATTTACCAAGCTTCAGGTGACAAAACATGAACTTCGTGGCTTAATTGCCACGTGGATCGAAGCCGCTCGCGCCTGAGCTTCCCCCCGCAGGCGCTCGCAGTGGATCGAATGCCGGAGCTATCCCCCGGCCCATAACGCGCCCCCGGGGCGCAAGACGCGCCTGGCTGTCCCCGCGGCCGGGCGCGTTCTCGTTAGGGACCCCAAAAATCAGCGGAAAACCGTCCATTTCCACCATTCAGGTCGAAACGCTCGCCTGCTAGCCGCTTTTCCTTGATTGAGGCTGCGGCTCACCCGATTGTTCAGGTCAACGACAGCCCCCAAATCCGCGACTGCCCAACTTGCCCTCAAAACGCCTCTCCCTGGCGACCTGGAACATCAATTCCGTCCGCCTCCGCATCGACCGTGTGATCGCCTTCCTGAAGCGCGAGAAGGCTGACGTATTGTGCCTGCAGGAAATCAAATGCCTTGAGGACCAGTTCCCCCGGAAGGCGTTCGAGGCGGCCGGCTACAAGCACATCCACCTCTCCGGCCAGAAGGGCATGCACGGCGTCGCCATCGTCTCGCGCCTGCCGATCGAGCCGCTGGAAACGCCCGGCCTCTGCCGTCACAATCATGCGCGCTGCGCCGCCGTGAACGTCGCCGGCTTCGAGCTGCAGAACCTCTACGTGCCCGCCGGCGCCGACATTCCAGATCCCGAACTCAACGAGAAGTTCGCCCACAAGCTCGACTTCGTGGAGCGCATGCGCAGCTTCTATCTCGCCCGCGCCCAGAAACGCTCCGCACTCCCGCTCCTCGTCGCCGGCGACATCAACATCGCGCCCGAAGAGAACGACGTCTGGTCGCACCGCCAGCTGCTCAACGTGGTCAGCCACACGCCGGTCGAAACCGACGGCCTCAAGCGCGTGCTGCTCGAAGGCAAGTTCACCGACATCGCCCGCGCGAAACACAAACCGGAAGAAAAGCTCTACACCTGGTGGAGCTATCGCGCCGCCGACTGGAAGATTTCCAACCGCGGCCGCCGCCTCGATCACTGGTGGGCCGACAAACGCGCCACGCCCCTCGTCGATATCAACAGCTACGCCATCCACGCCCAAGAACGCGGCGGCGAAAAGCCGAGCGACCACGTGCCCGTGACGGTTACGGTTACGGCGGCTAACTGATCAGCAACAGCGAACGCTGAAGCAGACCCCCACCTGTCCGCCCCCTAAACGGGGCGGGACCCTGTTGAATCACCGCGGTCAAGATTTGGGTAAGCTGGCGCAACATGGTTCCGCCCCGTTTAGGGGGCGGACAGGTGGGGGTCTCTATCGGCATGCCCCGCCGCAACTGCCCCACACCAATAGCCACGCCACACCCAAGCCCTATATCCTGCCCCGACAGCAGGAGCAGACAATGAAACACGCCGCCATCCTCGCCGCTCTCGCGCTCGCCGCCTGCAGCGGTGAAGCCCCCGCAACGCCCGCGCCCGTCGCAGACGCCAACGCCCTCACCTCCACCGGATGGGGCCCGCTGAAAATCGGCATGACGCTCGAAGAAGTCACCGCCGCCGCCGGCCCCGACTCCAATCCCGACGATGTCGGCGGCCCCGAGCCCGAATACTGCGACCAGTTCCGCCCCGCCAACGCGCCCGAAGGCCTCCTCGTGATGATTGAACAGGGCAAGCTCACGCGCATCTCCCTCATCGAGATGTCGCCGCTGAAGACCGATAAGGGCCTCGGCCTTGGCGAGACTGCCGACGCCGTGAAAGCGGCCTATGGCGCCAATGCGCAAACCGGCCCGCACAAATACGCGCCCCACCCCGCCGAATACATCACCGTCTGGGATGGCGGTCCGCGCTCCGAGCCCTACGTACAGGACGAAACAGCCCGCGGCCTCGTCTACGAAATCGACGCCACTGGAAAGGTCGGCGCCATTCACGCTGGCGGCCCCAGCATCCAGTACGTCGAGGGATGTGCGTAGCTTAGGTAGCCTGAACGCTGCCCCGTACCCCGCTCATCCTGACGAAAGTCAGGATCCGGGAACGGTCTTGCAACGCGAACGAGCTTGAAGCTTCAAGCCTGGACAAGCCTTGCTGTCAGCCCTGGGTCCTGACTTTCGTCAGGACGAGCGGCAGTTGGCTTGGCGCAACCCCGCCTCACTTCCCCGCATACGGATAACACCGCGCGCGTTCCAGCTTCACGCCATAATGGCGGCCCAGAGCCTCGATCGCGTCGGCATGGTCGGCGTAGGGATCGGCATTCTCCGCCCCCACAATGATCACCGGAAAATCGCCCAGCGGCTTGCCCCCGGGCGGCAGCATCGCCGTCGCCAGCCCTGTTCCATCGTCCGCGCGCAGCGTGAGGAAGATCGGCATCGTCCGCGCAAGGTGCGCCTTGAGCCCGATATCGCGCTCCAGCCCCTGCCCCGGAACATACGATCCACGCGCCCGCTTCTGTGCGCCAAGAAAATGCCGCTCCACCGCATGCCGCATCAGTCGCGACTCCTCGGCAGCCTCGGCTTCGGTCTCAATACGGAACCAGGTGCGCCCCTTCGGCGCATCGCAGACATACTGCATGTGAGAATTCTCCCGAGCGCCAAAGCTAGGCGCGCGGAATCGCAAGTGGAAGGGGTGGGCTGCGGATGTGAAGTGAGCGGGCGATCCTGATGCCGACAGAGACCCCCACCTGTCCTCCCCCTTTCAGGGGGAGGAACCCAGTTGCATCAGCAAGCTTCGAAGTTGGGCAGGCTGGCGAGGCAAGGTCCCTCCCCCTGAAAGGGGGAGGACAGGTGGGGGTCCTCTCTCCACGCTCGCAACTCTAGCCAAGTCTCCGCGCCAACGCCTTCCCCAGCATCGCGCCAATCTGCGGACCATCCTTCGGATACAGATACGGCTCCAGCACTTCGAGCTCCATCAGCATCAACCCGCCATCCTCGCCGCGCACCATGTCGACCCGCGCATACAGCGGCATGTCCGCCAACACATCCATCACCGCCTGAGCCGCCGCACGATCCTTCGGCGCCGGATCAATCGCCTGCGACTTGCCGCCATAGGCTTCCTGGATGCGGTAATCGCCCGCCTTCGCCCGCTTCACCAGTACATGGCTGAACGCGCCATCGACGAACAGGAACGAGAACTCCCCCTCGCTCGCAATCGCCGGCACGAAGGGCTGGATCATCCCCGGCCGATCCATCACGGGCCCCGGCTCCGGCATGTTCGCGCGCGTATAGCGCACCTGCGCCCGCGCGCCGCCCCCCACCTGCCGTTTCAGCACCACATCATCGACGCCGAACACGCGCATCGCTTCGGCAATATCTGCGGCCGTCGGCGCCTCGGGCCACAGCGTCGGGATCACCGGAATGCCCTTCGCCTCGATCTCGCGAAGATACGTCTTGCGGATATTCCAGCGCACTGTCTTGGGATCGTTGAACACCGGCACGCCCTGCCCCGCGATCCGGTCCAGAGTGGCGAGGAAGTCCTCATGCCGGTCCTGGTAATCCCACGCGCAATTGACCAGCACGGCGCCATAGCGCGTCCAGTCCGTCTCCGGATCGGTCCACCGCACGGGCGTAAGCTGGAGCCCTTCCGGCGCAAACCCGGCCTGCAGGATTTCCAGCTGCACATCGAACAGATAGGCGTCCGAACGCCTGTCGATAGCTCCGGACACTAGGTTTGCCGCTGTCAGAAGGGCGATTTCGGTCATCACGCGGCCTGTATCCTGTGTCTCACTTGCACCTTTTCAACCCCCGGTCTTTAAGTCCGCTCAGCCCGGCTTGCCACCAACGAATCCGCCGGCCCTGAGGGAATTTATCTCATGCCGGTGAAGTACGACGTCGTCGCCCTGGGCAACGCCATCATGGATGTGATTGCGCAGGTCGACGATGATTTCCTCATCCGCAACGACATTCCCAAGGCCCGCACCAACCTGATCGACGAGGCGCGCGCCGAGCTGCTCTATCACGCCCTGCCCGCCACGCGCCTTGAAACCTCGGGCGGTTCGGCCGGCAACACCATCGCGGGCCTGCGCAGCCTCGGCGGTCGCGGCGCTTTCATGGGCAAGGTCGCCAACGACAAGATCGGCGCGGCCTATGTCGCCGACATGCAGGCCATCGGCGTCGACTTTTTCGGCTCGCCCCTAGTCGGCGGCCTCACCACTGCCCGCTCGATGATCGCGGTGACGCCGGATGGCGAGCGTTCGATGAACACCTTCCTCGGCGCCTCGACCGAATTCGCGGCCAACGACGTTGATGCCCGCGCCGTCGCCTCCGCTGAATGGCTCTATCTCGAAGGCTACCTGTTCGACAAACCCGCCGCGAAAACTGCCTTCGTCCACGCCTCCGAAGTCGCGAAGTCTTCCGGACGCAAGGTCGCCATCACCCTGTCGGACGTCTTCTGCGTCGATCGCCACCGCGACAGCTTCGTTCATCTCGTGCGCACGCACTGCGATCTTGTCTTCGCCAACGAAGCCGAACTCCTCGCCCTCTACGAAACCACCGACTTCGACGAAGCCGTCACCCAGATCCGCAACGACAGCCAGATCGCCGCCATCACCCGCTCGTCCAAGGGCTCGGTCATCGTCTCCGGCTCCGACACCTGGCTCGCCCCCGTCACCGCCGCTCCCGTGATCGACGCCACCGGCGCCGGCGACCAGTACGCCGCCGGCGTCCTCTACGCGATCACCCACGGCCTCTCGCTGCAAGACGCCGCCCGCCTCGGCAACCTCTGCGCCGGCGAAGTCATCAGCCACATCGGCCCCCGCCCCGCCGTGAACATGCGCGAACTCGCCACCGCCGCTGGGTTCAAGCTCTAACTCTGGACCGCCGGGCCCCCGCCCGGCAGCGCCGCGCAAGCGGCGACGTGCACGTAGCAACATCGGATATGCGCTATCGCGCATCTGCCGGGCGGGGGCCCGGCGGTCCAGCCCCTAAGCCTGCAGCCGATACCCGCCGCTCTCCGTCAGCAGCAGGCGCGCGTTCGCGGGATCGGGCTCGATCTTCTGCCGCAGGCGATAGATGTGCGTCTCCAGCGTGTGCGTGGTGACGTTGGCGTTGTAGCCCCACACCTCGCTCAGCAGCTCCTCACGTCCAACCGGTTTGCCCCCAGCGCGATAGAGATACTTCAGGATGTTCGTTTCCTTCTCGGTGAGACGGATCTTCTTTTCCTTCTCGTCGATCAGCAGTTTCTGCGCCGGCCGGAATTCATACGGCCCCAGCCGGAAGGTCGCGTCCTCGCTCTGCTCGAACGTGCGCAGGTGCGCCCGCACGCGCGCCAGCAGCACCGAGAACTTGAACGGCTTGGTGACATAATCGTTCGCGCCCGAATCCAGCCCCAGGATCGCATCCGCATCCGTCGTCTGCCCCGTCAGCATCACGATCGGCGCCGCAATGCCATGCTTGCGCATAAGCCGGCAGGCATCCCGCCCGTCCATGTCCGGCAGCTCGACATCGAGGATGATCAGGTCGGCCCGCGCCTCTTCCGCCTTCTTGATTCCCTCGCCCGCCGAGCCCGCATGCTCGATCCGGAATCCCTCGTGCAGCTCGAACTGCTCGGCCAGCGCCTCACGCAGGTCCTGATCATCGTCGACCAGCAGGATCGTCTTTGCGGCGGTCATGGTGTCGGCGTCTCCGGTCCCGGCCCCGTCTTGGGGGCTCATCTTTGATGCGCGGCATACCAAGTCTAGGTAGTGTCGGCCAGCCGAGGAAGCCATCACGAAGCGGACAGCAAATGGCCTATTCCCCAACCAGCGTGTCCCCATTCAACGCAGTAGGCAGCGGAATTCTCCGCTGGCCGGGCGGACAGGCCCGTTGCGCGCTGGGCAGAAGCGGCGTTACGCCCGCCGGGGCCAAGCGCGAGGGCGATGGCGCAACCCCGCTGGGCGCCTGGCCCATCCGTCAGGTCTTCTGGCGCGCCGACCGCCTGGAACGCCCCGAAACCGCCCTCCCGGTTGACGCCCTGATCCCCGAAGCCGGCTGGTGCGACGATCCCGCCAACCCGCTCTACAACTGCCCGGTCCTCCTCCCCTTCGCTCACTCCCACGAGAAGCTCTGGCGAGATGACCACGTCTACGACCTCATCGTGGTGCTGGGTTACAACGACGCCCCGGTCGAGCCCGGCAAAGGCAGCGCCATCTTCCTGCATGTGGCCCGCGAGGATTTTTCGCCGACGGAGGGATGCGTCGCATGCGCCCTGCCAGACCTGCTGGCCCTGCTGAAAGCCGCGAAGGTGGGCGACGTGCTGGAGATCACCGCCTGACTGGAAGCGTACCAAAGGTACGCGTCCCCCGCGAAGGCGGGGGTCCAGCCCCAGCAGAAAGCGCGCGAAGCGCTCCATTGTCCTCCCACGCAGACGGCGGCGCTGGATCCCGGCCTGCGCCGGGAACGCGTACCTTCGGCACGCTTCCAGAAAACCCACCTTCCCCAACGCCAAATCGACAGCCGCCCCGCGCAGCGCTAACACCCGCCCATGAACACGCGCGCCCTCAACATCTTCTTCGCCATCGCCGCCATCGTCGCGATGTCCCATCTCGCCAATGAGTGGGTCAGGATGGAACATCCCGGCGGCCTCGTCTGGAAGGCGGCGGGCATCGTCCTCCTCGGCCTCTTCGCCCTGCTCAAGCGCTCATGGATCGCAGGCCTCGGCCTGCTCTTCTGCGCTCTGGGCGATGTTCTGCTCGAACTCGTCTTTGTCTATGGCATGGCCGCCTTCGCTGTCGGCCACCTGTTCTACATCGCCGCCTTCGTCGAATGGGGCCGCGTCCTCGGCCTCAACAAGCGCGACTTCCCCGTCGCCGTGCTCGTGGTGATCGTCTCGATCGGCCTGCTCGTCTGGCTCTTCCCCGGCATGGGCGACCTCACCGGCCCCGCCATCGCCTACCAGCTCATCATCACCACGATGGTCTGCATGGCCTTCATTGTGAAGGCCCCCGTGCTGGCCCGTCTCGGCGCCGTCCTCTTCATGCTGTCCGACACGCTGATCGCCGCCGGCCGCTTCGCCAATGTCGACGTCCCGCCCGGCTCCGTCTGGATCACCTACGCCGGCGCCCAGATCCTCATTGCCTGGGGCATGAGCCACATCGCGCCGTACAGGGCGCGCAAGAAGCGGCAGGCGGCAGCAGCCGAAGCCTAACCCATCTCGATCCCGTCATAGCCGCTCTCTTCGGCGGCCTTCAGCTGCGCCGCATATTTCGGCCCGCCGCCCCAATAGGCGACATAGCGCGGCTTGCCTGCCTCGTGCCCCGCAACGTTCGAATTGTAGCCGGTGAACCACCCCTTGCCGTTCTGCAGCAGCATCCGGTGTTGCGCGCGCTTCACAGCCTCGCCCCACTCACGCTCGGCCTCCGCCTTCGCCTCCAGCCGCGCGAGGTCGTTCTTCAGCGCATGCGACAGCAGCCCCGTCACCCAGTCGACGCCCGTCTCGATGGCGCGGGGAAAATTCGTCGACCCCGACACGCTCTGCGGTCCCGCAACCATCAGCAGGTTCGGAAAGCCGTGCGTCATCACGCCCAGATACGTGGCCGGCTCCTCCGCCCATTTCGCGCGCAGGCGCACACCGTCCCGCCCCGCAACATCGATCGCATCGAACCCGCCCGTGATCGCATCAAACCCGGTCGCGTAGACAATCAGGTCCAGCTCGAAATGCTCCTGCCCGGACTCTTCGTGAAATGTCTCGATCCCGTCCTGCGTCACGCGCCGGATCGGTGTTTCCGTGATGTCGACCAGCCGCACATTCTCGCGGTTGAACGCCTCGAAGTAATTGGTCTCCAGCGGCACGCGCTGCATGCCATAGCCATGATCCTTCGGGATCAGTTTCTCGGCGACGGCAGGATTCTTCACCCGCTGCCTGATCTTGTTCGCCACAAAGTCCGACAATTCCTTGTTGGCGGCCTCGTCCATGAAGATCTCGACGAAGTTGCTGTTCAGCAGCGCAAACCCCGGCCGCTGATAAAGCTCCTCCCAGAACGCCTGGCGCTCTTCCCTGCTCAGCGTCCAGAACCCGCGCCGGTCCGGCGTATGTTCGAACCCGCCCGGAGATTCCGCGCACCGCGCAAAAATCTCGTCATAGCGCTGCCGGATATCGTCCATCTCCGCATCTGAGATGAGCGAGTTATGCAGCGGCGAGCTCCAGTTCGGCCGCCGCTGGAACACCGTCAGCGAACCAACCTTGTCCGCTATCGCCGAAATCACCTGGATCGCCGTCGCCCCCGCGCCGATCACGCCAACGCGCTTGCCTTCCAGCTGAACCGGCTCGCTCGGCCACCAATAGGTATGGAAAGACTCGCCTTGAAAATCGTCCATGCCCTCGTATTTCGGCAACGTCGGCTTCGACAGCACGCCGATGCACGTCACCACAAATCGCGTGACGATCTCCTCGCCTGTCGGCAGGCGCAGCGTCCACCGCGACGTCGCCTCATCCCACACCATCGCCTCAACCCGCGCATTGAACCGGATATGCCGGCGCAGGTCGAACGTGTCGGCGACAAAATTCAGGTAGCGCAGGTTCTCCGGCTGCGGCGAGAACCGCTCCTTCCAGCGCCACGTATCCAGCACCTCGCGCGAAAACGAATAGCCATACGTATAGCTCTCGGAATCAAACCGCGCCCCGGGATACCGGTTGCGAAACCACGTCCCGCCCAGATCCTCATCCGCATCCAGCGCAATCACGCGCGCATCCAGCTCCAGCGCCCGCTTGAGCTGGTAGAGACCGGATACACCCGTCCCGACCACCACGATGTCGTAAGGCTGATCGTCCGTGGTCATGAATACCCGCCCAGAAGCCGTCCCCGACATTGTCCGGGAGATGCGCGCGAGGAACAAGGGCCAGCAGGTACGCCCCATCCTTCGAGACGATTGCCGCTGCGCGCCAATCCCTCAGGATGAGGCGAACCCTCAACCGGACCCTGATAGCCCTCATCCTGAGGGATCGCGGGCACAGCGTTTCATCGTCGGCAGTCTCGCGTGGCGATCGTCTCGAAGGACGGGGGCGTGCTCGCGCGCCCTACCCCCGCGCCCCAAACAGCGCAGACCCCACCCGCACGCTCGTCGCGCCGAACATCACCGCGGTCTCATAGTCCGCGCTCATCCCCATCGACAGCAGCTTGACGTCATTCCTCGCCGCGATCTTCGCCAGCAGCGCAAAGTGCGGACCGGCTGGCTCCTCCGCCGGCGGAATGCACATCAACCCTTCCACCGCGAAGCCATACACATCGCGCACCTTCGCGATGAAAGCATCGGCCTCCAGCGGCGCCACGCCCGCCTTCTGCTCTTCCTCGCCCGTGTTCACCTGCACATACAGGCGCGGCGTCCGCCCCGCCTTGGCGCACGCATCGGCCAGCGCGCCCGCCAGTTTTTCGCGATCCAGCGTCTCGATCACATCGAACAGCGCGACAGCCTCCTTCGCCTTGTTCGACTGCAGCGGCCCGATCAGCCGCAGCTCGAGATCCGGATACGCCGCCCGCCGCGCCGCCCAGCGCGCCTCGGCCTCCTGCACGCGGTTCTCGCCGAACACGCGCTGGCCTGCCGCCAGCATCGCCTCGATCCGCTCTTCGGGCTGCACCTTCGAGACGGCCACCAGCGTCACCGCAGCAGGATTACGCCCCACGCTCTTGGCGGCAGCGTGGATGCGCGCAAGAACATCAGCACGCGCGGCAGAGATCTCTTCGAAAACGTCCATGGCCCATTCTCTTTCAGATTCCGCCCGATCCCAAGCCGCGATCCGTCGCAGGCTGCTCGCCGCTGCGCGCCTGGCCACGCGGGCCGCCGCGCGCAACGGCCGGCCCCTCCCCCGCGCCTTCCTCTTCACCGATCCCTTGCGCACGCCCGATATCCTGCGTGTCGCCCGCCGCCTCCCATCGGGGTTTGGCATCGTCTGGCGCCACTACGGCGCGCCGGACCGCCTCGCTACCGGCCGCGACCTCGCGCGCCTCTGCCGCCGGCGTGGCATCATGCTGCTCGTCTCCGCCGACCCTGCCCTCGCCCTGCGCATCGACGCCGATGGCGTCCATTGGCCCGAAGCCCGCCTCACCGGCGCCCGCAGCTCCCACCTGATCGAGACCGCCTCCGCCCACAGCGCCTCCGCCATCGCCCGCGCGGCGCGTCTTGGCATCGACGCGGTCTTCGTCTCCGCCGTCTTCGAGAGCCGCAGCCCCAGCGCCGGCAAGCCCCTCGGCCCTCTCAAGTTCCGCCAGCTCGCCCGCGCGTCGAGCATTCCCGTCTACGCCCTCGGCGGCCTCAACGCGCGCAACGCAGCCCGCGCCATGGCGAACGCAGCCGGCTGGGCTGCGATCGATGCGGTGCTGGAGGGATGGAGTTAGGGGGTGGAACGGCGAACCTTGCCCCGCTCATCCTGACGAAAGTCAGGATCCAGGGCTGACGGCGAGGCTTGTCCCGGCTTGCGGCTTCAAGACCGTGAACGTGTTTGCACCGTTCCTGGGTCCTGACTTTCGTCAGGACGAGCGGTGATAGAGCTGCTTGTGATTGTTAGAACGAGAACGCCGACTCGATGCGCACCGAGGCTTCGTTCCCTTCGCGGCCGATCGCGGCGGGGTTCGAGAGCGAGTCCGCCAGCGAGTCGCCGCGAACCGTGACGCCGCCGCCAAGACGGAAGCGCGGGGTAACCTGATAGGTGACGCCGGCCGTAACCTCTTCCCGCGGGAAGAGCTGGTTGGGCAGGCCATTGGGCTGGCGGCTGGTCAGGTCGAGCGTGACGTCCCAGTTGCCGTCGGGCTTCCAGGTCAGCGCAACCGAATCCTTGGCGATCGGGCCAACGGGCAGCAGCGTGCGCTCGGCTTCGTCTTTGCTCAGATCAAGGCCAAACGTGAACCCGGGAGCCTTGGCGTCGGCAGCCGGCCGCGTTCCCTGCGCAAGCGGTTGCGCGGGTTGGGCCGGCTTTGCCTGCGCGAAAGCAGGGGCAAAAGCCGGGGCCGCCGCCAGGGTGGCGGCGAGACAGAAAATTGATGCGGAGAATCGCATGTCCTGCCCTCGTCTACGCACATAATACGCATGACTTGCTACACAGAAGTTAACAGGAATTAATTGGCTAGCCCCGGAGAGCGTTTCCCGGGGAAGTGTCACTAATTCCGCACACTTAGCTCGACCAGAAGCCCGTCATTGCGGGCATTTATGTGACTGAGTCCGGGCCCTGCGGGGACAGGGATGTCCGTTTCGGATGCGGCCCAACCCACTCCGAGGTTAACGTGTTCGTTAAGGTCCCACGCCGCCCCGATAAGCCATGAGGCGCCTTCCGTAACGGCAAGATCGTCCTCGGCCCATCCGGCCTCAACGCCCATCCGCCATCCCACGGCCTGGTAGACCAGCCCGGCTTCCCACGCTTCATAGTCGCCCGAGCCCGCCTCCCAGGCATTGTTGCTGGAGAGCCAGCGCACGCCGCCCGTCCACTCCCCGTGCTCCAGCTCCAGCCCCGCGCCCCACGCCTCGTATCCGCCGAACGCCGGCACGCCCGCGCCCGAATCCGCGCTGGAATAAGTCACCGCCGCTCGCACCCGCAGGTCCTGCTCGGCAAACTGCCGCGCGAACGACACCGCGCCCTCCCACACATTTTCAAGCTCAGCCCCAACCCGCCCCGGCCCCCCGGCCTCCGGATCGAAATCCGCCGAGCGCATATTGGCTTCCGGCGTGTAAGACGCCCCCACGCGCAGGCCCAGCCAGCGCGGGCTCATATAGCTGACCTTGGCCGACGATCCGGTCACGTCATTCCGCGCCCGCACCACCGAAATCCCCGTCGGATCAAGGCCGGTCGACAACACCGACACCCGCCGCAAAACATTCGGCGCCCGCGCATCCAGCCGGCTCGCCACGCCTGCATCGACCCCCAACACCCCCTCGCCCCACGGCGTCAGCAGGCTCACCGCAGCCGTCTCCAGCGTCGCAAATCCCTCTTCATCCAGCGTCGCTCCGCCCGCCGCGATCCCTGTCGCCGGCGACACGGGCGACAGCCCGCCAATCGCCGGACAGGCCGGATTGGCCGCCGGACACCCGCCCAGCGCCCCGGCAAAGGCCGGTCGCGAGGGTGCATCGCGCTCATACCGCCCCGCAAAGCGCCATCCGAGCGTGAAACCGTTGTCGAACGTGTCTTCCCGCTCGACCGTAATCAGGCCCGACGCCATCAGCCCGTCCGCCGCCGGGGCCAGCGCCTCGTCCGACTCTACGGCAGACGCCGCCAGCACCACGTCCAGCTTCGTCACCCACTCCCCGTCCTGGGCGCAAGCAGGGGCAGACAGGCCCAATCCGGTCAGGCCCAACCCGCCAAGGGCAGCCGACCTGACAAGCTTGCTGGATCGGATCATGCCAGAATTCCTCCGCAATCGTCGTTCAGGGAACGATGTAGCACCAACAGGTGCTAGGGGGAGGCTAACGGCGCACAGCCCTTGCGCGCCAAGGCGTCTCGAAGCTAAGGAAACGCTCCCCCGAGGGAGCCGCATGGACCCAGGCCCTCTCGTCTGGCGCCAGGCGCTGCGTAACGGAGTGACGATCTATGGCTTTCCGCGTGGCCGCTGCCGCCCTCATCACCGTCGCCACCCTGTCCACGGGCGGCTGCAACATCTTCGGATCGAGCACGGCGAACACCTCCTCCGCCTCCAGCGCCGACATGGGCTCGCGCGAAACCGGCGGCATCGGCGTCAACGCCTATCTCTGGCGCGCCTCGCTCGACACCTTGTCCTTCCTGCCGCTCGCCTCGGCCGACCCGTATGGCGGCGTCATCATCACTGACTGGTACGCCAACCCCGGCAAGACCGACGAGCGCCTCAAGGCCACCGTCTACATCCTCGACACGCGCCTGCGCGCCGACGGCATCTCCGCCGCCGTCTTCCGCGAAACGCTGGTCAACGGCGTCTGGACCCCGGCCACCGTCGCGCCGGAAACCAACATCGCCCTCGAGGACGCCATCCTCGCGAAGGCCCGCGAGCTTCGCCTGGGTTCGACGGACTAGCGCGACCTCTCAGGTCTCAGGCGACATCCCCGGCTTGTCATCCCGGAAGCGCGAAGCGCTATCCGGGACCCATTCCACCACCTCGACACCGGCCCGATGGTTCCCGGGTCTCGCTGCGCTCGCCCGGGATGACAGCCGGCGAGTCTGGCGAACCGTGTGTCTCGGTCTCCCTTGACGCCCCTCACCCAAACGTGGACAGCGGACAACGCTGAACACTGACGAGACACTCATGGCCACCCGCTACAACCCGAAGGAAACCGAGCCGAAATGGCGCGCCGCATGGGAGAGCGCCAAGGTCTTCCGCGCGAAGTCCGCGAAGGAAGCGGGCGACATGCCCAAGGCCTACGTCCTCGAGATGTTCCCCTATCCTTCGGGCCGCCTGCACATGGGCCACGTCCGCAACTATGCGATGGGCGATGTCGTCGCCCGCTATCGCATCGCCAACGGCTACAACGTGCTGCACCCGATGGGCTGGGACGCGTTCGGCCTGCCCGCCGAAAACGCCGCCATCGAAAAGAAGGCGCAGCCGCGCAAATGGACGCTGGAAAACATCCAGGCGATGAAAGACCAGTTTGCTCCGCTGGGGCTGAGCTTCGACTGGTCGAAGGAAGTCACCACCTGCGAGCCTGACTATTACGAGCAGCAGCAGCGCATCTTCCTGAAGATGCTCGAGAACGATCTGGTCTATCGCCGCTCCGCAAAAGTGAACTGGGACCCGGTCGAGAACACCGTGCTCGCCAACGAACAGGTCGTCGACGGACGCGGCTGGCGTTCCGGCGCCGTCGTCGAGCAGCGCGAGCTGGAACAATGGTTCTTCCGCATCACCAAATACGGCGATGATCTGCTGGCCGCGCTCGATGGCCTCGACCGCTGGCCGGAAAAAGTCCGCATCATGCAGGGCAACTGGATCGGAAAGAGCCAGGGCGCCCGCTTCCGCTGGCAACTGACGCAACCCGTCGGCGGCGTCGCCGACATCGAAGTCTTCTCCACGCGCCCCGACACGCTGTTCGGCGCCAGCTTCGTCGCGCTCGCGCCTGATCATCCGATCACGAAGGAAATCGCGAAGACGAATCCCGCCGTTGCGAAGTTCATGGCCGACGCCGCCAGCAAAGGCACGTCGGAAGCGGACATCGAGAAAGCCGAGAAGGTCGGCATCGACCTTGGCATCAAGGTGAAGCACCCCTTCGATCCGTCATGGGAGCTGCCCGTCTGGGCCGCCAACTTTGTGCTGTCGACCTACGGCACCGGCGCCATCTTCGGCTCGCCCGCCGGTGACCAGCGCGACATCGAGTTCGCGGAAAAATACCAGCTGCCCTTCAAGCCCGTCGTCCTGCCCGCAGGCGAGGACCCCGCCACCTACACCGTGCGCGGCACGGCCTACACAGGCGAAGGCACGATCTACAATTCGGAATTCCTGAACGGTCTCTCGACCAAGGACGCGATCACCGCCGCCATCAGGAAACTCGTTGAACTGAAGGCAGGCGAGGCGACCACGCAATACCGCCTGCGCGACTGGGGCGTCTCGCGCCAGCGCTACTGGGGCTGCCCGATCCCGGTCATCAAGTGCGCGAAATGCGGAACTGTCCCCGTGCCGGACAAGGACCTGCCGGTCCTGCTGCCTGAGAACGCCGACTTCTCCGCGCCCGGCAATCCGCTCGTCCGCCATCCCACCTGGCGCCATGTCGACTGCCCCAAATGCGGCGGCAAGGCGGAACGCGAAACAGACACGATGGATACGTTCGTCGACTCGTCCTGGTACTTCGCCCGCTTTGCCGATCCGAAAGCGAAGACGCCGATCAACAAGGAAGAAGCCAGCTACTGGCTGCCCGTCGATCAATACATCGGCGGCGTCGAGCACGCGGTTCTTCACCTGCTCTATTCCCGCTTCTTCTCCCGCGCCCTGCGCGACTGCGGCCTGCTCGACCTGCCCAGCGGCGAACCCTTCGCCGGCCTGTTCACGCAAGGCATGGTCACGCACGAGACGTATCGACAGGTAAGCATATTTGCTGATGGGAGCCCCGAAACTCGGAATGCAGAGACCATAAACTCGCCTGCTGACCTCGCGAAAAAAACCGTCGGATCGTTCGTTCGCGTTTCATATCCTTCGCCGCAGCAGCACACGGTCGTACAGGTCGGCAACTGGTTGCTTCCTGAAGAGAAGGAAGCGCTCAACGACCCCAGCAAGGTCATGTCGGGCGGCGTCGAGAAGATGTCGAAGTCGAAGAAGAACGTCGTCGATCCGATCCAGATCATCGCCGATTACGGCGCCGACGTCGCGCGCTGGTTCGTCCTGTCGGACTCACCGCCCGAGCGCGACTTCGAATGGTCCGACGCCGGCGTGCGCGGCGCCTGGGGCTCGATCCAGAAACTGTGGGCGCTGGCTGAAGCAACGCCGGCCGCCGACGATGGCCCCGCCACGGAAGGCGAGCCGCTCGAGCTCCGCCGCCTCGCTCACCGGACAGTGCGCGACGTCACGCAGGGCATCGAGAAATTCCACTTCAACGTCGGCATCGCCCGCATGAACGAACTGGCCAACGCCCTGCGCAAGGCCGAGCAGTCCACCGCTCCCGGCATGGCCACCGCCCGCCGCGAGGCGATGCGCCTGTTCGCCCAGATCGCCGCCCCCTTTGCCCCGCATATCGCGGAAGAAGCCTGGGCCATCGTCGCAGGCCCGAACGCGGGAATGGTTGTGAAGGCGAAATGGCCCACGCCCGACCCCGCCCTGCTGGTCTCCGACACGGTCACCCTGCCGGTGCAGATCAACGGCAAGAAGCGCGCGGAAATAACGGTTTCCGCCACCGCCGACGCCGCTTCGGTGGAAGCCACCGCCCGCGCCGACGAGGCCGTAACCACCCACCTCGCCGGTCTCACCGTGCGAAAGGTGATTGTGGTCCCCGGCCGTATCGTCAATATCGTGGCGTCATGATCAGAGCAGCGCTCATAGCACTCGCCCTCGCGCCCCTCGCCGCCTGCGGCTTCACGCCGGTCTATGGCGGACAGTCGGGCGCCGCTTTCGCCAATTCCGGACCGATCTCCATCAACGAGATCCGCGCGATCTCCAGCTCCCGCTCGGCTCCCGGCCGCACCGGCCACTTCCTGCGTCAGGAACTGGTGCGTACGGTCGGCCAGGGCATGCCCGGCTTCGCCTCCGGCACGCTCGACGTGCAGCTCGCACAGGAAATCCGCCGCCTCGCCTTCGCGCCCGACCAGGCCGCCTCGCGCTCCGACTATATCGGCGAAGCGACATGGACGCTGAGTGGACCCGACGGCTCCATCCTCGGCACGGGCACGGTTGAGGAACGCGCCAGCTTCAACTTCGGCGATGCCGCCTATGGCGACCTCGCCGCGCAGACTGCCGCGCAGGAACGCCTCGCCACGCTGCTGGCTCGCGCCATCCGCGCGGAGATGATGATCGCCGGCGGCAAGGTGGTCGACCCGAAAACCGGTAAGCCGGTCGTCCCGGCGACGACCCCGACGCCGTGAAGAAATCAGGCGCTCAGGCGCTTGCCTTCTGCGAGAAGCCGCCGGGCAAGCCGCGCATCGCGCTCATCTTCGGCGCCGACGCCGGCCTCGTCTCCACCTCCGCAGACAGTCTCGCGAAAGCCTGGGCGCCTGATCTCGACCCGTTCAACCTGATCCGCCTCTCCGATGACGACATCCGCCGCGACCCGCAGATGCTCGCCGACGAACTCGTCGCGCGCTCCTTGCTTGGCGGTGATCGCCTCATCCGCCTGCGCGTCGAAAAAGAGGCCAGCACCAAGCCCATCCTCGAAATCATCGCCGACATCGACAAGGGCCTGCTCAACGCCGAAGCCGCATGGATCATCGAAGGCGGCGAACTTTCGAAGACCAACCGCCTCCGCGTCGGTATCGAAGCCGCCGAGGCCGCCATCGCGTTGCAGCTTTTCGCTGACGATGAAGGCGCCGTTGAAGAGCTCGTCACCAGACGCCTCGCCGCCGCCGGCGTCGCCATCGAACCCGCAGCCCTCGTCGCCTTCACCGCCGAGCTCCCCGGCGATCGCCGCATGGCCATGTCCGAACTCGAAAAGCTCGAACTCTACGCCGTCGGCCTCGGCCGCGCCGTCAACGCCGACGACATCCGCCGCCTTGCCTCCGCCGAACAGCCGCGCGGCGCAGACGACGCAGCCGACGCCGCCATCCTGGGCGACGCCGTGCAGGCCACGCTCTCGATCAACCGCTTCCTCGACGCCGGCGGCAATCCGATCTCCGCCCTGCGCACGCTCCACTTCCGCATGCTCCGCGTGTCCGACGCCGTCTCCTCCAACGCCGGAACAGGCATGCGCCTCCGCCCGCCCATCTTCGACCGCGACTGGCCGCCCTTCCAGCGCGCGATGCGCGACTGGTCCGCCGCCAGCGTCCACCGCGCCTTCAAACGCCTCTACGATGCGGAGAAAACCTGCAAGCAGGCCGGCGCCCCCTCAGACGCCATCATCCGCAATCTGATTCATCAGCTGGCCACGCGGACGCTGTGAACCACGGTTGACACCTGCAATATGTGTGCTATGGTCCACACATGGTCGAGCTCATCCACAGCGACGTCTTCGACGAATGGCTCGAAGACCTCAGGGATGAGCGCGCCAAAGGCCGGATCGTCCAGCGCCTCGTCCGTCTCTCGGCGGGAAATCCGGGCGACGTGAAGCCGGTTGGCGAAGGCGTATCCGAGCTGCGGATCGACTACGGCCCGGGATACCGCGTGTACTACATGCGGCACGGCGAAGAGATCATTGTGCTCCTGTGCGGCGGCGACAAGTCAACGCAGGACCGGGATATCCGCAAGGCGAAGGAGATCGCCGAAGATTGGAGAGACAGTCATGGCCAAGCATAAGTTCAGCCGCTTCGACCCGGCCAAATATCTCAAATCCAACGAAGCCATCGTCGAATTCCTGAACGCGACAGTGGAGGATAATCCCGGCGACGCTGCGGCTCTCATGCGCGCGGTCGAGACTGTCATCCGCGCCCGCAACATGAGCCAGGTCGCGCGCGACGCCGGCATCAGCCGCGAGGGCCTCTACAAGGCGTTCTCCGAAGAAGGCAATCCAAGCTTCGACACGGTGCAGCGTGTCCTGTCCGCCATCGGCCTGCGCATCTCATTCGAGAGCGCGGCCTGAAAACAAAACGGCCCGCGCTCATCACGCGGGCCGCTCCAATCTCTCACATCAGAGCAAGCCCTAAAGCCCGCCCTCGCCACCTGGCGCCACACGCGGCCGCGACAGCAGCCGGCAGATCTCGTCCAGCTGTTCCAGCTGCGCATACTTGATGCGCACTTCGCCGCCCTTGCCGTTCACATGGCGAATGTCGACGTCGAGTCCCAGCGCGCGCTGCAGGTCAAGCTCCAGCGCCTTGGTGTCGACGTCCTTCTCCTCGCCCATCGTCTTGGCCAGCGCCTTCACGGCGCCGCCGAGTTTCTCCTTCGACAGCGCTTCCGTCTCGCGCACCGAAAGACCCTTCGCGATCACTTGCGCCGCCAGCGCCGAAGCATCCGCGGACGTCTTCAGCAGCGCGCGCCCATGGCCCGCCGTGAGGCGGCCTTCGCGCAGATGCTCACGCACATCCTCGGGCAGGGCCAGCAGACGCATCGTGTTCGACACATGCTCGCGGCTCTTGCCGACCTGGGCGGCCACCGAATCCTGCGTGCGGCCAAACCTGTCGATCAGCGCCTTGTAAGCTTCCGCCTCTTCCACCGCGTTGAGGTCAGACCGCTGCACGTTCTCGATGATGGCGATCTCGAGCGTCTCGCGATCGTCCATCTCGCGCACGACCGCCGGTATGACCGCAAGTCCCGCCCGGCGCGCCGCGCGCCAGCGGCGTTCGCCCGCGATGATCTCGAACATTTCCGGCTGGTTCGGATCGGGCCGAACCAGAATCGGCATGATCACGCCCTTGGCGCGGATCGAATCGGCCAGCTCTTCCAGCTCGGCCTCGATGAAGGTGCGGCGCGGCTGCTTCGGATTGGGCACGATCCGGTCAATGGCGATGTCGGAGGTTGCGACATCGTCCGCATCCGGAGCATCGGCTCCTGTCGGCACCGGCGTATCAACCACGTTGCGCGCCCCGGAGTAATCGCCCAGCAGGGCGGAAAGTCCACGGCCAAGCTTGGCTTGTTTAAGGGGTTGAGTCACGCCGCTGCCCTCTCGCGTTCGCGTTGCATCAGTTCCTGGGCGAGCATGATATAGGCCTCGCTGCCAGTGCACTTGTGATCGTAAAGTATGGCCGGTAGTCCGAAGGACGGGGCCTCGGAAAGTTTTACGTTTCTGGGTATGACCGTCTGGTAAACCTTGGGTCCGAAGAAGGAGCGCACCTCGCCCGCCACCTGGTCGGAGAGGTTGTTCCTCTTGTCGTACATGGTCAGCACCACACCCTGGATTTCGAGGCCCGGGTTCAGCGCGCCGCGCACCAGATCGACGGTGCGCAGAAGCTGCGAGAGTCCCTCAAGCGCGAGAAACTCGCACTGCAGGGGAACGAGCACGGCGTTGGCCGCAACCATCGCATTGATCGTCACCGTCGACAGCGAAGGCGGGCAGTCGATCAGAACGGTGTCGTAGATCTTGCCCGTTGCGCGCAGCGTCTCGAAGGCTTCGCGCAGGCGGAAATTCTTCTTGGGGTCCGAGTGCAGCAGCGTCTCGACGCCGGCGAGGTTTTCGTCGCCCGGCACCAGATCAAGGTTCGGCACGCGCGTCTCGATGATGCCATCGGCAAGGCTCGCGTCTCCGACGAGCACGTCGTAGGATGACTTGCGCCGCGCGGTCGGCTCAACGCCAAGACCGGTCGAGGCGTTGCCCTGCGCATCGCAATCAAGGATGAGCACGCGCCGGCCGACCGCGGCCAGTGCGGTGCCGAGATTGATGGCGGTCGTGGTCTTGCCCACTCCGCCTTTCTGGTTGGCGACGGCGATGACGCGCATCAGGCCCTCCGGGGTTCAATCGACGAAAGTCTCAGGACGCGGCCTTCGGGACTGGAGAGGCTGGGCCGCTCGGAGATTTCAAAGCTCCAGGCCCGTCGCGCCTCGGCCAGTTCGGCGGCCGTGTCCCTACCTTTCATCAGCAGGGCCTTACCGGAAGGTTTAAGCCACTGGTAAGCATACCCCAGAAGTTTGGGCAGCGGGGCCAGCGCCCGGGCCGTCACCAGGTCGAATTTCTGCCGCGGCGCGTCTTCAATACGCACATTCAGAACCCGGGCGGGCAGGCCGCTTTCCTTGATCGCAGCCGTCAGGAACTCTGACTTGCGCGGACTTTTTTCAACCAGCGTCACCGAAGCGCCCGGTCGTTCCGCCATCGCGCAGGCGATCACCAGCCCCGGGAAACCTGCCCCTGACCCCAGGTCCGCGATCGCCAGATCGTCAAAAGAAATTTGTTCGATGAGCTGGAGTGAATCGAGCACATGGCGCCGCCAGAGATGGCGCCCCTCGCCCGGCCCGATCAGATTGATTCGCTCCCGCCACGCGTCCAGCGTCGCCAGATACGAATCCACGCGCGCCATTGTTTCACGTGAAACACCCGTAAGGCGCGCGGCGTCGTCCGGACCAAATCCATCCTCATCACGAGCGGGGAAGGTCATCGAGAGTCTCCGATCATGCGAGACGCTTGCCGCCTTGCCTCCCTCAGTCGCAGACTGGGGGAGGTGGATCGCCGCGCAGCGGCGAGACGGAGGGGGTCCATCGGTGAAACAGGATTGGCAGACACGCCAGCGCGCGCATTCGCTGCGCCGCGAGTTGACCGATGCCGAGCGCATCCTCTGGTCAAGATTGAAAGGGCGCCAACTCGGCGGCTGGCAGTTTCGCGTCCAGCACCCGGTGAGCCCATACATTCTCGACTTTGCGGTGGTGAAGCTGAAGCTCGCGATCGAACTCGACGGCGCCACGCATTCGACAATTGAGGAACGCCAAGGCGACGACCGGCGCACAGCATCGTTGGAGCAACGCGGATGGACCGTTCTTCGATTCTGGAATGCAGAGGTCTACGATAATCTCGATGGCGTACTGGCGTCGATTGAGGCGCGATTGCCGCCGCGCGCATGAGCGTTCGAGAGACCCCCTCCGTCACGCCGCTGCGCGGCGCGCCACCTCCCCCACTTGCGTTGCAAGTGAGGGAGGCAAGGCGCCTTGCCTCCCCCAGTCGCCACGCGACTGGGGGAGGTGGATCGCTGACGCAGTCAGCGAGACGGAGGGGGTCTCTCGACAGAGCGCAACTCACCCCCGCGCACTCTTCTTCGCCGCGCGCTTCAGGTATCCCAGCACCGCCGTGATCGCTCCGGGCGTCATGCCCTCGATGCGCGCGGCCTGGCCAAGCGTCGCTGGCCGGACCGTCGACAGCTTGTCCTTCGCCTCGTTCGAAAGTCCGCCGATCGCACGATAGTCGAGATCGGCGGGCATGCGCATGTCCTCGTCACGCCGGAAGGCGACGATGTCCGCCTCCTGACGATCAAGGTATCCCGCGTACTGCGCCTCGATCTCCATCTGCTCGGCGACCTGCGGCGTGACATCGGAAAGCTCCGGCCACACCGCGCGCAGCTTTGCGAAGTCGACCGCGTCATAGCCCATCAGCTCGAGTCCGTTGCGGCGCTTGCCATCCTGATTGACATGGATGCCCTGTGCGCGCGCTTCGTTCGGCGTCAGCGTCAGCGACTGCAAGCGTTCGCGCGCGGCGTCGATCGATGAACGTTTCACGTGAAACGCTTCACGCCTTTTCGATCCCACGACGCCGGCGGAGACACCCTCTTCCGTCAGCCGCTGGTCGGCATTGTCGGCGCGCAGCGTCAGCCGATATTCGGCGCGCGACGTGAACATGCGATAGGGCTCGGAAACGCCCCGCGTCACGAGATCATCGATCATCACGCCGATATACGCGCGGCTCCGGTCGAGGATGTAGGGGTCATTGCCCGCAGCGAAGCGCGCAGCGTTCAAACCAGCGACAAGCCCTTGTCCTGCAGCCTCTTCATAGCCTGTGGTGCCATTGATCTGGCCCGCCAGATAAAGGCCCGGAAGCTTCTTCACGGCCAGGTCCGGCGTCAGCTCGCGCGGGTCCACATAGTCGTATTCGATGGCGTAGCCGAAGCGCTGGATCTCCACGCGCTCAAGGCCAGCGATCTTGCGGATGAAGGCTTCCTGCACGTCCTCGGGCAGCGAGGTGGAGATGCCGTTCGGATAGACGGTGTCGCCGTATTCGGAGCCGGGCAGGCCCTCGGGTTCGAGGAAGACCTGGTGTTTGTCGCGGTCGGCGAAACGCTTCACCTTGTCCTCGATGGACGGGCAATAGCGCGGGCCCCGGCCTGCAATGGCGCCGGAATAAACCGCCGACTTGTGGATGTTGTCGCCGATCACCGCGTGCACCTCTGCCGAGGTCCAGGTGATGCCGCACGCAATCTGCGGGACGGTGATGCGATCGTTGAGGAAGGAAAACGGGATCGGGTCCGCATCCGCCGGCTGCATCTCGATCCCCGACCAGTCGATACTCGAAGACCTGAGGCGCGCGGGCGTGCCCGTCTTCAGGCGGCCCATCGTGAGGCCCAGCCCGTAGAGACGATCCGACAATCCAATCGCAGGCGCCTCGCCAACGCGACCGGCAGGGATGCGCTTCTCGCCGATGTGGATCAGGCCTTTGAGGAAGGTGCCCGTGGTGACGACCACCGCGCCTGCCCGCCACGACCTGCCCGACTGGCCGATCACGCCGGCGACTCGATCATGCTCGACGATCAGGTCTTCAACCCCATCCTCGATCAGGGTGAGGTTCGGATACTCGCGGAGAATGTCCTGCACCGCCTCGCGATAGAGCTGGCGATCAGCTTGCGTGCGGGGGCCCCGAACCGCCGGTCCCTTTGACCGGTTGAGCATCCGGAACTGGATGCCGCCGCGATCCGCCGCGCGGCCCATGACGCCATCGAGCGCATCGACTTCACGGACCAGATGCCCCTTGCCCAGGCCGCCAATGGCCGGGTTGCAGGACATCTCCCCGATGGTCGAAAGCTTGTGGGTGACGAGGGCGGTCCTCGCCCCGAATCGGGCCGCCGCGGCCGCAGCCTCAGCCCCGGCATGGCCGCCGCCAATCACGATGACGTCGAAGGTATTTGTAATCATGGCCGGCGGCTGCCTGTGGATGAGCCGGTCATGTAATGGACCACGTGGCCCCCGTCGAGTGTTTCACGTGAAACGTTGGTAAGGATGGGTTCAGCTCACTTCCCCACGCAGAACTGCGAAAAGATCCGGTCGAGCAGGTCTTCGGCATCGATCGACCCCGTGATCCGTCCCAGGGCCCGCGCGGCCAGTCTGAGGTCTTCAGAGACCAGTTCGGCGCCTATTCCGATCCTTGCCCCCTCAAGGCCGCGTTCGATGGCGGCGAGGGCTTCCTCGACCAACTCCCGGTGCCTTGCCCGGGTAACAAGGGGCGCCTCGTCGGTTTCGAGGCGGTCACGGACGATCTGGGCGAGACGGCGCTCCAGGGGGTCGAGGCCGGCGCCAGTGCGGGCCGAGACCACGAAAACGTCCTCGGACCCGGCAAGGGGCGGTGAGTCGCCGTTCAGGAGATCGGCCTTGTTGAGGACGCGGAGGTCGCCCTCCCGGAAGGTGGACGATGTTTCACGTGAAACATCCGACGCATCCGAGACCCAGATCCGGAGGTCGGCCTCTTCCGCGCGCGTCAAGGCGCGGCGGATTCCCTCCGCTTCGATGGCGTCAGCGGCCTCGCGCAGGCCGGCGGTATCCGCGACCCAGACGGGGTAGCCAGCCAGTACGAGGCGTACCTCCACCACGTCCCGCGTCGTTCCCGGGATGGGAGAGACGATGGCGGCCTCGCGGCGGGCGAGGCGGTTCATCAGGGAGGATTTTCCGGCGTTGGGGGGGCCCAGGATCGCAATCCGGAACCCGTCGCGTACAGACGCGAGTCGGCCTGCGTCCCCGAGCGCCGCCTCCAGATCAACGGCCAGGGCTTCGATTGGTTCCAGCGCGGTGAGATTTATTTCTCCGGGAATGTCCGCCTCGTCCGGAAAGTCGATCGAGGCCTCCAGCGCGGCCATGGCGGAGACCAGCAGGCCGCGCCAGCCTTCGAACACACGGGCCGCTTCGCCCTGGTAGAGGCGGCCGGCCTGGCGGCGCTGGCCCTCGGTTTCTGCGTCGATCAGGTCGCCGATGGCTTCGGCCTGGGTGAGGTCCATCCGCCCGGCATCGAAGGCGCGGCGGGTGAATTCGCCGGGCTCGGCGATGCGGCAGAGGCGGGTCTTGAGGGCCGCCCCGATAACGGCCTCGACCACGGCGGGGCCGCCATGGACGTGGAGCTCGGCCACGTCTTCGCCCGTGTAGGAGTGGGGGGCCGGCATCCAGAGGACGAGGGCTTCGTCCAGAAAGCCGCCCTGGTCGTCGTGGAGCGTGCGGATCACGGCGTGGCGGGGCCTGGGGAAGGTTGAGGATGTTTCACGTGAAACACCGCCACCGGCCTCGCCGGTTCCGGACGTGGGCAGCCGGGTCATACCCTTGAGCAGTGCGGCGCTACCGCCGCCCGAGATGCGGATTACGGCGACGCCTGCGCGGCCGGAGCCGGAGGCGAGGGCGATGATGGTGTCGGATGGACCGCGCGCCACGGCGTTGAATCTCCGGCCATACCAGTGGCCCTACCTCTGGTCATACCAGCGGGGTTCGGCTTGTTCCGCCAGTCCCGTGGCCTACAACTCACCGCAGACTTAATCCAGAACGGGAGCATCTTCATGGCGGGCCGGAACATCACGGTTGCGGGCAAGGACGGATCGTTCGGCGCCTACATGGCCGTGCCTGAGAAGGGGAATGGCGCGACCATCGTGGTCATCCAGGAGATTTTCGGCGTCAACAAGGTGATGCGCGACACCGCCGACTGGCTGGCGGGACAGGGGTATTACGCCGTCTGCCCGGACCTGTTCTGGCGCATCGAACCGGGCATCGACATCACCGACCAGACCGACGCGGAGTGGGAGAAGGCGTTCTCGTATTTCAAGGCCTTCAACGTCGACAAGGGGATCGAGGATATCGCCGCGACCATCGCCCTGTCGCGCCAGCACGGCGCCGGGAAGGTGGGTGCGGTGGGGTACTGCCTGGGTGGCCTGCTGGCCTACCTGACCGCGACGCGCACCGATGCGGATGCAACCGCGAGCTATTACGGCGTCGGCATCGACAACTATCTCGGCGAGGCGGGTAAGGCCAAGAAGCCGGCCCTGCTCCACATCGCGGAGGAGGATGGCTTCGTGTCGAAGGAGAGCCAGGCGAAGATGATCGCCGGTCTTACCGCGCCGAATTTCGAGCTGCACACGTATCCGGGCCGCGACCATGCCTTCGCGCGGGTGGGCGGCAAGCACTACCATGCGGGGGATGCGGCGATCGCGAATGCGCGGACGCTGGCGTTCTTTGCGAGGGAGCTCGGGTAGGGGGGGCGAGCGCCGGTGTTTGTGGCTCCTGGGTTCCGGCTCGCACGCTTTCGCGTGCGTCCGGAATGACAGTTTGGATGGGTTGGTCGTGCTGGCGCTACCGCGTGACCTTAACCTCTCGCTAAGACTCTCGCGACATCCGCAACGCGTGTGCGGCAGGGGAGGGGAGAGGTATGACCGTATACGGACGGTCATACCTACGTGCTTCGGTGAACCTTGGCGCCGTCAGCGCGTGTCGATAGAGACCCCCACCTGTCCGCCCCCTAAACGGGGCGGAACCAGGTTGAGAGAACTTACCTCACTTTGAAGGACGGTGATCGCTACAGGGTCCCGCCCCGTTTAGGGGGCGGACAGGTGGGGGTCTGTCTCAAGGGTTTCGGGCGCCTGCGGGTGGAGCCAGGTCACACCCGGTAATTGAAGCTCACTGACACGCGCGAGGTCGTGGCGCGGTTGACCGTTACTTCGTGGCGGAGCCAGCTTTCCCATAGCAGCAGGTCGCCTGCCTTGGGCGCCATGTAGATGAAACGGCGGTGTTCATCGTCGGCGTCCTCGCGGGGCGCGGGGGCGGACATCATCATCGGGAGGCGGGGGTCTTCGAACTTCAGCGACGAGGCGCCGTCGGGGACTTTCACATAATAGGTGCCCGAGAGGACGCAGTGCGGGTGGATGTGACCGGTGTGCGAGCCGCCGGGCTCGAGGACGTTGACCCAGATGTTGTCGAGCTTCAGTCGCTTGCCGCGCAGATCCATCTGCAGGGCGGCGGCGAAACCTTCGGCGTGCGGTTTCAGCAGGCGGGCGAGCTGGTCGAAGCAGGTGGCGCGCTGGAGCAGGTCGTCCAGCGATGCGTAAGATGTGTAGCCCTGATAGCCGTTCTCCTTGCACCAGGCGCGGCCGGCGCGGTCTTCCTTCGCGAGCATCTTCGTCGTGTCGAGCAGGTCGGCGTTGAGCTCGGCGTCGGCGAGCGCGGCGCGGTAGATCTCGGTGGTGAAGTGGCGGGAGAGGGAAGGCTGGGTCATGGGGAGTTGGTAGGGCGGGATGGGGTGGGAGGGAAGTGCGTGCAACCGGCGGGGAGGCTGGGTACGGTTGTCATCCCGGGCGATCCCGGAAACGCAAAGCGTTCTCCGGGAGAGACCCGGGACCCATCGTGACGGTGTCGGGGTGGAGGAATGGGTCCCGGATAGCGCTACGCGCTTCCGGGATGACAAGTGTGGGTGGGGGAGAGACGCGTGATCCAGACTGCTGCCTATGCCTTCGCCGCCGTGACCGTAGCGCTCGCTGTGTTCCAGATTGCGCTCGCGGCAGGGGCGCCATTGGGGCGGTTTGCGTGGGGTGGGGCGCATGAGCGATTGCCGGTGGGCTTCCGGCTCGGCAGCCTGGCGTCGATACTCATCTATGGCGCATGCGCGGGGATCATTCTTGATCGCGCCGGGCTGGCGGAAGTTGTCGGTGACGATGTGAGCCGTGTTGGCGCGTGGGTCGTGGCGGGATTCTTTTCGCTTGGCGTGGTGATGAACGCGATCTCGCGGAGCAAGCCGGAACGTTTCACGATGACGCCGGTGGCGTTGGTGCTGGCGGCGTGCGCGTATGTTGCGGCGATGGGGTAGGGGCGCGTCGAGAGACCCCCTCCGTCTCGCGCGCGAGTGCGCGCGATCCACCTCCCCCAGTTGCGCGGCAACTGGTGGAGGCAAGAGGCGCCGGTGCGTTGCCTCCATCAATCGCAACGCGATTGGGGGAGGTGGCGCGCGACGTCTTCGTCGCGTGACGGAGGGGGTCTCTCGATCAACCGCGCTGCGCAATCCTTCACAGGTGCTTTCAAGCGCTCGCATCGCGCGCGAAAAAATTCTCGCGAAAATTTTCGGCGTGTGCGTGTCGCGTGCGCTGTTGTTGAGATCGTGGAAACCTCGTCGGTCGAGTATTGCTCCGTGGGCGGAAGAAAGGACGAGCGTGAGCATGAACCTTCAACCGGTGTTCGAAGCGGCGGAGCAGACGGAGAGAGGAACAGAATCGAGAAGGAGTTGGTCGATACAGGAATTGCGTGAGCGGCTTGGCGTGGCGGCGCCAGTTGCGGATGAGAGCGGCAGGCGGAAGACGGATACTGACGAACAACAGATGACACGGCCGCGGATCATTCTGCGCGGCATGGAACAGGCGGCGGCGTAGCCTGCCTACGCTCTTCGAGCTTCGGCAGGCAGGCGGACTTGGCGAGATGAAATTTGGAACCCCGTCCTCGGAGAGAGGGCGGGGTTTTCGTTTGTGCAGCGTGTCGCGATCGCGAGAGTTCTGAAATGCAATGAGCGGCGTCGGTGAATGTGGAGAGAGACCCCCACCTGTCCGCCCCCTAAACGGGGCGGAACCATGTTGCGCCAGCTTACTTGGTAGTGGAGGGCGGTGAACGCCCCAGGGTCCCGCCCCGTTTAGGGGGCGGACAGGTGGGGGTCTGGTTCGGCGGGTACGGTGATGCGAGGATCGCGGAAAAGAAAAGCCCCGCCTCCTGATCAGAGGCGGGGTTTTGGTTTTCGGTTGTTGCCGGGCGGGCGCCCGGCGGTCTCAGATTACGCGGCTTCTTCGTCGCTGGAGCCGCCGCCGCGTTGGTCGCGGGAGAGGATCTGGCGTTTGCCGGCGTGGTCGGCGGCGGAGATGACGCCTTCGCGTTCCATGCGTTCGATCATCGAGGCGGCGCGGTTGTAGCCGATGCGGAGGACGCGCTGGACGTAGGAGGTCGTCGGGCGTTTCTCGCGGATCACGGCGGCGACGGCGTCGCGGTACATGTCTTCTTCCGGATCGCCCGAGGATGTGCCGAACGCGGCGTCGGCGACGGAGGCTTCTTCCTCGACTTCGTCGGTGATGCCTTCAACGTATTGCGGCTGGCCCTGGTCCTTGAGCCAGGAGACGACGCGCTCGACTTCCTCGTCCTTCACGAACGGGCCATGGACGCGGGTGATCTTGCCGCCCGACTGCATCCAGAGAAGGTCGCCCATGCCGAGCAGCTGTTCGGCGCCCTGCTCACCGAGGATGGTGCGCGAGTCGATTTTGGTGGTGACCATGTAGGAGATGCGGGTCGGGAAGTTGGCCTTGATCGTGCCGGTGATGACGTCGACCGAGGGGCGCTGCGTGGCGGTGATCAGGTGGATGCCGGCGGCGCGCGCCATCTGGGCGATGCGCTGGACGGCGCTTTCGATGTCCTTGCCAGCGACGAGCATGAGGTCGGCCATCTCGTCGATGATGACGACGATGTGCGGCATGGGCTCGGGCTTCATCGCCTCGTTTTCCCAGATCGCTTCGCCAGTTTCCTTGTTCCAGCCGGTCTGGACCTGGCGGGTGAGGTGCTCGCCGCGGGCGGCGGCTTCCTCGGCCTTCTGGTTGAAGCCGGCGATGTTGCGCACGCCCATCTTGGACATGATCTCGTAGCGGCTCTCCATCTCGCGCACGACCCATTTGAGCGCGAGCACGGCCTTCTGCGGATCGGTGACGACGGGGGAGAGGAGATGCGGGATGCCCTCGTAGATCGAGAGTTCGAGCATCTTCGGGTCGATCATGATGAAGCGGCACTTTTCAGGGGGCAGCTTGAACATCAGTGACAGGATCATCGCGTTGATACCGACCGACTTGCCCGAGCCGGTGGTGCCGGCGATGAGCAGGTGAGGCATCTTGCCGAGGTCGCCGATCATCGGCTGGCCTTCGATGGACTCGCCGAGCGCGAGGGGAAGGGCGGCGCGCGAGCGGGTGAACTCGTTGGCGTTCAAGAGGTCGCGGAGATAGACGGTCTCGCGCGTGGGGTTCGGGAGTTCGATGCCGATGGCGTTGCGGCCGGGGATGACGGCGACGCGCGCGGAGGTGGCGGACATGGCGCGCGCGATGTCCTCGGCGAGCGCGATGACTTTCGAGGAGCGCACGCCGGCGGCGGGTTCGAGTTCGAACAGCGTGACGACGGGGCCGGGGCGGACTTCGGTGATGCGGCCCTTGACGCCGAACTCGGTGAGCACTTCGCCGAGACGGTCGGCCATCTCAAGGAGGCGGGCTTCATCGACTTCCGAGCGGCGCGGCGGCGGCACGTCGAGCAGGTCGATCGGCGGGATGGCGGTGTTGGGATCGCGCACGCGGGCCGATTGCGCGGCGGGCTGCTGCACCGGACGGACGGCGGACTGCTGTGCGGCGGGGCGCGGGGCGGGGCGCGGCGCTTGCGGGGCGGGTGGGGCGGCAGCGTCGGGAACCGGACGGCTTTCGAGCACGCGCGGAACGATCGGACGCTGGCGTTCCTGCGTTTCGGCATTGCCGACAGCAGCGAAGAAGCCCTGCTCGCCGGAATCGAAACCGTCTTCCTCGGTGTAGACGATGGGCTCGATGACTTCCTGCGGCTTGTGGCCGAGCATCTTGAGCACGTTGCCCATGAGTCCGCCATTGCCGGCGGGGCGCGAGGGCAGGGACGGGACGCCGGCGACGACAGGGCGCTCGGGCGCGTAGGCGGGTTCGGGCTGATAGCGTTCCGGCTTGCGGGTGAGCGAGCGCCAGAGCGAGGAGGCGTCAGAGGCGCCAAGGCCCATCGCCATGGCCGCGAAGAGGATGGTGAGAAGCCCCGCGATGGCGGAGGCCCACACTTGCGGGTCGGGAATCTGCAGCGCGGCGAAGGGCGTCGAGGTGAGGGCGAGCATCACTTCGCCGGCGACGCCGCCGAGGCCGGCGGACATGTCCCACGCGCGCGGGGTCGGCCATTCGGCGAGGCAGCAAGCGGCGAACAGGATGGCGCAGAGCGCCCAGATCCAGGCGGCGGGATCACGCTGGCCAATGTTGAAGGCGCGGCGCACGCCGCCGATCATCAGGGCAAAGCCGATGAGGATCGCGGTCCAGCCGAAGCCCTGCATCATCAGGTCGCCGAAGGCTGCGCCGACATGGCCGAACATGTTTCCGGGGGCGGCTTCGCTGACGAGATTGGTCGCCGGATCGCGCACGCGGGCGACCGCCATGTTGAAGCTGGCGTCGGTCGAGGAATAGGACGAGCACGCCCCGCAAATGAACACGCCGACGGAAAAGGCGGCGAGCCCGCTGAGGAAGCGGGTGAGGGCGCTTGAACCGCGCGCCTCGTAGCCGTCGTCCTCGAGGTGGGGCGCACGGGGGTTCGGCATGCCGTTGTCCTTGTCGAACATGGCTAATGGGAGTGTTTCGACACTGGGGCTGCGTGCGTTAACGCGGCCCTAGCGCAGGGGCTTATCCACAGCCCTCGCAGTGGAAAAAATCGTTACGGCGGCGTTGATAATTGGGGTGGGCGATGTCGCGGGAGCGTCATGCAGGAGGGGGTAAGTGCGCTCTCGACCGCACGAGCCGAGCGCGCGGAGCGAGACCCCCACCTGACCTCCCCCTTCCAGGGGGAGGAACCCTGGGGTGGTCACCGACCTTCAACGTGAGGCGGAATCTCTCAACATGGTCCCTCCCCCTGGAAGGGGGAGGTCAGGTGGAGGTCTGTCGCGATTGGCTGGGCTGACCAGGCAAAATCCCAATAAAAAGGGTCCCGGACGCGGCTCGCGCGTCCGGGACCTATCCCCATGATCCAGCCTTGCGGCGGTTCACCTGTCTCGATTAGCGGAATTTTCCGGCTGGGCAGTGGGAGGGGCCGGGAAGGGCAACGCGAGGGGTAGGGCTTGCCCTGATCGGGGGCGTGCTGGCGGACCGGCGCCCAAAGATTGTGCAATATCGGGGGAGTCGGAAGGGTCGCAGGGGGCATTGCTTGTCCGTGGCGGGCCCCAACGCCCCTACTTCCCTCGCATCTGCGGTGGCGGTGACGTCAGGGGCGGGTGCAAGTTTTTGCGCCGGTTGCGAGTCAACCTCAGGGGAGACAAATGTTCAATAAATCCAGTCGATTGGATCGACTTTCACTTTGGGGGACCGGCGTAAAGGCCGGTTTGGCTGCAATCGCAGCATCGTTCATGCTTTCAACGCTGAGCCCGGTCATGGCCCAGCAGCCCACCCCGGAAGCGCCGCCTGTTGTTGAGGCGCCTGCCACGCCGCCGGCTGAGGCTGGGACGCCGCCGACCGATGCGGCCCCGGTTGAACCAGTGGTCGAGGAAGTCGTGGCGGCAGAAGAAGCTCCCGCTATCGAACTGACGGTCGACAAGGGCGACACCGCCTGGATGCTCGTCTCGACGGTTCTCGTGCTCCTCATGATCATCCCGGGCCTGGCCCTGTTCTATGGCGGCCTTGTCCGCTCCAAGAACATGATCTCGCTGCTCTCGCAGGTGCTGATCGTCACGGCGATCGGCATGGTGGCGTGGGTCGGCTGGGGCTATTCGATGGCCTTCACCGATGGCGGCGGCATCAACAGCTTCGTCGGCGGCTTCTCGAAGCTTGGCCTTGCGGGCGTCGACACATCAACGCTTGTCGAGACCTTCTCGGTTGGCGTCGCCATCCCCGAGATCGTCTTCGTCGCCTTCCAGATGACTTTCGCGTGCATCACCACCGCGCTCGTGCTTGGCGGTGTTGCGGAACGTGCGAAATTCTGGGGCGTCGTTCTGTTCGCGGTGCTCTGGCCGATCGTCGTCTACTACCCGATGGCCCACATGGTCTGGTGGTGGGGCGGCCCGATCATGGCGTCCGACCCGGCAAATGCGGAAGCTCTTGCGGCCGGCGCCGGCCTCATCTGGTCCTTCGGCGCGCTCGACTTCGCGGGCGGCACCGTGGTTCACATCAACTCGGGTGTTGCAGCCCTGGTTGGCGCGCTGATCCTCGGCAAACGCAAGTCCTACAAGTCCGAGCCGATCCGTCCGCACAACCTGACGTTCACGCTGATCGGCACCGGTCTTCTGTGGGTCGGCTGGGTTGGCTTCAACGCCGGTTCGAACCTGGAATCGAATGGCTATGCCGGTCTTGCGCTGATCAACACCTTCGTCGCGACGGCTGCCGGCGCTCTTTCCTGGGCGCTTGCCGAGGCTGTGTTCAAGAAGAAGCCGAGCCTGCTCGGCATGGCTTCCGGCGCGGTTGCGGGTCTTGTCGCGGTCACGCCTGCGGCCGGCTTTGCCGGTCCGATGGGCGCCATCGTGCTGGGCCTGATCGTTGGTCCGATCTGCCTGTTCGCCTGCTCGGGTCTCAAGAACATGCTGGGCTATGACGACAGCCTCGACGTGTTCGGCATCCACGGCGTGGGCGGCATCGTCGGCGCCATCGGCACCGGCATCGTGGTCGCCCCGCAACTGGGCGGCGCGGGCATCGTCGACTACGCCAATGGCGGCGTCGCGATCTACTCCGACTACGTCACGCAGGTCATCGCGCAGCTCAAAGGGGTTGGCGTCACCATCCTCTGGTCCGGCGTCGGTTCGGCCATCGTCTGGTTCATCGTCAAGCTGGTGACCGGCGGCCGCGTGAAGGAAGAGATCGAGGAAGAAGGCCTCGACCTCAACGAACACGGCGAGTCGGCCTACCACGCGTAGGCAGACTGGCCGCCCCCCTCCCGCCACCGGCGCTGCCGGCGCGGCGCCGGGGGAGGGGACGGAAAAGAGAGGGGCGCGGTCGCTTGGCCGCGCCCCTTTTTTGTTTCTGTTGCTCGGGGTTTCAAAGAGCGGAGCGCGGGGAGAGAGACCCCCGCCTGTCCTCCCCCTTCCAGGGGGAGGAACCATGTTTAGAGAGCTTACCTCACACTGAAAGCCGATGGCGCATCAGGGTCCCTCCCCCTGGAAGGGGGAGGACAGGTGGGGGTCAAGTTGGGCGTGTTGGGGCGAAGGGCCTCGCTTTCCCTCCTGCACTTCCGGCATTAAATGCTCTGCATGACCATTCCGGCTGAGACCCATCGTTGTGACGTCGCCATTGCGGGTGGCGGGCCGGTGGGGTTGACGCTGGCGCTGGCGCTGGCGCGGCGCGGGTTTGACGTGGCGCTGGCGGATGCGGGCGCGCCTCCCGGCGAAGGATCTGCCGACAGCAGGGCCTATTTCATCGCTTATGGGTGTTGGCGGATCTTCCGGGCTCTGGGGCTGGAAGAACAATTGCTTCCGCATGCCGAGCCGGTGTTGCAGGTGGAGGCCGAGGGACGGCTGGGCGGGATTTCGTTCATTGCCGAAGAATGCGCCGAGCCGGCGCTTGGCTTCATGATCGAGGGATCGGCGCTGTCGGCGGTTCTGTATGCGGCGGCGAAGGGCGAGGCGAAGATCAGGCTGCTGTCGTGCGCGCGGATCGACAAGGCGACGTTCGGGCCGGCGAAGGCGCAGCTGGCGGTTGGCGATCTGTTGATCGAGGCGCGGCTGGTTGTCGGCTGCGATGGGGCGAAATCGCAGGTGCGGGCGGCGGCGGGACTGCGCTTCGAGGGACATGATTATGATGCGGCGGCGTTGTCGACGACGCTCAAGCTGGGCAAGCCGCACAACGGAGCGGCGCGGCAGATCTTCCTCCCGCGCGGGCCGATGGCCGTGCTGCCGCTGACGGATAATCGCGCCAACCTGATCTGGACGGAGCGGGCAGGCGTTGCCGGGGCGCTGGCCGGGTTGAGCGATGATGAGTTCGAACGCGAGCTGGCGAAGGCGGCGGGGGATTTCATTCCCCGCGCGAAGCTGGCGGGCGCGCGACATGTGTTTCCGCTGCGGCTGAAAGTGGCTGAGCGGTTCGATGGGCATCGCGTGGCGCTGGCGGGGGATGCGGCGCATGTGATCCATCCGCTGGCCGGGCAGGGGTTGAATCTTGGTTTGAAGGATGTGGCCGCGCTGGCTGATGTGATCGGCGAGGCCGAGCGGGTGGGGCTGGATATTGGCGCGGCGAGTGCGCTGGCGCCATACACGGCGTGGCGGCGCGGGGATGTCGCGGCGACGGCGGGGGCGATGGAGGGATTTGCGCGGGCGTTCACGGCGCCGCTGCCGGTGCGTCTGGTTGCCGGTGCGGCGATGGCGGCTGCGGGAACTGTGCCGGGCGCGCGCAGGCTGTTCGCGAAGGAAGCGGGCGGGGATCTTGGGGATGTCCCGAGCCTCATGAGCCGGGTTTGATGGCGCGTTAATCGCTTGGTCAGCAGGCGCGTCCACTTTCGCGGCATGCCTGATACGCCTCGTGATGATGGAATTCCCGCTGAAAGCGCGCGCGTGACGCTCGCCGCGGTGGCGCGCGGGTGGCCGGGGATGGCGTTGGTGGTGGACGCCAGCGGGCGGATTGCGAGCGCGAGTACGCTGTCGGGATTCATCGAGGGGATGAAGGCGCCGTTCGAATTGCCGGCGGCGCGGATTGCTTCGCAGATCGCGGATGCGGCCGGGCGGCGCTGGCGGGTGTCGGCGCCTGTGGGCGGGCTGCGGCTGGCGACGGCGGATGTGAACGAGGCGCCGGATGCGGCGCATCGCTTCACGGCGGCGGTGAGCCACGAGATACGTACCCCGCTGAATGGCATTCTCGGGATGGCGGCGCTGCTGGAGGAGAGCGAGCTCACGCCTTCGCAGCGCGATTATGCGGGCGCGATCCGGAAATCGGGGTCGCGGTTGCTCGACCTGCTCAACAACGTGCTCGATTTTTCGCGGATGGAGGCGGGCGACATTCCGATGGACGCGGCGCCGTTCGATCCGTCGGACCTGGTGCAGGATGTGGCCGAGCTGCTGGCGCCGCGGGCGCATGCGGCGGGGCTGGATATTGCGGCGATTGTCGATCCTGATCTGGCGGAGCGGCTGGTGGGGGATGCGTCGCGGCTGCGGCAGATCCTGTTCAATCTTGCGGGCAATGCGATCAAGTTCACACCGGCCGGCGGCGTGCTGATCGAGGCGCGGCGGGGAGAGGGCGGGGAAGGGCTCGAGCTGGTCGTGCGCGATACGGGCGTGGGCGTGCCCGAGCAGGCGAAGGCGAAACTGTTCGAGGCGTTCAGCCAGGTGAATGCGGCCGATGCGCGACGCGATGGCGGCGTTGGGCTGGGTCTTGCGATCGTGGCGCGTCTTGTGGAGGCGATGCACGGGCGGATCACTGTGACGTCGTCCTTCGGGCATGGTTCGATGTTCGTGGTGGCGATACCGCTGGAGGCGGCGCCTTCGCTGGCGGGGCAGGCGCGGAGCCTGCGCGGGCGGCCGCTGCGCGTGGCGATGGAGTTGCCGCCGGTGTCGATGCTGGCGTGCATCGGTGCGCTGGCGCGGGGCGGCGCCCGGCTGATGGCGGATGCGGCGGACGCCGATCTTGTCATTCTCGATGCGGCGCTGCCGCCAGCGCAGATACAGGCGATTGCGAAGCGGCGGCGGACGCTGGTGGTGTTGCGGCCGGGGGATCGTTCGCGGCTGGAGCAGTTCCGCGAAATGGGATGCGCGGGCTATCTGATCCGGCCGTTGCGGGCGGCTTCCATCGTGGAGCGTATCGGACTGACGTTGGCGGGGGCGGTGCAGGCGGATGCCGGCGATGAAGTCGCCAAGCCGGGCGAGGCGGGCGTTGCCCTGATTGCGGACGACAATGCGGTGAACGCGCTGCTGGCGCGCAGCGCGCTGAGCGCGGCGGGGTTCCGTGTCGACACTGCATCGACTGGCGCCGAGGCGCTGGAAAGGGTGGGCGAAACGCTCTACTCTGTAATCTTCATGGATATCCGCATGCCAGTGATGGATGGGCTCGAGGCGACACGCCGCATCAGGCGGCTTGGCGGGCCGGCGTCCGAGACGCCGATCATCGCGCTGACGGCGGATATCGATCCCGATCTCGAAACGGCGGCGAAAGCGGCGGGCATCTCGCAACTGGCGGCCAAGCCGATTGACCCGCCGCGCCTGCGCGAGATTGCGCTCAGCTGGACGCGCCGGAAACCGCAGGCTGCGGAATGACGGGCGAGGCCGCCAGCGCGAAGCCGAAAAAGCCGAAGAGCAACTGGCGCAAGACGTTGTTCAGCGACCGGCGCATGGTGGTGATGCTGCTGCTTGGCATCGCGTCGGGCCTGCCGTTCGCGGTGATCACCGGCACGCTGAATGCGTGGTTCACGAAATACGAAATCGCGATTGCGACCATCGGCGTGTTCGCGTGGTCGGGGCTTGCATACTCGTTCAAGTTCCTGTGGTCGCCCGCGCTGCATCGCACGGCGGCGCCGTTCTTCTCGAAGATGGGCTTGCGGCGCAGCTGGTTCATCCCGATCCAGGGTGCGATTGCGCTATGCTTCCTCGGCTTCAGCCTGATGAATCCGGCGGATCATTTCGGGCTGATCGCGCTGCTGGCTGTTGTAGCGGCGTTCCTGTCGGCGACCTTCGACATTGTGGTGGACGCCTGGCGGATCGAGACGGCGAACTCGCCGGACGATCTCGACACGCTGACGACATTCTATCAGGGCGGCTATCGCAGCGCGGCGTTCATCGGCGGGGCGGGAGCGCTGATCCTGTCTGACGCGATCGGCTGGAATCTGACGCTGGCGATCCTTGGCGTGGTGATGGCGATCACGATCTACGCCGCCATTCTCGCGCCCGAGCCGCCGCGGCCGGAAGACCGGGTCGATGCGAAAGTCGTGACGCCGATGATCGGCACGTTCACGCAAGGCTGGCGCAACCTGGTGCTGCTGATCGTGATGCTGGGCTGGGCGTGGGCGTTCGTGACGCTCGGCTGGTTCATGTATGCAGCGATCTCCTCGCCGGAGACGGCGAAGGCGGGCGAGTTTACCGCCAATCTTGGCTGGCTGATCGTATTGGCGACCGTAGGCCTTCCGGCGTTTGGCGGGATATGGCTGCTGCACGCGCGCGCGAAGGGTCTCAACGATGTGAAGCTGCCGGCTCTGCCCGCGAAAGTGCAGGGCGCAGCGGACAGCATGTTCTCGGCGATCATCGAGCCGATGGTGGATGTGATCGCGCGGCTGAAATGGGTGGCGTTGCTGGCGCTGGCCATCATCCTCACCTACCGCTTCACGGACTCGGTGTGGGGGTCGTTCGCCTATCCTTTCTACATGGGGAATACGGGCGGGGCGCTGGCGCACACGGCGACGGAGGTGGCCCTGGCCTCCAAGATGGTGGGCGTCGTTGCGACCATTGTGGGCATCGTGGGCGGCGGCATCCTGCTGAAGATCATCGGGCGCATGCCTGCGCTGGTGATTGCGGGCGTGCTGGCGGCGGTGACGAACCTGCTGTTCTACGATCTTGCGATGCGCGGGCCGGTGGTGAGCGGCGCGGTGGAGTTCCTGTTCCTCGATGATCTGTTCGCGCTGTTCGGGCAGGACGTGCGCAATGCGCGGCTGATCACGGCGATCATGGGCGAGAATCTGGCGGTCGGCTTTGCGAGCGTGGCGTATGTCGCTTACCTGTCGGGCATCGTGAATCCGAAATACGCGGCGGTTCAGTATGCGCTGCTGGGATCGCTGACGCTGCTGATCGGGCAGTTGGGCAAGCCGGCGCTGGGCGCGATGATCGACCAGCAGGGCTTTGGCGCGGCGTTCCTGCTGGTGACGGCGATCGGGATCATCCCGGTCTTCCTGACACTTGGCGAGTGGTATCGCCAGTCGCGGTTGCCGAAGGCGGCGGCTGAGCCCACGCCGGTTGCTGCGGAGTAGGGCGGGTCTTCTCCTCAGCCCGCGTGGACGCCGTCGGAGCGCCAGTGAAGGTTCAGCACCGGCGTCTGGTTGCGTTCCTTGTCGCGGGGCACCTCGAGCAGGCTGCCCAGCGGGTGGCGGCCGATCTTGCGGCGGAGTTCCTCGACCGAGGATTCGGCCGTCATGCGATAGATGCGGTTCTTCGGGTCGCGCTCGTCGATGATCAGAACATCAGCGTCGCCCCGGAAGAAGGCCCCGCGGGCGATCCCGTCCTGGTCGATGTGGAAGACGACGACAGCCTGGCGGCACCTGGGAGTGAATGGCCACATGGGTCCAGCCCCTGATTGATTTCGACAGCGCCACGATTGCGCCCGCAGACCAACGGGCGGACGCGGCGCATGTTCCTTCGTTTCGCCAGATTTTGTTCCGTGTACGTCTGGAGCGGGGTGGGTTGGGGTCGGACCAGTCATCATTGTTCCGTTCATCCTGGAGGCTTTTGCGTGGAAAACGACACACTCGCGCTTGTCATCCCGGCCGTAGCGAAGCGGAGAGCCGGGACCCATCGGACAAGGGTCGGGGTGGAGGAATGGGTCCCGGCCAATGCGCCTTTTTGGGCTGCGCGCTTCCGGGATGACAAGCAGGGGATTTCCAACCTGTCTGCAAGGTCTCCAGGACGAGCGAGGGTCGGGTAGTGCTTGATATCAGATGACGTCGCGCTTTGGCTGCACGCCCCGCCCAACGGGTTAATCAGCAGTTAAACCTGAGCTGACAGAATGGTCTCATGGTCTTGCCGCTTTCCGTCGTGGGGATGCTGTTCGGGTCGAGTTCAAGCTCGTCCGGAGCGGCGCTGACGTCGCTGACCGCCGGCGGCGGCGCTTCGACGACGACCACGGCGAGCGCCGGGTCGATCAAGTCGGCGCTCGTCAATGCGGAAAAGAACGCGGCCAAGCAGATAGAGCAGGTCGCCAAGGATCCCACGATCCAGAGGGAACTTGCCCGCTACGAGAAAGTCGTGAAGAGCGCCAAGTCGCTGGACGACGTGCTGGACGATCCGGTGGCGCGCAAGGTGTTCATGACGGCCAACGGCCTGAAGGCGTATGCGGATTATACCGGAATGGCCAAGAAGGTGCTGGCGTCCGATCCGACCGACAGTTCCTCGCAGGCGGCGAAGCTATCGAGCATCAGCAGCGCGTGGATCGATACGGTCAAGAATTTCGATTTCGCCACGTATGGTGTCGATCGCCTGTCGCCCAAGATGGACGGGTTCGCCGGCCGCTGGCGAATTTCTCTTGAGCGGGAAGGCAAGACCGTCGAAGCAGAGCTCGAACTGAAGCGGGTTCAGGGTGTCTGGAAGGCCGAGGTCGATGGCCTGGCCCAGCCTGTCACGGTGGACGGCGACAATATCGAACTCAATCTGTTGTGGCGCGACAGCACGGACGAGATCCGCACCAGCATTCTCAAGGGCACGATTGACGGCGAGGCGATCTCGGGGTCGCTGACCAATGACGGTTCGTCGGACACGTTCGCCTGGAGCGCGCAACCCTATTTCGCTGACGCCATCGACGAGGTGAGCCGCAACTACCTGGCGGAGAAGCGCCTCGACATGCTGGACGCGCAATTGCCGGGCCTTGGCTCGGCGGTGCTTTTCAAGCAGGTGGCCGCAAGCCTTGATGATGCTGTCGATATTCTCGGCTCGCCGCTGGGCCGCGAGATCATCACGACCGCCTTCAACATCCCAAAGCAGATCGCAATCCAGTCGATGGAGGCGCAGGAGAAGGCGATCAACCAGCGCATGAACCCGGCCAAGCTGCAGGACCCGCACTTCGTCGACATGATCGCGCAGCGCTATCTGCTGATGCTTAATGGCGGCCTCGGCGGGATAACCGCCTAGCAGACGCGGTCTTTATCCTCGCGCATGTGGCGAGCGCGGTTGGCGATATCGCGTCCGCGTGTCACCTTTGCCTTGCTGTAAAGCAAGCGTCTTGTCCGGGGACGCGTCGGGCGGGACGGTCATGGGGAAAGCTTCCAGGCGATGGGCGTTGAGAGCCGCGGCATGCGTGGCCGTGGCCGCCATGCTGCCGGGCGCCGCTTTCGCCTTCACCTGTGACGGGTCGGAGCGGACGATCGAGATTTCGGCTGGCCAGAATGTCGGGGGCGGTGAACCGGGCTATGAGGCGCTGGACCTCCACGCGCGCGAGGTGGTGCTGACGTTCGACGATGGCCCCGATGCGGAGACGACGCCGCGCATTCTCGACATGTTGCGCGAGGCCTGCGTGCGGGCGGCCTTCTTCGTCTTGGGGGGTCAGGCGGAAGAACATCCAAACCTGCTGAAGCGCGAGCTGGCTGAAGGACATACGGTCGGCGGCCATACGATGAGCCATGCGGACCTGAGCGAGGAGACGTTCGCTGCAGCCACGCGCGATATCCTGGAAGGATTTGTTCCGGTGGAGGCGGTCGGCGCGGACGCCAGCCTGTTCCGGTTTCCGCATCTGGCGTCGACGCCGGAGCTGCTGGCCTGGCTGAACGCGAGGGGGATGGCTGCGGTTGGCGCGGACATCGATCCGAGAGACTGGTCGGGCGATCCGCCGGATCAGACGCTGAAGCGGCTGACGGATCAACTGATGGCGCGCGGCGGCGGCATTATCCTACTGCACGACAACCAGCCCAACACCGTGAAGCTATTGCCCGGTCTGCTCGCCTTCCTGGACCGTGAGGGATACGCGGTTGTGCGCCTCGCCGGCGCGCCCGCCCAGCGCCAACTCGCCAGCGGCAAGCCGCGCTAGGAAATCCGCCGTGACGGCGTCGCGGCCGCGCTGGTTGACGTGGCTTGGATCACCGAAGTCGGCGTCGGGCAGGGTCCACACCGCGTTGAGCGGGCGGATGCCCATCGGCTCGAGTTCCTGGCGGAAGGCTTCGACCGTTTCGAACAGCTCCGGCGGGAGTTTTGCTTTTGCGGTCTCGCTGACAGGCAGGAGATAGAAGGACACGTTGAAGCCGTAGGTGCGGCCGAGGTCGGCGATCGCGGCGGAGGCGGCGCGGTTGACCTGGGGAACGGCCTGGTCGGCGGTGTACTGCTTCTCGTCAGGAAGCTCGGACGTGCCGTTGGCCTGGCCGTAGAAGCGGTCGCCGGCGCTGGCGCGGAAGCTGGCGCGTTCTGCTTCGTTGCCGAGATTGTTGCTGATCGCGGCGGGCGGTTTTTCCAGCACGTTGCGGAGCGCGGGCTGCAGCAGGACGAGATCGACGCCGGTGAGTTCGGGTCCGACGACCGAGATGGCCTTGTAGGCGAGCCGGCGGAAGGTGCTGGCTTCCCACTGCGAGGCCATGGCGAAGGCGTGGCCGGCGCGAGGCCCCTTGAGGAGGTCGTAATTGGTCGTGCGGTCCATCATCGCGCCGGTGTCGAGGACGTGGACCGAGCCATAGGCCATGATGACGGATTTCGGACGCACGCCACAGTCGACGAGACGGTCGAGCACGGCCCAGCCGGTGAAGATGCCCGAGCCGCCGAGGGCGAATTTCTCGACGCTGTATCCGGCGCGGGCGATGTCCTGCGCGGAGACGCCGGCGACGGCGCGGGAATCGCCGATGATCAGGAGGTCGGGGGTCGCCTTCGCGGCGCAGGCGGCGGTGACGTGATCCTCGAAGGCTTCGGCCATGCCGAATTCGGGCGGGGAGTGGATGAAGCTCTCGGGTGCAAGGCTGGCGGCGGCGGCGCTGGCGATGAGGCCGCCGGCCATGGAGAGCAGGAACAGGCGCGCGCCTTTTCCGCCACGCTTGCCGCTGGCCGCGGCGTCGCCGCCGCCGAGCGCATCGAGATCGACGTCAGCGCCGGACTTGTGGCTCATGGAAGCCTGCGCGGCGCGGGCGCTAGAACTGGAAGTAGAGGAACTCATTCTGCGCTCCGATGAAGATGAGTCCGACGAAGGTGGCGACGCCTGTGAGCAGGCCGCCGCCGAGGATGGCTGCGCGCTTGTTGTCGGTGAGGAAGCGCTCGGCCTGGCGCACCATCCACATCGAGTTGGGCAGGAGGACCGCTGCAAGCAGGATGATGATCGGCGAGCCGACGCCCCACAGGCGCGGGTCGGCGAGGAAGTTCATGAACACGGCGGGGTCAGCGCCGTTCATGCCGGCCATGCCGCCCAGCATGTCGCCGGCGCCGCCGATTGTGGTGGCGCGGAAGAAGACCCAGGCGATGATGACGGCGAACATGGTGATGGCCCAGCCGACGAAGGGCGCGGCGGCTTTCCCGACGAAGCGCTGCAGGCTGAGGCCGGCCTGGCCCCAGAGGTGGGCGATGATGAGATAGACGCCGTGCAGGGCGCCCCACACAACAAAGAGCCAGCTGGCGCCATGCCATAGGCCGCCGAGCAGCATCGTCAGGAACAGGTTGCGATAGCGCGAGACGTCGCCGTTGCGGTTTCCGCCCAGCGGAATGTAGAGATAATCGCGCAGGAAGCGGCTGAGCGTCATGTGCCAGCGGCGCCAGAAGTCGACGATCGACAGCGAGCGGTAGGGCGAGTCGAAGTTGATCGGCAGGACGATGCCGAACATCAGGCCAAGGCCAACCGCCATGTCGGAATAGCCCGAGAAATCGAAATAGATCTGCAGCGTGTAGGCAAGCGAACCGCCCCATGCCGTGTAGAGTTCGGGGATCATGCCGGCGTCGGCGGCGTTGAAGGCGTCGTTCGCCCACGGCGCCATGGTGTCGGCGAAGACGACTTTCTTCCAGAGGCCGATGGCGAACAGCAGCGCGCCGAGCGTGATGCGCAGCCAGTTGAAGCGGTATGTGTTCGGGTCCGCGAACTGCGGCATCATCTCTTTATGGTGGAGCACCGGGCCCGCGATGAGGTGCGGGAAGAAGGTGACGAACAGGACGTAGGAGGAGAACGACTTCTCCTTCACTTCGCCTTTGTAGGAATCCACCAGGTAGGCGATCTGCGTGAAGGTGTAGAACGAGATGCCGATGGGCAGGATGATGTCGAGCGGGCCGGGCCCCATGCCGGTGAGGGCGTGCAGGGTCTCGGTGAAGAAGTTGGCGTATTTGAAGTAAGCCAGGAGGCCGAGATCGATGGCGATGGCCGCGATGATGGCGAGGCGGCGCGTGGCCTTGGGCCGGTCAGACTGCAGGAACAGGCCGGCGAGATAGTTGAACACGATGCTGCCCAGGAGCAGCAGCGTCACTTCCGGCATCCAGTAGGCGTAGAAGATCAGCGAGGCGGCGATCAGCACGAAGACGGGCAGGCGCTTGTTCACCTTCGCGGCGATGAAGAACGCCGCCAGCGCCACCGGCAGGAAGCCGAAGATGAAGAGGTGGGTGTGGAACAGCATGGGGTGCTGCTTCTCCCGCTATATGGCCCGCGCGAATGAGTCCGGACGCAATTCGCCCGGTCATTGAGCCGATAGAACTGCAAGCGCTGTGCCGCCTGCCGGCGTTGGGGCGCCTGATTGCGGTGGAGCTTTGTTGGTTAAGCTTGCTGCGGGCGCAGGGCTGGTCGCTCAGGGTGACAAGCGTTGAGACAGGTGGAGGTCTCTATCGGCCGGGCGGCCGCTCTCTGGATGAAGGTGGATGCGAATTCACGGGAGCGTTGGTCGCCAACAGTCTGTGAGCGCGGAGCGTGGCGAAAGAAACACTCTGAATTATCAATACTTTTTTCTATCGTGGTGCCTTTCGCGTTCTTATATTGCAATGCTTCTAACTCGCATATACATATTGCGTCAGCCGAGGATTTAGCCCATGTGCCCGCATTCCCATTCCAGCGCCGTTTCCGGCCCGCACGACAGGGCGGCCGATGCCATGCCCTCCGGCGGGGCCGGGCGGCGCTGGTTTCGGGTTCCTGTTTCTCCCACGGCATTCAAGCCGCTCACCTATTCGGTCATGCACCTGATGGTGGCGGTGTCGGTTGCGTTCGCGCTGACCCGGGACTGGCGAATTGCGCTGGGCGTCGGGATCATCGAGCCGATGGTGCAGACAGTGGCGTATGTGTTCCACGAACGCGCCTGGGCGATGGGGATGCGGAGGCGGGTCGGGCAGTAGGCAGCAGGTCTGCCGGACAGTCTTTGATCTTACGTTGTAAATCTATCGCGAGAGCCGTAAGGGTCCACGACGTGCTGTCCGCTCGTCCTGACGAAAGTCAGGACCCAGGGCCGACGATGCGGCTTGTTCCGGTTTGCGGCTTCAGTCCAGTGGCTGTGGCAAGACCGTTCCTGGATCCCGACTTTCGTCGGGATGAGCGGGATTGGACTGAAGGCGATAAGGTTGGCGAGGGTGGTTTGCCCAAGGTTCTGACAGCCGAAGACATCGCTGCGTTCCGCGAGCGGCTGTGCGATGTGGCGGAAGAGAAGTTTGCCGCGCATGGAGCGGACGGCGTCACGCTGCGCGAGCTGGCCGATGCGCTGGGCGTCTCGCCGATGACGCCCTACCGGTATTTCAAGGACAAGGATGCGATCCTCGCCGCCGTGCGGGCGCGCGCGTTCAACCGGTTTGCGGACGCGATGGAGGCGGCCGACGCGAAGCGCAGCGCGCGCAAGGGCGGCTTCACGGGCGGCCGCTATGTCGACTGGGCGATGGCGCATCCGGCCGCTTATCGCCTGATGTTTGACATGCAGCAGCCGACAGCGAGCGATTATCCCGAACTGGTTGCGGCGATGGCGCGGGCGCGCGGCACGATGACCACGGTGTGGAAACAGCTGTCGTCCGAGCAGAGCTTCAAGGGCGATGTGGAGCTGGCGGGACACCTGATGTGGGCGGCGCAGCACGGGGCTGTGATGCTGCAGCTGTCTGGCCTGCTCAAGCCGCCGCAGGATGCGCGCAAGGTGGCGCGGCGGATGATCGAGGCGATCGCGCGGGACCTGGGTCTGGGGCGGGAGTAGGGGTCGCGTGGAAGGGAAGGTACGGGCCCATCCCCGCTCGTCCCGATGAAAATCGGGACCCAGGGCTGACGGTGAGGCTTGCCCCTGACTTGCGGCTTCAAGCCTGCGCATACGGCAAGACCGTTCCTGGATCCCGACTTTCGTCGGGATGAGCGGAACATGGTGAGCCAGTTCTGCTCAAAGCCGTTATGCAGTGGCGCGCTACCACACGCCGGGCAGCCAGCGGTGCTTCACGCGAGCAGCGTACTCCGCATAGCCGGGCAGGCTGGTGCGCAGTTCGGCGTCTTCGCCGATGGTGCGGATGGCGAGGAGGATCGTGGCCAGTGCGGCGGGGATGAGCGCTACAAGTGAGCCGAGCGAGAGCGCGATGCCGGCCGACATCGGGATAGCGAAGGCGTAGCCGGGATGGCGAATGCGCGCGTAGGGGCCGGTGTCGATGACATGGTGGCCGCGCTCGGTCTGGATGCGGACGCCGGCCTCGAAGAACGGGTTGACGCTCTGCGCCCAGGTGACGCCGGCAAAGCCGCCGCAGAAGAGCGCGTAGCCGAGTAGCTGCAGCCAGTCAGGCTGAGGCGCCCAGTGGAAGCGCGCGTCGTCGAGCGCTGCGAGCGGCATGATCGTGACGATCAGCAGCGTGACGATGGGCGCGAGGATGAGGTCCCACGGTTTTGTGCCGCGCTTGAAGCCTGCGCGGGCTGCGAAGAGGCCGGGGTTTTCGCGCGCGATGTGGCTGGCGGCGAAGTAGGCGCCGATGACGGCGATGGAGAGGAACAGCCAGCCGCGGCGCCAGTCGATTGTGCCCGCCGGCCAGAACAGCAGCAGCGGCAGCACCAGCATTGTGATGCAGGTGATCAGGATCGGGCGCAGCACCGAGGGCTCGCGCGCGTCTGATGCGGGTTTGGTCGTGGTGTCCGTGTCGCTCACGTCGCCTCCCACGTGATGGGATGGCGAGCGTAGAACGGGATGGGGGTGGGGGAAAGCGGCTCGCCCCTACTGCATCCCGCTCTTGCCGGCGCTTACCGCGACCATGGCGGCGCGTAGGGTTCGGTCGCCGATGCGCCAGCCGGACTGGAAGAGTTGGGCGACGGAGCCGGCGGGGTGTTCGGAGGGAATCTGGGTGACGGCCTGGTGGAGGGCCGGGTCGAAGGCGGCGCCGGGGGAGGCGTCGATGGCGGTGACGCCGTGGCGGGCGAGCACGGTGACCAGCTCCTTCTGCGTGAGCTCGACGCCTTCTAGCGCGGTCTTCACCGCTTCGGTCATCAGGCCGCGGCTGGAGGCCGGCACGGAGTCCACCGCGCGGGCGAGGTTGTCGGAGACGTTGAGGAGGTCGCGCGCGAACTTCTCGACGGCGTAGAGGCGCGCTTCCTCGATCTGGCGGTTGGCGCGCTTGCGGACGTTGTCGGACTCGGCGAGGGCGCGCAGGACGTTGTCCTTCAGCGCGTCGCGCTCCTTCTCGAGCGCGGCGACGACGTCCGCCAGCGGATTGGGTGCGGCGGAATGGGCGTGGCCGATGGCTTCGTCCATGCCTTCGTTTTCGGCGGCGAGGATGGCCTCGTCTTCGGGACGGTCGGTTCCGGTATTCTCGTTCATTACGCCTTACTCACGTTTGCCCTAGTCACGTTCAAGTTAGTCACGTTTAACTTGCGCGATGCGTCCTTCGCCCAGAAGGCGGCCGACGACCTGCGCGGTATAGTCCACCATGGGAATGACGCGAGCATAATTCAGCCGCGTCGGCCCGATCACGCCGAGCGCTCCCACGATCTTGCGGTTTCCGTCCATATAGGGTGCGACGATCATCGCCGAGCCCGAGAGTGAAAATAGGGGGTTTTCCGAGCCGATGAAGAGCCGGACCCCCGCCGCATCCCGGGCGGTATCGAGGACGTTGAGGAGGTTTTCGGAACGTTCGAGTTCGGCAAAGAGATCGCGCACCCGGTCGAGATCCTCGGCGGCGCGGGGATCGTCGAGCAGGTTGGCGCGGCCGCGCACGATGAGCGAGCGGCCCCGCTGGGGGTCTTCGCCGGACCACTGGGCGAGGCCGTCCTCGACAAGACGGGCGGCGGTCTGGTCGAGCAGCGCCTTGCGGGAGCGGACTTCGGCCAGCACGGTCTCGCGGGCTTCGGCCAGGGATTTCCCTTTGGTTCTGGCGTTGAGGTAATTGCCGGCTTCGACAAGGGCGGAGGCGGGCAGGCCGGCGGGAAGCGCCAGCACGCGGTTTTCCACCTCGCCGGATTCATGGACGATGACGGCCAGCGCCTGTTCGGAGGAGATACGCACGAACTCGACATGGCGGATGGGCGCATCCGCCGTCGGCGTCGAGACGAGACCTGCGCCGCCGACGAGGCCGGAGAGAAGTTCGGAAGCTTCGGCCAGCACGCCTTCCATGCGGCGGCCGGAGCCGGCGAGGCGGCGCTCGATCTCGCGCTTGTCGTCTTCACCGGGCTCGCCGAGCTGCAGCAGCGAGTCCACGAAGACGCGGAGGCCCGCGTGGGTGGGGATGCGGCCGGCGGAGGTATGCGGGCTGTCGATCAGGCCCATCTCGGTCAGATCCGACATGACGTTGCGGATCGAGGCGGGGGAGAGAGCGACGCCGCGGCGCGAGATGGTGCGCGAGCCGACGGGTTCGCCATTGTCGAGATAGGACTGCACGATCTCCCGGAAGATGTCGCGCGAGCGCCGGTCCATCGCCGCGAAGGCGGAGACGGAGGATGCGGGGGTGGCTGGGTTGCGTGGGCCTGTGATCATTGCGGGGGGGAACGTATGGGTGCGCCGGGCCACGTTCAACCCGCGTAATGTCGCTGAATTTGAATGGAAAAGCGCTGTGGAGGCAGCTTGCGGGGCAGATCGGGCGGGGGCAGGGTCTGCGGGACGGCATTCAGGGGTGACGGTAATGGGCAGGTTTCAGCGTTTCTTGTTGATCGGCGCGGCGGCGATGGCGTTCGCCAGCCCGGCGCTTGCCTGCTCGATCATGCCCCCGCCGCCTCCGCCGCCTGCTGCGCCGGGGACGCCGCAGGCGGATGTCGACGCGCTGGCGATGGCGTGGAACGCGGCGCACGGGCTGAAGTATGCGGAAGAGACACGCGACTGGAAGCTGAAGCAGCAGGTGCGGCTGTTCGACGAGGCGGGCGCGCTCGTGCTGGTGCGCTATGTGCGCGAGGACAAGACGAAGGGCCTGCCGAAGGAGTTCGACTATATGAACGGCCAGCCTCTGGCCGTGCTGAAGCCGATCCGCTGGATCAAGGGAAGCGGCGCGTCGGCCGAGATCAATATTGGTTCAAGCATGCCGCCGCCGTGCGGACAGATGACCGGCCAGGACGCCCTCTACGGCAAGCCGGGCGATGTGTTCCTCGTCTATCTCTCGGCAGGCGCGCAGCCGAGCGTGATGGAAGCCTACGCGCTCGACCGCATCATCGAGCCGCGCACGATCGCGGCGCTGACGAAGGGGCCGGAGTAGGGGCGATGCGGGTTGGGGCTGTGTTGCTGGCGGCGGTTGTGACGGCCTTGGGCGCGTCGCCAGCCTTTGCGTGTTCGCCGCCAAGCCCGCTGCCCTTGCCGCCTGTGCCACAGCTAGCGCCCGGCGCCTCAGCCGATGACATCGCTGCCAATGAGCGAGCTTGGATAGAGGCGAATGCGGCGTGGGGGCGGACAATTGATGAAGCGGTCGAGGCTGATCGACAGGCCGGACTGCTGGGAAGGTCCGACGGCCTAGTGCTGGTCAGGCTAGACCGCGTTGGTAGGACGGACGGGATTGACCTTTCCCAACCCAACCTCACAAAGGTGACTCTGAAGCCATTGCGCTGGCTGGGACACCAAGGCCCTCTTACGGAGTTCCAGCTTGTCTTCGACAATGCGCCGCCTTGCGGACCTGAGAGAAATCGGGACGCGTGGGCCGGATCTCCGGGCGATGTGCTGCTGGTGTACCTGTCGGCGCCGCAGCTGCACCAGGACAACGTGTTGGATACGATTGCGGTCAAGCGGCTCGTTGAACCCAGGGTGCTCGACGCGCTCACTTGGAGCGACCAGCAGCAGTAGGAACCTTGCCCAGCCTCTGCTACCAGCCGCGCTGTATCTGATCAGAGGTTCTTCATGCGCCCGTCCGGCCGTACGCCACAGCAGCTTCGTCCCATTTCGCTGGAGGCGGGGGTGACACGTTATGCGGAGGGGTCGTGCCTGGCGAAGTTCGGGCATACGCATGTGCTGTGCACGGCGTCGTGGGCGGGCGAGGTGCCGCGCTGGAAGAAGGGCAAGGGCGAGGGCTGGGTGACGGGCGAATACGGCATGCTGCCGCGCGCCACGCACACGCGCGGTCGCCGGGAAGCCGCCGAGGGCAAGCAGTCTGGCCGCACGCAGGAAATCCAGCGGCTGATCGGGCGGGCGCTGCGCTCCGTCACCGACATGAAGGCGCTGGGCGAGAACACGATCACGCTCGACTGCGATGTGCTGCAGGCCGATGGCGGCACGCGCACGGCGGCGATCACGGGAGCCTATGTCGCGCTGGCGCTGGCGTGCCGGTATCTGGTGGACGAGGGCGTGATCAAGACGAACCCTCTTTCGGCGCAGGTGGCGGCGGTGTCGTGCGGCATCTTCAATGACGTGCCGGTGCTCGATCTTGATTATCCGGAGGATAGCGCGGCGCAGGTGGACGCGAACTTCGTGATGGCGTCGGGCGGCAAGCTGATCGAGATACAGGGCACGGGCGAACAGCGCAGTTTTTCGCGCACGGAGTTTGCGGCGTTGATGGATCTTGCGGAGGCGGGCTGCGAGGAGCTGTTTGCGGCGCAGAGACAGGCGCTGGGCATCTGATGCTGACACGGCGCGGGATCGTTGCCGGCGGGGCAGGACTTCTGGTTGCGGGGTGTGCGAACCCAGCGCCCATGGTTCCCGGGCCGGTGGTTGCCGGGCCGGTGCGCGCTGCGCCGATTGGCGTGAAGCCGGTTTCGGGGACGAAGTTCGCGTCGATCGAGCAGCGTATTGGCGGGCGCGTGGGCGTCTGTGCGCTCGATATCGAGTCAGGCGTTGTGATCGGGCATCGGCAGGGCGAGCGTTTTGCGATGGCCTCGACGTTCAAATGGCTGCTGGCGGCGGGTGTCCTGAAGCGTGCGCAAGGCGGAATGGGTCTTGATCAAAAAATGTTGTTCAATCGCCACGACCTGCTGGGCCATTCGCCCGTGTGCGAGACGCGGATTGATCCCGCGACCGGCATGGGGCGGATGACGGTGGAAGAGCTCTGCGAGGCGATCGTCACGGTCAGCGACAATTGCGCTGCGAACCTTCTGCTTGTTCCGATGATGGGGCCGGAAGGGCTTACGCGCTTTTTCCGCGAGGCGGGCGACAGCGTGACCCGGCTTGATCGCAACGAGCCCGCGCTCAACGAGAACGCGCCGGGTGACGCGCGCGACACGACCACGCCCGAGGCGATGGCGCGGACGGCTTTGCGCCTGCTTGCGACCGATGAGGTGCTGAGGCCGGTGATGCGCGAGAAACTGATCGGATGGATGCGTACATCCACCACCGGGCTGGACAGGCTGCGCGCAGGGCTGCCGGCGGACTGGAACGCCGGCGACAAGACGGGGACGGGCGGCAATGGCGCGCACAATGACGTGGCGATCGCCTTCCCGCCGGGCCGCAAGCCGATCGTGATCGCGAGCTATCTCAGCGAGAGCGCGGCGGACAATGCCGTGAAGGCAGCAGCGCATGCGGAGATCGCGCAGATCGTGGCCGCGACGTTCGGCTAGCTGCGGACAAGATCGGCGGGCTTGAGCTTCATGAAGCGCTCGGGCGGGGTCCAGCGGTCGGGGAGTTCGCTGCAACCGAAGCGACAGATCGCTTGCAGCACGGGCATCAGCGCGGCGCCGCGCTTCGTGAGCGTGTAGGCGTAGCGCTTCGGCTTGCGCTGGTAGAGTTCGGCGGTGACGAGGCCGTGCGCCTCCATCTGCGCGAGGCGCGAGGTGAGGATGTTGCTGGCGATGCGCTCCGGGCTTTCTAGGAATTCCTGGAAGCGCGATTTGCCGTTGGCGAGATCGCGCAGGAGTACGAGCGTCCAGCGGTCGCCCACGAGATCAAGCGTCGAGGCGATGGGGCAGCCGGAGCGGAAGTCGGGGTCGGAGGGCAGGTGCGAGTCCTCGCATAGATGGTAACTTGCAAGTTGCAAGAGAATCGGTAGATTTGGCTTCGGGCGCAAGAGGGGAAAGCTTTGGCGGAAGGGTTTCCGGCGCGGTTCGAAGCCGAGGCGTCAGCGAGTGTGTCGAGCCGGGGCGACGTTGGCGCGGCGTGGGAAGCGTCGTGCAGCGCACCGCATGAAGCATAGGGGACGGAGATGGGATTTTCGGGCGGGTGTCTGTGTGGGGCCGTGCGCTATCAGAGCAGCGCCGATCCGGCGATGATGGGGCATTGCCATTGTGTGGACTGCAGGAAGTCCAGCGGCACGGGGCATTGCTCGCATCTTGTCGTGCCGACGGAAAGCCTGACCCTGTCCGGTCGCCTGGCCGGCTATGACCATCCCTCGGACAGCGGAAACATGGTGACGCGCTCATTCTGTCCGGTGTGCGGCTGCGCCATCCATTCGACCAACAGCGCGATGCCGGGGATGACGTTTCTGCGGGCGTCCAGCCTTGATGATCTCGAGGTCTTCAGGCCGCAGATGGTGGTCTATGCCTCGCGCGCGCCGAGCTGGGATGCCATCTCCGGCCTGCCGACATTCGATACCATGCCGCCCATGATGCCACCCATGAGCCCTGGCGGTTGATCGCGCTGCCCAAGTGAAGGTTGATCGTGTAGGCCTCCTGTCCGGATCAGGAGGCTCGATTGGCGGCGAAGAAGCGGAAGGTCGACATCAAGTCGAAGAAGACGGTGTTCAAGGGGCGCTACAAGATCGACGAGTATGTGTTCGATTTTGATCGTGCGGCGGGCAAGGGGCGGCTTACCGATGTGACGCGGCTGGTGTTCGAGCGGGGGGACAGCGCGGCGGCGCTGATCCACGATGTGGAGCGCGATGTCATCGTGCTGGCCGAGCAGTTCCGCATCGCAACGCACGACAAGGGGCCGGGCTATATCATCGAGGCGATGGCGGGGTCGGTGGAAGAGGACGAGGAGCCCGAGGACTGCATCCGGCGCGAGATGATGGAAGAGGTCGGCTATCGGGCCGACAAACTCACACTGGTGTCGAACGGCTATGTCTCGCCGGGATCGAGTTCGGAACGGATCTTCCTGTATTATGCGCCGGTGAAGACGGCGGATCTCGTGGACCCGAAGGCTTCGGGAGTGGCGGCGGAGAAGGAAGACGTGCGGCGCGTGGAATTTACGCGCGAGGATTTCCTTGATCGCGTCGATGCGGCGTTCTTTGACGACGCCAAGGTGATGGCGCTCGGCTTCTGGCTGAAGGCGCAGGCGCGGCAGGGCAAGCCGAAGAAGCGTTAGGGCGCTTCAGCGCTTCAAGGGGCGAAGCCCATCCTTGTTCGTCCTGACGAAAGTCGGGACCCAGGGCTGACGGAGATGCTTTTTCAGGCTTGTGGCTTCAGGCCGGTTCTCTTTGCGCGACCGTTCCTGGATCCTGACTTTCGTCAGGATGCGCGGAGCAGGGTCGAAGGCAGTGGACGGGCCGGTCTTGTTTCGCCGCCGAGAAGAACCGGCGGGCTTTCCGGGAATCGGATGGGTCCGGAAAGCCCGCCGTCAGGCGCCGGCGGGAGCTAACCGCCAGGGAAGGCAGTTGGCGCCGCGCCTAGCGCGAGGCGAGGACTGTGAGGGCCTTTTCGGCCTCTGTGTTGCTGAGGGCCGCGAGGACCGGTGCGTCGAGACCGGCGACAGCCGAGTCGACCGCGTCGATCACGCAGCTGCGGAACTGCGTGGGCGCGCGGGGGGTGAGCGGACTGTGGACGGGTTCGGAGCCGCACATGTCGCGCGCGGTGAAGCGGATACGCTGCAGCATGGCGCGCGCGCCTGCCTCGGTTGAAAGATCGAGGTCGGCGTAGGACACGGTGGCGGAGACGGGACGGACGACGTCCGGTTCGGCCATCGCTGCCGGCGCCAGCGCGAGGGCGCCCACCGCGATAGCGACGGTGAAGGCGGTGGCGATCACGTTCGGGGAGGCGATTGCGTAGGCAAGTTTCGGGGAGGTCTGCTTCTTCGTTCCCATTGTCATCTCCTGTGCATGGGTGAGGAGAGATTGGGGTGCGGCCGCGAGTGATTCTCGCCGTTTTCGGGAAAAGGCGCGGGTTCGCAGAATTCGATCAGGCTTTTTGGAATTATGAGAGGCCGATGTAACGTCCTGCGCCCCGCTTTGAATTCACGGGGCTTTTCAGGAATCGATCAGGCGGTTTCAGAAATCGGCGAGACTTCGCCGGCTGAATTGTCGTCGCCCAGGGCCCTGCGGCGCCATTCGGAAGGCGACACGCCTGCCTCTTCCTTGAAGGCGCGGTTGAAGGGGCCGAGCGAGGCGAATCCCGTTTCGTAGGCGATCGTGGAGATCGACACGCGCGCGCCATTGGGATCGGCCAGCCGCGCCTTGGCGGCGGCGATGCGATGCGCGTTCACGTAGGACGGAAAGTTGCGGTAGCCGAGGCAGTCGTTGATCAGGCGGCGCAGCTGGGTTTCGGGCATGGCCGCGCGCAGGGCGAGGCTGGCGATGGTGAGGCCTTCTTCCTTCCAGACTTCGTCGCGCGACATCAGGCACTGGAGGCGTTCGAGATCGGCCTTGGCGGCGCGGTCGAGCGCGGGCGCGGCGGCGGGAGCGGCCTTGCCGTTGACGTGCACGCCAACTTCGGCGACGGGGCGCGGCGGTGGCGGCTCTGTCGGAATGGCGTCGCTGCCGAACATCGCTTCGCGCGGATCGAGGAAGACCAGCGACCCGCCGAGCACGACGCTCGCGAGCAGCGCAGCGTTCAGCATGGGATACCAGGCGGGTGTTCCGCCAAACATCTCCAGCAGGTCGAAGCCGTTGAGCGAGATGATGTAGAGCGCGACCGCCATCATGAACGGCCCGCGCAGTCGCCGCCGCGATTCGACGAGATCGTCCTTCCAGCTGCGCACGACAATGACCATGGACCACACGGCCAGCGTGACCTGCAGGCCGGTACCAATGGCCCAGACGTAGGGAACGAGCGGGCCAAGGTGCAGCATGTTGGCGATGCCGCAGCCCATCATGGCGAGCGGGGCCAGGAACATCACCGGGCGATACCTGTCGATATCGCCGAACAGCGCCATCACCATCAGCCAGAACCAGCCGACAGACATCATCGCGGTGACGCCGATCAGGAAGCGTAGCTGGTCTGGCAGCACCAGCGTTGCATCGTTCCAGAGTTTTACGGCGAAGAGCGCCGAGCAGAAGAAGAAGGCAAAGCCGGTCCAGCGCGCGGTGGCGCGGGGCGCACGCAGCATGGCTGCCGACATGGCCAGCAGCGCGCCAGCGCAAATGCCGAGCAGAAGCTGGGAAAACTCGCCCATACCGGCGCCGTCCATCGCTCTTCGCCCCCGTCCAGCTACAGTTGGACTACGTTTGACATCACGATGCGTGCCGGCATCGTCAAGACAGTGTCAGGGCAAGATGGCGGAAAAGTGGACGCTACTCGGCCGCGACGGCCTTGCCGTCTTCGTCATCCGCTTCGGCGGCGACGTCGGGATCCCAGATGAGGATATCGCCGGGCTGGCAGTTGAGTTCGCGGCACAGGGCCTCGAGGGTGGAGAAGCGGATCGCCTTGGCCTTGCCGGTCTTCAGGATCGACAGGTTCGCAAGCGTGATTCCCACGCGGTCGCCCAGCTCGGTGAGCGACATGCGTCTGTCGAGCAGAACGCGGTCGAGAGTGACGCGGATCGCCATAGGCGCCGTTTCAGTCCTTGTCTTGCGCCGGTCCTGACCACCGGCGGGTCGTAAACGCATCGTGGGCCGCGCCAGCCCTTAACCTCGTCACGGAGTTAACCCGTGTTCCTTGCAATCACCGAACCATCCCGAGCACGAAATGGTTCAGATTGTCATCTTCTGTTCTTCGCGCATGGCGGCGCCCTCGCGGAACACCTGGGCCAGTACGAAGAGGGTCACGACCGCGATCCAGACGGGCCAGCTGACATTGGGAAACTGGAAGCGGAATTGTTCGCCGCCGGCGATGTTGAGGGAGGAGAAGATGATGCTCACGAGGCCGCTGACCAGCGTCTTCGACGCCTCCATGACAGCGAGCACGATGGCGATGGCGGTGAAGCGCTTGGCGTTCTCGGGAACGAAGGGGTCGCGCTTGACCAGCGTTTCGAAGACGCCGCGCAGGTAAGCGCAGACAATCATGACGCCGATGGCGAGGATGGAGCCGTTCAGGGTCCACAGCGCGACATTCATGGGGGATTCGATGGCGATCTGCTCGAACCCCATCATGGCCTGGCCGCCGGTGGCGATGAAGTAGACGGAGATGGCGGCGACGATCCAGAAGAAGCCCAGCAGCGCGCACGCGATCACCCAGGCGACATCAACTGCCACCTTGAGGACGGACGAGATCGACCCGCGGCCGGTCGCGCTGATCAACATGAAGACCGGGGCTCCACTTCAGCTGGACCGCGCATGCGGCCAAAACCCTGCCATTCCGGAACGTGTCGTGCCCCGGCGCGGCTTGCCATGCGCCAGCTTGTCTGGCGGGATGGATTCGGACCATATCGAAAAACAATAAGAACGTCCAGCAGCCAGCTGCAGGACCGCCAAAAAGACGCATCTTCCCCAAGGATTTAGGGCAGGAATCCACCAATGACCCAGCGCCGCAAGCTCAACCCGGGACGCCTGATCGCCGCCACGCACAATCCCGGCAAGGTGAAGGAGCTGGCCGACTTGCTGGCCGGGGCGGGGTTCACGGCGGTGTCCGCCGGCGAGCTTGGCCTCCCCGAACCGGAAGAGACCGCCGAGACGTTCCAGGGGAATGCCGAACTGAAGGCCCTGGCGGCCGCGCGTGCGACTGGGGAGCCGGCGCTGGCGGATGATTCCGGACTGGCGTGTGATGGGCTGTCGGGTGCGCCGGGAATTTATTCGGCGCGCTGGGCTGGCCCCGATAAGGATTTCGGCCTCGCCATGCAAAAGGTGGAGGAAGGTCTGAAGGCCGAGACGAGCGATGACGGCGAAGTGGACCGGCGGGCGAGCTTTGTCTGCGTGCTTTCGCTGGCCTGGCCGGACGGTCATGTCGAGAGTTTCGAGGGGATCGTGCGCGGGCAGCTTGTGTTTCCGCCGCGTGGGGAGAAGGGGTTTGGCTATGACCCCATCTTCGTGCCCGAGGGCGAGACCGAGACGTTCGGCGAGATCGAGCCGGAGCGGAAACACGCGATGAGCCACCGCGCCATCGCGTTTGCGAAGTTCCTGGCCTATCTCGCCGACTAGGCCAGTTGGGGACCCAAATCGACCAAGTACGGGTATCTCTTCGCGCGTAAGGACGTTAGTGTCCTAAACAATTCTACGGGCGTGTTGGGGCAGGAATGGCGAAACTCGCAAGCGTGCTGGTCGTCGACGACAATCCGAACTGCCTGCAGTTCATGACGCTTGCGTTCGCAACGCAGGCGGGCGTGCAGGTGACCGGCGAGCAGAAGCCGCGGACAGCGCTGGTGAGAATCCGGAACGAGAGACCCGATCTTGTCGTGCTCGACGTGAAGATGCCGGAGCTGGACGGCTTTGGCGTTCTCTCGGCCCTGCGGGGCGAGGGCAATCCTGTGCCGGTGGTGATGTGCTCGGGATCGGCGCTGCAGAAGGACGTCGACCGCGCCTATGGGACAGGCTGCAACGGCTACATCGAGAAGCCATCGACGTTGGCCGAGTATCGCGAGATGGCGCAGACGGTGATCGGCTACTGGCAGAGGACGGAGCTGCCGCAGCACTAGCGGCGCGACGCAGGCGAGGGAGGGCAGGCCGATGACGCTCCGAAGCCTGGACGCCTATCTCCAGTTGCCGCAGCGCAGATATTTCACAGCGCTCGAATGGCATGCGGCGGCGATCGGCTCGATTGCCGCCCTGGTTCTGCTCGGCGGCTACGGCTTCGGGATCGAGCAGCTGACCTATCTCATCCCCGGATTCCCGACCATGCGGCTCAACACGGCCGCGGTGCTGATGGCGCTGTCGCTGGGATACATGCTGAGCCTGCGCAAGGCCCGCAATGCGCGATACCTGTCGGTCGTGATCGCGGCGGTGATCATTGCGTGGCTCGCGTGGGCGCGCCTGGAATGGGCGCTGACCGAGGCGCCGGATGTCCTCGCCACCTTGCCTGCCGATGCGACGATTGCGTGCGTGATGCTGTCGGCGCTCGCGTTGCTCCTGCTCAACCTGACGCCAAGGCGTCCGGCTCTGATCGGGGTGATCTGCGTGCTGGCCGCAACGCCTGCTCTCTACAGGGTGTTCGGGCTGCTATTGTTCTGGGGTGCGCCCGATCCTGCGAGCCCGCTGAACGCGATGGGGCTGCACACAGCCGCGTTGATCGCGTGGTTCAACCTTGTGTGCGTGGCGCTGCATCCTTCGCTGGGGATCGGCAGGGCAATCCTGCAGCCCAGCCTTCGCGGGCGCCTGCTGCGCCGCGCCCTGCCCATCGTGATCGGCCTGCCAGTGGGTGCGGAGGCGGCGAGCCTGGCGCTGCGTATCATGCTGGGCTGGACGCCCGAGGCGCTGTTTGCGCTGAATGCGACGATCAGCGTCGTCATCGGCGTTATGCTGGTGTGGTGGCTGTCGCTTGTGACGCAGCGGTGGCAGGAGGAAGCCACCGAGCGGGCCGAACATCTGGCGCGCGCCAACGAGGCGCTGGAGCAATACGCATCCTCGGCCGCTCATGATCTCAAGGCGCCGGCGCGCCATGTCCTGCTCTATGGCGAATTGATGGAAGAGGCGCTGGCGCAGGGCGATGTCGATGGCGCCCGCCGGCATGCGAAGTCGATCCGCGCCAGCGGCCTGGAATTGCCCAAGCTGATCGACGGGATGCTGGAGTACTCGCGCTCGGCCCACACCCGGGTGAGCATGTCGGACACGCCGCTGAGCGAGATCGTGCGGGCGGCGGCGGCGCTGCATGCGCATGACCTTGAGGCGGCGCACGGCCGGATCACGCTGGAGACGGATGCGGTGCTGCGCTGCGATCCTGCCCTGATGACGTCGCTGTTCCAGAACCTGTTCGGCAACGCGATCAAGAACAGGCGGCTGGACCGGCGTCTGAACATCCGCGTGAGTTGCCAGCGGGAGCCGGAGCTGTGGCGGATTGCAGTGGAGGATAACGGAGTGGGATTCGAGCCGGGCCTTGCGGCGGTGGCGTTCAATCCACTGGCGCGCGGGGCGCGGGCGGCGGGGGACGGGGTCGGCATCGGCCTCGCGGCGTGTCGCACCATCGTGCAGAGCCATGGCGGCGTGATCAGGATTGATCAGGACCACGCTGCGGGCGCGCGGATCGAGTTCACGCTACCGGCTTCCTCCGAGGATCCGAAGAGCTAACAGCTTGACCGGCGGGCGCTTTCAGGGCCAGCGATGGCGCGATGAGCAGTCTTGATGTCCAGCGCGGCTTCGGCGTTTACGTCCACTGGCCGTATTGTGCGCGGATCTGTCCGTATTGCGATTTCAACGTCTATGCCGCGAAGGCGCGCGACACCGCGCCCCTGTTCGACGCCTTGCTGCGTGATCTCGACGGCTGGCGCGCTCGCACGGGCGAGCGCGAGGTGGATTCCATCTTCTTCGGCGGGGGCACGCCTTCGCTGATGAGCGGGGAGCAGGTTGCGCAGCTGATCGCGCATGTGCGCCGGCTGTGGGGCATGGCGCCCGGGGCGGAGATCACGCTGGAGGCAAATCCAGATGATCATGCACGCTTTGCGGAGTTTGCGGGAGCGGGTGTCGACCGGTTGTCGCTGGGACTGCAGTCACTGGATGATGAGCGCCTGAAATTTCTCGGGCGCACGCATTCGGCGGGCGATGCGGTGAAGGCGCTGGACGTGGCGCGCGGGAAATTCCGCTCGATCTCCATCGACATGATCTATGCCGTGCCGGGCCAGACGCTGGAGGCCTGGCGCGGAGAGCTGTCACGCGCGCTGGCGCTGGGGGCGGATCATCTTTCTCTCTACGAGCTTACGATCGAGCCGGGGGCGGCGTTCTTCCAGGCGGTGAAGCGCAAGGCGTGGGCGCCGGTAAGCGATGATGATGCAGCTGCGTTCTACGAGATCACGCAGGACCTGACCGACGCGGCGGGACTTCCCGGTTACGAGATTTCCAATCACGCGCGCGGACCGGAGCATCGTTCCGTGCACAACGGCATTTACTGGAAGTGCGGCGATTGGGCGGGCGTGGGGCCGGGCGCGCATGGGCGGCTCACGATCGGGCGCGAACGCTGGGCCGTCGAGGCGGCCGAGAAGCCGGGACACTACCTGCATCAGATCAAGGCCAACGGCATAGGCTGGGCCGCGGTCGACCGGCTCGATGCGGTCGGGCAGGCGCGCGAGCGCGTGGCGATGGGGCTGCGTGTGGTCGAGGGGTTTGCGGTGGCCGATGTGGAGGAGCTTGGGCTGCAGCTCGATGCGGAGAAGGTGGCGGAGTTCGCGGCCGAAGGGCTGCTTGTGCGTGGCGATGGACGGATCGCGCTGACGCGCGAGGGGCGGCTGCTTGCGGATCGGGTTGCGGGGGAGATTGCGCCTTAGAGCGTTGGTTCAGCGCGCGCCGAGACAGACCCCCACCTGTCCGCCCCCTAAACGGGGCGGAACCATGTTTCGCCAGCTCGCCTGAAATCGAAGGGCGGTGATGCAACCGGGTCCCGCCCCGTTTAGGGGGCGGACAGGTGGGGGTCTCTATCGGTAGGCACGCTGTCGCGTGACGCTACTCAGCTTCCCGAGTCGAACGATTGCGCGGCCGGTGAGATCACTTTGACGCCGCCCTGGTTTTGCAGCTGCAACACTGAAAGTGCGCGCTGCGTGCTGCCGTCGGGGAGGAAACGGAAGAGGCCGTTGACGCCGCCCCAGCCTTGCGGGCGCTGGATCATCGCCGCGTCGAGGCGTTCGGCGACGGCGAGCGTCGCGGCGAGCGCGCCGGCGTCGTAGCCGAAGCTGGCGAGGCGCGGCGGGGCTTCGCCAAAGGTTGCCTGATAGCGCTGGTCGAAGTCGGTGATGGCCTGCGGATCGGGCGCGGGGAAGGCGCCGCCATAGAGGCCGGGCTCGCGCCAGATTTCCGGATCGTTCCACTGGCCGGTGCCGATGAAGCGGACCTGGCTCGGCGTGACGTTGGCGATCGAGCGCAGGAGCGCGCCGACCGAGCGCAGCTGGACGCCCGACTCCGGGATCAGCACGGCGACCTTGCCGGGATAGGTGCGGTTTTCGTTTTCGATGGTGCGCGCGATTGTGCGCGCTTCGGTCTGCGGCGAGGAGTTGCCGGGCGTGTAGTAGGAGACGGCGACGACGGCGCCGCCGCGCGCGGAGACTTCCTGCTGGAGGGCCGCCTCGATCGCGCGGCTGTTGGCGTTGTCGGGGCCGAGCATGGCAAAGCGCGTGACGCCGTCGCGGCTGGCCCATTCGACGATGCGCTTCACTTCGGCGGCCGGCGTCATCGAGACGAGATAGGCGCCCTGGCCAATGGCGGAGAGATCGGTCGAGAAGGCGAGCACAGGCGCGCGCACCTCGGCGGCTTCGGCGGCGACTGCGGGAACCTGGGGCGCGAAGACCGGGCCGATGATGGCGATGGCGCCATCGCGGATCACATCCTCGGTGATGCCGGCGATGACCTGGGGATCAGCGCTGGTGGCGTCGCGCGGCAGGAGGACCACGTCGGTGGCGCCGACCTGGAAGAGCGCCATCTGGATGCCGTTATAGATGCCGGCGACCTGTTTCTTCACTTCGGCGTTGGTGGAAGAGAAGGGCAGCAGGACAGCAATGCGCTTCAGCGAGGTCTGTTCGTTGGCTGCAAGGTGGCGAGGCTTGTAGGCGTTGCGGCCTTCGGCATAGGTGTCGATCACCGGCGCGGAGGGCAGCGGCTCACCTGGGCGCGGAGGACGCATTGGATCGGGACGCTGTCCGCTGCTAGAGAGCGGGGCAGTGGGACGCACCGGGCCGGTGGTGCAGGCCGAAGTTGCAACCATCAATGCCGTCGCCGCGATGGCCAGCTTGTGGGTTCGAAGACTGAATGGCATGCGCGATCCCTCCTGAGGATGCTGCTTCGGACCCGGCCGGCGACCCCCGGCATTCGGAGGCGGCGACCGGTGCGGAGGCTAGGCCGGTGGATGATTCAGGACAAGAACAGGCTCCACAGGAAATTCAGGGCCACCGTCTGTTCCGTCTCATTCCCGACCTTGCGCCCGGGCTCTACGTTGTTTCGACTCCCATCGGCAACCTTCGCGACATTACGCTTCGTGCACTCGATATCCTGGCGTCGGCGGACATTGTCTGCGCCGAGGATACACGGGTCGCCGCGAAGCTTCTGTCGGCCTTTGGAGTGTCAGCCCGACTGCGGCCATATCATGACCATAACGGCGCGCAGGCGCGGCCTGTGTTGCTTAAGGAACTGGAAACCGGCGCGCGGATCGCGCTGATGTCTGACGCCGGGACGCCGCTGGTGTCGGACCCCGGCTACAAGCTGGTGCGCGAGGCGGCCCAGCAGGGGGCGGCGGTCTATTCCATTCCGGGCGCGTCGGCGCCGCTGGCGGCGCTGGCGTCTTCGGGGTTACCGACGGATTGTTTCACTTTCGCGGGCTTTCCCCCGCCGCGTTCATCCGCGCGCCGGACGTTCCTGAAGGAACTGGGCGCAATACGTGGGACGCTGATCTTCTTCGAGGGGCCGTCACGGCTGGTCGCGTCGCTGGCCGACATGAGGGACGTGCTGGGCGGGGCGCGCGAGGCGGCGGTGGCGCGCGAGCTGACCAAGAAATTCGAGGAGACGCGGCGCGGGACTCTGGCCGAGCTGGCGGCGCACTATGCCGAGGCGGGGCCGCCGCGCGGAGAGATCGTAGTGCTGGTGGGGCCGGGTGAGGCGATCGTCGCCGATGGCGACATGCTGGACGCCGCGATTGCGGAAGCGGATGAGACGCGGCCGGTGAAGGAAGTGGCGGGCGAGATCGCCGAGAAGCTGGGCCTGCCGCGCCGCGATGTCTATGCGCGCATTCTTGAGCTGAGACAGGATGCGGAAGGCGATGAGGACTGAGGACCGCCGCCGCCGCGAGCGCGCGGGCCGCAATGCCGAGAACGCCGCAGCGCTGTGGCTGCAGATCAAGGGCTATCGCGTGCTGGAGCGGCGCGCGCGGACGCCAGCGTGCGAGATCGACCTGGTTGTGCGCAAGGGACGGATGCTGGTGTTCGTGGAGGTGAAGTCGCGGCGCACGATTGACGCGGCGCGCGAGGCGGTGACGCCCGAATTGCGGCGCAGGCTGGAGCAGGCGGCGAACATCTGGGCCGGACGCAGGCGGGATGCGAATGAGCTGCTCTGGCGGTTCGACATGGTGCTGCTGGCGCCGGGGCGATTGCCGCTTCATGTGAGGGATGCGTGGCGGGCGGAGAATTAGCCCGTTCAATGGGCTGTTCACCGGGCTTTCACCGGCTCTGGCGCAGGAACACAAATCGCCCGAAAATCGCCGCAAGCAGCGTTTATGGCGCTCGGCTGGGACGGGACGACTGGAGCTCTGGGACAATGACCGCACGCGTGATCGCCTGCCTTCTGATGGCCGCCCCCCTGCTGGGCGGGTGTCTTTCCGACGCCACGATGTTCCAGACGCTGGACGACGCATCGGCCGCGACCGAGGTGAAGACGCGCCTTCTGGGCGCCGGGCTCAGCGGCCGGTTCATGGAAGTGGACGTTGCGGTGGTCGACAGCTTCGTGCTGCTCTCGGGCCGCGTGGCGACCGAGGAAGACCGCGCGACGGCCGAGCGCATCGCGTGGGAGGTCGGCTCGATCAACGAAGTCGCCAATGAAATCGTGATCGACTATTTCGATCTCGGGCGCGACCTCAACGACACCTGGATCACCGGACAGATTCACACGCGCCTGATTGGCGATGGCGAGATCAAGGGCGCGAATTTCAACGTGCAGGTCTATAATGGCGTCGTCTACCTGCTGGGTGTTGCGCGCAGCGAGGAAGAGCTGCGCCGCGCGGCCGAACACGCGAGCATGGTGGGCGGCGTGCAGCGTGTGATCTCGTATGTGAAGATCCGCGAGCGTGCGGGCCCGCCGCCGGAGATCAGCGTAGCGGCCTCGCCCGAACCGGACGGGAGCGGGCAGAACGCACCGATCAGCCTTACGCCGAGCCCGACGACGCCGGCGCCCATCGTGCCGCCGGACAATTCGCCGACGCAGCGCCCGGGTTATGTCGACCCTTACGCCTCGGACGCGAAACCGCCGCCGGGGGCGGGCTCGAACGATGGCGGTCTGCAGTCGCGGCCGCTTCCCCCGGTGGGCGGGAATTAGGGGTTCCTATCGACGCCATTTTGGGAACATCGTTTGGCGCGCACATTGCGCGGCCTCTCGGGGCGACCTAGGTAGAAGGCTCCTTGCTGGAGCCTTCCATGTCCTTGCGCATCGCCGTCCAGATGGACCCGCTGGAGTCCGTGAACCCGGCCGGCGATTCAACCTTCATGATGATCGAGGAAGCGCAGCGGCGCGGGCATCGTGTCTGGGTCTATGGCGTCGGCGATCTTTTCTATGACTCAGGCTTCGTGAAGGCCGAGGCGCGTGGGGCGCGCGTGCTGCCCGGTCAGAAGCCGCATGCGGAGTTTGACGCGCCGGCCATCATCGATCTGCGCAAGGACGCGGATGTCGTGCTGATGCGGCAGGATCCGCCGTTTCACATGGGCTACATCACGGCGGCGCACCTGCTTGAACTGGTGACGGACGAGACGCTGGTGGTGAACGATCCGGCGGGCGTGCGGTCGGCGCCGGAGAAGGTTCTCACGCTGAAATATCCGGACCTGCAACCGCCGACGCTGATCACGCGGGACATCCGGCGCGTGCAGGAATTCCGCGCCGTGCATGGCGACATCGTTCTGAAGCCGCTGCATGGGCATGGCGGGGCGGGCGTGCTGAAGATCGGCCGGGACGACGGCAATCTCGAAGCGGTGGTCGACCTGTTCAACAAGATGGTTCCCGAGCCCTTCATCGCGCAGGCCTTCCTTCCGGCGGTGAGCGAGGGCGACAAGCGCATTCTCATCGTCGATGGCGAGCCGGTGGGCGCGATCAACCGCAAGCCGCCTTCGGGCGCGATCCGCTCCAACCTCGTGGTCGGCGGGACGGCGGAGGCGACGGAGCTCTCAGCGCGCGAGCGCGAGATCTGCGCGCGGATCGGGCCGGAGCTGAAAGCGCGCGGGCTGATCTTCGTCGGCATCGATGTGATCGGCGGGATGATGACGGAGATCAACGTGACCTCGCCCACCGGAGCGCGGGCGCTGAAGCGCCTGGGCGGCGTCGATGCGGTGGCGAAGATGTGGGATGTGGTTGAGGCGCGGGTGAAGTGATCCGCGTTCTGTGAACGTGGAGAGAGACCCCCACCTGTCCGCCCCCTAAACGGGGCGGGACCCTGGGGCCATCACCGCCCTTCAAAGTCAGGTAAGTTGGCGCAACATGGTTCCGCCCCGTTTAGGGGGCGGACAGGTGGGGGTCTGCTTCGGCAGGCGCAGTCCCTGTTGGATGCTACGCAACTAACCCCGATCCGACCTTTGCAACCGTCGTCGCGCCCGGCGGGCGGAAGCGGTAATTCAGCGCCTCCGCCGCGTGGACGCGGGCGATGCTGTTTGCGCCGTCGAGGTCGGCGATGGTGCGGGCGACTTTCATGACGCGGTGATAGGCGCGGGCGGAGAGGGCCATCTGTTCGGCGGCCTGCACGAGGAGCGCGCGGGCGCCGGCGTCTGGCCGGCAGATGGTTTCGAGATCGGCGCCTGGCGCGTCGGCGTTTATGGCGCGGCGGCCTTCGGCGCCTTCGCCATAGCGGCGCGATTGAATCTCGCGCGCCGCCGCGACGCGCGCGGCAGCCTCAGCCGTCCCTTCGGACGGCGGGGGGAGGGAGAGATCCATTGCCGTGACCGGGGCCACATCGACGAAGATGTCGATGCGATCGAGGAAGGGGCCGGAAATGCGCGAGAAATAGTTGGCCTGGCAGGCAGGGCCCTTGCGGCACTGGAAGGCGCCGGGACCGCCGCCGCACTTGCAGGGGTTGGCGGCGGCGACGAGCTGGAAGCGCGAGGGATATTTCACGTGCCGATTGGCGCGGCTGATCACGGCCTCGCCATTTTCCAGAGGTTGCCGGAGCGAATCCAGAACCTGCGACGTGAACTCGGGCAGTTCATCGAGGAACAGCACGCCATGATGCGCCATGGACGCTTCGCCGGGCTTGGCCTTGATGCCGCCGCCGACCATCGCGGCCATCGAGGCGGAATGGTGTGGCGCGCGGAAGGGACGGGTGCGCGAGAGGCGGCCGCGTTCGAGCAGACCGGCGATTGAATGGATCTGGCTGACTTCCAGAAGCTCGCGCGCCGACAAAGGAGGCAGGAGGCCGGGCAGGCGCTGGGCCAGCATCGACTTGCCTGAGCCGGGCGGGCCGATCATCAGAAGGTTGTGCCCGCCCGCCGCCGCGATCTCGAGCGCGCGCTTGGCGGCGTCCTGTCCTTTCACGTCGCGCAGGTCCGGCACGGCGGCGCCATCAGCGAGTGCGCCGGGTTTTGCCGGCATGATGGCGCGTGTGCCGTTGAAATGGTTCACCAGTGAAATGAGACTGGGCGCGGCGAGGACTGTGCCGCCCGACCACGCGGCTTCTGGTCCGCAGGAGGCGGGGCAGACGAGTGCGAGATCAAGCGCTTCGGCGGCCATTGCAGCGGGCAGGGCGCCGTGCGTATCCGCGAGCCCGCCATCGAGGGCGAGTTCGCCGATGGCGGCGACGCCTTCGAGACTGTCGCGCGGAACAGCGCCGATGGCGGCAAGAATCGCGAGCGCGATGGCGAGATCATAGTGGCTGCCTTCCTTGGGAAGGTCTGCCGGGGCGAGGTTCACCAGCACCCGTTCGGGCGGCAGCGAGAGGCCAAGCGCGGTGAAGGCGGCGCGCACACGCTCGCGGCTTTCGCCCACGGCCTTGTCGGGCAGGCCGACAATGTTGAAGGCGTTGGAGCCGCCCGAAAGCTGCACCTGCACGTCGATCGGGCGCGCCTCCACCCCCTCGAAAGCAAAGGTCGTGATGCGGCTGATCATCCGGCCCGTCCCCATCCGCTGTATCTGCGGCCAACGCGAAATAGTTAACGCGCTATGCGGAACGTATCAAGAACAATTTTGCGATTGTCGGTCTGGTAACGCGACTCGGGGAGACTCCACGCATTGCTGGAGAGCTGCCCGTGTTCAGACATCTTGCCGGATCTGTCGCCGTCGCCGTTGCGGCCGTCGTCTGCGTGGCGCCGGCTTTCGCGACGGAGTTCCTGACGGCCATCGAAGATGTGCCGCTGGCCGGCGGACTGACGGAGGAGGCCGAGCCGCTGGTGTTCGAGAGCGACCAGGGCCGCGTCGTGCGGACGTCGGCGCAAGGACAGGTCCGGACGGACGAGGTTGCCGACTTCTACATCGCCTCGCTGCCGCAACTGGGCTGGAAGCAGGTTGCAGGCGAGGGCGCGCTGTCTTTCGAGCGCGAGAATGAGCGGTTGCACATCACGATGCGCGAGGCGGCGGATGCGGCCCCGGTCACGGTGTCGTTCGAACTGATCGTGAAGCTCGCTTCCACGCGCCTGCCCGAGTAGGCTCGCTCTTCAATCTGAAGGCGGGGCTGTCTTGGACGATCTGCATAAAGTGCTTTCGAGCGTGCGCGCGCATTATGTCGACATGTTCGAGGCGGCGCTCAATGAGCTGCGCGGGAAGGGCCACAGGCTGATCATCGAGCCGCCGATGGTGGATGAGGCGGGCGATCTGGCGCGCGAGGGCGCGCTGAATGTCGGCTCGCGCTATGATCTCGCGATCGAGGAAAGCGGCTCGGCGACGCCCAGCATGTTCGAGCCGAACAAGATGCTGAAATTCGAGCCGGTGACGTTTCACGGCGGCGGGCTCAATATCGCGATCTCGCCCTTCAGGTGGGATGCCGTGAGCCTCGCGATCAATGGCGATCCGGCGAAGGTCGCCGCAGTGCTGGCGGATTGGTTCGAGAATGCGCTGTGTGCTCCCGAAGGCGTCGCCGAAGATGGGCTGCAGTACGCGGCGCACTTCTTGTCCGACCCGGTGGTTGTGGATGAGACGTCCACGGTGCAGGTCGATCTTGGCACCGTGGATGTCGACCTCGTGATCTACCTGATCGACCAGCTGCGGCTTGCTGGCGCAAGCCGGGTGGAAGTCCGGCTGGCTGAGGGCTAGTACTGTCTCCGAAGAGGAGACGCCCATGGCCTACGAGACCCTGCTTGTTGAAACCGACGGCGCTGTCGGCATCGTTACGCTGAACCGGCCCGAGGCGCTGAATGCGCTGAACCGGAAGCTATGTGCTGAGCTGATGGAGGTTCTGGCGGGGTGGGAGAAGGACGCGGCCATCGGCTGCGTCATCATCACGGGCGCGGGGCGGGCGTTTGCGGCTGGCGCGGACATCAAGGAAATGGCGCCGCAATCCTACATGGACGTCTACCAGGCCGACATGTTCGGCGCGTTCGAGCAGGCGTTGTCGGGCTTTCGCAAGCCGCTGATCGCGGCGGTGAACGGGTTTGCGCTGGGTGGCGGGTGCGAGTTGGCCATGCTGTGCGATTTCATCCTGGCGTCGGAGGGCGCGAAGTTCGGCCAGCCGGAGATCAATCTGGGCGTGATGCCGGGCATTGGCGGCACGCAGCGTCTCACCCGCTTTGTCGGCAAGTCGAAGGCGATGGAGATGTGCCTCACGGGGCGCATGATGGACGCGGCGGAAGCCGAGCGCTCGGGGCTGGTTTCGCGCGTTCTGCCGGCGGACAAGCTGATGGAAGAGGCGAAGACGGCAGCGAAAAAGATTGCCTCGCAGTCGCAGCCGATCGCGATGATGACCAAGGAAACGGTGAACGCGGCCTATGAGACGACGCTGCGGCAGGGTGTGATGCTGGAGCGCCGGCTGTTCCACTCGATGTTTGCGACGGAAGACCAGAAGGAAGGCATGAGTGCGTTCACCGAGAAGCGGCCGCCGAAGTTCCAGAACCGCTAAGGCTGCGGCTGCTGACACGTTCGGGCGCCGGGGCAGGCTAAGGAGGGATCACCTCTCTCGTCCCCTGATCCGGAGCATCGAGTGTCACCCGCAAATGACGGCGCACACGGTTTCGACTTCCTGTTCGGAAGCTGGAATGTCCGGCACAGGCGTCTCGCGCGGCGGCTGGCGGAATCCGAGGACTGGGCCGAGTTTGATGGCGAAAGCACGACGCAGCCGACGCTGGGTGGCCACGGAAACCTCGAGGATAATCTGATCCAACTGCCTGATCGCGCCTATCGCGCCGTTGCCCTGCGTTCGTACGACGCAGCGTCAGGGACGTGGGCCATCTGGTGGCTGGATGGCCGCAGACCGCATCAGCTCGATGTTCCGGTTGTCGGGCGGTTCGAGGGCGGGGTCGGGACTTTCCTGGCGGACGACATCTTCGAGGGCCGGCCGATAAAGGTGCGCTTCCTGTGGACCTGCCGCGACATGAACAACTGCCGGTGGGAACAGGCCTTTTCCGCGGACGCAGGAGAAAGCTGGGAAACCAACTGGACAATGGACTTCCGCCGGCGTGTCTGAGGGGCGGTTTTTGCGTGAACGCGAAATCATGCGGACCCGAATTGACCCTGTGAGCGACCGCTGTTAAGACGCCGCTCCCCAAAACCCCCGGCCCCAGCTAAATTGGGCCTACGGGTAAGGGTAAACGGAGCTTGGAAGACCGATGGCGAATACGAAATCCGCGAAGAAAATGGTGCGCAAGATCGCCGCGCGGACCGAGGTCAACAAGTCTCGCAAGTCGCGCATCCGCACCTTCACCCGCAAGGTCGAAGACGCGGTGAAATCCGGCGACAAGAAAGCCGCCACCGCCGCCCTCAAGGCCGCTGAGCCGGAAATCATGCGCGGCGTGACCAAGGGCGTGACGCACAAGAACACCGCCTCGCGCAAAGTCTCGCGCCTCGCCGCCCGCGTCAAAGGCATGACGGCCTGATCTGTCGCTGACGTAACTGGGCGCTGCGGCGCCCACGCAGCCGTTGATCCAGGTCAGCGCACGGAATAAGCAAAGCACTATTTCGCGATCTCGATTACGCGTACGCGGGCTTGCTTTCCACCTATCTTCAGAGTTGAATTTCGGGGTCCACCCGTGCATTTGCGCATGTCGCAGATGCAATCATTTTTTGCTCCGTGTGCGGAGCAAATCGATGTGGCCGATCAGTCGCGCATGAGCCCAATTTCAGCGTCATTATGGCAATGGATTCAGTGGCAATACCGAATGCGACAGTTTCACAAAAATAATTCCTCAGCTGCGGCGTTCGTCGCGGTTGACCTGCTCCTCTGATCGGAGAAAAACTCGCTCTCGTAGCGAGTAACCTTCCTTCGTTCGGACACGTTCTGCGGCTCTGGGGCTTGAGCCGTTGGAGAGTAATTTTGTCCGAAAAAATGTCGGGGAAGGGCATCGTCTAGAAGGGTAGATGAGGGGCCATGATCATCAAACAAACCACACCACGATATGCGTCCGCAGGCGCGGGTGGACCCGTGCGATCGCAAGAGTCGACGTCCGTCCGCCGATCCGTTTCCGAAGGCGTGCAGGATGATCGCGTCGCGCAGATGTGGGATTCCGTTCGCGAGTCCCTGCGCCGCCGTCTTGGCGATGTGCGTTATGATACGTGGATCGCGAAGCTCGACTTTGTCGCCGAAGTGAATGGCGAAGTCGTGCTCGCCGCCGCGAGCGAGCATGAGCGCAGCCGCGTCGATGCGGACTTCGGGCATCTTATCCAGCAGGCCTGGGACCTTGCCGATCGCGCGGGCCGCCGCATCCGCATCGAAGCACGCGAGCGGATTCCCGCTGATGTGCTGGCCCTTGCGCAACCGGCTGATGAAGACGTGCTGGAAGATGAGCGCGACGCGGCGCTGGCGGACGAGCCGCGTCCGGAAGGCATCAATGGCGATGCGCAGACGCTCGAGAACTTCCTTGTCGGCGATTCAAACCGTCTCGCCTTTGGCCTTGCCCATCGGCTCGCCATGGGCGGCGGCGTTGCGGCCAATGTGGTCACGATTGTCGGTCCGCACGGCGTCGGCAAGACGCACCTTCTGAAGGGTATTCAGGCTTCGCTTGCCGCCGCCAAGGGCGAGGGCAGCGTGCTCTATATGAGCTCGGAAGATTTCACGGTCGCTTTCGTGGATGGCGTGAAGCGCAAGGATACGTCCGACCTGCGCACGCTGGTGCGGCGCGCCAAGGTCGTCCTGCTCGACGATTTCCAGTTCATCTGCTCGAAACCCGGCACGCTGGTAGAGTTCTTCTCCCACATGCGCGCCATTGTCGCGAATGGCGGCGTTGTGGTTCTTGCGTGCGACCAGTCGCCCGCCACCATCGATCAGCTCGATGACCGGATGCGCGACGAGATCCATGGCGGCGTGATCGCGCAGATGGAACTGCCCGAGCGCAATCTTCGCCGCGAGATTCTGCGCGCCAAGGCGGACTCCGTGGCGGCTGCCGCCTCCGCGATCGACGCCACGTTCGATTTCGAGGAAGAGTGGATCGACCTGCTGGCCGACCGTCTGCCGGCGTCTGGCCGGGCGCTCTGCGGGGCGATCCGCAACGTCTATTGCGGCACCATCCTCGTCGGAAAGCCGCTGGACCGTACGGCCGTGGAAAAGGCGATCCAGCTCCAGGCTGGCGGCTCTCCGGCGCGCGCGCCCAAGATCGACACGATCAAGGACGTTACCGCCCGTGCTTACGGCGTCACCAAGGCCGAGCTCGAATCCGCCTGCCGCAAGCGTCAGTACGCGCTGCCGCGCCAGTATGCGATGTATCTCAGCCGACAGCTGACCAAGTGCTCCTACCCGCAGATCGGGCGGATGTTCGGGGATCGGGATCACACAACAGTGCTTTTCGCCTATCGCAAGATCGCGGCGATGATCGCCTCGAACGATACGGCGGCCGAGGAATTGCGGCAGCTGGAACAGCGGATCATGGCTGATCCCCGGAACGCGAAATAGGCGGGTTATCCACGGGAGCCACGGCTCCTGTGGGATAGCTGGCCGGTCCTTCGATAATGGGGCTTTTCGCGGCGCCGCAATGCGTTAATCTCCCGGCCCGTCCTTCGTGGCGGGCCGATGCATTTGGGGCGGCGCATGGCCGGCCTGGCGGGCGCTTCTGACAGGATTGGGCGAATGAAACTGACCATTGACCGCAACGCGCTGATGCGTGCGCTGTCCCACGTCCAGGCGGTTGTTGAACGCCGCAACACGATCCCGATCCTGTCGAACATCCTGATGGTCGCCGAGGGTGACAAGCTGAGCCTGACGGCTACCGATCTCGATATCGAGGCGACGGATGCGGCCCCCGCGCAGGTGAAGAAGGCGGGCTCGGTGACGGCGCCGGCGCAGACGCTGTTCGACGTGGTGCGCAAGCTTCCCGAAGGGTCGGACGTGACGCTCGACCTTGGCGAGGGCCGGCTGTCGATCTCCTCAGGCCGGGCGCGCTTTGCGCTGCCGACTTTGCCTGCGGCCGACTTCCAGACGATGGCGCGCGAGGCGGCCCCCATCAAGTTCGAGATCGAGGCGGCCGAGTTGCGCCGCCTGATCGACAAGACGCGCTTTGCGATCTCGACCGAAGAGACGCGTTACTATCTCAACGGTATCTACCTGCACCATGCCAAGGGCGCGAAAGGCAACGTGCTGCGCGCGGTTGCAACCGACGGCCACCGCCTCGCGCTGGCCGAGACCGAAGCGCCGAAGGGCGCGGCCGCCCTTAAGGGCGTGATCGTGCCGCGCAAGGCCGTAGGCGAAATCCGTCGCCTGCTGGACGATGCGCCCGAGACGGTGACGGTCGAGGCGTCGGACTCGAAGATCACCGTACATATCGGCGAGGCGGTGCTGACGTCGAAGCTGATCGACGGGTCGTTCCCCGACTATCAGCGCGTTATCCCGAAGGACAATGGCCGCATCCTGACGCTCGACAACAAGCTGTTCAAGGAAGCGGTCGATCGCGTGGCCACGGTTTCGGCCGAACGTTCGCGCTCGCTGAAGCTGGCGCTGGCGGGCGGCAAGCTGACCATCACCGTGACGCATTCCGAAAGCGGACAGGGCACGGAAGAGCTGGAAGCGAACTACGATAGCGAGCCGATGGAGATCGGCTTCAACGCCAAATACCTGCTCGACGTCGCCAGCCAGATCGAGGCGGAAGACGCCTATATCGCGCTGGGCGATGCTTCGTCTCCGGCGCTGGTCACCGACACGAAGGACGCCGGCACGCAGTATGTGCTGATGCCGCTGCGTGTGTAGGGCCTGATAGGCTGCAGCCATGACTGGGAAGCAGCCAGAAGAACGCTACATCGTGTCAGTCTCGGGCGACGAGGTTCGCTGTGTGTGGCCAGATGGCGATAGCCAGGCGGTGAACCTGAAGCGGCTTCGCGACGTCTATGTCGAAACGAACGATAGCGGCCCGTGGGGCCTCGATGTGTGGTTTGTCTTGCGCGACGATCTCGGCCAACAATGCGCCTATCCGCTCGGCGCGACCGGCGAAGCAGCCGTGCTGGATCGCCTGTGCGCGTTGCCCGGGTTTCGTCTGGACGGCATGAATTCAACCGCGAACGCGCGCTTCTTGTGCTGGCAGCGCGATGACGACGGGTCGCGCGCGTGATCGACGCCATCCTGCAGCCCCAGCGTCCCCACGTGCGTCTGATGCGGCTCGCGCTCGAGAATTTCCGGAACTATCCGGCGCTGCAGCTGCGGCTGGATGGGCGGCATGTGTGTCTCTATGGCGCGAACGGGTCGGGCAAGACGAACCTGATGGAAGCGGTCTCGATGCTGTCGCCCGGGCGTGGGCTGCGGGGCGCAGAGTTTTCAGAACTGGTGCGCATGAACCTGGACGGCACCCTCGCCAAGGGCTGGGCGTTGTCGGCGGATGTGCGCGAGGGCGAATTCGACCGGCGTGTGAGCCTGGCGCTGGAGATCGACGAACAGGGCAGGTCCAAGCGCGCAGCCCGGCTGGATGGCGTCAACACGACACAGAATGATCTTGGCGAGCTGATGCGGATCATCTGGCTGACGCCAGCGATGGACCGCGTGTTCGCGGGGCCGGCGGGCGATCGGCGGCGCTTTCTCGACCGGCAAGTGATGGCGCACTTCCCGAGCCACGGCACGTTCAGCGCCGCCTATGACAAGGCGATGCGCCAGCGCAATGCCTTGCTGGAACGCGGGCGCGCAGATCCGGCGTGGCTGGATGCGCTGGAGCTGGGCATGGCGTCGGCCGGGGCGGCGATGGCGCTGCACCGGGTGGACGCGGTGCGCACGATGCAGGAGGCCATCCTGGCGCGGCCCGAGGGGGCGTTTCCCAAGGCGCTGATCGACCTCGACGGGCAGTTCGAGGCGGCGGTCGCCAATGGCGCGGCGCTCACTGACATCGAACAGGATATCGCCGTCCAGCTGCGCGAAAACCGGGCCCGGGACACGGCCGCCGGAAGGGCCACGCGAGGCGTCCACAGGACCGATCTGAGGGTAATTCACGCGGCGAAATCGATGCCAGCCGACCAGTGTTCGACGGGCGAGCAGAAGGCCTTGTTAATAGGGCTAATATTAGCCAACGCACAGGCGCTTTTCGAGCGTGATTTTGCCCCCTCACCCCTGCTATTATTGGACGAGGCGGCGGCCCATCTCGATTCGGATCGGCGCGCCGCATTGTACGACGAACTGGCCGCGCTCGGCGGCCAGGCCTGGCTCACAGGAACTGACCGTACGTTGTTCGATGCCTTTGGTGATCGCGCCCAGCGGTTCGAGGTGTCTGGCGGCGTCGTGCAGGAAAGCTGAGCCGCTAAGAGGTTTGCATGACGGACGAAAACAGCTCGGCCAACAACAACGCTTACGGCGCTGAATCGATCAAGGTGCTGCGCGGGCTCGACGCCGTGCGCAAGCGGCCAGGCATGTACATCGGCGACACCGATGACGGGTCGGGCCTGCACCACATGATCTACGAAGTCATCGACAACGGGATCGATGAGGCGCTGGCGGGCCATGCCGACTTCGTGAGGCTGACGCTGCATCCTGACGGCTCGGCCGAAGTGGAAGACAATGGCCGCGGCATTCCGGTGGACATCCATCCCGAGGAGGGTGTTTCCGCTGCGGAGGTGGTGATGACGCAGCTGCACGCGGGCGGCAAGTTCGCGAATACCGAGGAGCAGGGCTCCTACAAGGTTTCGGGCGGCCTGCACGGCGTGGGCGTGTCGGTGGTGAACGCGCTGTCGGAAACGCTCGACCTCAAGATCTATCGCAATGGCAAGAGCCATGAGATGCGCTTCCGCCTGGGCGAGCCCGAGGCGCCGCTGAAGGTGACGGGCGAGGCGCCGAAGAAGGCCGATGGCACGTTTGCGACCGGCACGACGGTTCGCTTCCTGCCGAGCCCCGCGACGTTCACGATGGTGGAGTTCAACCGCGACACGCTGGAACACCGGCTGCGCGAACTGGCCTTCCTCAATTCGGGCGTGAAGATCGTGCTGCAGGACCTGCGCGGGCCTGAGCCGTGGGAAACGGTGATGCAGTATGAGGGCGGCGTGGAAGAATTCGTCCGCCACCTCGATCGCCAACGCAACGCGCTGATCCCCAAGCCGATCTATACGCGCACGACCAAGGAAGGCGTGGTCGTGGAAGCCTCGCTGCAATGGAACGACGGCTATTACGAGAACGTGCTCTGCTTCACCAACAACATCCCGCAGCGCGACGGCGGCACGCACCTTGCCGGCTTCCGTGCGGCGCTGACGCGCGTGATCAACAAGTATGCGGCCGAAAGCGGCGCGGCGAAGAAGGAAAAGGTCGACATTTCGGGCGATGATGCGCGCGAGGGGCTGACCTGCGTGCTTTCCGTCAAAGTGCCCGATCCGAAATTCTCGAGCCAGACGAAGGACAAGCTGGTCTCTTCCGAAGTTCGCCCCATCGTCGAGAGCCTGATGACGGAAGCGCTGAGCACGTGGTTCGAAGAGAACCCGTCGCCGGCGAAAGCTGTCGTGCAGAAGATCGTGGAGGCCGCAGCTGCGCGCGAGGCGGCCCGCAAGGCGCGCGAGCTGACGCGTCGCAAGTCCGCGCTCGATATCACGAGCCTGCCGGGCAAGCTGGCCGACTGCCAGGAGAAGGACCCGGCGAAATCCGAACTCTTCATCGTCGAGGGTGACTCGGCCGGCGGATCAGCCAAGCAGGGCCGCCACCGCGAGAACCAGGCCGTGCTGCCGCTGCGCGGGAAAATCCTCAATGTCGAGCGCGCGCGCTTTGACAAGATGCTGGGCTCCGAACAGGTCGGCACGCTGATCACGGCGCTTGGCGCGGGGATCGGGCGCGAGGAATTTAACATCGAGAAGATGCGCTATCACCGCATCATCATCATGACCGATGCCGACGTCGACGGCGCACACATCCGTACGCTGCTGCTGACGTTCTTCTATCGCCAGATGCCCGAGGTGATCGAGAAGGGTTATCTCTACATCGCCCAGCCGCCGCTCTACAAAGCCGAGCGCGGCAAGTCCGAGCGCTATCTCAAGGACGAGGCCGAACTCGACGAATACCTGATCGAGCAGGGCGTTGCGGGCCAGACGCTGATCCTCGAGAGCGGCGAGCAGATTGCGGGGCAGGACCTGCGCGCGCGCGTGAAGGATGCGGTGTCGTTCCGCGCGAACCTGCAGCGGCTCGCTTTGCGCGCGCCAGGCAACATCGTCGAGCAGGCCGCCCTTGCCGGCGTGCTGAAACAGGGCGCAGGCGATGCTGAAGCCGCCGCCGCCGCCGTTCGGCTCAACCGCATCGCGGAAGAGGGCGAGGACACGTGGGAAGGCAAGTTCGACGAGGGCGTCTTCCTCTTCACGCGCATGGTGCGGGGCGTCGAAGAGAAGGCGGCGCTTGATCCGCAGCTGCTGGCGACGCCGGATGCGCGGCGCCTTGGCGAGCGGGCCGAGACGATGCGCAGCATCTATGAAGGCAATTCGATCCTGCGCCACGACAAGACGGGCGATAACGCTGTCACTGGCCCTGTCGCGCTGCTGAAGGCTGTGCTGGAGGCGGGCGAGCGCGGCATCAAGATCCAGCGCTACAAGGGCCTTGGCGAGATGAACCCGGACCAGCTCTGGGAAACCACGCTCGATCCGAACGCGCGCACGCTGCTGCAGGTGAAGGTCGAACACGCCGACACCGCCGACGAACTCTTCTCCCGCCTCATGGGCGACCTCGTGGAGCCACGCCGCGAGTTCATCCAGGAGAACGCGCTGGATGCGCAGGTGGATGCTTAGGGATTGGCCTCTGCCGATAGACCCCCTCCGTCTCGCTGACTGCGTCAGCGATCCACCTCCCCCAGTCGCGTGGCGACTGGGGGAGGCAATTCCCGCGACCGCTGACGTCTTGCCTCCCTCACTTGCAACGCAAGTGGGGGAGGTGGCGCGCCGCATCTTCGCGGCGTGACGGAGGGGGCCTCTCGATAGAGCCTCTGCGTTGAGGTTGTGAGGATCGGCGCCAAACAAAAAGGCCCGGCGTTGCCACCGGGCCTTTCTCGTTCGTGGCCTGCAGCGTTACTGCGGCGCGGCGCCTGCTGCCGGGCCGCTTGTCGTGGCTGGCGAGTAGCCGCCGTAGACCCATTGGCCGTGGAGGGGGCGGAAGTCCTGGGAGGCTTCGTTGTTCTGCATCATGAAGATCGTGGTGATGTCGTTCACCGGGTCGATCCACATGTTGGTGCCGGCATAGCCTGACCAGGTGAAGTACTTGCCCGCGGCCGGGTCGGCCGGGTTGATCGGGATGAGACCGAAGCCGAGGCCGAAGCCCGAGCCCGGCATCGCGTCATAGAACCACGCCTTGCGATTGACGCCGGTGGCGATCTCGTCCTTCAGCATGGTATCGAGCGTTTCCGGCTTGATGATCTCCACGCCGCGATACGTGCCCTTGTTGCGCAGCATCTCGGTGAAGCGGAAATAATCCTCGGTGGTCGAGTTGAGGCCGCCGCCGCCCGAGAGCATCGGCTGTTTCACCTTGGGCGTCGACAGCGGCGGGATGGTGGCGGGAGGCTCGGCGAGGCGGTTGAACTCGTCTTCCTCGAGATAGAAGTGCGTGTCGTTCATGCCGAGCGGGGTGAAGATCTGCTCTTCCAGCAGAACGTCGAGCGGCTTGCCGGCCGCCTTCTCGATGACGGCGCCGAGCACGTCGGTCGAGCGCGAATACGTCCAGGCCGAACCCGGATCGAAGGCGAGGGGGAGGGCCGCGATCGCCTTCGAGAGTTCGAGCGCCGTGATGTCGTAGCTGACATCGCCCGCCGCCATGTACATCTTGCCAAGCTCGTCGTCGGGCGCGGCGAAGATGCCGTAGATGAGGCCCGACTTGTGGGAGAGCAGGTCGCGCACCGTGATCTCGCGCGCCGCCGGGCGCGTCTCGCCCTTGCCGACGAGCACTTTCGGATTGGCGAATTCGGGAATGTATTTCGAGATCGGATCGTCGAGGCCGATCTTGCCGTCCTCGACCAGCTGCATGGTGGCGACCGAGACGATCGGCTTCGACATCGAATAGATGCGGAAGATGGTCTCGGGCGTCACGGGGTCTGGGTCGCCGGGGCCTTCCGTGCCGACGGCGGTGATGTTCACCACCTTGCCGCCCTTGGCGACGAGGAAGAGGCCGCCGGGAATCTTGCCGGCCGCAATGCCAGCCTCGATGTCCGCCTTGGCCTTCTCGAAGGCTGCCGGGTTGAAGCCGAGCGTGGCGGGATCAACCGCCATCTCGAGCGAGGACACGGCGGGGTCGGCGACTGTCGGGGCTGCGGGGGCGGCTGCTTCCGGCTTTGCCGCTTCCGGACCGCAGGCGGTCAGGGACAGGGCAAGCGCAAGCGCGGATGCCGCCGCAAGACACGTGCGCTCAAGACTGGGGCGCTTCAGGCTCTTCATGGCGTTTCCTCTCAAGTGGGTGCGCATTGATGGGCTGGGCGACCGACATTTGTCGAGAGTGTCGGCAAGGCGCTTCCCGGCGTCAGCTCGCCTTCAGTAACTCTGAGCTGTGGGTTCAGTTGAGCCGGGAAGGCCTCGCAGCGTATGCATGACGCGCAGGGAAAGACCCGTCTGCCGCAGGCCGTGAGGACTGGCCGCCACAGGCGCAATCTTTAACCGCAAACCGGGTCGCAATCTTGACTATGCGCCCAATAGATACCGATAAGTACAGGATACCGGTGAGTATCAACCGGAAGAAGCCCAGCGGCATGACGCAGGGCACAGCGGGGAAACAACGTGAAACACCTTCTCATAACGTCAGCATCGATCGCGCTTACGCTCGGCCTGGCCGCGCCCGTGTTCGCGCAGGAAACAACCCAGCCGACAAGCCAGCCGCCGGCCGCCGAAGATCAGCAACCTGGCCGCGACGTCGTCGTCGTCAGCGCCCAGAAGCGCGACGAGGACATCCAGGACGTGCCGATCTCGATCAGCGCCTTTAGCGAAGAGACGCTGGACGAGGCGGGGATCACCGACATCCGCGACCTGCGCAACATCGCGCCCAGCCTCAACCTCGCAACCGCGCCGCAGCTGGCCAACACGCGCATCGAGATCCGCGGCATCGGCACGTCAGGCAACACGGCGATCGAACCTTCGGTCGCGCTCTTTCTCGATGGCGCATACGTGCCGCGGACGGCAGCGCTGGTCTCGGGCCTCAACGATATCCGCTCGGTGGAAGTCCTGCGCGGACCGCAAGGCACGCTGTTCGGCCGCAACGCTTCGATGGGCGCGATGCTGGTCAACACCAACGAGCCGTCGAGCCGGTTCGAAGGCAAGGTCAGCCTGCTCGCGGGCAGCTATGACCGCCTCAAGGGCGAGGCGATGATCAACATGCCTGTCACCGACAATTTCGCGGTGCGCGCGGCGGTTCTTGGCGATGGCCGCGAGGGCTATGCCAACAACCTTCTCACGGGCAAGGATGTCAGCTACGCCGACACCTTCTCGGGCCGTCTGTCTGCGGCTTGGGACATCACGGATGATATCCGCTGGGTCGTGCGCGGCGACTACCAGCACACCACGGGCGATGGCATTCCGATTTCCACCGTCGTCGCCGAAAGCGTGACGCCGACCTTCGCCGCCAACTGGCGCGCGCGTCTTGATCCCGATGGCGCAGGCCCGCTGGTCGGCCAGACCCCGATCCTCGACCAGACCTATACGCACGACATCTATCAGGAGAGCGAGGGCAATCTCGACGACCACACGGTGGGCTTCACCAGCAACCTGACCTGGGATTTCGAAGGCGGCTGGCAAGTCAAGCTGATCAACGCCTGGCGGGACTGGAACGACGATCAGTTCCAGGTCTCCTCGGGCGCGCTGCCGATCAAGATGCCGGGCCGCCAGGGCTTCTTCGCCTCGGAAAGCCTGTCGCACGAACTGCAGCTGATCTCGCCGGACGACCTGCTCGACGGCAAGGCCAACTTCGTCGCGGGTCTCTATGCCTACGAGGAAGACTTCTACATCGGCGACTATCGCTTCCTGAACAACGATTTCTGCAACATCTTCATCCGCAACACGACGGCCGACAACCCGGCCGGCACACGCCAACGCCGCGTCGACTACTGCAACGCCGATGTGGCGCTGCCTTATTCATCCTACACGGACTTCTGGCAAAACACGCAGAGCTGGGCCGCGTTCTGGCAGGGCACGTACGACATTCTGCCGGTGTGGGATGTCACGGTCGGCGTGCGCTATTCGTCGGACGAGAAGACCGGCCTGTTCGACCAGCGCTCGCTGACGACGCCGATCCCGGGCATTATCTCGGGCACGATTGCGTCGGTGGACGCTGCGGCGACCGAGAACACGGTGCTGGCGACCGACGGCACCAAGATGACCTATCGCCTTGGCACGACCTGGCAGGCCAGCGACGACATCATGCTGTTTGCGACATGGTCGACGGGCTACAAGTCCGGCGGCTTCGATAGCGGTCGCAACGCGACCGTGGTAGGGCAGGCGCGCATCTTCGCGCCGGAGACGACCGAGAACCTCGAGCTTGGCGTAAAGTCGGACTGGTTCGACGGGCTGTTGCAGGCCAACGCCACGGCCTTCCGCACGGATGTCGAGGAATACCAGTTCCGCACCTATGACGGCATCTCGTTTGCGGTGAGGAACAATGGCTCGATCCGGCAGCAGGGCGTCGAGTTCGACGCAACGCTGTATCCGATGGACCAGCTGACCGTGAACCTCGCCGGCACCTGGCTGGATTCGAAATACACCGAGTTCACGGGTGCTCCGAACTGGCCCGGCCTGACGGTTCCGGCGGCGGTCGATCTGACGGGCGAGCGCGTGCCGTATTCTCCCGAATGGCAGCTTACCGGCTATGTGCGCTGGGAGGACCAGCTCCCCTGGTTCCCGGAATGGACGTGGTCTGCGCGCGGCAGCTTCCAGTATGTCGACGAGCGCATGCTGTCGGCGGCGGGCGACAACTATCCGCTGAACATGGAGTCCTCGTTCATGACATATGATGCGCGTCTTGCGCTTCGCAACGACGACGGTTTGCAGTTCGCCCTCCTTGGCCAGAACCTGACCGAAGACATCGCCTGCACGTCGCGTTACGCGCAGCCGAACAATGCGGGCCTTGGCCTCGTCAACACGACGGCGGGCGGCACTGTGCTGCGCTGCGTGGTGACGCCGCCGCGCACAGTGGCCTTCGAGGTGTCGAAGACCTTCTAGGGCGAAGGTTCAGGCTGGCGCGGGGAGAGGCCTTCCAACCTCCCCATCTTCCTCCCCAACCGGGGGGCTCGACTTCCCGCGCCAAAGCCCCTATATGCACCCCCGAACTAGTCCTCACATCGCAGCGGCCGCCCGGGGAACTGGGCGGCCGCTTCGCTTTCGGGGCTGGAAAACAAAGGAAACAACCCGTTCATGCGGGCACAGAGCGAGCTTGAAATCCGTATCCTCGACATGATCGAGCCCGTTGCCGCCGAGCACGGTCTCGATGTCGTGCGTGTGCGCGTGATGGGCGGCCAGACGCCGACGCTGCAGATCATGGCGGAGCGTCCTGACGGCACCATGTCGGTTGCGGCGTGCGCCAGGTTCTCGCGGGCGATTTCGCCTGTGCTGGAAGCGGAAGATCCGATCCCGACCGAATATCATCTCGAGGTTTCCAGCCCCGGCATCGATCGACCGCTGACGCGCGCGGGCGATTTTTCCAACTGGGTCGGCCACGAAATCAAGGTCGAGCTGGGAACGCCGGGAGCCGATGGCCGCAAGAGGTTTCACGGGACGATTGTCAGCGAAGCCAATGGCGTCGTCGAGCTGGCGCTGAAGGATGGCGGCAGCGCCAGCCTGGCGGTGGCCGACATGAACAAGGCGACCATGGTGCTGACCGAGAAGCTGATCCAGGCAGCGCGCGCCAAGGCGCCGCCGCCCGGCGAAGGCGATGAGGACGAGGACGAGTTTGCCGCGCTCGGCGAAGAGCTGGGCGATGATTTCGACGATGTCGAAGTCGATGAAGACGAAGATGAATTCGAGGATGACGCTGACGGCGAAGGGTTCGACGACGGCGACGAAGAAGACGAAGACGAGAGGAACTAGGAAACATGGCAACCGGCGCAGTTTCAGCAAACAGGCTCGAAATCCTGCAGATCGCCAACGCGGTCGCGGCTGAGAAGAACATCGACAAGCGCATCGTGCTCGAGGCGATGGAGGAGGCGATCCAGAAGGCGGCGCGCTCGCGCTATGGCCTGGAGCATGACATCCGCGCCGAGATCAATCCGGACTCGGGCGAGACCCGCCTGTGGCGCGTGCAGACGGTCGTCGAAACCGTCGAGAACCCGGTCACGCAGCTGACGCTGGCTGACGCCAAGAAGATGGATTCGGACGCCGAGATCGGCAACGAATTCCGCGAGGAGCTGCCGCCGTTCGAATTCGGCCGCGTCGCCGCGCAGACTGCCAAACAGGTCATTACGGGCAAGGTGCGCGAGGCCGAGCGGGCCCGCCAGTACAACGACTTCAAGGACCGCGTCGGCGAGATTATCAACGGCACGGTGAAGCGCGTCGAGTACGGCCATGTGATCGTCGACCTTGGCAAGGCCGAGGGCGTGATCCGCCGCAATGACGGCATTCCGCGCGAGAACTTCAACACCGGCGACCGCGTGCGCTGCTATCTCTACAAGGTCTCGGCCGAGGCGAAGGGTCCGCAGATATTCCTCTCACGCTCGCACCCCTCGTTCATGATCGCGCTGTTCGCACAGGAAGTGCCTGAGGTCTATGAGGGCGTCATCGAGATCAAGGCTTGCGCCCGCGATCCGGGTTCGCGCGCCAAGATCGGCGTGTTCAGCCATGACAACTCGATTGATCCGGTCGGCGCTTGCGTCGGTATGCGCGGCGCGCGCGTGCAGGCGGTCGTGTCCGAACTCGGTGGCGAGAAGATCGACATCATCCCGTGGTCGCCGGACGATGCGACCTTCATCGTCAACGCGCTGCAACCGGCCGAAGTCTCGAAGGTCGTGATCGACGAGGAAGAAGGCCGCGTGGAAGTTGTGGTCGAGGAGAGCCAGTTCCCGCTCGCCATCGGCCGCCGCGGTCAGAACGTGCGCCTCGCCTCGCAGCTCACCGGCTGGCAGATCGACCTGATGACCGAGTCGGCTGACTCCGAGCGTCGCCAGCGCGAATTCAAGGAGCGCACCGACCTGTTCCAGAAAGCGCTGGACGCCGACGAAACGCTGGCCCAGCTGCTGGCCTCGGAAGGCTTCGAGACGGTGGAAGAGATCGCTTTCGTCGAGATCGAACAGCTCGCCTCCATCGAGGGCTTCGACGAGGAAGTGGCGGGCGAGCTGCAGGAGCGCGCGCGTGAATACCTCGAGAAGCTGACGGCCGAGCTGATCGCCAAGCGCAAGGAGCTGGGCGTCACCGACGAAGTTGCCGGGATGGAAGGCGTTACGCCGGCCATGGCGGTGAAGTTCGGCGAGAACGGCGTCAAGACTCTCGAAGACCTCGCCGGCCTGGTGCCTGACGATCTCGTCGGCTGGAAAGAGCCGGGCCCTGACGGCAAGCCGAAATTCGTGCCGGGCCTGCTCGACAAGGCCGAGATGTCGCGTGACGACGCCGAGTTGTTCATCCTGAAGGCGCGTGTTGCGGCCGGCTGGGTCGAACCGCAGGCGCTTGAGGATGCGCTGGCGGCCCGTGCGGCGGCTCTCGACGCCGAAGAAGCCGAGCTGGATGCGGCCACGGAATCGCCGGCCGAAACTGCCCGCAGCCGTGGCGATGAACTCTTCAACCTGAAGGGGCCCAATGCCGGCTCAACCGGACAGTGATGACGCGGTAGGCGGCATCGACGCCCCCGAAACCGACGCGGGTCCGCCCCGCGCCGGCAAGGGAGGCGTGTTCGCATCGAGCAAGGCAGATTCGCCTGAAGGCGGGCCAGAGCGGCGGTGCATCGCCACAATGCAGCGGCGTTCGCCAGCGGAGATGATCCGCTTTGTGATCTCGCCCGACGGCGTGGTGACGCCCGATATTGCAGCGCGGCTGCCTGGCCGGGGGGGCTGGGTGACAGCGACCCGCGAGGTGATCGAGCTGGCAGCAACGCGGGGGGCGTTTCCGCGCGCGTTCAAGCGCCAGGTCACGGTTCCGACGGGACTGGCGGATCAGGTCGAGGCGCTGCTGGCGCGACGCTGCATCGACATGCTGGGCATGGCGAAGCGGGCGGGGGACCTGGTGCTCGGGTTTGAACAGGTGCGTGAGGCGATCCGCGAGGTCCGGCCCGGCTGTCTCATTGCTGCGACGGACGCGTCCGAAGACCAGCGCAGCAAGGTGCTTGGCCTTGCGAAAGCGATCTACGGTCCCGATCTTGACGATGACCACGACGACGAGGCCTGGGAACCCGTAGAATCCGAGGAAAATGGCCAGCTTCCCCCGGTGGCCGGCTGTTTTTCGGGTGTCGAATTGGGCATGGCCTTGGGGCGCGAGCGTGTGATACACGCTTGCCTCAAACTTGGCCCAATAGCGCACGCCTGGATGGGGGAGCTGGGAAGGCTTTCCGGGTTCCGGCGTGTCTGGCTGCCGGGCTGGGAGCCTGCTTCCGGTTCCAAGACGGGCTCTCGGGACGAGAATACGATCTGATCTGGTCCATGGACCCCGGGAGGGAAACCCTCCGGCCCTACGGGCTTAAACCGAACGGCACATGCCGAACGACTGCAACCGAAGTGAGTGAATGACGGATACGAAGGACTCGGACAACACAGGCCGCCGCCCGCTTACCCTCAAGCCCGCGGCCGCTGGCACTGTGAAGCAAAGCTTCTCCCACGGACGTTCGAAGAACGTCGTTGTGGAGACGAAGAAGAAGCGCGTGGTGGTGACGCCGGGCGCAAACCCCAAGGTTGTCCGTCCCGAGCCCGAGAAGGTCATCGAAAGACCTTCGCAGCAACTGACGCCCGCTCAGGAAGCAATTCAGAAGTCCGGCCTCTCGGAAGCTGAACTCAAGGCGCGCCAGGCCGCCATCGCCCTGCGCCGCGCCGACGAAGAACGCCGTAAGGCCGAGCAGGAAGCAATCGAGGAAGCCAACAGGCGCCGGGCCGAGGAAGCCAAGCGCCTTGCCGAGGAAGAAAAGCGCCGCCTCGAAGCGGGCGCTGCCCGCGTGGCCGAGCCTGAAGAAGACGCTGGCGACGGCGGCCGCTTTGATCGTGGAGCGCGACCCGAACGCGGCGCACCGCGCGACGCGCGCGGCGCTCCACCGCGTCCGGGTGGCGGCTTCAGCGGCGACCGCACTGCGCCTCCGCGTGGTCCGGGTGGTGCGGTTCGCGTGCGTCCCGATGCTGGCCCGCGTGGCCCGGGTGGCCCGCGTCCTCCGGGTGGACCCGGCGCTGCCCGTCCGGGTGGTTTCAGCGGTGATCGCCCGCGTGGTCCCGGCGCTGGCCCCGGCGCCGGTCGCGGACCTGGCGGCGGACCGCGTCCGCTTGCCCCGCTCGATACGGATGATCTGACGCCGCTGAGCGAACTTGGCGGCCGCGTCAAACGCGTGAAGACCAGCGGCGACGACGCCCCCGGCGGCAGCGATGTCCGCCCCGCACGCAAGGACGAGCCGAAACGCCGTCAAGGCAGGCTGACCATCTCGGCAGCCCTTGGCGATGACGAGGAAAAACAGCGTTCCTACGCCGCGGTGAAACGCGCGCGGGAACGCGAGCGTGACCGCCGCCTCAAGATGGCGGGCGGCGCGGGCGAGAAAGTCTCGCGCGAAGTGGTGCTGCCGGAATCGATCACGGTTGCCGATCTCGCCAACCGCATGAGCGAGCGTCAGGCTGACGTCGTAAAGTTCATGATGCAGCAGGGCGAACTCGTGCGCTCCACCGACGTGCTGGATGCCGACACGGCCCAACTGATCGTCGAGGAGTTTGGCCACACCGTGAAACGCGTGGCGGAATCCGACGTCGAGATCGGCCTTGAAGGCCATGACGATGTCGATGATCACCTCGAGCCGCGTCCGCCGGTTGTGACCGTTATGGGTCACGTCGACCACGGCAAGACCTCGCTGCTCGATGCGCTCCGCCAGACCGACGTCGTGTCGGGCGAGGCGGGCGGGATCACCCAGCATATCGGCGCCTATCAGGTGCAGCTGAAGTCCGGCGAGAAGATCACCTTCCTCGACACGCCTGGCCACGCAGCTTTCTCGTCGATGCGCGCGCGGGGCGCCAACGCCACCGACATCGTCATCCTCGTGGTGGCGGCGGACGACGGCGTGATGCCGCAGACGATCGAGGCGATCCAGCACGCGAAATCGGCCGGCGCGCCGATCATCGTGGCGGTCAACAAGGTCGACAAGCACGACGCCAAGCCGGAAAACGTGCTGACGCAGTTGCTGCAGTACGATGTGCAGGTGGAAGCCATGGGCGGCCAGACGCCGGCCGTGTTCGTTTCGGCGCTGAAGAAGACCGGTCTCGATGAGCTGACCGACACGATCACCGCGCTCGCCGAAATCCTCGAGCTCAAAGCCAACCCGGATCGCGACGCCGACGGCGTGGTGATCGAATCCAAGCTCGACAAGGGCCGTGGCCCCGTGGCGACGGTTCTCGTCCGGCGCGGCACGCTGAAGCGCGGCGACATCGTTGTCGCCGGCGCCCAGTGGGGCAGGGTCAAGGCGCTCAACAACGAGCGCGGTCAGTTGGTCGACTCGGCCGTGCCCGCAACACCGGTCGAGGTCCTCGGCCTTGATGGCGCGCCCGACCCGGGCGACCAGTTCGTGGTCGTGGAAAGCGAAGCGCGCGCCCGCGAGATCACGGACTACCGTGTGCGCACCAAGCGCAACAAGGCCGGCCCCGCTGCGCGGCCGGGCACCTCGCTCGACCAGATGCTGGCGCGCCTCAAGGAAGGCGGCACGGCGGCGGGCGGCGGCCTCAAGGAAGCAGCCTTCCTCGTCAAGGGCGACGTGCAGGGTTCGGTGGAAGCGATCACGCAATCGCTCGAGAAGCTGTCTACCGATGAGGTCCGCGCACGTGTGGTTCTCGGCGCTGTTGGTGGTATCTCGGAGAGCGACGTGCAGCTGGCCATCTCGGCCGGTACGCCGATCATCGCGTTCAACGTCCGCGCCAACAAGCAGGCGCGCGATCTTGCCGAACGCGAGGGCGTCGAGATCCGCTATTATTCGATCATCTACAACCTGATCGATGATGTGAAGAACACGCTGTCGGGCATGCTGGCGCCGGAACGTCGCGAGACGTTCCTGGGCTATGCGGAAATCCTGCAGGTCTTCAACATCTCGAAGGCGGGCAAGGTTGCCGGCTGCCGGGTTACGGAAGGCATTGTGCGTCGCGGTTCGGGCGTCCGCCTGCTGCGCGACAACGTGGTCATCCACGAGGGCACGCTGTCCGTGCTGAAGCGCTTCAAGGACGAAGTCCCGGAAGTGAAGCAAGGTATGGAATGCGGCATGGCCTTCGCCAACTACCAGGACATCCGCGAAGGCGACCAGATCGAATGCTTCCAGGTCGAGCTTATCGAGCGTCGTCTGGAGTAGTCGGACGCGTCCTTGTGAAACGGAATTGCGACAGCCGGGGGAAACCCCGGCTGTTTGCTTTTGGGGTGACGTCTTCTAGGATTTCCGGAAGTGGTTCACTGGGAGGACGTGATGATCCGGAAGCACATTTTTGCTGGCGCTGCCCTGCTGGCATTGTCCGCTTGCGGCGGAACAGGCGGAACAGCCGCGCCGACGACCGAGGCCGACAAGCTGAAGATGGCATCCGATATCGCGACCCTGATGTCCGATCCCAAGATGGTCGACAGCATGATGGACTCCATGCGGACGTCGATGGAGGCGTCGATGCAGCCGATGCTGGGCGCCGCCTGTGAAGGGGCGCCTGCGGACAGCCAGGCGCAATGCGCTTCGATGATAGACAAGATGCGTCCGATCCTTGCGGAGATTTTTGCGGAAAGCATGGAGAACACGAAGTCCATGATGCCCGACCTGATGAAGGACATGGGTGGCATCATGGCCCGCACCTATACCGGCGAGGAGCTCGCGCGGATGAAGGACTTCTATGCCTCGCCGGAAGGCAAGTCGATCACGGCAAAACAGCCGCAAGTGATGGCCGAATACATGCCCAAGGTGTTCGAGCGCATGCAGGGTCTGCAGATGGACATGATGCGCAAGATGCAGGACCGGATGATGAAGGCCATGCTGGATGCCGGTGTGCCGCCGCCCCAGCCACCGATCTGACACGAAATGCGGTCGGCTTCCTGTTTCATCAGCGAAGCCGGCAATTTCACCGCCCATCTCAAGGAAAGATTCAGCAGGTTTTGGCACGGTTATCGGGCGCTAACCTTCGCATCCCGCGAGGGTCAGGATCCGGAGACCGCCATGCACCAGGCCTCTATCCTCTTCACCTTCGCCGTCATGGCGATGGCGGGCGCGTGGTATGTGATGCAGGACATGTCCGGCCGCGACGCTGTGCCTGACGCAGCGGCGCAGACGGCGTCCATTTCCGCGCCTGCGAACGTGCTCGCGGAGTAGACCGGGCCGACCTCACCGATTTGTGCGCGACAACGGTCGTGGCGCGGCTAAACTCCCTCCCAAAAGAAACGGTCCTTGGGAGGGAAAGACAATGTCCAACATCGGGATACGTGTGCTTGCCGGGTGTGCTGCGGGCGCGATGGCGGTGGTCTCGCTGATCGCCGCGCCTGCGCTGTCTCAGTCGGGCAATCCGGTTGTGCAGGGCAAGATCGAGATCAGGGTGCTGTCCTCGCGCTATGATCTCGTCTCGGGCGGCGATGCGTTGGTCGAGGTCCGCGCGAGCGACGGCGCGCTGGCGAGCGAGCTGAAGCTGTCGTTGAACGGACGGCAGCTGGCGACGCCGCTGAAGTTCGACCAGCCGAGCAATACGCTGCGTGGCGTTGTCACCCATCTCGATGTCGGGGCGAACTGGCTGCAGGCGCGCGGGCCGACGGGATATTCGGTGAGCCAGGCGCTGGTGAATCATCCGATCGAGGGGCCGATCCTCTCGGGTCCGCACATGACGCCGTACGAGTGCCGCACGGTTGAGTCCGGTCTTGGCGAGCCGCTGGACGATAACTGCTCGGCGCCGACGAAGTTCGAGTGGTTCTACAAGTCGACCGGCCCGGCCGTGGGCACGGGGCCGACGGCGACGCAGTTCAAGGCGCTGGCCGACAAGAGCGCGCGGCCATCTGACCTCGCCACGGCGACAACCATTGACGGGCGCAGCGTGCCTTACATCGTGCGCGTTGAAAGCGGTGTGATCAATCGCTCCATCTATCGCATTGCGATGCTGGATGATCCGGCGAGCGCGGGCATAACGAGCGATGGATGGAATGGCCGGCTTGGCGTCACCTTCGGCGGCGGTTGCGGCACGCAGTACAACCAGGGCTCGAACACGGCGCAGTCGGCGCTGAGCGATCTCTACCTGTCGCGCGGCTTTGCCTACATGAATTCGACGGAGCTGGTGAACCAGCTGCACTGCAACCCGGTGCTGCAGGGCGAGACCCTGATGATGCTCAAAGAGCATTTCATCGAGGACTATGGCGTGCCGAAATGGACGGTCGGCACGGGCGGATCGGGTGGGGCGATCCAGCAGATGGGCATCACGCAGATGTATCCCGGCCTGCTCGACGGGTTGCAGCCTTCGGCCAGCTTCCCGGATTCGTCGATGCAGACGGCGGACTGCGGCCTGCTACAGAATTTCTGGAAGACGTCTGCAGGCTCGAAATGGAGCCAGGCGAAGAAGACGGCGGTGGAGGGCTACACGCCCGGCACGTGCGCGGCATGGGAGCGTTCGTTCGTGCGCACTATCCAGGCGGGCTTTGCCGACGGCTGCGGCATCGCGGACAAGACACTGGTGTACGACCCGAAGCGCAACCCGAAAGGCGTGCGCTGCACGACGCAGGAGATGCGCGTCAACATCTATGGCCGCGATCCGAAGACGGGATTTGCCCGCCGGCCGATCGACAATGTCGGCGTGCAGTATGGGCTGAAGGCGCTCAACGACAAGGTGATCAGCGTCGAAGAATTCCTGCAGCTGAACGAGAAGATCGGCGGCAACGACATTGACGGCGGCTTCTCGAAGGCGCGTACGATGGGAGATGAGACGGCCATCCGGGCGATCTATGCGTCGGGCATCTTCAACACGTTTGCGGGCGGGCTCGGCAATGTGCCGATACTGAACTATCGCGGCTATACTGACTCGATCGGCGACATCCATGATCGGCATCGCGACCTCACCATCCGTGCGCGGCTGGAGAAGGCGACAGGGCGTTCGGACAACCAGGTGATCTGGGTTGGGCCAGCGGCGGGCAGCGGCGGCACGCTCGGCGCCGAGGCGCTGACGGTGATGACGCAGTGGCTGGATGCGATCACGGCTGATCCCGCGCCGCTGAACACCGACAAGGTGGTGAAGCACAAGCCGGCGAAGGCGGCAGACGCCTACTGGCTGGCCGACGGTACGATGAAGATGGAGAAGGCGGGGTGGGACAACTCGACCGGCTTTGGCCAGACCTATCCCGTCCATTCCGAGCCGCGTATCGAGGCGGGCGCGCCGGTTTCGAACGACATCATGAAGTGCCAGCTGATGCCGATCGATTTCAGCGCCTATGCGGTGAAGTTCTCGTCTTCGCAACAAACGCGGATGAAAAAGATCTTCCCGGGCGGCGTGTGCGACTGGGGCAAACCCAGTGTGGGATACTCGCTGATACAGGGGACGTATCGGAAGTACTGAACCCGCCTGACCGCCAGGGTGATCTTGCGATCACCCAGCCTGCTTCTGCCGCGCCCTGAGATCCGCGAGGAACTTCTCCTTCTCGGCGGGCGAGATCATGAGGCGCTTGTTGGCGCCGTAGGTGACGACCAGCCGGTCCATCGACAGGGCGGGGCTCGAGCGTGCGCGCACGAAACCTTTGGGCTTCTCCACGCTGATGATGTCGTCGATGGCGATGCGCCAGGTGAACGGGCCGGAGCGAACGATAAGTTCGCGACCTTCGAGCGTGTAGTTCGTGCCGAGCACGATCCAGACGAGAAAGCCGATCACGCCGAAGACGACGAAGGCGCCCTGAAGGAAGCGGAGCCATCCTTCCTGGGCCACCGAAATGCCCATGCCGATGAACATGGCGCCGATGATGACGGCGAAGACGATGAACAGCCAGATATCGATCCTGGACGGATAGGTCTTCGCGGTACGCGAGCTTGATCGGGCCATCAGTCGTTGTCTTTCACGAAGCGGCGGATACGGCGCACCAGATCCTTCGCCAGCGGCAGGGTGGGGTCGGCGTAGGTGGCGTAGTTGCCTTCGCGGTCCGCCGGCGCGGCCTTCAGCACGTGGTTCATGCCGTCGATGATGCGCAGTTCGGTGTTGCGGACGCTGTCGAGCAGGCGTGCGTCGGCAACCGACACCTGCAGATCGCGGTCGCCCTGCACGATCAGCGTTTCCTTGTCCGCGGCGCGCAGGACCTCGACGGGATCGAGATTGATCACGGAGATCAGGTAGTCCTGCGCCGCCGGGGCAAACAGCGGGACGAGCGCAGGCGTCATGTTCGTGACATCGACATGGCGGCCGGCCTCGAGTTCGGCAAGCGCTGCGAACGCCTCGTCGAGTATCGGGGCGTTGGCCGGGTTGGCGATAAGCTGTTCACGGATGACCTGGCCCATCGGACGGCCCATGCCGGCGACGAGGATGAGGCCGCAGACATCATCGCGCGCGGCGGCGGCGCGCGAGACCATCAGCGCGCCTTCGGAATGACCCATCAGGAACACACAGCCGGATCCTTCCCCGCGCTCGGCCTTGATCGCGTCGATCCAGGCGTGGATGTCCTCGGCATAGATGTCGGGGGAGACGGCGTTGGGATCGCCGGCATCCCTGCTCGCGAACATGCCGCGCTTGTCGATACGCACCGTGGCGATTCGCTCCTCGATCAGTTCGTCGGCGAGCATGCGGTAAGGGCTGGCGTTGACGCCCATCGGATTGTTGCCATCGCGATCCGTCGGTCCAGAACCGGGGACAATCAGGACAATGGGGTCGCTGTTGCGGGCGTTCACCATCGTGCCGTGCAGAGCGCCGACCTGTACCTCCTTGATCTCGGGAGCGATCTTGCCGTCATCGGCGATGTCGGCGACGAAACTTATGGCCCCGCCAATCAGGGCGATGGCGCCGCCCATCGCGGCAAAGCCAGCGAAGCTGTTCTTCGTCTGCTTCTGCTTGTCTTCGGCTGATGTCGCGGCGCTCTTCGCCGACGCCATCTTGTTGGAGACATGCTTGTGGGTCGCGTGACGGCTGACGGGCGCGGCGGCGATCATCGTGCGGGCTGATTTTGGCGTGCGATTGGGCTTGTGCGCCGTCGCCGAGGTCGTTGCTGCGCCGGTGAGCGCAGACATGTGGGCGGTAACCTTTGCGGCCACGTCGGCGGCCGCCTTCGCGGTGACTTCTGCGGCAGTCGGCGTGCCTGTCTTGTTGAGGCTCTGGGCCACTGCGACCACGATCAGCAGCAGCAGCAGGGTCGCTGCGGCGGCGGCCAGAAGCATAACGATCATCGGCATGGTCATGGGCGGTCCCCCGGGGACGAAAGTCTGGCGGCAAGGATCAGGCGGCGAGGAAATGCCGGCCGATCAAAAGGCCGACTCCGAAACAGAGGGCGATACTTATCGCTACAATCACCCAGGGGCTGCGGCGCATCATGATCATCGGGGGCTCTCCTTCGATTTCCAGCCAAACATGTCCTTGACAAGCGCCGGCGTCAATATCAAAGTGATATCACTTCGATATTCCTTTGGAGGGACATCCATGGCTACCAGCCACAAGAAGACACAAGAAAAGTCGACCGCGACGATGGCGGGCGGCTTCCTGCTGATCCTGGCCATCGCGGGCTTCTTTCTCGCCGCATGGATGGCCTTCCAGGGCATCATGACAGGTGAGGCCGGCGGCGATGGCATGCTGGTCGCCGCCTACATCATCGGCGCGGCGGTGGTGATCCTCGCCTCGATCCTGATCCTGTCGGGTCTTTATTCGCTGCAGCAGAACGAAAGCGCGGCGATCACGCTGTTCGGCAACTACAAGGGCACGGACAAACGGCCGGGCCTGCGCTGGGTCATTCCCTGGTACTCGCGCAAGAAGATTTCCCTGCGCGTGCGCAACGTCACCTCCGACACGCTCAAGGTGAACGACAAGAAGGGCAACCCGATCGAGATCGCGGCGGTGGTCGTCTGGCGCGTGGTGGATACAGCGCAGGCGCTGTTCGACGTCGACGACTACGACACCTTCGTCAACATCCAGATCGAGACGGCGCTGCGCGAGATCACCTCGCACTATGCCTACGATCATGCTGAAAGCCATGACGAGCCGACCCTGCGCGCGGATGCCGACAAGGTTGGCGAGATGCTGCGCGCCAAGCTGAACGAGCGGGTCGATGTTGCGGGCGTGACCATCGATGAAGCGCGCATTTCGCACCTAGCCTATGCGCCGGAGATTGCCTCGTCCATGCTGCGCAGGCAGCAGGCCGAAGCGGTGCTGGATGCCCGGGCGAAGATCGTGCTGGGCGCTGTCTCGATGGTGGAAACGGCGCTTCAGCAGCTGTCGGAGCGCGAGATCGTCCACCTCGACGACGAGCGCAAGGCGGCGATGGTGTCGAACCTCCTCGTCGTGTTGTGCGCCGACCGCGAGGCCCAGCCTGTCGTCAATACCGGCTCCCTGTATCAGTAACTGAGCGAGTAGGGCGCCATGGCTTCGCCCGGCAAGAAGGCATTCCCGCTAAGGCTCGATCCGGCGCTCCACGCCGCGGTCGAGCGCCTTGCCGCGCAGGAGCTGCGCTCAGTCAATGCCGAGATCGAATTCCTGTTGCGCGATGCGCTGAAGAAGCGCGGCGTGAAGATCGAGGAAGTCGTGAAGCCCGCAGACCCGCAAGCGGGTGAAGGCTGATGTCGGAGCGCGGGATGCAGCGGCTGATCACTATCTGTGTGCTGGCGGCGATGCTGATGGCGCTTGTGGCGTTCGCGAAAGCGGTGTTGTCGCCGATGGTTGCAACGTTCATTGCCGGGCTGGGCGTCGGCGCGATGGGCGTGCTGGCCGTATTCGCAATGGCCGCACGCCTTCGGCGTCCCTAAAGCAGCGTCTGCCCTGTGTGGCGACGCTCGTGATCGAGCAGCCACTGCTTGCGCCATAGTCCGCCAGCATAGCCGGTCAGCGTGCCATCCGCGCCGATGACGCGGTGGCAGGGCAGGATGATGGCGCAGCGGTTGAGGCGATTGGCGTTGGCGACGGCGCGCATGGCGGTGGGCCGGCCGATACGCTGGGCCATCTCCTGGTAGGAGCGTGTAACGCCGGGCGGAATGCGACGGAGTTCGTCCCACACCTGGTTCTGGAAGTCGGTGCCCGCGCCGGCAATCTTTGATTTGAAGTCGAGCGACTTGCCGGCAAAGTAGTCGGCCATCTCCTTGCGGATCAGCTTCAGGGCTTTGGTATCGCCAGGAAGCACGGTTGCATTGAACTGGCGGCGATAGCGGTTGACGTGGTCTTCAAGTTTCTTGCGCTCGACGAATTCCAGCATGTGAAGATGCGTGTCGTCGGCCACGGCGAACATCGGCCCCAGGGGCGTGTCGATCCAGTCCATCGCAAACGCCTGCGCGGCGCGCGCCTTGTTGGGCGCCTCGCCGAACGTCTTGGCAAAGGCTTCGCGGAAGCCGCTGCCGGATTCAAAGCCGGCATCCAGTTGGGCTTCGATCACGGCGTTTCCCTTTCTGATCGCGTTGAAAGCATGGCCCAGGCGGCGGGCCCGTGCATATTGAGAAAAACTCATATCGAAGCGGCGCTGAAAATGCCGGCGCGCCGTTGCAGGTTCGATGCCCATCTCGCGCAGATCGTCCTCGCTCCAGCGGCGGGAGGGGTCTTCCTCGACCAGCTTCAGCAGCTTGTCGATCAGCACGCCCGGCGCGTTGGGGTCGTCCAGCGGGCGGCAGCGTTTGCAGGGGCGGAAGCCTGCAGCCAGCGCTTCGTCGGGCGAGCCGTAGAAGGTGATGTTCTTCGCCAGCGGCGTGCGGGCGGGGCAGACCGGGCGACAGAAGATGCCGGTGGTCTTCACGCCGACATAGATGACGCCGTCCATCTCCGGATCGCGGCGGAGAAGGTGCTCGTAGAGCTCTTCGGGGTCGGGCAGGCGGTTCAGCATGGCGGGCCTGTGGCGTGGCTGTTGAATGTAGGCCCTATCTGGGCCGCCCGGCAGTCCCGTGCGGCCGGAAAAACGACAGCACTGTCCTGCCGCCACGCTGGCGAGCAACGCTGAAAAAAGCTAGGAATAGCGAAGATAGGGGACAGTATGCCCGACAACTCCAAGCCTTCGGGCCGGGCCGGCCTCATCGATCTTGCGCGCACCGAGGATTTCCGATTGGGCGCGCTAGATGTGCGTCCGTCGCTGAGACAGGTGGAGGCGGGCGCGGACAGCCAGACGCTTGAGCCGCGCGTCATGCAGGTGCTCATCGCGCTGGCGCAGCGGCGCGGACAGGTGGTTCCGCGTGACGAACTGGTGGAACGCTGCTGGGACGGCCGGGCGGTGAGCGAGGATGCGATCAACCGCTGCATCATGCGCGTGCGGCGGCTGGGCGAATCCTCGGGCGCCTTTGCGCTCGATACGATCACGCGTGTCGGATACCGGATGAGTGTGATCGGCGTGGAAGCGCCTGCGAAGACGGTTGCGGCGGCTGCGGTGGAGATGGGACTAACCACCGAAGCCGCGGCGACTGTGAAGCATGCAGCAGCGTTGTCGCGGTTGGCGGAGTGGCTGGTCCAGCGGAAGCTGCTTGTTGCGGGAGTGGCGGCTGCGCTTGTGCTGGCGATTTTCGTCGTTGGCATGCTGACGCGCTGGGGTGCGCCGGGATTGGAGCGGTCGATCGCTGTTCTGCCGTTCTCCGGCGAGACGCTGGAGGAGGATCGCGCTTACCTTCCGCGCGTCATCGCAGGAGAGATCATCGACATACTAGCCCAGCTTGATGGCGTCGAGGTCATTGCGCGCAATTCGTCGTTCACCTTCGGAGCTGATGCGGACGTGAAAGAGGTCGGGCACAAGCTCGGCGTTGCGCATGTGCTGAGCGGCGATGTCAGCGCCGATGGCGACTTCATCCGGGTGTCCGCCACGCTGGCGGATGCAATCAGCGGCAAGGTGCTGTGGACGCGCAGCGATCGCGTTCCTTTCTCGCCGAAGGACGTGCCGGCTATTCAAAAGGAGATCGCGCAGCAGGTCGCGGGCGCTATGAGCATTGCGTTCAATGTGCCGGCCGCGTCGCGCCTGGATGGGGGCGGTACGCAGAATCTGGAAGCCTATGATTACTATATGCAAGGGCTCGCCGCGTGGTGGTTCGGCCCCGGCGACCCGCTGGACGCATTCGAGCGCGCGACCCGGGTCGATCCGACCTACGCAGAGGCTTGGGCCGGACGGGCCTTCACGACAGCACGGAACTCGCTCTACGAGGGCGATCCGCGCAAGGCGCGGGATCAGCAGGATGCGGCCTTCGGCATGGCGCAGCGCGCCGTGGATTTGGCGCCCGATCTCGGTGTGACACAGGCCTCCTATGGCGCGCTGTCGACGACGCAGGGAAGATGGGTGGAAGCAGAAGCTGCGACGCTCAAGGCGCTGGAGCTGTCGCGCGGCGAGCTGCCGCTCATGCACCGTATGATGCTGCTGACGCGCGTGGGCCGGGTGTCGGATGCGCTGGAGGTGTTGATCGAGTTCAACACGGTTGATCCGTTGCTGGGCGGCGTGCTTGGGCAGATGACCATCCTGCCGGCGACGGGACGGGATGAAGATCTGCTGGCAGTCGCCGAGCAGCGCGGTTGGTTCGAAGCCAAGAGCGTCTCCGGCCAAGTTTCTGGCCTGATGGTGCGCGTCTATACGGGACAGCCTGCGTCCGACATCCGCAAGAGTCTTGAGGCGCTGTCGCTTCAGGCGGACACGGGGATATCGGGTCTCGCCTCGGCCTTGCTCGCCGCATTCGACAATCCGGAAAGGGCGCGCGCCGCCCTGCGCGCCAGTTATGAGGACCCGAGCTTCCTCCATGCCTCGAAGTGGGAGCTCGTACCGAGCCTTGCCGCCTGGTATGGCGATACCGATCTGGTGCTGCGCGTCTGGCGGGACGAGTTGCCAATCAACACGATGCGCACGCTCTATCTCTGGGACGATATCTTCTCGAAGGCTCGTTCGCGGCCCGAATTCAAGCAGCTCGCCCGCGACCTGGGCCTTGCGGACTACTGGCGCTCGACGCGCTGGCCCGACAGGTGTCGCCCGCTCGCAGGCGATGACTTTGCGTGTTCCTAGCGGCTGCGCTGTTTTCGGCCAGTCATCTGCTGTTCAGGTTCCCGGCGCCATCACGTCCGTGCTGCGCCGGTCCAACGGCCTGGCCCACCGTCATCGGCCGCAAACAAGGTCCGGGGCGGAAGGATAACAACAAGACCTTCGGAGCCTCCTCCCCATGAAACGCCTCACCCTTGCTGTGGCCGCGCTTGCGGCCATCTCCCTTCCCGCTTGCGCCATCCGTCCCGCCGAAATGGCCCGGCCGGCCTCGCTCACCTCCGCCAGCGCCACGCCGATCACCGGCATTGGCGGCGGCGAGCGCGGGTCTTTCGCCGTCGGCCGGAACGCCGGACAGTTCCAGCGCTCGGCGCACGAGCTGTCCTTCTTCGGCCTGTTCAACATGAAGGATGGCGGCGCCAGCTTCACCCTTCAGGGCGCCGACTTCGCGCAGGGGCTACAGGCCGCCTGTACAATGCGCGAGCGCTCGGTGACGATCGATGTCGTCGAGTTCAAGCCCGCGCCGATGGCGCTGGGCTGCGACATCCGGCTGGCGGGCCAGCCGGCTCCGGCTGTGCTGGAAATCCAGGAATCGGCTCCTGACTTCACCAATCGGCAGCAACGCCGCGGCGTTGTCGTGATCGATGGCGTCCGTCTCGACATCCGGTCGGTCCACGACATGGACGGCGGCATTCTGCCGGCGGCCCAACCGCTGGGCTATGTGTTCGAGCGCAACGGCGTCGCGGTAGGCGGCGTCGACATCAATGGCGGCCCGGCCATGATTGCCTCCCCGAGCCTCGGCGCGGCAGAACAGCGGGCGATCATGCTGGCGTCGGTCGCGCTGTCGGTGTTCTGGGACCCTGCCAATCTTGAGATCTGAGCCTTAAACCCCTCAAATGGCGCCGCCGGGCAGGGCTGTTCTTGACATCCCGGCCCGGCGGTCCTTTGACATTCCGATGAAACCGCCCTCACAGAGACAATTGCGCGCTGGGGAACTGATCCGGCATGCACTGACCGATATCCTCGCCCGCGAGGAGTTCGCAGACCCGCACCTGCACGGCAAATCCATAACGATCACAGAGGTCCGCATCTCGCCCGACCTCAAGAATGCGACTGCCTTCGCCGCGCCGCTGGGCGGGGAGGACATGGGCAAGACCATCGAGGCGCTGAACCGCGCGGCTGGCTTCCTCCGCGGGCGGTTGAGCCGCGAGATCGACATGCGCCATACGCCTAACATCCGCTTCATCGCCGACGACAGCTATGACGAGGCGCGCCGGATCGAGGAGCTTCTTTCCTCCGAACGCGTGCGCCGCGATCTCGATCGCAAGATCGGGGAATAGCGGGCATGGCGGGGGCGTTCATGATCGCCGTCACCGGCGGCTCGGGTTCGGGCAAGACGACGCTGGCGCGCGCACTGCGGGCAAGGTTGGGCGAGGCGCACTGCCAGCTGGTGACCGAGGACAACTACTATTTCGGACGCGACCACTACGGCCCGCAGGCGCTCACGATGAGCCATGCCGAGCTTGAGCGCACCTTCGATTTCGACAATCCCGTCAACAAGGACATGGAGCATCTGCGGCGGGACATCGTCGCGCTGCGCAATGGCGAGACAATCGAACAGCCAATCTACAACTTTCCGACGCACGACCGGCTGGCCGGTGAAATGAAGCAGATCGAGTCGCGCGCCGTGGTGATCATCGAGGGCATCCATGTGCTCTCGGACCCGACTTTCGCGAAGCTGTTCGATCTCACCGTATTCGTCGATGCGCCGTCCGACCTGCGCCTTATCCGCCGCATCCGGCGTGATGAGGCAGAGCGGGGCCGCAGCGCGGAAAGCGTGATCCAGCAATACCTGCGTTTCGTGCGCCCTGCGCAGGCACGCTTCATCGATCCGGCGCGGTACATCTGCGATATTGTGGTGACCTGCGAGGCGGCGCCGCCGGATCGTGATGCGCCCTCGGATGCGGACTCGGTGGACCGGCTTGTTGCGCCGGTTTGGGAGCAACTGCGCAAACTCGGCATCGCCCCTGCTGCGTGAGACTCCGGCGATGTCCGGCCTGATCCGGAACTCTGCGTGCGACCGCGAGTTTCCTTGGGGCAGGAGCATCGCATGGTCCAACAACTCTCCACCGAGGAAGTCCGTCAGGGCCGCAACATCAAGGGCATGGTGGGGGTGCTTGTGATCAGCACCGCGCTGGTCGTCGTGGGCTACATGCTCATGCTCGCCTTCTCGGCGAAGCCGGTGACAGTCGATGGCCAGCCCCTCGAAACCTCTGCGGCCGCAACAGACGCTGCGGCGCCTGATGCTTCGCCGGCTACGGAAACCCAATAGTATCTGCGCCTTGGCTGCACGCGATGCGTTGCCGCTCGCGGTGTCGTGAGCTAGATTGAAGTCCAAGAGCCTGAAGGCGTAAACGCCAAAACGGCCCCAACCTCCCCACGAGTAGCCTCCCCACGTCAGGGCGCATGCCCTGCAATCGCGATGCTGGCTGTCCGGATTTCACGACCGGGTTTGGCAGTCGTGTCGCCAGGAGTGGAGAGGCTGAGATGGACGTGAGCATGCAGACAGAAGCTGGACGCGATGCGACGGATAACCGGCGCATGCCCGACATGGTGCGCGGCGCCGCCGTGGTTGCGATTGGCGCGGCCATGATGATCGGCATGGCCTATGGCGCAATGATGCTGCTGACCTCGCCGGATGGCTGGGTGATGAAGGCGGCCAACCAGGCGGTGGCAACCGCGCAGCATGGCACGCTCGCATCCTACGACATCGCCCAGGACCGCTAGACGCTAACCGCTAGGCGGCTCCGCCCTCGGAAATGTCGGGCACGCCCACGATGTGGAAACCTGCGTCCACATGCACGACCTCGCCCGTGATCGAGCGGCCGAGGGGCGAGAGCAGGTAAAGCGCGCAGCCCGCAACCCCTTCCATCGAAGTATCTTCCTTCAGCAGCGACCAGTCGCGGCCGGTGCTCATCAGGCCCTTGCCGCCCCGGATGCCCGCCAGCGACAGCGTGCGCATGGCGCCCGCCGAGATCGCGTTGACGCGGATGCCCTGCGCGCCGAGGTCGCGCGCGGCATAGCGGGTGGAGGCTTCAAGCGCGGCCTTGGCGACGCCCATGACGTTGTAGGACGGAACCGTGCGCTCGGCGCCGAGATAGGTCATGCAGATGATCGAGCCGCCGCCTTCTTCGCGCGAGGGCATGATCTGGGAGGCGCGGCGCGCGCAATCGATGAACGAATAGACCGAGATGTCCATGGCGCGGCGGAAGCCCTCGCGCGAGGTGTTCGCCACCATCGAGCCCATCAGCTCTTCCTTGCCGGCGAAGGCGATGGAGTGGACGAGGAAATCGATCTTGCCCCACTTCTCTTTGATCGCTGCGAAGGCGGCGTCCATGCTGGCGTCGTCGGTGACGTCGGCCGGGATCATGGTGTTCATGCCAATGGATTCGACCAGCGGACGGACGCGGCGCTCGAGGTTCTCGCCCTGATACGTGAAGGCGATTTCGGCGCCCTGCGCAGCCAGCTGCTGCGCGATCCCCCAGGCGATGGAGCTGTCGTTGGCGACGCCCATCACAAGGCCGCGTTTGCCCTTCATCAGATCGCCCGTGGGGAAGGACCATTTGGACATGGGGCCGGCTCCTTGGTTTGAAGATCGCGGGGTAGGGGCGGGCGCAGGGGCCGTCAAGCCGAGGCCGGCCCGATCGTTCCGGCCGCGAGCCGGATACAAAGATGAGACACTTTGAGACGAATCGAAGCGACGCCGCCATCATTGCGAGACTTTCGCAGGTCAACGTCCGGGTCAGCGGGGGCCGCACAGGAGACGGAAATGCCAACCGATCGCGCGCCGCCGGAACGGCCCCAGGCCCCCATCGAAGGCTAGGTCGAGGGCGTGGGTAGAAGGCGCGGGCGAAGATCGGCTGTCATCGGCGCGGTCGCCGGGCTGGCGCTGCAGGCTGCACTGCCGGCCGCCAGCGCTCAGGAATTCGTGCTGGTGCCGCCAGGAGATGCGGCTGCGCCTGAACTCGGGCCGCAGCTTGGCATCAGCGTGCACGCCACCATCGACGTGCTCTATGTGCCGCCGGGCGCGACCGCGCCAATATTGGTGCAGAAGACATTCGAGACGCGCGCCTCGGCGGTGAACATGTCGAGCCAGTATGTCTTTGACGTGCTGAACGAGGCCGCACTTGCAGGCGTGGACCAGGCGCTGGCAGGCGGCGCGCAGACCGGTCGGATCAGCGTGGTCGCTGTCTCCTACAGCTATGGCGTCGACGGGCAGGGCGTACAGCTACTCGCGCCGATGGGCGTGTTCATCAACACGACGGACCTCAGCGTGCAGCCCGAAGGCGTCGCCTCGCTGCGCACGAATGTCCGGGTGATCCCGCCGGTGGGGCCGGTGGGTGCAGGCCAGTGAGGGTCCCTAGACCTTCGCCACCATGATCGAGCCGTTGGTGCCGCCGAAGCCGAAGGAGTTCGACATCGCCATCTTGATGATGGCTTCGCGCGCCTCGCGGATGATGTTGACGCCGTAGGCGAGGGGATCGAGCTTCTCGATATTGATCGAGGGGGCGACGAAGCGCTCCTTCATCATGATCAGCGAGTAGATCAGCTCCTGCACGCCGGCGCCGCCGAGCGAGTGGCCGGTCATCGACTTGGTCGCCGAGATCATCGGCTGGTCGGACGCCTGCTGGCCGAAGACCTCGCGGACAGCTTCGAGTTCCTTCATGTCGCCAACCGGCGTGGAAGTGGCGTGCGGATTGAGATAGTCGGGCTTTCCGCCCGCCTGCTCCATCGCCATCTTCATGGCGCGCACCGCGCCCTCGCCTGAGGGGGCGACCATGTCGAAGCCATCGGACGTCGCGCCATAGCCGACGATCTCGCCATAGATGGTAGCGCCGCGGCGCTTGGCGTGTTCGTACTCTTCCAGCACCACCATGCCGGCGCCGCCGGCGATCACGAAGCCGTCGCGATCGGCATCGTAAGCCCGCGATGCACGATGAGGTTCGGCGTTGTATTTCGAGGACATCGCGCCGAGCCCGTCGAACAGGCAGGACAGAGTCCAGTCGAGTTCCTCGCCGCCGCCGGCGAACATCACGTCCTGCTTGCCCCACTGGATCTGTTCGGAGGCGGCGCCCACGCAGTGCAGCGAGGTCGTGCAGGCCGACGAGATCGAATAGTTCACGCCGAGGATCTTGAAGAGGGTGGAGAGCGTCGCCGATGCGGTCGAGGACATCGCCTTGGGAACGGCGAACGGTCCGATGCGGCGCGGCGAGCCTTTTTCACGGGTCGAATCCGCAGCCGCCACGATGGCGCGCGTGGAAGGGCCGCCGGTGCCGACGATGAGACCGGTGCGCGGATTGGAAATGATCTTCTCGTCGAGACCGGCGTCGGCGATCGCCTGCGACATAGACATGTGGCACCAGCCGGCGCCATCGCCCATGAAGCGCATGGCGCGCTTGTCGATATGGTCTTCCGGATTGGCGTTGGGCTTGCCGGCGACTTGCGACTTGAAGCCCTTCTCGGCGTATTCCGGAATGAACGAGATGCCCGACTTGCCCGCTTTGAGGCTGTCAGTGACATCCTTGATCGTGTCGCCGATGGACGAGACGATGCCCATCCCAGTGATCACCACCCTGCGCAGACCGGGGCCATTGGCCGCCATCGCGTGATCTCTCCCTGTTAGCCTCGCCGCCTGTTAGGCGAGACGACCGTTAGCCTGCGTTGCGCCCGACGTTCGTGACGCCGGAGCATCACAACCCAAGCGTGCAGGTTCTATCCAACCAAATTCTTCAAGCCAACCTTCATGTCCTTGGCGGTATAGATCTTTTCGCCATCCAGGAACACGCTTCCGTCAGCGATCCCCATCACCAGGCGCGAACGGATGGCGCGGCGGATCTCGATCTCGTAGCGCACGAGCTTCTTGTCCGGCGTCACCTCGCCCGAGAACTTGACCTCGCCGACGCCCAGCGCGCGGCCCTTGCCAGGCGAGCCTGACCAGCCAAGCCAGAATCCAACCAGCTGCCACATCGCATCGAGGCCAAGGCAGCCCGGCATGACCGGATCCCCCGGGAAGTGACATTTGAAGAACCAGAGATCGGGATGGATATCCAGTTCCGCAACCAGGTGGCCGCGCTGGTGGGCGCCGCCGTCGAGCGAAATCTCGGTGATCCGGTCCAGCATCAGCATGGGCGGAATGGGAAGCTGGGCGTTGCGTGGCCCGAACAGTTCGCCATGTCCGCTCTTCAGCAGGTCCTCAAAGCTGTAGGAGCTCTGCGGCTTGTGGAACGCATGAGGCGAATTGGGATCGATCGATACAGCAGTCATGGGGCGCTCCGCTGGCCGGCCCGGGGCCGACAGGAGAGGCCGGTTAACACGCTGGACTCGGGGGCTCAAGCAAAGCCGCAGGCGCGAGCTGTGCGCAGAATTTCCCTAGCGATTTCCGGGCGTCGTCGCGGTCGCCTGGGGGAGCGTATCGGCGCCCCACAGATGCTCACGCAGGATCCAGCCCTTGTGGCCCTGCGCGGTGACCGGGCACCAGACGGTCCCGCAGTCGCCGAGGGAGACCACCGTGCCGGGGCTGAACCGGGCGGCAGGAAGAGATTCAGGGGCCGGCGTCTCAACCATCGCCCCGGCGTGTGTGGTGATGGCGGTGCGCTGTTCGGCCAACTGGGACGCGTTGACCCAGACCTCGTCGCCCATTGGATCGCGGACCTTGCGCCACTCATTGCTCTCGCGGATCACCACAACGGGCAGGCCGGCGCGCTCATAGGTCCACTTCACGGGATAATCGAGGCTGGGACCGGACCGGCCGTTGACCTCGTCGAACCTCAGGCTGGCGTAGCGCGGGACGGGCAAGCCGGAAAAATCGCTCAGCCGGGGTTCGATGCCTTCCGCCGCATAGGCGCGGAAGCTTCCCGGCGTCAGCTGATCCTGCGCCTCGGCGGCGGGGGCGATTGCCGCAAGTGCGAAGATTCCCAGGGCGCCGAAAATCTGCGCAACGGACCGCTTTTTGATGCTCGTGGAATGAATTTTCCTCACGGTGGGGCGACCCCTTGTATTCAAGACATGGAGCGATGAAGGCTTGAACGGCGACACAAGCATGCGGGCGTGAAGGCTGGCTTAACCACGCGTGTTGCGATTGAGGCCGAGCAGTGGTTGGCCCTTGGTCGCCGCTTTGATAGACCGACCGCAACAGGGGGCCGCCGGCGCGCCGGACCGCACCCCGAAAAGACAGAGGAAGCGGCCTGCAGCAATGCCCACGTCTCGCCCCAAGGTGAAGGTAATCGTGACCCGCCGGCTGCCCGAGCCGGTCGAGACGCGGATGAGCGAGCTTTTCGATGTCGAGCTCAACACCTCCGACACGCCTATGACGATCGAACAACTGGGCGAGGCGGCCTCCCGCTGCGACGTGCTGGTGCCCACGATCACCGACAAGATCGATGGCCGCATGCTGGCCCGCGCGGGGGATCGTATGCGCCTGATCGCCCAGTTCGGCGCGGGCGTGAACAATATCGACGTGCAGGCCTGCATCTCGCGCGGCATCACCGTGACGAACACGCCGGGCGTGCTGACGGAAGACACCGCTGACATGACCATGGCGCTGATGCTGGCCGTTCCGCGCCGGATCGTGGATGGTGTCGGCGCCATCCAGTCGGGTCAGTTCACCGGCTGGTCGCCCACCTGGATGCTGGGCCGCCGAATCTTCGGCAAACGCCTCGGCATTGTCGGCATGGGGCGCATCGGAACGGCGGTCGCGCGCCGGGCCAAGGCGTTCGGCCTGCAGATCCATTACCACAACCGCAAGCCGGTGCGCGAACAGGTCGCCAACGAGCTGGAGGCCACCTACTGGGAAAGCCTCGACCAGATGCTGGCGCGGATGGATATCGTCTCGATCAACTGCCCGCACACGCCGGCGACCTATCACCTGATCTCGGCCCGCCGCATCAAGCTGATGAAGCCGGAGGCCTATCTGGTGAACACGGCGCGGGGCGAGGTGATCGACGAGGCTGCCCTGATCAGGGCGCTGGAGACCGGGGAGCTTGCCGGCGCGGGCCTCGACGTGTTCGAGAACGAGCCGAATCTCAATCCACGCCTCAAGGCGCTGCGCAATGTCGTGGTGCTGCCGCACATGTCCTCGGCCACGCTGGAAGGCCGGATCGACATGGGCGAGAAGGTAATCATCAACATCAAGACCTTCGCCGACGGTCATCGGCCGCCGGATCGCGTCATTCCGGCGATGCTGTAGGCGCTCGGGCTCATTCCGCACTCCCGCAAACGAAAACCGCCGCGGGTCAGTGACCGGCGGCGGTTCATTCTTTTTGTTCGATCATGTCTGTTTCAGGCGGGTCCGATGAGGCCGGTGAAGAGGCAGGTCTGCGTCACGATGGCGAAGCCGGCGACCAGAGCCATGAAACCGTTGGCGAGGGTGGTCATTGTCCTTGTCCTTGTTTGGCGGAAGAGCGGCTAGGCGGGGATGCCGAAGAGCAGGGCGGCGGGCGAGATGATGGCGAGGCCGGCGACGAGGGCCATGAAGCTGTTGGCGAGCGTGGTCATTGGTGAGGTCCTTTCAGGGTTTCGGTTTGCCGGGTGGGTGAGGGGGTCAGATCGCGCCGAAGGCGCCGTTGAACAGTCCGGCCTGGGTGGCGAGCGCCATGAAGGCCATCAGGCCCATGAAGCAGTTTCCGATCGTGTGGCTGATGGTCATGTCCGTGGTCCTTCTGGCTTGGAGCTCCCGGACGGCCATCCGTCCGGTGTGAGTACGTTCTAGACCCGGGCCGGAAGCGCCGATGTGCTGGGCAACACAGGGACGAAGATTTTTCGGAAGAATCTGCAAGACGCTGGAAATGCTGGGCTTGCACGACCTTTTTCTTTCGTATGTCGCACCGCCTCCTTCCTGAAACTGGAAACCGCCGCAGGTCAGGGACCGGCGGCGGTTCATGTCTGAAGCTGCATGGTGTTGATCAGGCCGGGGTCACGAAGCCGGTGGCCATGGCGAAGGGCGTGACGATCGAGGTGACGGCGACCAGGCCCATGAAGCAGTTGGCCAGCAGGTGGGAGATGTTCATCGGAGTGTTCCTTTTGAGCGTTTTGGAAAGCCGGATCAGGCGGGGATGCCGAAGAGCAGGGCGGCGGGCGAGATGATGGCGAGGCCGGCGACGAGGGCCATGAAGCTGTTGGCGAGCGTGGTCATCTGGGTGGTCCTTTCAGGGTTTCGGTTGGGGTGGATCAGCCGAAGAGGCTGGTAGGCGCAGCGAGGGCAGAGCAGGCGAGGAGGGCGAAGATCGAGGCCATGATGGTGAGGGAGAAGAGGGCTTTCATCGCTGGCTTCCGGTCTTCGTTTCCCGGGCGGCCATCCGTCCGGTGTGAGTACGTTCTAGGCCGGGGCTGGAAGCGCCGATGTGCTGCGCAGCACAGGGGCAGAACATTTTTCAAGAAACTTCGAAACCCCAGCAAAACCGGCATTTGAGGCGCGCACGGGCGTTGCTAGCCTGCCCACTCTATCGGGCGGCGGGGCGTCATGACCGACATTGGCGAATTGCGTAGGCTGGCGGGGCGGGATTCGCTGTTCGCCGCCTTGCCGGAAGACAGCGCCCGCAAGGTTGCGGCGCTTGGAAAGGCGCGCAAATTTGCGCGCGGCGAGGCGCTGTTCCAGCAGGGGGATGCGGGCGATTGCGCCTACCTGATCCTGTCAGGCGCGGTGAAGGTTTCGGTGGTGTCGGCGGCGGGGCGCGAGATCGTGTTCGCGTATCTGTCGGTGGGCGACCTCGTTGGCGACATCTCGGTGCTCGACCAGCGCCCGCGCACGGCCAGCGCGACGGCGGCGGAGGCGGTGAATACGCTGGTGATCCTGGGCGCAGACCTGCAGCGGCTGATCGCGGATACGCCCGAGCTTGCAAGCGCGGTGATCCGCTTCCTCTGCGCACGGCTGCGTTCGACCAACGAACTTCTCGAAAGCGACCGCAGCTTCCAGACCGGGCCGCGTCTTGCGCGCGGCATCCTGCGTCTGTTGCGTGAGCATGGGCATGGCGAAGGCGAGAGTGCCGATCGCATCGACTTCGCGATAAGCCAGACGGACCTTGGCGCGTTCGTCAGCCTGTCGCGGGAAAATGTGAGCCGCCAGCTGAAGGACTGGTCGCGCGCGGGCCTGCTCGAACTGAAAGCTGGCAAGATCATCGTGAAGGATCGCGAGGCGCTGGAAGAGGCGGCCGAGGGTGAATTCTAGACGGCCCCCGATTCTGGACGGGTTCGGCCAATCACCTTATCCCAGATCCCGCCATGCCGGTCGCGCTTTCGGGCGTTGTCCCGCCATGGTTTGGCCGTTCTCCCCGTGGAAAATGGCAATCGATCAGACGCCCACCCATCGGTGCGGCAATAGAACGAACGGGTCCCTTGAATGCGTATCGTGCTGACCTCGGTCCTCGCAGCTGTGCTGGCGGCGTCCGGCGTGGCGGTTGCCCAGACACCCGGACAGCCCGTCGCGGTTGGGCCGGTGCGCGCCGCCTACACGGTTGAGCCGTTCACGCCCGCGACGCCGATCACCATCCAGGGCACAGGCGTGCGCCTGCGCGCCGAGCCGTTCACCGGTAATGACACGCCTGTTCTTTCGACGGGCAGCACCGGCCTGCAGCTGACGGTTGTGGGCCTGACGCGCCAGTCGGACTGGGTCTGGTACCAGGTCATCCTGCGCAACGGGCAGAAGGCTTTCATCCGCTCCGACCTCACGTCTGCGCCGATGACCGGCGCAGCCCGCGTCGCCACACCCGCGCCGGTCGCCATTCCAGCGCCGCAGCCGCGCACGCATACGACACCCCAGGCCGGCGCGATCACCATGACGCCGCAGCCTATTCCTGGCGCGCCCGCCATCGACATCCCGCGCCCGTCTGCGCCCGCTGCGACACCGGCGCCGGCCATCATTCCTGCGCCCGCGCCAGTCGATAACGGCCTGATCTCCGTCGCGCCCGCTGCGCCGACGCCTCGCCTGACGCCCACGGGCTCGCTCGCCGACCATGTGATGGCCCAGCTGGTCGACAAGCGTTGCTGGACGGATTCGAGCTCGATGATGGATGCCCATCGTCTCAAGGCGACCTTCTCGCTCAACTTCGGGGCGGACGGGAAGCTTGCGGCCGAGCCGGTGCTGATCGATCCGGCGCTGGCGCCGAGCGATGACCCGGCCATGACGGTGTTCATCGCCAAGGCGCGCGCCGCGCTGCGCACCTGCAACGCGCTGGGCTTCAACATTCCGGCCGAATACGGCTCGCGCTCGGACGTGCGGGTCCAGTTCAAGGCGCGTTAGGGCAGGCTGGCGCACGCGCATCGTCTCATTCAAGATAGGTTCAGCCGGGCGCAGCGATTCTGCATCCGGCCTTATCCATGGGGACGATCATGATCCGCCGCCTTGCCGCTCTTGTCGCCTCGCTTGCAGCGCCGTTGGCTATTCTGTCCGGCTGCGTCAGCGAGGAGGGCTATCGCCAGCATATGAGCATGCTGGTCGGCGCAAGCAGCGACGAGATTCTGATGAAGTGGGGCCCGCCACAGGCCTCCGCGCCGATGTCGGACGGGCGCGAGCTGTGGAGCTACACGAAGACGAATGTTGACGAGCGGGCCGGCTACTGGCGCGACGAGACGCGCGAAGTGAGGCGCACTTTCCGCGACAAGGAAGGCAACGAGAAGACCGAGATCATCACCGAAACCTATCCGGTATGGGAGCCGCCGCAGGTTTTCCGCTCGACCTGCACCACGCGCTTCGTGATGGGCGCCGGCCGCGTGGAGGACGTCACTTTCGATGGTCCCGGCTGTGTGGCGGAAGAGCTCAAATAGCCTCTTCCCCACGGGTAAAGTGAGGGTGGTCCCGCGCGGCTGCGATTTCGCTTGAAGTCGCGCCCGGCGGGCGGTCTTCTCCGTTCCGCGTGGAGAACTGCCGATGAAGCTGCTGCTGATCCCGATGATGGCCCTTTCCGCCGTGTCGTTGATGGCTCCCGCAGCGCTGGCGCAGCTGCCAGCGCCCAAGACGGTGGACCCGGTCGGCGGATTGCATGCCATCCACGGGCAGGGCGGAATTATCGGCGTGTTGGCCGGGCCGGACGGCGTGTTCGTGATCGATGATCAGTATCCCGACTCGGTGGGCGGCACGCAGGCGGGGTTCACCGCTGACGATGCCTACGTCACGGTGATCTACAATGAGCTGAAGAAGTAGAAACGGCGTGACGCTGGCGTTTCCCAAGGGCTTCGTGTGGGGCGCGGCGACCGCAGCGCATCAGGTCGAAGGCGGCAATGTCGCGTCTGATTTCTGGGCGCTCGAGCACGCGCGTCCATCTTTCTTCCGTGAGCCGTCGGGGGACGCGTGCGATCAGTATCACCGCTTTGCGGACGATGTCGCGATTCTCGCCGCCCTCGGCCTGCAAGCCTACCGCTTCTCCATCGAGTGGGCCCGCATCGAGCCGGAGGAAGGCGTCTACTCGCAGGCCGCGCTCGACCACTACCAGCGTTGCATCGATCATTGCCGCGCGCGCGGTGTGTCGCCCGTCATCACCTTCCAGCACTTCACCCTGCCGCTCTGGCAGGCCCGGCGAGGCGGCTTCACGGACGCGGCGTTCGCTGAAAATTTCGCGCGCTTCTGCGACCAGGCGGCGGGGCGGCTTTCGGATTTCGACATCGCGTGTACGCTCAACGAACTCAATCTTCCGATCATCTTCCGCGACATGCTGGTGAAAGAGCGTACGAGCGAACGCGCGAGGCAGAGGTTGAAAGTCGCCCAGGAAATTCTCGGCGGGTCGATCGAGCACATATTCCTGGCTTCGCCCCCCGCCGCCCTGCTGGACCAGGGGCTGAAAGCGCACGCAATGGCCCGCGACGCCATCAAGGCGCGTCATCCGCATGTGCCCGTCGGCATCACGCTGGCGATACAGGACGAGCAGGCCGAGCCTGGCGCTGAGCATTTGCGCGACCAGCGTCGTGAGGCGTTCTACGGCCCCTTCCTCGACGCCTGCGCGAAGGATGATTTCATCGGAGTGCAGACCTATACGCGTGTTGTCGTGAGAAAGGACGGCGCCTTCGGCCCCGAGCCTGGCCATCCGTTGACCGTGATGGGGTATGAGGACCGTCCCCAGGCGCTGGCCGAGACCTGCCGCTTTGTCTGGGATCGGGCGCGCGCGCCGATCATTGTCACCGAGAATGGCTGGTCGGGCGAGGACGACACGCGTCGCTGCGCTTTTATCCGCGAGGCGCTGACCCGTCTTCATGGCGCGATGGTCGATGGCGTCGATGTGCGCGGCTATTTCTACTGGTCGCTGCTCGACAACTACGAATGGCTGCTGGGCTACGAGCCGAAATTCGGTATCGTCGGCGTTGATCGCTCCACGCAGCGCCGCGCGATCAAGCCATCAGCCGTCATGCTTGGCGGCATCGCGCGGGCGAACGGCCTCTAGCAGCCGCAAACCGCACACTTCGGGTCTGCTTTCAGCGTCACGGTTCGCGAGTCTCCGCTGAGCCCGTCGAACAGCCACAGGCGGCCGGCCATGCTCTGGCCGGCGCCGGTGATTTCCTTCACCGTCTCCAGCGCAAGGCGCGCGCCGATGATGCCGGTGAGCGGGCCGACGACGCCGACCATGGCGCAGGTCTCTTCGGTCTCGGGCATGTCGGAGACGAGGCAGCGATAGCAGGGCAGGCGCGCGGCCAGAGGCTGGCCTTTCGTCTGGCCCGACTTGAAGCATGACACCTGCGCGTTCCACCGCCCGACTGCGCCGGACACCAGCGGTAGGCCAAGCTCATGGCACGCGGCGTTGACGGCGAAGCGGGTGGCGAAACTGTCCGAGCCGTCGATGACGATATCGGCGCCCGCGAGGAGGTTCTCCGCATTTTCTGGCGACAGGCGCACCGCGCGCGTCTCGATCTTGAGGTCAGGATTGATGCCGGCAAGCCGCTCGCCGCCCGCCTCCGTCTTGGGTCGGCCGACATCGCTGGTTGTGAACAGCACCTGCCGCTGCAGGTTCGAGAGCGAGACCGAATCATCATCGATCAGCCGCAGTGTTCCAACGCCCGCCGCCGCCAGATATAGCGCCGCCGGACCACCTAGCGCGCCAAGGCCAACCAGCGCCACGCGCGCATTCAGCAGGCGCTGCTGGCCTGGCCCGCCGATCTCGCGCAGCATGATGTGCCGGGCGTAGCGTTCCAGCTGCTGGGGGGTTAGACTCATCGGCGGATCATCCTTGAGGGGAGCACAAATCATGGCATGCCCCCCAGTTCAATGGTGACCGCAGAACCCACGTCCAATGTCTACCAGCCGCTTGTCGACGAGATCGTGGGCGGGCGGCGGAACATTTTCCTCACCGGGCGGGCTGGCACGGGCAAGACAACGCTGCTGCGTCAGCTGATCTTCAACTCGCTCGAGAAGGCCATCGTTCTCGCGCCCACCGGGCTCGCGGCGGTGAATGTCGGCGGGCAGACGATCCATTCTTTCTTCAACTTCCCGCCGCGTCTGCTGGATGCGGGCGACGCGCGCAAGATCCGCAACCAGCGCGTGGTGAAGGCGATCGAGACCATGGTGATCGACGAGGTCTCCATGGTGCGCGCCGACATGATGCAGGCGATCGACAATTCGCTGCGTCTCAATCGCGGCAATCGCCAGCCCTTCGGCGGGGTGCGCATGATACTGTCGGGAGACCTGCACCAGTTGCCGCCCGTGGTCGGCGGCGATGTCGAGCATATCCTGAACGACACCTATGGCGGCGCGTGGTTCTTCAAGGCTCCGGGATTCCAGTCGGCGCAATTTCGCCTCGCTGCTTTGAAGCGAATCTTTCGGCAGGAAGACGAGGCGTTCATCCGCATCCTCAACGGCCTTCGCAATGCGCGCCTCTCTGAATCCGATCAGGAATTGCTGCGCACACGCGTCTCGCCGCGCTCGCCCGCCGAAGCGAGTCAGACGCACGTGGTGCTGACGCCGAACAACGCGGCCGCGTGGCGCATCAACCAGATGCGGCTGGCCGAACTGCCGGGGGAGGCGCGCAACTACACGGCGTCGCTGGAAGGGAATTTCGAACCAAAGGCGTTCCCCACCGAGGAAGTACTGGAGCTGAAACAGGGCGCGCGGGTGATGATGATCCGCAACGATCCGTCGGGGCGGTGGGTCAATGGATCGCTTGGCGTGGTGCAGGGGCTGGGCGAGAGCGACGCCTATGTGAAAATAGGCCATGAAACGCATCGCGTGAGCCAGCAGGCATGGGAAAAATTCCGCTACGAGTTTGATGCGGGATCGAAGGCCGTCTCGCGCTCGGTGGTGGGTTCGTTCAAGCAACTGCCGCTGCGTCTCGCCTACGCTACCACGATCCACAAATCCCAGGGCATGACACTCGACAAGGTCTACATCGATTTCGACCGGGGCATGTTCGCGCACGGCCAGGCCTATGTGGCGTTCTCGCGCTGCCGCTCCCTGGAAGGGCTCGAACTGTCGCGTGAGTTGCGCCCGCGCGATATCATCATCGACCGTTCGGCCTTCGAGTTCGGGAAGCTGGAGACGGTGAGCGACAGCGAACACTTCCTGCTCGCCGACATGGCCAAGCCGGAGCTTGAACTGAAGGGGTAGGGCGCCGGATTCGGCCGAATGAAATGTGGCGAAGCAGGGATCTTCACCTGCGATCTCAAGCCGTTGGCAAAAACTCGCTGTCGGAAACGCGCAATCTCATCCGCCCCCCTGGGAAGTGAGCGCAGTATGCGCATGTCCCGGCACGAGGGAGGTCTTGGAGACGTCCGAAACCTCAAGACGCCGGGGCGGCGAATGCGGCAACGCTTTCGTCACGGGGCGCGCGTAATGGCGCACAATCCCTAACCCCCGAACTACCCCGCGCTTTTCGCGCGCCCGGCTCCCTCACTGATATCGAGGGCGAAGACGACAGCATCCAGGACGGCGCCCACGCCGGTCCGATTGCTGACCCGCGTCACTGCCCCGGATACTCGCACACAGCCGCGCCATCGACGCGCTTCAGCTCACCCACATGGATCGACGTATAGCCCTCCGGCCACTGGTCGGATGACACGGCTTTGCTCTTGACCGGGCAGGAGGGGACACGCATCCGCGCGCCGTCTGCGGATACCGTGGCAAGATAGCTGATCGCGTGATCAAGGCCGCTGTTGAATTCCATCACCGCCCCGATCTCCTGCGCGACGGTCAGCGACACGGCGATCTGGCCGGGATTGCGTGGCATCGGCGCATGACGGTCCTTGTCGGTTGCGCTGAGAATGCGAATGCGGCCGTCGCTGGTCGGCTCGAAGATCACGGTGCGATCGGGCACCATCTCGAAACTATCGACCACGGCGCCGATCGCGAGCGGCTCGGCCGGCGGCAGGACGGGTGCGGGGCGCTTGCCTGTCGGAGGTTGCGCCAGTGCGGAGCTGGCGATGACCAGTGATGCTAGAATGGTGGCTGCGAACTTCATGGAACAAGGGTGGCCGAAAATGTCGGGGCAGCCAAGCCGCCGTGCACAGGCCTAACGCCCAGTTGACCCAAACCCGCCGGCGCCGCGCTGTGTTTCGTCGAGCGTGGCGACGACGCTCAGTTCCGCTCGCGTCACGGGCGCGATCACCATCTGCGCGATACGCTCGCCGCGTTTGATCACGAACGGTTCCTGGCCGTGATTGATCAGGATCACCTTCACCTCGCCGCGATAGTCCGCATCGATCGTGCCCGGCGAGTTGAGGCAGGTGACACCGTGCTTGGCGGCGAGCCCTGAGCGCGGACGCACCTGCGCCTCGTGGCGCGGCGGCAGGGCGATGGTAAGACCGGTCGGCACCATGGCGCGCTCGCCGGGCTTCAGCGTCATCGGCTGGTCCTCGGGCACTGCCGCGCGCAGATCCATCCCGGCGGCGTCCGCTGTCTCGTAGGCGGGCAGGGCGAGCCCTTCGAAATGCGGCAGCGGGGCGACGCGGATGGTGAGGGTCATGACGAACTCCGGACTTGTCATCCCGGCCAGAAGCGCGAAGCGCTGCTGAGCCGGGAACCATCTAACCGCGTCTGCGCGGGATGAGAAATGGGTCCCGGATAACGCTCCGCGTTTCCGGGATGACAAGCTGTGAATTACGCCTCAACATCCGCCGCAAAACGGAGTTCGCGGCGGGGGCGGACGGTGTTGGTGACGTCCGTGTAGGTCGGATGCTTCTTGTAGGCGTGCAGCGCCTCGATATCCGGGAACTCCGCGTAGACCACGATGTCGATCTCGTTGCCGAACAGGTCGGCTTTGCGGTTCTGCGTGACTTCAAAAAGAGTCGAGCCGGGGATCGTGCCCAGCCGCTTCAGATGGACGATGATGTCCTGCGCCTCGCGCGGGTCTTTCAGCGTGAAGAAGACGATGTGGCGGATCATGTACCTGATCTAGGACGCGAAGACGCTTCCTGCCACGCGCTATTCCGCCGCGCTCTCTGCGCTGTGGAAGTAATCGGCAATACGCTTCGCGAGCCGGGTTGCGACCTCGCCCTTGCCCATGCGCGGCCAGCGTTCGGGCTTGCCCTGCGAGACCAGCACGATCTCGTTGTCGGCGCCGCCCATGACATCGCCTGAGACGTCGTTTGCAACCACCCAGTCGCAACCCTTGCGGATCAGCTTGGCCTTGGCGTGCTTTTCGACGCTGCTGGTTTCGGCGGCAAAGCCTACGACAAGGCGCGGGCGGTCCTTTTTCCGTATGCCGACGGATTTCAGGATGTCGGGATTCTCGACGAGGCGAAGCGTCATTCCCGCTTCCTCGCCGCCCTTGAGTTTCAGCTTGCCCGGCGCGCGCGTGGCGGGGCGCCAGTCGGCGACGGCGGCGACCCCGATGAAGATGTCGGCGGGAAGGTTGGCTTGCACGGCCTTGTGCATGTCGAGCGCGGTTTCGACTTTCACGGCGGTGACGCCCGCGGGAATCGGAAGCTGCGTTGGGCCGGTGACGAGGCGTACATCGGCGCCAAGCTTCGCAAGCGCTTCAGCGATCGCATAGCCCTGCTTGCCCGACGAGTGATTGGAGAGGAAGCGCACCGGGTCCATCGGTTCGCGCGTCGGACCGGCCGTGATCACAGCCTTGAAGCCGGACAGGCGGCCGAACTCTGAGGGGCCATACAACATCGCCTTGATCTGTTCGAAGATGCGCTGCGGCTCGGGCAGCCGGCCTGGGCCGAACTCGCCGCATGCCATCGGGCCTTCATCGGGCTCCATGACGGTGACGCCATCGGCGCGCAGCTGCGCGACATTGCGCTTGGTCGCCTCATGTCCCCACATGCGTACATTCATCGCGGGCGCCATCAGCACAGGCTTGTCGGTCGCGAGCAGGGTGGTGGAGGCAAGATCGTTGGCGAGGCCGTTAGCAGCCTTGGCCATCAGGTCGGCCGTGGCAGGCGAAACCACAACCAGATTCGCAGAACGCGACAGCTCGATATGCCCCATCTCGGCTTCGTCGGTGAGGTTGAAAAGGTCCTGATAGACCTTGTCGCCTGACAGCGATCCCAGCGACAGCGGCGTCACGAACTCGGCGCCCGCCTTGGTCAGGATCACGCGCGCGGCAATGCCATCCTTCGCAAGCAGCCGGATCAACTCCAGCGACTTGTAGGCTGCGATGCCGCCGCCGACGATGAGGAGAATGCGCTTGCCGCTCAAGCCGGAACTCCGGAAAACCCGAGCAGTCTAGATAGTGAAACTTGGTCAGGATTGCACCAAAGCGCACGTGTCGATCGACGTGCTTGCGGCAAGGTTTCCTTAATCCGCTAGTTCTGGCGCGAGATCATCCCCGCGAAGAACTCCTGCGCTGCCGGGCTGTCGCCAGTGACCTCGCCGGGCACATCCTCGCAGAACTTCACCCAGCTTATGCGTGCTTCCAGCCCGTACTGGATCTCGATCCCGGCCAGTTCGGGGTCGTCCATCGAGCCGATGGTGACGTAGATTCGCGCCTCGGGCGTGTCGTAGGCAAAGGTCAGCGGCGTGCCGCAGTTGCGGCAGAAACCGCGCCTGGCGAGGTTGGAGGATGCGAAGAAGGCGGGCTGGCCCTTCGTCCACTCCAGTTTCGACTTGGCGCAGCCAGCCAGGGCGGCGAACACGCCGCCTGTTGCGCGCTGGCACATACGGCAATGACAGACATGGGGTTTTTCAACGCGCTCGACGTGCATGGCGTAGCGAACCGCGCCGCACTGGCACCCGCCTGTGACTGGAGTCATGGACATTCCGTAATATTCAACCTGAAGGTAAGAATGCCATGCGATTTTCCGGTCGCGTAAGGCGAAAAACTCATGGTCCCCGCCCCGGGGCAACTGACTCTCGCCGTTGGCGCATGCCCCTGCCTGTGCTGGCATGGCTTTCGAAGGGACGGGACCATGTTCTTCAATGGCAAACCCAAACAGACCGGTTTTTCGCGCATCCTCGTGGGCGAGTGGCGGGCGGATACCCTGTCAGGCGACGTGAAGGGTGAGATTACGGCCGTGTTCAACACGGACGGCTCCTACCTGACCCGGAACCGGATGGAGATAAGGGGCGTCCCGGCGGCGCCGGTGACCCAGACCGGCCGCTATCGCATCGAGCCGGTCGACAAGGTGCGATTCCGCCTGCTCACCATCGACGAGAACGGCCAGCCGGTGTCGACCACAATCCGGTCCTTCGTGGATGACAACACGATGCTGAACGAGGTCGGCCGGATCACCTTCCACCGCGTCGCAAGCGGCGATCATCCGATCAACTAGCCCGGTACTCCTTCTGTGACCGGGCGCCGCCCCGGGCAGGGGGTTCCCGGCATCGCGCAACAGGCTTATCTAGTCGGCACAAACGAAGGCCGAGGAGCAGCCCATGCGCGAATACCTGAAATTCTACATCAATGGCGAATGGGTCGACCCGGTCACGCCGCGCACGCTCGACGTCATCAACCCGGCGACCGAAGAAGCCTATTGCCGCATCTCCATCGGCTCCAAGGCCGATGTCGACAAGGCTGTCGCCGCCGCGAAGGCTGCGTTCCCGGCCTTTGCCGCGACAACGAAAGAGTACCGCGCCGACCTGCTCGACAAGATCGTCGCCGCCTATCAGAAGCGCCTCGGCGACATGGCCGCCGCAGTCTCCGAGGAGATGGGCGCGCCGATGTGGCTCGCGCAGGCCGCGCAGGCCCCTTCGGGCCTCGGCCACATCATGCAGGCGGCCAGCTATCTGCGCACCTTCGAGTTCGAAGAGCGGCGCGGCAAGCACCTGATCCGCAAGGAACCCATCGGCGTCTGCGGCTTCATCACGCCGTGGAACTGGCCGCAGAACCAGATCGCCTGCAAGGTCGCGCCCGCCATCGCGGCGGGTTGCACCATGGTTCTCAAGCCCTCCGAGATCGCGCCTATCGATGCGATCATCTTCGCCGAGATCATGCATGAAGCCGGCGTGCCGAAGGGCGTGTTCAACCTGGTGAATGGCGATGGCCCTGGCGTTGGCGCCGCTCTGTCGGCTCACCCGGACGTCGACATGATGTCTTTCACCGGCTCGACCCGCGCGGGCGTTCTGGTTGCGCAGGCGGCGGCGCCGACCGTCAAGCGCGTCGCGCAGGAGCTCGGCGGCAAGTCGGCCAACATCGTGCTGGAAGACGCCGACCTTGCGAAGGCCGTGAAGTCGGGCGTCATGCAGATGATGACCAATACCGGCCAGAGCTGCAACGCGCCTTCGCGCATGTTCGTGCCGCGCGCCAAGAACGAGGAAGCCAAGGCGATCGCGAAAGCCACCGCCGAAGCCGTGAAGGTGCAGGACCCGAAGACGGCTGAGAAGGGCGCCATCGGGCCGGTGGTGTCGGAAGCGCAGTGGAACAAGATCCAGGGCCTCATCAAGAAAGGCATTGATGAAGGCGCCACGCTTGTCGCCGGCGGTCTTGGCCGCCCCGACGGCCTCAACCGCGGCTACTATGTGAAGCCCACCATCTTTGCCGATGTGCGCAACGACATGACCATCGCGGTCGAGGAAATCTTCGGACCGGTGCTGTGCATGATCCCGTACGACACGGAAGCAGACGCCATCGCGATGGCTAACGACACGGTCTATGGCCTGTCGGGCTATGTGCAGGGCGAACAGGAGCACGCGCAGAAGGTCGCGCGCCAGCTGCGCACAGGCATGGTGCACATCAACGGCCAGGGTTCGGACCAGACGATGCCGTTCGGCGGCTTCAAACAGTCGGGCAACGGCCGCGAGTGGGGCGTGGAGGGCATCCACGAATTCCTCGAGACCAAGTCGGTCTTCGGTTACGCCACGGCCTGATCGGACAAGAGGCGGCGCTGATGGACAGGCGAACGTTCCTCGGCGCCGCCTTACTTGCTGCGACCGGTTGTGCGAGCGGCGCGCAGCCTGATCCTGTCGCTTTCCGCATCGTTCGGCATGCAGCCGCCAGCGATGGGGTGCGCATCGCCTGGCGCGATTCCAGCCCGTCCGGTGGGCCTGCGATCCTGTTCAGCAATGGTGGCGGGCAGGCCATGGCGGTGTGGGATGCGATCGTCGCGCCGCTGACGGCCACGCATCGGGTGTTGCTGCATGACCGTCGGGGGACGGGCGATAGTGAAACCGGCGCACCCGAGACGCACACTTTCGAGACATTCCGGGATGATGCCTTCACGGTGATGGATGCGGCCGGCGTGAAGACGGCAATTGTCTGCGGCCTTGCTTTTGGCTCACGCGTTGCTGTGCGCATGGCGCTGGACAATCCGACCCGCCTTGACGGTCTCGCCCTGTTCGACGCAACGGGCGCGCCACCGGCGCCGGAGGCCGAACGCATCGCCGGCGCTGAAGAGGCCGAGCGGCTTCGCACGGCCGCAGGCATTCCAACGCCGCCGCGTGATCCTGCATGGACGGCAATGACTTATCCTGAAGCCCGGGGACTGAATGCGCGCGCCCTGCAGGGGCATCCCGACTGGATCGCGGGCCTGTCAATGATCCGGATGCCGACCCTGGTGGCGGTGGGGGAACAAGACCCCAACATCGCCGGCGGCCGTCGGTTGGCGCAGGAGATACACGGCGCCCGCTTTGTGGCGATGCCAATGACAGGGCATGGCTCGAATGTCCAACGGCCAGATCTTCTGACCGGATTGCTGCAGCAATTCCTGTCCGGATTGCTGCGATAGGCGGCCGCAGTCATTTGCCGTTCAGGTTTGCGTTCCTATCTCAAAGGGTGTGAAATCGCGCCTTGTGGAGGCTGCCCCATGATCAGAAAAATCCTTGCCGTGTCCGTGGTTGCTGCGGCGACAGCGCTTGGCGCGTGCAGCAGCGGGCCGACGCCCTATCAGCCTGCCGCAGGTTATGATCGCGGCTATTCGGAACAGAAGATCGAGAACGATCGATACCGCATTTCCTTCAAGGGAAATTCGATGACCGAGCGGGACACGGTCGAGAACTATCTCCTGTTCCGCGCGGCCGAGCTAACGCTGCAGAGCGGGTATGACACCTTCACCATCGTCAATCGCGACACCGACAAGGACAGCCGCCTGCGCAGCGCGGACTTCAGCCCCCGCTTCTCCTACATGTACTTCTCGCCGCGCTGGGGCTGGGTGCACGCCTGGGACCCGTTCTGGTCGACGCCGTCGCGCTATGAGGAAGTGACCAGCTACGAGGCTTTCGCCGAGATCGTGATGAAGCGCGGACCGAAGGGTGACGATCCGAACGCGTTCGATGCGCAGCAGGTTTCGCAGAATCTTGGTGGTCAGATCCGGCGCCCTTCCGCCGAATAGGATGGCAATGAGGCCTGCCACCGGCTGTGCAGGCGCCCGGTAACTCAGACTTGCCGGGCCAGCGTGTAAACGCGACCGCAACCATGAGCGGCTAGTCTGCCGCTCCATGACGCCCCGCGTTTCGATCATCATCCCGACATTTCGGCGACCTGAGCGGGCCGTGGATGCCGCGCGTTCAGCGCTGGCGCAGGTGTGCGATGCCGGCTTCGAAGTTGTTCTGGTCGACAATGATCCGGAAGGGGCCGCGCTGGCGTTGCTGCGGACGCTGGATGATCCGCGCATTGTCGTTTGTCACGAACCGAGCGCCGGCGTCGCCAATGCGCGCAATGCCGGTTTGCGGGCATCCCGGGGCGACCTGATCGCTTTTCTCGATGACGATGAGATGGCGCCGCCGACCTGGCTGGCCGAGCTGCTACGCGTGCAGGCGGCGGCGAAGGCCGATGTGGTGTTTGGTCCGGTGCGCACGAGACTTTCCGAACCACCGCGCGATCACCGCGCCTATTTCGAAGCTTTCTTCGCGCGTGATCCCGGACATGCCGAGGGGGCGATCGACAGATTCTATGGCTGTGGCTGCAGCCTTGTTCGTCGCGCCGCCCTGCCGTCGCCCGAACCTTTCTCGGCGGAGCGCAACGAGATTGGCGGGGAGGATGATCTCCTTTTCCAGGCGATGGATGCAGCCGGCGCGCGTTTTGCGTGGGCGCCTGGCGGGTGGGTGTGGGAAACGCCCGACCCTTCGCGGGTAACCTTGGCCTATACGCTGAAGCGCGCCTTCGCCTACGGGCAGGGTCCGGCGACGCAGGCATGGTCGGCGCGCAAGCGGGACTATGCGGCCATTGGATTCTGGATGGCCGTGGGCCTTGCCCAGACGGTCGTATACGGCGCGCTGGCGGCAGCCAGCTATCTGGGCAAGACGCAGGGCCGTGCCACCGCCTACCGGCGCTTTGTGGAAGGTGTCGGCAAGGTGTTGTGGTTCCCGGTGATCAAGCCGCGCTTCTATGGCGACGCACGTATCCCGAAGGCGCAGCGTCTCAGGACAGCAGGTTGATGCAGCGTGCGATCTCGGCGGCGGACGCCGAGTCGTTGAAGAACGTATCCAGCGTCCAGTCCTCGTTCATCAGGTAGAGCCAGGAGGCGTGGCTTACCAGATAGCCGCCTGCATCATCGGATTCCTTGCCTCTCCCGAAGCCGGGCGTCTTGAAGGCCGCGTTGACCTCCTTCAGCTCGTCCAGCGTGCCGGTGGCGCCGACGATGTCCTTTGGGAAGCCGTTGGAGGCGATGTATTGCGTCAGCGTCTCCGGCGTGTCGCGTTCGGGATCGACGGAGATGAACAGCGTCATCGGGCGCTTGTCCTCGGGAATGTCTTCCATCGCCTTGCCGACATTGAACAACACGACCGGGCAGATGTCGGGGCAGAAGGTGTAACCGAAGAAGACCAGCGTCTTGCGACCCTTGAAGCTGGCTTCCGTGATCGGCGCGCCGGTGTGGGAGGTCAGCCGGAACGGCCCCCCGATGGCGGCCGAAGAGCGGCTCTTGCAGGCGGCGATGGCGGCGTCTTCTGCGCGTGTGGGGCCGCAGGCGGCCAGCGGCAATGTCAGCGAAAACGCAAGGGCGATCTGGGTCAGGCGAGACAGGATGCGCATGGCGCGATATGCACATGAAGCACCAAAAAAGCCAATTGCGGCGCGTTGACGTTGCCGTGCATCCTTCGAAAGCCATGCAGGTGACCGAACCAACCGGACAGGAACAGGCTCCGCGCGCAAATCTTCCGTCCACTTCGCTGGCGGAACCGACGCGCGACGAGGCGTTGCGCAGCGTTGGCGCCGCTTTCGGGCGCACGCGCCTGCGCACCCTGGTCAGTCTGCGCTGGATGGCCATCGCGGGACAGACGCTGGCTGTCCTGTTCGTGCATTACGGACTCCAGTTCGAACTGCCGCTGGCCGCATGCCTTGCGGCGGTGGGGGCGTCGGCCTGGCTCAATGTCGCGCTGATGGCTGTGTTTCCGTCCCAGCACCTGTCCTCGCCATCGGAGACGGCGGGCCAGCTGGCGTTTGATACCGTGCAGGTATCCGTCCTGATCGGCCTCACGGGCGGTCTGCATAATCCCTTCCTGCTGATGATCCTTGCGCCCGTCACGGTAGGCGCTTCGCGCCTGCTGCCGGCCTACGCGGCGATGCTGGCGGTGCTGGCCCTGGCGTGCTGCGTGGGCATGTGGATGTGGGGCATGCGCCTGCCTTGGTCCTCGGGTGATGAGCTGGTCCTGCCGCCAATCTATCTTGCCGGGCAGCTTGCGGCGGTCTCGATCGGGCTGGTGTTCTTCACGGTATCCGCCTGGCGAACCGGGCGCGACGAGGCGCATCTCGTGTCGGCGCTCGATGCGGTCCAGGCCGTGCTGGCGCGTGAACAACAGCTGTCGGCGCTAGGCGCGCTGGCGGCCGCTACGGCGCACGAGCTGGGCACGCCGCTCGCCACCATTCACCTTGCCGCGCGCGAGCTTGGCCGCAGCATCAAGCCCGGCCATCCGGCCCGCGAGGATGTCGAGCTTATTGTGGATCAGGCCGAACGCTGCCGCGCGATCCTGAAGCAGATATCGCAACGCCGACACATGACGGACGCGGCAATGTCGCGCGCGACCTTGCCGGGCCTGCTTGATGAGGTGGCCGAGCCCCACCGGGCCACGGGCATCCACATCCAGTGCTCGACCTCGCCCCTGGGCGGGGCAGGCGCGGGAGAAAAGCCGCCGGACGTGATCCGCAAGCCCGAGATCATCCATGCCCTCGGCGCGTTCGTCGAAAACGCGGCGAGCTTCGCCGCCCGCGAAGTGAACGTGAACGCCCGCTGGTCGAACGACGAGGTGCGCATCTACATCACCGACGACGGGCCAGGCTTTGCCCCGTCGGTGCTGGCCAAGCTGGGTGAGCCCTATTTCAGCGAACGCCGCATCGAACAGAGGGGCGGGGGCATGGGCCTTGGCTTTTTCATCGCCTGCACGCTGCTGGAACGGACAGGCGCACGGGTGACCCCCTACAATCGCCAGCTTCCCGCAAAAGGGGCCGTTGTCCGCGTCACCTGGCCCCGCGCGGCCATCGAGGCGCCGCAGGGCTGGATCGAAGGGTAGGGTTTCCGCAAGTTTTTCGTGGAATGTCAGTGTATGACCCGAGGGAATCCCCTTGGTTGGAGATTCCGGCCGGCGGGTAGACAAATCCGCAGGTTGGTCTATTTCGTCGCACCCCTTATAGTGCCGGCGACACACGCCGCAGCGGGAGTTTCTGGGTGGAAGAATCCGTCGAGTCTGACCCGCGCGTTGCGGCCCTGGAAGACAAGTCGCTTCTGGTGCTGGACGACGACGCCCCGTTCCGGGCGCGCCTTGCCCGCGCGCTCAGCCAGCGTGGATTTGCGGTCGCGTCTGTAGGTTCCGTCGCCGAGGCGAAGGAACAGCTGAAGAAGCAGGCGCCTGCATTCGCTGTGGTCGACCTCCGGCTGGAAGATGGTTCCGGGCTCGAAGTTGTCGAAGCGCTGCAGCGGGCCCGCGAGGACATGCACGCCGTGATCCTCACCGGCTATGGCGCGATTTCGACGGCGGTTGCCGCCGTGAAGGCTGGCGCGATCGACTACCTGCCCAAGCCCGCTGACATCGACGATGTCGTGAACGCGCTGCTGACGGGCCGGTCGGATCGGCCAGAACCGCCGGAAAACCCAATGTCCGCAGATCGCGTGCGCTGGGAACACATCCAGCGCGTCTACGAGCTGTGCAATCACAACGTCTCGGAAACGGCCCGCCGCCTGAACATGCACCGTCGCACCCTGCAGCGCATCCTGGCCAAGCGGGCTCCGCGTTAGCCTCCCGAGCGGGGCATTTGCAGCTGCAACTGCTCGTCTTAAGTCTTGCGTCAAATTTCGTCCGTATTCCGTCCCAAGATGAATGCGGTTGGGAGACAGGCATGACCTTGCGCGCCGCTATGCTGATCAGCCTTCTGCTTGCGACGCCTGTGCTGGCGCCGATGACGGCTGTGGCGGATTCGAAGGCGATCGGCCGCTACAATGACTGGCGCGTCTATACCGAAGGCGATGGGCGCAATCTCGTCTGCTTCGCCACCGTCGAGGCCAGCGACAAGGCCCCCAAGGCGGCCACGCATGGCGAGGTCGTGTTCTATGTCGCGGTGTGGAAATCCGGAGCATCGCGGGGACAGGTGAGCCTGCGCGTTGGTTATGACCTGCGCACCGACATCGCGCCGACGGCCATTGTGGGACGCGACCGCTTCGCCATGGTTGCCTCCGGCCAGGAAGCCTTCCTCAAGGATGATCGCGACAATGCGCTGATCGCGGCTCTCCAGAAGGGGCAGGAGCTGCGCGTCGAGGCAGCGTCGGTGAAAGACGCTCGCACGGCCTACCACTTCTCGCTCAAGGGCTCGCGTGACGCGATCGACAAGGCCCGCGCGCTCTGCAAATAGGCGATGCGCTTCGCCTTCAGCTTGTCTGACGACATCGACGAACTATCGTCTTCCTGCACAACAGGAACAGCGAGGACTCGCCATGGCCTATGTCGACGGATTCATTCTTCCCGTGCCGGAAGCGAATATGGACGCCTACAAGAAGGAAGCGCGCCGCGCCGGCAAGGTGTGGATGAAGCATGGTGCGCTGATGTACTGGGAGTGCGCGGCCGATGATGTGCCGAAGGGCAAGTCGACGGATTTCTACCGCTCGGTGAAATGCAAGGAGGGCGAGACGGTGGTCTTCGCCTTCGCGGTCTACAAGAACCGCAAGCACCGCGACGCCGTGATGAAGAAGGTGATGGCCGATCCCGATATGAAGTACGATCCGGCGAAGATGCCCTTCGACGGCAGCCGCATGTTCTGGGGCGGTTTCAAGCCGTTTATCGAGTTGACGTCGGAGGAGTAGTCCGGCCTCACGCCGCAGGCGGACGCATCGCGATCACGCCTTCGGTGCGGGCGCGGACGACGGGCGGGGCGAGACAGCTTGCCGTCGCTTCGTAGCCTGCTGCGCCAGTATGGGGCGTCACGTAGATGGGCGGGCTGTGGTTGGCGGGGCAGAGGATGATCGCCTCGTTCGGCTGGACTGAGGCGAGATCGAGGATCGCAACTGAGCGCGTCATCAGCACGACAGGCGCAGCGCGGGGCCCACGGCGGCGCAGGTGCGCCATCAGGGCAAGTTGCGTCGCTTCGTCGAGGCCCTGCTCGATCAGGTCGAAAACGAGTGTTGTCGGCTCCGCTGCCTCCAGCGCCCGGACCAGGATGGACAGTGTGTCCGATGCGGTCGCGCCATCCTCGACCAGCCACGCCATTGTCCGTGCGACAGCTGACGCCGGCGCTTCGAGCGAAGAGGCGACTGTGCGGTCGAGACCGATAAAGACGGCGCCCGGTGTCGTTTCGGCAATCAGCATCGCCAGCTTCGTCTTGCCGCTGAACAATGGGCCGGTAAGGAAGATGATGGGTTTCAGCGCGCGCAGTTCGAATCGCTCGCCGCCCCATGGCCAGGGCAGGACGAAGGCGGCGGCAATCTCTTCCGGGTCTTGCTGCAGACCGGCGAGTTCCGAGGCGGTTGGCGCAGCGCCTGCGGCAATGCGCTGGCGAAGCTCCTGCACACGCTGGATCGTCGCGGAGGTCGCGTGCAGGCGCGCTTCGAGCGAGGCCTGATGTGCGGCAAGCGTCGCCTCAAGACCTTCGGCTTCGTCGCCCCTGAGCACGCGATCGACCTGTGCGAGGCTCAGTCCCAACGCGCGCAGGGCGACGATCTCGCGCGCCCGCGCCATTTCGGCCGGGCCATAGGTGCGCCATCCGGCCTGCGTGCGAGAGGGCGAGAGTAGGCCGCGCTCCTCGTAGAGGCGCAACGCCTTGGCGCTGACGCCAAGCTCGCGCGCGGCGTCTGTCGGAGAAAGGAAGATGGCGGGCCGGATCACGAATCACCTCGCTGCTGCGAACAGCCAACGCATCGGGCCAGCCGCAGGGGACGGGTCAAGCGGCTTCGTGATCAGTTGCCCCAGATCGCTTTCACGACATTGTCGGGCATACTCGCGTACATGGTGAACATGTCCTGCGAGCCCAGAGCGCTGAGGCAGGGCAGGCCCGCCGTGCAGTTGGCGCGGTTTTCGGCATTGCCGACCAGGGCGACAGCGCGGAACTTCACGCCCTTCGCATTGAACGTGTCGGCCGTGTCGGAGAAGAGATCCTCGACCTTCACCTTCTGAAGTTTGCCGTTGAGTGTCGCCCAGATCGATGTGCGGGATTCGACGCGGAAGACCGGTCGGAAATTGGCGTTCGTGCCGCCCGGCTCTTCGACCACAGGACGGTAGAGGATGAGGGCGCACGGCTCGCGCGGCGTGCCGGGCGCCTTTGGTGCGCAGCGGCCCTCGCGGGTGAGGGCGTCGTAGAGGTCCGCCGTGCCGCCGAATACGACCAGGCTGTACTTCGACGGATCGAAACCCTTGACTGACGCCACGGCTGTTGTCGGGGCCGTGGTTGGACCAGCTGCGGCCAGAATGCTGGCCAGGGCCGCATCCGGCGCGGCCAGCGCATGGTCGATGGCGGCGAGGCCCTCGGCAATCCATCTTGCGTCGGCGCATGTGCTCTTGCATGCCACGTCGAGGCTGGCGAGTTCGGCGCGCTGGCCCTTCGCCGCCTCGGGGTTTTTCAGCATCACATAGGCAAGGCCGAGCCGCGACTTCGGCTCGGGCCGCTTGGGTTCGCTCTTCACTGCTTTCTCGAGATGCAGGCGCGCTTCGTCCCACTTGCCGAGTCCGATCTTGGCGAGGCCCATCAGGAAGCTGGAGTCCACCGTCGTCGGATTGCGGCTCACAAGGTCGGTGAGCGTTGTCTCGGCAGCGGCATAATCCTGCGCGGCCAGCGCATCCGTCGCTGTCTTGTGGAGGGCGGCAAGGTCGCGCTGCGTCGACTCATCGATACGGTCTGCGTTGAAGATGCCGTCATAGTTGGGTTTGGTGCTGAGCCCCGGCTGGGCGTGGGCCGTCAGGACAAGCGCGAGGCTGCAGGCTACGAGAAGGCCAAGGCGTTTCAGGCTAGGCATGTCCACCCCGCATAGAATTGTTTCGCCGGATCATGCCTCATCCTGGCCCAGCCGCCAAAACACGAACCGCGCGAGCGGCCTTCGCGTATGCAGCATCAGGTATCGCCTAGCGAGCCTGTTTCGGGTATGAGGCCGCCAAATGTCAGTGGAACTCGACCTTTCGCGCAAGCCGGCCCCGCCGGTCGTCTCGAACCTCGCCGGTTTGGGCAGGGAGGGCTTGCGCCAGGCCATGATCAGCGCCGGCGTCGAGGAGAAGAAGGCGCGCATGCGCGCAAGCCAGCTCTGGCGCTGGATCTACCACTATGGAGCGACCGATTTCTCGCGCATGAGCGATGTGGCCAAGGAGCTGCGCGCGGTGCTGGGCGAGAAGTTCGTTCTGGAGCGCGCGGCGGTTACGGCTGCGCAGGTGTCGGTCGATGGCACGCGCAAATGGCTTATCGGCTATGGCCCGAATGTCGAAGCTGAAAGCGTCTTCATCCCGGATGTGGGCAAGGCTGGCGCGCTCTGCGTGTCCTCGCAGGTGGGATGCACCCTGACCTGCACCTTCTGCCATACGGGCACGCAGAAGCTGGTGCGCAATCTCACCGCAGCAGAGATCGTCAACCAGGTGATGATCGCGCGTGATGCGTTGGAAGAGTGGCCGACGACCGAGCGGCCGCTGAACGATGGCGATCGCCGGCTTACCAACATCGTGTTCATGGGTATGGGCGAACCGCTCTACAATCTCGACAATGTCGTCGAGGCGATCCAGACAATCACTGATGGCGATGGCATCTCGATTTCGAAACGCCGCATCACAGTTTCGACCGCCGGCGTTGCGCCGAAAATTCCGGAGTTGGGCCAGCGCACCGACGCAGGCCTTGCGATCTCGCTGCATGCCACGCGCGACGATCTGCGCGACGAGCTGGTGCCGATCAACAAGAAGTACGATCTGAAAGAGCTGTTCGAGGCGATCCGCGCCTACCCGGGCCTGTCGAACTCCAAGCGCGTGACGTTCGAATACGTGATGCTCAAGGGCGTCAACGACACGCTGGCCGAGGCGAAGGATCTGGTGAAGCTGCTCAAGGGCGTGCCGAGCAAGATCAACCTCATCCCGTTCAATCCGTGGCCGGGCACAAGGTATGAGTGCTCGGATTGGGAAACCATTGAGGCATTCGCCGAAGTGCTGAACCGTGCTGGCTATGCCTCGCCGATCCGTACGCCGCGCGGCCGCGACATCCTCGCCGCCTGCGGCCAGCTGCGCTCGGAAAGCGTGAAGCAGAAGGCCAGCGAACGCCTGGCGGAACGCCTCGCGGCGAAGGAAGCTTCCGGGGGCTGATCCGGCGTTGCAACCCAGCGGACTTTCTGGCCTAACCCTGCCGGGTCTCGGATAAGGGCGGATCATGACGGCGGCCACAACTACGCAACGCGCGCCCGCTGCCCGCGTGCTGACGGCGAGCCTCGTTGGCACGGCCATCGAATTCTACGATTTCTATATCTATGCGACGGCAGCGGCGCTGGTGTTCGGACCTCTGTTCTTTCCTTCGGATTCAGCGACGGCGCAGCTGCTGTCGTCCTACGCGACGTTTGCAATCGCCTTCATCGCACGGCCCGTGGGTGCCATCGCGTTTGGGCATTTCGGGGATCGGATCGGGCGCAAGTCCACGCTGGTCTGGTCGTTGATGCTGATGGGCGGATCGACGCTGGCGATCGCCTTCCTGCCGACCTATGCGCAAGCGGGATGGATTGCGCCAGCGCTGCTGTGCGTGTTGCGCTTTGGCCAGGGTCTTGGTCTTGGCGGCGAGTGGGGCGGGGCGGCTCTGCTGGCGGTCGAGAATGCGCCGCCGGGATGGAAGGCGCGCTTCGGGATGTTCCCGCAACTGGGCGCACCCGTGGGATTCATCCTGGCGAATGGCCTGTTCCTGGTCCTGGGAATGTTCCTGAGCCAGGAGGATTTCATCGCGTGGGGCTGGCGCATTCCTTTCCTTGCGAGCGCGGTGCTGGTGATTGTCGGTCTATGGATCCGGTTGAAGCTCACCGAAACGCCCGCTTTCCAGGCCGTACTGGAGCGCGAGCTGCCGCCGGCCGTGCCGCTTGGCGAGCTGTTCCGCGACCACTGGCGCGAAACGCTGGGCGGCACGTTCGGCGTCGTTGCTTGCTTCTGCATCTATTACATCGCGACGGCGTTTGCGCTGGGCTACGGCACGACCGCGTTGGGTTTTGCGCGCGAGACATTTCTGCAGGTCCAGCTGGTCGCGATCCTGTTCATGGCGGCGGGCATCGTGTGGGCGGGCTATTGGGCCGATGCGGCGAGCCCGCGGCTAGTGTTGGCGGTTGGCTGTGCGCTCTCGATCGCGGCGGGTTTCTTGCTCGCGCCGATGATGGGCTCCGGCGACCTGATGATGGTTGGAGGGTTCCTCGCCATCCTTCTGCTGCTGATGGGCTTTGTGTACGGCCCGCTCGGCGCATGGTTGCCCGGACTGTTTCCTGCGCGCGTGCGTTATACCGGCGCGAGTGTCGCCTTCAACGTGGGCGGCGTCATCGGCGGCGGCTTTACGCCAATCGCGGCGCAGATTCTGGCGGATCAGGGCGGCCTGCCCCTGGTGGGCGCCTATCTCAGCGCGGCTGCCGGGCTCAGCTTCATTGCGCTGCTGATGCTGCGCAGACCCGCACTGGACTAGCTGCGAATCAGGAGCTGATTTCCTTTTCGCCGCCGAACGCCGCCTGCAGTCGGTCGCGCCAGGCTGCGCGCTCGCCTGCGCTGATCACGCCGACGGAAAAGAAGGGCTTGCGATCATTGGCCGGCGAATAGAGTTCGACCTGCGGTTCTGAGCGCCAGCCAGCCACGCCGCCGGGATCAACCAGCCTTGCGCCGCCCGACTTGTCCCAGATTGTCACCACATTGCGCACGGGATCATAGCTGATCGCAGCGCCATCTTTGGCGTGGACCTCGCCCGGGTCGAAGTCGGGCAGGGAGGCGAACGTCTTGCGCGCATCGTCCTCGCTTTTGGGTGCGGGGCGCGCAAAGTGACCGATCAGGATGAAGGTGGCGGCAGCCGCCACGAACACGGCGGCGACGAGAAACAGGTCCATGGCTTTCCCCTCTACAGGGAAAGCGACATTCCCGCCGAAAACGGGTCAGCATGCGATGGAGAATCGCTCGACCGCATCCGAAGTGTCGCTGCCGCTCGGCTTTCTTGCCCCGCCGACCAGCCAGATCGCATCATCGACCACGACAGCGCCAAGACCGTGTCGCGGCGTGGGCATCGGGGTCGCCGCATGCCAGGCGTCAGCTTTCGGGTCATAGCGCCAGACCTCGGCGTGGACCTTGCCGCCGTCGTGGAAGTACTCGCCGCCGAAGACATAGAGCTGGCCGCCCAACGCTCCGGCAGCATTGCCGCCGGCGCCTGAGCCCTTGGGCATCGGAGCGGCCGCGCGCCATCTGTCCTCCTTCGGATCATAGACCTCGTGCGCATCGCTTGGCCCATCGACGACCCGCCTGCCGCCAGCCACGTGCCATTGTCCGTTGATGACGGCGCCGGCTGCGCTGTTGCGCGCGGAGAGGGCGGGGGCGGCGGTGGCCCAGCTGTTGGCGACGGGGTCATACACAAAGTGCCGGTCGGTGTCGGCATGGTCGCCATAGGCGAGGTTCGTGGCGCCCTTGGGCGCGCGCCCGCCGACGATGTGAATACGATCACCCAGGCCGGTTGCGACGACTTCTGCATTGGGTCCGGGCGAGGGGGCGAGGTTGGTCCAGCTGCCGTGATCATACGCCATGGCTTCGGCAGACATGATCCAGTTCACCGCGCCGGGGTTCGTCGCGAAGCCGCCGAACAGGTAGAGCCTTCCCTTGTGGCTGATCGCGTGCGGATGGTGTCGCGGCGCGGGCAGCAGGCCGAGCCCGGCGGATTCGCCTGTTGCTGGGTCGTACGCCACATGGTCGCGGCTCACGCCGACGACGCGGCCATTCTCGCCCAGCAGTCCGCCGCAGATATGGATGATGCCGTTGTGCGCGGCCGGATAGATTTCCTGAACGGCGATCGGCAGCGGCGGCTTTGCGCTCCAGCAGCCGGCCAGCGTGGCGGGCGGTGTCAGAGGCGGCGATTGCGTGCAGGCCGTGGCGAGGGTCGCGCCTCCGGCGGCGAGTGCAGCGCGGCGGGTGATCTGCATGACGGTCTGCTCCTCGACTGTGGGCTGTGAAACGATACCATGGCTGCGAGCAGGAGGGATCAAGCTGATGCGATTGTTGTTCGGGGCCTGCGTGCTGGTTGCTGCTGCATGTGCGAGCGCGCCGGCGCCAGCGCCAGCGCCCGAGGCCGTCGTCGAGCAGTTCATGTGGGATTACACGAAGGCATGGAACCAGCATGATTCGGCAACCATCGCGCGTGACTTCTATCGCACGGGCCCCACGGTCGAGGAGCAGACGGCCAGCCTCGAGCGAGGTTTCGAAAACCTTCGCGCGCAGGGCTACAAGCAGTCGGCCATCCACGAGGTGAAGGCCTGCATCACCGGGCCGGACGCCGCATGGGCCGGCATGAAATTCTCGCGGCTGAAGGCGGATGGCGAACCGCTTCCGCCGAAGGATCGCGCCAGTTCCTACACGTTGAAGAAATTTGCCGATGGTTGGCGCATCACCGGCCTTGGCGGCGCCGCTGCGGACCAGCCACTGTCGTGCCCGCACGAGGAGGAACCAACATGAGGAGGCCTGACGCTCGCGAGTTCTCCGACCTCCAAGTAATGAAGTTATTAGCGCAGAGTCGCGATCACTCGGATCGTGAACTCGCGCTTGTCGCGGCAAGCGTGCTGGAAGCATTTCTTGCGGAGGTGTTCCAGTTGACGTTGGGACAAATCGCCGAACAAGAACTTCAAGCGAGCTTGGAGGATCAGGGCGGCGCGCTCTACAGCTTTGCGCACAAAATTCAAATCGGCGTCTGCATCGGCCTACTAGATAGCGCTCAGCACCATGATCTGTCCCTTGTGCGAAAAATTAGAAATAAGTTCGCGCACACGCTAATGCCGCTCAGTTTTGAGGATGAACCGGTTCGCGGACTTTGTAGTGGATTTCGGTCGTTGGAGGCGATGACGAAATCATTCACCGACATGTCAGAGGAAGAGCGGACACGGCGGACGGTTCCAGAAGACAAGCGGATGCGGGAGGATGATCCCAATGTGGTCGCGCTCAAGCTTGACACGACAAACTACAACCACCCCCGGGAGCGCTATATTGGAAATGTATATACAATTGCTCTGGCACTGGCGATGAAAGCTTCGACGTACCGATTGGCTCTTGCGAAACTGAAGTCGTAAGAGCTCATCATCAGTTACAGCCTTCTAACCTACCAAAAGCGCCTAGAGCTTGTTGTCGCGATCCGTATCGGGGTCTTCGGCGGCGACCAGGGAGAATGCCCCGGTGTCCGGGTTGCGCCAGTGCAGCGCGCCCTTGCCGATGGAGAACCAGGCGCCATCCAGGTTGAGTTCGCCACGCTCATAGGCTGAGCGAACGAAGGGGAAGGTCATCAGATTGGCTAGCGACTGGCCCACCGCGCCATGTTCCAACGCCTCCTGCCAGTCTTTCGGCTGAAGGCTCGGGTTTTTCAACACGGCGTCGCGCGCGCTGGAGGCGATCTCGACCCAGGGCGCGATGAACTGGCCAACCGGGCGGTCAGCGGCGGCCGCGAGGGACGCGGCGATGCCGCCGCATCCGCCATGGCCCATCACCAGAATCTGCTTCACGCGCAGCGCAGTCACCGCAAACTCGACCGCAGCGGACACGCCGTGCAGGCCGCCGCTGTTGTCATAGGGGGGCACCAGGGCGGCAACGTTGCGGATGGTGAACAACTCGCCGGGAGCGGCGTCGAAGATCATGGCAGGGTCGGCGCGGCTATCGGCGCAGGCTATGATCATGGTTGCCGGCTGTTGACCATCGCGCAGGCGATGGAAAATGTCCTTTGCCTCGCGATACCGGCTGGCGCGAAAGCGGCGGTAGCCCGCGATCAAATCCTGTGCGTCGTCAGCAAAATCGACCATCGTGGCGCTCGCCTATCCAAACTTTGCTGCAGAAGCAAACCCAATCGTCGCGATGTGATTGACTCCCGATGGCAGCTGGTCTGAAAAGGTACGCACAGTTCCGTTAGACCTCGACACCACCGTACTGGCGACTCCAGCAGCCGACACGAGGCCGTCATGGTTGAAGACGATATCCCTCTTCCCGGTGAGGAAACCGCGCTCGAAGATGGCGTGCGGCGCAGGGTTGGCCCAAGGCGCAGCGAAGCGTCGACAAACGCCGTTCTGATCGCCGCCTACACGGAACTTTCCGAGCATGGCTGGCGCGACTTCTCTGTCGATAGGGTCGCCAAGACGGCCAAGGCGTCCAAGCAAACGATCTATCGCTGGTGGAAGTCGGCAGCCTGCCTCGCAGTGGATGCGGCTCTGGCCCGGCTGGCTGACAGGCCGCCGGTCGTTGTGCCCGCCAATGCGGACGTCCGCGACAGGATCGCCGCGCTGATCGAGCCGATGCTGGTGGCTGTGCGCACGGGAGACGGCGCCCACGCCTGGCGCGGGGCCCTTCTGGCGGCGGCCGACGATGGCGATGCGGGCGAGATTTTCCGCGCCTGGTTCAATGACAAGGTGAAGATCCCGCTGCGCCACATGCTGGCGGAACAGGCTCTGAAGGGAGCGGTGCGCCGCGACTGGGATATCGACCTGGCCACCGAACTGCTGTTCGGGCCGGTCTGGCATCGCCTGATCGCCATGCGCGGGCCAGTGCCTGAGGTTTATTCGCGCCGGCTGGTCGAAAGCGTGCTGAAGGCGCTGGCGCCCGGCTGATCGCCGCTATTCGCGGGCTAGTCCCAGCTCGCGCATGCGCGTGACGTAGGCGGTCATGCGCTGGTCTTTTTGTTCGCCCAGTTCGCGCAGGTAGGCCCAGGTGTAGAGGCCGGTGTCGTGGCCGTCCGTGAAACGGATGCGCAAAGCATAGCGCCCGACAGGTTCCGCTCCTACAACGCCCACATGCCGCTTTTTCGCAGGTGGCGGAGGATCTTCGCCGCCATGCCCCTTGGTTGCGGCGCTCGGGCTTTCCACACGCAGAAGTTCGTAGGGCAGGGTAAATTCCGCGCCATCGTCGAAGCTGAGGTGGAGTTCTGCGCGGGCCTTGCTGAAGCGCAGGTCAACCGGCCAGGGCGCAGCCCGGGCGGCGCTTGTCACGTCGAGGCGCCAAGATCGCGTGCTTCGTCGCGCAACATGACGGGCACGCCGTTGCGGATCGGGAAGGCGAGCCCGGCTGCACGGCTGACCAGCTCGTTGGCCTCGCGGTCGTAGGTCAGCGCCGAACGGGTGACGGGGCAGACCAGGATTTCGAGCAGCCGGGGATCAACGCCCGCGTCCACGGTTGCATCCGCGCCGTTCGATTCTGTTGCTGTCTTGGCTGCCATGCTCATTGAACGTATCCGCCGCCCTGACCCGGGCGCTCCATTTCTAGCAGAGTTATAAGCGCCGTGCACCTGTCTGCCAGCGTGCGTGCTTCAAGAAGCGCCTGCTTCTCCGGATTCGTAAAGGGGCACGCGGCTGAAAGGGAGTTGATAAGCGCGTCCAGCGGCGTCTCTTCGATGGTCGACCAGTCCGCGCGCATTTCGCCGCGCGCGAGGTAAGCCTTCAGCGCCGCGAACAGCCGGCCGCGCATGGTCTCGTCGAGCATCGGCTCGGCGCCAAGGTCGCCCACGAAGGGCGCCCAGTCTGCGCGGGCGATGCGATAGGGGCTGTCGCCCGTGATTTCGGCGGCGACGCGGAAGCGCGCCACGCCGGTCAGCACGATGAGATACCGGCCATCGTCGGTTTCCTGGAAGCCAGTGATGCGTCCGGCGCATCCGACCGAGGCCAGCGCATGGCCTTCGTCTCCCGCCCCGGTCTGGGCAAGGCCCGCCAGCTGGATCATGCCGATCAGCCGGTGGCCGGCGAGGGCGGCGTCCACCATGGCGAGGTAGCGCGGCTCGAAGATGTTGAGCGGCAGGTTCGCGCGGGGAAACAGCAGCGCCCCGCCCAGCGGGAAGACGGGGATGGCGGCGGGCAGGTCGGTTATCTTACGATAGACGCGCGGCAAGTCAGGTGTCCTTGGCCAGTTGCACCCGGAGAAACACCGGGGAAGTCAGGCGACCCCACACGAAGCATCCCTGCCATAGCATGAGATGGCTCGCGCCGCGACTCTGTCCAGAGGCGGGCCGTTCAAGCCGTGGGCGTGAAGGCATGCACCAGCAGCGCGCCGGCGACCGCAAGATAGACCAGCAGCGTTCCCGTCGTGCCGGCTGCGCGGCCGATCGAGAAGCCGCTCGACCCGGCTAGGCCGACAGCGTGCAGGATGCGCGAGACCAGCAGGACAAGGCCGACCATGTGGATGTACCAGGTCGGCATGCTCAGCATGGCGAGCGCCCCGATACCGACCATCAGCACCGGCACATCCTCGACTGCGTTCATCTGAACACGCGTCGCCCGATCAAATTCCGCGTTGGTCTGACCCGAGGGCAGCTTCAGCTTGCCGCGACGCCCGCCGACATAGAGCTTGAGTCCCAGCATCAGGACGATGAGCAGGCCGATATTCAACGCTGCCGCCTGCACCGGCGACATGCCTGTAAGGAAATCCATGGAAGCCCTCCCGCTTGTTTTGGAGACCCTACCGCGGCGTCGACCGTGAAGGGAAGCGCCGGAACGGACGCCTCAGGGTTGCGGGCGCCTGGCGCGCAGCCTACCAAGCCCGCAGGAGGATTTCTCGCATGGCGGCATCGGGCGGAGACGCGCTGTTCAGGTCGATTGTGGCGGCCAAGCCCAAGCTGGTGACGGGGGTGCCGGATGGGATGCTGGCGCAGACCATCATGCTGTGCGAGGCCTCGCCCGATTTTCCCTACATCGCGTGCGCGCGCGAGGAGGAGTGCATCGGCGTGGCCTGCGGCGCCGCCATGGCGGGCGAGCGTGCGGTGGTAATGGTGCAGAATGCGGGGCTGCTCAATTCGCTGGGCGCGTTTGCGACGATGGGGCTGCGCTATGGCCTGCCGTTCGTTGTCGTGGTGACCAATCGCGGCGCGCTGGCTGATCCGAATGGCTATGACATCGAGAAGCGCGAGGCGTTCGACGCCGGCGTGCGGCCGATGGCGCGGGTGTTCGATTTCGATGCGAGTGACCTGCCTGATGATCTCATTCCTGCTGCGTTCAAATGGGCGGAGGCGGCGAGGAAGCCGGTGATCCTCGCGCTGGAGAAGCGGCTCGGCGCGGAGGCCGCGGCATGAGCGAGTTGTCGAACCTGCCTTCGCAGAAAGACGCGATCGCGGCTGCTCTTGCGCTTTATCCTGCGCGACCGTTCGCGGTGTCGGACATCGGTTCGCAGACGGGCTGGCTCAAGGCGGCCGGGCATGATGCGCGCAATCTCTATGTCTCGGGGCCGATGGGTCTTGCGACGTCGGTGGCGCTGGGGCTCGCGGCTGTGCGGCCCAACGAACAGGTGCTGGCGATTGCGGGCGACGGCGCGCTGGCGATGAACCTCACGTCGCTTGCGACCATTGCGGGAGCCAAGCCCAAGAACCTCTCCATCCTGCTGGTCGACAACCGCGTCTATGAATTCACGGCCAGCGTGCCGACGCCGACGCGCGAGCTGGATTGGCTGGCCGTAGGTCGCGCGTTCTTTGGCGCCGACCAGTGCATGCGGTTGTCGGATCTGACGCCGGAACGCTGGGCCGGCGTTGCGCGGCCAGCGATGATCGTGGCGGACATTGCAGCAGCGCCAGCCAAGCCGCCTGCGCTGGGGATGACGCCGGCGCAGATCAGGCTGGAGTTCTTGAAGGCGGCGAAGAGCTAGCGCTTCACCTCCCGGAAAGCGGCGCAAATTTGGCGGCGGGACGATTCTGGCTTGCGCCATTTCGCCAGCCTGACTTTGCGGGCAAGCGCACCAATCTCCTCTGTGTGACTGGAGACCCGCCGGCGGAGCGATCTGCTCCGCGACCCGACGAGCCAGGACCAGTCATGCAAGCACCCTGACCGATCGCACTGCGACGGCAGGGAATATCAGGACGATCTCACATGAAACGTCTCCTTGCTGCGGCTGCCGCCGCAACGGTCGCTGTTCTTGCGACTGCGCCGACCTATGCCGCGCCGTCTGCCACGACGTCCGCGTACCAGACCAAGGTCCAGAAGGGCGCAGCCCCGATGAATGTCCCCGAGCACTCCGCAGCGGGCGTGGTTGCGAGCTATTCGGCGGACACGCGGATGTTGAAGCTGCAGAGCGGCTCGGAATACAAGCTAGCGCAGCAGGTCAGCACGAAGCCCCGGCAAGGGGATCGGGTGACGGTGCACTGGAAGTATGAGGGCAAGGAGCGAATAGCCGACAAGGTTCTCACCGAACCCTGAGACGGCAGCGGCGGGGGCTGGCAGACGCCGGCCCCCGTTCGCGTATTCAATTACCTGAACAGGATCGCCGACAGCCTGCGGCGGCCTTCCTTCGTGACGTCGGCTTTCGGGCCGGCGGCTTCGAAGATCTTGAGCAGCTGCTCCTTCGCGGCGCCTTCCTTCCAGGTCGCATTCTTCTCGAGAATGGCGAGCAGCTGGTCTGCGGCTTCCTCGTGCTTGCCCTGCGCGGCGTAGACTTCGGCGAGCGAGAAGCGGGCGTCCCAGTCAGTGGGCGTGTTGTTGACGCGCGTCTTGAGTTCCAGCGTCTCGTCCGGCGCCGTCGTATGGCTGACCAGGTCGAGCGCCGCAAAGATCGGCGAGGCGGAGGGATGCCTGCGGTTTGCTTCCGGGATCAGTTCCGCGATCTGGCGCGCACGCTCGACATCGCCAGCCTTCATGTAGCAGCGGGCCAGCCCGGCGAGCGCCTCGATATTGTCTTTCTCCTGGTCGAGGACGGCAGCAAAGAGTTCGGCGGCGGCGGTGAAGTCGTTGTTGTCGGAGGCGTCCTCGGCGGCGGCGAGAAGTTCGGCCACGGTCGGGCCGGTGTCGGCGCCATCGCCCTTCAGCTTGTTGACGAAGGCGCGGACCTGGCTCTCGGGCAGGGCGCCCATGAAGGCGTCAACCGGCTGGCCATTGCGGAACGCGACCACAGTCGGGATCGACTGCGAGCCCGTCATCTTGGCGATCTGGGAGAACACGCCAGGATTCTTGTCGACGTCGATCTTCACCATCTTCACCGCGCCGGCGCTCTCATCGACGACCTTCTCGAGCAGGGGACCGAGCGAGCGGCAGGGGCCGCACCATGTCGCCCAGAAGTCGACGATCACCGGAACCGATTTCGACGGTTCGATCACGTCCGTCATGAAGGTCTGGTCCGTGCCGTCGGATACGTGCGGGCTCTTCGAGCCGCCGCCCGGGGGTTTGCCAGCGCCTGCGCCGATGAGGCTCATCGGGTTGCTCCCTAGATTCCATTGGGGGGCCGGCTGCCGGCCCCGCCCGCCCCCAAGATGGGTACGCAGGCGGAAAACGGCAACGCGATCTAGCCCTCGCCCAGTTTCGCGAAGTCGACAGGGGTCACCGTATGGCCTGTCGCCTCGGCAAAGCCAAGGAAATCCGCCCGAGAAATCGCAGTGGTCATGTCGCAGCGCAGGGGGTGGAAATTGAGCGTTTCATGGGCCAGCAGGGCCGCATCGGCCACCAGGCGCACCCGGCCTGCCGGATCGTTCATCACTGCAAACCCGGTGACAGACCCCGGCGTAACGCCCAGCGTGTCCCAGAGCAGGGGAGCGTCGGTAAACGACAGGCGCTGGCAGCCCAGCTGGCGGTGCAACTGGTTGAGCGGCAGGACGGTGGAATGGAGCGCACAGACCAGCACGAGCTGGCCCGCCTTGTCCTTCATGAAAAGGTTCTTGGTGTGCCCTCCCGGCATGTCGACCTTCACACGGGCGCTTTCAGCCACGGTGAACACCTTCTCGTGGGTGAAGGTCGCGGTGCGGATGCCCAGGCGATCAAGCAGCGCGAAAAGCGGTTTTTCCGGCTCGCGCGAAAAATCTTCCGGAGCGGGCATCGGCCCGCGTCCTGTCCCTTCTGCGGCGGAGGCGCTTTGATCTGTCATGCCTGCTGGTCTAGATGTCGGGAGAGCCTGCGGGAAGGTCTGCGCGTGAGGGACTAGCGATGCGCCTCGACTGCTACAAGATACACGAATGGGCGCCGGAAATCGTACCGGGTCAGGGACGCCGGGCGTGGATGGACGCGTTTGCCGACCGGCATCCCTATCGCTGTCTGCCGCTCACCATGGCGAATTGCACGGGCTGGGAAATCCTCTGCCCAATCGGCATCACCATGGAATGGGATGGCGGCCCGATGGAGGAGAACATCAAGATCACGGGCGATGAACCGTGGCCGCCGGTTAAGAACGTCGCCGACAGCCATTTCAGGCGGGGCATTGTCACTTTCCACACCGGCCACCTGTTCCGCACCGAGCCCGGCTGGCGCGTGTGGGCCATGGGCCCGCCCAACGATCCCAAGGACGGCATCTATCCGTTGCAGGGCCTGATCGAAACCGAATGGCTGCCTTTCCCGTTCACGATGAACTGGCAGATGACGCGCCCGGGCAAGGTGCGCTTCGAGAAGGGCGAGCCGTTCTGTTTCCTGACGCTGGTGCAGGACACGAAGCTGGAAGAGATCCAGCCGACCCTGCGCCTGCTGGCTGACAATCCAAAACTGCAGGAGGAGTTCACGGTCTGGTCCGAAAGCCGCGGCGACTTCAACAAGCGGCTGGCCAATCTCGAGGCCCAGGCCATGAAGGACCGCTGGCAGCGCCACTACATGAAGGGCCAGAAGGTGGACGGCGCACAGGCCGAAACTCACCAGACCAAGCGCAAGCTCAAGACGCCGAAGCCTATGGCGAAACCGCTGCCGGGTCTGGGAGGGAGCTGATTGTCGAAGGGCTGGAGGCGCCCCTTGCATCCGCCCCGGCTTTCGGCTTATAGACCGCCCTCCCGAGGCCTCAGGGCCTTTTTACCCAGCGAGCGGGCGTAGCTCAGGGGTAGAGCACGACCTTGCCAAGGTCGGGGTCGGGCGTTCGAATCGCCTCGCCCGCTCCAAAATTGCTTTAAAAACAGACGGTTAGCAACACTCCTCCGAGTGTGGCGAAGCCGTTTTGGGTTTTGGGGTGGGATTGGGGCGCCGGGACAGTCCACTGCAGATTTTTTTCGATGCACGCAGTTCGGTTTCGATGCGTGTTGTGCCCCAGCGAGGGCCGAGCGCTGGGCTGCGTCGGTTGAGCTTCTTGGTCGCCCTACGAGCACAACATGCTGGTCTTCACTGTGAATAGGCATCCGAAAGTGGCTCTGACTCACTTTCGATGATTTCCGGTGGCGGACTGGTGCTGTTTCTCAAGGAGATACAGCGTCATGGCGTTCCGGTTTCAGATTTCGAGCCTCGTACCTCGCGGTTTGGTCGTCGAGAGCATCGACGAGGAATGCGACGGCATCACGGTGACAACACATGCCCAAGCGCCCTCTGCGGCATGTCCGCTTTGCGGTTCGGATTCGCGGCGCGTGCACAGCCGGTATTTGAGGCAGGTGGCGGATCTGCCCTGCGTGGGTCGCAAGGTCCGATTACGCGTTGTCGTCCGCCGGTTCGTGTGCGAGGCGCCACTGTGCGCGCGGCGGATTTTCGCCGAGCGGTTCGGGGAGAACATTCTGGCAAGCCGATCACGCCGGACTGCTCGGCTGGAGTGCGTCGTTCATCATCTTGGCCTGGCGCTCGGTGGCAGACCCGGGGCGGGATTCGCGAAGCGCCTGATGCTGCCGGTCAGCAACGACACGCTTCTGCGGGTCGTGCGCCGGCGGGCGAGCCCTTATTCCAAGACGTTGAAGGTTGTCGGCGTCGATGACTGGGCTCTTCGCCGCAACCAACGCTATGGGACCATTGTCTGCGACCTGGAGCGGCGGCGTGTCGTCACTCTGCTGCCCGATCGCGAGGCTGCTACAGTCGCAGCCTGGTTCGCCGATCATCCCGAGATCGAGATCGTCTCGCGCGACCGCGGCGGCGGCTATGGCGAGGCCGCCGCGAAGGCTCTTCCGGATGCCATCCAGGTGGCGGATCGCTGGCATCTCATGGAGAACGCCAGCGCCGCCTTCGTCGACGCCGTACGCAAGTCGATGCGGGCGATACGGACCGCCACCGGTGCGGCGAAGATCAATCCGGATCTTCTGACGAGCGCGGAAAGAATCCAATATGAGGGCTATTTGCGGCGAGAGGACACCAATGCCAGCATTCTCAAGCTTTCTGCCGATGGCGTGGCGATCAAGGAGATCGTCCGGCGGACAGGTCACGGCCGCAAGCTCGTTCGCCATGTCGTCCGCGGATTGCGGACAGACGTCTTCCGCACCCGCCAGAGCTCCCTCGAACCGCACTTGCCGTTTCTCGATGAGCAATGGGCAAGCGGCTGCCGTAACGGCGCCGAACTCTGGCGTCGCGTGAAAACCGAAGGCTACAGCGGCTGCCGGCGTGTCGTTGGTGAATGGGCGACACGCCGCCGACGGTCTGAAACCGCTGGCGAGGGATTGCGCAAGACCCCATCCGCGCGAACGATTGCGCGGATGATGACCATGGCGCGTGACCACCTGAGCAAGGCAGACACCGTGACCGTCGCCGCCGTCGAGGCCGGCGTGCCGGACCTCGTCGCCGCACGGACGCTGGTCGATCGCTTCCACGCAATGATCCGCACCAAAGCTACTGCCGATCTCGGCGACTGGATAACCGCCGCTGGCGCCAGCCTCATCGCTTCCTTTGCCGGCGGCGTCGCGAAGGACAAGGCTGCAATCAACGCAGGCATTACCCAACCGTGGTCGAATGGTCAGACCGAGGGGCAGATAACCCGGCTGAAGATGGTGAAGCGACAGATGTACGGCCGCGGAAAGCTTGACCTCCTGCAAGCTCGTCTGATCGGAGCAGACTGATGCGCGGCGATCATCATCGAGAGTGCGTCAGAGCCCGAAAGTGACCCCTCCGCTTGCTCCAAAATCAAGCTCTAAGTGCGCCGATCGGCGTCGGGGCCCCACGCCTGTTCACAACGGCACGCCCGTCACCCCCACGCGGTCCTCCAGGCTCTGAACTCGGATGGTCGGACGCGATAGCGAACAAAGTTGCCTTCATGGAGGCTTGTAAGCTCAGTCTCGACGACTCGGACGAACTGATCGCGGTCGACGGGTGGAATCTTCGTAGCTGTCCATTGCCGCAGATGGTTCACGGCTGCGACTTTGTCGAATCGCTCTCGAATGATTTCCGAGATGACCTCCCGCATCTGGTCCCTGTAGGCCAGACGAAATGCGTCTGGCTCACCGAGGGTCTGGCGCACGGCTGCGTACTGCTGTGCCGAGCGTCGGTATGCCCAAACAAACACCTCCCTCAGAAGATCTACGCGGTTGAGTTCATAGATCCCCAGCATGCCTGACGTGTAGAGGTCGTCGGGGACGTCGATGAAGGAGAGTGGGCGGAGGTTGCCCCTGATGAGGGGAATGTTGGCGCCGAGGCGCGAGACGCGTTTGTTCACATCCTCGAAGGCTTGCAGGTAAGGAATGTGGACGAGGGCGAAGAAGGCTTGTTCGAACGGATCCTCGATCAATGAGGCCGTATGGAGCAGCTGATCGAAGACTTCCTCGATGACGGCTGGAATCTCGAGCGGCTTGTAGACCGATCCGCCGATGCCCACGCCGATCTTCCTGAGATTTCCAACGGCTGCAGGATCATTGAGCAGGTTGTTTGAAAGCAGGCCGTGCAGGTTGAGGATGGTGTGCCGATTGAAACCGATTTCTTCCGCGTCAGACACAAGGAAGTCGATGGCGTCCTTGTGGTTCAGGATCATCTGCGTTTCCTGGTTCGCTTTTCCCTGCGCCACCTGTCCCAGGGCTAGGAGCCGTTCGGTATCCAGGAGTGAGTAGGTGTTGCCTTCGAGGCGGCTAGAGTTGAAGGCGAGGTCGATCAGCAAGCGCTGCATGATCTGCTTGGCATAGGTACCTGCCGGCTGATCGGGCAGATCGGTCTGACCAATCGCACGAAGCCGCTTCCTCTCCGATATGGGAAGATAGAATGTCTCATTCGGCCTGTAGGATTCCAGGAAGTCGCGGTTGTATCCAACGGGGGTGCGTTTCGGAATCGGACGACGAACTGACTTGCGGATCTTCTCTGCGGAAGGAGAGAGCGAGATCGCTGCATCCTCCGCAGCGTGTCTTGCTGGCCGAGTTTGCTGAGCAGGTTTTCCTGGAGCAAAATATCGAGCCGCTTTACGGGCACCGTGGACCTCTATCTTCTTCTCGGCAACCAGCTGTTTGAGCCGGCGCTGCATCGCCTTGCGCTGTGCAGGCGTAGCGTCCGGCTCAAGGAGTTCGCCAATCGCGACTCCATCCGAGTTTCCGCTGATGGCGGCAAGGATCTTTTCCTCGTTGTTTGGGCTTCGTTTGCGCGCCACGTAGCTGCTCGATCTGATAATTTCGCGGCCTATGAAACGTCCAAATGTTTCATAGAAGTATTATAGGACATTTGAATGTCCTATAAAAGCCCGTTTGAGACATTTTGTCGTAAAAGGACGAATTATCGACGGTCGAGCGTGTTTATAGGACGTTTTGTGGGACATTTATAGGACACGGCATGTCCCAAATCTCATAGCCCTCAGGAACGCCGTGGTTGAAGGATCGTTGATCCGTCGCCCGCCCCACGGCGGATAAAGCGTCCCCGTCTGTGAACAGGCGCCCGAAAGTGACCCTTCCGCTCCAGGTAATATTCCTGCTGTACGACACGAGAATCCGCCTTCGGGCGGATTTTTGCGTTCTTGGCCTAGGTCAACGTGACGGGGGAGGCCCTGCGGTCTATCTCCGGTCCCATGAAAGTCGTGATTGCAGGCGGAGGTATAGGCGGGCTCAGCGCGGCCATCGCGCTCAGCAAGGTTGGCTATGAGGTCGAGGTGGTGGAACGCGCCGCCGCCCTCACGGAGGTCGGGGCCGGCATCCAGCTTTCGCCCAACGCCGTGATGGGCCTCACCGCCCTTGGCCTCATCGATCCGATCCTCGCCGTTTCCTCGCGGCCCGAGACGCTGGAGATGCGGATCGGGCGGACCGGGGAGAAGGTGTTCTCCATCCCCATCGCGCGTGAATCGAAGCAGCGCTATGGCGCGCCCTATCTGCACATCCACCGGGCCGATCTGATTGAAATCCTGAAACGCGCGGCCGAGTTCGCCGGCGTGAAGGTCCGTCTGGGCGCGCGCGTCTCGGCCTATGTGCTGGATGGCGCCAGCGTGCGCGTCGGACTCGATACCGGCGGCATCCTGCCGTGCGACCTGCTCGTCGGGGCCGATGGCGTGCGCTCCACCGTTCGCCGACAGATGCTCGGCCCGGAAGATCCGCGCTACACCGGCGCAGTCGCATGGCGCATCACCGTTCCTGCCTATGTCGCGCCAGACCTGCCGCAGGCCGCTATCGTCTGGGCGGGGCCGGGACGGCACGCCGTCACCTATCGCATCCGGCGCGGCGAACTGATCAATTTTGTTGGCGTGGTCGAGACGGAGCGCTGGCGTGGCGAAAGCTGGGACCAGCCGGGCGATCCGGCGGACCTTGCGCATGATTTTGGCGACTGGGCGCCGCCCATCCCCGACATCATCGCGTCCGCAGGCACATGTTTTGTGTGGGCGCTGTTCGATCGCGATCCGCTGCCGCGCTGGTGCGAGGGCGGGCGTGTCACGCTGCTGGGGGACGCCTGCCATCCCATGCCGCCCTTCCAGGCGCAGGGCGCGGCCATGGCGATCGAAGATGCCGTGATCCTTGCAAAATGCCTTGGTCAGCATGGCGTCTCGGAAGCATCGCTCGCGCGCTATGAGGGATTGCGCCGTCCACGCACGGCGCGCGTGCAGGCGAGTGCGCGCAACAATATGGGCGTTTTCCACCGCTCGAATGCGCTGACGCAGGCGGCGACCTATGGGCCGATGAAGCTGGCGGACCGGCTGTTCCCGGCCTTCGTCCGCTCGCGGCAGGACTGGATCTACGCCTACGACGTTCGCAAGATCGCGGTCTAGGGCAGTTTGAGCGTGTCTGCGGGCAGGGCGCGCCCGCGCGCGGTGCAATCGGCGGTCGAGATGCGTTGCGTGCTGGCTGCGTAGTCGGCCTCGGCCCTGTCGCCGTGTGCGGTATCGAAATAGACCCAGTCGAGATCGGTCGCGAGACCTTCGGAACGCAGCCGCGTAATTCCGGAGCCGGCAAGGCTGCGCGAGAGTTCGAGAATTTCACTGGCCGCAGTCACGCCGTCTGCCTTGAGCGCCGGGTTGAAGTGCGCTCGCAGGATGCCCGCGCAGTAAAGGTCGTCCTTCGCCGCCTGGCTTCCAGGCGAAAAGTAGTCGACTTCCGATTCAGCAGAAGCTGTCGCTCCAGCGGATGGCAGGTTGATGTCCGGCATCGAAGGGGCTGTCGGCGTCGTAAGGTCCAGGGGCGGAAACTCGATCGCGCCCGTCGGCGCCGAGACGGTCGGCAGGCTGGCCAGCACCTGCTCCATACGTTCCTTCTCGCTCGGCGTTGTTAGCCGCAGCACCAGGATGCCGCCGAACACGATGATGGCGCCAAGTCCGAAAATCTGGCGTGGCTTCAGGCCCATCAGCGACCCCTACTGCTGAATCGGCACGGCGTGTGCGCGCGCCATGCAGTCGTCGAGCGAGATGCGGGGTGCGTTCGCCTTGAGGTCGGATTCCACCCGCGCGGCATAGGCCTCCGCAATGGCGCGCGCGTGGGTGGCGTGCGCCGCTTTCTCGGCCATCAGCCGGTTGATGCCCGACTCGCCGATGACGAACCCCATCATCTGGGCTTTGCGCAGGAGAGCCTCATCGACGGGCGCGAGCGCATCCGACACGTCGGGGTTCGCATTGTAGATCATGGCCGAGCAGTAGAGATCGTCGCGCGCTTCCTGCGATCCCGTCGCCAGCAGATCGGGCGGCAGAGGCGGGGCGCCAGGGGGCAGCTGGTATGCTGCGACCGGCGCCGGCGCTGTTGCAGGCGGCGCTTCGAGAGCGATGGGTGTCTCTGGCGTGGCAGCGGGCGTATCCACCTGCGAGCAACCGCTGCATGCGCCCAGCGCGAGGAAGGCCGCGAGAGCCAGCCCCGGGTTTCTCCGTGAGTGTGCGGTGCCGATAGCCATGACGCCTCCCGAATGGTCTGCATCCCTGATAGCGCAGCGGTGGAGCGGGGCAACTGCCGCCGGCGGGCGCCTGACACACGTCCGCGCGAGGCCTATAAGGCCAAGCGCATGGACGTCTGGGTGTGGCTCAACTTCACATTGCTCTTCCTTGCTGGGGGGCTGACGCCCGGGCCGGCCGTGATGCTCGTGACCACGGCGTCGATCCGCTACGGCTTCTGGCCCTCTGTTTCACCGGCGCTGGGCATCTGCTTCGCGAATCTGGTCTGGATCACACTCGCTGCGTCGGGCATTGCCGTGGTTGCGCGGGCGTTTCCCGAAGCGTTTCTGGCTTTGAAGATTGTCGGCATCGCCTTCATAGCATGGCTTGCCTGGAGAACAGCGTTCGGCGCGCCAGTGGACCTATTGCGCCGCGAGCCGCCGCCGCGTTCGCGCCTGTTCATGCACGGCGTTGGCCTGCAGCTCGCAAACCCGAATGCACTGGTCTATTTCGGCGGTCTGCTGCCCGCCTATTTCAACGTCGAGCGAGATCTCATTCCGCAGGTTATCATAAGCATGATCACCGTGACGGTATGCGAGATGTTCGGGCTGATGGTCTATGCAGGCGGCGCAGATGCGCTGGCGCGGCGCTTCAGGTCGCAGAGTTTTGCGATGTGGTTCTTCCGGATCGCTGCGCTTGTCATGCTACTGTCGGCGGGCTTTGCGGTTTACCTGACCTGGTCAACCACGGGACGCTGATAGGAGATCAGTCGCCCATTTGTCCGGTGCGGATCGGCAGCTGCATCGGCGCGACGTCGGGAGGCGTGTCACCGCGAACCTTGGCGTCCTGGCGACAGCGATCACGTTCCACCGGGTCATTTTCGAAATGAGCGAGGCAGACCTGTTCCTGCGTCAGTTCCGTTTCGGGCTTGCCGTTATTGGCGCAGCCGGCGGCAAGGGTGGCGAAGGCGGTCAACAGGAGGGCGGTTTTCATCATGACGGCTCCATTACGCTCAACTCATCCGGCAGGCTAGTGTTACGACCCAGTCGCTGGATTGCTCAGCTCAAGGGTCTGTCGATCAGGACGGCCAGCAGCAGGGCAGGACCGCCGATGGCTTCCCAGCCATGGCTGGTGCCGCGCTGGATGACGATCTGGCCCGGTGTCACGCGGGTGCGCGAATTGTCCAGCACGAGGTCGACCTCGCCCTGCAACAGGCAGATGACGTCGATGGAATGTGTGCGGTGCATGGCCGGATGTTTCGACTGGTCGGTGAGGTGATCCTCGGCATCGAAGGAAGCAAAACGGGCGCGCGTCGCCGCTTTGAGGTCTTCGACCGGCACGCCGGGCGGACGCGGCGGGATCACGAACCAGCGCACCTTCACATTGCCCGCGGCAGGCGAGAGCACGCTACGTTCAGGACCGAGATCAGCATGCGCCTTCGGATCGAGCGGGCCGGAAGCGGCATCATGCCAGATTTCGAACAGGCCGCCGACATTTGGATCGCCGCTTGCGGCGGAGGGCGGACCGTCAATGATCACTAGCGACTGCCCGTCAGCGTCGTCGCCGGTGATGATGCGGCGCATGATGTTTTCGAAGTCGGCCATGTCGATCCCGGAACAGATGCGAACAGTCTACACATGCATCGCGGGAATTCAGAAGCGAATGTTGGGGCGCGTCACTGCGAGCGTTGTCCAGCCCGGCGTTCGCTCGCATCGCGTTCGACCTGCGCCAGACATGCCTGCCGGTCTTCGGCTGAGATCACTTCATCGCAGTTACTGCGCGCGGCGTTGTCATACGCAGCCTGCCAGTTGATGCAGCCCGCAAGCCAAAGCAGGGCGAGCGACATTGCCGCCAGCCTGATCATTTCGACGCGCCGTCGAATTCAGCCTTCTGCCCCTTGAACAGCGGAGGGTAGGTGTCCTTCTCCCCTTCGCCGGCGATCTTCTCGTTGCGCTCCTTGTCACGCTTCCAGATTTCGTACGCCGTGTCGGGGATGCGATCGACCTTGCGGGGATTGATCGTATCAACTTTGGAGGCCTGGGGCGGGACGTGCGGATCGTAGCGTGAGCCCGGATCCATGATGCAGCCGGCAAGAGTGGCGGCGGCGGCGAGACCGACGATGTGGCGCACAATGTCCCCCAATCAACTGACACCCAACGATGTCACAACCGGCGCGATTTTTCCAGCTTCTGGATGTCCTTGTGGCGCGGGCAGCGCACCTCGTGGTCGTTGACCATGCCCATGGCCTGCATCACGGCGTAGACGATCACCGGCCCGCAGAACTTGAAGCCGCGCTTCTTCATGTCCTTCGCGATGCTTTCGGCAAGGGGCGTCTTCGCCTGGACGTTGCGCCAGTGATCCAGCTTGTTCACGATGGGCTTTCCGTCGACAAAGCCCCAGACATAGTCCGAGAAATCCTCGCCGCGTTCGGCCATGTCGAGATAGACCTGCGCGTTGTTGATGGTCGCAGCGATCTTGATCGGGCTGCGGATGATGCCGGGGTTCTTCATGGCCCGGTCGATGCGCTTCTGGGTCCAGCGCGCAACCTTCTCGGGCTCGAAGCCGTCGAATTCCTCGCGCATGGTTTCGCGCTTGCGCAGGATGGTGATCCACGACAGGCCGGCCTGGTGGCCATCGAGCTGGAATTTCTCCCACAGTGCGCGGCTGTCACGCTCGGGCACGCCCCATTCCTCGTCGTGATAGCGGCGATAGAGTTCGTCATGCGCCGGCGCCCAGCCGCAGGGAATGTCGTCCAGCTTCTTCATCACGCCCCGCCTTGCTGCGCCTTGCCTTCGTTCATCGCGCTGAGCTCGCCAGCAAGCCAGGGCGGGTCCTCGAACGCGATGGGCGCGCCGCCTGCCGTTATCGTCTCGCCCTTTGTGCGGGCTTCCGCCAGACGGTCGATACGCACGCGCGCGAGCGCCGCGCCGCCGGAAATCGACGTCAGCATTCCGATCTCGAAATCGTTGGCGAGCACAGGAGCGGGGGTTGCGACGGCTGCATCGACGTGCACCTTCAAGGTTCGCCTGCGCGCGGTCCCGCGGCGCTTCATACGCGAGACAACTTCCTGTCCGACGAAACACCCCTTTCTGAAGTCGACGCCACCGACTAGGTCCATGTTGATGTCGGCGGGTAAGACTTCTTCGAGCCCGAAGTCGAAGCCCTGCTCGGGCAGGCCGGCGGCGATGCGGGCGGCGTGCCAGGCACTGGAGTCGTCCGCGGACCCTCGCGGACCGATGCGTCGCAATGGGGCAAGGGGTGATCGCGGGTCTGGCGCGCCTTCGAAGACACTGACGCCAAGGTCAGGCTGAATGGCGATGGAGACTGCCGCGCGCAGCTTCATCATGGTCAGGCGGCGCACGACAGATGCAGCTGCAACCTCTGCGCAGTCGAGCAGGATCGCATCACCATCACGCGTCAGCAGCATGTCGGCGATCACCTTTCCCTGCGGCGTCAGCAGCCCGCCATAGCGGATATCCCCCGTGCGCATGCCGGGCGCGGAAGCTGTCACGATCCCGTTCAGGAAGGTTTCAGCGTTCGCGCCGCTAACCGAAATCACGGAACGATGCGCGAGTGATACGGGCTTGGTCATGGACCCCAGTTAGGCATGATCGCGACAAACAATAAGGCGCCGCAGCGAACTCTTGTGCCCGCCCGGCCGGCTAAACTCCAGTTCACGCACGCGGGCGCCGCTTTTCAAGCATCCCCGATTATGCGATATGGGGCCCGTCGAATTCTGAACAGGTTCGGTTGCTCTCCTTGCTCTTGAGATGGGTTATCCATCGGATTGAGCTCCGGATCTGGCCTACCGGACAAGTCCAGTTTTGACGGCCCCCGGGGACGCGGCTGCAAGCGTTCTCTAATCCTTCTGCGGGTCCCCCCGGTCCCGTGGATGCCTATCGAAAGACTAGTTCTACATGGCTACCGGCACCGTTAAGTGGTTCAACGAGCAAAAAGGCTTCGGCTTCATCCAGCCTGAGCAAGGCGGCGCGGACGTGTTCGTCCACATCTCCGCCGTTCAGCGCGCTGGGCTCGCTGGCCTTCAGGAAGGCCAACGCGTCAGCTTCGAGCTGGAAAAAGACAAGCGCTCGGGCAAAATGGCCGCCACGCAAATCCAGCCTCTCTAAGGCTGGCGCGACGGGTCGCCCACGCGGCGGCGCCATTCGCAATCAACTTTGGAACGGGTCGGCCTCACAGCCGGCCCGTTTTTCATTTCGGAAAAGCGGCTACTCGGTGTGCGCGCTTGTCCAGTCCTCATCGACCAGCCTGCGCGCCTTGAGCTGTGCGGCCAGGGCGGTTCCCGATCGCACGAAGATTCGGGTCATCCCCGACTTGCCGAGCCGGTCGAGCGCCTGCTCGAAGCTCTCCCCGCGCAATAGGTCGAACTCTGCGTCATAGGTGGCCGCATCGCCATCGACGGCGAGCCATGGCCGTCCCGTCGCCACCAGCTTGAAGAAGCCTGCGTTGAGGCGCTCGGCCTCTGCCTGCATCACCCCGCTCGTCACGCTGACGCCGGACCGTGCGAGCCGTTCGGCGCCGTGCGCTCCCTTCGGGTGAGGGTCAGGGCAGGCGATCACCACGCGCGCGATGCCGGCCGCGAGAAGCCGCTCAGAGCAAGAGGGGGCGCCGCTGGAGCGTTCGCTGCAGGGCTCGAGCGTGACATAGGCGGTGGCCCCGTGCGCAAGGTGTCCGGCGGCGAGAAGCGCGACCTCCTCAGCGTGAGGTCGTCCGCCATTACCGGTTGCGCTTTCACCGACGATCGCGCCGCCCGCCACGATGACGCAACCGACGGTCGGATTGGGCGCCGTCCGCCCCAGTTGCGCCTGTGCAAGCGCCAGCGCGCGCTGCATGTAGTCCAGGTCTGGTGAATCGCCACTCACACCGGCGGCAGCGGCTTGGCGCGCGCTGCATCCAGGTAGCGGGCCGATTTCACGTGCAGCGAAGTGTCGAGGTCGATCAGCAACGGATTGCCGGTCGGGATTTCCACTTCGGTGATCTCGCTGTCGGGCACCTTGAACAGGTGTTTCACGATGGCGCGCAGGCTGTTGCCGTGAGCCGCGATAACGATGTTCTCGCCGGCCTTCAGCTTGGGCGCGATCTCGCTATCCCAGTAGGGCAGCACGCGGTCGAGCGTGGTCTTGAGGCTTTCGGTCGTGGGGATGTTTAGGCCCTGATAGCGGCGGTCCTTCGACAGGTCGAACTCGCCGCCTGCGACCATGTCCGGTGGCGGAATGTCGAATGAGCGACGCCAGATTTTCACCTGCTCATCGCCATGCTTGGCCGCCGTCTCTTTCTTGTTGAGGCCGGTCAGCCCGCCATAGTGGCGCTCGTTGAGGCGGTAGTCCTTCGTGACCGGAAGCCACAGGCGGTCCATCTCGCCAAGCGCGAGATAGAGCGTGCGGATGGCGCGTTTCTGGACAGACGTGTAGGCGCGCGAGAAATCGACACCGGTCGCCTTGAGAAGCTGTCCCGAGGCCTTGGCTTCGCCCTCGCCGACGGGGGTCAGGTCAACGTCCCACCAGCCCGTGAACCTGTCCTCGAGGTTCCACTGGCTCTGTCCGTGCCGCACGAGCGCCAGTTGCGCCATTCATCGTCTCCCGGGTTTTTCCGGAGCCGTTCCAAGCACGTTCGGGGCCATGGGGGAAGGCCGGGAGGGAAGGCCTTCACCGAACCTCGGCGAATACTTCGCCATCGAGGTCGTCGAGCTTGACCTGCAGGTGGGCGCGGACGTCCTGGACCGCCTGATTGTAGATGTCGGGGCCAAGTGTTCCCAGCATCAGGTCGATCACGGCCTCGGCGCGGAATTCGCTCAACGGCTCGTCGAATTCGCGCGCGAAGTGAGCCTGCAGGCTGCTGACCGCGCGAGCGCGGCGGGCAGGGTCGAGCTTGATCTCCACTATCCTGCTCCCGGTTATCGTGTGGGCGAGGTCGCCACCACGAAATCGTCAGCCACCTGAGCCCCGGGATTGTTCTCGCGGCGTTTATAGGCTTCCAGCAGCGAGCTGTAGGGGGGTGCGTACTGCCAGCCATTGGCCTGCGTGTTCAGCTTGATCTCGAAGTGGAGGTGAAGGGTCGTGGGCGTACCCCCGAAATCGTTGGACACGTAGCCGATCACATCGCCCTTCTTCACCGTCTGGTTGGTGCTGACCTTGAGCTTCGCCATGTTGAGGTGAAGGTAGCGATAGATGCGGTCGCCCGAATCCGCGTGCAGCGTTACTGAATAGCTGCCGACGTTGGAAATGAAGCCGTCCTCCACTGCGACAACCTCATAACGCATGCGGTCGGCGGCCTTGGTAGAGCGTTCAGCGTTGCAGCCCTCGGGCGTGCCCACGCGGATATCCTGACCTAGGTGAACACCGGTCTTGGAGCACCACGGTGTTGCATTGGTGGTCGAGCGCGTCTCGCAGTAATTGTCGCGCCATGGCGCTGCGAAGTTGCGGACGTCGCACTGGTCGCCGCCCTTAACGCCGCCGCCCCAGCGATAGACCTGGGTCTGCGCAACCGCGGGCGCGCTCTTGATTGGAAACATCATGTCGGGGACGAGCACCGCCATCTCGGTTGAACCCGTGCCGCTTGCCGGCGCGAGATTGCCGGCTCGGAAATAGTAGAAGGATGGCGTCACGGGCGCAGGTGTGGCTGGCGTGTCGGCCGGCGTGTCGGGTGTCGGAGTTGGCGTGGCTGACGCCTCTTCCGTCGGCGCCGGAAGAGGAGGCAGAGGCTCGCCGGTTTCGGCACTTTCGAGCGGCGCGCCATCGCCGGTGTCGATCGCGGGGTTCTCGGGCAGGCCGTCGGTGAAGGGCGTGCCATCGACGGGCGCTCCCTCGTTCGCGTTGGGATTGGGGAAAGTGCCAACATCCGGCGGCGGGCCGGAGCCATCGCCGGTGTCTGCGCCATCGGGAATGATTGGCGGCGGAGGCGGCGTGCTGGCGTCCGCCGGCACGGGCTGCTCCTTGGCGGCGATATCAACCCATGGCCAAAGCAGCACACTGCCATTGTCGCAGGCGCCGAGCGCCATCGCGCTGGCAAGGGCTAGAACGCCCAATCGCAGGTTCGACCGTTTCATCACCACCACTCCCCGCTGATCCTTGGCCGTTGCTGCGTGCCGGCAGCGCCTATTGCGACTGGGCGACAAACAGGCTGTCGGCGAATTCCTTTGCTTCCGCCTCAGTGATGCAGCCCTCAGGGCCATCGATCTGCCGGCATTCGAACGCGACTTCATAACTTGCGCCGAACCGCGAGAAGACCAGCCGCGCGCCGGCTTCGATCTGCTCGAATTTCGGCGTTTCCTTGTCGGCGGCCGCTTCGCCGCCCGTGACGATGGCTTTCTGCGAGCCGGTCACGATCACATCGTAGCGCGGCAGGTGGTAGGTCGCGAAATAGCCGGCCTTGGTTATGCGCGGCGGCGTCGGCCGGTCGCTCTGCGTCTGGACGATGCCGCCGGGCAGCAGCATCGGCACAAGCAGCGGACCATCGCCAACCGCCTGCGGGATCACCACATCGCCGGGACGCTGCGCCGCCGCATCGCGCGCCGCCTGCCAGTTGATCGTGGCGTCGACGGTGGGCGGGGCCGGAATCGTGCTGGCGGCTGGCGAGGTTGCGGCAGGCTGGTCCGCTGCCGGCGTCGCCGGCGATTCTTCCGTGCAGGCAGACAGCGCGACAAGAGCGGCGGCCGCAGCGGCCAAGTGCAGGGCTTTCATCACTGTCCTCCAGGCTGGGCCATCGTGGCCTGCTGTTCTGCATAGGAAATGTCAGGCGCGGCGCCCAGCGCCTTCACGATGTCGCGGATGGCGGCGACGCGCTCGGCCACCGGGACTGCGTTGTCGATCACGAGCACCAGTTCGTTGGAATAGGTGACGCGGTCGAGCTTCAGCCTTGCGAATTCCGGCCGGTTGGCTTTCCAGGTCTCGAAGCGCGCTTTGGCCGTGCCGGGGTCGGTCCAGAAACTGTCGAGGATCTGCTTGATCTTCGCATCGTCCTTGAACTTGACGACGAGTTCGACGACGCGCTGCGGCCCTGCGGCCGGAGGCGTCTGGTCGTACTGGACCGTCGCATTTCCTGGCGTGATCGGCGGCGGAACGTTGGCCGCGGACGGCGGAGGCTCCACGCCCGGTGCGGCCTGTTCACCGGGGGGCGTCGTGGCGACAAGGGCGCCGACCACGATCGCACTGATGATGCCGATGGCGCCGGCCGCAGGAGCAGCGGATTTCAGGCGCTGGGAAAGATCGCCATGAGTGACGCCCGCCGGCGCCAGGGCGTCGATCACAGGGCCTTCGGACATATGCGCATCGCCAACCATACCAGTCTTCCTCTCTTCCCCGGAGCAGGCCGCCATGCGTAATCGCGCGTGCGATATCGCAACTGCGGCAGGCCCCCTCCCGCATGAACGCCTATGGAAGCTGTGCGTTCGACAGGCTCAGCATACGTCCCCCGCATGGGCGATAGCACATGTCCGCGGAACCATCGATTGGTGTTGATCCAGGATAAGCCGAACACTTGCCGGAACACTGCATGTTGGTTCGCGTTATCGTAGCCGCCAGCAATCGGGATTTGAGTTCCGAAGGAACTGCCGCGGGGTATTTCGCCTTCAGCAGCGCCAGCGCGGCCGCAACGTGCGGCGCTGCCATCGATGTGCCGTTCTCGAACGCATAGTAGCACTGCGCCACGGTCGAGCCGGGATTGGCAGGGTCCGAGCAGTTGCGCGAGAACTTGGTCGACAGGATGCCGTCGGGGCGGCCATCGCCATCATCGTCGCGCGACATGTCCCCGCCGGGCGCCATGATCGACACGTTCGCGCCGAAGTTCGAATAGGGCGTCAGCACGCCGCGCGCATCGTTGGCCGCAACCGAGATGACATTCTGACAGCCGCCCGGGGCGAAGTACTGCGTATCGACGCGGGCATTGCCGGCCGCGGCCACAACGATGGCGCCAGCGGCGACGGCGTCGTTGATCGCCGACTGCATCGAGACGGGGCAGGGGCCGAACAGGCCGATCGACAGGTTGATGATGTCGGCCGGTTTCGAGTTCCACACCTCGCCGCCCTGTGCGTCGCGGCCCGGGATCGTGCCCGCGGCCCAGCGGATCGCGTCGTTGATGTCCGACAGCTTGCCGCCGCAGCGGCCAAGCGCACGCACCGGAACGATGGTGACGTTCCATGCGCCCCCGGCGACGCCTGCCGAATTGTTGGTGGAGGCAACGCCGATCGTGCCGGCCACGTGCGTGCCGTGGTAGGAGTCCGAGATCGTTGCATCGTTCGGATCGCACTTGTCGCCCGGGTCGTTGGGGTCGTTGTCACGGCCATCGCCGTCATTGCCCATCAGCGGGTCGGAGACCATGTCGAACCCAGGCGCGAGATTGGGCGAGCCCTTGATGTCGGGGTGGTTCATCTGGATGCCGGTATCCACCACGGCGACGACGACGTCCTTCGACCCCGTCGTGTGCGCCTTGGTCCAGAAATCGCTGAAGCCGGCGCCGCCCGCCGATTGGCCCGCAGCGCTGCCATTGGCGCGGAAATTCCATTGCAGGCCGAACAGCGGATCGTTCGGGCGCGTGCCCGTGGCGGTGACAGGCGCGGTCTGGCTGGGACGGCGCAGCATCTGGTTGGTGAAGATGTAGTCCTTCTCCACGTACTCGTAGTCGCCGGTCTGCATCAGCACCTTCACCACGCATTCAGTCGCCAGCACAGGATCGTCACGAAGCTTCTGTGCGTCCGGCATCACCGCGCATTCCTGAGCGGCGGCCGCTTTTGCAGGTGCAAACAGCGCACGCATCGCCTCGACCTTGCCGAGATTGAGGTCACCGGGGCGGAACTGGGTCGGGTTGACGCCGAGCGTGATGCGAATCTGGCCGCCTTCGCCCGGCGTCACGATGCCGGAAAGCCCCAGCGCTTCGAGCTGCTTGCCCGCGCGCTCGCGCAGCGGGATCGCGACATCGACATCAAGGCGCGAGCGGACCTGAAGCGCTTTCGGGATCGGCGCGTCGGAATCCGCGGCCTTGCGGGCGATGGCGTCGCCAATGCTTTGGGCGCTGTCAGTCGTCGCGCGAAGAGCCTGGTCGGCCGAAACGCGGGCAGCGCGCAACGCCTCGGGGTCGAGTTTTACACCGCTATCCCTCACTGCGTCCTGCAGCGCTTTTGGCGCAAGCACCTGCGCCTGCTGGCGCAGCTCGTCCGGCGGCGGCAGCTTCACCTGCGCGCGGGGAATGATCGCACCGGGCCTGGGCGCGCTCGGCAGGATGGCGCCGGGCTTACGGAATGCCGGCGCCCCGTTCGCCGTCACGGAACGGCCGGCCTCGGGCTCGGCGGCGGGCGGAGCGGCCATCTGCACCGGCGGGCCAGCCGGCAGCTCGGCTGATTCCGGCGCTGGCGCGGTGTCCGAGTTCATGACGGCGTTGTCGCTCGTGTCGCCGGCTGCGGCGCTGGCGGTTCCATCGGTTGCGAGCGCAAAGGATTCCGGCTCAAGCACCGGCTCGACCATCTGCGCCTTCGGCATGGCGATGACGGAGCCTATGGCGAAGAAACTCTGGGTCTGCAGCATCTCATCGAGGCTCAGCGACGACAGCTCCATGGGGGCGGCCATCGGGCCGAACAGGGCCCGCTCGTCGAGCGAGGCTGCCGCGAGGAGGTCTTCCTCGGTGGGCAGGGTTGGGCCGCTTGGAGGCGCGCCACCCGTCAGCTGGCTGAGCGCGTCGCCCGCCAGCTGCCCAAGGGCGCCAACCCGGTCACATCCGCCAAGGCCAGCAAGTGCGCCTGCTGCTGCAATGCACAGTACAATCCGATTGACCGCCATCACCCCGCCTCACCCACGCTTCTTGTTGCTGTTGGCGCTGTTTACCATGCCCGGTGCGCGATGCGGAATGCAAAAAGGCGCCCGGCGTCCGCATCTGAAACAAATGTGGCCGCACGCCCCGGCGTGCCCTGAAACCGCCCAGCAGACGCCTGATATCCGTGAAACCAGCGCTGTCTTCATTCGTTCATCAGCCGAATGCCCGGGTGCAGATCCCGGCACAGGTGATGCAGGACGATGGTCATGACCAGCGACACAAATGGAAAGTTCATGTCGAGGTTCCTGGCAGTCCTGCTTGTCGGACTGGCCTTTGCCGCCAGCGCCGCAATGATGGCGCAGGGTGAGCGTTCTCTGTTTGTCGATCTTCCTGAGGCGCCTGAGGCGACCGCCCAAGCGGACTGATTCCCCGCACTGCTCGTTGCAAAAGCAACAACAAGACAGCCCTATTGTGGTATGAAATGCCCGCAGCCTTCCGGTTGGGCAACCTTCAGTCCTGCAAGACTCCATGAATTACTGGCGCATCGTGGTCCTGACTGGCGCCGGCGTTTCCGCCGAGAGCGGGATGGGAACGTTCCGGGACAAGAACGGTATCTGGACAAAGTACGACATCGAGGACGTCGCCACACCCGAAGGCTTCGCCCGCAATCCCGTGCTGGTGCATGATTTTTACAATGCGCGTCGGCGGGCGCTTCTTGATGCTGCGCCAAATCCCGCCCATCACGCGCTCGCCCGGCTGGAGAAAGCTGTCTCCGCCGCTGGCGGCGACCTGCTGCTCGTGACGCAGAACGTGGACAACCTCCACGAAAAGGCGGGCTCGAAAAATCTTCTCCACATGCATGGCGAGCTTACGCGCGTGAGATGCGTTTCATGCGGCGCTGTGGGCGCGTGGAAGGACGATCTCCACATGGCGAGCGAATGCTGGCGCTGCGGACGGGTTGGCATGTTGCGGCCGGACGTCGTGTGGTTCGGGGAAATGCCCTACGGGATGGATGCGATCTATGAGCGTCTGGCGGCGTGCGACCTGTTCGTCTCGATCGGAACGTCCGGTGAAGTTTATCCGGCCGCCGGCTTCGTGAGGGAGGCCGATATGGCGGGCGCACATACGGTCGAGCTCAACCTTGAACCTTCCGCAAATGCGCGTGGTTTCAGGGAGGGGCGCTACGGCCCGGCTTCGCAAGTGGTGTCGCAGTGGGTGGATGACTTGATCGCCAGTCTGGCAGGCTAACCCCGTCTCTGCCCTAGCGTGAACTTGAGCCAGGCTGCGGGCGCGCCTACCGTTCGGCATCCGGCCCTGGAGAACGCCATGCCCGAGATCGCCGTCACACAACGCTTCGAGTCCATTGTGCAGTCGGGCAGAGGCGATCCCGCCGCGCTCGCGCGTGCCGCAAAGCAGGGCGATATGCAGGCGGCCGCCGACCTTGCGGCGCTGCTTACCCGGGCCGGATGGGTCGAGCCTGCGCTTATCATCGACGTCTACGACGCAGCCGCCGCCGGATGGTTTGGCGATGACGCGCCACAGGTTGATCTAACGCGCGGGACAGGCGCTGCTTCGCCTGCGCTGTGGCAGCCCTTCTGGGACTTTATCGATGACATGGTGAAGACCGACGCGGGCACGTTCACGCTGCGCACAGCGGCGCTTGGCGAACATGTTGACCAAGACTTCAAGGCGCGCGCGGGAAAGGCGAGCCTCGCCTATCCGGGCGTGCCGGCCGCAGTCGCGCAGGGCTGGCCGGAACGCTTCACGATGGACCAGCTTGCAGCATGTCCGGATGGATCGCTCGGCAACGAATTCCATCGCCAGATCATCGACAACAATTTCGATCTCGAAGTGCTGGACCGCGATGCGCTGGGTCTCGCGAACTTGCCGCCTCCGCTCGACTATCTCAACGTACGTATTCTGCAGTGCCATGATCTCTGGCACATCATCGGCGGATATCACACGACGGCGTTGCACGAGGTCGGGATATCCGCGTTCCAGCTCTCGCAGTTCGGGCACAATTACTCGGCGCAGTTCCTCGCCTTCATCATCGCGAAGGCGGCAATCCGGCGGCCCGAAGGTTTCGCGCTGCTGATGGAGATCACGATGGGCGCTTGGCGCCACGGCCGCGGCACGCCGCAATTGCTGGGCGTCGACTGGGCCGATGTGTGGAACGAGCCCACGGATACGGTGCGCCAGAGGCTCGGAGTGTCGGCCTATGTCTCGCCAGTGCCGCCCGATCTGGTCGAGCAGCTCGAACGGGCCGGGATGGCGTGAGGCTCAATCCCCGCCGTTGTTGATCGCGTCGATCTCCTCATCCGACCATCCGAAATGGTGGCCCAGTTCGCGGATCACGACATGGGCGACAAGTTCCTCAAGCGTGACGTCGCCGGTGGCGGCCCACTCATCAAGGATGGCGAGCCGATAGAGCCAGACCATGGGCGGCATGTGACTCGGGGAGGAGGGGGTCTCCAGCGTCATCGCCACGCCAGAATACAAGCCTGAAAGTTCGTAGGGGCTCTCGATTGCGAGCGATTTCAGAGTCTCGTCGTCTGCAAAGTCCTGGACCTTGATGACTACGGCCCGGGCGTGGGTCCGGAATGGCTCCTCGAGGGTTTCGAGCGCGTCGGCAGCGATGCGGGCGATGTCGTCGAGGGAAGGAGCAAGGCCCCATGGCGCGCGGGTCGTCTCGGAAGTGCTCATGTCATTCATTTAATGCGCCTTTGACCGCGACGGAACAGCCGGCGCCCACGCGAATGCAGGCTTGGGGCTTCCCTTTTCGCGCGCGAAGCGCTTTCTAGCGCCCACCTGCATCTGGAGTTTCGCCCCCGTGTCCATGTCCTTCGAAGGCCTGCGCAACCTGACCACCACCATGCGCATCTACCAGCGCAACAAGCAGGACCGGAAATGGGAGCCCGAAGCCCCCTACATGAAGGAAGTGGTGAAGAAGGGCGATATCTGCCTGCATTTCGGCGGATCAGACGGCCGCCACTCTTATCTGATGTCGCAGCACATCGGGCCCGAGGGCATTGTCCACGTCTACGAGCCGTCGAACTATTCCTACAAGATCATGACGCGACTGCTTCGTTGGCACAAACTGAAGAACGTCATCCCCCACAATGCCGCCATCGGATCGGCGGAAGGCACGATGATCCTGTCGGTGCCGAAGAAGACGTCGGGACACATTGGCCGCGCCTATGGCGTTGTGACGGATCGCGGCGGTTCAGCCTCGGACGAAGTGCTCGCAACCGGCAACCGCACGGAGTTCATCGACCAGCCGACGGAAGTGGTGTCGCTTGATGGCCTGATGGCGAAAGAGAAACTGCCGCGCGTCGATTTCATCCGCTGCGATGTCGAAGGCGCCGAGATCCGCTTCATCGAGGGCGGCAAGAAGACGATCGAACGCGACCTGCCGAGCCTGCTGATCGAGATTCACCCGTTCTCGCTGCAACGCAATTTCGGATCGTCGGGCGAAGAGGTGCGTGATTACTTCCTCGGCCTTGGCTATCGCATGTGGCAGCTCAACGACGACAACTCGCACATGTTCGAATCGACGCAGATCGATCCCAAGCGCCGCTGGAAGGATTACTTCCTGATCCATCCCAGCCGCGGCCCGAGCCTGCCGGAAGGCATGTTCAAGAAGGCCTTCACGAACTGATTTGCCTCTGCGGGCGTCCTGCGCGATAGTGAGAACCTAACAGGAACTCGCGCGCCGATGTCGACCGTTGCTCTCGTTGCGAACACGTTTGGCGATCCTGTCCCCAACGGGCGGGCCGCAGAGATCGTGCGCGGTGTGCAGCGGATGTTCGCGGAGGTGGGGCTGGCCTCGCTCACGGAAGTGACGCTTGCCAATGGTCGTCGCGCCGACGTGATGGCGGTGGGCGCAAAGGGAGAGATCGTGATCATCGAGGTGAAATCCTGCCTGCAGGATTTTCGCACCGACCAGAAATGGCCAGAGTATGCGCCCTACTGCGACCGCTTCTATTTCGCCGTCGACTGCGAATTTCCACAGGATCACATTCCCGGCGAGGCAGGCCTTCTCGTCTGCGACGGCTTTGGCGGCGCTATCCTGCGCGAGTGTTCGCCCGTCCCGCTCAACGCCGCGCGGCGCAAGGCGGTGACGTTGTCCTTTGCGCGCCTGGCCGCGGCACGGCTCATGCGTGTGGGCAATCCTGCCGCGTCTTCCCCTGAACCTGCCATCGACTGACACGCTCAAGCCTCATGCCGCTTCACTATCCCATTGCCGCCAATGCCCGAGAAGCGCTCGATTCAGAGCGCGGCGCCCGCACGATCGCGGAGGCGCGCGAAGTGGCGAAGGCGCCCGTGACCCTGGTGTCGGACTGGCTTCGGCCACAGCCCGCCGAGCGTGAGCTTGTCCAGGGGAAGGCCGAGGCGGGAATCTCGCGTGGCTTTGTGCAGCTTTATGAAGACGCCAAGGGACGGCCGGTCATCGCCGTAACCTACTGGAAGCCCGAAGCCGCGGTGAAGGCGAAGACGCGCAAGGGCAAGCCTAAGCCGGAACCGGTGGACCCCGCTGAAGACCACACCGACGATCTCTACTTCAAGAAGCGCGGCGCGGCTCAGAAGAAGCGCAAACGCTCGCCGGATCCCAATCAGCTCGATCTCTTCGGCCCCGACCAGCAGGGCGCCGAACATGCCGATCCCCACAACCCGCTCGTGGTCATTGTCGACGAAGAAGGTGATGGCGCGACCTTCGGCGGCATAGAAGAGCAGGGGTGAAGGCTTCACCGAACGCCCGCGCCGTGCATAAAAGTTCTCGCCGCGCAGGCCTGCGCGGGCGCGCAGCAGAATGATACGACAAGACGTGATGGCTTCAGGCAACACGCCCCGGCCGCCCGGCGAGATGCTGGGAGAGGCGGAAAGACGGCGCTTCGCCGATCTGCTTGCCATGGTGGCGGAGCGGCAGGATCGCGCTGCCTACTCCGAGCTGTTCGCCTACTATGCCCCGCGCGTGAAGTCGTACCTGATGCGGCTTGGCGCCGACAACGCTCAGGCCGAGGAGATCGCGCAGGATGTGATGGTTACGGTCTGGCGCAAGGCCGCCCTGTTCGACCGCAACCAGGCCTCGGTCTCGACGTGGATATTCCGCGTCGCGCGCAATCGCCGGATCGATGTTTTCCGCAGGGCCAAGCGGCCCGACCTGGATCCCGAGGAAACGATGCTGCTGCCTTCCGGCGTCGAGGCGCCCGATGCTCGTGTCGAGAGCATGGAAACCGAGGCGCGGGTGCGGGCCGCCATGAAAGATCTGCCAGAAGAACAGGTCAATCTGCTGCGGCTCGCCTTCTACGAGGGCCTTTCGCATTCCGAGATAGCGGGAAAGCTGGACCTGCCGCTGGGCACGGTTAAGTCGCGTATTCGTCTCGCTTTTGCGAAGATGAAGGCGCGGCTTGGAGATGAATGAAGGGTGACTGATCCGGTTCGCCGGAGCGTGCGTAACTTAGCTTGGACCAAAAGTAGCTAGAGCCGAGCCGGAGATGATCAAGGTAGCGACTGCCCCTTTTATGGACGATGCCACCCGCGCCGCACTGGCGTCGGGACGGGCGGAGCCTGGCCTTGGGTTGTTCCTCGATGTCCTGATGGAGATGAGGGGCATTTCCGAATGGGAGGGCGAGGCGATCGCCGGAGCCGCGCTGGAAGCGGAAGCGCCCGCCACGATGAAGCCGGACGCACTGGCGATGGCGCTTGCCGCCATTGATCGCGGGCCTGCGCAGAAGCCCGCCGCGAAGGCGATGGCTTATCCCGAACTTGCCGGCCTTCCGATCGTCCTGCGCGACGCCATCCAGTCGGCCGAGGCCAAACGCGGGTGGAGCTATTCCGGCCCCGGGATCAAGCGCCTCGATCTCGGATTTGCGGGCGGCGCCAAGGCCGAGATTATCCGCCTTGAGGCGGGTACGGCGGTGCCCTGGCATAGCCACAAGGGTCAGGAGTTGACCCTTTGCGTGCATGGCGAGTTCTCTGATGGTCATGCCACCTATGGCCCGGGCGATTTCTCCGCCTTCGATGGCGCGGTTCGCCACCAGCCCCGCGCTCACGACACGGGTCCGGCCTACGCCCTTGCTGTGACCGACGCCGGTCTCCGGTTTGAGGGTCTTCTGGGCGCGCTGCAGAAACTGTTCGGTCAATAGTGCTTTCCGTTACCGGGCTGGTCCTCTAAGGGACCGGTCCGATGGCGCGCGCATCCAACTACCGGGCAAGACCTGAAGCAGCCGGCTGGCAAAGCCGGCTTGCGGCCGCACAGCTCGTATGGGCCGCGATGGCCCGGGGCGAGGATCTTGAGACAGCGATGGGCTCAAGCCCTGCTTTCCGCTCGCTTTCGGGAGCGGATCGCGGCTTTGCCCGAGCGATTGCGAGCGCCGCCCTGCGGGCCGTGGGCCGCATCGACTGGGCGCTTGGCGGCATGGTGCAGCGGCCGCTGGCTGACATCGAGCCGCCGGTGCTGGCTCTGTTGCGCGTTGGCGCGGCCCAACTCTGGCTGATGAAAGTCGCCGAACACGCGGCAGTGTCTGCGACTGTCGAGGCTGCGGCCCACTGGGATATTGCCCGCCGTGGCGGCGGCCTGATCAACGCAGTGCTGCGCCGCGCGGCGCGCGAGGCGGAAGCGTTCGACGGCTCGCCTGCCGAAGCAGTCTGGCCGGATTGGCTGGCGGCCAAACTGAAATCTGCGCTCGGCGTCGACCGGGCCCAGGCCATGGCGCTGCTGCAGCTCGAAGAGCCGACGATTGATCTCACGCTTCGCGATGCGGACGATGCGTCTGGCTGGGCTGAAAAGCTGGGTGGGGAGCTACTGCCCAACGGGACGATACGCCTTGGCGACGGGGCGGGGCTGGTTGACCTGCCCGGATATGCCGAGGGCGCATGGTGGGTGCAGGACGTGGCCGCAAGCCTGCCGGTGACGCTGCTGGGCGATGTTCGTGGCCTTGCGGTCGCCGACCTTTGCGCAGCGCCGGGTGGCAAGGCGATGCAGCTGGCTGCGCGCGGCGCGCGACTTTCCGCAGTCGAGATGTCCGCCCAGCGGATCGAGCGTCTGCGCGAGAATGCTACGCGCACCGGGCTGTCCATGGAGCTGGTACAGGCGGACGCCCGCACATGGCGACCGCCGGTGCTGCTCGATGCCGTGTTGCTGGATGCGCCTTGCTCGGCGCTTGGGGTCATTCGCCGCCATCCTGAGGGTGTCTGGCGCCGCGATCCCAAGGACTTTGCGCGCTACCCAACAGTCCAGCGGGCGCTGGTCGATGCCGCCGCTGAAATGCTGAGGCGGGGCGGGACGCTGGTTTACTCCGTATGCACCCCATCGCCCGAGGAAGGCCGCGATGTCGTCGAAGCCGCCATCGCCGGGGGCGCCTGGAAACGTCTCCCGTTCGCTGCGGGAGAGGCGCCGGGGTTTGACCATTCGTTAACGCCCGAGGGCGACCTGCTCACTGCGCCGGCCGCCTCTACGGCAGATGCGCCGCAGACACAGTGTGATGTGTTTTTTATCGCGCGGCTTGAACGCATCTGACGCGGTTCCCATTCCTAGGCTACGCAAATTTCACGTCGCTTTCGTCCCCTGACACAATCCCGCCACGCAATTGCTCGGGATTCACCAGCAGGAGTTCAGCGACGGTTCAGACGAATAGCTTACAACGCTACCCAGGGCGGCCGGATAGGCTGCAATCGGAGACTAGATGATGGCCCCGCTGGAGCCGCAGTTCGTAGAGAGGCTGAAAGCGCCACTGCTGGCGAAGCCCCAGAAGGCTTTCGCAGTCGCCTTCGTCGTGCTTGCGACTGTGCTGGCTGGTTGCGCGAGCGGCCTTGGCGTCAACAGCTATGAGGGCGCCGCCATCGGCGCGGTCACGCGCGTTGAAGAGGGCCATGTCATAGCTGTCCGGCAGGTCGAACTCGAACAAGCCGAAGCGGGTTTTGCCTACACGATCAGGTTGCTTACCGGGGAACTGGTATCGGTCTCGCAAGTGAGCGCCCACGAGATTCGCGAGGGCACGCCCGTTGTCATCGAGTACGGCCGGAGCGCTCGCGTCATCCCCCAGAACGCCTCGATCGGCTACACCTGAGCCGTTTCCGACTTGCTGCACCTGAATTGCGCGGCGTTCATCCCGCCAAGGTTGCACCGCACCTAGCGCGCTGCTAGGCCGGGTTTCATGTCGAACGTGCTGATATCGCCATCGATTCTCGCTGCCGATTTCGCGGCGCTGGGCGAGGAAGTCCGGGCTGTCGATGCGGCCGGGGCCGACATGATCCATGTCGACGTCATGGATGGTCATTTCGTCCCGAACATCTCGATTGGCCCTGCCGTGATCGAGAAGCTGCGCCCGCACACGAAGAAACCCTTCGACGTCCATCTGATGATCTCGCCGGTCGATTTTTACCTCGAAGCCTTTGCGGCGGCCGGGGCTGATATCATCACCGCCCACCCCGAAGCTGGCCCGCACTTCCACCGCACGCTGCAGGTGATCCGCAAGCTTGGGAAGAAGACCGGTGCGGCGCTCAATCCTTCGACGCATGCCGACGTGCTTGACCCTGTGCTTGAGGACCTCGACCTCGTTCTGGTGATGAGCGTGAACCCGGGCTTTGGCGGCCAGAAATTCATCGAAAGCCAGTTGCGCAAGATCGAAGCGATACGGAAGAAGATCGACCGTGCCGGGCTCGCAACAATCCTTGAGGTCGATGGCGGCGTCGTGCCGGCGAATGCGGGCGCGGTGATTTCGGCTGGCGCCAATGCGCTGGTCGCCGGCTCGGCGGTGTTTGGTCGTGGCCGCGCGGGCTATGCCGACGCCATCGCAGCGCTTCGCGCTGGTGGGTGAGGGCAGGAGGCCATGGCGCCGTCGGGGCCCCCAACATCGGGCGATGCAACCGAAGCCGATCACGCCCAGTGGGCGGAGCTGACCGGCAAGTCGGGCGCGCCGATCAATGTCTCGCCGGTCCATCGCTTGCGCATTTCGGGACCGGGCCCTTCGGGGCTGACTGCGCTGCCGACCGACAATCACCCGGTGAACCGCGCGCGGGGCGAGGCAATCCTCCAGGGCCGGTGGAAGTTCGGCCATGCGCAGATCGAGACGCCGTCCGGCCATTCGCCGTGGGGGCCGGCGTTTCCGTCCCTCCATTTCTCGGATCGCATCCATCGTTTCCACTGGCTGCGCGACCTTGCTGCACTGGGGGTCGAAGGGGAGACACGCGCCTGCGCCCTGGTGGCGGCGTGGGTTGAGGCCTATGGCAAGTGGGAAGATTTCGCCTGGCGGCTCAGCATCACGGCCGACCGGGTCATCAACTTCCTGTCCGCGGGCCCGTGGCTTTTCTCCCGGATGGAAGGCGAGGATCGCGCCCACCTGCTCGAAACGCTCGGCCGCCAGATACGGCATCTGCAGTTCTCTGCGCCTGACGAGACGGATCCTGTCTCCCGCTTCCGCATCGCCGTTGCGCTATCGCTTGCGGGCGCTGCAACCGAAGACGGGCGCAAGGCGATGGATGTCGGGCTTGCGCTGCTGGAGACGGAGTGCGCCGCGCAGATCCTTCCTGACGGGGGCCATATCAGCCGCAGTCCCGAACAGCTTGCCCACGCCTTGCTGGACATCCAGGCCGTCGAGGATCTGCTGTTGCGCCTTGGCCTGAGCGCGCCGGCGTTCCTCACACGCCTGCAGCCGCGCATGGCGGCGATGCTGAGCTTCTTCCAGACGGCAGACGGGGGTGTGCTTCCCGCGAACGGAGGCGGCGACGCGAGCGACGGCCTGGCCAAGGCAGCATTGCGACCGCATGGCGCCGTCAATTCCAAGTTCGCCTTCGCGCGCCTCTCTGCCTACCAGCGTATCCAGGCCGAAGAGCTTACCGTCTATGTGGACGCCGGCGGGAATCCCGAGCGACCGCATGGCGCCCGTGCACACGCCGGCGCGCTTGCCATCACGATTGACGATGGGCCGGAGCGGATCATCACGTCATGCGGCGGCAATGCTGAACTCGAGCCCTTGCTGCGCGATGCGGCGCGGCGCACGGCCGCCCATTCTGTCCTCTGCATCACGGGCGAGGACTCCGCCGTTTTCACACTTGACCCGGTCACAGGCGTTCGCGCTCCCGAAGGGCCGTCGCAGTTGGCCGTCCGCCGGATGGAGGAGGGCGAGCAGTTCCTCCTCGAAGGCCAGCATGCCGGCTGGCGGGTGCGCCACGGCGTGATCTATCGCCGCCGCCTCTATGTCGCGATGAATGGCGCGAGGATCACCGGAGAAGACAGTCTATCGCGCCCCATGTCCGAGGCGCCACAGGCGCTGCCGCGGGGGCCCGTACCCTACGAGATACGATTTCACCTGCACCCGGACGTGCAAGTGCTGAATGGACCCGATGATAGGACGGTATTCCTAGGTTTGAGCCGCCGTCAGCGCGTTTGGCGTTTCCGCAGTGAAGCTTTGCTTTCCGTCGAGGATTCGCGTTACTGGGGTAGTGAAGCTGTGCGCAAGTCACAGCAGCTGGTGATCAGGGGAATCGCCGATCCTGGGGCAGATGGTTCTCAGGCGCCCAACCGGGTCCGGTGGGCGCTTTCCAGAATCGAGCCTGGAGTCCAGGGGGAGAGTGTGTGAGCAGCGTAGAGATTTCCGCTCGCAGGGCGGCTATCGAAGCGAAGGCCATGTGTTTCGGTTACGACGTCGTGACCGGCGTTGTGGCGATGTATCTGGCGCCGCAGATCGTCTACACGTTCTCCGGTCGCGGTTCGCCTTCATGGCTTGATTTCTTCGTTGCAGTCGCCTTCGGCGTCGCCGCGGCCTTCTCGATGTGGCTGCGCGGAGTTCACCGCCAGGTCTGGCGCCATACGTCGCTGCGCGACGTGGTGCGCATCTTCCAGGCCATTGTCCTGACGCACCTGATGTCGCTGCCGATCCTGATCCTGGCGACGACGCTGCAGGATTTCCCGCTCTCCAGCATCTATCTCCAGATACCGATCTGGCTCGCCATGCTGATGGTCGTGCGCCTGTGGGCGCGCGGACGAGCGACGGGCGACCTGATCGCCATAATCCGGCGCGAACCGCCCTATGCGCCCCGCGCGCTGGTCGTGGGTCCCGCTGGTCATGTGGCTGCGGCGCTGCACGCGGCGCGCAAGGCGCCGTCAGGACCACCGATCCGCGCCATCGGCATCGTCGAAACATCGGGCCAGCATTTCGGTCGCGACATTGAGGGCGTCCAGGTTATGGGCGGCATCGACAATCTCGCAACCCTGCTGGACCACTACACGGCGCGCTTTGGCGAGCTGCCGTGGATCGCAATTGCAGCCCCGCCGGAAGATCGCCGCACGATGGAGGCGGCGCTGGCCGTCGCATCCGCCCGCAAGGCCACGCTGCTGCGTATCGGCGCCAAGGCGATGCTGGAGCCAATCCGCCCGGCTGACCTACTGGCTCGGCCTGAGCGTCGGCTGGATATGGCGCCCGTGGCCGAGCTGATCTCTGGCGCGCGCGTGTTCATCACCGGCGGCGGCGGCACGATCGGCGGCGAGCTTGCGCGCCAGTGCGCGGCGCTTGGCCCGTCTGAACTCACCATCTTCGACTCATCCGAGTTCAACGTCTTCGAAATCGACCAGGAACTCTCGCGCGCCTATCCCAATGTCGTGCGCCGCATGGTGATCGGCGATGTGCGCGACGAAGTTCGGCTCGAGCAGGCGATGCGCGAGGCGGCTCCGGACGTCGTTATCCACGCGGCCGCGCTCAAGCATGTGCCGCTGATGGAGCTCAATCCCAACGAGGCGATCCTCACCAACGTGCTGGGCGCGCGGCGCTGCGCGACCATTGCAGCGGCGCTCGATGTGAAGGCGTTCACCTTCATCTCCACCGACAAGGCCGTGAACCCTACCAACGTGATGGGCGCGACCAAGCGCGCCGCAGAACTGTTCATCCAGGCGTTCGCGCCGACCGCGCCGCAGACGCGCTTCTCGCTCGTCCGTTTCGGCAACGTGCTGGGGTCCAAGGGATCGGTTGCGCCGCTGTTCGAGCGCCAGATCGCGGAAGGCGGCCCGGTGACGGTGACCCACCCCGACATGACGCGCTATTTCATGAGCGTGGAGGAAGCCTCCGCACTCGTTCTGCAGGCGGCCGCCATGTCCGCCAACTCGGATTCGACCGACGCCACGCTCTACGTGCTCGACATGGGAGAGCCGGTGCGCATTGCGGAACTCGCCGAGAAGATGATCCGTCTCAAGGGCCTCACGCCGGGCCAGGACATCCTCGTCCGTGTCACCGGCCCACGTCCCGGCGAGAAGCTGACCGAGACGGTGTTCTACGATCGCGAGCAGGTGCGTGACACGGTGGTTGACGGCGTGCTCGAAGTCGCCAGCACCGGTTCGCCACCCATCGCCGAAGTGCAGGCGCGGCTGGACGCCATCGTGTCCTACGCCGCCCGCCGCGACCCCCAGGCCTCCCTCTCCATGATGAAGGCGCTGGCGCCGGAAATCTTCACGGAAGATCCGTGGGGCGAGCCAGCGATGAACGTGCACTAGGGGCGGAGACAGCGCGAGCGCCCACTCATGGAACGCCCTTCCACCGACGAAATCCGCTCCGCCATCAGCGCCTTTCGGGTTCTGGTCGAAGATAGGCCTAGCAAGGATTTCACCGGACTCATCGCGGCCATGACAAAGTTGCTGGAACTTGCTGCTCGTATGAAAGACGAGAAGCTGGGAGAGCATGACCTCGACATGCCAAGACGTAGTGCGCCGGATGATCATGCCGTGATTCAGGCGCGTTTCCCCGAGCTGTATACCAGCCATGAGGACGACCTTGAGGCCGCCGACAGGTGGACGCTGATGCCATGGGACGATCTCGGCGACCTGTACCATGATGTGCGAGTCGTGGATGACATGTTGGAAGCCGGACACGATGCGGATGCCCGATGGGAGTTCCGCTTTGGTTTCGAGCAGCACTGGGGCGAACACGCCTTGCGTTTGCTGGGATACCTGCTGCGAAGCTACCGGTATTAGGGTTTCCCCACAGCCTGCGTCACGGATGAAGGTTTTACGACTCGGCAGGTGATGCTATCGGGCGCCCAGCCAGCGCTGGAGCCGCCTCATGTCGCCCCCCAAAGCCGCCCCGAAGAATGTGCCTGATCGCGTCGCGGTGAAGCGCGCGCTGATCTCCGTCTCGGACAAGACCGGGCTGGTCGAACGGGCGAAGAAACTGGCGGCGGCGGGCGTCGATCTGGTGTCGACCGGCGGCACATCGAAGGCGCTGAAGGAGGCAGGCCTCAAGGTTCGCGATGTGTCGGACCTTACCGGCTTTCCCGAGATGATGGATGGCCGCGTGAAGACGCTGCATCCCAAAGTGCATGGCGGACTGCTCTATCGGCGCGATCTCGCGACCCACACAAAGGATGCGACCGATCACGGCATCGAGCCGATCGATCTCGTCTGGATCAATCTCTATCCATTCGAGGCGACCGTGCAGGCCGGTGCGGGCTTCGATGACTGCATCGAGAATATCGACATTGGCGGCCCGGCCATGTTGCGCGCCGCGTCCAAGAACGCCGACTTCGTCGCCGTGTGCACCGATGGGGCCGATGTCGACGCGGCCTTGGCGGAGATCGAGCAGGGTGGTGTTACGCTGAACCTGCGCCGCCGTCTTGCCGCCAAGACCTATGCCCGCACCGCCGCCTACGACGCCGCGATTTCGGAATGGTACTGGAAGCAGCTCAACGAAGACGCCGGCGACTGGCGCGCCTTCGGCGGCAAGCTGCAGCAGACCCTGCGCTATGGCGAGAACCCGCACCAGAAGGCTGTCGTCTATGCCGGGCCCGACAAGCGCGCAGGCGTGCTGACCGCCCGCCAGGTGCAGGGCAAGGAACTCAGCTATAACAACATCAACGATACGGATGCCGCCTACGAGCTAGTGGCCGAGTTCGACGCGAAGATCTCGCCCGCCGTCGCCATCATCAAGCACGCCAATCCGTGCGGCGTCGCAACCGGTGCGACCGTGACCGAAGCCTATCGCCGCGCCCTGGCGTGCGATTCAACATCGGCCTTCGGCGGAATCATCGCGGTCAACGTGCCGCTTGATGGACCGACGGCGGAGGCCATCACGGAGATCTTCACCGAAGTCGTCATCGCGCCCGGCGCGGACGAGGCGGCACTGGCCGTTTTCGCGAAGAAGAAGAACCTGCGCCTACTCCTCACCGAGGGGGTGCCCGATCCGACCCAGGCCGGGGTGATGGTGCGCACTGTCGCCGGAGGATTGCTGGTTCAGGACCGCGATATCGGCCGCATTACGCAGGCCGATCTGAAAGTCGTGACCAAGCGCCAGCCGAGCCCGCAGGAAATCGCGGACATGCTGTTCGCGTTCAAGGTCTGCAAACACACCAAGTCGAACGCGATCATCTACGCGAAGAACGGCGCCACGGTCGGCATTGGGGCAGGCCAGATGAGCCGTATCGACTCCGCCCGCATCGCGCGGCGCAAGGCGGAAGACGCCGCCCATGCGGCGGGGCAGGCCGATCCGCAGACGATCGGTTCGGTGTGTGCGTCGGATGCATTCTTCCCGTTCGCCGATGGCCTGCTTCAGGCGGCTCAGGCCGGCGCTACGGCTGTGATCCAGCCCGGCGGCTCGGTGCGTGATGATGAGGTGATCAAGGCGGCCGACGATGCTGACCTCGCCATGGTCTTCACCGGCATGCGCCACTTCCGGCACTGACCGCGAAACGAAAAATGGCGAGCGGTTTCCCGCTCGCCATCTCCGCTTCAGATCGGACCCATATCAGTTCTTGTTCTTGACGTTGGCTTCCTTGGCGACTTTGCGATCTTCCTCGTTGAACTCGATCGGCGCAGCTCCCGGCGCGGCGGCAGCGTAAGCGCGGGATTTCCGCGCCAGGCTAGTGAGCGAGCGATCCATCGTTCCGGCCGACATCGCCATCTGTTGGCCACGGTCCACCCCGACCGAACCCGCATCCGAGATGTTGTCGAAATTGGCGCCCAGGAAGACCACTTCCCAGCCCTTCGCCTTTACGCGATCCAGCGCCGCCTTGATGCCTTCGCGTTTCACTTCGCGCGAAGCGTTCTCTGCGCCGTCGGTCATCATGACGATCACGGCCTTGTCGGGATTGTCCGCTTCGGCGAGCGCGATGATGCGCGCCATGGCGTCGAGCAACGGCGTCATGCCGCGCGGGGTTGCGTCCTTGTCGGTGACATTTTCCCAGTGGAGGGCAGGCTGCTTGCGCCGCAGCACGTCGAACTGTAGGCCTTCCTGGCTATCGAAGACAGCCAGCGTGATGTGGCTGTCGACGGCCGGGCCGTCTGTCTTGTTGGCGAGTTCCTTTGCGAACGAATTGACGGAGGAAAGCGCTTCCACCCAAAGCGACTGCATCGAACCCGAGCGGTCGAGAAGAATGTAGGCTTGCATGCACTGTCCCCTTTCGGCTGATCCCAACCCCGACGCGCGTTTGCGCGTCCGTTGCGGGGAAATGGGTGCGGCAGGCCGCCGCACCAGAGGCGCGCTGCTAATTAATCGGCTCGCCGGGTGACGTAGGGAGAGCCCGCCGGTCAAATTTCAGCGCGCAGCGCGGGCCGCGTTGCGCGCGAGGTGTAATCAGTGCTTCGCTACCATTGGGTACTGAGGAGGACGCGATGCGGTCTTGGCTGCTGGCAACTGGCGCGCTGGGACTTGCTGTCTCATCCGCATTCATTCTGGTTGATCGCGCCGCGGCAGAGCGTGAACCGATGTCGGTCGAGATCCCGGCGCGCGTCGATGATTTCCGGCTGGTCGATCACACGGGTTTTGCGCAGAGCCTACGCCGCCTCACGGATGTGAAAGCCATCGTGCTGATGGCGCAGGTGAACGGCGATGCCGGATCGCGCGCGGCGGCGGCCTCGCTTGAGGCGCTGCGCAAGCAGCATCCAAGCGTCGAATTCCTGATGCTGAATTCAAGTCTGGCTGACGAGCGCCCGGCGATCGCGGACGAGGCTGCTGCGCAGGGCTACACCATTCCGATCATGGACGATGATCTCCAGCTTGCTGGCGAGCAACTGGGCGTCACCTACGCTGGCGAGGTATTCGTGCTCGAACCGCGCTTGCTGAGGGTTCTCTATCACGGTCCGACGGGCGCACCGTTGGCGGCCGCGCTTGCAGATATCGAAGCGGGGCGACCCGTGGCGGGCGCCGATGTTGCGGGCAATGGTACGCCCATCGCATTCCCGCAGCGTGTCCAGCGTGCCGAGCATGCAAAGATCTCATATGCAAAGGACATCGCGCCCGTACTCGAAGCGAAATGTGTGGTGTGCCACCAGGAAGGCGGCATCGGTCCGTTCGCGATGAGCGAGTACGCCATCGTGAAGCAGTTCGCGCCGATGATCCGCGAGTCCCTGCGCACCGACACAATGCCGCCCTGGCATCCCGATCCGCTGGTCGGCAAGTTCAAACACGACGCCAGCCTCACCGGCGATCAGGTGCGCATGCTGGTCCACTGGATCGAGGCTGGCGCACCGCGCGGCGAGGGCGCTGATCCGCTGGCGGCTGTGAAGCATGCGGCGCCCGAATGGCCGCTGGGCAAGCCGGACCTTGTGCTCGATATCCCGTCATTCGCACTGCCGCCCTCTGGCGAAATCCAGTACCAGTATCCCACGGCGGCCAACACGCTGGGCGAAGGCCGGTGGGTGAAGGCCGCGACGCTGATGCCGGGAGATCGGCGCGGGGTGCATCACATTCTTGCGGGTTACATTCCCGGCGTGCCGCTCGCAGGCCCTGCTTCGGCGAGCCAGTGGGAGGCCAACTATGGCGAGTACGCCGTGGGCGGAGAGTCCTTCCAGGTGCCGCAAGGCATGGGCATCTACCTGCCGGCGGGCGGGCATATGGGTTTCCAGATGCACTACACGCCCTATGGCAAGGAAGCCGTCGATAGCTCGAAGATGGCGCTCTACTTCTATCCGGAAGGCGAAACGCCCGAGCGCATCATGCGCCACACGGTAATCGCGGACAATTTCATCGAGCTGCCGCCCAACACCGACAAGCACAAGGAGATCGCCTACCTCACTTTCCCGAAGGAGGCGAAGCTCTACTCCGTCTTCCTGCACACGCACTATCGCGGGCAGGCCGGGCGGCTCGACATGATCCTGCCCGATGGCACGAAGCAGGAGCTGATCAACCTGCCACGCTATGACTTCAACTGGCAGCGCACGTACGACTTCGTCGAGCCGGTTGTCGTGCCCGCGGGCGCGAAACTGGTGGCGACGTACTTGTACGACAACTCGGTGCGCAACGCGTCCAACCCGGCGCCTGATGAGAAGGTCATCTGGGGCGACCAGTCGTGGGAGGAGATGCACTACACGTCGATCTACTATGAGTGGACCGACGAGAAGGTCGGCGCAGAGGCCGACGCCACGAAGCAGATGCGCGCGATGCGTGTGATGGGCATGCTGGACGACAACATCGACGACAGGATCCAGATTGCCGAAATCCGTGGGCGCCTTACGCCGCTGCTGAAGCCGCGCTTTGCCGAACTCGACAAGGATGGCGATGGCGGCATCGACGCCGAGGAGATCAAGGCGGCGAATATCCCGATGTTTGGTCGGTAAATCGCGGCCAGTCTCAAGGCGAATGGCTGGCCTTAACCTCCCGCTAACCCAAATAACCTCGACTCTCCCGCACACTTCGCCCCAATACCCAGCGTGGAGAGCGTCATGTCGGTCTGCTACCGGCTGGTTCTGGATTCGGTTTGCCGCAGCAACCACCACAGGCTGGCCGTGCTGGCGCTCGATCACCTGAAGGATGAGAACGCCGAAGGCTGGCGCAACGTCTTCCTCAAGCATCGCGACGCTTATCTCGAAGGCGCGAAGGCGCCGGACGAAGTGTTCAAGGATTTCAAGAACCACGTGCTTCACGTGCGCGACGGCGACTGGGGTGGCGCGCCCCAGGCTGCGCGCGAATGGTATCGCCGCACGGTGCGCGCGCTCGAACAGCAGGACTGGAAGCACGCCGCCTACTGCGCCGGCGTGATGAGCCACTATGTTGTCGATCCCGTGCAGCCTTTCCACACGCACCAGACGGAAGAAGAAGGCACGATCCACCGCGCGGTCGAGTGGTCGCTATCGAAGGCTTTCCCGGAGCTACTGCAGATTCTGACGGGGGAGCTGGGCTTCCCCGACGTGCCCATGCTTGATGGCGATGACTGGCTCGAGCGCATGGTGAAGTCGGGAGCGCTCATCTCGAACAAGCATTACGAGACGCTGATCGACCATTATGATTTCGATGTCGGCGTGAAGCGCCCGGTCGACGGGCTCGACCAGGAGATCAAGGATGTGGTCGCGGCGCTGATGGGGTATGCCTCCGTCATGCTGTCGCGCATTCTTGATCGCGCGATTGCTGAGTCGAAGGCCGAGGCCCCGCAGGTGAGCCTCATGCTCGACGCCATCGGCATTGTCGCCAACACGCCCGTGCGGGCGATTTCCAAACGCGTCGCCGCCGTCGCTGAAATGGACCTGATTGCCGAACAGCACCAGGAGTTCCGCAAGACCGGCAAGGTACGCGAAACCCTGGGCGACGATGACAAGGTGGTGCGCAAGCTGTTTGCCGAAGAAGTGCTGAAGGTGTCGCTGTCGACGCTGGACTGCCAGTGGCCGCGCGAGACCGGCACGAAGAGCGGGCAGGGCGCCACGCCGCGCGCTGTCGGCAAGGCGAAGGTCGTGAAGGCTGAGAAGCTCCCGAAGCCTGCAAAGCCCGTGAAGGCTGCGGCAGAAGGCCCCAAGCCCGACACGAAGACAGCGGCTCCCGTGAAATCTGCTCTGCAGGAGGCGCCAGCCGGGCCGCGTGTCCGGCTCTCACGCGAGGCGGCCATCGTGGACGCGCCTTCCATCGGGCCCAAGACGGCGAGCCGTCTCAGCGTCATCGGCGTCAACACGGTAGGCGACCTCCTGTCGCTCGCTCCCGAGGATGCCGCCCAGCGCATCAAGGCCAGCCACATCAATGCAGGCGTGATCAAGGACTGGCAGGCGCAGGCCCTGCTGGCGTGTTCGGTTCCCGATCTCAACGGCACGAATGCGCAGATCCTCGTCGGCGCGGGCATCTACAGCGTCGATGATCTCGCCGGTACCGACCTCGACTCGCTGATGGACGCCATCGATTTGTTCGCGACATCGAATGAGGGCGAGCGCCTGCTGCGCGATGGCCGGCCGCCTGCCCGCGAGCGGGTGAAGGGCTGGATCGAGTCCGCTGCGACCGTCTGCCAGAACCGCACGGCGGCCTGATCGGACCGGACTAAGAGTTCCTTGGCGCGGGCTCGCGGTTCCTGTGCGCGGCAACTGCAGAAAATCTTATCGAAGTTTCGCGCTACAGCGCTGAATTTCAAGCTGTTTAAGATGAACGGCTTTGGCGCGTCGTATATGAACAAACGAGTCTACGTCTGTTCATGCGTCATGCGTTGTTATGGAGCGTCGAGACTGAAAGGAGTGCCCCCATGCGTCTCATTGCTTCCTCGCTGATGGCCGGCCTGATCGCCGTCACGGCTGTTGCGCCTGCTTTCGCCGACCAGCGTGGTCGCGGCCACGGCCGTGGTCATGACCGCGACTGGAATGATCGCGACTATCGCGATGGATATCGCGACGGCCGCCGCGACGACCGTCACCGTGGCGGCTGGCGCGATGATCGCGGCGATCATCACAACTGGAGGCGCGGCGACTACTGGTCTTATCGCCCGCACCACAACAACTTCGTTGTGATCCACGACTACAACCGTTACCGCCTGCCGCCGCCCCGTCACGGCCAGTACTACTACCGCGACAACGACACGGGCGAGATCCTGCTGATCGCGGCTGCTACGGGCCTCGTGCTCTGGGCGCTTACGCAGTAGGGGGGTGGCGAGTTCCGCCGGGATTGGCTCTGGCTGGTGCTATCGCGCGGCCGCTTCCTGTTCCGGGGAGGCGGCCGCGGCTGTTTTGGGTGACGCGCGGGCAACTTGACACTGTCGGCGCACCAAGGAGAGTCCCCCGCGAACAAAGGTTTTCGGGAGGATCTCATGCGCGCACTCATCGCGGCTGTTTCTGTTCTGGCGCTTGCGGCCGCCTGCGACCCCGGAAAACCTGCGCCAATCGCGCCTGGAGCCGATGCCTACACCCAGCTGCAGACGCGTCTGCAGGACGCCAAGGCCGGTGATGTGATCGAGCTGGCCGAGGGCACGTTCAACTTCACCGAGGGCCTGTCGCTGGATGTCGATAACGTAACCTTCCGCGGGGCCGGCATCGACAAGACCATCATCTCCTTCAAGGAGCAGAAGGGCGCCGGCGAGGGCCTGCTGGTGACGTCGGATGGGGTGACGCTGACCGGTTTCACGATGCAGGACACCAAGGGCGACGGCATCAAGTCCAAGGGCGCGGACAACATAACATATCGTGACCTCAAGGTAATTTGGACTGGGGGTCCACTTCCGACCAATGGCGCCTATGGGGTCTATCCGGTCGAATCCGAGAACGTGCTGGTCGATGGCGTGACCGTGTCGGGCGCGTCTGACGCGGGCATCTATGTCGGCCAGTCGAAGAACATCATCGTGCGCAACAGCCGCGCCGAGTTCAACGTCGCCGGCATCGAGATCGAGAACTCGATGAATGCCGACGTTCACGACAACGTCGCCACCAAGAATGCCGGCGGCATTCTCGTTTTCGACCTGCCGGACCTGCCGGTGATGGGCGGCCACTCGACGCGCATCTTCAACAACGAGATCGTGCAGAACGACACGCAGAATTTCGCGCCTCCGGGCAACATCGTGGCGGGCGTGCCGACGGGCACTGGCGTGCTGCTGATGGCGAACCGCAACGTCCACGTGTTCAACAACAAGTTCGATCAGAACAAGACGGCGCACGTCATGGTGGTCGCCTATTCCGAGGCGTTTGACGATGCGAACTACAACCCGCTGCCGCGCGATTTCGTGATCCGTGACAACGAGTATGGCGCAGGCGGCAACGATCCGCAGGGGCGGCTCTCGCCGCTGGCTCCGGCGCTCGGCGGCAGCCTACCGCCGATCGTCTGGGATGGCGTCACAAGCTATGGCGGCAAGACGGAAGATGTTCGGATCGTCGTTCGCGAGAAGCCGGAAGTGGGCTTCATCAGCCTGGGCCTTGGCCAGACGCCGCCGGACCTGACAAAGGCGAATCCGTCGATGACGCGCCAGCCCGATGTGCAGATCGAGGAGCCGGCTGCCGTCGTGCTGGAACACGACAAGCCCGCGCCGAAGGGAACCTGATCGGGGCCCTGCTCCGGAAGGCTTAGGCATGCCTTTGCATCCAGACACGATCCTCATGCATGGGGGAGCGATCGCGCTGCTGGCGTCCGCGCTCGTGCTCGGGGCGCTGAAGCTCTACCCGAGACTGTTTCTGAAGCACTTCCCGGACAGGGTGCGTTCCGCTCAGCCGCCGCTATCGAATGGCGAAAAGGGCGTCGGGTATGGCTTTGCCGCAGCCTTGTTCGTTGTTCTGGTGGGAGGGCCCGTAGCCTCCACGCTCCTGATCGCGTCTGGCAAGGGCGTCCCGCACGACCCGCTCAGCCTGTGGGCGCATGCGGCGCTTGTGAGTATGGTCTTCAACGTGGTGGACTGGCTTGTTATTGATGAAGGGCTGCTGGGACTGGGCAAACCGCGCTGGGCGCTTCCGGCGGGGGTCAGCATGGCCGATGTCCAGCCCTTCGAGCATGGGCGGCACTTTGTCGACTTTATAAAGGGCGCGATCTTCAGTGCTCTGATCGGCGTGCTCGCCAGCGCACTGGCGATTGGGGCCGCCGCCCTGGGATGGTTCGAAGGGAGCCAGATTTGAGAGCTTTAGCGGCCATGATGCTGGGTATCCTGCTCGCCGCCTGCAGCCAGCCTGCAGGCGTGCGCGACAGCGTGATTCTCGCTGATGATCCGGCGCCGAAGCTGTCCGACTACGGCTTCTTTGCTGGCGCCGACGGGCGCGAGCTTGCGGAAGGCGTGGTGGCGTACGACCTCGTCAATCCGCTGTTCAGCGACTACGCGTCCAAGCATCGCGCGGTCTATGTGCCGGACGGGAAGCAGGCGGCCTACAGAGCCGATGATGTGTTCGACTTTCCGGTCGGGTCAGTATTGATCAAGACGTTCGCCTTCGCGCCTGACATGCGCAAGCCTGCCGAAGGCGAGCGCTACATCGAGACTCGCCTGCTGATCCGCAAGGAAGCAGGCTGGGCGGCCTATCCCTATATCTGGAACGCCGAGCAGACCGAGGCGGTCTATGCCCCCGTCGGCGGACGTCAGGTGATCGAGACGATCGCGCCGGATGGCGAGGCGCTGTCGATCGACTACGCCGTGCCCAACCGCAACCAGTGCAAGCTGTGCCATTCGAAGGACGGCGAATTCACGCCGATCGGCCCGTCCGCGCGCAGTCTCAATCATGATGGCCCGAACGGCGCCAACCAGCTGGCGGACTGGACGGCGCGCGGGATTCTGTCCGGGACGCCGGATGCAGCGCCCGCCGCGCCCGCCGCATTCGGCGAAGCCGCCATCGGGGATCGTGCGCGCGCCTGGCTCGACATCAACTGTGCGCATTGCCATCGCGCTGGCGGCGGTGCTTCGAATTCGGGCCTGTTCCTCGCGTGGAACGAGACCAACCCGACGGGCTGGGGCGTTCACAAGCGGCCGACGGCGGCGGGGCGCGGCTCGGGCGATGATCTGTTTGTCATCGAGCCGGGCAAGCCTGATCAGTCGATTCTCGTCGGCCGGTTGTTGTCTGTCGAACCCGGCGTGCTGATGCCCGAACTTGGCCGTACCGTCGTCGATCAGGAAGGGCTGGCGCTGATCCGTGAGTGGATTGCGGGCATGCCGCCGTCTACGCCCTGATCGGCCGGATTTCGCCGCGATAGTTTCATCCAACCGCATTGTCGCCGTCAGACGCCTGTCATCGAGTCAGGCCACACGACACGCGCAGCCGACAAGAGCTGCGAACAACGCGGAAGCCTCCCCATGATCGCCATCAAACGCCTTGCCGTCGCTGCCGTACTGGGCTGCGCCGTCATCGCCGCATCGGGGCAGTTTGCCTCGTCGGCCTCGGCGGGTCCAGACCAGACCACGTTCACCATCGTCTTCGACTATGACGGCGCCCAATCCGCCGAGCACAACTATCGCGCCTTCCTGCGCGAAGCGCGCCGCGCCTGCACGACGCCGGGCATCCGCCCAATCAGCCTGCGCAAGCTGGAAGACGCCTGCATCGCGCAAGCCGTCGATTCGTTCGTGCAGAAACTTGGCCGCACCGACATCGCCGCCATCCATTTCGACCGCACTGGCCGCCGCATCGACTCGTCCCGCATTCTTGCTGCGCGCTGACGACCGTTGCGGCCGCCTTGCGGCGGATACCTGATCGACCTCTCAATTGACTGATCTCTCAATGCCGGGCGGGCGGAAGCGAAAGTTTCCGCCCGATCCGCATCCTGAAAGAGCTTCAGGCCGGAATCAGCAGATTGGCGAGCCCGGCCACGGCCGGCGTGGCGAGCACCACGAAGACGCCGGCGCCCAACAGCCAGTTACGCAGATGACCCTGCCGCGACAGCACCCGGCTGAGATGCAGTGTGCGGCCGGGGGCCAGCGTGCGCTCGAGCGTCCGGGTCACCAGCATGTGCGCCCCGATGGCGCCGCCGAACGCCAGCAGCATGACGCCAAGCATGGCCGAAAAGCGCGCCGAAGGATCGAGTTTGCGGAGCATCAGCTCGACCGGGAACTGAAGAAGCGCGAGGGCGAGAAGGGCGAGGGGGCCGCGCACCATGGCCGCCCAGTAGGCGCGGCGGATCGCCTTGGCCATGGCGACGGATGTTCGCCGCACATGCTCTTCCGTCAGCAGGCCGCGAAGGTCGTTCAGCACGACGGCGAGCCCCTTTGGTCCCGGATTTTCCGCGATCGCGACATTGGCCTCGGACGCCAGCGCGCTCGCCAGCGCGGCGTCCATCCGCGGTGTTGTTCGCGGGGGCGCCAGCGTCGTTTCCGGAAGCGCCGACTCGAGCGCATCGAGATCGTCGGAGAGCAGGATGCCGGCGATGTTGGCGTAGTCGCGGATGTCCTGCTGCGGGCCAAAGCCATGCACGTTGGCGCGTCGCGACCCCACTGCCACAACGATCGATGTGACGGGAATGGCAGCCAAGGTCTCGCGCCTGAAGGTCGATGCGTCGGTCTCGGCCGTGGTGCGGTGCGCCTGCGCGTAGCCCAACACCTGTTCGATTGCAGGAAGCGATTTCAGCGTCGCGGCCAGTTCCGCGTCGCTCGTGCGTGGCGAGCACTCAAATGTTTCCCTGATCGTGCAGGCCAGCTGGCTGGTGAAATGGCGCTTGCCCGTGCTGGCGCAGGCCTCGCATCCGAGTGCCCCGGCGCCCTTGCAGGTCTGGCACGTGATCGTTCGTTGTCCGGCGCATCGCGAACAGGACTCCCGGCCAACGCCGCCGCATCGCGCGCAGGCGACATTGCCCGAGCCGCCACATCCCCCGCAGGTGCGCCGTTCGGGAACGTTCTGCGTCCGCCCCGTGTTCGTCGCCGCATCCCAGACCGTTTCCTCGCGGTGGATGATTTCATAGCCCTGGCCCAGGCATCGGCCGCAGCGCTCCTTGCCGGTTTCCTTGCAGGCGGAGCAGGGGCGCGAGCCGCGGCCCGCGCAGGTGGGGCATTCAACCGCGCCGGCGGCGCTGCAGGTCTTGCACTCGATGCTGCCGCGTCCGCGGCAGGCCGCGCACGCTTCGACGAAGCCAAGAACGGCGGGAGGTGTGAAGCAGGCGGCGACGCCAGGCCGACGAAGCGGGCTCTCGCCATGATCGGCGGCCCAGAGCGCAAGGCGGCCAGGAATGATAGCGCGCGCACTCGCCAGCTGAGCTTCGGCTTCGACCGCCAGCGCCGCGCCATTGGCCACTTCCATGACACCGTCAGGCAGCGGGCCTTGCCCCTCTGCGCGCACGAAGTCGAGGCCGACGCGAAAGATCTGACGGGCTGCGAGCTCGATTGTGCGATGCTGGCTGGTCTCAAGCGCGAGATGGCCGCGATCAAAGCGGGTGAGGGGTTCGACGAAGTCGGCGATGCGGGTCAGCAGGCGAAGACTGGGGTCCTCCGGGGTCGTCGCGTCGGCGTCGTCCGATCCCAAATTAACCCTCAAAGTCGTTGTGCGCCGGGGCGGGCAATCTGGTCGGGGTAGCATCGGGGCAGAGGCGGTCAAGCACGTTCGGTTGATTCTGCTTTATGATGATGCGTGCAGGCTTGCCGGAGACTAGGACGATCTAGATTGTGAAGTGGGCAAATGGGGCCGCGGCGGCCTTCGGGAGACGTGGTGGGATTCGGCGGATTTACTCAGGTCGGACGGCCCGGTGGCGTACGCGCAGCTATTGGCCTCATATTCCTCATTCCCGTTCTCGTGCCGCTCTTCGCGGTGTTGCTGATCTGGCTGACCGAGCGGGACGTCAACAGCGCGGCGAACGAACGTGTCATTTCGGCGGTGAGAATTGTCGGGGCGAATGTGCGCCTGACGGTGGAATCGACGCTGGAGCGGTTGCGGGTCTATGACGCCCAGCTGGGGCCGGATCCGGCACGCTTCACGCCGCAGCAGGGTGGCGCCATCGAGAACACGCTGACCGCCGTCTATGACGCCGAGGGGCGCAGCATCCAGCGCAACGGCGCGCGCGGCCAGAGTATCTCCTCGCTGGAGGACTTCAACGCGCTGAAGGCGGGCAAGCCGTGGGTCATTACGGCGATGCTGGGCAATGCTTCCACGCTTCGCTTCTTCGGCATCGCGCGCCGGATCGAGCGGGATGGCAAGTTCGCCGGGGTTGTTGCGACCTATATGGCGGCGGATGTGCTGTCGGGCGTGTGGGACGAACTGAACCTCGGCGCGGGTTCGACCGTGACGATGATCCGTTCGGATGGCTGGCTGGTGACGCGCTTTCCTGTGCCGCCGGAGGGCGTGAACCTGTCCGACCAGCCGGTGTTCACGGAGCTGAAGAAAGCGCCGAGCGGGGCCTTCACGGCGGAGAGCTCGCCGTTCGACAAGCTTTCGCGGCGGGTGGGCTATGCGCTGCTGGAGGATCTCGGGATCATCGTGACGGCCAGCATGTCGCTGAACTCGACCGAGGAGGCATTCTGGGGGCGCGTGGGTTACACGGCGCTGGTCGCTGCGCCGGTGTTCCTTGCGCTTGTCGTGTTGTGCGGCTGGGTGATCCTGCTGCTGCTCCGGCATGAGCGCAACAGGAGGGAGCTGGAAGTGGCGCTGGGGCAGAACCGCGTTCTGTTCCAGGAGATCCATCACCGCGTGAAGAACAACCTGCAGCAGGTGATGTCGTTGATCCGCCTTCAGCAGGCGCCGGCCGCGATGAAGGAAGATCTGACGCGGCGCATTGCGGCGATGAGCGCGGTTCACCAGCATATCTACGAGAGTGACCAGTTCGGCGTGCTCGATGCAGAGGCGTATCTCGCGCGCGTGCTGGCAGGGTTGCGGGATTCCGCGCCGCCGGGCGTGGCGCTGAGCTGGAAACTCGCGCCGCTGCAGCTGACGCCGGACCAGGCGTTGCCGCTTGGACTTGTGCTCAACGAGATCGTCTCGAACGCTTTCAAGCATGGCTTCCCGAACGGCCGGCCCGGCAAGGTCGAGATCGCCTTGGAGCGGCCGCTGGAGGGCAATGAGGCGGTGCTGATCGTGACCGACACGGGCGTCGGCATGTCGGAGACGCCATCCGGCGGCATTGGCCTTGGCACGCGCCTGATCTCCGGCCTCGCCCAGCAGCTGGGCGGACAGGTGAAGGTGACGCGCGAGAATGGCGTAAGAGTCGAGGTTCGCTTTCCGGTCAATGCGCCGGGCAAGGCCGGCTAGAGCGGCGGCAGGCCGTACTGGCGGCGCAGGTCACGCAGCATCAGCGTCGGGCGCGAGGCCCCGGTCGGCAGGAAAATCCACGGATAGCGCGTGATATGTGGGCCGATGCGCTCGAGATGGGGCTTGGCGCGATCCTGCACCTTGAAGACGTGCATCAGGAAAGCGAAGTGGTTGTGGGCGAACGAGGCCTCAGCGCCGCTCATTTCGCCGCGCTGCTGCGTCGCCCAGAACATATCGTCCAGCCGGGCGATATGCCGGATGAAGTTGTCGTCCGACTGCAGGTCGATCATGTTGAGCTGCTCGGGCGAATTGGGCCTTGAGAGCTGCATCGCGAAGAACCACTCCTCGATATGCGCTCGCGCCGGGATGGCGAGCCAGGCGGCGTTGGGCGGGCTGCTGGCCCACTCGTTCGCAACCCGCCACATGCCGTCTGCCTGTCCCGTGTGGCGCGGCGCGTAGACCAACATGTGGTTCAGCGCGGCATAGAGATTGTCCTCGCCCGACGCCTGCACGCGGCCGATCAGGCTGTTGATCTGCGCATGGTCCACCGTGGTGAGGTGTTCCATCAGGATCTGCAGCGACAGGTTGGTGCTGTCGTTCGGATTCCGGCCCGAAGCCTCACGCAGCAACCGCGCTGATTCCTGCAGCTCCTGCATGCGGCGCGGCGCATCGGCCTTCAGGACGGACAAGGTCGGCCCCGTTCCCTGCAGGCGCGCGCCGTGAAACAGCAGCAGGCCGCCAACGATCGTCAGCACGGAGCTGTCTGCATCTTCCGGCGGCTTCTGCGGCAGGCCGGGGTGGAGCAGGCTCAACGCCTCGATCAGGTGGTAGCGGTCGCTCGGCGGGATGCGCCAGTAGAGCCGGGTCAGCCCACTCCAGTTCGACGCACGGAACAGCTCCAGCGCCTCGGGCGCTTCGGGTTGGCCCTCGGAAACATCGAAGGCGCGGTCGACATCCCTCTCGATGACGCCATGGCGCCCCCGGAACATGCGCCACACGACAAGGAGCATGAGGCCGGCAATCAGAGCTGCAAAGATTTCCATGCCCATTTGCTAGCCGCGCAGGCCGCTGGCGCGCAAGCAAAACGGCCGCCCCCGTGAGGGAGCGGCCGCTGTGTCTGTTCGAGTGAAGTGCGGGGGTTATTCCGCGTCTTCCTTCGGTCCTTCGCTACGTTCGCGGCGCGGGCCGCGGTCGCCGCCACGGCCACCGCCGCGACCACCGCGATCACCGTCGCGACGCGGACGATCGCCGCGCGGCGGACGATCGCCGGACGGACCATCGTCGGTGACGCCTTCGATGGCTTCGCCGGTTTCCTGGTTCACGGCCTTCATCGAGAGACGGACCTTGCCGCGATCGTCGAAGCCGAGGAGCTTCACTTTGACAGTGTCGCCCTCTTTCACGACGGCCGACGGGGATTCAACGCGCTCGGCGGCGAGTTGGGAGACGTGCACGAGGCCGTCCTTCGCGCCGAAGAAATTCACGAAGGCGCCGAACTCCATCACCTTCACGACCTTGCCTTCATAGATCTGGCCGACTTCCGGCTCGGCGGTGAGGCCGATGATCCACTTCTGGGCAGCTTCGAGCGACTCTTTCTCGACAGCGGCGATCTTCACCGTGCCATCGTCCTCGACGTTGATCTTCGCGCCCGTCTTTTCGACGATCTCGCGGATGACCTTGCCGCCCGTGCCGATGACGTCACGGATCTTGTCGACCGGGATCTTCATCGAGATCATCTTCGGAGCGTTCTCGGAGACTTCGGTGCGCGCACCGTCCATCGCCTTGTTCATCTCGTTGAGGATGTGGAGACGGCCGGCATTCGCCTGGGCGAGGGCCGTCTTCATGATGTCGAACGTGACGCTATCGATCTTCAGGTCCATCTGGAGCGAGGTGACGCCCGCTTCGGTGCCGGCGACCTTGAAGTCCATGTCGCCGAGGTGATCTTCATCACCGAGGATGTCGGACAGGATGGCGATCCCTTCAGCGTCCTTGATGAGGCCCATGGCGATGCCCGACACCGGACGGGTGATCGGTACGCCGGCGTCCATCATCGCGAGCGAGGAGCCGCAGACCGTGGCCATCGAGGAGGAGCCGTTCGACTCCGTGATCTCGGACACGATGCGCAGCGTGTAGGGGAAGTCTTCCGGCTTCGGCAGCACGGCTTTCACCGCGCGCCAGGCCAGCTTGCCGTGACCGATTTCGCGGCGGCCGGGCGAGCCCGAGCGGCCGGTTTCGCCGACGGAGTAGGGAGGGAAGTTGTAGTGGAGGAGGAATTTCTCCTTCTTCGTGCCTTCCAGCCCGTCGATGTACTGCTCGTCTTCAGCGGTGCCGAGCGTGGCGACGCAGAGAGCCTGCGTTTCGCCGCGCGTGAACAACGCCGAGCCGTGCGTGCGCGGCAGGACGGAGACGTGGCTTTCGATGGCGCGGATGTCGGTCGTCTTGCGGCCGTCGATGCGGGTGCCGGTGCGGATGATGTCTCCGCGCACGACCTTGGCTTCGGCTTCCTTGAACTGCTCCTTGAACACCAGCGGGTCTGCGCCGTTGGGGTTCGCTTCGGACTTCACGAGTGCGGCCTTGGCCTTCTCGCGCGCAGCGTTCACCGCGTCGTGGCGCTCGCCCTTGTCCTTGATCTTGTAGGCGGCGGAGAGATCCGCGCCGGCGATGTCCTGGATCGATTTCAGAAGCGCGGAGTGATCGGGGCTTTCGAATTCGAACGGATCCTTGGCGGCTTTCTCGGCGAGCTGGATGATCGCCTCGATGACGGCCTGGAAGCTCTCATGACCGGCTTTCACGGCGCCGAGCATGACCTCTTCCGACAGTTCCTTGGCTTCGGATTCAACCATCATCACGCCTTCGGTGGTGCCGGCGACGACGAGGTCGAGCTGGAAGCCTTCCATCTGCTCGGCCGTCGGGTTGATGATGTACTGGCCGTCCTTGTAGCCGACGCGGGCTGCCGCGATCGGGCCAGCGAAGGGCGCGCCAGAGAGGACGAGGGCGGCGGACGCGGCAACCATGCCGACGATATCCGGATCGTTTTCCTGGTCGTAGGACAGCACGGTGACCGTGACCTGGACTTCGTTCTTGAAGCCTTCAGCGAACAGCGGGCGGATCGGGCGGTCGATGAGGCGGGAGGTTAGCGTGTCCTTCTCGGTGGGACGACCTTCGCGCTTGAAGAAGCCGCCGGGAATGCGGCCGGCAGCGTAATAGCGCTCCTGATAGTTCACGGTGAGGGGGAAGAAGTCCTGGCCCTCTTTGGCCTTGCGCGCATAAACGACGGCGGCAAGCACGCTTGTCTCGCCATAGGTCGCCAGCACAGCGCCGTCAGCCTGACGCGCGATGCGTCCAGTTTCCAGCGTGAGCGGACGGCCCGCCCAGTCGATTGTAACGCGTTTGATGTCAAACATCTCGATTGTCTCTTTCCATACGAAAACCGCCGGCCCCGGTGGGCCGGCGGGTATTTTGGGCCCCGCGTTAGCGGCGGAGCTCCAGCTCCTTGATGATGGCCTGGTAGCGGGCCTCGTCCCTCGACTTCAGATAGTCGAGCAGTCGCCGGCGCTGCGAGACCATCTTGAGAAGGCCGCGGCGCGAGTGATTGTCTTTCTTGTGGGTCTTGAAGTGGTCGGTCAGTTCCGAGATCCGGTGCGAGAGAATCGCGACCTGCACTTCGGGGGAGCCCGTATCACCTTCGGTGCGGGCATACTTCTTGATCAGGGAGGCTTTCGCCTCCGGCGTGATCGACATCGGGTTGCTCCTGAATTCTAGCCGGCGCGCCGGCTGATTATTGGTTGAACACGCGAACCGGCATGAACCTGCCGGCCCGGACTTCACCCAGAGCGACGCCGAGCTGTTCTTCGCCCACCTTTTCAGTGGCCAGGCAAATGCGGGAGGCATCCTCCCCGTTCACTTGACGAGGACGGCGCATCTCCCGAAACGCCTCGACCTGATGGGGCAGAAGTACGATTTCTCGGCCCTGCCTGAGCCTGGACGCCTCTTCCCCGGTGATGGCCAGCGCCGGGATGTCGTCCAGCGCGGTCTCGAGGGGGACAAGGGTTTTGTCCAGCGCGGGCTTATCGCTCATTTGCTGGAGAATTGAAAGCTGAATTGCCGCGTCCTCGGCAAATGCGCCGACGCGGGTCCGGCGCAGGGCGGCGACATGGCCTTCGGCGCCCAGAGTGGTTGCGATGTCACGAACCAAAGCCCTGATATAAAAGCCTTTTCCGCACGTAACCTTGATCACGGCGAGGTCGGCGGAGGGACAGTCCACCAGCTCGGCGGCGTAGAGGTTTACCTTGCGTGAGGCCAGATCGACCGTCTCGCCCTCGCGGGCAAGATCGTAGGCGCGCTCGCCATTGACCTTGATGGCCGAGAACTGCGGCGGCACCTGGTCGATCTCGCCGATGAAGGTGGGGAGCAGGGCTTCGATGGCTTCGCGGGTGGGGCGGACGTCGGATGTGCCGGTGATCTCGCCCTCGCGGTCCTGGGTGGTGGTCGACTGGCCCCAGCGGATCGTGAAGACGTAGTCCTTGTCCGCCTCCATGACGTAGCCGACCGTCTTGGTGGCTTCGCCGAAGGCCAGCGGCAGGATGCCTGAGGCCAGAGGATCAAGCGTCCCGCCATGGCCGGTCTTCTGCGCATTGAAGATGCGGCGGCAGATGCCGACGGCCTGCGTCGAGGTCACGCCTTCGGGCTTGTCGAGGATCAGCCAGCCGTGAACCGGCTCGCCCTTCTTCTTGCGGGCCATCGCATGTGTCTCCAGGCGCCGTGGCGGGATCGAACCGCCAGCGGGTCGAGTGTGGGAACGGGGGAGTAGGAGCGATGGCGCGAGCGGTCAAGCAGGGCTTCGCTTGCCAGCACGGCTGCGCGCCGCCAAATAGCGGCTGGTTGCTGTGTTGCGTGAGGGCGTCATGTTCGAGTGGGAGGAAGCGCGCCGCGAGCGCAATCTCGCCCAGAACGGCGTCGATTTCGTCCGTGCAGCGATGATGTTCGACAACCCGGTGCTCGAGCGCGAGAACCCGCGGCAGTTCCATGGCGAGCGGCGCATCTACGCGCTGGGCCATGTCGATGGTTTCTACATGGTGGTGATCTGGACGCCGCGCGGCGCGCGCCGACGGATTGTCGAGGCCTGGAGGGCGGATCGCGATGACGAAGCAATCTACGGTGCAACTGTCCCGTACGCAGGTCCGCAGGATGGCGGACTACACGCTGGAGCAGGCCGACCGGCGCGAAAGCCTCGGCCCGGGCTTCTGGCGGGAGGCCGTACCGCTCTATCCCTCCCGAAACCGCAAGGTGGTCCGTCTTCGTCTCGATCCTGAGATCGCCGACTGGTTCGCCGGCCGGAAGGAAGATCCGCACGCGGGCATCAACGCCGTGCTGCGCGCTTATATCGAGCGTCGCCGCGCCGATGGGCAGGGCCGCGCCTGAAGCGTCTGGCGGGTGACTTGGCAATTGACGCGTCGCGCTGTTAGCGTCCGCCCGTCCACGAACGGACAGAGAAGGGGCGCATGATGAAACGCACGCTGCTTGCCTGTGCAGGTCTTGCCATCGCCGCCCTCGTCGGGCTTGGGCTGCCAGCCATCTCGCAGACCGGGCCTGCGCCTGCGTCTGCGCTGGAGGCCGCATCCGACGATGAACGCGTCCTGACGGATTATTCCAAGTGGACGGATGCTGCGCTCAATGCCGAGTTGGCGAAGCGCGCGGTGATCGAGCGCAAGACGCTGATGCCGATGCGAGATGGCGTGCATCTGTCGACCGACATCTATCGTCCGAAGGATGTGGACGGCCCGGTGCCCACCATCTTCGTGCGCACGCCCTACAACATGAACACGCTTTCGGGCCGGTCGCTTCGCGAGACCGTGGAAGGCATCGATCGCGGCTATGCCGTGATCTACCAGAACGAACGGGGGCGCTATTTCTCCGAAGGGGTTTTCGAAATCCTCGGCTACCCGCGCACGGACGGGTACGACGCGCTGACGTGGATTGCGGAGCAGCCATGGTCGAACAAGAAGGTCGGCACGCTCGGCTGTTCGTCCACCGCCGAATGGCAGCTGCAGCTTGCGGCGACCAATCACCCCGCGCACGCTGCGATGGTGCCGATGGCGTCGGGCGCCGGTATCGGGCGCGTCGGCGAATTCCACGAACAGGGCAACTGGTATCGCGGCGGCGTTCCGCGCACGCTGTTCTCGATCTGGCTTTACGACACCGACAATCCGATGCGCGCGCAGATCCCCGAAGGTCTCGAACCCGAGATGCGCCAATACCTGTCGGCCTACAGCGATCTCAATCCGAAGAAGCCCGATGTGACGTGGGCGAAACAGGTCTGGCATCTGCCGTATGCCGAAATGCTCACCTCGCTGGGCGAACCGTCGGGAACGAATGAGAAGCTGATCGCGCGCGCCAAGCCAGATGATCCCGAATGGTTCAAGGGCGGGCTCTACCACGACAATGAAAGCTGGGGCGTGCCTGCGCTGTGGTACAATTCCTGGTACGACGTTTCCATCGGCCCCAACATGGCGCTCTACAATCACGCCACGAAAGCCGGCGTCGATGCCGAGGCGCGTGACAACCAGTACGCCATCGTCGGCCCCAGCGTTCATTGCGCCTATGGCTCCCTCGGCCCCAACTTCAAGTCGGGCGATCGCGAATTGGGCGATGCATCGCTGAATGTGATGGCCGATGTCTGGGACTTCTTCGACCGCTTCCTGAAGCCCAAGGCCGATGCCGATGCATTCCAGGACAAGCCGAAGATCCGCTACTTCCAGATGGGCGACAATGCCTGGCGCACGGCTGACCAGTGGCCGCCGAAACAGGCCGAAGAGGTGAAGCTCTATCTGCGCTCGGGCGGCAAGGCGAACTCGATGTTCGGCGATGGCAAGCTGTCCTTCTCGGCCCCCAGCGGGAATGAGCCGGTCGATACGTTTGTCTACGATCCGAAGACGCCGGTGCAGACCATTGGCGGCGGCGACTGCTGCAATGGCGGCGTTGTCGTTCCGGGCGCGTTCGATCAGCGTCCGGTCGAGGTGCGTCACGATGTTCTCGTCTACACATCCGATCCGCTGACGCAGCCGATCGCGGTTGCTGGCTTTGTTGACGCGATTCTTCACGTGTCCTCGGACGCGAAGGACACGGACTTTGCGGTGAAGCTCGTCGATGTCGCGCCGGACGGCACGGCCTTCATCATCGACGACACCATCCTGCGCGCCCGCTTCCGCGAAGGCTATGACCGCGAGGTGTTCATGGAGAAGGGCAAGACCTACAAGCTCGACTTCACACCGATGACGACGGCGAACACTTTCCTGCCCGGCCATCGCATCCGCGTGGAAATCAGCTCGTCCTCCTTCCCGAAATACGCGCGCAACCTCAACACGGGCGGCCGCAACGAGTTCGAGAAGGATGGCGTGGTCGCCACCAACCAGGTGAGACACACGAAGTCCCTGCCGAGCTACATCGTGCTTCCCATTATCCGCTGAGCCTGTAGCGTCGCTACGGGATCAGGCGGGAGCATCCATCGATGATCAAATGGCTCAGCATCATCACGTTGCTGGCGCTGGCGGCGGGTATCGCTGTCGGAGCGATGGTGGGCGCTTCAGGCAACGCCACGCTGGAGGAGTTCACCGTCCAGGTCGTCCATGTCGGCGATCTCTGGCTCAACCTCTTGCGGATGACGGTTATCCCGCTGGTCTTCTGCCTGCTCGTGTCGGGCGTTGCATCGGTTGCGGATGCAGCTTCCAGCGGCAAGCTTGCGGCCCGTTCGCTCATGGTGTTCGGCGTGTTGCTGGTCTCTGCGACTGCCTTTGCCTGCATCGTTTTTCCGCTCGCTCTGTCGTTGTGGCCTGTTGATCAGAGCGCGGCGGCCAGCCTGATCGCGGACGCCGGGGGCGCGCCGACACAAGCCGCTGCGCCGCCGACGCTGGGCGAATGGCTCGCGGCGCTGGCGCCGGGCAATGCGGTTGCGGCGGCGGCGGAGGGCGCAGTGCTGCCGCTGGTCGTGTTCGCCATGTTCTTCGGCTTTGCTGCGACTCAGCTGCCGGCGGCTCAGCGAGCGCCGATGATCGCCTTCTTCCGCGCCGTCGCCGACACGATGATCGTGATCGTGCGCTGGGTTCTCTATGTTGCGCCGATTGGCGTGTTCGCGTTGGCGTTGGGCGTCGGACTGATCGCGGGCGTCGATATCGTCGGCACCATCGTGCACTATCTTGTGCTTGTCTCCGGGGTGACGGCGGCCATCGTGCCGCTGGCTTTCCTGTTCGCAATTCTATGGGGCAGGGCGCCCATCGGTCGCTTCCTCAACGCGACCGCGCCCGTTCTCGCCGTCGCCATTTCCAGCCGCTCGTCGCTTGCTTCGCTGCCGCTGATGGTGGAGCGCTCGCGCGATGCGATGGGCGTGCCGGAGCGGGTGGCCGGCATCGTCCTGCCGCTGGCGGTCGCGGTTTTCCGTATGACCAGCCCGGTCGCAAACCTTGGCGTGGTATTCTTCTGCGCAGCCGTGTTCGGCGTCGAACTCTCGCCCATGGCGATGATCATCGGCGGCTTCGTCGCGATTGCTATCAGCATCGGGTCGGTCGGTCTGCCGGGCGAGATTTCCTTCGTGGCGAGCGTCGCGCCGATATCCATGGCGATGGGCGTGCCTATCGAGTTGCTGGGCATCCTCGTCGCGGTCGAGGCCGTGCCGGACATCTTCCGCACGGTCGGCAACGTCTCGGGCGATATGGCTGCAACCGTGATCGCGGCGAAAGGCAAGGCTAGCCAGCCGGAGGAGGCCGCCGCCTCACCACCCGGCTAGCCGCGAGGACTTCATCAATCGCGGCGACCACCACGTCGGGGCGATGGAAGAAGAAGGCGTGGTTGGATTCCGGCACGATCTGCAGCCGCCCGCGGCTCGACCATGTCGCAAGGTCGGCCTGCAGCTGGCGCCAGATAACTTCGCTCTCGGGCGTGTCCTCGCCAGCGACAAGACCATCGGTTGAAAGCAGGTAGGCGTCGTGAGCGTCCGCACGCTTGCGCGCCTGGGTCTGCGCAGGCAGCTCGCGCGCGAGAACCACGACTGGCCAGTTCTGCAGGTCGCGATAGCGGCCGGCGACTTCCATCGTCTGCGAGCGGGCGCGCGCTTCTCGCGCATTCGCCTCGGCGGATCGTGGATAGAAAGCGTTGACCTGATCGGCGATCGAGGGATCGGCGGGATAGGGCGCAAGGCGCATCAGCCCGGTCCATCGGAAGGCGAGACTGAATTCCTGCGCGGGCGAGACATATTCGCCAACCGGCAGGCCGGCCTCGGCGAAGCGTTTTTCCTGATCGGGGTGGGAGGAGTCGGCGAACACCATGCCGGCGATCTCGTCGCGATAGAGCCCGGCGAAGATCAGGCTGTAGAGGCCGCCGCGTGAGTGCGAAACGATGATGTAGGGGCCGCTCTCGCCGGCGGCGGCAAGGGCGGCATGAAGATCTTCGGCGACTTCTTCCGGCCTGAAGGCTGCGCGCGCTGGATCGCTCCAGAGTATGCCGGCGCGGCTATAGGCGCAGGCGCGCGTGCGTTTGGCTACTTTCTCCAGCACCGGCTTCCAGGCCAGCGAGCCCAGCATGTCGCCGCCTGACTGGAAGACGACTGTGGGGCTGCCTGCGCCCCTGCAGTCGATCTGGATGTGGCGGCCCCCGCCGACGTCCACCAGCCTGCCTTCGGGTGGATAGGTCTTGTGCGCCTCGCCCTCGAGAATGGATTCGCAAGCCGCAAGGAGGGGCAGGCAGGCGAACATGGCCGCCGCCAGAAGGTGCACGGGTGTATGCCTGCGCGCGTCATTCCGCATCCGGCGAAGTCTAAGGCGCCTCGGGGCGGGATCACCACATCACAATCATTCGAGGCAGGCGGCGATTGCTTGCCCTGCAAGTGAAAACGCCGCCCCCGGTCGGGAGCGGCGTTGTCTCGCGTGCTTGTCTCCGGCGCGAGGGCGCGGACTACTTGAACGTGACTTCGATTTCGCCCGCCAGCGGGTGCGTGAACTTGAACTTGTCGCCGGACTTCATGCCCGCCGGGTATTCAACGCAATTGTTGTCTTCGCCGACGGCCGGCGCGGTCGAGCACAGCTTCGAGCCGTCCACCTTGTAGGTGCCCGAATAATTGCCATCGAGGCCAACGAAGGTGCCGTCCGCGTTGTAGGTGATGTCGCCCTTCATGCCGACGGCCGGGGCATCCAGCGTGGCGCCGTTGGCGAGCAGGAGCTGGATCGTGTCGGACGGCGCAGTCTGGGCAAAGGCGGCGCCGGCGGCGAGAGCGGCGACGGCGGCGTAGATCACGAACTTCATGGTTTTCTCCCAGTCCCATTGAACTTGATAGTGTCTAGTTGCGAGTGAACCTCTCCGAAACCGGCTTGGCAAGAGCCGGTCGCATCAGGCGCTGCACCCGCCGGAAACGAGATACCCCGCGCGGCGGCATCGCCAGCGCGGGGTATCGGGTAGCGTCGAAGGTTCGATCTTACTTGATCGTGACCGTCATCGTGCCCTGCGGGCCGGGCATCTCGAAGGAGTCGCCCGATTTCTTGCCGTCAGGGTATTCGGAGCACGACGTGCCGATCACAGCGGACTCGATGCAGATCTTGTTGCCGTCGGTCTTGTAGGTGCCTTCGAACATGCCGTCGAAGCCGGAGAACTTGCCGTCAGGCGAATAGATGATGTCGCCGACCATGCCGCCGGCGTCGATGGTCACGCCTTTTTCGACGATGACCTTCACCGTGTCCGTCGGCGCAGCGGCTTCCTGCGCGATCGCAGGAACGGCGACCATGACGGCCGCGAGAAGAGCGAGTTTCAGCTTCATATTGTCATGCCTCCCAATCCGCACGGGCGCGGAAACCAATAGGTTTCCATACCATCGCGGCGCGTGACATGACAGGGGTGAAGTGCAGAAGGACGTGTCTTCTGTCTCGTCTGCGTCTAACAGAACTGTCATGTCGTTTCGCGCCACCTGCCTCACCCTGCTGCCCGACGCCTTCCCTGGTGTGCTCGGCGTTTCGATTGTCGGCAACGCGCTGCGCGAGGGCCGCTGGTCGCTTGAGACGGTCGACATCCGCGGGTTCGGGATCGGGAAGCATCGCAATGTGGATGACACCCCGTCGGGTGGCGGGGCGGGCATGGTGATGCGGGCGGACGTCGCCGCCGCGGCGATCGACAGTGTGGAGCGCGACGGCCGGCCGCTGATCTACCTGTCACCCCGCGGCAAGCCGCTGACGCAGGAAAAAGTGCGCGAACTGGCCGCCGGTCCTGGCGTCATCCTGCTGTGCGGACGGTTTGAGGGGCTCGATGAACGGGTGATCGAGGGGAGGGGTCTGGAAGAGATCTCGCTCGGGGACTTCGTTCTGGCGGGTGGGGAGGTGGCAGCCCAGGCCCTGCTGGAGGCCTGCGTGCGCCTGTTGCCGGGGGTAGCGGGCAATGCCGAGTCCCTCGCCGAAGAGAGTTTCGAGACCGGCCTGCTGGAGCATCCCCACTATACCCGGCCCCAGGTGTGGGAAGGACGGGAGATTCCGGCCGTGTTAACCTCTGGAGATCACGCCAAAATCCGGGCCTGGCGGAGAAATCAGGCCGAGGAGTTGACTAAAGCCAGAAGACCCGATTTATACGCCGCTTCCCGGAATGCCCCCCCAGTGTCGGGGAGCTTGCGGGCCAAGCCGCCCGACGGAAAGACCTGACCATGGCCTCCCACCTCATCCAGACCCTCGAACGCGAGGAAATCGCGCGCGTTACCGAAGGCAAGAAAATCCCCGATTTCGCCCCCGGCGACACGCTGCGCGTCAACGTGAAGATCAAGGAAGGCGAGCGCGAGCGCGTTCAGGCCTTCGAGGGTCTCTGCATCGCCCGCGCCGGTCAGGGCCTCAACGAGAACTTCACCGTCCGCAAACTCTCCTTCGGCGAAGGCGTCGAGCGGGTGTTCCCGGTCAACTCCCCGGTGCTCGACAGCATCGAAGTGCGCCGCCGCGGCAAGGTGCGTCGCGCCAAGCTGTACTACCTGCGCGGCCGCACGGGTAAACGCGCCCGCATCGCCGAAAAGACCGGCGCTGCCCGCGAGGAAGCCGAAGGCTGATAGCCTTCAGAATCTGCTGAAAATTCAGGCGGCGGTCCGGTTTCCGGGCCGCCGCTTTCGTTTCTGGCGAAGCAAGACCGCCCGGCTACTGACCCTCAGGAGAAAAACGCTGGCGGCCGCGCCTTTTTTCTGCGCCGCCTTTGTGGTCTTTCCGGGCCCAGCGCGACTTGGCCGCGCACACGTGATAACAAGCCAGGAAGGATCGCCACATGCCAGCCCCGGAAGGCCTCCGCAGCGCCGCCCTCCCGTCTCCCGTTCCGGGCGACACCCGCCAGCGACTTCTCGACGCCGCCCAGTCCGCGATCCTTTCGAAGGGATTTGCGGCGACATCGATCGAGGAAATCATCGCCGCGGTCGGAATTACCAAGAGCGGCTTCTTCTACCATTTCGCCGACAAGGGCGAACTCGCCCACGCCCTGCTGGAGCGCTATCTCGAGCGCGAGCGCGTGCTTTTCGACGAGATATTCGCGCGCGCAGACGAGTTGTCGGAAGACCCGCTGCACGGCTTCCTGATCGCGCTGAAAATGTTCGAGGAGATTTTCAACGACCTGCCGCACGCGCATCCCGGCTGCCTGACGGCGGCGTTCTGTTACCAGGACCGCCAGTTCGACAGGCGTGTGCGCGAGCTCAACACGTCCGGCATCGTGGCCTGGCGCGAACGCTTTCGCGGGCGGCTGCAGGTTATCGCCGCGCGCTATCCGCCGCGCATGGCCCTGGACCTGACGGATGTCGCCGACATGCTGTCAGCGCTCGCCGATGGCGGCATCATCCTGTCGAAGGCGCTGGATGATCCCAAGGCGCTGCCGCGTCAGATCAGGCTCTATCGGGAATTCATACGCGCGCTCTTCCTGGGCACGCCCGCGCAATCCTGAGGCCGGTGTCCCCCGCCTGAAAAAAACGGCCCGCCGGTGAGGGCGGGCCGCTGTTTCGAATTTACGTGTCGCGTTCAGGCGTCGCGCAGGCTCCATTCGTAGTAGACGCTGTGTCCGCACACGTCCTGCGGGGAACCGTTGATTTTCGCCGGCTGGAAGCGTTCGCCGCGGATCCATTTAGCCGCTGCATCGTCGAGGCGTTGCGAACCGCTCGAACGTGCGACAGAGACCGAGGTCACGCGGCCGCTTGCGTTCACGCACACTTCAAGCTGCGTCGTGCCCTGTTCACCCTGGCGGCGCGCAGCCGACGGATAATCAGGCTTGGCGCTCGCGATCAGCTTGGGGGCCGAGCGCGACTGCACGGGCGCAGGGCTTGGCGCAACCGGGGCCGGTTCAGGCAGCGGGATCGGGTCTGCGACCGGTGCGACGATCGCCGGCGGAATCTCGGGCAGCACCTCGATATCCGGCACGATCAGTTCGGGCGGCGCCGGAGGAGCTTCAATCTCCTCGACCACTTCCACCTTCGGCGGTTCGGGAATCTCGATCGGCGGCGGTGGCGGCGGCGTGATAAGCGCCAGCTCCGTCCGCGTTTCCTCTTCAGCGATGAACCTGTTCACGCTGTTCGCCACGACATAGCCGAGTCCTGCGATCGTCGTGACGGCAAATACCAAGCCGGCGATACGCGTGCCTTTCTGGGGCCGTGCGGTGCGAATGTACATTTGTCCGCCTCCGTTCGACGCTCCGCAGACGAGATGCCTGATGCGCGTCAGTTGAAATATGGGATGGGCGCCAGGCGCACCCCAGGAAACACATCCTCAAAACGCATGATTTTTGCAGCTGGTTCCCCGCTGCCTGCGCGCGATTGCGGCGATGCGGCGATCATTTGCGGCGATGATGTGATCGCTCGCTTCCGACGTGAACGGACGATCAGAAAATGACTCGGATGTCACGCAACGCCGACGTTTACGTCAGGCTTCAGGTAGCGTCTCTGCGCCGCCATTCAATGCGCGCTGCATCATCAGCGTGTCGCACCAGCGCCCGAACTTGAAGCCCGATCCCTTGATACGTCCGCATTCGACAAAGCCCATCGCCGCGTGCAGTCGCGCGGACGCGAGATTGACGGCGGCATCACCGATCACCGCAATCATCTGGCGAAAGCCAAGCGCTTCGGAGCGCGCCAGCAGTTCGCCAAGCAACAACGTGCCGATGCCCTGTCCCTGTGCTTCGGCGGAGATGTAGATCGAGTCCTCCACCATGAAGCGATAGGCCGGGCGTGTGCGAAAATGGCTGGCGTAGGCATAGCCCAGCACGCGGCCTTCATCCTGCGCGACGATGTAGGGGAAGCGAGCACCGACGATCGCCTCGAAGCGACTTGTCATCTCGGCAAGACCGGGCGCGTCGTACTCGTAGCTTGCCGTGCCGTTGACGACAGCGTGGCTGTAGATCGCTGTGATCTCCGCCAGATCAGCGGCGCGGGCAGGGCGGATGGTCAGCATGACGCGATGTGGCGCGCGGAGGCGTCGCGTTGCAAGGGGTGTATGCGACCAGACGCGCTTGCCGTCGGCATCGATCAGCAGCGAGCCGTCCTCCTTGTGGAAGGGGCCGGGCGGCAGGCGGTCGAGCAGATCCAGCACAGTGGCGCTGTCGGGTCGGCAGAGCTTTACGCCTTTCGGCGTGGCGACGAAGGGCCGGTTGACGAGAATGGGGTGGGCGATCATTGCCGCGATCAGCGCGTTGTCGCTGACGGTTGGATCAAGCAGGCCAAGCTCGGCGGCGGGCGACTTGGTCTCGCGCAGGGCCTCGCGCGCAGTGAGCCCGGCGGCCGCAAAGAGCGCCAGAAGCTGTGGGCGCGTCCATCCCTCGCGCAGGTAATCGATCACCACAGGCGTGTATCCCGCGGCCGTGATGATGGCGAGAACGTTGCGCGACGTGCCGCAATCCGGGTTGTGATGAATGACGACCGGAAAGTGGGTCACCGCATCAGCCAGCGACAAGGACTGTGATCGCCTTGCCGAGCGCGCCGAACAGCAGGACGGCGGTGGCCAGTGCCTGGATGTAGAAGCCCAGCGCGCGCTTGGCCGGGTCGGCGGCATAGCCGAGCGCATAGAGGATACGGCCGACGATCCACACCGCGCCGATGGCGGAGACGATGATCCCGGCCGGGTCCTGCGGTTGCCAGAAGATGTGGCAGAGCCAGAGCGAGGGCAGGAAGATGGGCAGCCATTCGAGTGTGTTCGCATGCGCCCGCACGGCGCGTTCGAGTGCGGGGTGCCCGGTCATGGCAGGGGCGTCGATGCCTGAAATCCGGCGCGCCGTACCGACGCGCAGCCCCATCCAGAAATAGACTAGCAGCGCGACCAGGGTGACGATCGCGACGTAGGCGTACTGTTGCATGTGAAGGGTCCGGTGGCCGGGGTCAGGTCGCGCGTTCGACCATCAGCTTCTTGATCTCCGCGATGGCCTTGGCGGGGTTGAGACCCTTGGGGCAGACCTGTGCGCAGTTCATGATGGTGTGGCAGCGATAGAGCTTGAACGGATCCTCAAGGTCGTCGAGGCGTTCGCCGGTGGCTTCATCGCGGCTGTCGACGATCCAGCGATAGGCCTGCAGCAGGGCGGCCGGTCCGAGGAATTTGTCGCCATTCCACCAGTAGCTGGGGCAGGCGGTGGAGCACGAGGCGCACATGATGCACTCGTAGAGACCGTCGAGCTTGGAGCGGTCTTCCTCGGTCTGTTTCCATTCCTTCTGCGGCTCGGGTGTCTGCGTTTTCAGGTATGGCTGAACGTAGGCATGTTGGGCATAGAAGTTGGTGAGGTCGGGCACGAGATCCTTCACCACCGCCTGGTGGGGCAGCGGAGAGATCGTGATGTCGCCGGAGAATTCGTCCCAGCCCTTGGTGCAGGCGATGGTGTTTTGGCCGCCAATGTTCATCGAGCATGAACCGCACACACCCTCGCGGCAGGAGCGGCGGAAGGTCAGCGTCGGGTCGATCTCGTTCTTGATGTAGATGAGCACGTCGAGGACCATCGGCCCGACCTTGCTCATGTCGATCTGGTAGTAGTCCCAGCGCGGATTGCCGCCGGTTTCCGGGTCATAGCGATAGATCTTGAAGGTGCGCAGCTTCTTGGCCGCAGCGGGCTTGGGCCAGCGCTTGCCCATCTTGATCTTCGAATTGCGCGGTAGCGTAAGTTCGACCATCGCGTGTGCTTTCCCGGCAGCCCCGAAACGTGGCGGCAATCTAGCCGGGGATTCGCAAAAGGAAAGCGCCTGAAGGTCGCATTTTCCCTTCAGTTTTCCGAAAGATAGCTGATGAATACCCGGCGCGGCGCTAGCGCTTCCTGAAGAAGTCCCTGATCCGCGATACCCATGTCCGGCGCAGGCCGAAGGCGGCGCGCGCCGCCGTCGGGCGGTCGAGGTGCAGCATCTCGGTGATGCCGGCCCTCTCGAGCCCGCTGGCGAGCTTTGCGGTGCCGTGGACGGACGCGGCTTCCAGCTCTTCTCGATAGATCGGCACGGGCGACCAGAACTCGACGGCATCGCCTTCGGACAGGCGCATGCGGCGGAAATTATCCGCGGGCAGGCGCGGGCGAGTGAAGGCGAAAGCTACCTGCTTCGAATCCTCGAACATGGGCTTGGGATCGCGAGCGAACTGCACGGTCTCTCCCGGGCTCACGCGCACGGACTGGATGTGAACCAGCTTGGCGAACTGGCGCACGGTATTGGCGGCCATGTTCAGCATGGCGAGGTCGGCGGCGGCGTCGCCTTTCTGCGGGACGGCGAGCGCGAACTCCATCCGAGCCTTTCCGCCGGGAGCAAGGGCGTCCCCACCCTTCTTCATCGCGGAGCCGAAACTGCAGACATAGGCAAAGCGTCGCTCGCCCTCGGGCGGCACGACCATCACGTCAACGGGAGGTCCGGGTTCCCTGGACTTGCCGGCCCAGCCATCCTGGTCGGAGAAGGCGATGTGCGGCTCGCCCAGATTGCGCGCAAGGTGAAGGCGGAGCTCTTCGCGGAGTTCCTCGGCCGTGAGGCCCGATTCTGTGCGGCTACCCCAGATGTCCTGCATGAGTTCGAAATGGCGTTTCAACGCGCGGGCGTCAACCGCGCCAAGCTTATTCGACGCAGTTCGATGCTAGGCGCCCGGTCGTGAACCGGGAGTGAATTATGGATTGGCGTTACGCAGGCGGGGGAAATTGGTTCCCGGTTCCGCCGAATGCGCGAAGGCGAAGGCTCGCTCAACATCGGGACGTGAACCAAGCAAGCGTGGCTTTGGGAAATCCGCAAACGCGCATTAAGGCGGGAACAGGGTTTCTCGGGCAGGATCATGCAAACTGCCTGGGGGTCTGCGTGTTCTACTGGTCCAAACTTCTGGCTCCCTTTGCGCCGCGCGCTGGGCGCTGCAGCCAGTCTTCCTACCTGACCGGCTTCACGCTGCCCTTCATTGTGCTGCTGGGCGTCTCCTGGCTGGTGCTGTTCGGCGCGCCCGGCCTTCTTGGTACGCCCGGCTATTACGCGGTTGCCCTTGGGTGGACGTACCTGCTGGCCACGGGAGACGCCTACAACGTCCGCCGGTGGCGCGACCTCGGGAATTCGGGGGCTCTCTACAAACTGCTTCGCCCGGGCGTGGTGTTGTTGCCTGTGCTGGCCATCGCGCTCCAGTTCGTCATTCCCGCGCAGCTTGCCAGCGCCGGCGACATGGAAGCACTTGCCTTCATGATGTCGATGGAATTCGGCGGGTTCAGGTTGCAACCCGTGCCGACGACCCTTCTTGCGATCACCGTGATCGGCGTGACCGGTAACGTCATCTACCTTTCCCTGATGCCGGGAACTATCGGCCCGAACGCATTCGGTGAGGATCCCCGCAGTGGCGGAATACCGGTCAAGTCCCTGATGCCATCCGGCAATGCGCAAGCCGATACGGCAGGCGATCCTGTCGAGCGCGCCCTGCGCGAGTATCGCGAACGTTCGGCGCAGGCCGCAGCGCCCGTTGCGGCGCGCGCGCTGGCATCGCAGAAGGCGGCGGCGCGACCTTCCGCCATTCGTCCAACCGGCGGGGCGGTCTTCGGCAAGAAGCGCTGATCAGGCTTTCGCGCTTGGCCGTTCTGATACGCGCGCGTGCCAGGCCCGGAGGTTGGCGAGGGACTCGGGCGCCTTGAGGCCGATCCAGTCCGCGAAATCCACCATCGACAGCAGGCAGATGTCGGCGATTGTGTAGTCGCCGCCGGCCACGAAGTCGCGCCCGTCGAGTTCCCTGTCGATCCAGCCAAGACCGCGCTCGTAGTGGGCGCGGTTGGACTCGCCGAACTCCTTGTATTGCGGGACGACAACGCGCGCCGTGAACGGGTGCGCATGGCGCCAGAACATGCCTGCGGGCGTGCCGATCTGGAATTCGATGCGGCGGGTCAGCATGTCGATGCGCGCCGTCTCCAGCGGCGTGCGGCCGAACATGGGCGGGGAAGGGTGCAGGCTTTCGAGATAGCGGCAGATGGCGACGGTCTCGGAGAGGAACGTACCATCATCGAGTTCAAGCGTCGGCAGCTGTCCCAGAGGATCGCGCGCGAAATGCTCCGGCTTCTTGATGTCGCCGGTCATGATGCTGACCTCGACGAGCGGGAGTTCGATGCCTTTCTCGGCCAGGAACATCCGCACGCGACGCGGGTTCGGCGCTGGCATCGGCGCGTTGTAGAGTTTCATGTGCGGTTTCCGTCCCTGATGTTTTCGGGACGGTGCAGCGGCCATGCGAAAAAGAAAAGGGCCCCGGATACCGGGGCCCTTCCTGATACTCACGCGATGCGTGCGCCCTAGTAAACCCGCGGCTTCGGCTTGATGTACTCGACGTCGCTCGACATCGTGTAGGCGTGGACGGGGCGGTAGTCGAGTTTGACTGCGCCCTTGTCGTCGACCCACGACAGGGTGTGCTTCATCCACTTGTCGTCGTCGCGGTTCGGGAAGTCTTCGCGGGCATGGGCGCCCCGGCTTTCCTGGCGGTTGGCGGCGGAGTTCACGGTTGCGGCCGCCTGGACGATCAGGTTGTCGAACTCCAGCGTTTCGATCAGGTCGGTGTTCCAGATCAGGCCGCGATCCTGGATCGAGATGTCGGGCACGCCGCCGAGGACTTCGGCGATGCGCTTGACGCCGGATTGCAGCGTCTCGCCGGTGCGGAACACAGCGCAGTCTTCCTGCATCGCCTTCTGCATCGTGGCGCGCAGCTTCGCGGTCGGCGTGCCGCCCTTGGCGTTCCGGAACTTGTCGAACCGCGCGAGGTGATCATCACCCGCGCCTTTCGGCAGGTCGGGCTGATTGGCGTTGGCTTCGAGCTTCTCGCCGCAGCGCAGGCCCGCCGCGCGACCGAACACGACAAGGTCGATCAGCGAGTTGGAGCCGAGACGGTTGGCGCCGTGCACCGACACACAGGCGGCTTCGCCAACAGCCATCAGGCCCGGCACGATCGCATCGGGATCATCGCCTGCCTTGGTGAGGACTTCGCCGTGATAGTTCGTCGGGATGCCGCCCATGTTGTAGTGCACCGTCGGCAGCACCGGGATCGGCTCCTTCGTGACGTCGACGCCGGCGAAGATCTTCGCGCTTTCCGAAATGCCGGGCAGGCGCTGGTGCAGGATTTTCGGATCGAGGTGATCGAGGTGCAGGTGAATGTGGTCGTTGAGGGCGCCCACGCCACGACCATCGCGGATTTCCATCGTCATCGCGCGGGAGACGACGTCACGCGAGGCAAGGTCCTTCACGGTCGGCGCATAGCGCTCCATGAAACGCTCGCCCTTGGAGTTGGTGAGATAGCCGCCTTCGCCGCGTGCGCCTTCGGTGATCAGGCAGCCCGAGCCATAGATGCCGGTCGGGTGGAACTGGACGAACTCCATGTCCTGCAGGGGCAAGCCGGCGCGCAGCGCCATACCGCCGCCATCGCCTGTGCAGGTGTGGGCCGAGGTGGCCGAGAAGTAGGCGCGGCCATAGCCGCCGGTCGCAAGGATCACGCGCTGGGCGCGGAAGCGGTGCATTGTGCCATCGTCGAGCTTGATGGCCGTGATGCCGCGGCAGGCGCCGTTTTCCATGATCAGGTCGAGCGCGAAATACTCGATGAAGAAGTCGACGGCGTTCTTCAGCGACTGGCCGTAGAGCGTGTGAAGCATGGCGTGGCCGGTGCGGTCGGCCGCAGCGCAGGTGCGCTGGATCGAGGCTTCGCCATAGTTCTTGGTCATGCCGCCGAAGGCGCGCTGATAGATCTTGCCTTCCTCGGTACGCGAGAAGGGGACGCCCCAATGCTCGAGTTCGTAGACGGCGGCGGGGGCGGCGCGGACCATGTATTCGATGGCGTCCTGGTCACCGAGCCAGTCGGCGCCCTTCACCGTGTCGTACATGTGCCAGCGCCAGTCATCCTGGCCCATGTTTCCGAGCGAGGCGGAGATGCCGCCCTGCGCCGCGACCGTGTGGCTGCGGGTGGGGAACACCTTGGTGACGCATGCGGTCTTGAGACCCGCCTGTGCGCACCCAAGGGCAGCACGAAGGCCCGATCCTCCGGCGCCGACGACGACCACGTCATAGGTATGGTCGTTCCAGGTGTACGCAGTCATGTGGCCAGTCCTTGCAGACGGAAACGGGAAGCCGGATCAGGCGATGGCGATCTTCAGCACGGCATAGGCCGCCACCGTGAAGAGACCTACGCAAACGAAGGTGTTGAGGATCAGCAGCACCGCCTTGGTGCTGTGTCTGGCGATGTAGTCTTCGACCACGACCTGCATCCCCAACCGCATGTGATAGAGCGCGGCGCCGACGGCGAGCAGGATGAGGACGGCGTTGATCGGATCGGCGACCCAGAGCAGCGCGCCGTCATAGCCGCCGCGCACCGCGCCGATCAGCGAGATCAGGAACCAGGGAACGAGGAAGATCAGTGCGATCGCGGACACGCGCTGCGTCACGAAGTGAGCCGCGCCGTGCTTGGCCGAGCCAAGGCCGCGAACCTTGCCGAGCGGGGTGCGCATGGATGCCTGCGGCTTGCTCATTGGGCGGCTCCCGCGAGGTTGAGCGGATCAAAGCCGGGGACAATTCCCGACAGCATCCAGACAGCGACGGCCAGCACAACGGACAGCACCAGGACAAGCCCTGACAGGAAGCTGCCGAATTTCGGGTTGAGCGCCTTGCCCGTATCCATCACGAGGTGACGCACGCCGTTGAGCAGGTGATAGCTGATCGACAGGGTGAAGCCGAACAGGATGAGCTGGCCCCAGATCGTTCCGATTAGGCCCGCCAGCGGCTCGTAATAATCGGGGCCGGCTGCGGTTGCGAACAGCCAGGCCACCACGATGAAGATGCCGATGTAGTTGCCGACGCCGGTGACCCTGTGCAGGATCGAAGAGGCCATCGTCATGTGCCACTTCCAGATCGACACATGCGGCGACATGGGCCGTTTGTCGGTCCACGATGACATGGCTTTGTCCCTTCAGCCTTCTGCGCGACCCTCATCGCGTCGGAACCGGTAATAGACCTCGTTTTGGCTCTGTCAACGCGGCGCAAAGCGACCCTTTGGCCTTGTGCGCAAAGGTCTTATTGGTGGGCGCATGAAGCTGACGATCATCGAAACAGGGCGGGCCCCCGGGGCATTGGCTGACCGGTTTCCGCGCTATCCGGACATGTTCCGTGCGTTGCTCGCCCCAGCGGACGAAAATCTGTCGTTCGCGACGACGTCCCTGCTGGACGGCGAACCGCTGCCGGAGCCCGCGGCCTGTGACGCGGTCCTGATCACGGGCTCGCCGTTCGGGGTCTATGATTCGCCAGAATGGATGGACAGGCTGCGCGCCTTCATTCGTGGCGCCGCTGCTGCCCGGACGCCGATGGTCGGTGTCTGCTTTGGCCATCAGATCATCGCCGATGCGCTGGGCGGGGAGGTGCGCAAGTCGGAAAAGGGCTGGGGCATTGGCCGGCACACTTACGAGCTCGTCTCAAAGCGCGATTGGATGGCCGGCGCGGGGCAGACCGTTTCGCTCGCGGTCAGCCATCAGGATCAGGTGATCACGCCGCCCAGGGGCGTCACCACGCTGGCGCGCTCGGCTCACACCGAGCATGCCATGCTCGCCTATGACGACATTCCGGCGATCAGCATCCAGGGCCATCCGGAGTTTTCGGATACCTATGTCGGCGCGCTCTACAACAACCGGCGCGGCAGGGCGCTGACCGAGGCGCAAGTGGATGCCGCCATCGCATCGCTGGATCAGCCGCAGGACAATGCGCTCGTCGCGCGCTGGATCGCGAACTTCCTGAGAAGCGCTAGCTCCGCCTGACCAGCCGGAAGGCTGCGATCCATCCGGCGGCGTGATAGGCGCTCGCGAAGGCCAGAAGAATGTCCAGCCACATCTGCGATTCCCAGATCGGCCAGATCGGCAGGATGGCGAGGATCGCGATGATCGCCGATCCGCCATCGAGCCAACGGTCGCCGAACAGGTAACCCAAGCCCGTGCGCTGGCGCAGCACTTCACGGCGCGTCACGGGGAAGACGCCATCCTCCAGCCGTGGCGGACCGAATGTTTCCTGCAGGGTGTCCAGGTCCAGGATGCCGGTCAGTTCGCGCAGCACATCGGCGGTTGCGCGGCCCTCGGCCACCGCATCCCACGATGCGCCGGACCGAAGCCAGCGGATCACCACCGAGAACAGGATAGCGCAGGCCGCGACGAACTGGGGAAAATCGGCTGAGTACATCGTCCCTATCTAGGAACGCCTACCCCCTGTTGGGAATGGCCGCCCAGTAATCGAAGTCGAGAATCACGTCGGGAAGGTGTTTCCCCTCAGCGTCCTTGTAAGGGAATTCGCCGCACGGCAGGTTTTTCGTAGCCACCAGACGCAGGCGTAGAGCGCCCAGGCCGTCGCCGAGATCAACCTTGTCGAGCACCTCCGACCAGGCAAACACCGTGTCGCCCGCGCCCAGCGGGTTGACGTGCTGGCCGGCATTGATGGCGATGATCTCGGCCGCGTTGGCGAGGCCGTTGAAGGCGATGGAGCGCGCCAGCGATATGACAACGCCGCCATAGATGAGACGCTTGCCGCGTGGCGTCTGCGATTGAGCGTACTGGTTGAAGTGGACCTTCGCGGTATTCTGGTAGAGCCGCGTGGCGATCTGGTGTTCGGCCTCTTCCACGGTGAATGCGTCGACATGATCGATCTTCTCGCCGATCTCATAGTCTTCGAAAGCGAAGGGCGATCCGGCCAGCGTGAAGTCATACTCTTCCAGCGTATAGCCGCGCTTCGGCAGCTCGCGCGGATCAACCGCCGCGGGGAGCTTTGGCACGACTGCTTCGGGCGCAGGCTTCGAATGGTCCTTCTTGTTGACCATCACCCAGCGCACATAGCTGAGGACTTCGTCGTCTTCCTGATTGTAGCCGCGCGTGCGGACGTAGACGACGCCGGTCTTGCCGTTGGAGTTCTCCTTGACGCCGATCACTTCGGACACCGCGCGCAGCGTGTCGCCGGGAAACACCGGCGCGAGGAAGCGGCCATCGGCATAGCCGAGATTGGCGACGGCATTGAGCGAGATGTCCGGCACGGTCTTGCCGAACACGACGTGGAAGGCGAGCAGGGGATCGATCGGGGCGCCGCCAAGGCCGATGTCCTGCGCGAACGTATCCGCCGAATAAAGCGCATAGCGCGAGCCGGTGAGCCCGGTGTAGAGCGCCGCATCCGCCTCCGTCACCGTGCGCGGCGTGGCGTGAATCAGCTCGTCGCCGACGACGAAATCCTCGAAGAAATTGCCGGGATCGGATTTGAGAGTCATGTCGTGCGCCCGTCTTGTTCGTGCAACTGCAGCTCTCCCTTATAGCGGGTCAGCCGTCCCAACAACGGCGCAGCGATTGGCACGTCGAACGTAAACGCGCCGTTGGCGCCAGCCGCCTCGCGCGCGACGGATCGCGGCGCAAGGATTGCGGGCAGGGGAAGCCATCCCACGCGCCAGCCGGCTATGCCCATGATCAGCTCATCCGGGGTTGCTTCCAGCGCCAGCGTGAAGGTGAACGGACCGAACCGTTCGGTCACCCGGCCTGGTCCGGCATGAACGATCTCGCTGCGAAACCGGGCGCCGCCGATTTCGCGCTGCCATATCTCGCGTCCGTGCCCGAGAAGGCGCTTGGTCACGCGAACAGACGCTGCATCCGCTTTGCGCGGAAAGCCGAACAGCCGCGCGGGCAGCCATGTCAGCGCGTTGGCGCCTTCAACACTCGCCGTGCCTTTGTAGCGGGACACCGGTCCCTGTCGGTGCGCCGCCTTCACCGCATCAGGCAGGCGCTCGAACGCCGAGCCAAGCGACAGCTCGAACGGACCGGTCATGGTCTCGCGCACGATGCCGGTCTCAAGCCGGACGCGTTCGAAATCGCATGCAAGATCGGCAAGCGAGACAATCCCAACGCAAGCCCGCGCACCGGGTACGACAGCGTCACCCGCGAGCAGCTTGCGAGCCAGCGCGAGGGCAGGCAGCGTCGGCGTGAACGGCCCCACCACGGGGGGCGACACGAGCGTCCACTCCGCCCGCGCCGGCGCGCCATCCTTGTCGCGTCCGAGCGCTTCGACATACATGCCGCCGCGATCCGACCCGAAGGGCCGCAGTAGCGACGACAGCCACTGCAGCGTCCCTGCCGCCGGCGCGTAGGTTTGCGCAAAGCCAATCGCCTTCAACCAGCCGAGGACGGCCAGCCCGCGATGCAGGAGCCCGAGTTCAAGCCCGGCGGTGAACACGGCGTCCATCCGTGGCGCATAGCTGTGCGGCAGGAGATCAAGATCCGGCGTCTCCGCCAGCGCGAATCGCCGTTTGCCCAGCCTGCCGATCCGGCGCTTGTGCGTTCCGCTCCAGCCCGGACGCGTGCGCCACGCGCCATTCTCGAACACGCGCACGGGCGATCCCGTCCAGCTGAGGATGGCTTCAACAACCGATCGTCCGCGCGGTGCGCGATTGCCGGGCGAAATCCCCGCGTGGATCGTGTCGATATGCGTCCAGCCGCGCGTGAGTTCGTCAAGCGCCGCATGCGTAATCGCCGGTGTCGAACTCGCGCCGGTTATCGCGCGAACGCCAGCGGCCCTGGCGGCATCATCCAGCGCGGGAAACGCCGCCACGAAATCACGTCCGTCGGCGAGATCGAGATAGTCCACGCCTGCCGAAATGCAGGCTCGTGCAAACGACAAATCTGCGCCCTGGAATGGCCCGGCTGCATCGATCACGAGATCAACCGATAGCGCGCGAATGTGCTCAGCCGTAGCTGTGTTGCGATCCAGGACGACCGCGCCATGCGCTTTCACAGCGCGCAAAATCGCCTGCGCCTTCGCAAGACTACGTCCCGCAAGCAGCACATCCGCGTCGACCGTATCAGCAAGGCCGCGCGCCAAACGCGAGCCGAACACGCCTGCGCCGCCAACCAGCAGGATGCGCTTGCGGGTCATGCCCGCGCGCGCTCAGCCGTTCGCCGCTTCGCGCGCGGCAATCGCCTCGGCAACCGCCACCATGCGTCGCGCCTGGGCGAGATGCAGAAGCTCGGTCATCTTACCGTTCACCTTCAACACACCCTTGCCGGCATTGGCGGGATCGGCGAACGCCGCGATCACGTCCTTCGCCTGCGCCACCGCATCGGCGGGCGGGGCGAAGATGGTGTTGCATGGCTCGACCTGGCTCGGATGGATCAGCGTCTTGCCGTCGAATCCGAAGGCGCGCGCCTGCTTCGCTTCGGCGACGAAACCGTCGGCATTGGCGATATCGTTGTAGACGCCGTCGAACACCAGAAGGTCATGCGCGCGCGCCGCAGCGATCGCCAGGGTGTAGCACGCTGCCAGATTCTCTCGGCCGGGCATCGGCTCAGCCCGGAAGTCCTTGATCAGGTCGTTTGATCCCATCACGAAGCCCTTGAGCTGTGTGATACCGGCCTTGGCCGCGATCTCGCGAATATTGAGGATGGCCTGCGGTGTCTCGATCATCACCCACAGAGCGAGATCGGAGAACGCGTGAGCGCCATAGAGCGCGCCCTCGATCAGGTCGATATCGCCCGAGCCGTTCACCTTGGGAACGAGGATGGCGTCAGGTCTCGCCGCAACGGCTGCGGAAATGTCGGCCGCGCCCCATTCGGTATCCATGCCATTGACCCGAATGATCAGCTCCCGCGGGCCGTACCCTCCGGACTTCACGGCATTGCAGACACGCTGGCGGGCTTCCGCCTTGGCTTCCGGCGCCACGGCGTCTTCCAGGTCGAGGATCAGCGAATCGGCTGGAAGGGTCTTGGCCTTCTCCAGCGCGCGCTCGTTGGCGCCGGGCATGTAGAGAACGGAACGGCGCGGCCGGATGGCGGACATGGTAGCAGTCCCTCTTGCTTCTTCTGCGAAACGTGATGACGGAGCGCCCGCGCAAGATCAAGCTGGAGCGCCTCGCAGGCTCGGTTAATATGCTGAATTCGCCGCGCGCGATGAGCTGACGGACAGAGCATGCCCCTTGTGCTGGTGATTTCATCCTATGTCGCCGCTTCCCGCGTTGGCGGGGGCATAGCGCCCTACGTGCTGGGGCCGTTGAAGGTTGATCCTGTCCACGTGCCCACAACGCTGTTCGGCCGTCATCCGGGCTGGGGCAAGCCGGGAGGAAAGGCAGTGGCCGCCGACACGATGCAGGACATGCTCGATGGCATCGCCGCCAACGGCCTGTTCGAACTGACGGATGCAATTCTCACCGGCTATTTCGCAACGCCGGCTCAGGTTGAGGTCGCCGGCCGCGCCATCGACGCCGTGCGCGCCGCGCGCGGGACGGGGCGCGAGCCGTTCGTCATGGTCGATCCGGTGATGGGGGATGCCGGCCGCGGACTTTATGTCCGGGAGGAGACGGCGAGGGCGCAGGCGGAAATACTTGTGGCGCGGGCTGATCTGGTTGCGTGCAATCATTGGGAGTTTGAACGCCTGAACGGCGCGGCGCCGGAGGCGGCCGATGTCCTGCGCGCCGCGCGCCGATCGGCGCAGCAATGGCTCGTGAGCTCCATCCCCATGGGTGACCAGCTTCTCAACCTGCTCACGGTTGACGGGCGCGCCCATGCCTGCGCGTCGCCGAAGGCGGATAGACCTGTTCCCAACGGGACGGGTGACTTGCTGCACCTTGCCTATCTCGGCCAGAAGCTGAACGGCAGCGAGGCGTCGATGAGCCTGCGGCTTGCGGTTGGCGCGGTGAACACCGTGCTGGCGAAGGCGCTGGACTGGAAGGCGCCGGAGCTCCCCTTGGCTGCTTGCCATGCCGATCTTGCGAACCCGGCGCCGGCGGACTGCGTCCAGCCGATTCCCGGCGACAGCTAGACCGGCGACCGCGGATAGACCGGGTTCACGACTTTCTCTTCCGTGTCGAACACGCCCTTGCCCGGCACGAAGTTGATCTCCAGCCGCACGCCATCGGGGTCCTCGAACAGGATCGAATAATAGCCCGGCGCCCAGCCGTCTTCCTGCGGCGCGCGGATGATCGGAACTCCCAGCGTTTTCACCAGCGCATGCGCCGCATCGATGTCCCCGCGCGAGCGGGCCCGGAAACAGACATGATGCAGGCCCACGCGCTGCTGCACGAAACGCTCGCCTTCATGCTCGGGCGCTGGCCGCGAAATCAGCACGCCGGTGCGGCCGCCCACGCAGTAGTATCCATATTCATTGTCGAGCACCTGCTTCAGGCCGAGAAACGGCAGGAGCTGCATGTAGAAGGCGCGGGCGACGTCATAGCGGCCCGCCGTGATCTGGATATGCGCGATGCCGTTTATCTCGATCATGCGGGTCTCCCTTGGTGCAGTTGAACCCGGTTGTTTACGTCCTGCAACTTGACCTTGGGTGACGGCCAGCGGATGTGAGGGGCCATGACAGTTTCGGGCTTCACAGCGGCAGGTTTCAGCACGGTTCGCGACGCGTTCGCGCAGAACTTTGCGGATGGGCTGGAGCAGGGCGCCAGCTTCGCCGCCTGGCTGGGCGATGAGTTGATCGTCGACCTGCGCGGCGGTTTCTCCGATCGCGCCGGAACGCAGGCGTGGGACGAGCGCACGCTGTGCCCGGTCTATTCGGCCACCAAGCCTATCGGCGCGCTCATTGTCGCGCGCCTCGTCGAGCGCGGCGCGCTGGACTATGACGCGCCTGTTGCTGACTACTGGCCCGAATTTGCGGCTAACGGAAAATCCGCGATCACCGTGGCCGAGGCGCTGTCGCATCAGGGCGGGCTGCCGGGTTTTCCCGATCCCATCGACCCGGCGCTGTGGCTCGATCCAGTCGCGCTGGCGGCCGAACTGGCCAAGCTGCCGCCGATGTGGGGCAGAGGCGAGGGCTCGGGCTATCATCCGCTCACCTGGGGTTACATCGCGGCTGAGCTGGTGCGCCGTGTCTCGCCGCGCTCGCTCGGGACCATCCTGCGCGAAGATATCTGCGTGCCGCTCGACATCGATTTCTGGATTGGCCTGCCCGAGCGCGAGCATGGCCGCGTCGCCGAGTTGCTGAAGCCGAAGGCCGCCGCCGAATTTCCACATCGCAACGCCGAGACGCGCGCCGCTTTCCTGACGCCGTGGGCCGCCGCGCCGCGCGGATCGACCCAATGGCGCCTCGCTGAAATCCCATCCGCGAATGGCCATGGTACAGCCGTCGCCATGGCGCGACTTTATTCGGCCTTCGCCCAGAAGGGGCGCATCGGCGAGGCGCGTATCCTTGCTCCGGTGACATGGGACGAACTCACGCGCGAGCGCGTCCGCGGTGAGGATCGGGTGCTTCCCGGTCGCGTTGCGTTCGGGGCCGGCGTGATGCGCAACCTGCCGCTGATCTACGGGCCCAATCCGGAAACGCTGTGCCATTCAGGATGGGGCGGCTCGGGCGCATTCGGCGACCCCGACAACGGGCTTTCCGGCGCCTACATCATGAACCGCCAGGGCACGCACCTGCTCGAAGACGCGCGCCGCTCGCGTATCATCGATGCGCTTTATGGTTGTCTCTAGGTCCCGCGCAGAAACTGCGGAGCCTCGCCTTCCTTCAGCATCACCGCGGTCAGCGGGCCGCCAAAGCAGGCGCCCGTATCGACATTGATGCGCCGGACCTTGACCTCGGGTTGGAAGCTACGCGGCGTGTGGCCGTGGATCACGGTCAGCCCCTGCAGGATGTCGCGGTCGGGCCAGGTCTCGTCGTTGAAGAACCGCGGCGAGCGTGTCCACAGATAGGTCTCAAGCGCCTCGCCGGGGAAGGTTGCCGGCTCGATACCGGCGTGAACGAATACCAGCCTGCGGTCGGTGTCGTGGTGGATCGTTTCAAGGCCGCGCATCCATGTGATGTGCTCGGCCGGTATGGTCTCGCGCCAGTCCACGCCGCCGCGTCCTGATCCGCCGGCATAGCTGTCTGCCGCTTCAGAGCCGCCCTGCGCCCACCAGCCGCCTTCATCAGGGCCGCCATCATAGGCGTCGAGCAACATCTGCTCGTGATTGCCCTTCAGCGACAGGACGCTGATCACCGGGTCATTCCTGAATCGCGCCTCCAGCGCCATGACGCGCTCGATCACCCCCTTCGTATCGGGGCCGCGATCAACATAGTCGCCGAGATGGACAATACGCGCCGGCCCGCCCTCGAACGCGATGCGGTCGAGGATGGCGCCGTGCAGCTCGTCGAGCTTGCGTGCCTCGCCGTGCACATCGCCGATTGCGAAATAGGTCAGACCCGCCATGCCGCGCCTTCGCTCCCCCCGAAAACAGCAGGAGAAGACGTTTCAGGCATTACGATGTTTTGCAGGCGGGGCAAGGGGCGCCCTGCCGGGCGGGGTCAGGCGTGGATCGAAGCCAGCTTGGCCATGACGGCGACGCCCGCCGGTCCGCCTTCACCGCGCACATCCTTGGCGTGAAGGGCGACGAGGGCGGCGAGGTGCGCCTTGGCGACCATCAGCATCTTCTCGTCCAGCGGATTTGCGCCCTTGCGCAGCGTCTCAATGAGGCCGCGTGCGATCTTGCCGAGCAGCGGATAGCCAAGGACGCCAGCAAGGCCCGCCATGTCGTGCATCGGGGCATAGATGGTTTCCAGCTGCAGCGATCCGGGTGTCGCGCCGTTCACGGCCTGTTGCAGGCGCTCCAGTTCGCCCTTGGTCTGCTGCCACCATTCGAGGCGGGCGGCTTCCCATTCGGGCGACGCGGTTGGATCGTTTGCTGCGCTCATATCCTGCCCTCAACCTCGTAAATCTACTTTACGCCCCCGCGGCGTGGTTGGCCGCTGTAGATCACACGCAAGGTTTCCCGCGTCTTATTGCTCAACCCCGCATTTCTCCGACCTAGGGGAAATACACAGCTGAAACTCGTGCTGTGCGATTCTCGGGCAGATTCCTTAAGAACACCCTTCCCGATTTGAGGCGGCCCCACGAAAATGCTGGTAACTTTAGGTAAACGCGGGGTTTCCGGATCGGCGCGGGGCTTGCGACATGATCTGCGAAATCGCTCTTCGCGACTTCGCATGGCAAACCTTCGAGCCCCGCACGTTCCATCGTTGCGGGGCTTTTTCTTTCAGTCAGCGGTTACCGTTGCGCGCGGCTGGCGGCCGGCCAGCGTGAACAGCACCACGCCGGCCCAGATCAGGCCGAAAGTCACGGCATGGCCCGGGGTGAATGTCTCGCCCATCGCGAGCGCAATCCCGAACTGAACGCTGGGCGCGATGTACTGAAGAATGCCGATTGTCGACAGGCGCAGGCGCCGCGCCCCGATCGCGAACAGGATCAGCGGCGTCGCTGTGAGCGGTCCGGCCAGCACCAGCAGTGCAATCAGCCCGGGATCGCCGGAGCCGAACGCGTGGACGCCTTCGGGCAGGAAAAACGTGAGATAGAGCAGGGCGGCCGGCGCCAGCAGCAGCGCCTCCGCGCCGAAACCCACGCGGCTGTCCACCGCCGTCGTCTTGCGAACTGCGCCATAGATCGCAAACGAAATGGCCAGCGACAGGGACACCCACGGAAACGCGCCCACCACCAGCGTCTGGTTGATGACGCCGGCTGCGGCAAGGCCCACGGCCACCAGCTGCAGCGGCCTGAACCGCTCTCCAAAGAACATGGCGGCAAACAGGAAAACGATCAGCGGATTTATGTAGTAGCCGAGACTGCCTTCCAGGATCCGATTGTTGGTCACCGCCCAGATGTAGATCGTCCAGTTGGTAGCGATCGCGAGGCTTGAGGCGAGCAGCGTCAGGAGCATTTGAGGTCGCCGGAGCAGGCCCGAAAACTCCGCCCATTTCCCAGCCGCGATCACAAGGATCAGCGCAGTGGGAACAGACCACAGGATGCGATGCGCCAGGATCACCAGCGGCGGCATGTCTCCCAGGAACTGGAAGTACAGGGGCAGGAAGCCCCACAGGCCGTAGGCCGCCATCGCGGCGAACAGGCCGCTTCTTATGTCAGCATTCTTCGGCATGCGGGCTAGATAGGCCCGTTCGCACGGCCGCGTAACCGGGCCGCCCGACGATAGTTTCTCAACCGGTCCGGAGATTTTCTCCTAGGCAGGCAGAGCTTTCGAGAAAGCCCCCCGATTCTGCAGAAGCTCCAGGCACTGGACCGCCAGCATGGCTGCGCCGTTGCGCAGGTCGTCGGCGACGATCCACATGGCGAGGCCGTTCTCGACCGTCGGATCGTCACGCACGCGGCAGACATAGGTCGCCCATTCGCCGACCGCGCCAATCGGCGTTTCATAGCCGTCTTCTTCTTCCCGCCGGTCGATCAGCAGCAGGCCCGGCGCCTCGCGGAGGAGGGTGCGGGCCTCGGCGGCGGGGAGGGGCTCGGCCATCTCGACATGCACCGCCTCGCCGACGCTGACGAAGGTCGGCACGCGCACGCAGGTCGCCACCACCTGGATGTCGTTGTCGATGATCTTGCGGGTTTCGGCGGCGATGCGCCATTCCTCTTCGGTGAAGCCGTCATCCATCACTTCGTCGATTGACGGGATGACGTTGAAGGCGATCTGGCGCGGGAACTCCTTGGGTTCCGGGCTCTGGTTCACATAGATGCCCTTGGTCTGCGTCCACAACTCGTCGATGGCGCGCTGGCCCTCGCCCGAAACCGACTGATAGGTCGCCACAACCACCCGCGCGACGCCGGCTGCGTCGTGCAGCGGCTTCAGCACGCGCACCAGCTGCGCCGTCGCGCCATCGGGCACGGCGACGATGTTGCGCCGCGTGTATCCGTCGATGGCGTCTGCGTTCACCTCGGGGACGACAAGCGGCGTCTGCGGGTCGGAGCGGAAGGCGCGTGATGTATCGATCACGACGCAGCCGGTGGCCGAAATGGCGTTGCCATACTTGCGCGCGGGAGCGTCGCCCGTGGCCATGATGCACACATGGACTTTGGTGAAATCGAACTCGTCGACGTCCTTCGCCTTCAGCGTTGAATCGCCATAGCTGACCTCTGCGCCGATCATCTTGCGCGAGGCCAGCGCCGTCACATTGGCGACAGGCACCCCGCGCTCGGCCATGATGCTGAGGATTTCGCGACCGACCATGCCGGTTGCGCCCAGAACTGCGACCTTTGGCGCCATCGAAATACTCCCTGCCGGCGGGTCGCCGGTCGTCATGTCGTCACATTCTCGCGGATACTTGGCCGCAGCACCCCAACGCGCCGTATATGATATCGGCATCCGCTTCATGCGAGGGGGGCCAGTAGCGTCTAATGGGCGTGAGGGTTCGGCGCCAGCCCCCGCATGCTGACGACAAACCCGCGCAGCCGCGCGCCACAGGAGACGTCATGTCCGACATTGCCGCCATCGTCCGGCGCTATGTGGAGCACTACAACGCCAACGACGTGGACGGCATGCTCGATTGCTGCGCCGAGGATGTGGTGTTTGAGACGGTCAGCAACCCCGGGGGCGCCATGCGACTAAACGGCAAGGACGAGATGCGCGAAGTGATCGAGGCGACAACCCGCGCTTTCCGCGAGCGCCGGCACGAGCTGGTGAGCATCCTGGTCGATGGCGAGAAAGCTGCGGCCGAAACCGTGTTTTCCGGCGTCGCGGCGGCGGAACTTGGCAACTATGTCCGCCCCGGCGAGCACGTCTCGATCCGCGGAGCTACCCTGTTCGAGACTCGCGACGACAAGTTTACCCGGATTTGCGACTACAGCTGAGGGCTAGAGCGGCCAGAAGAACTGGCCTTTTAGCGCCCGCGTCACACGCGCATCGCTCGGCCGCCTTGGAGCCGGGTTATCTCGCAGCGTCCTGCGCGCCGTCCTGATCATGTCGACGGCAAAGAACAGGCCGATGATCGTCGGGATGAGCACGATGCCCCAGAACATCTTCCGCTTGGCGGGGAGCCGGATCGTATCCGCCGCAATCGCCGCCGGGTCGCTTGCCAGCGTAGCCAGCGCGATCCCGCCATCGCTTCCTGCAAATCCACAAGAGATCCACTGCCCATCATGCGAGTAGAAGGCGAACCGCCCTGCCTGCTTCGGGACAAGGCGCGCGCCGATCGCTGGGTCGGCGACCACCTTTTCGAGCGTCACCGGACGGCGCTTTCGCTGGCTGAATGTCACGAAGGCCCATAACGTGCCTGTCGGACCCGCCTCGGCGACCAGCGGCGTCGACGGGCCCAGCTCTTCGACCTGGCCCTCGATCATCCTCAGCGCCATGAAAGTCTCCGCCGGCCTGCGGAGCTATGTCTCGCTCCACACCGCCATCTCATTGCCGCCTGGTTCGCGGAAGTGGAAGCGACGTCCGCCCGGAAAGCTGAAGGGCGGCTGAGTGATGACGCCGCCAGCCAGCTTCACGGCCTTCTCCGCCTCGGCGAGATCCTCCGCCTTCAGTACAACGAGCGGCGCCTTCAGGATGTCGTCCGTGTTCTGGAAGATGCCGCCGTCAATGCCGGCATTGGTGAAGGACTGATACTCGGGGCCATAGTCTGCGTATTCCCAGCCGAACGCCTTCGCGAGAAAGCCCTTGGTGGCGCCGATGTCCCGGCTGGCGAGTTCGACATAGTTGATCTTCAGGTGGGTCATCATGGCGCCTCAAAGTTCATGATATGTTCTACTCTGTATCGACTTGCGAGTCGAGTCGGAATTCGTCCGGATCGCCCGCCTCAGAGATGCTTCAGGATCGCGTCCGTCATCTGGCGCGTGCTCATCGAGCCGCCGATATCGGCGGTGCGCGCCCCGTCCTGCAGCGCCCTGTCGACCGCTGCGAAGATGCGATCAGCGACGTTGGCGCGGCCAAGGCTCCAGCGCATCACCATCTCGAGCGAGAGGATCGCTGCGATCGGGTTGGCGATGCCCTTGCCTGCGATGTCCGGCGCTGAGCCGTGCACCGGCTCGTAGAGACCGGGCGTGCCCGGCTCGCCCAGCGAGGCGGACGGCAGCATGCCGATCGAGCCCGTCAGCATTGACGCCTCGTCCGAGAGAATGTCGCCGAACAGGTTGTCGGCCAGCAGCACGTTGATGTCCTTGGGCGCCCTCACCAGGTGCATGGCGGCCGCGTCCGCCAGCATGTGATCGAGCTTCACATCGCTGTACTGCTCGGCGTGCAGCTTCGTCACTTCCTCGCGCCAGAGCAGCCCGGAATCCATCACGTTGGATTTTTCGCACGACAGCACGCCGGCGAACTTGCTGTTGCGCTTGCGTCCACGCGCCAGCTCGAACGCGCGCGCCGCCACACGGCGGATCTCGCTGGTCGTGTAGCTCTGCGTGTCGACGCCGCGCCGTTCGCCATTGGGCAGTGTCTCGATCGTTTTCGGCTGGCCGAAATAGACGCCCGAGGTCAGCTCGCGCACGATCATGATGTCGAGGCCTTCGACCAGCTCCGGCTTCAGCGCCGATGCGCCAGCTAGGGCAGGGAAGCAGAAGGCGGGGCGCAGGTTGGCGTAGACGTCCAGCTCCTTGCGGATGCGCAGCAGGCCCGCCTCCGGCCGCTTGTCGCGCGGGACATTGTCCCATTTGGGCCCGCCAACCGCGCCCATCAGGATCGCGTCGACCTTGTGCGCCCGCTCCATCACCGCGTCGGTCAGCGGCGTGCCGAAATTGTCGTAGGAAACCCCGCCAAAGAACGCTTCCTCCATCTGGAGGTCGGGGGCCACGTGCGCAGCGACCCGGCGCGCTTCCTCGGTCACTTCCGGGCCGATGCCATCGCCGGGCAGCAGCAGCAGGGTCTGGTGTTTCGTCGTCATGGGCAGGCATCCGTCTGGCTTCGCGAGGGGGTCTTAGTCCCTTTCACGCGCGCGGGAAACCCGATCCGGAGCTATATCCGGGAGTCGATCTCCATCGTTTTCCGCGCCTCCTCGCCGATCACCTTTCGGAGCCAGGTCAGCACAGGGTCAGCGTCACGGACCTGGCTCCAGACCAATGTCAGGTCGAGATCGAGACTGGAGAGCGGTGGTTCCTTCAAGACCAGTCCGTAATGGTCCGCGAAGGCGCGGGCGAAAACACGGCTGAGCGTGGTCGCCATATCTGTCCGAGACACTGCCGCCAGTGCGCCGATGAAGTGCGGCGTCACCAGCGCCAGGCGTCGCTTGACGCCCGCCCGCGCCAGTTGAGCATCAAGTTCCGATCCCGCATCGCCGAAGATCGAGATGCCGACATGATCGACGCGGGCGTAATCCTCGATCGTCCACTTGCGCTTTGCCATCGGATGTCCCTTGCGCAAGACAAGCGCCAGGCGGTCACGCGCATAGGTCTCGCTCCGCGAGCCGGGCGGCAGCGGTGTTGTGGAGGTGGCGAACACGAGATCGAGCTGTCCGGTCTCCACACGTTCAACGATGTCGGGCCGATAGCTCTCGAAGCGCACGTCGATGCCCGGCGCCTCCATCGCCAGCCGCGCCATCAGGGCGGGCGCCAGCAGCAGCGTATGTGTGTCGAGGCCGACAATGCGGATCGTGCGCTGTGTGCGGGCCGGATCGAAGCCCGGTTCGCGGAACACCGCTTTCACATGATCGAGCGCCGTGATCAGCTGCGTCGACAGCGCCTGGGCACGCGGGCTGAGCGCATACTCGCTCCCCATCCGCACCAGCAGCGGATCGCCCAGCACCTCGCGCAACCTGGCGAGGACGCGGCTCATCGCCGGCTGGCTCAGGCCCACATCCCTCGCCGCCTCGGTCACGTTTCGTCGCTTCAGCAGCGCTTCCAGAGCCGGAAGCAGGTTCAGGTCGAGGCCAGGTAGATGCACATCGCGCATATCAAAGATACCAACTATGCATTTCTGGTATGGTCATCCCCGCGCTACCTTGTTGTCAACAGCCAAGGGACACAGTCATGAACCGCCACAACGACGCCTCCAGCCTGATCACTGTCTTCGGATACGGCCCCACGGGCGAGGCGACGGTCGCCAGCCTGCTCGCGCGCGGAACGCCAGTGCGCGTCGTCCAGCGCAAGCGCCCCGCGAACCTGCCCGCCGGCGTCGACTTCATGACGTGCGACGTTCTCAACGCGGAAGACGTGAAGCGCGCGATGGCGGGCGCCTCGCAAGCCGTTGTCACCATCGGCTTCGAATATCGCGGCAAGGTGTGGCGCGACGCCTGGCCGAAGGCGATGCGTAACCTGCTCGCCGCCGCAGAAGCCGCCAACATCCGCATCGTCCAGGTCGACAACCTCTACATGTATGACCCACAGGACGAGCCGTTGCACGAGGACATGCCGCTGACGACATACGGCGTGAAGCCCGCCGTACGCGCCGAAGTCACACGCATGTGGCAAGCTGCGGCACGCGCCGGCCGCGTGCGCTGGGCAGCGCTGCGGGCGCCGGATTTCTATGGCCCCGGCGTGCGCAACTCGCACATGGGCGATACCGGTCTTGTGCAGGTGGCGCTCGGAAAATCAGCACAGCTCCTGATGTCGCCGGATCTGCCGCACGCCTTCGCCTACGTCCCCGATATCGGTCGCGCCGCTCTCAGCCTGCTCGAAGCGCCCGACGACGCCTTCAACCAGGTCTGGCATGTGCCCTGTGCGCCCGCGCTCAGCCCGCGCCAGATGCTGCAGATTGGCGCCGATGCTGCCGGCGTGAAACTGAAAGTGATGGCGTTGCCATCCTTCATGCTCCAGCTGCTTGGCGTCTTCTCGCCGGCGATGCGTGAGTTGTCGGAAATGCGCTTCACCTGGAACCGGCCTTACCACGTCGACGCCACCAAGTTTGCACGCCGCTTCTGGTCGGACGCCACGCCATTTGAGACCGGAATTGCCGCCACCATACGCAGCTATCCCGCCGCCGAATCCAAGCCGACAAGAGAGAGCAGGGGACAAACCCCCGCCATCACCGCCGCCCGATAAGAAACTCCACCAAAAAATGGGCGTTCCTCCCCGCCCGGCAGGCAGATAGACTCTGCCTGCCGGATCCGGGAGGGCTGCCATGGCGCTGTTCAACTTCGACTACAAGGGCGAGCCGCTGGCCTCGCCGATGCGCTTTGCCTGGCGGCTAGCGGCAAACATTGTCGCCGCCTTCGTCCTCGTGGCGCTCGCGCTGGCCGTTGGCATGTGGGGCTATATCTCAACCGAGAGCATGGCCCCCATCGACGCCTTCCTGAACTCGGCCATGCTGTTGGGCGGGATGGGGCCGGTCGCGCCGGAACTCCACACTGAAGCCGGCAAGTTGTTCGCTGGCGTCTACGCTATGGGATGCGGGCTCGTGCTGGTGCTGGTCTCGGGCATTGTGCTCGCGCCGGTCTTCCACCGCGTGCTGCATGCCCTGCATGTGCAGGACGACGACTGAGCTATTCGCCTTCAGCCGCCGTGACTATCCGCGCCAGCGCGGCTTTGGCCTCGGCCGAGCCCGCTTCGGCGGCGCGTGTGTACCAGTCACGCGCCTTCTTGGTGTCGTTCATGTAGGCGTCCTGCTCGTACATCTCCCCGACCGCGAACATCGCCTCGACATTCCCGCGCCGCGCCGCCCGCTCCATCATCATCAGGCCGGAGTTGGGCTGCAGCTTGTACCCATCGACGCCATAGGCCTTGCGCCGGCCCACCCACATCAGCGCCTCAGGAAGGCCCGCTTCGGCCGCCGCTTCCATATCCTCGAAGCCGCCCTGCTGCAGCATGAAGTCGTGGCTCTCCAGCCGGGTCTTGCCGCGATGAAACAGCGCCCACGCGTTTCCGGCGTCGGCGAGATCGTCGACCGCCATCGGATCGCCCGTGGCCAGCGCCGCAGCGAAGGCCGGCTTCGCCGCCGCCAGCGCTTCGGTATCAGCCTTGTCCTTGGCGGCCTCCGCCGTGGCCTTGGGATCGATCGCTGCAGCGGCTGCGGTCTTGGCCTCGATATCCGCCAATGGCCCTTCGGTCGCCGGTCCGCAGGCGGCCAGCAACACGACGGGCGCCAGCACGAGCGCAGGCCAGAAGCGGGTCACGACAGCCATGGCTGGGAAAGCTTTCGCTTCTCCTCGAACGAGGTGATCTCAGCTGAATGCTGCAGCGTCTCGCCGATATCGTCGAGGCCGGCGAGCAGGCTCGCCTTGCGGCCCTGGTCGATGTCGAAGCTGTGCACCTTGCCGTCCGGCGCGGTCACGGTCTGCGCGGCGAGGTCGATGTTGAACACGTGGTTCGGCCCACCCGCCTGGGTCATCAGCTGGTCCACCACTTCGCGCGGCAGCACGATGGGCAAGAGACCGTTCTTGAAGCAGTTGTTGTAGAAAATGTCGGCAAAGCTCGGCGCGACCACGACGCTCAGGCCCTGGTCCAGCAGCGCCCACGGCGCATGCTCGCGGGATGATCCGCAGCCGAAATTCTCCTTCGCCAGCAGGATCGACGCCCTCGCGTAGGCCGGCTTGTTCAGGACGAAGTCCGGATTGGGCGTGCCATCCGGGTTGGTCTTGAAATCATAGAACAGCCCCTTGGCCAGTCCCTCGCGCGAGACGGTCTTCAGGAATTGCTTGGGAATGATCTGGTCCGTGTCGATATTCGCGATCGGCAACGGCGCGGCGGTTCCGGTGAGGTGGGTAAAGGGCTTCATGGGGTCGATATAGAGCACGCGGAAGGGATTGGGGAGTGGCCCGCGCGGAGGCTCTCAGGCGTCCGCCGAAATCACCAGCGTCGGCACGCCCATGGTCTTATCGCGCACCGAGAATACCTTGGTTCCCGCCCGGCGCCCCGGCCGGATCGAGGTCACGGCGAAATTGGCCGCCATCAGGCGCGCGTGCGTCGCCTCGATATCGGGCGTCTTCCACGACAGGCCCCACAGCTTGTCCGGCTGGTTGCCCGTGCCGGCCGACAGCTTATGCGCCAGCTCCACCGTCAGCCCACCGACGCGGAAGAACATCAGCCGCATGTCCCAGTCGGGATTGGACCGGTCGAGCGCCATGCGCAGGCCCAGCCGCGCGCCATAGAGCGCCGCCGCCCGGTCGGGGTTCGCGGTGTTGATCACGACGTGGTCGAGCCCGTTGATCACGTCGGGCTTTGCCGGCTTGTAGGTCATCGGGTCCGGCGCCTTGCGGGTCAGCGCGAAGATGCGGACGCCGTGCGTTGCCTGCTCGTCCAGCCGGAAGCGCGACCAGTAGCGCGCCGAGCCGGCATAGGGATTCACGCTTTCGCCGGCCGAAATCTCGTCGGGCTTCAGGGCCCGCCGGTCGAATGTCGCGCGGTCGTCGGCAAGGTTGTCGGATGAGAAGATCAGCGACTTCAGGCCGATGCCTTCCTGCTCCAGCATGGTGTGCAGCCGCCGGGCAAGCGGGCCGCCGCCCTGTGGCGCCATGATCTCCAGAGCCATGTTTTCCATCTGGAAGATCACGGTGGATGAGCCGCCCGGGTCGCTCGAGCGCCAGTCCGGCTCGCGGCCCAGCAGGGCTGAATAGGTGTTCTCGGCCTCGTCCACCGACGTGCAGACAATCAGGACGTGGTCGAGGCCGGTGATCATCAGGGTCTGCCGCTATTGCGCGCGGAACGACTCAAGGCTGCGCTTCTGGGAACCATCCTTCGCAAAATTGTCATCGGCAAGCCAGAGGCCGAGCGCCGCACGCACCGCCGGCCATTCCGTGTCGGTAATCGAATACCATGCCGTGTCCCGGGACTTCCCCTTGGTCACCATATCGTTCCTGAACACCCCTTCGAACACATAGCCGAAGCGTTCCGCCGCGCGTTTCGAGGCCAGGTTCTGGTTATTGCACTTCCACTCATAGCGGCGATACCCGAGGTCGAAGACGTGCGCCGCCATCAGGGCCAGCGCCTCGGTTGCCTCGGTCGTGCGCTTCAGGGCCGGCCCGAAGGCCACACAGCCGATCTCGGCGCTGCCGTGCGCCTCGCGGATACGCATGTAGCTGGCCATGCCCAGGACCTTTCCCGAGGCCGCCTGCCGGAACACCATGGTGCGCCAGCCCTCGCGGGACTGCGCTGCAGCCAGGAATTCACCCATCGCATCCCCGCTTGCGAACGGTCCCACCGGCATCCACGTCCAGATATCAGCGTTCGCTTCGCCGCCGACGGCTGCAAACAGACCGGAGCCGTGGCTTGCCCAGTCAAGCGGCTCCAGCCGCACGTGCTTGCCAGCCAGCGTCTGCGCGCCAGGTGTCGGACGTTTGGTCCAGTGTGAAAGATCGCTCATGGCGTCGGAGTAGGGGGTGGCGCGATACGCTGCAAGCTGGCCGGCAATGACGGGCCTAGCGGTCCGGGGCTGAGTCCCGCGGCGGGGGCGGCTTGCCGCCTTCGCCCGGCAAGGTCGGGTTCGCGACGCGGTCGTCCGGAGGCGGCCTGCTTTCGAGCCCCATCCGAGCCTTGATGACCCCCAGCCCGAACAGGACGGCCAGCACGATCAGCGTGGTGATCCCCGCGATAGCGTAGGCGCCCGCTCCGCAGGCGACGCCAATGGCAGCCGCTGTCCACACGCCGGCCCCGGTTGTCAGACCATGCACCTTCGCTCCCGACTGGAAGATGATCCCGGCCGCGAGGAAGCCTGCACCCGCCGTCACCGCCTCGATGATGCGGATCGGGTCGCCCGTCGCCGGCTGCTCTATCGCCCGGATGTGCTGGTAGATTTCCCATGCGACCAGCGTGAAGACACAGCTGCCGATCGCGACCAGCATGTGCGTGCGCAGCCCGGCGTCGTGGCGGCCAAGCTCCCGCTCCAGCCCGATCAACCCGCCCAGAACGCAAGCCAGCGCAAGCCGCAGCGCGATCACCCATTCGGGCGTCCAGCTGCGAAACGAGGCGACAAAGGTTGATGTCTCGTCCATCTGGCGTGTTGAGATAGCGCGCGCTGGATCGCGGCAAGCCACGATGGAACAGCTTTCGCGCCGCGCGCGGATTGCTGCGGCTGCATGATCGCCCGGCGCACGATGATGTGCCGATCCGGCAAATTTCATCGATCGCGAGGAGCCGCCCTCAATCTCCGTGCGCTATGGTTTGATTCGAGTTCGGAGTGCGCCCTTGAACGCGGCCGGACGGGCAGCCCGATCCTGTCGCGAAGTTCAGGAACCGCTGCGCAGAAGACACATCTGGCCGTCGATCCGCGTCGAAACTGAATGCGGGTTCATCCTGATGGCGAAAGCGTACCTACATGAAGATGATCCGCATGCGGTTCGCCGCAATCGGGTCCAACTCGCGCCAGTCTTGTGTGGCGCAATGCTCGCATCGGAACCACTGACCCGGTCCGCACATTCAACCCAAGGCCCCAGCAAAGAAGGGCAGTTTGAAATGAGCACACACCTCACTCCCTCCCAAGCCGAGGCGGTCGCCGCCTATTGGTACCCGCAGACACGTCGCATCGAATGGCTGGCCGACGTGATTGTCCACGCCGTTGGCATCGTCCTCGCCATCGCCGGCTGTATCTTCCTCATCTCCACAGCCGCTTCTTCGGGCAGCGTGAAGCTCACCGCCGCTCTCGTCATCTATTCGGCTGGCCTCCTCGCCATGCTCGGCGCTTCGGCTCTCTACAACTCGAACACCAACCAGAAGATCAGCCGCATTCTCGAACGTCTGGACTTGTCGGGTATCTTCCTGATGATCGCCGGCTCCTACACGCCTTTCATGCTGGCCAAGCTGGATGGCCCACTGGCCTGGACCGTCCTCGGCCTCGTCTGGCTGGTCGCGCTTGCCGGCATCGCCATGAACCTGCTCGTCCGCCGCAACTCGCCGCGGGTGTTCATCGCGCTGTATCTCGGCCTCGGCTGGGCGGTGCTGACCATCATCGACCGGCTGATCCACTCGATGTCGCCTGTCGGCCTCGCGCTCCTGGCGGCTGGCGGCCTGCTCTATACGGTTGGCGTCATATTCCACGTCAACAAGAAGCTGCCCTTCAATTCGGCGATCTGGCACGGCTTTGTCGTCGCCGCCGCCTCCTGTCATTTTGCGGCGATCTACCTCGATATCGCAGCCATGCCGATGGTCTGAGGGCCGGACAGGGCTTACCTAAACAAGGCCCGGCGGAAACGCCGGGCCTTTCTCGTTCGGCCATTGCGCTCTGGCCATTGGCGCGGGCTTATCCCTGCCGTAAGGGACGGGCATGGATGGCAATGAACTGATCTCGCTGGCGCGCCAGCTCTATGTCGACCAATTGGTCGGCTTCCTGCGCAGCCAGTTCGCGAAATACCCCGGCGGCGGCGCCGAGGTTCCCACCGAACGTCCCACGAACCCCAACCTCTACGGCGCGCACTACCGGATCGATTTCCTGACCACCATCAAGGGGAAGATGGACGCCTCGGTGGTTGTCGAACTCGTCCCCGACCGGCAGCTGGAGTTCGATCCTATCGAGGGAACCGCCGGCGCAACCGAGGTGCGGATGGAGACGCTGAGCTGGGACGATGTCGAGATCGTGCATGACATACCTGGCGACATGGCGCCCCGCCTGAAGGACTGGTTCGAGCAGTGGTACGATCCGGACGAACGCCGCATAGCCAAGGGCGCGACCCAGCCGCCGGACGTGATCCATTCCCTCGGAATCTACCCCGGAGCACTCGTCATCGATTTCGGGACGGCGTCCACCGACGCCTTCTGGAGCCTCATCGCGATCCTGCGCGATGCCGGCGCAAGGAAGCTGGTGATCAGGGATACGCGCAAGCTGCCGCGCGAGCACGCCAACTAGCGGCTATTCCATCGACAGGATCACCGACCGCACGGTCGGATAGATCTGGTTCTGCCACTTGCGGCCGGAGAACACGCCATAATGGCCAACGCCGGGCTGCAGGTGATGGCTGCGCAGATGCGGCCGCAGCTTGGTCGCCAGCTCGTGCGCCGCCGCCGTCTGGCCAACGGCGCAGATATCGTCGCGCTCGCCTTCAACCGTCAGGATCGCCGTCCGGGTGATCTTCGAGCAGTCTACCAGTTCGCCGCGGTGCTTCAGCCGCCCGGTCGGCAGGCGCATTTCCTGGAACACCCAGGCGACCGTCTCGATGTAGAATTCTTCCGACAGATCCAACACGGCGAAATACTCATCGTAGAAGGTCTTGATCTTCTCGGCCTCGTTCTCCTCGCCCTCGACCAAATGCTTGAAAAGCGTCTTGTGGGCATCGAGGTGGCGTTCCGGGTTCATCGCCATGAATGCGGTGAGCTGCATGAAGCCGGGATAGACACGCCGTCCCCAGCCCGGCAGCGGGAAGGGCACGGTCGAGATCAGGTTGGTCTTGAACCATTCAATCGGATGGTCCGTCGCCAGCTTGTTCACGGCCGTCGGATTGATCCGGCAGTCGATCGGCCCGGCCATCAGCGTCAGCGAAGCGGGCGTGCACGGGTGCTTCCGCTCGGACATGACGGCGGTCGCCACCATCGCCTGTACGCAGGGCTGGCATACCGCCACGATGTGGGCGCCGGGTCCAAGGTGCTCCATGAACCTGATCAGGTAGTCGACATAGTCCTCGAACCCGAAGCGGCCCTGCACCAGCGGCACGTCGCGCGCGTTTTTCCAGTCGGTGATGTAGACGTCATGATCCTGCAGCATGGTTTTCACCGTGTCGCGCAAGAGCGTGGCGAAGTGGCCGGACAGAGGGGCGACGATCACAACCTTGGGCTGGGGCGCGTCGATGTCCTTCCGGAAGTGTAGCAAGCGACCGAACGGCAGGTCGAACGCGACCTCCTCGACCACCAGCGACTCGCGGTTTTCCACCATCACGGACTTGATGCCGAAGGGCTGGGAAACATGGGTCAGCTTGGCGCGCGTGGCCATCTCCAGGGCGGCCATCATCTGGCGCATGCCCAGGCTGTCACCCGCGCCATTGAGCGCCGGTCTCATCTGGAGGGCGGCCAGTGCAGCAGCGCGAAACGGCGCTGAAGCCTGCATCTGGGCCTCGTAAATGTGGTACCACATATCCAGGCGCGCTCTATTCTTAGGCAGATGCGTGACCGCTAACGCTTCTTAAGGAAGCCTAGCTCCACACATGTTGCACTGCGACATACGATTGCATAGACACATTAAGGGCAAGGAAAGTGCCGTCATGGCGGGCGCTAAACTCACGATTTCGAGCAGGAATTACTCGTCCTGGTCTCTGCGGGCCTGGCTGTTTTGCCAGCTGGCGGAGCTTAAGGTCGAAGTAGAGAGCGTTTCGAACGACGATCCGGACAACCGGGCCGAGCTTCTGCTGCTCTCCCCCACCGTCCTCACGCCCCGGCTGGATCACAACGGGGCCAGTATCTGGGACACTTTCGCCATCGCGGAGTATCTGGAGGAGGAATTCCCGAAGAAGGGTCTCCTGCCGCTCGAAAAGAAGGCACGCTCCCATTCACGCTCGATCATCGGCGAGATGCATGGCGGCTTCTACAACATGCGCTCGGCCCTGCCGATGAACCTGCGCGCCCGCTATCCCGGCTTCCGCGTGTTCACCGGGGCCAAGGGCGATATCCGCCGCGTGCTGACCATCTGGGGTGAGTGTTTCGAGAAGTATGGCGGCCCGTGGCTGTTTGGCGATCATCCGACCCTGGCCGACGCCATGTATGCGCCGGTATGCACCCGCTTCGTCACTTACGATGTGGCGTTGGAGGGCAAGGCTGCCGAATACCGTGACAGGGTCATGGCCTGGGCCCCGATGCAGCAATGGATCGAGGAAGCGAAGGCAGAGCCGATCGAAATCGAGGAACTCGATATCGAGTTCTGAGGCGCGCGCCTAAAGCCCGGCGTCGTACAGTGTCGGCATCAGGTGGACGATCTTGTCGGCCAGGTGGTGCCGGCTGAGCGGCTTGGCGGTCCAGTCCGTCATCCCCATCGACATCAGGCGGCCAACCTGGTCGCGATGTTCCTCGCCGACGAGTCCCAGGATCGGGATGTCCGACCAGGGCGTCAGGCTGCGCCGCACCCAACGGATCACTTCCGGGCCCGTCATGATCGGCAACTCCATGCCCAGCAGGACGAGATCGAACGAGCGCAGCGCGAGGAGGTCGATCGCCGATTGACCGTCCTCGACTTCGATTACGGAAATGCGCGTACTGGCCAGCAGAACGCGCAGCACGCGACGGTGATAGGGGTCGGACTCAGCCGCCAGGATGCGCGTGTAGTCGTGCGGTCCTTGCGTTACGGCCGTCTTTTCCGGACGGCCGAGCGCGCGACGGATCTCGCTGATCGGACCAAAGGAATCGAAAGGCGCCTCGGCGGCTTCGGTCGAGGCCTCTTCCTGGCCCATGAGCCAGTCATCGATCTTGGCGTGCGGCGCGCGCATGTTGAGTACCGGTTGCAGGTGGATGCCCCCCACGGGTCCGCGTGCAAACTGATCCCCATCCCCTAAGGCAAGCTCAGTGCGCGCCCCGCGATTTCACCGATGACGCTAACCATGCAGGTTACGCCACGAAAAACGGCCCTGCACACAAGGTGCAGGGCCGTTCATTACATCTGGTTCAGTTGTCGCCGATTCTCAGGGGTGGGCCTTCGTCCACGCCGCCGACTGTTTTGCCAGGACATCGACAAGGTCACCCATCGCGATGTTGGCGTCGTTGAGATGCAGGCCCCAGCCCGGATCAGGCTTGCCATTCGCCATCACGTCCGTACCCGGATCGTCGATGCGGGGGTCGTTGGGGTCGGCGTTGAACGTCACCTTGAGATAGTGATGCGCGCCGTCGCGTACACATTCCGTCGTGGTGAGGCCCGGCGTCACGACGAATGGCGTCGTCACCTTCTTGCCGGCAACCCAGGTCTTGTCCCCGGTCGACCAGTAGGCCTTGGCCTGCGCTGCTCCACCGCCGAGCGCCGCCGGGTTGGTGCAGACCGCTTCCATGCCGTCACGGCTAAGCCCGAACATCGCCGTTTCCGAAGGCGGGATGTTGGACCGGAAGGACGAGAACGAGATCGCGCACCCGGTCTGGTCGGCGGCTTTGCACACCGGGATATTCTTGAACGTGCCGCCAACGTCCTGACCCTTGGGAACCATCAGCGAAAAGCCCATGACGATGGCGGAGACCAGCCTTTGCTGCGCCGGCTTGCCGTCCACCTTGGCTGCGATCAGGCGCATGATCTGGCCCGAGCCCTGGCTGTGGCCAAGTATCACGACGCCGCGCCCTTTGTTCTCGTTGGCCATGTACCAGTCCCAGGCGTCGTCGACGTCATTGTTGGCGTCCATCGGCGTGCCGCGCACGGGAACTTCGCCGCCGCCCGACATGCGGGCGCGCAGGGCGCCCAGCGAGAACTGGCGATACATCGGCGCGAAGATGCGGCACTGGCTGCCAAGGCGCGCCAGCTGCGCCTTCACGACGTTCAGCTCTTCCGGTCCGGGCACAAGATCCGACTGCGTGAACGGATCGAGCGACACGGTCGGATAGACATAGAAGCAGTCGATCGGCGCGTTGGGATTGCCGGTGAATTTCTCGATGGTGGTGGAGCCGTCCGCCTTCACCATCGTCGCGTCGATGTTCACTTCGCACGGATTGTTGGCGAGGCCCGGCCGGCACAGCCAGTTGCTCGCAACGCCGTAATTGGTGCGTCCGGACGGAGCCGGCGGGGCTGCGGCTGCGGCGGCTGCCTGGGAGGCAGCGACCGACGCAGGTGCGGGCACGGCGCCCGGTGCGTTCGGCGTCTGCGGTTTCAATGAGGGCGAGATCGTTGGCGCGGACGGGATCTGCGGGGCGTGCGCCTTGTGGTCCGCAAAGTATCCGCAGCCCGCGGCCAGAAGCCCCGCCGCGATCACGGCCACGCCCCCTTTCAGATAGCGTTTCATTGCAGTCTCTCCCTCGCATCGTGTGAGTCTTGTTTGCGGTGCAATCTGCCGCCGCAAGGGAAAGCTTGTCCAGTTGTTGCGAAGGTCAACCCGGCGTGACCGGCTCGCAGCTGGCCGACTGGCTCGCGCGCAGAGCCATAGCATTGGGATCATCCTCCGCCACAGCGTGCGCCGCGAAGGTGCGGTTCTCGCTGGAGGCGAACAGGTCTTCGAGCGGTCCGCCGCCACTCTCATTGAGGAACACGTCGATATGCCGGCCCTTGATCGCCCCGCCGCGATCGCCAGCGAACAGATAGCCATCGTGAATGAAGGTCTGTCCGTCGTACGCGAATTCGCGACCGCGCAGTTCGGGAACGAACACCACGCTGTCGAGCGGGATCATGTCGGGATCGACCGCGATGGTACGGAAGGGGACCAGCGGATGATTGCGCACGCCGCAGCCCAGCGGGTGGTTCACCTTCATGAAACGCGCCCGCCGTGTCGCCGTCTTGATGCCGTCTGACAGGCTGCCGAGCCACTGGTCGCAGTTTGCCTGTTCGGGTCCCTTGGAGTCGACGAACACATAGGCGGTCGCCTTGCCGCCCTGCCTCACCGAGACTGAGCCCTGCAGCGCCGCCTCGCACCAGTCGCGATGGAGGAGCGGCGGCGAGATCGGATCGCCATCGCGGCCGAGCAGGGGGAAGGCCGCCGAGATCGTCTCGGGCGCAGGCGCGATGCTGGGCGTGTGATAGTGCGTCGCCCACAGGTGCAGGTCGGGGCCGAGCGCGTCTTCGGTGGGCGCATCGAGCTGGAAGCCGGCTGCGCGCTCTTCGAGGCTCAGCACCGGCGCGAGCGGCGGCGCTCGTCCCAGCGTTGACGCTGTGGCGCAGGCCGTCAGCAGCAGGAGGATCGCATAGCCGGCCCGCCGCATATGCCGGGTCTGGATCGGGGCCTCTGCTGTGATCTCCGGAGCAGGCGCCTCAGGCGCAGTCGCGCGCGCGTCCACGCCGCTCGGCGTGGGATCGGCGCGGAGGCCCAGGATCGCGGTCAGCTCCTTCATGCCACACCGAAGTCGCGAGAGAGGTTACCAGGTCGTTACTGCGCTGGTCGGCGGCAGGTCAGACCGGGTTGGAGCGGCGCTTGCGGCCGGGGCCGTCAACATCCTTGCACACTTCGTCGGCGGCGTCTCTGAGTGCGACCGCGGCGGGATGTTCCTTGTCAACGAAATAGGCCTCGAACGTCGCGCGTGCATTGGACTTCACAAGGTCGGGGAAGGGATCGACCGCCGCGTCAGCGACGAACATGTCGATGTGGTTGCCCTCGATCGCGCCGCCCGTGTCGCTGGCGATCACATAGCCATCGTGCGTGAAGAACTCGCCCGCGTTCCAGAACGTCTTGCCGCGCAGCTTGGGCACATACAGCACCGTGCCCATCTTTATCTTCTCGCGATCAACCGCGATGGTGCGGAACGCCATCAGCGGAATCACGCGTACGTCGCATGCTTGCGGATGGTGAAACTCAACGAAGCGCGCGCGCCTTGTCGCAGACTTGATGCGCGTCGACAGCTCGCCAAAATACTTGTCGCACACAACCTGCTCAGGCCCGCGGCTGTCGACATACATATACGCGGTGGGGTCGTCCTTGCCGTTGTCGACCCAGATCGATCCCTGCATGGCCGCGTCACACCAGTCTTCGGTCGACAGGGGAGGCGACACGGCGTCGCCATTGCGCCCCAGCAGCGGCTTGGCCGATACGCTGGTCCAGGACGGACGAACCGTCGGCATGTGATAATAGGTCGCCCACAGCTTGGACTTCTTCGACGCCGCGAGCGTGGCGTCGTCAGGTTCGTCGAGTTGGAAATTCAGCGCCTGCTGCGTGGGGTGCAGCTCGGCAGGCCCGAGGGTGATGTTCACTTCGGTGCCGGCGAAGGCGGAGCGAAGCTGCGGACCCAGCAGCATCACGCCGCCAGCCACAACCAAAACCAGCGCAAGTAGCAGTCGTTTCATGCGATTCCCGGCTGCCGCCCCGACGCCCTGCAGAAGCCTTCGAACTTGGGCAGGATCATGGCATTATCAACTCACCGGTGCAATCCGCCGCAGCGCCGTTAGCAAGTCTTAACGTGAGACAGGCGGCAGGGGTGGCGCGCCCTTCGGCGTCGCGGGAACTTCCGGGTCCATGTGCGCCCATTGCGGTGCGGAGTCCGTCCAGATCGCCATGGCCGGCGCTGCAAGCGATGGCTGGTCCAGCGTGCCCACGCGCAGGATCACGAAGTTCGGCCGCGCATCCGACGCGCTCGTCACCGGTGTTCCGCACGTGGGGCAGAACCCGCGATGCATCGTGTTGCCCGACTCCGCCTTCGAAACGAAATCGGTGAGCACGCCCGTGAGTGCGACCTTGTCGCGCTCGAACACGGCATTCACCGTCGCCGAGCCCGATCCCCAGTACTGACAATCGCGACACCAGCACTGGCGCACCGCGATAGGCTCCGCCGAAACGGAATAGCGCACCGCGCCACAAAGGCAGCCCCCGGTGATGGGGAGCTTTGGTTCGCTCATGCCGTGATCACGCCCGCAATCGCGGCTTTCGCGGCCAGGACCGGGCTCATCAGGTGCGTGCGGCCGCCGCGGCCCTGGCGTCCTTCGAAATTGCGGTTCGAGGTCGAGGCGCAGCGTTCACCCGGCTTCAGGATGTCGGGGTTCATGCCAAGGCACATGGAGCAGCCCGGCTCACGCCATTCGAAGCCGGCGTCGAGGAACACCTTGTCGAGACCTTCCTCTTCCGCCTGCGCGCGGATCAGGCCGGAGCCCGGCACCACCATGGCGCGCACGCCATCTGCAACGTGATTGCCGCGTGCGATCTCGGCCGCTGCGCGCAGATCCTCGATCCGTGAGTTCGTGCACGACCCGATGAAGACGCGATCGATCTTGAGGCCCTCGAGCTTCTGACCCGGGACGATGCCCATATAGGCCAGCGCGCGTTCGGCGGCCTCGCGCTTCACAGGATCGGCGATCTGTGAGGGCACGGGCGCGGTTGCACGGATGGATGAGGCCTGTTCCGGGCTGGTGCCCCAGGTGATTGTGGGATCAACATCCTCGGCGGCGATGTCGATCACTGCGTCCCAGTGCGCGGCATCGTCGGAGTAGAGCGTCTTCCAGTGCGCGAGCGCAGTTTCCCACTGTCCGCCCTTCGGCGCCGATGGACGGCCTTTCATGTAGGCGAACGTCGCTTCATCGGGCGCCACGAGTCCCGCGCGCGCACCGCCCTCGATGGACAGGTTGCACAACGTCATCCGCCCTTCCATCGACATGGAGCGGATGGCCGCGCCCATGTATTCGATCACATGTCCCGCGCCGCCATTCGTGCCGATGATCGAGATCAGGTGTAGCGCGAGATCCTTGGCGCCGACGCCGGGGCGGAACTCGCCCTCCACCCGCACGGCCATGTTTTTCATCTTGCGCGCGCGCAGCGTTTGCGTCGCCAGCACGTGTTCGACTTCCGACGTCCCGATGCCGTGCGCCAGCGCGCCGAACGCGCCGTGCGTGGACGTGTGGCTGTCGCCGCACACGATGGTGAGACCCGGCTGGGTGCGGCCCTGTTCGGGCCCCACAACGTGCACGATCCCGTTGTTGATGTCGCCCATCGGGAAGAACTGGATGCCGTATTCCTTCACATTGCGCGCAAGTGTTTCCAGCTGTTCGCGCGCCTCCACATCCTTAACGCCCGCCATACCCAGCGACTGCCCCTCGGTCGGTGTGTTGTGGTCGGCTACGGCCAGTGTGAGGTCGGGTCGACGCACGCGGCGGCCGTTGACCTTCAGGCCCGAGAACGCCTGCGGCGTGGTAACTTCGTGGATCAGGTGGAGGTCGATATAGAGCAGGCTCTCGCCTGACGCCTTGTCAGTCGAGACGACGTGGGCGTCCCAGATCTTGTCGTAGAGTGTGCGGCCTGTGGTCATAGGCGGCTATATGCGCGGGGGCAGGGCTGGCCGCAAGCGCCCGCATGTCGCTACAACGTTCGCTGCCGCGTCTGAAAGTCCAAGGATTTACCCATGCCAGACCTGTTCGAGCCTCTTACGCTGAAACGCGGACCGGCCTGGAAGAACAGGTTCATGCTGGCCCCGCTCACCAATACGCAAAGCCATGCCGACGGGCGGCTTTCCGATGAAGAGTTCAACTGGCTGACAATGCGGGCAAAGGGTGGGTTCGGCCTCACCATGACCTGCGCCGCCCATGTCCAGCGTGTGGGGCAGGGGTTCCCCGGCCAGCTCGGCGTCTGGGATGACATGCACCTTGAGGGGCTGTCGCGCCTCGCCGCCGCGCTTAAGGCGGAGGGCAGCCACGCAGTTGTTCAGCTCCACCATGCCGGCATGCGCTCGCCGAGGGATCTGATCGGCGGCGCGCCCGTCTCTCCCTCGGATGATGCCGAAACAGGCGCGCGGGCGTTGACGTTGGAGGAGGTTCATCGCCTGCGTGACGATTTCATCGTGGCGGCGAAGCGTGCGGAGCGGGCCGGCTTCGATGGCGTCGAGATTCACGGCGCACACGGCTACATCATCTGCGCGTTCCTCAGCCCCGAGATCAACAAGCGCGAGGATGCCTATGGTGGATCGCTGGAGAACCGCTCGCGCCTGCTGTTCGAGATCGTCGACGGCGTGCGCGCCGCATGCCGCCCGGATTTTAGCCTCGGCGTGCGTCTGTCGCCCGAGCGTTTCGGCATGCGGTTGCTGGAGATTGCGGACGTCGCCCAGCGCCTCATGCTGGAAGACAAGATCGACTATCTCGACATGTCGCTCTGGGATGTATTCAAGGAGCCCAATGACGAGGCGCTCAAGGGCCGCAGCCTGCTGTCGTATTTCACGGCGCTGAAGCGCGGCAATGTCCGTCTCGGGGCCGCTGGCAAGCTAACCACGGGCGAGGGCGTGCACCGCGCCATGGCGGCTGGCCTCGACTTCGTCGTGATTGGGCGGGCCGCGATCCTGCATCACGATTTCCCGAAGCAGGTTCTCGCCAATGCCAGCTTCACGCCGACGCCGAACCCTGTGACGCCGGAGTATCTTCGCGCGGAAGGACTCGGCGATGCGTTCATCACGTATATGCGCGCGTGGAAAGGCTTCGTGACCGAGCCGGCCTAGCGATGGGACCGCCGTCCCGGAGGCTCATAGCGGCAATCCGAAATAGGGCAGGAAGACGAGAAGGGCGATGATCACCGCAATGAAGGCCGCGACCAGCACGGCTCCGGCGGCAACGTCCTTTGCGGCCTTCACGGAGACATGGAATTCGGGCTGGACCACATCGCACAGATGCTCGAACGCCGTATTCACGATCTCGGCGACCCAGACGAAGCCGATCGCGAACACGATCCAGCGCCAGTCGTAAAAGGACAGCTTGACCCACACACCTGCGCCGATCACCCCCGCGGTGGCGACAAGATGGATCCAGGCGTTCTGCTGGGTCTTCAGCATGAAGCCGAGCCCCTGGAAGGCGTAGCCAAAACTGCGGATACGGTCGCCAAGTCTGAACATGTGCTGTTCCCTTCGTGATCGATCGTATCTGGCGCTTGTAGCGCCGGTGTTGCAACCTTCAGCAACGAGACCCACAGCGTGATGTTCGCCTGTGAACTGCGCCTCCCGCAGCGTTTCTTCCGCGTCGAGTTCGACCTGACCCGGCCGGCCGCGGAGTAGGCTGGATTCGGCCGAATTGCGGGCGGGTCCTGCCGCGAAATTCCGTCCTCTGACAGGGCGTTGGCAAAATGCAGCTGTAGGAAACGCACGATCGTTTCCCCGGGGCCGCCGACGTGACCCTATCCTCGCGGATGAGCAACACATCCAATCTTGCGCTTCCGTACCTCGCCGCTGGGCAGGCGCAGAAGCACGTCACTCTCAATGACAGCCTGCGCCGCCTCGACGCCGTCGTGCAGTTGTCGGTCGTCTCCGCCACCACGACAGCGCAGCCGGGTTCACCTGATGATGGAGATGTCTACATCGTGCCATCCGGCAAAAGCGGCGCTGACTGGAACGCCTACGCGAACGGGGCCCTGGGCTATTATCGCGACGGCGCGTGGGAGCAGATCACGCCGCGCGAGGGCTGGCTCGCCTACGTGAAGGATACGGACCAGCTGTTGCGCTACACCGGCGCGGCCTGGGGGCTGATCGACGCGACCAGGCTCGCCAATGTCTCCGCCACCGACCGCATCCTGGGCCGCACCAGTTCGGGCGCCGGGGCGGCTGAGGAGATCGTCTTCACTGACCAGGCGCAGGCGCTGGCCGACGACACCAGCTTCCAGGCCATGTGCGCGACCCTGGGCACGTGGCGCGTGCTGGCGGCGAGCGCCGTGGCGGCCTCACACACGGGCGACACGAACGAAACCATCCTTGCGACCGTCAACGTTCCGGCCGGCGCCATGGGCCCCAATGGTGCACTGCGCGTGACGGCCTATTTCAGTCACACCAATTCGGCCAACAACAAGATCCTCTACGTGAAACTGGGCGGCGTGTCGGGCCGGGAGTTCCTCGCCATCCAGCCGACCACGTCGGCCGGCAACATTCACCAGCGGACGATTCACAACCGGAACGCGCAGAACGCGCAGGTCGCGCTCCAGCACAACACCAGCGCGACCTTTGGCGTCGGCACGCCGCGCACCGGAACCATCGACACGTCTGTCTCGCAGGATCTTGTTTTCACCGGGACGCTCACCAATGCTGGCGAGACAGTCACGCTCGAAAGCTATCTTGTGGAGCTGCTTTATGGCGCCTGACGCGACCGTGCGCCTACCACACGCCGCGCGCAAGGCCGTTCGCAAGATACTGGCCCAGCGTCGGCGCGTAGTACTGGTTCGATGGTAGCTTGCTTGGCGGCAGCGGGTTCGCGTCGCCCGCCAGCACGCGCGCCATCGTCTCCACCACCAGATCCTGTGACCTCGCCGCCATGAGCGTCATGTAGGTCTGCAGGTTATCGTTCGCCGCCACGGGAATGCGATTGGTCGCCAGGATCGGCCCGGTGTCGACGCCGAGATCGACAAGGTGCAGCGTCACGCCGAAATGCTCCGGCTCGCCGTTGGCCAGCGCGAAATAGCCGCCATTGATGCCGCGATAGGCCGGGTTGACGCCCGAATGATAATTCACCACCGGGCAGGCGCATGCCTCCAGCAGCGGCTTGCGCAGCATGCCTGTGGACGCGACGAACACGGCCTTCGGTTCAAGCGCTCGGATTTTTGCGCGCGTGTCGGCATCGTTGAGGTTGCCGACATTGATACGCAGGTGATTGGGAACCGGCGTGGCGTCGCAGGCGGCCTGCAATTCCGAAAGCCGCGCGCGCGACAGCGGTTTGGTGATCTTCGCCGCCAGCTGGACCGCCTTCATTGAATAGACAACGCCTGCACCAAGCTTCTTTCTGCGCCGCGCCCAGAAGGCGGAGGCAGGTTCGCCGCGTTCCACGACCACCGGGAAATCGCCAAGGCGCTTGCGCAGCGCGTTGACCATCGTCCAGGCGTGCGGCGCATCGCCGACCAGCGCGACAAGTCCAGAACTCATGGCCGGAATCCGGGTGGTTGAGCGCAGGAGACTAGCGGAAGATGGTTAGAATCGCGGGAACGGGGTCGGTGAAATTCGATCAATCACACCCGTCGCGTTCGCCGTCGAAGATGACTTCGCCCTCCGTCGCGTCCGCCTTCAGCAGATAGATGCGCAATGTCTCGTGTGTTCCATCCGCCAGAACCCAGCCCTCGCTCGCATTGATCGGCGGGAGTCTCCACGTAGCGCGATACGCAACCGGCCGAAGGCCAGCGTTCCGGGGCGGATCCGCGATCCGGTTGAGCGCCCTCGAGCCAGTCTCCACTGGCAGTGGATCGCGACCGATCGTCATGTAGGCTCCGTCCGCCCCGAATGCGAGACGGTGCGTCGGCCGCCACGCACCGTCTCTCGCGTCAATGACGTCGCCCCACAACGCTGCATCATCTTCGGAGCTCCTTGGCAGCAGCCTGAGAAATCCCTGGATCGCCTCGCCGGGGGCTTCTTTCTGGACCCAGCAGCCACGCAGAAATCCGATGTCTTGTGTCGTGAGCGGTGCAGCGGCGCCCACGCACCCCGTCAACACCACGCCGAACGTCGTGACCAGAATCGCATAAATCCGCATGCCCCAACTCCTTCATCGCGCCCAGACTGTACACTGGGCCGCCAAGGCCTGTTAGTCTGGGTAAAGTTGCGGGAGCCAACTCATGTCCGTATCCGAAGCCTTCATTCGCGGCATTCCCAAGGCGGAGCTGCACCTGCATATTGAAGGCTCGCTTGAGCCCGAACTGATGTTCGAACTCGGACAGCGCAATAAGGTCGCCATTCCGTTCAAGTCGGTGGAGGAGGTGAGGGCCGCCTACGCCTTTTCCAACCTGCAGGACTTTCTCGATATCTACTATCAGGGCGCCAACGTGCTGCAGACGGAAGAAGATTTCCACGATCTTGCGCTGGCCTATTTCGAGCGCCTTCATGCCGATGGCGGCGTGCACGCGGAGATCTTCTTCGATCCCGAGACCCACACGGATCGTGGCCTGCCGTTCTCGATCGCAATCGACGGCCTGCTGGCCGGCATGAAACAGGCCGAGGCAAAGTTCGGCATAACGTCGAAGCTGATCATGTGCTTCCTGCGCCATCTCGATGAAGAGTCCGCATTCAGGACATTGAAGGCAGCCGAGCCCTATCTTGATCGCATCACAGGCGTGGGCCTCGATTCATCCGAGAAGGGCCACCCGCCGTCCAAGTTCGCGCGCGTGTTCAAGGCCGCGAAGGAGCGCGGCCTCAAGATCGTCGCGCACGCGGGCGAGGAAGGCCCGCCCGAATACGTCCACGAGGCGCTCGACATTCTCCATGTCGACCGCATCGACCACGGCAACCGCGCGCTGGAAGATGCGGCACTCGTGCAGCGGCTGGTGAAGGAGGGTATGACGCTCACCGTCTGTCCGCTGTCCAACCTCAAGCTCTGCGTCGTGCATGATCTCAAGGATCATCCGATGAAGCGCATGCTGGAACTGGGCCTCAAGGCTACCTGCAACTCGGACGACCCGGCCTATTTCGGCGGCTATGTCGCCGACAACTATCTGAAGACGGCGCAGGCGGTGGGCCTCTCGCGCGCGGACATCATCACGCTGGCGAAGAACTCGTTCACGGGGTCGTTCCTCGATCAGGCCTCTGTCGCGAAGCATGTCGCCAGAGTCGATGCCTATGCGCAGTAGCGAGTGGCAGCTCGCGCCGCTGCCTGATAGGACGAGCGCAGCCAGGGGAGATCAGGCATGCGCCTCATGAAGTCGATCATTGCCATGTTCGCCGCCACGTTCATTGCCGCCCCGGCCATGGCGCAGGCGTCCTTCCAGCATGTGAAGGATTCCGGTCCGACACCGGTCTACTGGGACGCTGCGAGCATCAAGCGCAGCGGCGACACATTCGAGATCGACGTATTGCAGGTCTACAAGAACGGCGCCGGGAGCCGTTGAGCGGCAACATCACCCGCACAAGGTTGTCCTGCACCTGGAGCGCAACAGTCGGCGGAACGCTCGGCAGGCGCACGATCAATGAGGCCGGGAAAGTGCTAGACCAGTCGGGGCCCGAGCCCTTCTCGCAGGGCTCCTTCCATGGCCCGCATGGCTGGCAGGCGCGCGTAATTCCAGTTGTCTGTGATCCTGCCAACAAGACCGCAAAGGGGCTGACGGCCGAGCAGGCGATGGCGGATGCCAAGGTGCGGCTCGCTGCCCCACCTGCGGCGGAGCCTGTCGCCAAGAGAGCGCCCGCGCCACCGGCAGATACGGCTGCGGCGCGCTTCGCCGTGATCCGCGAGGAGCGCTCGACCGGCAACATGTCATTCCTCGACTGGTCGCGCGTCTCGCGCCAGGGCGACAAGGCTACGGTGCAGGTGCTCGACATCCTGGGTGATGACACGCCAGCCCCGCCCGAACCGCAATGGCGCTATTCCGTATTCGCGCTTCGCACGATCACGCTCGACTGCAAGGCGCTTACGCTGGCGCAGACGGCGTATGTCACCTTCACCAAGTCTCTTGAAAGCGAATTCCCCGACGCAGCGCCATGGCCCGTGCGAACGGCCAAGGACTGGCCGCTGGGCGCGGATATCCTCGGCGCTGTGTGCGACGGGAAGGAGCCAGCGAAGACCTTCCCCACGCGCGCCGCTGCCGTTGCGCACCAGCGTGCATTTCACCCGCTCAAGAAATGACGCTGGCCGGGCATTATCTTGCAGGTACTTGCCTCGCTGCGCAGCCTGTCTCAAATCCCGGGGCATGAGCGAACACATCCGCAAGCACATCCCTTTTGCCGGCCTCATGGGCATCGAAGTTGTTTCCGCAACGAAAGAGCGAATCGAGGCGCGGCTTCTCGTTCGACCCGACCTCTGCAATCCACTGAAGGGCCTGCATGGCGGCGCGGCGATGTCGCTGGCCGACACGCTTGGCGCGATGGGCGCCTCCTTGAACCTGCCGGACGGGGCCAACGGTACGACAACCCTTGAAAGCAAGACGAATTTCATCGGGGCGGCGCGCGAGGGTGAAATCGTCCTGGCCGTCTGCACGCCGCTCCATATCGGACGCCGGACGTCGGTCTGGCAGACGAAGATCACGAGTGAGGCCGGCAAGACGGTCGCACTGGTGACGCAGACGCAGATGGTGCTCTAGACTGTCCTCCAGAACGGAGGAGTCGATGTCCCTCGAACGGAAAGTCCGCGCTTATATCGCGGCCGTGGAAGGCGGCGCCGTGGGTGATGACCTGGCGGCGTTCTACCATCCTGACGCCGTCCAGTACGAATTCCCCAACCGCCTGATCCCGCGCGGCGCCCAGCGCGACCTTGCCGCCATTCTCGATGGGGCAGAGCGCGGCACGAGGCTCATGGATCGCCAAATCTACGACATTCACACGCTTACCGAAGTCGGCGATCGCGTGATTCTTGAATACACATGGACCGGCTATCCGCGCACGCCCGTGGGGGCGGTGCGGCCGGGCGAGGCGATGCGCGCGCGCATCTGTCAGGTGATCGAGTACGAAGACGGGCTGATCATCCGCCAGCGCAATTACGATTGCTTCGAACCCTTCTGATGAAGCAGGCGTCATCCCTCCTGTGCGCTCTGATGGCCTTGCTGGCCGCTGCCTGCGGCGGCGAGCCTGCGAACAACGCGCCCGTAGAGACGCTTCCTGAAACGCCCGATCCAGCTCATCTTGAGTCCGAGGCGGCGGAGCGGGCGGCGCTGGCCGGCTGCGGCGCGGTGACGGCCGAGGGGTATTGCGGTATACAACTGGGCGCGACGCCTGAGGCGGCAGCGGCCGCCTTTCCGGTGGAGCTCGAAAGATACGACGTAGCGCCACCTGCTGATGTTGATCCCCTGCGCTGTTTCGAGCTGTTCGCTATCGAGCCCGTGACCGGCATCAGCCTTCTTGTCGAGGGCGGCGCTGTCCGTCGCATCGACTTCATCTCCGGCACCGCTCGCACCGCCGATGGCCTTGGCGTCGGCAGCACGGCGGCGGCCATCCGCGCAAAATTCGGCGCAGCGACGAGTGAGAACCCAAACCCGCTCGAACCGGAGATCACGGATGTCGGTGTAATGCAGGGCGAGACAAAATTCGTCTTCGAGATGGAAGATAACGTCGTGCGTTCATGGCGCGTGGGGGTAGCCCCCGCCATCGACTATCCCGCGCACTGCGGCTGAGGAGAGAGCTCAGCCTTTCTTGAGCGTCGCCTCGAGAACCGCGCGCGCCTTCGCGCCCAACTCGGGGTGCGCCAGCGCCATCGCCGCGAAGGCTTCGAGATAAAGAAGCTTGTCGCCGCAGTCGTAATCCTGGCCGGCGTATTTGAAGGCGTGGAAATCCTGCTCGCTCATCAGGCGCTGCATCGCGTCGGTGAGCTGGATCTCGCCGCCGGCGCCGGCGGTCTGCGTGGCGAGCAGGTTGAACACTTCGGGCTGGAGGATGTAGCGGCCCGTGATCTTGAGGCGCGACGGCGCTTTGTCGACCGGAGGCTTCTCGACCATGCCCTTCATCTTCACCAGCGGGCCGGCGTCGCCCGCCGTCACCGGATCAATGACGCCGTACTGGTTGACGCGGTCCTGTGGGACTTCGTCGACCGCAATGATGTTGCCGCCGACCTTGTTGTAGGCGTCGACCATCTGCTTGAGACACGACCCGCCCTTGCCGGCCACGATCACATCGGGAAGCAGGACGGCGAAGGGTTCATCACCAATGATGTCGCGCGCGCACAGGACAGCGTGCCCAAGGCCAAGCGCCGCCTGCTGGCGCGTGAAGCTCGCGGCGCCCGGGGGCAGGGCGGCGGCGCGAACCTCGGCCAGGATCGCGTCCTTCTTCTTGGCTTCCAGCGTGTGTTCGAGTTCGAAAGCCTTGTCGAAATAGTCCTCGATGACGTGCTTGTTGCGGCCCGTGACGAACACGAAGTGCTCGATGCCCGCCTCGCGCGCTTCGTCCACGACGTACTGGATGGAAGGGCGGTCGAAGACCGTCAGCATTTCCTTTGGCACAGCCTTGGTTGCCGGCAGCACCCGGGTGCCAAAACCGGCGACAGGCAGAACGGCCTTGCGGACACGCTTCATGGTAAATTTCCCAAATGGCATCTTGGCTCAAGTCTCGACGAGGCCGTGTTTTGGGCCCGAGCATCGGCGAAGCTATGCAAGGGGATTGCCACATCTACCGAGTGCTGCAACCTCGCCAATGATCAGAATTGCCGGCGTGTGACGGGGTTCGTCGTTATGGAGCAAGTTCCGATATGTTTGAGCGTGCCGGGGGAATCAAGTGTTGCGCCCCATCCTTTGGTCGCCAACTCCCACGCTCCCGAATAGCGATCAATCTGCTCATTGATGTGCTCGCGTTCAATCAGCATGAGCTTTCCATTGGTGAACGCGCATCGCCTCGTGAAGCTCAGCGATGAAGCAGCGGGGCAGAGGTTGGGGCCCCAGTCCTGACGGGACCGATCAAACCACTGCCACACCTCAAGCCGTGGATTAACGTGGAGGAGCTGCTCCCTCGCGGAGCTGGTTGTCGGAATGCTGGGATCGATACAGCTCAGATAGATGTCTTCCGGCGATTGCGCCGCTGCAGGCCCCGAAGTTAGCGCCGACAACAACAAGCCGACGATCGCAAACGCTGCCGGCACGAGTCTGGGGGATGGCTTCATGACTGCTGATTCCCGGCGTCAGTTTGAGCTAATCTAGCCAGAGACCAGGCCATCGCAAGGCTGCATGGTTCATCTCGCTTGTCACTCCACCGTCACCGACTTCGCCAGATTTCGCGGCTGGTCCACGTCCGTGCCTTTTTCGACGGCGACGTGATAAGCCAGCAGCTGTAGCGGCACCACCGTCACGATCGGCTGGATCACGCGCTCGCATTCGGGAATCTCGATCGTTCCGAACGGCGCATTGCCCGCCTGCTTGATGCCCGCCTTGTCGGACACCAGGAACACCTTGCCGCGCCGCGCCGCCACTTCCTGCAGGTTCGACAGCGACTTCTCCAGCAGGTGATCGTGCGGCGCCGCCATGATCACGGGCGTGCGCTCGTCAATCAGCGCGATGGGCCCGTGCTTCAGCTCGCCAGAGGCATAGCCCTCGGCGTGGATGTAGGAGATTTCCTTCAGCTTCAGCGCGCCTTCGAGCGCGATGGGATAATGCTGCCCGCGGCCAAGATAGAGAATGTCACGCGCCTTCGCGATCTCCGGCGCCAGGGCCATGATCTGCTTTTCGGTGTTCAGCGCTTCCCCGATCAGGCGCGGCAGTTCGATCATCGAGCCGATGATGGCTCGCTCGCGCTCACGTGACAGGAATTCACGCTGGCGCCCCGCCGCAACCGCCGTGGCAAGCAGCGCGCAAAGCTGCGCGGTGAAAGCCTTTGTGGACGCAACGCCGATCTCCACGCCCGCCAGCGTCGGCAGGATGGCGTCGCATTCGCGCGCGATGGAGGAGGTGGGTACGTTGACGACGGCCGCCGTCATCACGCCTTTGGCCTTGCAGTATTCCATCGCGGCCTTGGTGTCGGCGGTTTCACCCGACTGGGTCACCATGATGGCCAGCGTGCGGGCCCCGAGCACCGGCTCACGATAGCGGAACTCGGACGCCACATCGACATCGGCGACAATGCCTGCCAACTGCTCGAACCAGTACTTGGCGACAAAGCCCGCGTAATACGCTGTGCCGCACGCTACGATCTGGATGCGGTCGAACTGCGTGAAATCGAGCGCCTTCTTCCCTTGGCGCGTCGGCAGCACTGCCTTCAGGTCGTAAGCGTCGATATAGGCGGAAACCGTGCGGCCCACAAAGTCGGGCTGCTCGTAGATTTCCTTTTGCATGAAGTGACGGTAGTTGCCCTTCTCGGCGGCAGCGCCAGCCGCGGGTACGTGCGTTTCCGCACGCTCGACGTGTTGTCCGGCTGCATCGAAAATCTCGAACGAGGTGCGTGACAGCACGCACCAGTCGCCTTCCTCGAGGTAGATCACGCGCTGGGTGAACGGCCCCACGGCCAGCGCGTCAGACCCAAGGAACATCTCCTTTTCGCCCACGCCGATCACCAGTGGCGATCCGCGCCGCCCACCGAGAATGAGATCGTCCTCGCCTTCGATGATCGCTGCGATGGCGAACGCGCCGCGCAGCTGGTCCAGCGTCGCCTTGAACGCATCCTTCGGCTTGAGGCCCTTGCTGAGTCCCTCGTCGATCAGGTGCGCGATCGTTTCCGAATCCGTTTCGGTTTCGAACTTGCGGCCGCGCGCCTCCATCGCCTCGCGCAGCTCGCGGAAATTCTCGATGATGCCATTATGGACGATGGCGACCCGGCCGGAGGCGTGCGGGTGCGCGTTCGTTTCGTTTGGCTGGCCGTGCGTCGCCCAGCGCGTATGGCCAATGCCGACGCTGGCCTTCAGCGTGGTCTCGCGCACCTTGGCGTCGAGGTTGGACAGCTTGCCCGGCGCCCGAAGACGCTTGAGTTTTCCGCCCTCCAGAAGGGCAACGCCCGCCGAATCATAGCCGCGGTATTCCAGTCGCTTCAGCGCCTCCACCAGGCGGGTGGCCGCCGGTTGGTCGCCAAGGATACCGATAATCCCGCACATTCGTGGTCTACTCCGGACTGCAATCGCGCTGATCTAGGCGATTGGCCTGCTTAGGCTATTGCAAAACATGGCGGGGGTCCGTCATGAAATTCACGGTTTCACGGCCGGTTATGGTGTTTCTGTTACCGCCGTGAGCCTTATCCGCCGCCCGGCTGGTTCGGGCAGCGTATTTGCGTGAGGAACGATGACGGCTCGCAAGTTTTTCGGCACGGACGGCATTCGCGGCACGGCCAACACGTGGCCGGTTACCCCCGAAATGGCCATGCGTCTCGGTATGGCGGCCGCCACCCATTTCCGGAAGTCAGACCCGCGCCGGCATCTTGTTGTCATCGGCAAGGACACCCGCCTGTCGGGCTACATGCTGGAACCCGCGCTCACAGCTGGCTTCACCGCCAAGGGGATGGACGTCGTGCTGTTCGGGCCGCTGCCGACGCCGGGCGTCGCCATGTTGACGCGCTCGCTCCGCGCCGACCTCGGCGTCATGATCTCCGCCTCGCACAACTCCTACCAGGACAACGGCATCAAGCTGTTCGGACCCGACGGCTACAAGCTGTCCGACGAGGCCGAACTCGCCATCGAAGAACTGATGACGCATCCGCTTGATGAGGGGCTCGCCGCACCCCCAGATCTTGGCCGCGCCCAGCGCGTGGACGACGCGCAGTCACGCTATGTCGAGATCGTGAAATCCACCTTCCCGCGCAAGCTGCGCCTCTCGGGCCTGCGCGTCGTGATCGATTGCGCCAACGGCGCCGCCTACAAGGTTGCTCCGAAAGCGCTCTATGAGCTCGGCGCGGAAGTCTTCGCCATTGGCGATGATCCCAACGGCTTCAACATCAACCGCGAGATCGGCTCCACCGACACGCGTGCGATGGTGGAGGCGGTGCACCGCTATCGCGCCGACATCGGCATCGCGCTTGATGGCGATGCGGACCGCGTCGTGATGTGCGACGAGAATGGCCGCATCATTGATGGCGACCAGCTGCTCGGACTTATTGCGCAGTCGTGGAAGCAACAGGGCAGGCTGTCGAAGAAGGCGGTGGTCGCCACCGTCATGTCGAACCTCGGCCTCGAAAACCATCTCAAGGGTCTCGGGGTCGCGCTGGAGCGTACGCAGGTTGGCGACCGCTATGTCGTCGCGCGCATGCTGGAGAAGGGCATCAATGTCGGCGGCGAACAGTCCGGCCACATCGTGTTGTCGGATTTCTCCACCACAGGCGATGGTCTGCTAGCGGCCCTCCAGGTTCTCACCGTCATGGTGGAAACCGGAAAACGTCTCTCCGAAGTCGCGCATGTGTTCGACCCGGCGCCGCAGAAGCTGGTCAACCGCAAGTTCACCGGCGCCGATCCCTTGAGTCGAAAGCATGTGCAGGACGCTATCGCCGCCGCTGAGAAGGCGCTCGGAACGAAGGGCCGTCTGCTGGTGCGCAAATCGGGCACCGAGCCGCTGATCCGCGTCATGGCCCAGGCCGAATCCGACGATCTCGTGAACGAAGCCGTCGGCGGCATTCTCGCCGCGCTGGATCGGGACTGAGCGCCCTTTACACGCCCGCTCAATCGACCGATGGTCCGTGCAAGGTCAGATGCTCGATGCGCGGGAGTCGCAATTGAAAGCGTGGGGCCTGATCCTTTTTGTCAGCGTGATGTTCGCCGGTTGCGCCTCGGGTCCTCCGTCCGCGCCGACGTTGGACAGGCTCGGTGGCTCGCCGCTTCCCGACTTCGAGAACTTCGACAGGGCAGGCGTTGATGTCATCCAGGGCGGCTTTCCGCCCGGCCGCCAGCCCGATGGGAATACGGTGATCCTCGCCAGCAGCGATGGCCTGATCGTGTTCGACACGGGCCGGCATCTTTTTCACACGCAGAAGATCATCGATAATGCGCGCAAGGCGGGCCAGCCTGTCGCCGCCATCATCAACTCGCACTGGCACCTCGACCACATCAGCGGAAACATTCCGTTGCGCGAGCTATTCCCTGGCGCCGCCATCTACAGCAACGGTGCCGCAGTCGAGAACGCGCTGCGGACATTCCTGGCGCGTGGCCGCGAGTCGAACGCGAAGATGCTGGAGGATCCCACGCTCACGCCGGAAATCATCGACGAGATCAGTATCGATGCCGCCACGGTGGAGCAGGGCGAATTGCTCGAGCCCACGGTCTCCATCGAACGCGCGCAGGCGATTACTATCGGCGGCCGCAGGCTGGAGTTTCACACGGCGGCGGGCGCCTCGGATGGCGATATCTGGGTGTTCGATCCGGCCTCTGGCGTCGTGATGACGGGCGATCTCGTCACGCTGCCCGCGCCGTTTCTCGACACGCCTTGCCCCAAGGCGTGGTCGGCTGCGCTGGAGGAAATCCTCGCCACGCCATTCCAGCGCGCCATTCCCGGCCATGGCCGCGAAATGACGCGCGCGGACATCGTCCTCTACCGCGACGCCTTCAACGCGCTGATCGCTTGTGCACAGGGAGCAGCTGAGCCGCTCGCTTGCGCCGATGCATGGACGGCCGCCGCCGCGCCTCTGCAGGAGAACGCCGAACTCGACAATCGCTATGCGCGCGGCATGTCGCGCAACTATGTCGAGAACGTCCTGCGCAAGGACGGCGTCCGGGAAGACTGCCTCGCCTGACTCCTACTTCTTCGGTTCGAACCCGAGGATCACATTGCCCGGCGCTTGGCCGAATGAGCCATAGCCGGAGTTGGTGATCAGCAGGCCATTGGCGGCATAGATCGACACCGCATCGATTGCGCCGCCCTTGCCGGGCACGCCGTTGATGGTGGTGTAGTCCTTCGCCGTCGCCTGCTTCCAGATCAGCGCGCCCGTCTGCGAATCCAGCGCGTAGAGCGTGCCATCCAGCGTCGCTGCGATCACCACGCCATCGATCACGGCGGGCGCCGCAGACATCGCGATGGAATGCACGGGGAAGCCCGGCGGCATCGGCGGCGCGTTGGCCGGGGCCTCGGGATTGAACTGCCACTTGATCGCGCCGGTCTTTGCGTTCAGCGCATAGAGGCCCGGCTTTATGTTCGGGTCGAAATCCCACTCGCCCGGAATGGGCTGGCCCACGGTCGAGATCGGAACGAACACCGTGTCCTTGTCGTAGGCGATCCCCCAGTGCACGCCGCCCAGCGCGCCGCCCGTGCCCAGCGCCTTGCGCCACACGACCTTGCCCGTGTCGGGCTCAAACGCCCAGACAGAGCCGGACTTCTGCCCGGCATAGACCAGCTGCTTGCCGTCCGAATGCGTGCCCAGAATAGTCGACGCGCCGAAGTCCACGTCGCGATAGACCGTCTCGGGTTTGCTGGTGCAATTCAGAAGCTCCGGCTTCGAAACGAGATCGCAGCCGATATTGTAGATGTCGTTTGGCGTGGCGTGGAAGCTCCACTTCTCCTTGCCCGTCTTGAGGTCCACGGCGATCACCGCATTCGTATTCCTGTGCGCGGGCGGCGAATTGCTCTCGCCTGTCGCGAAGTAGATCAGGCCCCGCTTCTCATCGATCGAAGGCGAGTTCCAGATCGGCGCGCCTGATGGTCCCATCAGCGGCTTGCCATCGCCGCGATCACGCACGCGCTCGGCTTCCGGCATGGTGTCATAGCGCCATTGCTGCTCACCCGTCTTCGGATCGAGCGAGACGACATAACCATGGTTGGTGCAGCAGATGATGTCATTGCTGCCGGCGAACACGATCTCGAACTGCGAGACGGGGACGATGATCCGGTCCTTCAGGACGCTGGGCGTGCCTGTCGCGGTCGAATAGCTGTAGGTCCCCACCGTCTTTGTCCAAACGGCCTTGCCGGTGCGTGCGTCCACCGCATGCACCATCGTGTCGAGGCCCGAGAAGACGAGCAGGGGCGTGCCATCGACCCAGCCAAAGGCAGCGCTCGTGCGCAACGGCGCGCCGCCCGGCGTGTTGTAGACCCATTGCAGGCAAGGCTTTTCAGGAACCGAGATATCGAAGGCGTACATCGCGCCAGCGTCCGCCACGGGCACGAACAGGTTCTTGCCGACAACGGCCCCCTGCGAGCGCATTCCCGTCGCATCCGGAATGCCAACCGCCCATGCGAGCTCCAGCTTGGCGATCTGCGCCTTGGTCAGCCCGGCCTTCTCCGCCGTGAGGCTGCGCGTGTTGTGCATGTCAAAGCCGAAATTGGTAATCGCCGCCGCGCCTGTCAGGTCGACGGGCAGGCGCGCGGCTTCGCACATCATCGCCGATGTCCAGCTATCGGTTGGTGGCTTCGCGCCGATCAGGAAATTCACCACCTGCGCACGCTGCTCGTCGGACAGCATCGCGCCCTGCGCCTTCATCTTTCCCTGCGTCAGCGAGTAGTTGATGAACTGCAGGCTCATCTGCTTCAGCGTCGACACGGCGGGCGAGCGCGTCGCCTCGGGCTGGTCATGGCATGCCGCGCAGAACTGCTTGTAGACGGCCTCGCCAGGATGGGCGCTCGCGGCAGCAACCTGTTGGGGCGCCGGTGCGATATCGTGGGCTGGGGCCGGGGTCGCCGCAACGGGCGTCTCCGCAAGAGCGCTGTTCACCGGAGCGTTGTCCGCGACAGGCGCAGGCGCTGCCTGGCACGAGGCAATCGCCAGAGCCGCCGCGCCAAGCAGCGAAGCCTTCCAGAATGTGGTCATGTCCGTCCCTATCGCCGCAGCCCTTGTGGCCGTCTGATACTGGAGAGTCTGCTCCAGCTTTGGACGGATAGCTAGTCACTGTCAGGCAACAGTTGGTCTCGCGAAATCCCGAACCTGTCATTCCCGCCGAAGTGCGAAGCACGTAGAGCGGGAAGCCAGGAGCCGCAGACACCGGACTTGCCGCTCCTGGGTTCCGGCTCACGCCTTCGGCGCGTCCGGAATGACACCCGAGGAGGCGTCAACCAACAGTCAGCGTCTCCAGCGCCACCTTCCGGCTGATCCGCACATCTCCCTTCACATCGCATACCTGCATGTGAAGCTCGCGCTTCGCCCAGTCGATGTCGATGAGCCCGAAATTGTTCTCGCGCAGCGCCTCGCCGACGCGCAATTCGTTCGGCGGCAGCACGTGCCACACTTCGGTTAGCCCCGACGATGTCAGGTCCCAGATCGGGTAGGGCGTGTTGACGTCCAGCATGGACAACTCGGCGTAATGCGTGTCGCCGGAGATGCAGACCAGCCCATGCGCCTTTGCTTCGCGGATCGCCGCGAACAGCCGCTGGTGATCACGTGCGAAATTCATCCAGCTTTCCCAGCCGGCAAAGTCGGCCAGCACCTGCAGGCTGGATGCGAGGACTCGCACATCCGCCGGCTGGCGCAGCTGCTCCTCCAGCCACGTCCATTGCGGCTCGCCCAGCATGGTTGCGTCCAGCGCCGGATTGCGCTCATACGGGCCCGGCACCGGCTTGCCCTCGCGCTGCTGCTCCAGCGACCAGGGCGCATAGGCCTTGCCGCCCAGATCAAGCTTGCGCATCGTCGTGCGGTTCCAGCGCAGGTCGGGCAGAATAACCTGCACTCGCTGTCCTGCCGGGCCGAACATGTAGGCGGTGTGGATGCCATCGCGCGTGCGGCGCGGGCTGTCGGCTGTCTCGCCCCAGAAATCACAGAACTGCCGCCGGCTTTCGTCCTTCATCGGATAGTCGGCGCCGGCGTCGTCCTCGCCATAGTCATGATCGTCCCAGATCGCGGCGATCGGCGTATTCGCGCGCAGTTTCTGAAAGCCGGGCTTGGCCGCCAGCATCGCATACTTCTCCGCCATCACGGCGGGATCGCGCGTGTCGGCATAGATGTTGTCACCAAGGAAGACGAACAGGTCCGCCTCGGCCGCATTGATGGCGTCCCAGATCGGCTGCTCCTTGCTCTGCTTGGCGCAGGACCCGAACGCGATGCGGTTCAGCGTCTTGCCCGATGCGGGATGGGCATCGGACAGCGGCGCAGCTTGCGGCGCGGCCGTCGCGCACGCAGTTGCCGCAAGGGCCGCCGCGCCCGCCAGCGTTTCGCGTCGTGTGAACTTCATTTGCCGTCCCCTGAAATAACGCCGCCGGAGCGAGGCTCCGGCGGCGCAGTTTATCCGTCTTTCCTTCCGGGGCTATCAGAAGGATTTACGGACCGTCGCAAACAGCTGGCGCGGCGAGCCGACCATCAGGGTCTGCGCGTCGGCGCCCGTGCCGAACCCGTTCGTGCCCATCGTCGAGACGTATTCCTCGTCGGTGAGGTTGGTGATGTTGAGCTGCAGCTCGACGCCTTCGAGGATGTCATTGCCGCCAAGGCGGTAGCCCGCCGTGAAGTCGGCCAGCGTGTAGCCGTCGACTTCGGCGTTGTTGAGGTAGGAGAAGTAACGCGAGCCGGTATACGCGACCGACAGCTTGGCGAAGAATAGGCCGTTGTCGTAGCCGAGGTCCGACTTGAACAGGTGTTCCGGCGCGTTCACCACAGTCTTGCCGCTCGTGAGGATCGGCGCGGGCAGCGTCGCATCGACCACGTCGTCGTCGTAGGATGAGTCATTGAACGAATAGGAGCCGGTCAGCGTCCATTCGTCGGTGAACTCATAGGCGCCGGCGAATTCGAGACCCATGGTCGTCACGCTGCCGACGTTCTTGATCACCGACGGGTTGCCGATGATGCCAGCGCCGGACGAGAGGCCGAGCAGGCGATCCTCGAACTTCACATAGTAGCCCGCCACAACGCCCTGGAACGGGCCGTTGCGATAGCGCCAGCCGGCCTCGACCGTCTTCGAGCTTTCCGGATCGGTGTTGTCGCGGATGAAGTCGAAGCCCGACTGCGTCTGGCTCGCGGCGGGGGCCAGCGTGTGCGCGCGCATGTTTTCGGTATAGCCGCCGAAAATCTCGCTGCCTTCCGCCAGTTCGTAGGTGAAGCCGATCTGCGGCAGGAAGTTGTCTTCCGACGTGATCGTTCCGTCGAGGTCGTTGTTGGCGCCCGGCGTCGGCACGGCAAAGCCGGCCACGTTGGTGTCGACCGCCATGTCGACCGTCACCGACTTGAAACCACCGAAGACGGTCAGCGCGTCGGTGATGTCCCAGGTGTCCTGCAGGTAGAACATCGTGGTCTCGAAGTCGTAGGCGTACGACCACTGCGTCGCGAACGGGTTGCGCATGAAGTTCAGCGTCGAGCGCGGCGCGGCGCGCGTGTTGGCATAGAAGCGACGATCCTGGTTGAAGTCGTTGTACTCGTACCAGAAGCCGCCCTCGACCGTGTGATCGCCCAGCGTCCAGGTCAGCGAACCCAGCGCGCCATTGCGGTTCATGTCGTACTCGGTCGTGCGCACCGAGATGGGTGAGAGCGTCGTGTCCGTCGATCCGAACGAGAAGGGGCTGACATACGGTGTGAACCAGATGCCCTGGCCTTCATTCTCGTGCATGTAGGCGGTGACCGACAGGTAGAGGTCGCTGGTCAGGTCGGCGTCGTAGGAGAGGCGTGCAAGCTGGTCGTCACGCAGGCCCGACGCATCGTAATAGGCATCGTCTGCGCTCGTGATGGGGGCGGGATAGGTCGTGCCCGCGCCCGGGTTCGTCACCGGCGCTCCGGTGTCGCCCCGGTTGTTCGCGATGTCGGCAACCTGCTGGGCCAGCGCCCATTTCGGCGCGAAGTTGTCCCAGCCATAGCCGAGGCGATTGATCATCTCGAGCGAGAGATCCTGATAGTCCGTCTCGCGGCGCTCAGACCAGTTGTAGTAGCCCGACACCACGCCGGGACCGACCGGCACTTCGAAGCCGGCATTGGCCTGCTGGGTCTTCTGCGGGCCCGAGCCCTTCCACTTGTCCTGGTCGTGCGTGACGTAGGACACGTACGCCTTCGCGCCCATCAGCATGTCGAGCTTGCCGGTCTCGAGACGCGCATAGCCGCGGAACATGTTCTCGCTGCCGCCTGTGAGCGCGATCTGGCCGCCGAAATCGTCCGACGGTCCGCGGCTGGTGAAGGCCAGCGCGCCGCCGAGGTTCGAGGTCGAGGCAGTCGCGAGCGAGGCTGCGCCCTGCGCCAGCTCGACGCTGCCAAGGTTTTCCGAGATCACGGCGCGGCTGATGTGCAGGCCGTTATAGTTGCCATAGCTCATGTCGCCGAGCGGGATCTTGTCCAGCGTGTAGCCGAGCTGGTCCTTCTGGAAGCCGCGGATGTTGATGTTGACGGCCCACTCATAGGCGCCGAACGGGTCGGCGGCGGTGTAGTTCACGCCGGGCAGGCTCTCGATCAGCTTGATCGGCGAGGAGCCGGCTGCTTCGAATGTCATGTCCTCGGCGGTCAGCGTCTGCACCTGGCGGGTCTCGCCCTCGCCATAGATGACCAGGACATCGCCGGCCGTCGTGTCCTCCGGCGCCGGGGCCGATTGCGCCCAGGCATGGCCGGCGCTGAGCGATGCGATAGCCGCTCCCATCAGAAGCTTGATCTTCACGGAAAACCCCATTTTGGCTCGAAGGCGCAATTCCCTCTCGGAAGCGCGCGCCGGGGGTTAGGCCCGTTCCGTGACGCTCAGGCTTCAGGGGTGCGACACCGGGATGGCGGCGGAGCAAAAGTTCCATGACGGGGATTGGCGGCAACGCCGCGCTTTTGGGCGCCCCGCTGGGGCCGCGCAGCCGAATTCACTTGTTGGAAAGGGATCCAGCCCCTATTTTGGCCTCGGCGGTTAGCTGCAGCGTTCGAACGGCAACACATTCCGTCGACCGTACATTTCTGTTCGGGAGCTGGCTCTGGCGGGGACCGTGGTCCTCATCATCTGGCGCCCACCTAGCTTGCTGGGTCGAACGGGAATGAAAAGCTCGTACGGCGCACGTGGCCCCGCCAACCTTTCCCTCTGTTGTGGGGCGGAGCTGCTGAGCACGCCCGCATCCTTCGAGACGATCGCTTCGCGATCCCTCAGGATGAGGGCTTTACGACAGCCGGATGCTGATAGCCCTCATCCTGAGGGATTGGCGCGTAGCGACAATCGTCTCGAAGGACGAGGGCGGGGCTCACAGGCGGCAGACACACATCCGCCATTGCCCCCGACACAAAACTGATGACTGGTAACTCCATGACCGACGCTGCCGAGATCATCGAACAGAAGGCCATCCTGCGCGGCCACATGCATGAGATCCGCGCCGAATCCGCCGCGCGTGATCCTGATGCGGCCACGAAACTCGCCGCCCGCTTTCCCACCAAGCTTTTTGACCGCTACGGCCCCGTCGTGGCCGGCACGCTCGCCATCCGCGATGAACTCGACGCCGCCCCGCTGCTCGGGCGTTTGGCTTCGCTCGGCGCGCGTATCGTGCTGCCGCGCGTCGAGGGCAATGGCGAGATGACTTTCCGCGATTCGGCCGAAGCCACTCTGGAGAAGGGACCTTTCGGTCTCACCCAGCCATCGGAGAAGGCGGAGATCGTCCGCCCCAATCTGGTGCTCACGCCATTGCTGGCATTCGACCTGCGCGGCCGCCGCCTCGGTTACGGTAAGGGCCATTACGATCGCGCCATCGCAAGGCTGCGGGCCACGGGCCGCGTCTTCTATCTCGGGCTGGCTTACGCCCAGCAGCAGGTCGACGCGGTGCCGGTCGAACGGCACGATCTCCTCCTCGACTGGGTCGAGACGCCGCTGGGGTCCATACCGCTTTTCCTGGGGCAGGCAGTCGGGCGCTGAGAGGCTGCGCGTCCTGTGAGGCATGATCTTGCCCTCCTTCACGCTTGACCCCTGCCTGCGGCGCAAGCGACCATCCCGCCGGTCTGGATAGGGCAAGGGAGAGGCGCGTGAGCGATCAAGGCGACCATAAGATTGGCAAGGTTGTTCGCGCCGCCCTGCTTACTTCGCTTGCGGCAGTCAGCCTCGCGGCGTGCGCCGGCGGCGGGGGAGGCGGAGGCGGACCGCCGTCGTCGCCCATCCTGCCGCCGGCTCCGCCGCCACCGCCTCCGCCCCCTCCACCCCCGCCGCCGCCGCCACCCCCGCCGCCGGCATCCTTCTTTGAAACGCCTGAATACACCGGCACGATCTTCGTGTCCGACCCGCCGACGACCACAAACCTGATCGGCGCCTCGACCGCCTATTCGCAGGGAGCCACAGGGCAGGGCATCGTTGTCGCGGTCATCGACACGAATGTGGACACGACGATATCCGAACTCTCGGGCCAACTTGCCGGCACGCACGATGTCATCGCAGGGCGTCCAGCAACCGACATCGACGCCGACGGTCACGGCACGATGGTGGCTGGCGTCATCGTCGCGAGAAAGGACGGAGTCGGCATGCATGGCGTGGCCTTTGATGCCAAGGTGCTTGCGATCAGGGCAGACACGTCGGGCTCATGCCAGGAGACCGGCGAGGACGAGGGCTGCAGTTTCAACGACTCCAACCTGATCACCGCGATCAACTACGCCGTCGCCAATGGGGCGAAGGTGATCAACATGTCGCTCGGCGGCGATGGCCCGATTTCTCCCAGCCTGCGCGCCGCGATCATCGCAGCGACCAACCAGGGTGTGCTGTTCACGCTCGCCGCAGGCAACGAAGGCGCAGGCCCGACTTCGACCGAGGCCGCCAAGGGCACGGAGCCCGCCGAGCCTGCGATCGTTGCGGGCGATGCTGCTGTGAACGGTCGTGTGGTCGCCGTCGGCGCCGTTGATCCCAACGGCAACATGACGGACTTTTCCAACCGGGCGGGGTCGACGGCGAACTACTACCTGCTGGCCCCCGGCGCCAATATCGTGCTGGCCGGCGTGGACGACGACATACGACGTTCCTACCAGCCACCCTGTTCGGCGACAGTGACGGAGAACTGCAACGACGCAGACACGGAAGGGGATTACTGGGCAGGCTTCGGCACATCGTTCGCCGCGCCTGCGGTCGCCGGCGCGCTGGCGCTGATGCTCGACCTGTTCCCGAACATCGCGCCGGAAACCGCGCTGCAGATCCTGCTCGAGACGGCGGACGACTATGTCACCACCTCACTCGATCCGGTGCGCGGCGAAGTGGCCGGTGTGGGCGTCGATGCGGTCAGTGGGCGCGGCCTGATGAACCTTGCCGAAGCCTTCTCGCCGCAGGGCACAACCACCTTCAACTTCAATGGCAATCTGGTTCATGTCGCCGAGACCCTCGGCCCCGCCAGCGGCGCGTTAGGCGACTGGGCTGAGAATTCGGGCGCATTCGACGGTCTGGTCTTCCAGGATCGCTATATGCGCGGCTTCCGGATCGACAGTACGCGCATGATCGCCTCACGTGCACAATTCAATGATTTCGGTCTGCGCGCCGACTACGCCCGCGGCCAGGCGCGCGCCGTCGCGATAGGCCCCGCTCAGCTCTCCTGGTTCGGTGCGCCCGCGCCGATATACGATCCTCGCTATCCGTGGAGGGAAGCGCCTGACGCCACCTTCCAGTTCAGCTATTCGATCGGCGACTCGACGATCGCACTGGGACGCGGCGGCGGACCGCAGCGTCTGACCCCGGGCCTTATGCTGCTTGATGATGTGTCTGGCCCCTCGCAACTTGGCTACGGTGGTTCCTGGACAAGCGTATCGCATTCCTTCGGTCCGCTCATGCTCGATGCACGCACGGCGGAAGGGGCTGGCAGGGCCTCCTCCAGCATTGGCGTGGGCAGCGCAGGCGAGAGCTGGTCTGTTCGCCTCGGCTATTCCGCCTTGCGCGATGACGTCACCGCGCTGGGCGGTTCGCTGCAGAGCCGCTTCGGCGGCGAGAACGAGACGCGGATGGCTGCGGTCAGCCTGGAAGGCGCGGCCGATGCTGGCCCGTGGCGTCTCTCCGGCGCGGTGGAAGCGGCCGAGCCACAGCTTGAAGGGCAGGACATTGCAGGCCTCTGGACCAGCAGCTGGACACTGAGCGCGCAACATCCCTTCGCTGGCGGGTTCGTGCGTTTCAGTGCTGCTCAGCCGCGCAGGGCCGAAGGTGGAACCTTGTCCTTCCGTGCGCCGATAGAAGTCACCAAATCGGGCCAGCTTGTCTATGCGCCTCGCATTGCCGCGCTCACGCCGTCCGGGCGAGAGCTCGACTTTGAAGCTGTCTGGATGGTTCCGATCGGTGACATGACATCACTGGAAGCCGCCATTGCGCTTTCGACCCAGCCTAACCACGTGGCGGACGCAGACAGTGCGTCGGCCCTCTGGATCAGCATGCGCCACGCCTGGTAGCGACATGCAAACTCATGGGTAGGTGTGACGTTCCGCTTTAGTCCGCGTCGCGCCGCAGCTGTTCGCTGCGGCGGGCGCGGCGCATGGCGCGGCGAACGGCCAGGCTTACCCGGTTCATCGGTCGAATGCGGCGCGGCGCCAGCCGGCGCACATCCGTCGTCCCGCGCGATGCCAGCAGTTCGGCGCGGCGCACGATATCGGGCTGCTTCAGGTCTTCCGGCGTCGCCATCAGCCGCCACGAGATGGAGCCCCGGCGCGCCACGCCCGAAACCTGTCGCGCAACCAGCGGGGCAAAGATCAGCACGGTCGCCATCGGAAGGTTCTGCAGCATGAAGGTGGGCGAAATCGCGAACGAGGCCAGAAGCAGGCAGAAGCCGACGATCATGTGCTGCATGTAGTGCCGCACAAGGTCGCTCCAGGCGAAGCCATTGCGGTCGCGCACCTGCGGCCGCCAGCCGCCATCCACGCCCATTAGCGTCGAAAGGATCGAGCCCGCATGGTTGACCATGGTGATCGGCGCCAGCAGGGCGGTCATGCCAAGGTCGGACAACACGGCGAGGAAGAAACGCGGCGAGCGGTCCCATCCGGGAAGCTTGCCGAAGGCCCACAGAATGATCGCCAGCCATTTCGGCGAAGTGAGCAACAGGCCCATGATCACCACCAGCCTGATGCCGGCATTAGGATCCGTCGCGACGACGGCGGCTGTTTCGGATTCGAAGAACTTGGCGTTGCCTGCGATCAGCACGCCCGTGATGATCAGGCACAGCCACAGGAAGCCCGACATGTAGCCCATCAGGCCCGCGCCGATATGGACCTTGGAGAGCCAGTCGAAGCCCTTGGAAAACAGGATCTGGATCTGCTGGATATTGCCCTGCGCCCAGCGGCGATCGCGCGCGGCAAGGTCTACGATGGTCGGCGGGGCTTCCTCGTAGGAGCCGACAATGTCGCCGGCGATCTCGACACGCCATCCGGCGCGGCGCAGCAGGGCGGCTTCGACGAAGTCGTGGCTCAGGATCTTGCCGCCCAAGGGCTCCTTGCCCGGCAGGTCCGGCAGAGCGGCGTGCGCGGCGAACGGGGCGAGGCGGATGATGGCGTTGTGGCCCCAGAAATTGCCTGCTCCGCCCGACCACCAGGTCAGGCCGGCTCCGAACAGGCCGCCATGCACGCGCAGCGCAAGCTGTTGCGCCCGCGCCGAATAGGTCCGTGAGCCCACGATGATCGGCAGCGACTGGATCAGCGCCGTGCGCGGGCGCGCATCCATGCGGTGGACCAGTTCAAGAATGGCTTCGGGTGAGACGAAGCTGTCGGCATCGAGCTCAAGCATGTAGTCGTAACGGCCGCCCCAGCGCTGGACGAAATCGTTGATGTTGCCCTGCTTCTTCTGCGTGTTCTCGCGGCGGCGGCGATACCAGAAGGGCTCGTTGGAGCGCCGGGCCATCAGTTCCTGCATGGCCTGTTCCTCGATCTCGACGAGGGCAGGGTCGGACGTGTCCGATACGAAAAAGACCTCGAACGCCTTCTCGGCGTCGAGGTCCTTGAGCGCCTCCCACATAGCCTCGGCGGCGGCGATGACCTTGGACGGCTTTTCCTGGTAGAGGGCGATGACGATGGCGGTCTTGCTGCCGCTCATGATCGGCTTGTTCGAGTTCGGGGGCGGCTTGGGCGAGGACAGGAGCACCAAGGTCCCGGCGACACCCGTATAGGCCGCGATGCCGAGATAGAAGAAGTTCGCGGCAAAAAGTGTGATGGCGAACGCCTCGATCGCGTTCACGCCGCCCGTCAGGAAGCCGCTCATCATCGCCTGGGCGGCGAAGAAGGTGGTGGTCAGCGAAGCTGCGACAATCAGCAGGAAACGCCACTTGCCATCGCGCTCGGGCTGCGGGCGGCTGCGGCGCGTGATCAGCGGTTGCGGCGGCATGTCCAGCCGCTGTTCGGGCGGGCGGCGCGCATAGCCGGCGTCAGACGCGACATAGGCGGTCCGGGCGCTGGCCGGGCTCTTACCCTGAACGGACAAATGGGTGGCGCTTGTCGGGGCCAACCCGTCGATCTTGTCAGACTGCACGCTCAAGCACCCCTTGAGACATAAAACGCTTGGGGACGGCGTGCCGTACCGTACCCTTGCTCCCCAGCGATTGGCGGCCGGCTCACCTTTGAAAGTCCGACCGTTACCGGCACGCCTATAGCACGCCGGGCCGTCGGTGGGGCCACCCTTGAGGCCTTCAAAGGGGCAAATGCCAGCGAATTAATCACTTGACTCATGCCGCAAGAGCGCAATCCAAGGTTAACTATTTGAAAACGCGAGGGAACGACGCGATTTCTTGCCTCAAGGCATTGCCGCACGCGGAAGGGATTCCGAGGGCGCTTCCTCGATCCGGTCCAGGATCAGCCGCTCGATGAAGAACTCCATCATGCGGGTCTGGTCCACGGCCGTGTGCCCGCGATCGGGCCCCACCTGGACCTCGAAACTCTTGCGCGCACCCTGCAGCGCCTTGATCAGCTGCAGCGCGTTCTTTGGGTGCACATTGTCGTCCGAGGTTCCGAAATAGATCAGCAGGTCGCCCTGCAGCAGGCTGGCATAGGTCAGCACCGCGGCCTGGTCATAGGCCTCGGCGTCCGGGCCGGGCAGGCCAAGATACCGCTCGGTATACGCAGTGTCGTAGAGCCGATAGTCCGTAACCGGAGAATTCGAGACGGCCGCCTGCACCACGTCCGGATGGCGCATCAGCACTGTGGCCGCGACCGTGCCGCCATACGAGGTGCCGTAGATGCCCACCCGCGTGGCGTCGACATAAGGCCGGCTCCAGGTCGCGCGGATGCCTGCCGCGATATCATCCATCTCGACAATGCCCAGCTGCTTGTAGGCGGCGTCGAGAACCTTCCGACCCTGGCCCGCATTGGTCCGCGCATCGACGCGCAGGATCAGGAAGCCATACTCGGCCAGCGCGTTTGGCGTCGCATAGTTTTCAGTGAGCCCGTTCGAGCCCGGCCCGCCATAGACGCTGACCAGCATCGGGTATTTTTTCGCGGGATCGAAGTTCGAGGGAAACTGCAGCATGCCGTGCAGCTGCGTCTTCCCGTCGGCGGCCTTGAAAGTGAACAACTCCGCAGGAAGCAGGTTCAGTTCGGCCAACTCGCTCGTATCGCTGGATGCCAGCTCGGCCACCAGCTTGCCGCTGAAGTCGCGAACGCGCGTGACTGGCGGCTTGTCGTGCGCCTGCTCGACATCGACGAAATGCCTGCCATCGGGCGCCACCACGACGCGATGCGTCAGCGTGTGGTCGGTCAGGCGCTTGTCGCCAGTGCCATCCAGCCGCACGCGATGCAGCTGCACCTTCATGTGATTGTCGCCCGAGCGCGCCGTGTACCACAGCCAGCCGGCGGCCTCGTCCACCTTGACGATGTCGACCACCTCAAAGGCGTGCCGCGTCAGTTGCGCCAGCTGTTTTCCGGACAGGTCGTAGAGATAGAAATTCCGGAAATCCGTGCGCTCCGACGCCCAGATAAAGCGCTTTCCATCGGCCAGGAAGCGTGTGCTGGAACCAGACGCCCATGCGTTGGGCCGGCTCTCGCGCACCACGCTGCGGCACTTTCCCGACACAGGCTCACAGGCTGCGAGATCATAGTGCTTCTGCAGCCTGTCGGCGCGGCGGATAAGGATTTCAGAGCCATCCTTCGTCCACTGCGCCGACCACGCATAGTGGCCAATCGCCTCATCGGAGAAGGGCGCGCCCTCACGCACATCCATCACGGTCGTCGTGGCCGTCGCGATGTCGTAGACCAGAAGGTCGGCGATGGGGTTAGGCTTTCCCGGATGCGGATAGGCTTGCACCAGCATTGTCGACAGCGTGTGCGTCTGGTCGAGCTGCAGGAAGTAATCCTCCACGGCCGACTCGTCATAGCGCATCCACGCCAGCTTCTTCCCGTCGGGCGACCACCACACAGGCTGCGTGACGTTGAACTCCTCAAGATAGACGTAGGAGCCGACGCCATGGCGGATGCGTCCGCTCTCCGATCCATCCGTCGTCAGCTGCCTCTCCGGCCCGCCATCCATCGGCACGAGCCAGATATTGCGATCGCGCGAGATCGCGCGCGTCCTGTTGTCAGGAGACAGTACATCCGCCTCGCGTCCACGTCCGCGCGCGAGCACAAGCCCGCCCGTCGGCGCTGGCGAAGCCGATGGCCCGGGTGCGCTTGCGCTAGCGGATGCAGCCTCGCCGCCCGTCGGCTCCCTTACCGCGCGTGTCGTCACATCGAACCGCCAGCGCTTGCCGTCCAGCGTGTAGTCGAACGACTTGGAATCCGCCGACCATTCCGGCGTGATCGCGCCCTGCTTCACCGCATCCGCGAGCCGGGGGGAAACCTGCGCCCACTGGTCGTAACCCGGCATGTCGCGGATGCGCGACTGGCCCAGCGCGGCAGGCGCCAGCGCAGTCGCGGCCATTGCAAGGCCGCACAAGATGCCTGTCAGGCGATGGCGCATGGCGTGATCCGGCCGTGTTTCCTTGAGCCCGCCCGATGGCGGCTCCGCCCAGTCTAGGAAACCGCCCGGCCTCCGGTCGAGCCCTGAATGCGCCCGCATGCGCAAACTCCTGCGCCAACGCGCGATCTTGTGAGGACGCGCGGCCCGCCTTATGCCCGAAGGCCATGGACACCTCGCCCCAGAATGACCTGTCGCGCCCGGATCGCCGCGGCGCTTTCCTGCTGCTGTTCTTCTGCCTGCTGGCGGTGGGGGCGGGGAACACCATGCTGACCTCTGCGGTGCTCCCGCCGCTCACGCGGGAACTCAAGCTGCCAGACTGGACCGCCGGCGCAATCTTCTCGCTCTCGGCCGCCGTCTGGGTCGTCACCGCGCCCTACTGGGGCGCGAAGTCCAACCAGTGGGGCCGCCGCCGGGTCGCAGCCATAGGCATGCTCGGTTTTGCCGCCTCGATGTTCTTCTTCGCGGTCGTTTCGTTGATGGCGCTGCTCGGCTGGATATCGAACTGGATCCTGATCTTCGTCCTGCTCCTCGTTGCGCGCACGCTGTTCGGCGTCTTCGGCTCAGCCACCAACCCGGCAGCCCAGGCCTATGTCGCCGATCGCACCAGCCGCGATGAGCGGATGGACGAGATCGCAACGCTCACCTCCGGCTTCACGCTCGGCCAGATGGCTGGCCCCGCCGCCGCTGCTGCGCTGATCACGGGCGGGGCGATCCTCTCGCCCACTGTCGGCCTTCTCGCGCCGGTCGTGATGATCACCATCATCGCGACTGTCATCGCCTTCCTCGTCTTCACCCGCCTGCCGGAAAATCGCGCTCCGCGCGTCGACGCCGGACTCGGTCGCTCGTCCGGCGCGAAGGGCCTGTGGAAGCAGCCGACGATCTTCCCCTTCCTGCTCTATGCGGTCGCGCTGTCGCTGGTCACCGGCGTCCTGAGCCAGACTTTTCCCTATGCCATCATGGACCGCATGAACGCGCCCGGCGCCGCCTCGGCCCAGTTCACCGGCCCCGCCATGACGATGGGCGCTATGGCGACGCTGATCTCGCAGCTCGTGCTGATCCCGCGTCTCAAGCTCCCGGTACGCTCGCTCATGGTCTATGGAGCCGTCATGCTGGCGTTGGCATCGCTGCTGATGGTGTGGGCGCAGGACTTCGCGCTGTTCGCGTTCTCCCAGATCCTGTTCGGCCTCGGCCAGGGCTTCTCGCGCCCCGGATTTTCCGCCGGCGCATCGCTCGCCGCCACGCACGAACAACAGGGCGACATCGCCGGCCTCGTCACCGCCTCCAACGGCATGGGCTTCGTGATCTCGCCGCTGTTCGGATTGTGGATGTACGAGAACGTCTCTTCCGAGGCGCCGTTCATCTTCTGCACCGGCCTCGTGATCGCGATGGCGCTCTACGCCTTCTTCACCGCGCCGAAGGACGCAGGCGGAAAATCCGACGCCGTGAAGAACGCCGTGGCGAAGGATAAGCCGCCCGAGTAACGCGAAAGCCGCGCCAGCGATGAGCCGGCGCGGTCGATCTACCTAAGCGGGTAGGCTATTGCGGTGTCGGCGCAGGCATGGGCGTCGGTTCCGGGGCAGGCGGTGGCGTCACGTTCCGCGCCGCATCGCCGGCCGCATCACCAACGCGGTCGGCTGCATCACCGATACTGTCCGCCGCGCGGCTCAGCGTGTCGTCGACCGAACTGGTCTGTTGCTGCTGGCCGAGCATGACCCACGCCAGCACGGCGACGCCGACGACCAGCGCGCCGACTATAAAGTAAAGCAGTTCGTTTCCACCGCGTTCGCGGCGATCTTCGACAGCCATTTGTCGCTCTCCACTTGTCTGGAGTCGCAACGTGCTGGAGCGAATGCAGTTCCTGTTGCTCGTTGTGCTTTGAAGTGCCGCCGCCGTCAGCTTGCGCTGGCTGCTTCCAGCACCTTGGCGAGCATGTCCGTCGTGGGGAATCCATCGGCGACCAGCGTACGGTCCTTCTGGAATTTCTGCAGCGCGCCGCGTGTGCCGCGCCCGATGATCCCGTCGACCGCGCCAGCTGGATAGCCAAGCTTGTTCAACGCCGCCTGCAGGTCTTTTGCTTGCTGCTGCGTCAGCATCTGGATGTCGCCGGGCCACGGCCGCGACAGGTCCGGCCGCCCGGCCAGACGATCCGCGAGCAGTCCCACCGCCAGCGCATAGCTGTCAGCATTGTTGTACTTCTTGATGATCCCGAAATTCTCGAACAGCAGGAAGGCCGGGCCATACGATCCCGCCGGCAGGAACAGTTCGGCCTGCAGCGCGTCGGAATCGGCAAAGCTTTCGACCGTCGCGGGAACAAGCCCCGTCGCTTTCCACGCTGCAACCGTCAGCTTGCGGCCATCGCCCAGCGAATAGTCGAAACCCTCAGGGATATGCGCCTCGACCGCCCAGGGCTGGCCCTCGCGCCAGCCATGCGCCGTCAGATAGTTCGCCGCCGACGCCAGTGCATCGCCAGCATTGCTCCAGATGTCCTTCATGCCGTCGCGATCGAAGTCGCGGCCATACTGCAGCATGCTCGACGGCATGAACTGCGTCTGGCCCAGCGCCCCGGCCCACGACGCCTTGCGGAACTGCTCGCGCGTGGCAGATCCGTCGTCGATCAGCTGCATGATCGCAAGAAGTTCGGTCTCGTTGAAATCCTTGCGTCGGCCGATCGCCGCCTGGCTCGCCAGCACGCGAGGCGCGTCGTCCGTACCGATGAAGCCGCCATAGCTCGACTCCATGCCCCAGATCGCCGCCACGATCTCGCGCGGCGGGGCATAGGCCACTTCCACCGCCTCGAAGATATCCGCGTTGGCCGCAAGCTTGGCCTGGCCGTTGGTGATGCGGGTGGGGGAAACCGCGCTCTTGGCGTAGTCCCATATTGGCTTCACGAACTCGGCCTGATTGTCGAAGGATTGCGCCTGCACCGCCTCTTCGACCGGAACCAGCCCGTCGAGCACCGAGCGGATCGTCGCCTGGCTGCGGCCAGAGCCGCTCGCGCGGGACGCGAACGTCGCGCGCCAGGCATCGAACGTCGGATTGCCAGAAGAGGCGAAGCCCGATCCGCCGCCCGGTGTTCCATCGGTGACGGGCGGGGCGGGGGAGGCTGGCGGCGTCTGAGGGGCGGGGCCGCCGCCTGCGATCTTGGTGGTTTCACAGGCGGCAAGGACGAGGCCCATGACAACGCCTGCAGCCGCCCAGCGGAATGATCTTGTCGACATCGCTGACAGTCCTTTCCAACCCGGACCACGATAACACGGGAAACCGCGACAACCTGTCCGCATTTTGATGAATGACGCCCGAACGTTAAGGCCAATTTACGTTCGCAGCGGGCCGGTTTTCCGGCCGGTTGACAGGCGGGCGGGCCTCCAGTAGATGCCGCGCTCCCAATTCTGGTCGAAATAGTCCGGCGGCACGCCCATGAAAGTCCGTTCTTCTCTGAAATCGCTCAAGGGCCGTCACCGCGACTGCAAGGTCGTCCGTCGCAAGGGTCGCGTCTACGTGATCAACAAGACGGACCCGCGCTTCAAGGCCAAGCAGGGCTGATCGCCCGCCTGCGTCGTCGCACGCTGTCCGCCATTCAATCCCGCTGAATGCGATCCCTTGCCCGTGCGTGCCCGCGCCCGCATAGTGGCTTGATGTTCCGTCATTCCCCGTCCGCTGCGGCCCTGTCCGCCATCGCCTTGCTCGCACTCGTTGCCGCGTGTGGCGACAAGACGTTCGCCCCGGGCACGGCGGGCGATGCCGCGCCCTCCGGCGAGACCGCTGCCAACGGGGAAGAGGCGGAGGAAGAGGCCAATCTCGCCGACGATCTGCTCGATAAGCTCAAGGAGGTCGCAAGCGACGAGGAAGCCGCCTCGCTCGAGACGGAAATCTTCGAGACCTGGCTCGTCTCCGGCAGCCCCACGGTCGATACGCTGATGCAGCGCGGCCTCGAATATCAGGCCGCCGAAGACCTCGAAGGCGCGCGCGACGCCTTCGACAAGGCCATCGCGATCAAGCCGGATTATGCCGAGGCCTGGAACCGCCGCGCCGTGCTTTTCTTCAATGACGGCAAGTATGACGAGGCGGTCGCCGATCTCGAATCCGCGATCCAGTATGAGCCCCGCCATTTCGGGGCCTGGATCGGTCTTGCCATGATCTTCGAGGCGATCGACCGTCCTGATGCGGCCATGCGCGCCTACGAAAAGGCGCTCGAAATCCATCCGCGCCTCGACGACGCGATCCAGGGCAAGCGCCGCCTCGAACGTATCATCAACGGCGCGGCTCTGTAGGACAGCAACTCACAGCCCCATCAACAGGGAATCGCTGCGTGCGGCCCTCCCGTCGTTGGATGTGCCCGGTCGCCCCGATAGTGTGGCGCGGATCAAAGGCTTCCCGGAGTGTTGGACATGGATGACGGCGCAGCAGCGGCCGCCCTTACGCAGGCCGCGAAGGACAAGCTCAGGCAGACGGTCATGAAGATCGAGAAGCTCGAGGAAGAGAAGAAAGAGGTCGGCGGCCAGATCAAGGACGTCTACCAGGAAGCCAAGTCCATGGGCTACGACACAAAGGCGCTGCGCACCGTGATCCGCCTGCGCAAGATGGACCGCCAGGAACGCGAAGAAGCCGAAGCCATCCTCGACACCTATCTCCTGGCGCTCGGCGAGATCTGAGGCTCGGCGCCTTTCCAACCGGCTCCGCTCGTCCTGACGAAAGTCAGGACCCAGGGCTCGCCAGATTCCGCCGAATGAAATGTGGCAGCGGCACAATCTTCGCCAGCACAATCAGCGCCCTATCGGAATCCCGCTGTAGGAAACCGGCAATCTCATCCACCCCCCGCCTGGGTGAGTGCATTATGCGCTGGTCGTCTCCGCACGGAGGGCAGCTGATCACTGTCGGCGCGAAGACGATGCGAACGGGGCAACCCGTTCGCCGGGGACGCGGGTCATCCGCTCTCGGACTACGGACCAAGAACTGCGAACTAAACCTGCGGAGCCATCCGCGTCCCCGGCCCTCCACTCATTCGAAGGGGCCAGAACGACAGCACACCAGGCGGTTTTCACCCGGCCTGAACGCCCAGGCCTGGCGGAGCGTCTGCACCCACTCCCTAATCCCCCCACAACGCGCTAGCCTCGCCCGATGCCCAAGCGCCCCACGCAAAAGCGCGAAGTCGACAAGCGCAAGACGTCGAAGGCGCTGCGCAAGCTGCGCCGTGTGGCGGAGCGTGCGAGCGAGGAGGGCGGACCCGGTCTCACCACCTGGGAAAAGGACTTCGTCGAAGGCGTCTCGGGCCGGTTGGAGAAATACGGCTCGGCGTTCCGTGATCCTTCGAAGGGCCGCCTCGAAGAGGCGTTGTCCGACCGCCAGACCCACATCGTCCGCGTGATCGACAAGAAGGCGCGCAAGCCCGCGAAGAAGGCGGAAACCGCCGATGACAAGACCCGCCAGCCCAACTCCACCTTTGCCCAGCGCAAGCCGATGAAGGCCTCTGGGAAGGCGTCGTCCAAACCCAAGTGGACGCCGCGCGTGCGCGACATCAACGACGATCCAGTCAGGGCCCAGCCAGCAACTCCCGACACGCCCGAGCGGCGGCGCATCCACCTGAAAGTGGTTCCCGGCGGCAAGACGACCGGCCGGGGCAGGTGAAACCGCTGCTTGCGCGAACCGCTTCGGCGCGAGAACATACCCCATGGGGAAGTGTTTTGCGGGATAGATGGGTCATGGCGAAGGGGTTGGCGCTCGGTCTGGCGCTTCTGGGAACGGTGCTTGCCTCGGGCGAGGCCGCCGCCCAGCGCGATCCGCTTGGCGGGCAGTTCGGAGCAGTGGAGGTCGCGCTGTCGCCGGCCGAGGCTGCGCGCGATGTCGACCTGATGGCGGAATCCCTCGGCAAGCTCGCGCCCCAGCGGCCCGGCGTGGTCGACACCTATGTGCTCACCGCGTCGTTCTGGAACGAGCCGGTTTTCGAGAACGAGGCAAGCCAGGCCGCGGCCATTCTCGCCAGCCGCTATGACGCGGCGGATCGCACGATCATTCTTTCCGCCGGCCGTGGCGCGCGCGCCCAGCGCACTTTCCCGCAGGCCAGCCCGAACAATTTCAATGCCGCGCTCGGCCGTATCGCCAAGGTGATGGACCCGAAGGAAGACCTGCTGGTCGTCTTCGTTACCTCGCATGGCGGGCAGGACGGCGCCGTCGCGATGCAGGAGCAGGGCCGCGTCGGCGGCGCGCTGCGTCCGCTACACCTGCGCACATCGCTGCAGCAAGCCGGCATCCAGACCAAGCTGGTGATCGTCTCGGCCTGCTTCTCGGGCCACTTCATCCTGCCATTCTCCAATCCCGACACCGTCGTGCTCACGGCGGCCGCCGCCGACAAGACATCGTTCGGCTGCGAACCCAGCCGCGACTGGACCTTCTTTGGCGACGCGCTGTTCAATCACGCCATGCGCGGCGGCGACAGCGTGGTCGCGGCGTTCGAGCAGGCGCGCGGCATCATCTCGGGATGGGAAGGTGACATGCACGGCACATGGCAGGCCAAGCCGCAGTCGGTCCGGGCGCGCGAGCCGGAACCGCTCGCCTCTAACCCGCAGGTCGCAATCGGCGACAACGCCCTGGCTGTGATCGCGAAGGCGGAAAGCTATGGCAACGCTGTTGCGTGCGCGGCCCACCTCTCATTCGCGCTCGATCGGGCCAAGACCGGCCGCCCGCTGAAAGGCCTCGCCGACGCCAACACGCTCACCAGCGCGCTGTCTTCTGCGACGACACGCGCAACCACACAGGGCGAAGCCCGCGGCCGCTCGGCGCAGGACACTGGCAAGGCAATCGCCGCCGCTTCGGCAAAGGCGCTGCAGCTATATCAAAGCCAGCAGGACTACGTGCTCGCCCACGCGACAAGCTGCATGGGGGGCTAGGCTTGCGGGGTCGTTTCGACGCCGCCGGGTCCGTACTCCGCAATGAGCGCGATCTTGCCCTCAATGGCAGCGTTGAAGGTTGAAAGTTCTTCCGCCGGCACCCAAAGCTCTTCGTGCTCACGTCCGCCGACGACGCGGCGGTCATAGCTGTTGGCAACCTCTGCGCGAACGTCGAAGCGCACCACATACCCGCGCCTGTCGGTGTTGTGCGCCGTGTTCCAGTCGCGTGCGATCTGGCGCGCGTAGCCTTCGTTCGTAACGGGATAGAAGATCGGTTGCTCCGGAAGCCGGGGCGGGAATGCCGTCCAGCCAGACGCCTCGATCAGCGCCAGTTCCTTGGTGCCAACGGGACGATAGAGCGTGACGGTCGCCATCGCCTACCGCCCCAGCTCCTTCGTCGCTTCTTCCACGCCCTTCACCGTCAGCGGGAACATGCGGTGGGCGCCGATGATCGTGCGGATCATGTCGGTCGAGCCGGAATAGTCCCAGCCCGAGGGATGCGTGGGGTTCAGCCAGGCAAGGTGCGGATAGATGTCGACGAAACGCTGCAGCCAGACCGCGCCCGGCTCCTCGTTCCAGTGCTCCACTGAGCCGCCCGGATAGGTGATCTCGTAGGGACTCATCGCAGCATCGCCGACGATGATGACTTTATAGTCCGCGGAAAACTTGTGAAGCACATCCCAGGTCGGGATCTTGCTGACGCCGCGCCGGCGATTGTCCTTCCAAACGCCTTCGTAGATGCAGTTGTGGAAATAGAAGAACTCGAGGTTCTTGAACTCGGTTCGCGCCGCAGAGAATAATTCCTCGCAGGCCTTCACGTGCGGGTCCATCGAGCCGCCGATGTCGAGGAACATCAGCAGCTTCACCGCATTGCGCCGCTCGGGCCGCATGACGATGTCGATATAACCTTCCTTGGCGGTCTTCTTGATCGTGCCGTCGAGGTCGAGTTCTTCGGCCGCGCCATCGCGCGCCCATTTGCGCAGGCGGCGCAGCGCCACTTTGAGATTGCGCGTGCCGATCTCCACCGAGTCGTCGAGATTCTTGAACTCGCGCTTGTCCCACACCTTCACGGCGCGCTGGTGGCGGCTCTTGTCCTGACCGATCCGCACGCCTTCCGGGTTGTAGCCATGCGCGCCATAGGGCGACGTGCCGGCCGTGCCGATCATCTTGTTGCCGCCTTCGTGGCGCTTCTTCTGTTCTTCCATCCGCTGCTTCAGCGTCTCCATGAGCTTGTCCCAGCCGCCCATGGCCTCGATCATCTTCTTGTCTTCTTCCGAGAGGAATTTCTCGGACATTTTCTTCAGCCATTCTTCCGGGAACTGGTGGACATCAACGCCCTCCGAGAAGCTATCGAGCCCCTTGAAGACGTGGCCGAACACCTTGTCGAACCGGTCGAGATGCTTCTCGTCCTTCACCAGGGCGGCGCGCGCCAGATAGTAGAAATCCTGCACCTCGCCGCCGCCATCCTGGCCGACCACGCCCTTGTCCATGGCCTCCAGCAGGGTGAGGTATTCCTTGAGCGTCACCGGCACCTTGGCGGCGCGCAGCTCGTGGAAGAAGTGCTGGAACATGGCGGGTCTCCGGCAGGGCTGGTCAACCTAGCGCGCCCTTGGCCGCCTCGCAAATCCCGGCGTTTGCAGTGGTTTCCCCGATTGCCGCGGATTTCGCCCGTGCCTATCCTTCCAGGATCAGGGCCGACTGGGGGCACGGTGCGTTTTCTTCTTCTGTTGATCGCATCGGTTTTCGTGACAGGCTTCGCCACGGCGCAGGAACTGACGCGTGAGAAGTTTCGCCAAGCCTATATGGACCGGGTGCTCGAGCTTGAGCCTGCCGCCACGGTGAAGCCCGCCGCTGGCGATCCTCTTGCTGTCGACGTGACGCGGCCCGGCGACGAGGCGTCCTACATGGCCTTCCTCGACAACGCCTATCGCGATCACCTGAATGCCCCTGAAGAGACCGGCTTGATCATCGACCGGCATGCCCGCATCGCGCTGGGCCTGTCTCCGGATACCAGGGCTGAGGTGACGCCGGCCCGGCTTGTTGTACTGGCGCGGCCGGCGCAGATGATGCGCGATCCCAAGGCCGCGACCGTTGTGCATCGTCCCTTCGCGGGCGATCTCGTGGAAGTCCTCGTCATCGATGGTCAGGACACGATTGGCTACGCAACCAGCGACACGCTGAACGATCTCGGCCTTGATCGGGACGCCGCCTTTGCGCTGGCGCACAAGAACCTCTTCCTCCGCATCGGCCCGCTGGATGAGGTGACCGAAATGGGCATCACCACCACCGGCGCGGCGACTGACCTTGCAACGGGACCGCTTGTCGCTCCAGGCTTCTGCGCTGCAGGTAAGGAAGACGTGCTTGTGCTGGTGCCAGACAGGAACTCGTTCTGGTCCGCGCCAGTCTCCAACGCGTCGGCCGTGGAGCTGCTACGCACCATTGTTCGCGGCATGGCGCGCACGGGCGACACGATGTCGGAGACGATCCTCGAATGTCGCGGCGGCGTCTGGCGTTAGCGCCGGATCAGCCCGCGTCTTCTTCGCCCGCGTTATTCTGCCCGCCTTCGTACTGCATCGCCTGGTCAAGCGGGCGGACCACTTTCTCGGGCAGGGCTTCGAACGTCGCGACCTCGATCTCGAATGCCGGCGCGCCATTGCGCTCGATCTTGATGTGCTTCGGCCATTTCACGCCATTCGATACAACCTCGCCGGAGAAGGTCGCGATAGTCGGGCTGGCCGCACCTGTCTTCGGGTCCGTGCCGGTATAGCCTGCGCGCACCAGCTTGCCGGTTGCGTCGAACTCCAGCTCGGCGGCGGGGGCGCCCGGGCGCACGACCTGGATCGCGCGCGTCCCATCTTCGCCCACCGGCTGTTCCGTCACGACGACGCCCTGCGCCTTCAACGGCGCGAGCAGTATCATGCTGTAGAAGGCAAGAACCTCATTCTCGAACTTCGCTGCGGGTGCGGTCATGGGTTGCCACGTCACGCGGTTCACGTCCCACGCCTGGCCGAGTTCGGCCTGCGTCGTCCGGGAGGTCTTGGGCGCTGCGCCCTTGGCCCAGTTGGTTGAGCGATAGAAGCTGAACGGGCGCACCACGATGGCGGCGTTCTGCTCGACGGTGGCGCCATCGGTGGTCACCTTGGCCATGCCGGTGAAGTAGATTTCCTTCACCTTGCCCAGCGCCGCTTCGCCGCCGGCGGTTTCCAGGGCGACATCAAGCACGCTCTTCCCGGAATAGGGGCCCGCTTCAACAACCGGGGCGGCGGGCGGCGCCTGCGCCGTCGTGCAGGCGCCCAGAGCGGCAGCCATCGCTGCGCACGCCAGCAGGGTCCGAGAAATAGCCATGTGAACACTCCCCGTGATTCTTTGTTTGCCGGCGTGGGCCGCCGATCAGTGCAAGGGCTTTAGCCCATCCTCGCGCCACATGCGAAGCGTCCGGAACGCCGCGGCGGCACAAAGAGACGTGATCGGCCGGGCGATGTTTTCAGATAACCTTGAGCTGGATCAAGGACTCGGCCGAGGCGACCAGGGCGTCCTCGGCGGTCCTGAATTTCACGCCCAGAATGCGGGAGGCCTTGGCGTTGCTGGCCTTGCGCGTCCGCCCCAGCTCGGTGACCGTCTGCCGGTAGACAGGCTGGAACACAGCCATCAGCTTCAGGGCCCAGTCGGGAATCTTCCGCTTCGGTATCTTGCGGTCATAGGTCGGGAATTTCTTCCGCAGGATTTCGGCGGCCTCGGAGAACCAGAGGAATCCTTCGCTTGCGAGGAATCGCTCGCCGGCGGCTTCCGGCAGTTCCATTGCCTTCACATGGCATTCGGCCACGTCGCGCACATCGACCAGCGCAAAGCCCAGTCGTGGAATGCCGGGCGTCTTGCCGTTCATGAGACGGATCGGGATTTCCAGCGAGGTCGAGACATCGGCCGACAGTGCAGGTCCCAGGATGCCGGTCGGATTGATGGTGACGAGTTCCAGCCCCCTGCCTTCACCATTCACATAGTCCCAGGCCGCGCGCTCGGCGAGCGTCTTTGATTTGGTGTAGGGCGTGTTGTCCGGCCCGTCCGGGTTCGACCACATGGTCTCGTCGGAAATCTCCGCCCGCTTGTCGCCATGGCCATAGGCGATGGCCGCCATCGAGGATGTCATCACCACGCGCTTGACGCCTGCCGCCTTCGCCGCCTTCAGCACGCGTAGCGCGCCTTCGCGGGCGGGGCGGATCAGGTCGTTCTCGTCCTTTGGGTGCACGGCGGGGAAGGGCGAGGCGACATGGTGCACAAACACGCAGTCCTTGACCGCATCGGCCCAGCCTGCGTCGGAGGAAAGGTCGGCTTCGACAAAGGTGATGCCGTTCGCGCGGGGATCGTGCTTCGCCAGCACCGCCTTCACTTCATCCCCGCGCTTCAGCGAACGCAGCGTGCCGCGAACCTCATATCCCTTCGCCAGCAATTGCAGGATCAGATGCTGCGCAACGAAACCCGAAGCGCCGGTCACCAGTACGCGCGTCGCCATGCGGCCTCCCCACGAAATGCGCGGGGAGGCTCTGCCTGAATGCGGGTCATGTCAAACGCCCCTGGCTATTCCTAGCCTAGGCGCGCCTTCAGTGTGCTGAACGTGTCCTGCGCGTCGTAGATGCTGGGCGATCCGGCCAGCGCCTCACCCCTGCCGATGCGGAATTCGATGACGTGCTCATAGACGGTGCGAGTGTCTACGACGTCGTGCTCCGTGCGCGTCATCACGGGCACGAGGCGGCTGCTGCAGCCGAGAAGTCCGCAGGATTGCTGCACGGCGAACTGTGACTCGTAGTCGGTATGGGTCGAATAGCGACGCTTCGCGTCGGCATCGGTATCGGCTGTGACGATCTCGAACCAGTCGCCGCCGTTTTCCAGCGTCAGCTGCGCCGCACGCATGAGGGCGTAATCCTGGACAGCCGCGGACGACATCTTCGTGTCGCCGCGATAACTCACGCGCCAGCGGTCGTTCTCAATGCGCTGGTCCGAATAACCCAAGGCTTCTGCGCTTGCTGCAGGAGCATAATCCGGACCCGACGCGCAGGCGCCCACGATGAACAATGCAGAATACGCGGCGATGATGACGGTGCGCATGGCCTAGCCTCCCTGGAACACGGTCCCTTCAACTCGGCAAACGCGCCGTTCGTTGTTCTGGTTCCGGAAGGAAACGCGTTGGCGTCAGCTGATCTTGTCGCGCAGCGAGGCCAGGGTCTGCTTGGCGTCATACTGCTTGGGTCCGCCTGCCAGCGACTCGCCCTTGCCCATCACGATGACCAGCGTCTGTGTATTGTGGCCGTTCAGCTTGCCGTCGACACGGCTCTGGATTTCGAACCATTCATTGCCGGCATCCAGCGTCACCTGCGCCGCGCGCGCGAGCGCCCTGTCACCCACCACACGGGGGGAGGCGGCGTCCGGCGCCGCATAGGCGATGCGATGACGCCCGCCCGACATTGACTCCTCGGAAAAGCCCGCGAGCGATTGCCCACTTGGCATTGAGGAGCATGCGGCGGCGACCAGCGTCGCCACGGTGATCAGGGTTCGCTTCATCGTCCCACTCCATCATCCCGATAGGTGCAAACACGCGGCAGCTGGAAAAGTTCCGCCACTCTAGGGAAGCGTACGGAAGAATTCGGGCGCCGTGCGCGCCTGCGATTTCTGTTCATAGGCATAGGCAAGACCCAGCAGCGTCGCTTCCGACCATTTGGCGCCGAAGAATGACAGGCCGACCGGCAGATCGCGTACCTCGCCCATCGGAACCGTGATGCTCGGATAGCCTGAGATGGCGGCAAGGCCCGACGATGAACCGAGGAAGTGGTCGCCCGTTACCGGGTCAGTCGGCCAGGCTGGTCCACCGGTCGGCGCAACGAGGGCGACGACATTGTTGTCGGCCAGCAACCGGTCGATGCCGCCTGGCCCGGCAAGTCGCGCCGCCGTGGCCTTCGCATCGAGATAGGCCTTGTCAGTCAGCGCGGGCGCCTTGGCCGCTTCCTCGAAAATCTCCTGGCCGAAATGTTCCGTCTCGGCCAGGGTCGCGGCATTGAACGCAATGAGGTCGGCCAGCGTCCTTGCCTTCACGGCCGCCGGCGCCGTTGCAAGGTAGGCCTCCAGGCCCGCACGGAATTCGGCGAGCAAGACAGTGTATTCGGCTTCGCCCATGGCTCGCATGTCACCGCCGAATTCCTCGATCTCCACCAGTTCCGCGCCTGCCGCCTTCAGCACCTCAAGCGCTTCGGCGAAGGCGGCGTCGGTCGGGCCGTGATAGCCGCTCTCGAACCGCGCCACGCCGATGCGCTTGCCCTGCAGTGCGTTGGGATCGAGCGCCGCAGCATAATCCTGCTTGCGGGTGTCTGCTTCTGCAGTTGCCGGGTCTGCCGGATCTGCGCCCGCGATGACGGATAGGAGAAGGGCGGCGTCCGCGACGGTCAGCACCATCGGCCCGGCCGTGTCCTGCGTCGCGCTGATCGGCACGATATGGGTGCGGGAGACCAGCCCCACGGTTGGTTTCAGACCCACAATGCCATTGGCGGAGGAGGGGCACACGATCGAGCCATCCGTCTCGGTGCCAATGGTCGCGGCCGCAAGGCCAGCTGCCATCGCGGCGCCTGAACCGGCCGACGAGCCGCAGGGATTGCGGTCCAGCACATGCGGATTGCGCGTCTGCCCGCCGACGGCGCTCCATCCGGACGTCGACGCGCTGGAGCGGAAATTGGCCCATTCGCTGAGATTGGTCTTGCCGAGAATCACGGCGCCCGCCGCCCGCAACCGCGCCACGAGCGGCGCATCCCGCCCGGTGACGTTCAGTTGCAGCGCCAGCGAGCCTGCGGTCGTCGGCATGGGATCAGCCGAATCGATATTGTCCTTCAGCAGGATCGGCACGCCATGCAGCGGGCCCTTGCTGATGCCTTCGGCCAACAGCGCATCCAGCACCTTGGCGTCGGCCAGTGCATTGGGATTGAGCGCCAGCACGGCGTTCAGCGTCGGCCCGGCGTCATCAACGGCCGCGATGCGATCAAGGAAAGCCTGCACGACGGCCGCCGAGGTCGTCTTCTTCGAAGCAATATCAGCCGCGATGTCGACCAGCGATCTCGGCTCGACCACGAGGGCTGAAAAATCGTCCTTGTCCGGAGCTGCTGGCGGCGTCTCCGCCTGGCAGGCCGCCACAAGAAAAAGTGAAACGCTGGCCAGAATTTTTTTCATGGAGGCCCCTCCGAAAACTGCAGGCGACCACATCACCGCCTGTCGCGCGTGTCGAGACGACCGGCGAATTGAGGTCGGCGTCAATCTCGACTGCCAATTCCTTAACCGAGCCGCCGGGGCCGCAAACCTGCGCGCAAAACCTCGCAAGACCGCAGGTTTCGCGACGTTTCGCAAATCGCGGGGCATGCGCGCACGCGTGGTTTCCGGACTCGTTTCGAGACGCCCGTTAACCCGGAAAAATCCTTGGGACTCTTGGTGAATCGGCAAAATTTGCCGGAAACCGGATGGAAACCATTGAGTGTGAAAAGTGCCATCGTGGAGGTCGGCTAGCTGACCGCCGCGTGTAGATGCGCGTCGACCGAATGTCGACTTGAGACTACGACCAGGATGGTCCGGCCATGTCTATCTCCTCGCTGTCAGTCGCGCAGATTCGCAATCTGTCCACGACGGCCATCCAGTCACTGTCGAGCACCTCGATCCAGTCGCTGACGACCACGCAGGTCGCGGCCTTCACGACAACTGGCATCGACGCCTTCACGGCAGGCCAGTTTGAAGCCTTCTCCACCACGCAGGTGAGGGCGCTCCAGACCACCCAGATCCCCTCGATCAACTCAAGTGTCGTGCTGACCTCGAACCAGCTGCTGGCGCTGACGGCGCAGCAGCTCGGCGCGCTTGCGGCGGGGCAGGTCTCCACGATGGAAACAACGGCGATCGCCGGCTTTTCGACTTCCCAGATCGCCGGCCTGTCGTCGACCAACCTTTCGGCGCTCGACGCCACGCAAGCTGGCGCGCTCACCACCACGCAAATCGGCTCCTTCTCGACTTCGCAGGTCGCGGGCCTCGACGCGACGGACATCCAGGAACTGTCCTCGACTCAGGTATCCGCCTTCACGCGCACTCAGATGGTGCGCCTCGCCACGGACGCCGTGGCGGCTCTTGATGCGACGCAGGTCGGCGCGATCTCATCGTCCGTGATCCAGGCCCTCAACAGCACCCAGATCGGCGCACTGGAAAGCGCCGACATCGCGGAATTCACGACAACCCAACTCGCCGCGCTCTCCACCAACCAGATCCGCGCGCTCAACACCACGCACGTCGCCGGCATGACGACGGAGCAGGTCTCCGCGCTGACGACGACGCAGCTGCTGGCGATGTCGTCCACCAACCTTTCCGCCCTCGACGCCAACCAGGCGGCAGCCCTTACCACGACGCAGCTCCGCGCCCTCTCCACCTCGCAGATCGCCGGACTCGACGCCAACGACGTCGCAGAGTTCACCACCACCCAGATCGGCGCGCTGACCAACACGCAGGCCCAGTCGCTGACCTCGACACAGCTCGGCGGCCTTGCCGACACGCAGGTCCAGGCCTTCACGACCACGCAGGTCGCCTCGCTCTCGACCACTCAGATCCGCAACTTCACGTCCGAAATTTTCGCCGCGCTCGATGCGACCCAGGTCGGCGCTCTGACGGCGACGCAGGTCGGCGCCATCTCGACCACCAACCTCAATGCGATCGACGCCACCAAGATCAACTCCCTGAACACCACCCAGGTTCGCGGCCTTACCAACACGCAGATCGCTGCGCTCGACGCGACCGCGATTTCCGGTATCGACGCGACCCGCTTCGGCTCGTTCACCGCCACACAGGTCCGCGCCCTCACGACGACCCAGATCGGCGCCATGGAAGGCTCGGACGTCGCCAAGCTCGGCACGGCCCAGATTGCCGCCCTGTCGACCGCGCAGGTCGGCGCGCTGTCGTCGACCGGCATCAGCGACCTTGCCGCCACGCAGATTGCGGCGTTCACGACGGGGCAGGTGCAGTCGATCTCGACCACCAACCTCAACGCCTTCAACGAGACGCAGCTCTCGGCTCTGACCACCACGCAGGTCCTGCGCCTGTCGACGACGCAAGTCGCCGCGCTGACCGAAACGAACATCGCCGCCATGGCGACGACGCAGGCCGCCGCGCTGGCCACCACGCAGCTCTCGCAGCTGACCAGCGAAGCGCTCCGCGCCTTCTCCTCGACGCAGTTCGCGGCGCTGAGCGCGACGCAGGTCCGCTCGCTGACCTCGACGCAGATCGAGGATCTGGAAGCCGCCGACATCGCCGAGTTCACCACCACGCAGATCGCTGGCCTTGCGACGACGCAGGTGCGCGACCTCAACGAGACAGCGATCGGCGCCCTCGACACGACGCAGCTGGCTGCCCTCACGACCACGCAGATCAAGTCGCTGACCACCACGAACCTCGTCGCGCTGGCCGACACGCAGATCGCCTCCCTGACGACGACGCAAATCTCGAACCTCGCCACCACCCAGGTCGCGGCGCTCGAGACCTCCAACGTAGCAGCCCTGACCTCGACCCAGATCGGCGCGCTGACGCCCGCCCTGCTGAGCGCGCTCAGCTCGACCAACTTCGCACAGTTCGATGAGACGCAGATCGGCGGTATCACGACCACGCAGATGCGCGCGCTCTCGACCACGCAGGTCGCCAACATCGACGCTGACCAGGTCGCCGCCTTCTCAACGACCCAGCTGACGCAGCTGAGCGCCACGCAGATCCGCTCGCTCAGCACCACCAACCTGTCGGCGCTCGATACGACCCAGATGGGCGCGCTGACCGCGACGCAGATGGCGGCGCTCACCACGACCCAGATCGGCGGCCTGGTGTCCGGCGACATGGCCGAACTCACCACCACGCAGCTTCAGGCCCTGATCACCTCGCAGGTCTCGGCCCTCGGCACGGAAGCCTTCGCGGCACTCGACACGACGCAGGTCCAGGCGCTGCGCACCACGCAGGTCGCCGGCCTCACAACGACGCAGATCAACGCGCTGGACGCGGCCGACATGGTCGAGTTCACCACGACACAGGTCGCCGCGCTGAACACGACACAGGTCGCGGGCCTCAACGCCACCAACGTCCAGGCCATGACGACCACGCAGGTCGCCAGCCTGAACACGACGCAGGTCAAGTCGCTGACCTCGACCAGCATTGCGGCTCTCGATGCGACTCAGGTCGAGGCGTTGACGACGACCCAGATCAAGTCGCTGACAGCCACGCAGATCGGCGATCTTGCCGCGGAAGACGTCGCCGAGTTCACGACAACCCAGATCGGCGCCCTGGTGAACACGCAGCTCGTCGCGCTGACTTCCACCAACATGGCGAACCTCGCAGAAACCCAGATCGCCGCCATCTCGGCGATCGGCGTCAAGGCGCTCTCGACAACCAACTTCGCCGCCCTGGCCGAAACCCAGCTGGCCGCGCTGACCACGACGCACATCGCCTCGTTGACCACCTCGCAACTGCAGGCCCTGAACGAGACCAAGTTCGCAGCCTTCACCGAAACGCAGCTTGGGGCGCTGACGACCACTCAGGTCGCCATCATCTCGGAAACTAACCTCTCGGCTCTCGAAGCCACGCAGGTCGCGGCCCTCTCGACCGCCCAGCTGCAGCGCCTGACGACCACGCAGCTCAACGGGCTGTCGACAACCGACATTGCCGAGTTCACGACGACGCAGATCGCCGCGCTGTCGACCACGCAGGTGCGCGGCCTGTCAGACACCAATGTCGGCGCTCTGGCTGACACGCAGATCGCGGCCTTGACGACGACGCAACTGGCCGCTGCGACAACCAGCAACATCGCCGCGCTCGATACCACCCAGGTCGGCGTCCTCACGACGACGCAGCTTGGCGCCGTCACGGGCACGCAGCTGGCCGGCCTCACGGCCGCTGACATGGCCGAATTCACGGCTGACCAGATTGGCTCGTTCACGAATACGCAGGCCCGCTCGCTCACGGCGACCAGCCTCGCCGACCTCGCGGACACGCAGATTCAGGCGTTCTCGACCACCAGCCTGCGCGGTATCTCCGCCACGGCCTTCGGCGCCCTCTCGGAAACCCAGCTGTCCTCCCTGACGACGGATCAGGTCTCCTCGCTGGTCACCGCCCAGTTGTCGGCGCTTACCTCGACCAAGTTCGGCGCCTTCACCGAGACGCAGATCGAAGCCCTGACGACCACGCAGGTCGCGGGTATCTCGTCCACCAACCTCACTTCGCTTGGCGCGACGCAGATCGCCTCGCTGAGCGAGACCCAGGTTGCCGCGCTGACGGCGACGCAGGTCGGTGCACTGTCGACGGACAATGTCGCGGCGCTCACCGAGACGCAGGTCGGCGCACTCACGACCACCCAGGTCAAGGCGCTCTCGACCACCAACCTGTCGGCGCTGGAAGCCACGCAGGCCGCAGCCCTCACGACCACGCAGATCGCCAACCTGACGACGACCCAGGCCGGCGCGCTCACGGGCACGGATATCACCGAACTCTCGGCCGAACAGATGGGCGCCTTCACGTCCACGCTGCTGGCGCGCCTGGGCACCGAAGCAGTTGTGGCGCTCGATGCGAACCAGATCGCGGAGTTCAACTCCACCCAGATCGCAGCGCTCACCACGACGCAGCTTTCCGCGCTCGAAGCCGGCGACATCGCCGAGTTCAACGAGACGCAGATCGCCACGCTGACCGCCACGCAGGTCCGCGCGCTGACCACCACGGCGGTCGCGGCCCTGGCCGAAACGCAGATGGCCGCGCTGACCACCGCGCAGGTTCAGGCGCTGTCCACCACCTCGCTGTCGGATCTCGAAGCCTCGCAGGTCGCCGCGATGACGACCACGCAGGTCCGCGCCATCACGGCGGCGCAGATCACGGCGCTCTCGACCACCGACGTCCAGGAGTTCACGACCGACCAGGTCGCGGCCTTCACCACGACCCAGCTCAACGCCTTCTCCTCGACCAAGTTCGCGGCGCTGACGGATGCGCAGATCGCGGCGATGACGTTGACGCAGGTCCAGTCGATCTCTGCGACCAACCTCTCGGCCCTCGACCTGACGCAGATCGCCGCGCTCTCGACCGACCAGGTTGGCGCGCTGACGACGACGCAGCTCGCGGGTCTCTCGGTCACCAACCTCTCGGGCTTCGAAGCCTCGCAGATGGAAGCGCTGTCGACCACGCAGGTCAAAGCGCTGACGACCACGCAGATCGCCGGCCTCGAAGCGACCGACATTGCCGAGCTCAACAACACGCAGATCGGGGCGCTCACGACGACCCAGGTCGGCGCGCTGACCTCGACCAACATCGCCTCGCTGACCGACGCCCAGGTCGCCGCGCTGGCGGACACGCAACTTGCTCGCCTGTCCACCTCGGTGATCCACGCCCTCGACACGACGCAGCTTGGCTCGCTCTCGACCACGCAGGTGCAGGCCTTCACCACGACGCAGATGGCGGCGATGGATGCGACCGACCTCGACGAACTGTCCGCCGGCCAGCTCGCCGCGCTGACGACCGCGCAGGTTCGCGCCCTCACCACCACGGTGATCGGCGACATCTCCTCGCAGGCCTTCGGTTCGTTCGACGTGACGCAGATCGCGCAGCTGACCACGACGCAGATCGACAACCTGACGACCACAAACCTCTCGGCGCTGACCTCGACCCAGCTTGGCGGCTTCACCGGGGCCCAGGTTGCTGGCTTCGACGACGCCCAGCTCGAGGCCTATCTGGTCGGCATGTCGGCCTAACGACTGAGACGCCGCGCCCGGGCAGGGCGCGCCGCAGGTTTTCAACCGGTTTCGGGGCGTCTTAACGGCGTCGCCGGGCCGGTTTACCTTTTATTGAGCAACGAAATCCAATCCTGACACGCTCGCGCACGATCCGGCATCCGCCGGGCACGGCCGCGCGCTGACCAGGTGGATTTCCATGACTCAGGTTTCGGCGGCGCAGACCCCGTTCCTCGCAGCGATCCAGAAGATCACCGCCGGCGGCCTCGCGCTTGAGGAGCTGCTGGCTGCGTGCGCCGGGCTCGAGCCCGACCAGGCGCGCCAGCTTTATCAGGTCTGGATCTCGTTCAACAAAACCCATCCGCTGCTGTTCATCGCACACTTCAACTGCTCGACGCTGCTGCAGCAGGTGGGTGATGAGAAGGGTGGCGAGGCCGAGCTCCGCGCCGCGCTGGCGTTGAAGGCTGACTTCGCCCCCGCCGCCATCAACCTTGGCTCCAGCCTCGAACGGCAGGGCAAGGCCGGGGAGGCGGTCGCCCAGTGGCGCAGCCAGCTCGACCTCATGTCGGCCGTTTCCGCCGACAGCATCAACTACAAGATCACGCTGCTGAAACAGATCAGCCGCGTCCTGTCGGACAATCACCAGCTCGCCGCGGCGGAAGTGGCGCTGACGCAATGCCTCGAACTTGCGCCGGATGCGCGCGATGTGGCCGAGCAGTATGTCGCCGCGCGCCTCTCGCAGTGCAAATGGCCGATGACGCCCGAAGGCGGCAAGTTCTCGCGCCGCAGCCTTGTCTCGCGCCTTCACCCGCTTTCCGTCTGCGCCTACACCGATGATCCGCTGCTGCAGCTGGCCGCCTCGGACAAATACGTGCGCACCATCGCGCCGATCGAGGACCGCACCACGCGCTTTGATCGCCGCTCGGCGCCGATCGAGACCAACCGCCGCCTGCGCATCGGCTATGTCAGCTCGGACCTGCGCCACCACGCCGTCGGCTATCTGATGGTCAACTTCTTCGAGGAGCATGACCGCAAAGATTTCGAGGTCTTCGCCTATTACACCGGGATCGTCGCCGACGACCCGATCCAGGCGCGCATCAAGGCGAGCTGCGATCACTGGCGTGACATTCGCAACATCACCGACGATGAAGCCGCCGCGAAGATCGCGGAAGACGGCATCGATATTCTTGTCGACGTGAACGGCCACACGCGGGACGCCCGCATCGGGGTATTCGCGCGCCGGCCTGCGCCGATCCAAGTCAACTGGCTTGGCTATCCCGGCACGATGGGTTCGGCTTTCCACCACTATATCGTGGCCGACGACTTCACGATCCCGGCCTATGCCGAGAACTGGTATTCGGAACGTGTCGTGCGCCTGCCGTGCTACCAGCCGAACGACCGCAAGCGGATCGTCGATGACAAGCCGGTGACGCGCGCTGATTTCGGCCTGCCGGAAGACGCATTCGTGTTCTGCTGCTTCAACGCCAGCCACAAGTTCACGCGCTTCACTTTCGAACGCTGGATGGACATCCTTCGCGGCACGGAAAACAGCGTGCTGTGGCTGCTGGATTATTCGCCCGAGACGAACCAGCGCCTGCGCGAACAGGCTGAGGCGCGCGGCGTTGCGGGCGATCGCCTGATCTTCGCACCTAAGCTGCCCAACCCGCGTCACCTGGCGCGCTATCCGCTCGCCGACCTGTTCCTCGACACCGTGCCCTATGGCGCGCACACGACGGCGTCCGATGCGCTGTGGATGGGCGTGCCCGTGCTCACCTGGTCGGGCCGCTGCTTCGCCAGCCGCGTCTGCGGCAGCCTGCTGACGTCGGCCAGCCTGCCGGATCTGATCTGCGACACGCCCGAAGCGTTTGTTGCACGGGCCATCCATCTGGCTGGCGCAGGCAAGGGCGAGTGGCGGGAAATCAAGGCGCGCCTCGCCGCCAATCGCGACACCTGCACGCTGTTCGACGTGGCGAAGCTGTCGCGCAGCCTCGAAAATCTCTATCGCGGGATGCGTAGCGACTACCTCGCCGGCGACCTGCCGCGTCCGAATCTCGCCAACCTCGAGAACTATTTCGAGATCGGCGTCGCACAGGATCACGAGGCCCGCGAAATCGGCGCGCTTACCGACTATGACGGCTTCTACCGCGCCCAGCTGGCCCGTCGGCACTATCACCATCCCATGCCGGCCGACGGCCGCCTGTGGACTGGCGAAGAGACTGCCGAGCCGAAGCCCGAGAAGCGCACGCGTCCGAAGGCGGCTTGATCAGCCCAGGCTGATATCCTTCCGCTTCAATCCCTTCTCCTCGAGCTCACGCGCAATCCGGTCGCGATGGCAGTGCGAGGCGTCGCCGCAGAAGCAGAGCAGGGCCGTGGGCGCAGCACGGCACAGCTCTTCCGCCTCGAGCAACGCGAGTTGTGCTTCGGGTTGCTGAAAGGCGCGTTCGTAGATGTCCCAGAATTCGGCCATGCGCCCCGCGCGATTGGCCTCGCGTCCCGCTTTCGGCGTCCCGAGCCGGCGCAGGTGGACATAGGTGATGCCTGCCTCATCGAGTGAAGCGGCCAGCAGTTTCTTCGAGAATCCTGCCCGCCGCGAGTTGGCGACATCACGTGTGTCGATCAGGCGCTTCACACCGTTTTCCTGCAACGCCGCGATCAGTCCCGCTTGAGTCACGTACTCATAGCCAACGGTGAAGAAGCGCGTATGGCGGGCCATCAGCCTAGTCGTCGTCCTTTTCCTGCAGCCCCATCCGCGCCGCCGTCAGGATGTTGCCGAGCGCATGATTGCCCTCATGACAGGCATACTCGATCACGGGGTGCTCCGCGCGCACGATGATGTACTCGGCCAGCCAGGGTTTGCGGTACAGCGAGAGGTCCTCAACCGTGAACTGGTAGAGCATGCTGTCGGCCGTAAGCATGCGGAAGCGTTCGATGGTGCGGCTGTCATCGGTGATGAGCGCAGCGTCACGCCATTCAATGCCGGTCGGATGCGTGACGTCGAAATGGTCGGTCTCGATCACCAGCGTGTCGCCCTCCCACCGGCCGCGCGACTGACCGGCGCGCGAGCGGACGGCCTCGGGCAGGACTGGCGCGGTCATCGTGACGATGCGCGCCGGGTTCATATCTTCCGTGGCGAAAAGCAGCGCGCCTGGCGTCTGCACGATCTGCATGGGGATGAGCATGTTGACGGTGCGCAGCGGCGGATAGATCAGGCTGTCGACGCATCGCTCCGCGCCCGGGCGGTCTTCCGGATTGTCGTATGACCAGTCGAATTGCTCTGCGGCGGCCTGCGCGAGGGCGGTGAAAGGCAGTTTGCCATCCTCAGGCTCGATCAGGGTGGAGGACCGGAACTCTCCGTTCATTTCGAGGAGGCCTGTCGGGAAGGGGACGTAGTAGACTTCGGGATCGACCACGTCCCCGATCTCCGGCGTCATCTTCTTGACGGCTTCCGCCGTCCTGTCGGGCGGAACGATCAGCGCGGTGATGCCGTCAGGCCGCTCCAGCGGCGTGATGAATTCGGAGCTCCAGTAGCCCTGCATATCTGGCTTGCCGTCGGCCGTGCGCGGAATGGGCTCCTGCGCGGACGCTGGCAGCGCCACGATCATGGCAAGCGCGGTGACAGCAAGGCGCATGGAAGACCCCATCCAGACCGGCCAAACGCTCGCACGGTTCAGCCTGCATGGCCAGCAGGCGCGCCTACTGCTTGCACTCCGGGTCGATGCCCTGGACGTAGTTGGCGATCACGTCGATGTCTTTCGCGGTCGTCGCACCCTCGAAGCCCGTCAGGCGCTCGTAACCCACATCGATGGGATACTGCTTGAGGTACCAGTCCGCGACCGGCCGATAGGACCAGTGCCACTTTTCTTCCTCGTACCCCGTGGTGCGCCCGGTCTCGTCACCCTTCTTGGTATAGGTTTGGCAGAAGCCGTAGGTGGACGCGTGCTGGACCAGCCAGTCGTAGATGCGCTTCCCTTCGCGCGTGTTGTTGAAATAGTTGTTGTCGAGCGCGTTGATATCGAAGTCCGTGCCCCAGTGATGGCGCGAGGTTCCCGGCATGGACGAGAATTCGAGGATTTTGAGCGCGCGCGCCTTGGGGTCGGGCACGGAGGCGTTCAGCTTCTTGCCGCCCACCAGTGTCCGGCCCGTCCACTTGTCTTCCCAGATCTTCTTCTGGTCGTTGAACGACCTGAAGGCCGAGACGATCTTCAACTTGTAGCCGTTGGATGCGGCGTCTTCGGCCATGCGCACGAAGGCTTCGACCGCATCCTTGTGGCCCCAGACGCGGCTGCCGCCGAGATACTTGTCGGGAATGCGGGTGAACATCGGATCGCTGGCCGGATCAATATCGCCGATCAGGTATTTGAGTGCGACATGCGATGTGGCGGGTTGCGCGGGCTCTTCCGCGCTTGCGGGCGGCGCGGGTGGTTCGACGGCGAGGCCGTCGGCCGGCGGCTGAGCGGGCGCGGTTTCCTGCGGACCTGCGGCCGCGGCGTCAGCGGAGGCCGGCGTGACGATATCGGCCTTGGGGCCGTCAGGATCCGCATTCGCGCTGCAGCCTGCGAGCATGGCTGGGAGGGCCATGAAGGTCAGGGCCGTAAAGGCGAGGCTGCGGCCAATTTTCATGCCGGTCTCCGATGCCCCACGGGCGATCAAATCAGTTTCGCGGGCGATGTCCATGGTTCATGGCGCCGCGTTAGCAATTGGTTGCAGCGCCACAACAAGAAGCGTCGCAGATGCCGCAGCGGCGGCTAGCCAAGAATGGCTAGCGGCGCGGGCCCTCAGTTCTTGAATTTCGACTCGCGCGGCCGCATCAGGCCTTCCTGCGTCACGGAGGCGACCAGCGTACCGGCTTCGGTGAACACCTCGCCGCGGTTGAATCCGCGCGCGCCCGAGGCCGATGGGGAGTCCATCGCATAGAGCAGCCAGCTTGAGATATCGAACGGCTCGTGAAACCACATCGAGTGGTCGAGCGAGGCCATCTGCACGCCGCCGGTGAACCAGTTGACGCCGTGTGGCTTGGTGGACGTGTCGAGGATGCCCATGTCGGAGGCATAGGCCAGCAGGCATTGCTGCAGCGGGACGTTGCCGGGATCAACAACGCCACGTGCGCGCATCCACATCTGCTTCTTCGGCTCGGTCTTCACCGGGCTGATCATCTGGCGCGGATCGACCGGCTTCAGTTCGATCGGGCGGGGGCGGGCGAACTGCTTCTGGAACTCTTTCGGAATGTGGTCTTTCGCCATCGCGCGCAGCTCGTCCTCGCTTTTCAGCTCGTCAGGTTTGCGCACTGCGGGCATGGGCGACTGATGGACGAAGCCCTGTTCAGGAACCTGGAAGGATGCGGCGAGGTTGAAAATCTGCTCGCCATGCTGGACGGCGGTGACGCGGCGGGTCGCAAAGCTCTTGCCATCGCGCGAGCGGTCGACCTCGTAGAGGATGGGAACGGTCGGATCGCCTGGCCGGATGAAGTAGGCGTGCAGGCTGTGGCACGTCCGGTTTTCGACCGTGCGATAGGCCGCCACCAGCGCCTGTGCGATCACCTGGCCGCCGAACACGCGTTTCATGCCGTCGTCAGGTGATAGGCCGCGGAACAGGTTCACCTCGATCCGCTCAAGATCGAGCAGGTTGATCAGGTCGGCAACCGGATCGTCGCTGAAGGGTGGGGCGGTATTGGCCATGTTGAGATCCAGACAGAAGCAGGTGGGAGGCGAGCCAGAGTGTGGAAGCAGCGGCTGGTCTTGCGCCAGCCCATGCCCGGTGTTGTCGCGCAGGTATAGACCCCGCAGGGCCGAATGCGAACCCGTGCGGTCGCCGCGCCTACTGGAACGCCTATTGGGGTGGCGGTTCCGAGGGCTCGGGAAGCGGCGGAGGCTCGGGCTGGCCTGAGCATTCCCCGGTGCGCGTGGCGATGGTGATGATCGTGGTCGGGCCCGATACCGGACCGCCGGACGGGGATGGTGGCGGGTTGCTGCTGCTGATCACCTCGGTCATCGTGTAGGCTGAGGCGAGATTGCCTGTGATGGTGATCTCGGTCCGGTCGTTCCCACACGCATACACGCCAACGATGCTTGCCCCCTCCTGCCGGAAGGTCGGTGGCGGGCATTGGGGGCTGAGCGGCCGGTAGAAGCCGTAGGCCTGGCTGAGCGTGGGCCGGTGGAGCAGGCATTGGCCCTCCCGCGGCGCCGTTTGGCCGTCGGCGGATTCCGTGAAAGCCCAGCGGCCGGCAACCGGTCCGGGCATGTCGGGCGGCGGGGCTGGTGTCGGCGGCGGAGCGGCGGGCACGACGTCCTCATCAACGGCGGCCACCTCGGGCCCGTCGGGAGGCTCGCCGCTGCAGGCGGCAAGGGCGAGCGCTGCAACCAGCACAAGAGGTTTCATTGCAGGGTTCCCAGGGAATCGAACGTTGGCAGCATAATGCCCCGCGCGGCACATGCGATGGCCGTGCACATGAAACCTCGTTCAGCCGCGGAAATCGCACGATTGGGGCGGAAAGCTTGCATCCAGCGGGCCCTGTCGGCTATGCGAGCCATCCGCCCCCCACGGGGACCAGCAGACATTTCAACGAGAGTTTTCCATGGCCGGCCACAGCAAATGGGCCAACATCCAGCATCGCAAGGGCAAGGCCGACAAGGCCAAGGCCAAGCTGTTCTCCAAGCTGGCGAAGGAGATCACCGTCGCCGCCAAGACGGGCATGGCGGACGTGAACTTCAATCCGCGCCTGCGCCTTGCGGTGAACAACGCCAAGGCCGCCTCGATGCCGAAGGACAACATCCAGCGCGCCATCGACAAGGGGGCCGGCGGCGACGCCACGAACTACGAGGCGATCCGCTATGAAGGCTTTGCGCCCGGAGGCGTCGGCCTGATCGTGGAATGCTCGACCGACAACAAGAACCGCGCAGCAACCGACGTGCGCACCGCCTTTACGCACCACGGCGGAAACCTCGGCCAGACAGGCGCGGTGTCATCCGGCTTCGAACATGTCGGCGAGATCGTTTATCCGCTGAACGCCGGCACGGAGGACGCGATCATGGAAGCCGCGCTTGATGCTGGCGCATCCGACGTGTCGAGCGATGCAGACGGCCACTACATCTACACTGCGCGCGCCGACCTCGCCGAAGTTGCAGCCGCCCTGGAAGGCAAGATCAAGGTCGCCGCAACCTCAACCGGTCTGATCTGGAAGCCGCTCAACACGGTGCAGGTCGAAGGCGAGAACGCCGACAAGCTGATGAAGATGCTCGAAGAGCTCGAAGATTGCGACGACGTGCAGAACGTCTACGGCAATTACGAGCTCTCCGACGCCGAGATGGCAAGGCTAGGCGGCTAGGTCGTCTACCGTTCCGGCACCGGATAGTCGGGCGACTTGTAGATGCCCATCGACGGCATGCCGAGTTTGTACTCGGTGTGGCAGGCCTCACACGCCGCCACCAGCCGATCGCCTGCCGTGTTGAGGAGGGCGACATTGCGCGCCCTTGTGGCGGCCAGTGCGTCCATGCCGGCTGCACTCATCTCATCGGCCATCCTGATCCAGTTTGCGTCGGCAACCCAGGTCGCGTCGTTGGGCCCGGTTCCGGCGAGCTGAATCAGCTTGCCGCCAACGGCCATCTGGTAGGCGTGATGTTCGGCTTCGCGCCAGCCGTCCTCGGTTGTCGGCGGCTCGTAAGCGTCGAGCCACAAGGGCTCGGACGCATGATCGACTAGCGCCACCATCACCGCATTGAGGCTGACCGGAAGCGTGACGGGCCGCGGCGTTGAGGCAACCTCAGCGGCTGGGGGTGCTTCGGCTGCCGGTTTCTCCGTTGCGGCGGGCGCGCAGGCCGCCGCAAGGCCAAGCAAGCTTGCGGATACCACAATCAATCCCATGCGCATCGAAGCGTCTCCCTGTCTGCAGTTGGCAGAAGGCTGCGCCGCATAAGGTCAGGAGCACTTGATGCCGGTCAAACGCCTCGAATTACGGTCGCGACGGGAAGATGCCCTGCACCGCAATGCATGTGATGCCAGCAGCGGCGGAAGACTGCCCCGGCGGCGGCGCGGCGCGGGTGACGCGGATGCTGGAGGTCAGGTCGTTGAATCCCTGCGCGACCAGACATCTGTTCTCGCCGGTCACGCTCAGAGATTGGCCATCCAGATTGGCGCCATCGAACAAGGTCACGGTCCAGCCGGGCGAGGCGCGCACGGCCGATACGTTGTTGTCGCTGTAGGGCGGGCGAGCAAGGTCGGCGGCGCGGTGATCGCCAAGGCCCAGCGGCACGCTCCATCCTTCAAGCTCGCAATGCTCGTAGATGCGCGCTTCTCCGCCGGGCTGGTTCGGTAGCGGGGCCGGCGATGCGCCCTGCACTGGCGCACCGATGTTCGGGAGGGCGAAGGACGTACGCCCGTCGCCGCCATAGGTCGTGCCCAGCAGGCTGAAGAGCGCCGAGTATTGCGAAATCTGCAGAAGGGCGCCGTTGGCGGGCGCCCAGTCACGTGGACAGTAGTTCGACGCAAACTGCCTGATCTCGCCAACATAGGCATCCTGCGCGAATGCCGACGTGGACGCGCCAACCGCTGCAATGGCAACGCAAAGCCCCAGCCTGATCTTCATGATCCCGTCCTCCCACGACCAGCCCGAGCGTGCGCTCTCGCACGTGCCGCGGCAAGTGCGGACAGCAGGCGAGGTCAGGACGACATCTGAATCGCCTGGGCGCGGCGAGCCGGAACATGCAGCCGGCCGCCCAGCATCGTGCCGCTGAGCGAGCGGCAGAAGTGTGCGTCGTACAGGTTCGCGCCGGCGAGGAAGCGGATCGCGCGGGCTTCAAGGTCTTTGGCGCGTATCGCTTCGGCCTCGTCGCGCGCGCGCATGTCGCGGATCGCGGCCAGCAGCTGCGCCATCGCGCCGGCGGCGGACACGGCCTCGACATGGGCGAGACGGTCACGCGCATCGTCGGCGGCAAGGATGAGTTCGTCGGAGATCGCCTCGAGCTGCTTCATGAGGTCTGGCGAGCTGGCGAGCTGCGCTTCCTGGTGCAGTCGGGCGACGTGGTCGATGAAACCCTCCAGCCGCACGATGGCGGCGGCGCAGGCGGCGGCGGGGCAGAATTCGATCGGATCGGTGGTGGTGTTGGTCTGCATCGACATGGGCGCGTCCTCCTTCGCCTGCAGCCGGGAGCAGCTTTTAGCATCGCCAGGCGGCTCATGGCGACGATTGGCTCCCATTGGTTAACAGATCCTTACCGGCGCCCGCGAAGGCCCGGTTTCAAACGGTTTGGTTGTGGATGATCGGTTGGTTCCGGCTTAGCCGGGCAGCTTGCCGGACTTCCAGAGTTCCTGAAGGTGCTGGAGGATAATGTTCCGCGCAACCTCGGCCCGGTTGGAACCGTAGAGGCCAGAATCCACCAGTATTTCAAGCCGTTCGGCTGCCTTTTCGGGCAGCACGACGGTGAAGGGCTTGGTGCCCTGGGTGGCTGGTGGTCTGGCCATGCATTGCTATTGCAATGCCATAGCAATGCTTGCAAGGTGATTCTCGCTGCAGGCTTCGGGGGGCTCCCGATAGCTGCTGATGGAATCACGTGATGACCCAGTCTTTGAAAGTAACGAAGACAGCAAATCGCCAGCCGCTCACCGTCAGGCTCGATCCTGAGTCGAAGAAGCTGTTCTCGGAAGAGGCGGAGAAGTGCGGGCTCGAGCCCGGCGTCGCCGCACGCCAGATCCTCGAACTCTATGTCCAGCGCCTCCGCGAAAGCGGCGACTACATCCAGACGCTGGCGGACTTCTCGCAGGCGATGAAGACGAAGACGGCCTAGTCGCTGCAGATTAGACCGGCTTCGGGTTTGCTGCTTCGTAGGCTGTAAAGCTTCGCGAAATGAGGCCCGCGGCGCGCGCCGCCACGCGCCACGGCTCGATATGCGGCGCCTTCAGGTGCGCTTCGAGCGAGGCCATGTCGGGCCAGAGTTCCGAAAAACGGATAAGCCCGCGGTCGAACGGATCCTCGGCGACATCGTAGGCGATGCATCCATCCCGCGCGCGCGTCGTCTCGACGAGGTCATGAAGGCGAGGCAGCACTGCCGGAATGTTGGCGGGCGGGAAGCGGAGTGTTCCGAGAACGACAATGGTCATGGGCTTCTCTCGCGATGGCGTACGTTCCTACCAAAGCAGAATTTGCATCCGTCATCACGTTGACTTTGCAAGCCTCCTCATGGCTCTAGGCGCATCGCGTGGCGGCTTTCCGGGAGTTCGGCTTGAAACTCATCGACTCGATCTCCTTCCCCGGCTCGAAGCTGGGCGGAGGCATGAAGACGGGCACGGGCGATGATCGCTATGCGTTCGACGAGGCGGCGGGCTGGGCCTGCGTAGTCGATGGCGCAACAGACGTTGGCCCGGTGCGCATCTTCAAAACGGCTGAAAGCGACGCGGCGCGTTTTGCCGAAATCTTCGCGGCGGAGATCGTGAAAGGGCCGGCCGATCCGCGCGAGATTCCGCAGGCATGGTTTGCGCGGCTGCTGCCGCGTATCCGCGCTGCGGTGGAGCGCGAGGTGAAGATCCCGCTGAAGGACGCGCCGCTGTCGAGCTATCCCACGGCGGCTGCAACCTGGGTGCGCGTGCGCAAGGGGCGGCTCGAGGGCGCGACGCTGGGCGATTCGATCGCCATCGTGAAATCGCCCGACGGCGCCGTCAGCGTGTTCGGTGAAACCGGCAAGGCCTCCGACGAGCAGGGCCGCGCCAAGACGGTGATGGTGATGACGCCGGAAGACCGGCTGAAATGGCTGCAGGACGTGCGCGCGATGCACAACACGCCGAAAGGCTATTGGGTGTTCGGCGTGCAGGCGGAGGCGGCGAGCCACATCGTCTATCAGGATGCTGCCGCGCCTGCGGGCACGAAGGTGTTGGTGATGACGGATGGGTTCTATCGGCTTGTCTCGCCCTATGGGCGTTACACCGACGAGGGCCTGATCGACGCTGTGATTGCGCGCGGCCTCGGTCCGCTGATGCGCGAGCTGCGCGACATGGAAGCATCCCCCGAGGACGACGCAAAGATTGGCCGCTTCAAAACGTCAGACGATGCAACGGCGCTGTTGCTGGAAGTCTGAGACGCCTCAGCCGCCCTTCACGACGCGCGCATAGAACGCCAGCGAATCGCGCACGAACGCCTCGCGGGTGAAAGCCGCTTCGTGGCTGGCGCGGCCGCCGGCGACCAGCTTTGCTGCGAGCCCCGGCTCCTCGATCACGCGGCGCATGGCTTGCGCGAGGGCGGCGGGATCGTTGCGCGGGACGAGCAGGCCATTGACGCCATCTACGACGTAGGCGGCCGGTCCCACGGCGTCGGCTGCGACAAGCGGACGGCCAGCTGCCCACGCATCCACCGTCACCGTGCCGAACGGTTCGTAGCGGGACGGGAAGGCGACAAGCGTTGACGCCGCAAGCAGCGCGCCGCGATCATTGCGCCAGCCGAGGAAGCGCACGCGATCATCAAGCTTCAGCCGCGTTGCGCGCGCCTTGAGCTCTGCCTCGAGCGGACCTTCGCCGGCGATCCAGACATAGAGGCCCGGAACCATCGCGGCGGCGTCGAGCAGCGTGTCGAGACCCTTTTTTTCGTGCAGGCGCGCGAGCGCCAGCGCGACCGGCGCATCGGCGGGTGTCGAGAGTTTTGCACGGTCAGCGGCAGCATCGCCGGCAAGGTCGGCGTGGGAGTGGATGATGGCGGAGCGTTCTTGAGCGACGCCCTGTTCGCGGATGTGGCGGAGCAGGTCCTGCGTCAGGCCGACATGCCACTCGCAGTTCCGGAACCGCGCCGGTTTGTAGTAGCCGCCATACCAGGCGACGGAGCGCGACCGGTAGGCCTTCGGCGCAAACTCGCCCGCGCGGCCCATCCAGTACTGGATCACGTCGGGCCGGAAGTCGCGGATGGTATGCGCGATGATGTTGCGGGTGGGGAAGGGCCAGTAGCGGTTGAAGCCCCCCGTCTCGACGCGGACGCCCTTGGCGCGGATGCTGTCGAGGCGGAACGGATTGCTGGATCGGGTGACGACAGCCTGATCGACACCGGCATCCGACAGCGCCAGCACGCTCTCGAGCATGATGTTCTCAGCACCGCCTTCCCGGGCGCCAGCCATGACATGTAGCACGCGCATTCGGAGAGCCCGGCGGTTGAGGCGGGCTGGATAGCCGCTTAAGGCGGGCAGGGCAAACCCGCGAAAGGCCGCGCGTCTGCGTCATCCGAAACCTGCCAATCATCGGTGAATCAAGGGAAATCGCGCTTTTGCACTCGCAAAACGGCGGTTGTTTCTGCGACACATCCCGCGTAGTTTCCGCGCGCTTTCCGGAGACATGGATGACCTATCGCCTGTTCGGCGCCGAGACCTCGGCCTATTCGACCAAGATGCGGTCGTATCTCACCTACAAGTCGTTTGATTTCGACTGGGTCCCGCGCACCCAGGAGTCGGAGAGCGAGTTGAAGCGCTTCTCGCGCTTTGCGACGTTGCCAGTGCTGGTGACCGAGTCCGGCTATGCTGTGCACGACACGACGCCGCTGATCGAAGCGCTTGAGGCTGACCGGCCCGAGCCTTCGGCGACGCCGGGCGATCCTGCGCTTGCCTTCCTCGCTTGCGTGCTGGAGGAGTATGCCGACTCGTGGCTGGCCAAGGCCGTGTTCCACTATCGCTGGTCGCGCAAGAAGGACCAGAAGATAGCCGCCCAGCGCGCCATCGACGAATACTATGTCACGAGCCAGCCGGATGACCGCAAGGCAAGCGAAGACCGCGCCATCGAGACCATGACCGGCCAGCTGAAACTGATGCAGGTCGATGGCGAACTTGGCGATGTGGTCGAGAAGTCGTTCAAGAAATTCGTCAAGCTTTTCGACGATCACCTGCGCAAGCACCTCTTCATTTTCGGCGATCGCCCTTCGATTGCGGACTTCGCCATCGCGGGCCAGCTGATCCAGATGCTGAAGGACCCAACGCCCGCCAAGATCATCGAGAAGGACGGCGAGTTCGTTGCCAAATGGTGCGAGTTCATGACCGCGCCGACCGCATCGGGTCCGTTCGCGGCGTTCGACGATCTCAAGGAAACGCTGACGCCGATCTTTGCCGAAGACCTGGCGGCGTTCTTCCTGCCGTGGGCTGCGGAAAATCTCGAAAGCTCGCTGGCGGGCGCCGAGACGTTCTCGCTCGCCATCGGGAAGGAGCCGCTGACGCTCGTCCCGCTGCGTTCGGCCGCGCGCTCGTTCCGCGAACTGCGCCGCAAGTTCGTGAGCGGCCAGACGATCGAAGCGCTGAAGGCATTCACCGATACCGCGGGCGCAACCGTCTACCTGCTGCGTCCGCAACGCGTGGAGCAGCCACAGGCTGCTCCGGTCGTCACCGATGACGCGGTCGAGGGCGAAGCCTCCGAAGGCGCGGGCAATGTCGAAGGACGGTCTGCCGCGCGCGAGGAAGGCGAGAGCGGCGGACGCAAGCGCCGTCGCCGCCGGCGTGGCGGTCGCGGCCGTGGCGATGCGGCTGGTACGCAGGCTTCCGGCGCCGGCGAGGAGTCCTCCGAGACGGAAGATGCCGCCGACGACGGCGAGCCCGTCGAGGCTGCCGCCGATGATCAGGTAGCGATGCAGGACGATGCTCCGGCCGCTGATGATGCGGCCGATGATGTCGCTGTCGACGGCGACGACGGTTCGGATGGCGCAGCATCGGCCGATGACGCGCCGGCCGAAGAGCGCAGCTGATAGACGGGCGGGGCGCGTTGCATGGGAGAGCTCGACCAGCTGCTGTCGACGCCCGCCTCGCTCGTGCTGCTGGCGCTGAACGTCGGCCTGTCTTTCGCCGCGTTTCAGAATGCGGCGCTGATGGACAGGCTGATGTTCGACGTGTCGCGCATCCGCCGCAACAAGGAATGGTACAGGTGGGTCTCTTCGGGCTTCGTCCATGGCGACCCGTTCCACCTGCTCATCAACATGATGACGCTCTACGCCTTCGGGCCGACGCTTGAAGCGTGGTTGGGCACGAGCGCATTCCTGGGCATCTATTTCGGCTCGCTGCTCGCAGGTTCGGCGTGGACCTGGATGGAGCACTTTCGTGACGTGAACTACCGCGCCGTTGGCGCTTCCGGCGCCATATCGGGGCTCGTTTCGGTGTTCGCCATGTTCGCGCCCGTCGCAATGCTCATCTTTCCGCCGGTGCCTGTCATCCTCTATGCGCTTGGCTTCATCCTGTGGTCGGCCTGGGCGGCCTCCAACAATGTTCGTGACGGGATCGGCCATTCCGCGCACTTGGGCGGCGCCTTGGCGGGGGTCGCCATCGTCTGCATCTGGTGGCCGCATATTCCACAGCGGATGGTCGACCAGATCGTTGCAGCCGTGACCGGCTTCTGATCCGGTCCGGGGCTAGCCGGGCGCGATATCGCTGCTCGTGCCACACTGGCGGCGTTTGCGCGCCGGGCGTCTGGAGAAGTCATGAAGCGCATCCTCGCATCGGGCCTGCTGCTTGCGGGCGTTGTCGGGCTTTCGGCCTGCGGCGCTGGGGGTGGTGATTTCGCAAGCCGCCTGACCGCCGTCTGCGTCAAGGAACGGGGAGAAGCTGACCGCAAGGACTGCGCGTGCGCCACGCGTGTGATCGACGAGTCCTTGAGCACTGAAGATCGCCAGCTCGCCATGCTCAGCATGGATGCGGATGAGGGGAGCTTCAAGACGCGGGACGATGCGCGCAAGGCGATGTCGGCGATCGGCATCAGTCCCAACAATGCCGAGGAGATCATGGGCGGCTTCGTGGTGCGCATGATGACTATTGAGGCAAAGGCCAGCGCGACCTGCAATGTGAGCTGAAACGAAAAGCGGCGCGCTCCAATGGGGCGCGCCGCTCTCGTCGGCAGGATCCACAATCAGGTCCCGTCAGGGGGGAGGGACGAGGGACCTGATCCGGCTCACCGCCGTTTCGTCGAACAACCTTCTCCTTACGCGGCCGACACCTTGGTGCGGCGACCTTCGATCACGTTCGTGGGAGCAGTCTCGGCTCCGATGGCGATCTTGCGAGGCTTCATGGCCTCGGGAAGTTCGCGGCGAAGTTCGATACGGAGCAGACCGTTCTTCAGATTGGCGCCGGTGACGACGACATGATCAGCCAACTGGAAGCGGCGGATGAAGCCGCGCTCGGCGATGCCGCGGTGCAGGAACTTGCGGTTTTCGGTTCCGCCATCTTTCTTGCCGACAACGACAAGCTGGCCTTCCTTCACCTCGAGGTCGAGATCATCCTCGCCGAAGCCGGCGACCGCCAGTTCGATGGCGTAAGTGCTCTCATCCTCAATGGACTGTTCGATGTTGTAGGGCGGATAGCCCTGCGCGCCGTCAAGGCGTTGCGCCGTGTCGATCAGGCTCGCCAGACGGTCGAAGCCGACCACGGTGCGGTACAGGGGGGAAAAATCAAAAGTGCTCATGTCTGTCCTCGTTCAAGCAACAGGCGGGCGCAGCGGCGCTCGCGGGGTTGACGTACAAAAGCCATTCACGGCGCCACCAGATGGTCTGCGCCTTGGCCTCCAAGGCCTGCATCTGCAGCGCCTCGCCCTTCGAATTGGGAATGACTCCCCCGGTGGTCAAGTGACGCCAGATGGATAAAGTCATTTCCGGCGCGTGGTGCGCCGGTCACGGGGAAAACCGCATGAAAACCGCTCATTTGCTGCTGGCGACTATCCTGTCGGGCCTTGTGGCCGCCTGTGGCGGAGAGGCGGCGGCGCCGGCTCCGGACGCCAATGGCGAGGCGCCGGCCGCTGGGGCCAGCGCGGCTGTCGGGTCGCTGGAATGGGCTGTCGCGGGAGACTGGCGCCTGCCGACGGAGAAGGCGCGCGATCAATGGCGTCACCCGGTGGAGACGCTGAATTTCTTCGGCGTGAAGCCGTCCGACACCGTGGTTGAGATCGCGCCGGGCGGCGGCTGGTACACTGCCATCCTCGGTCCATGGCTGAAACAGGGAGGCGGCAAGCTCTATGCAGCGCATCTTGATCCCGCCTCGTCGGACTACGCGCGCCGCAATGTCGAGGCCTATACGGCCGCCTATCTCGCCAAGCCCGAGGTCTATGGCGACATCACGCTGACGGTGGTCTCGCCAACCAGCCCGGGCGTCGCGCCCGATGGTTCGGCCGATGTCGTGCTGACCTTCCGCAATGTGCACAACTGGATGTCGGACCGCTTCGCCGACAAGGTGTTTGGCGATGCCTTCCGGGCGCTGAAGCCGGGCGGCGTGCTTGGCGTGGTGGAACACAGGCTGCCGTCGGCGATGGATCAGGATCCCGGAGCCGGTGATGGCTATGTGCTGGAGAGCTATGTGGTCCAGCTTGGCGAGCGGGCGGGCTTCGTCCTCGAGGAGAGCTCGGAGATCAACGCCAACCCGAAGGACGCGGCCGATCATCCGGTCTGGATGTTGCCGCCCAACCTGATGGCGCCGGAACCGGGCTCCCCCCAGGCCGAGGGGTATGACAAGGCGGCGTATGAGGCGATTGGCGAAAGCGATCGCATGACGCTGCGCTTCCGCAAGCCGCTCCTCGCCGCGCCTGCTCCGGCCGCGCCGACGCCGCAGTGAGCGCCCCAGAATGAGCAGCACGGCACGCACCATCGCGCTGCCCGATGGCTCAAGCGTTTCGGCGCTGTGGCAGAAGCCGAAGGATGCGAAGGCTGTGCTCGTGCTGGCGCATGGCGCCGGCGCGGGCATGACGCACAAACACATGGCAGCGACCGCCGATGGGCTTGAGGCGCGCGGCATTGCGGTGCTGCGCTACAATTTCGCCTACATGGAAAAGGGCTCGAAGCGGCCGGACAATCCGCCTGTGGCGCATGCAGTGGTGCGCGCGGCGGTGGCGCATGCGACGAAACTTGCAGGCGGGCTACCGCTGTTCGCGGGCGGCCGGTCTTTCGGCGCGCGGATGACATCGCAGGCGCAGGGGCAGGAGCCGCTGCCGGGCGTCTGCGGGCTCGTTTTCTTTGCCTGGCCCCTTCATCCGCCCGGCAAGGCCGGCGTCGAGCGCGCCGAGCACCTTGCCTCGGTCAAGATACCGATGCTGTTCCTGCAGGGCACGAAGGACGAGTTTGCGGAAACGCCGCTGCTGCAGGCCACAGTGAATTCGCTGGGCAAGCGCGCGAAGCTTCATCTGGTCGATCATGCCGACCATTCCTTCCACGTACCGGCGAAAACCGGCCGCAAGGATGCGGAGTTGATGGACGAAATCCTCGACGCCGCCGCGGCGTGGATGGCGAAGATCGGCTGAACGGACCGCGTGAACGGACGGCCTGAACGCAAACGCCCCGCACCTTGCGATGCGGGGCGCGCCGATTCTCTGGAGCGAAGATCGTCTACTTGATCGTGACCATCGCCGTGCCTTGCGAGCCGGTCACTTCAAAAGAGTCGCCGGACTTCTTGCCGGCTGGGTACACAGCGCACTCTTCAACCGGGTTGAAGTTCGAGGTCGTGCACAGCTTGTCGCCGTCGATGCGCCACGTGCCGGTCAGGCCGACATCGGCGCCGTCCATGGTGACTGCAAGCGAACCGTCCGGCTTGTAGGCGACGTCGAACTTCATGCCGCCGGCGTCCATGATCATGCCCTTGGTCGTGAGTTCCTGGAGCGTTGTGGTCTGCGCGAAGGCGGGCGCAGCCAATCCCAGCGCGATGATACCGACAAGAATTCTGCTTTTCATATGGGGAGGTCTCCGGTCTTTTTTTGTCCGCGCGGCCAACCTCACGCGGCGCCGGAAACCTACCAGTTCCAGCCGCTGTCGCAACTGTGTGTCACGACGCTGACTGTCATTAAACGCAGGTTAGGACGCGCCATTTTCAGGCCGCGTCGGTCTTCTGCGTCAGCGCTAGAAGGCGCGTTGCGGGCCAGGCTTCCGCGGAGGTCAGCTGGTCGCGCAGCGGCCAGATGCGCGGCGAGCAGATGAAGCTCACGCCTTGCTGCAGGAAGTGCATGGCGTTCTCCGGCAGGAGGTCGCCCTCGACGCCGACGAGCACCCCATGACCGCGCGCCTGTTCGATGGCGGCGGCAACGCGGCCGTGGATCTCCGTTCGCGTGGAGGCATGTTCGAGGGCGCGCGGCGGTATCGTGAAACCGATGGCGGTCGGCTGGAACTTGATGATGGAGGCGAGATCTGGTTCCTGCCAGTTCAGACCCAGCGCGATGTTGGGCGCGTGCGGGCGCATCGTGCGCATGATGTCTTCGAGATAGATGCGCGGATAGCCTGGCTCGATGCAGCTGACGCGGAGCAGGCGATAGCGCGCCGTGCGTCGATCGAAGCCGGCCATCGTCTTCACGATTCGCGACATGCCCTGCTGGCTATTCAGGGTCGAGGCATGCAGGGCGACGCCGACGATGGCGCGGCCGCCGGACGTCCACAACGCGCGCATCGCAATTTCGGACGCCTTGAGCTTGCGCTCGTCCATGTCGGCATGACGGCTGCTCGCGCGGTCCCAGTCGAGGGGGACGCCAGTGGCTGCATCGAGCGGCGTCACGAAGAAAGCCGACAGGGCCCCGCCGCGCGCATTCCACACCGGCGTGTAGCTCATCTTCACCGTGTCGTTGCCCGAGGATCCGCCATCGGCCGCCTTGTGCGGATTAGCCAGCATGGGGCCGAAGGCCGCGGCAAAGTCGTCGATGCTCATCGACTGATGCGCCGTGTCGATCTGCACCTCGTGCAGGTCCGGCTCGCCAAGGAAGAACGTGTTGAGCTCGGATGCTATCCGGCGGGCGGCCTGGTCGGCGAGGGCGCCGGCACAGCTGCCGAACACCAGCAGGAAGCCGTCCGCGCCAGCGATCAGCACATCGTCGGGGGCGATGCGGCGGGTGATGAAATGACTGGCGACATGGCTGACGCGGTCGCGCTTTTCGGCCCAGCGCGGGCCATAACGCTGGCGGATTTCGGCAATGCCGATGAACTGGAACTGGGCGACGTCCAGCGTGCTCCGGCCGTTGGCGAGACGGCGGATGCGTTCGGCCAGATTGGGGCCGCCCGTGCTGTCAGTTTCTGCGTCCATCCTTGCCATGTCGGCAGTCTCCTGCCGTCCCCCTAGGGGAAACCCTGCCAATGTTGGGTAGCGGAAGGTTTAAACGCAATGCTTCAATCCTCGCGATTCACGCGTGGCTAACCAAGCAAATGCGTGAAAACGACGGAACGACAAACCTGTGTTTATCGGTTCAGTCGGGAGTCTTGATCGTCGCCCCGCCTTTCATCACGAAGGCCGGGTGCTCCAGCAGCGTCACGTCCTTCGTGGGATCGCCTATGACGCCGACGAGATCGCCCCAGGCGCCCTTCTGCACGACGCCAACCTTGCCCTTCCAGCCGAGCGCATCGGCGGCGTTGATGGTGGCGGCCTGGATCGCCTGCAGCGGCGTTGCGCCATAGCGCACCATGACGGCGAACTGCTTCGCGTTGTCGCCGTGGGGATAGACGCCCGAGTCCGTGCCGTAGACCATCTTCACGCCGGCCTGCAGCGCGCGCTTGAAGCCCTGGCGCTGAACCTCCGCGACTTCGCGGTCCTTGCGCAGGTTGTCTTCCATCACGCCGTTCTTCGGTCCTTCGGACTGGGTGTAGTCTGTGTTGTAGATGTCCATCGACAGGTAGGTGCCCATCTTCTTTGCGGCGGCGATACCTTCGTCGTCGATCAGGCTGGCGTGTTCCACCGTGGTGACGCCGGCCAGCGCTGCATCGCGGATGCCCGACGCGCCGTGAGCGTGTGCGGCGACGCGCAGGCCCCACATCTTCGCCTCCTCGACGATGGCCTTCATCTCCGCGAAGGTCAGCTGCTGCTGGCCCGGCTCGGTGTTATGGGAGAAGACGCCGCCGGTGGCGCAGATCTTGATCACCTCTGCGCCGTACTTGCGGACCTCGCGCACGCGCTTGCGGCCTTCGTCCGGGCTGTCGACATTGAAGGGGCTGTGGGCGTCGAACGAGGGGGGCAGGCCGGTTGAGTCGCAGTGACCGCCCGTGGCGCCGAAGGAATAGCCAGCCGGAATGATGCGCGGGCCTTCGATGCGCCCCATCTCGATGGCCTGTTTCAGTCCGACGTCGTTCCAGTTGCCGGAGCCGACATTGCGGACTGTGGTGAAGCCGGCGTCCAGCGTTACCTTTGCGTTGGGCACGGCGATCATGCTCCAGAACGCATCTGTAACGGTGAGGCCCGAGAAGCCGCCAAAAGTGGGGTCGCTGTCGAGGTGGGTGTGCATATCGATCAGGCCGGGCAGCAGCGTGACGCCGGGCAGTTCGATCACTTCGGCGGCGGAGGGGACCTGCGTCGACAACTTCGGACCGACTGCCATGATCACGCCGTCCTGGATCACGATGGCCGGGTCCTCGATCATTCGCCCCGTCGTCACGTCGAGTAGGCGGTCCGCCGTGACGTAGACATTCTGCGCCATGGCAGCCGGTGCGGCGGCCATCAGCAGGCCGGCCAGGACGAGTGAACGCATGAAATCCTCCCACGTTAGCCGTCTTGATGCGACGGCCGCACGCGCGCGTAAAGCGGCCTAGCCAGCAGCCATGAGATTTTCGCCGTGGTTGCCCGCGCGTCTGGGGGATAGAAGCAGGACATACCAAGAAACCGGAGGACCTCCCCATGGCGAAGACACAGGCAGAAAAGGCGGCGGCGTTCGAAGCGCTGCACACCACGCCGGGCGTGTTCGTGATCCCCAATCCGTGGGACCCGGGTTCGGCGCGCATCCTGGCAGGGCTTGGCTTCAAGGCGCTGACCACGACCAGCGCGGGGTATGCCCGCTCAATCGGATTCCCGGATTACAACGCCGGACGCGCCGCCGTGATGGAGCACATTCGCGCCATGGCGCCGATGATCGACATTCCGCTGGCGGCTGATCTCGAGGATGGCTTCGGGCCGAAGCCGGAGGATTGCGCAGAGACGATCCGGCAAGGCGCTGAGGCCGGCCTTGTCGGCGGCTCGATCGAGGATTTTACGGGCGACAAGGCCGAACCCATCCATGCGATTGAAGCGGCTGCGGATCGCGTGCGCGCGGCGGCCGAGGCGGCGCGGAAGCTGCCGTTCAAGTTCATGCTGTGCGCCCGGGCAGAGAACTATCTGCACGGCCGCGCAGATCTGGCGGACACGATCAAGCGGTTGCAGGCTTACCAGGAAGCCGGGGCCGATGTTCTCTTCGCACCGGGCCTCAATACATCCGACGAGGTGCGCGAGGTCTGTCGTTCCATCGACCGGCCGTTCAACATCGTGCGGGGCCCCCGCAAGGAACAGCTGACGGTCGAGCAGGTTGGCGCCCTTGGCGTCAAGCGCATCTCGACCGGCGGCATGATGCACGCCGTCGCCATGAGCGCGATGATCGCGGCAGGCAAGGAAATGCTGGGAACCGGTACGTTCGGGTTCACGGCCACGATGCCCCATGCGGCAGAGATCGATCCGCTGCTGGCAAGAGGCGCTGGTTGATTACCTCGCAGGTAGTTGGGCGTTGCAATACCCCGGGCTAACGTCTGCGCGATACCTCTGAGGGAGATCGCAATGTCCGGATTCTGGCGTGGCTGGCTCAACGTGTGGGCTGCGGGTGTCGTGGTGTTCGGGCTCGTCCTGGCCGGGGGCGGGCTCGATGCGACGGACGGCGCGGTCGACATGCTCTACGGCCTCATGGGCCCGCCCGGGGCTTTCGAGTGGACGCCGCACCTTCGCTTCGCGACTGCGCTGATGGGCGCGGTTTCGATCGGCTGGGGCCTTACCTTCTTCGCCGCCTTCGGCGCGGCGCACAGGTTGGGTGATCAGGCCGGGCCAGTCTGGCGGATGCTCACAGTTGCGGCGGTCGTGTGGTTCGTCATTGACAGCGCCTTGTCCGTCGTCACGGGCTTCTGGCTGAATGCCGTGTCGAACACTGGCCTGATGATCGGCTATCTTGTCCCCATCATCGCAACGGGCGTGCTCGGCAAGCGCAGTTAGGGCGCTGGCTCCGGGCAGCTCAGCGGAACCCGCGGGCGTCGACGAATGTCGAGACATCGACGGTTGGCAGGCTGATCTCGCGCACTGCGCCCTTGCGGCGATCAATGGCGTAGATCGTGCGGCCTTCAGCGAATGCGAAGGCCTGCCCCTCGGCCTCGATGTCGATGGTGGCGATGTGGATCAGGGTGGGGCCCATCACGGGCTTGCCCAGCACATACATTTCGGGGCGGTCGTGGCCGAGAATGTAGAGCAGGCCGTCAGGCCCGATCGCGCCGCCAGACGCTGCATAGGGCGCCATGCGGTCGACGACGGGCTTGGGGAACAGCCAGCCGCCGGTCCGGCGCCATTGCGCGTCGTAGGTGACCACGCTCGAGAAAGTGTGGTCCTTGAATTTCACACCGCCGTTTTCGGAATAGTGCGCAAAGCCGGCGATCCAGCCGTCGCGATAATGATCGAACCAGGTGAGCGAGCCTTCCTCTGTCATGCCGAGGCTGTGCGTTTCCACATGCTGCATGGTGTGCGTATCGAAGATTTCGACCGACGATCCGTGCGGCGTTTCCGAATAATTCGAGTTGGCGCAGAGGAGGCGGCCCGCGCCCTCGAAACAACTGTTGATGTGGCGAACGAGGCCGTTCTTCGGCGCGACCCAGCGCGCGATCAGCGCGCCGGTCGCGCGGTCATACTTCGCGATCACGGTGTTATCGACGGGATAGAAGTGGCGCGTATCGACAGCGACGCCCTGATCGGCCTCGGGCGCTGGGAATTCGCGGATCGTCGTGGCGGAAAGTTTCAACGGGGTGGGCGCGACATAGTCGGGTACGGCTAGCGGCCCGGGCGCATCGGGCGCTGGCGCCGAGGCGCAGGCGACAAGGGCGAGGGACAGCAGGCTCGACGTCATCAGGCGCATATCGCAATCCTTCAACAGAGCTCGCCGGCCGGTGGGGTCACACCGGCCGGCGGCGCCCGGCATACTGCTCGTCAGGTGAGCAGGTTCAGAAACCCCAGCTGGCGCCGAGATAGATCGTGCGGCCAACGTATTCGAACTCGGTGTTCTGGTTCTCGATGCCGCCCTGGAATTCGGAAGTCGGCTCGTCATTCAGGTTCACGCCCTCAAGGAAGACCTTGAAGTCATCGGTGATCGCGTAGCTAGCCTTGGCGTCCCAGCGTCCGAACTCGCCCTGGTTGAGGCGCAGCGCGGGGTTGGCGTTGTCGGCGTCGAGATAGTCCGCGTTGAAGGCGTAGCTGACCGAGAAGTCGAAGGGCCCTTTCTGGTAGAACAGGCTGAAAGCGTAGGTGGTTTCCGGCTGGCCCTGGATCGGGGCCGTGCCGCCGCCTGGGAGATCAACCTCGCCCTCGATGAAGGTCGCAGAGGCCGACGCGCCGAGACCGTCGAAGGGTTCGGGCAGGTAGTCGAACTGGGTTTGCGCCGAAAGTTCGAGACCCTGCAGGAAGGCCGAGCCAGCATTGATGGGCGTCGAGACGTCAAGCCGCGTGAGGGCCGATGTGTCGATGCCGTTGAGACCGCGCGCGGAGAGTTCAGCCTGCATGGCGCCCTGGGTCGAGAAGGAGTTGGTCTGGCCGGCAAGCTGGTCGGAGATGTCCTTGTAGAAGATCGACGCGGAGAGCGCCGTCAGCTGGTCAGGATACCATTCGATGCCGAGGTCGTAGTTCCATGACTTACGGGCGACGAGGTCCGGATTGCCGATGGAGACCGAGCCGATCGCGCCGTTCTCGCTGTAGGTCGAGCGCGGGGCGATCTGGCTGTAGTCCGGGCGGCCCATCGCGCGGGTCACGGCGCCGCGGATCACCCACTCGTCTGTCGGGCGGAAGTTCACGAGAAGGCCGGGGAGGACTTCGGTGTAATCGCCGCCGGAACTGACGCGGGTCTGCGACGTCGTTCCGCGCAGCAGGTAGCCCGAGCTGTCGACGTCGGTGTTCTCGACGCGAACACCGCCGATCACTTCCCACGGACCAAAGAAGCCCGAGGCCATGATGTAACCGGCAAGAATCGATTCCTTGAGGTCGTAGTCGGATGCGAAGTTGGACGTGAAGTTGGCGGCCGTGTTCGGCGTGAAGCGCGCCGCATTGGCCGGATCGGCGAAGTAGGCGTCCATGCCGTGAACGTCCATCCAGATGTTCGGCACGTCGCCGGTCTGGGTCTGGTTGGTGAAGCCGCCGCGGTTGAAGGTGGGCGAAGTCGCCAGCGTGATCGGCGTGCCGTTCGGCAGATACTCGTTTTGCCCCGCGTCCAGCGAGCGGTCGGTCGTCGAGGCCTTGACGCCGGTCTTGATGTAGAAGTCCGGGCTGACGTCCCAGCGTGCGTTGAGCTGGGCGATGGTTGCGTCCTCGTTCATGTCCTGCGTGAAGAAGCGCGCACGGCGCAGCGGGAAGAGGGCGGGGTTGGTGCGGTCAGGCGACCCGGCGTTCGGCGTTATGGTGACGATGCCATCGCCGCCTACCTCGAACGTGCTTGGGCCCACCGCCGTCGTGCTGGAGCGCCATTCCCAGCTGCTGAACGGTTCGGCGATCTCGTTGGCGTTGGCCTGGATCAGGTAATCCAGCGTGACGCCGTCGATCGTGTTCTTGCCGCCAGCGGCGATCGAGGAGACGATCTTGTCGGCGTATTCGAGGCGGATGTTGGCGAGGACGCGATCGGTGCCCTGAGTGCCCGAGGTGGGAGAGGTAAGCGTGACGCGGTTGCTGGAGAGGTTCTGCTCATAGCGGTTGCGCCACTGATACTCATTCCATTCGCCATAGAAGCCGCGGATGAAGTACTCGGAGTTGGCGTCCGGCTGCCATTGCAGCGCACCGCTGAGATTCGTGCGCTCGCGGCCGATGATATAGTAGTTGTTCTTCACGTTGACCGGCAGGGACACCCCGGCGGGCTGGCCGGGGACCTGGGTCCAGTCGTCCTGGTAGATGCCGGTCGAGACGTATTCGCGGGACGAGAATGTGCCGCCGACCAGCCAGCCCAGCGTGTCGCCGATCTTGCCTGACAGCGTGCCGTCGACCGCATAGGGATCATGGCCGCCGAAAGCTTCATCGCGCGGGCGTTCTTCCTCATAGCCATAGCGTGCGGTGAGATAGCCGTAGAGATCATCGCTCCGGTCGAACGGCATCTTGGTTTCGACGTTGACAGTGCCGCCAATGCCTTGGGCGTCCATGTCCGGTGTCGGCGTCTTGATGACCTGCACGCCGCCGAGCACACCGCCGGAGATGATGTCGAGCGGGGCCTGGCGGCCGCCGAGTTCGACTTCCGGCGAGCCCATCTGCACGCCGTTGATGGTGACGTTGTTGAGGTTGGAGGCGACGCCGCGGATCTGCACGTAGCGGCCCTCGCCCTTCTCAACCAGCATCGAGACGCCGGGCAGGCGGTTGAGGCTTTCGCCGACGTTCTTGTCGGGCAGCTGGCCGAGTTCGTCGACGCCGAGCGCCTCGATCGTGCGGCTGTCGATGCGCTTCTCGTCGATGGCTTCCTTGCGGTTGAGCGCCGTGCCCGTGATGATAACGACGTCATCGGTCTCCTGGGTTGCGGTCGGCGGCGTGGTTTCCTGCGCGAATGCGGGTGCTGCGAAGGCAAGAACGCTGCCCGCGCCGATGAGAAGCTTCTTGAGAGTCATGTCACGTCCTCCGAGATCAACCCGGCGGCCGCGCTAGGCCCTGCGTGTGACGTCTGAGCGATAGGTCTGTGACGATCTCGCAAAACTTGCGCAGAGGCGTGATCCGGTCCGCGAGTGTGGCGCCGGGAACGCGGACGTTTGGCCGCACGCTATCCGCTCGATTCTCCGCTTGCCGGTGAGCGGCCCGATCATATCGGGCGCAGAACAGGGGTTCCCTTCCGGCTCGCGAGCGGGTTCAACTCCCCGCATGCAGCTTTGCTCAATCGAATTCGAGACGGACAAGTTCCCGCCCATTCTGCCCGAGTCCTGCCAGGTCAATACTGACCTCTATGGCTTCGAGCTTGCGGTGTTCATGTCGAAGTCCCTGGCCGAGAAGGGCGTCATCACGAGCTATCCCTATCCTGAAGACTGGGGCTGGTTCATCGAGTACATCACGGCGTACGAGCAGGAATTGATGATCGGCTGCGCCAGCGTGGGCGTAACCATGGGTTATCCCACCAGCTGGGTGCTGTTCGTCCGCCAACGCCGCAAGCCAAGGAAGGGCGGCCCCGACGCCGGCCCGGTACTGGTCGAGACGATCTTGTCAGTTCTGTCTGGTGAGGGCATCGAAGCCCGACACCTTCCAGCGTGAGAGCCGCCTTGACCGATACAGCCGCAAAGCCCGCCCTTCTCGACGTCCGTGACCTCTCTGTCTCCTTCGAGACGCAGGATGGCCGCGTCGAGGCGGTGAAGAAGCTCTCTTTCAGCGTAGCTGCAGGCGAATGCCTCGGCCTGGTAGGCGAAAGCGGCTCGGGGAAGAGCCAGACCGTGCTCGCCGCCATGGGGCTCACAGCGGCGAACGGGATTGTCGAAGGTTCGATCCGTTTCGAGGGTCGGGAGCTTGCTGGTCTCTCGCGGCAACAGCTGAACGAGATCCGTGGCGCGCATATTTCGATGATCTTCCAGGACCCGCTCACGTCGTTGACGCCGCACATGACGGTGGGCGCGCAGATGGCCGAGGTGCTGGCGCGCCACAAGGGGCTCAAGGGGGCGGCGGCCGATCAGCGCATCGTCGAATGGCTCGAACGCGTGCGCATTCCGGAAGCGCGACGCCGCCTGCACCAGTTCCCGCACGAACTCTCGGGCGGCATGCGCCAGCGTGTGATGATCGCTTCCGCCATGCTGTGCGAGCCGAAGCTGTTGCTTGCTGACGAGCCGACGACCGCGCTCGACGTGACGGTTCAGGCGCAGGTGCTCGACCTGATGGACGAGCTGAAGCGCGAGACGGGGGCGGGGCTCGTGCTGATCACGCACGACATGGGCGTGATTGCGCGCATGGCGGACCGCGTCGTGGTGATGCGCCATGGCGAAGCCGTGGAACGCGGCGCGGTGGACCAGGTGTTCTCGGCGCCGACGCATGAGTACACGCGCATGCTTCTAGAGGCGATGCCGCGCATGGACCGCGCGGATCGCGGCGGACGCCCGGCCATCGGGGCGGCGCCGACGATCGAGACGAAGCCGCTGCTTGAGGTCAAGGATCTGCACGTCACCTTCCCGGTCAGCGTGCCGGGCGGTTTCTTCGGCAAGCGTGTGCCGCTGCGTGCGGTCGATGGCGTCAGCTTCACGTTGCGCCCCGGCGAAACGATGGGCGTGGTCGGCGAAAGCGGCTGCGGCAAGTCCACGCTGGCGCGCGGCGTGCTGCGCCTGCTTGATCCGAGCGCTGGCTCGGTTGCCTGGCTCGGCAAGGATATCGCGAAATCCTCGCGCAAGGATGTGCAGCCGCTGCGCAAGGAATTGCAGATCGTCTTCCAGGACCCGCTCGCCAGCCTCGATCCGCGCATGACGGTCGGCCAGTCCATCGCGGAGCCGCTCGGCGTGTTCAGCCCGGAACTCAGCGGCAAGGCGCGGGAAGATGCGGCGCGCGAGATGATGGCGCGCATGGGTCTCGATCCCAGCATGGTCAATCGCTACCCGCACGAGTTGTCGGGCGGGCAGAACCAGCGTGTCGGCATTGCCCGCGCCATGATCCTCAAGCCCAAGCTGGTCGTCTGCGACGAGGCGGTCTCCGCGCTGGACGTGTCGGTGCAGGCGCAGATCCTCGACCTGCTGATCGATCTCCAGAAGGAGTTCGGCCTGGCCATGATGTTCATCAGCCACGACCTCTCGGTCGTGCGCGAAATCTGCCATCGCGTGATGGTGCTCTATCTGGGCCGTGTGGTGGAAACCGCGCCGCGCGATGTGCTGTTCTCAAATCCGCGCCATCCCTATACGCGCGCACTGTTGTCGGCAGTGCCGTCTCCGGACCCGGTGCGCGAGCGGACGCGGACCCGGGTCAAGCTGGTTGGCGACCTGCCGTCCCCGCTCGACCCCAAGGCCAGCCTTCGCTTCATGAAGTCGAAGCTGACGGGGGAGGGGCCGTATTACCGGCCCAGCCTGGTTGAGGTCGCGCCTGGCCACTGGGTGGCGGAACATGACCCGACAGAAGGGTCGGCAGGACTGCAGATCGCCTAGCTTTCCTGACGTGCAACGCGGCTCGACTCCATCAGTCGCAACACGTCGATGGCGAAGGCGACAGGGTCCAGCGGTTTGCGGGCGCCAACCTCCAGGTGCGGGCGATGGCTGTGGCCTATCTGGAAGGTCAGGGCCCGCATCCGTCCCGGTCGCGGGCGGATGAGACCCAGCGGATCGTGGAGGCGCTGATCCGCAGTTGCGCCTGCACAGTCGGGGAAGCAGCGCGGGCGATGGGAATCCACCTTCGAACGCTACAGCGCGACCTGAAGCTCGAGGGAACCACCTTTGAGGTCATACGGGACGGGGTGCGCAGGGATCTGGCAAGGCAGCTGCTCAAGGATCGATCCCAGTCGATCACCCAGGTCAGCCTGCAGTTGCACTATGCAACCGCCTCAGCGTTCACACGCAGCTGTCGCCGCTGGTTTCGGAACTCCCCAAGCCGCGTGAGGGAACTGCTCTCGGATGCGCCGCGCAGCCCTGGGGCGCGGAAAAAGCCGCCGCTGATGCACAAGAACGGCCGACGCTAGTGATTTCGGTACTACAAGTTAACAAATTTCGGTGAGAACGGCTCGCGATGCCTTGACGCTGTCAGGCTCGCGTACGATGCATGCGATCATAAAAACAAGACTGCCAAAACGCTGGAGAACCCCCCTAATGTCACGACGTCTGGCATATACCGCCATTGGACTGGTGCTTGCCCTTGGCGCCGCGAGCTGCGCCCAGCCGGGCACGGTTTCGGGAGCCGACAGCGCCGCCGTTGCGGTTGCAGCACAGGAGCCGATGGCGGAAGTCGCCGCGCGGATCGACAATTTCCGCCTCGTCTCGGCTGAAGGCCGCGCCCACGAGATCGGCCGTCTCAAGGATGCCACCGCCATCGTCGTCGTGATGCACGCCGCCGGCAGCCCGGATGTCGCCAAGATCGCCGCCCCGCTCGAAGCGCTGAAGGCCGAGTGGGCCCCCAAGGGCGTCGAGTTCCTGATGGTGAACTCGAACCCGCATGACACGCGCGAGATGATCCTCGCCGACGCTGCCAAGAACGGCATCACGATCCCGGTCCTGCAGGACGACCTGCAGCTGGTCGGCGGCCAGATCGGCGCCTCGCGCGTCGGCCAGACATTCGTGATCGAACCCAAGACGATGAAGATCGCCTATAGCGGCCCGCTCTCGGCCGCGCCGATCGCTGCTGTCGCCGCAGGCCAGCCGGTCGCCGTCGCGTCAGTTCCGGTTGAAGGTCAGTCGATTGCGTTCCCGGGCCGCACGCCGGAAGCCAAGGCCGCCGCTACGAAAATCTCGTACTCCGGCACCATCGCGCCGATGCTCGAAGAGAAGTGCGTCGCCTGTCACCAGGAAGGCGGCATCGCGCCGTTCGCGTTCGACAACTACGAGCGCGTGAAGCAGTTCTCGGGCATGATCCGCGAAGCCGTGCGCACCGACCGCATGCCGCCGTGGGATCCCGATCCGCACGTTGCGACGTTCAAGGACGACAAGTCGCTCTCGGGCGACCAGATCAAGACGCTCGTTGCCTGGGTTGAAGCTGGCGCTCCGCGTGGCGAAGGGGCTGACCCACTCGCCATGGTGCGCCACGTCGCGCCGGAATGGCCGCTCGGCAAACCGGACCTGGTCGTCGACATTCCGAAGTACACGATCCCGGCCACGGGCTATGTCGACTACCAGTACCCGACGACGCCGAACCCGCTGAAGGAAGGCCGCTGGCTGAAAGCCGCGACGGCCAAGGTCTCGCAGCGCCAGGGCGTCCACCACATCCTCTCGGGCGTGATCCCGGAAGGTGCGACCGAGAAGGGCATGCAGGCCTGGGGCGGCGCGGTTGGCGGCTACACGGTCGGCATGGAATCGACGGTTGCTCCCAACGGCATCGGCTCGTGGGTGCCGGCTGGCGGGCAGTTCGCCTACCAGATGCACTACACGCCGTTCGGCAAGGAAGCCGTGTCGGCTGAGCAGATCGGCCTCTACTTCTATCCGGAAGGCGAGATGCCGGACCTGATCATGCGCGAAACGCCGCTCGTTGATCAGTTCATCGAAATCCCGGCCAATGACGGCAACCACAAGGAAGTCGCTTACTTCCTGTTCCCCAAGGATGCGATCCTGCACACCGCCGTCGTGCACGCGCACTATCGCGGCACTTACTCGAAGCTTGAGCTGATGACGCCGGATGGCAATCGCGAGACGATCCTCAACGTCCCGTTCTACGACTTCAACTGGCAGCGCATGTACGAGTTCGCCAAGCCGATCGATATTCCGGCGGGTTCGAAACTGATCGCGACCTACATCTACGACAACTCGAAGCGCAATCCGGCGAACCCGGACCCGAGCCAGACCATCGTCTGGGGCGACCAGTCGTTCGAGGAGATGTTCTACACCTCGCTGCGCTATCTCTGGAAAGACGAGACGGCGAAGAACCAGACGAACTACGATGAGTTGCTCAACAGGACGCGCCTGCTCGGCATGCTCGATGACGACCTCGACGAAAAGGTCCAGATCGGCGAGCTCCGCGGCCAGTTCAAGCAGATGATCGGTAACCCGATGGCGTTCGGCATGGTCGACAAGAACAAGGACGGCGGCATCGACATGAGCGAGTTCGAAGCCGTCATGGGCCAGATGCGCCGCCCGGGCGGACCGAAGCCCGCCGCTGACACCAAGCCGCCCATGGGCCGCTAGGCTTCAGTAGACGACAACACCGCAGCGCCCCGGCTCCCAAGGCCGGGGCGTTTGCTTTTCGGCTTGCCGTTACGGCCCCGCTGGTCAGATCGCGCCGCAGGGTTAAGCTCTCCCAAAACACATACCGGGAGAACACCATATGATCCGTCTGCTGTGTGCTGCTTCATTGCTCGCGCTGGCCGCCTGCAGTGGCGAGGCGGCCAAGCCCGTCACGTGGGAAGTCACCGAGTTCATCGGCCCATCGCCCTTCCATGGCCTGCATGGTCTTGCGGTGGAGGAGGATGGAACCGTCCTCGCCGGCAGCGTGGTCGGGCAGGCGATCTATGCCGTGAACCCCGTAACCGGCGAAGTGACGGAGCGCATGGGCCCTCCCGATGGCATGGCCGATGACATCGCGTTTGGTCCCAACGGTGAGATGGCATGGACCGGCTATCTCACGGGCAAGGTCTTCATCCAGGAAAAGGGCGGCGAGCCGCGCATGATCTCCTCCGGCCTGCCGGGCTCGAACTCGCTGGCCTTCACGAAGGACGGCAAGCTCTACTTCACGCAAGTCTTCCTCGGCGATGCGCTGTATGAGGCGGACGTCACCGGCGCCTCGCCTGCGCGTCTCATCCGCAAGGATCTTGGCGGCTTCAATGGCTTCGAGGTCGGGCCTGACGGCATGCTCTATGGCCCGCTGTGGTTCAAGAACGCCATCGTGAAGATCGACCCGAAGACCGGTGCAGACACGGTCGTCGCCGACGGATTCCAGATCCCTGCCGCCGCCAATTTCGGTCCCGATGGCAATCTCTACGCCATCGACACAAAGACTGGCGAGCTCAAGCGCATCGACATGAAGACGAAGGCGGTCGGCGTCGTCGCCACGCTTGCGCCCGCGCTCGACAACCTCGCCATCGCGAAGGACGGCACGATCTATGTCTCCAACATGGCTGAAGCCACCATCTATGCGGTGAACCCCGCCGATGGCGCCGTACGCAAGATCGTCAGTGGTCCTCTGGCGACGCCGACCGACCTTGCCATCACGGATGGTCCAGAGGGCGAGAAGCTGCACGTCGCGGACGTGTTCGCCTACCGCGTCATCGACACCGCCACGAAAGCGATCACCGATCCGCTCCGCATGTATCGCGACGAGACCGAGAACCAGCTCGGCATTGGCGCGGGCAAGTCGAAAGTGATGATCACGTCCTGGGCGGCCGGCATGGTTCAGGTGATCGATCGCGCCAGCGGCGCAGCCGCCATCCATCACGGCTTCACCGCGCCGACCGACGCGCTTGAGCTTGCCGATGGCCGCGTGATCGCGCTCGAGGCCGCCACGGGAACCATTCGGCCCGTCACCGGGGCTGCTACGCCCGAGGCGCCAATCGTCTCCGGACTCAACTTGCCCGTAGCCATGGTCGAGGCGGCGGATGGCAGGATCTGGGTGACCGAAACCAATCCCCAGGCCAAAGGCGCCCTTGCCAGTGTCGATCTCGCCACTGGCGAGGTAACACGCGTGCTCGAGGGGCTGGAAGGTCCCGAGGGTGTCGATGTGGGCGTGGATGGCAAGGTCTATCTTGCCGAAGCCGGCGTGGGCCGCGTCATCGCCTATGATCCAAAGGACAAGTCCACGACCGTGCTTGCCGAGGGTCTAAAGACCGGCCTGGTGTCCGCCGAAGGCACGCTGCCGGCATACACGACCACGGGCGTCGCGGTGTCGCGGAAGGACGGGTCGATCTATGTTTCCTCCGACATCACCAACGCGATTTACCGGATTGCCGCAAAGGCCGACTGACCGCCCGAAAAACCTGGCGCCGGAAATGTCGGGGCTTCGTCGTCGCCTGCGTCCTTGGGACAGCAGAAGGAGCTAGCCCGTGCGTTACGTTATGCTGATGTATCCCGGCCCGCAGGCCGAAACTGAAACCAACCCGGTTCCGCCCGGCCCGGAGGGACAGAAGCTGCTCGAGGACATGATGGCGTTCAACCAGCGCATGGTGGACGCTGGCACTATGCTGGGCGGGGAGGGGCTGAAGCCCACGCGCATGGGCGCCCGTGTGAAGTATCAGGGCGGCGGTAAGACCACCGTGCACGACGGCCCGTTCACCGAGACCAAGGAAGTCCTCGGCGGCTACTGGATCATCGAGTGCGCCTCGCTGGAGGAAGCCGTCGCCTGGGCCCGTCAGGCGCCATGCCCTGCCGGCGAGTTCATCGAGATCCGCCCGGTCTGGACGCCCGAGGATTTCGGTGCTGAAGCCGCCGAGATTGAACGCGGCCAGATGGAGCAGATGGCGGCGCAGGCCGCCGAGAAAGCCGCCAAGAGCTAGCGCGTCCTACATGAGATCGCGCAGGACGCGCCTGTCGCTGTCCCGCGCGAACACCTCGCGCCCGTTCTCTGTTGCGCGCAGGGTTTCGACGATGCGGAAGGCAATTGCGTCCGATGTCAGCTCGTAGCTCGTTTCGACGGCGCATTCCCAGTCGCCGCGCTTCCACCTTGATCGCGTCACCTGCGACCACCGGCAGGAGAGCGGATCGCCTGCAATCATCTCGCTCGTCTCCTCGCCGGAGCTGGACAGGATGATCCCGTCCGCGCCCGCGACCGGATAGGAGACTTCAGGCATTGTGTGTCTCAGCACGATGCGGCCCGATGCGTCGGGCGTGGCAGGCGCATAGTCTGGCGCCGGATCGCCGCCGCCATGCTGTGCGATGTGGAAGGGCGCCTCGGCGCTTGCCGCCCGCACAGGCAGGCTCAACGTCGAGATGCCCACGGGAAGCGTCAGCGACGGCGTCTCGGGCGAGGGCCACAGCATTGGCCAGAAGCCTTCCGAGATCGACAGCCGCACGCGCGATCCGGCGCGGAAGTTATAGGCCGCCGGTCGCAGTTTCAGCTTCACTGTATAGATATGCCCCGGCTCCAGAAGCGAAGGCTCGCTCATCGACTCCCTGCGAGTGAGATTGAGCGCCGCCCACGTCACCAGCCAGCTCTTGCCGTCTTCGCGCACGTCGCACAGCCGCACGAAGACGCGCGCCACCGGCTTGTCCGACGCCACGTGGAGTGTGAGATCAGATTCGCCGGCGATCTCCATCGCCTGATCGAGCGGCGCTGAATCGAATGTCGCGCTCAGCGCATCGTCGTGCGATTGCTCGATCGGAAGGCGATCCAGCCATCCCGGTTTCGTCGTTCCAACCACGCCGCGGTCGCGGTGCACCAGCGGCGCGCCTGTCTTCGCTGCAGATTCAAGCGCACCGGCGTTGAGAAACATCGTCCGCACAGACGCTTGCGGCGGCCATGCGCGCTCGCCGACCCAGCGGCCGGGAACGGGCCCGCCTTCGGAAGCCGTCGCTTCCGGCATGAACAGCCGCAGGCGCGGCTCGTCCATGATCCCCGTATTCTCGCCCATCAGCCACTGACGCCACCAGCGCACTTCCTCATGCGCCCAGTCGAGTCCCTGCGTGGCTGCATATGGGTAGGTGTGGCCCCACGGCCCGATCAGCGCCTTCGCGGGCGCGCTCATGTTCGCGAACGTCCGCAGGCCCGGAGTGGCGTAGGTGTCGCTCCACCCACCCACCACATAGGCGGGAATCCGCACATCGCCCGGCGCTTCATGAACCGAAGCGCGCTTCCAGTAGTCATCCTCGCGCTGGTGCGTCAGCCATATCGCAAGGATTGGCGGCGTCGCCTCCAGCCGCGCGCGCCACATCTCGCGCCAGCGTTCGCCGTGGATGATGGGATCGGGTGGCCCGGCCATCACCTTCTTGAATAGCGCGCCCCACTGGAAGTTGGTGTGCGCCACCGACCCGCCGACATAGTGCGCATCGTCGGTATAGCGCCGGTCGCAAGTTCCCATCGGCATGATGGCGCGCAGGGCAGGCGGGCGGCGCGCCGCGACCTGCAGCGCATTGATCCCGCCCCACGAAATGCCGCGCATGCCGACCGCGCCATTGCACCAGTGCTGCCGCGCGAGCCATGCGATGACATCCTCACAGTCGGCAAGCTCGGCTTCGCTGTATTCGTCCGTCAACACGCCTTCGGATTCACCTGACCCACGCACATCCAGCCGCACGAAGGCAATGCCGTTGCTTGCCAGTTGCGGACCCCACAGATCGTCGGCGCCGCGATAGAGATCGCGCTTGCGATAGGGGACAGTCTCAAGCACCGCGGGCGCCCGCGCGTCGCCATCCGGCAACCACAGACGGGCCGACAGCTTGACCCCGTCCCTCACCGGAATCGGCTGGTGTTCGACCACGCGAAATGTCCCCGGCGCGGGCGGCAGCCATGGCCCTGTCGTGCACGCGCCGGCGAGGCCAAGGCTCGCGAGCAGGAAAGAACGGCGATCGAAAAACGCAGGCATGCCGTCCTCCCGAGACGTCTTTTCATGGCTCTTCCGGAACTCTGAAGCGCCCCGCGTCGGGAATCCATCAAAATTCACCGATCGCGATTCACGAAATAGACCGGTCTGTCTGGCAGGATTCCAGATGCAGGTAGAACCGGGATTGCGTCCCCATGCGGGTCGAGTGTGTAAGCCCTCTCGCGCTTGAATCGCAGGACGTTGCGCGTTGGCGCGACGCCCTAGTGGCTGACGCCGAGCTGACCAGCCCGTATCTGACGCCGGACTGGGTGCAGCTGGTGGCGCGCCATCGAGGCGATGTAAGCGTGGCCGTCTTCCGCGACGATCAGAATGGCGCTGTCGGGTTTCTGCCCGTGCAGCTGTCCAGTTCAAACGCGGCCATGCCGGTAGGCGGACCGATCTGCGATTATCAGGCGTTTATCGGACCTGCAGGCGTCGATCTTTCGCTGGCGGTACGCGAGCTTGGCGTCGGACGGATCGATCTCACGGCGGGCCTTGCCAACAACGCAGTCGCCGACTGCCTGTTTGCGCGCGACGCCGGCCATGTCGTGCGGTTTGCTGGCGGCTGGCAGGACTGGTGTGACCAGCGCGCCGCTGCCGGGTCGAAAACGATCTCACGCACACGCAAGAAACTCGCAAAGCTGACGCGCGATCAGGGCGGTGATGTCGACATCGAATCCTTCTCGACAGACCCTGAGGCCTTCGAAATGCTGCTGCGCTGGAAGCGCGCGCAGATGAAGCGCACGGGGGTCACCGATATCTTCGAGCATGCGTGGATCGACCGCGTCGTGCGCGACTGCTTTGCGTGGCCAGCCGCCGATCCGCATTTTGGCGGCGCCATGTTCGTGCTGCGCGTGAAGGGCCAGCCCGCAGCTGTCCTCTTCTGCCTGCGTGCGCGGCGAGCGCTGCACGCATGGTTCGTCGCTCATGACGCAAACCTCGCGGTGCATTCGCCCGGCCTGATCCTGTTCGTCGAGGCGATACGTGCGGCGGCCGAAGCCGGCTTTACAGAGATGGACCTTGGTCCTGGCGACTATGCCTTCAAGGAAAGCCTGGCCAATCATGCCCGTCCCATCGGTGCGGGCTTCATCGGCCGCCCGGGTCTGTCGGCGGCCTACAAGGCGGCCCAATTCCAGATGCGCGCCCTGATTGAACGCCTGCCTGTGGGCCCGGCGCGCGAATGGCCCGCAAAGGCTATGCGCCGGCTGGATATCGCGCGCGGCCTTGCCGCCCCGGCTGATCGCGCGGCCTGAGCCAACCGGCTGAATCCCCCGTCGGCAACCGGGCTTTTATCCCGGCGGATTAGGGTATAGGGACGCCCCAGCTTCAACCGCACAATGCCCATGCGAAAGGCAGCCGCCGTGACCGCAAAGCCAGCAAATGCCGCCAGCGCCCCGCCGGTGAACTTGGCCGATATCGAGGCGGCGGCCCAGGCCATCGCCGGCAAGGTGGAGCGCACGCCACTGCGCTATTCGCGCACGTTGTCTGAAATCACAGGCGCGCAGGTCTGGATCAAGTTCGAGAACCTGCAGTTCACGGCGTCGTACAAGGAACGCGGCGCGCTCAACAAGCTGCTATCGCTTTCGAACTCGGAAAAGGCCGCGGGCGTCGTCGCGATGTCGGCGGGCAATCACGCGCAGGGCGTCGCCTATCACGCCTCGCGGCTTGGCATTCCGTCGACCATCGTGATGCCCAACGGCACCCCCTTCGTGAAGATCGAACACACGCGCAATTTCGGCGCGAAGGTGATCATTCACGGCCAATCGCTGGCGGATGCTGACGGTCATGCGCGTGAACTCGAGAAGAAGGACGGCCTCACCTTCGTCCACCCGTTCGATGATCCGAAGATTATCGCGGGGCAGGGCACGGTTGGCCTCGAGATCATGGAAGACCTGCCTGACTTCGACGCGGTGGTGATCCCTGTGGGCGGCGGCGGCCTGTCGGCCGGCGTTGCGACCGCCATCAAGGCGCGCCGCCCGGCGGTGTCGATCTATGGCGTCGAAGCGGCGATGTACGCTTCGCTGGCGGCCGAGCTGCGCGGCGAGGAGCCGAAGGTCGGCGGCGCCACCATCGCCGAAGGCATCGCGGTCAAGACCGTCGGCCGCCTCACGCTCGAAATCCTGCGTAGGCTGATGGAACGCGTCATCGTCGTGAACGAGGACACGCTGGAGCGCGCCGTCACGCTGTTCGCCACGGTCGAAAAGACGGTGGCGGAAGGCGCGGGCGCTGCGGGCCTTGCCGCCCTGCTGGAAGAGCCGCACCTGTTCCGCAATCGAAAGGTTGTCCTGGTCCTCACCGGCGGGAACATCGACACGCGCCTGCTGGCGTCCGTGCTGACGCGCTCGCTGGTGCGCGAGAAGCGCATCACCTCGATCCGCATCATCGGCAATGATCAGCCGGGCCTTCTTGCGGCCGTGGCGACTGTGATCGGCGAGAATGGCGGCAACATTATCGAGGTCAGCCACAATCGCATGGCGCTCGACGTGCCGGCCAAGGGCGCCGAGTTCGACATCACGATTGAGACCCGCGACGCCCTGCACACGCAGGAAATCATCAATGCCCTGAACCGGGCCGGATACCCGCCCCGGACGAACTGATCCGGGGAACCGATTTCCGGCTCAGGAAGGCGTGAATTTCCGGCTCTCGCGCGGGGCCCGAAGCGATGCTAACACCCCTGCGACATTCCCGGCGGGAATCAGAAAACAGAGGGACTAACCCATGATCCGCATGGTCCTTGCAGCAATGCTTGCGCTGACGCTGGCCGCGTGCAACCGCGCCGCGGTCGACGCCAAGGATCCCTGGGCCACGATGCATCCGTGGGACCATGGTCGCCCGGGTATCGAGAAGCTGGAGACGGGCGTTGAATACTTCGCCGTCACGCGGGGCGACGCCAAGGGCGTGAGCCCCACGCTGCGCGACCGGGTCGAGGTTCGCTATGACGGCCGCATTGCCAAGACGGGGCTGATCTTCGATTCGTCCTACCAGCGCGGCGAGACCGCGACTTATCCGCTCAGCGTGCTGATCCCCGGCTGGCGCGACGGCCTGCAGAAGATGAAGCCGGGCGACATGTTCATGTTCTGGATTCCCTCCGACCAGGGCTATGGCGAGCAGGGCGCCGGCGGCGCGATTCCGCCCAACTCCGATCTGATGTTCCAGGTTGAACTCGTGCGCGTCCTGCCCGATCCGTGGCCCGCCGCGCTGCCGTGGCCGACCGATGCGTCCGACATTGTGCGTCTGCCGTCAGGCCTCGAGTACCGCATCATCGAATCCGGCCCCGCCGACGGCGCGTCCCCGGGGCCTGGCGATGTGGTGGACGTCGATTTCGCAGGTCGTCTGGAAGACCCCGACTATCAGGTCGGTGAAACGATCGAGGAAAAGCTCGATTCCAGCCTCGTGATTTCCACCTACCTCGAAGGCAGCTCCAAACAGTTCCTCGTCTCCGGCCTGACGCCGGGATGGCAGGAGGCCGTGAAGCTGATGCGGCCGGGTGATCGCTGGATGGTGCGCATGCCGGCGCAGATCAATTATGGCGAGGAAAGCGCGGATCGCATCCCGCCGAATTCCACGGTGATCTACGAGATCGAGCTCAAAAACTTCGGTCCGCCGAACCCGGCGCAGATGCCGCCGCCGCAATAGGGCTTTATACAGCGAACACGCCCATGCCGCGGCCCAGCGCCGGCCGCAGGCTGAGGCGTGCGCGCCACGTCTCGACTGCAGGCGGGAGATCGCGCGCGAACGCGTGGCGCGGGTACATCGCTATGTCGGCGATGGAGTAGGGGCCGAGGATGTAGTCCTGACCGGTCAAGGCTGCTTCGAGTTCGGCAAGATCAGGCGGCGTCTTCGACAGCCAGCGCTTCGCGGCCTCCACATCGGGCGGCAGGAAGCGGTTCGACTGGCGCGCCATCGCGACGAGAATGTTGGCCGCATCCGGCAGGCGCGCTTGGCCGACGATCATCACCGGCACGGGCGCGCGGCGTTCGGCCAGTGTATAGCTGATGAACATCTCTTCCAGCGCGATGCCGATCGCCTGTGTGTCCGGGCCCGTGCCAGCGTGAAAGTGGTACATGGCCTCCGCTTAAGCCTTGCGCGGCAAATGTCTATCGCTAGCCTTGGGCCATGACATCCCTTGCCCGCGTCCGCGAGATCCTCCACCGCCTGTGTGCGTTCGACACAACATCGCGCGATAGCAACCTACCACTGATCGAATGGGTGGAGGATTTTCTTCGCCCCCTCGGCGCTCAACTCGTGCGCGTGCCCAGCGAGGACGGGAAGAAGTCGAATCTCTGGGCGCGTCTCGGCCCTGATGTTCCCGGCGGCATTGTCCTTTCGGGGCATACGGATGTTGTCCCCGTCGACGGCCAGCCCTGGGTCACCGATCCGTTCGACATGATCGAGACGGGCGGCAAGTGGTTCGCGCGCGGTACGACAGACATGAAGGGCTTCATCGCCCTTTCCCTCGCGCACGCTGAAACCATCTCGAAAATCCCGCTCAAGCGGCCGGTGCATTTCGCGTTCAGTTATGACGAGGAGATCGGCTGCGCCGGCGTCGAGCCCATGATCGCCGAGATCGGCCGCCGCGGCGCCGCGCCCTCCGTCGTCTGGGTGGGCGAGCCGACGTTGTGGGGCGTTTTGTCGGCGCACAAGGGCATCCGCGACTACGAGGTGCACATCACGGGCAAGGCAGCGCATTCGTCCGATCCGCGCATGGGCGCGTCAGCCATCCACGAGGCGATCGACCTTCTTGCCATGCTGCGCCGCATCGCGCGCGAGCAGGAAGAAGCTGCGCCGAAGAACTCCGAATTCGATCCGTCATGGACGACCATCACCGTGGGCGAGATTGGCGGCGGCACGGCGGCGAATATCCTCGCGCGCGAATGCCGCTTCGTGTTCGACGTGCGCACCGTGCCGGGCAACAATCCCGATGCGATGCTGCGGCCCTTCTTCGATCAGGTCGCCGCAGCCCATGCGCGCCTGGCCAAGCTCGGGCCTGAATGCGGCATCGTGGTGAAGCTGACCGCCGACGCGCCGCCGATGGAATTGCGCCGCGACAGCCCTGCGGAGGCTTTCATGCGCGCGCTGACGGGCGACAACGCGGTTCGAGTTGCGGCTTTCGCAACAGAGGGCGGCCAGTTCCAGAAAGCCGGTTTTCCTGCCGTGATCTGCGGCCCCGGTTCGGTCGAGCAGGCGCACCAGCCCAACGAGTTCGTGGCAGTCTCGGAAATCGAGAAGGGGCTGCAGGTGTTCGCGCGCTTTCTCGATACGCTGCGCGCTGGCTGAGACGCTGCAAGCAGCGTCCGAGCCTTGCTGTGCGTTCTACATGCTGTCCGGGCGAACGGCGGCGCCGCCGCCACGGTTGGCAAGCGCGAGGCCGCTTGCGGCCGCCGCCACCAGCAAGCCGCCAATCGCCAGCCAGAAGCCAATGCGCTCCTGGACAAGTTCGTTGGCCATGTTGGCGCCCATCTGGTTCATCGCGCCCATGTCTGCGGCGAACGGATTGTCCATAGTGACCGAACTCGGAGGTGCGCCGCCGCCCTGTTCCTGCGCCATGTCGGACTTCATGATCTCCTGCCGGAATTGCCACACCGCGCCATAGACGAGACCGGCCGCAACCAGGCTGGTCACCAGCGTCGCAATGGGCGCGATCCTGCCGAAGAAGGTGAGCGCTAGCCCGAGTACGGTCACGATGGCCGCGCCCAGCGCGAAGATGTTCATCTCCATCTTGGGCGCGCTCGATGAACCCTCCGTCATTGAACCGTCCGTTGACGTCGTCGCGTCGGCCGGCATGCCCATGGCGGCCGCCATCTGTTCGGATGCCTGTGGGTTCTCCGACATCGTGCCCTGGATCAGTTCGATGCCCGAAGCCGTTGCGAGATCTGTCCCGTTACACGAGATTGCCGCCCAAGGCAGCACGAAGGCGAGCAGCGCCACAACCTTGGCGATGCGGACGATATTCATGAGCATGGTGTGCGTCCCTCCCTGGACCTGATGAGGGATAGCCTAGACTTATCCGCCCTGGACGCCAGCCCTGACGCAAGCGGGGCCTTACGCAAAGGCCTCAGCCGTTTTCCCGGCGCGCCAGGAAGGCGAGGCGTTCGAACAGCTGAATGTCCTGCTCGTTTTTCAGCAGCGCGCCGTGCAGGGGAGGGACCAGCTTGTTCGGATTCTTCTCGCGCAGCGTCTCGACGTCGATGTCTTCCGACATCAGCAACTTGAGCCAGTCGAGCAGTTCGGACGTGGACGGCTTCTTTTTCAGGCCCGGCACGTCGCGCATGCGATAGAAGGTGGCCAGAGCCTCGCTGACGAGGCGTTTCTTGATCCCCGGGAAGTGGACGTCGATGATCGAGCTCATCGTCTGGTCGTCGGGGAATTTGATGTAGTGGAAGAAGCAGCGGCGCAGGAAGGCGTCGGGCAGTTCCTTCTCGTTGTTGGAGGTGATGATCACGACCGGGCGCACCTTCGCCTTGATCGTCTCGTCGAGCTCGTAGCAATAGAACTCCATCCGATCGAGTTCCTGCAGAAGGTCGTTCGGAAACTCGATGTCGGCCTTGTCGATCTCGTCGATCAGCAGGACCGGGCGCACCGGCGCGGTGAACGCCTCCCACAGCTTGCCTTTCTTGATGTAGTTGCGAATGTCGCGGGCGCGTTCCTCGCCCAGCTGTCCGTCGCGCAGGCGGGCGACGGCGTCATACTCATAGAGACCCTGGTGCGCCTTGGTGGTCGATTTGATGTGCCATTCGATGATCGGCATGCCGAGCGCGCGGGCAACCTCCAGCGCCAGCATGGTCTTGCCCGTTCCCGGTTCGCCCTTGACCAGCAGCGGCCGCTCCAGCGCGATGGCGGCGTTCACGGCGACCCGGAGATCATCCGTCGCGACGTAATGCTCGGAGCCTTCGAAACGCTTCTTGTCGGACATGGGCACTCCCCGCTGGAACGATCAACATGGTTAGAGCGGATTTGGCCGCGAATTGGAAGTCATGCGACGCCGGGCGCCGGCGGGCCATGCGCCGCATGGTCCACCCCATTGCCGGAGGTAGTCCGGGGTGTTGGCCTACTCTTCGTATTCGCGGAGCTTGGCGACGCACTCATTGGTGATCTCGCGCAGCGCCTTGGTCAGCATGCTCCGGATGTCGCCGCTGGGCGCGACGATCAGCCCGCCCTTGTCGCACAGAACCGCTGTGGCAAAGCGGGAGCCTAGGTCAAGCGCGCTCGGGAATTCGATGCTGATGTGGGTGTCGAAGGAGAGGCTGTAGGCGACCACGCACTTGGCGTCATCTTCGATCACGTTGAGGTTCACATAGGCTCGAAGGGCGAGGTCGTCGAAATAGTCCTGCTTGTTCGAGATCTCGACGTTATTGGTGCGCAGCGTCGAGCGGATGGCGGCGACTGCGGGCTCGTAGGTGGCGCTGCATGCTTCGTGCGCAGGCGTGTTGTCTTCGCTGCTGATGTAGATCGGCGGGACAACTTGTGCGTACGCGGGTTGTGCCATCGCAACCAGCGCGACCGCCAGACCTGTCCATTTCAGCATGGTCTTGTCCCCTGCCGGCATGCATATCCTGCTGACTGCTCCCGTATCTGAACTAGAGCGGATTTGGCAGTCGATGGGAAGGCGCCGCTGCAGCCGTCTTCGCGCATGCGTCAGGCGCTTTTTGCGACATTTCCCGATTCCCGCCCGGTTAGCGGCCCACAAGCAAAACTTAAGGAACGGCGGCTAGACCGGCGGTTCGGCCACGTTCAGACTCCCGGCAGGATTCCGGGGACTGGCGCCCGGCCGGGAGGATGGAATGCCGCTAAAACTCTCGCTCAAGCCGGGCGAACGCTTCGTGGTCAACGGAGCGGTGCTGCAGAATGGCGACCGCCGTGCGGTCCTGCTGCTGCAGAACAAGGCGTCGATCCTGCGCGAGAAGGACATCATCCAGCCCGAAGACGCGAACACGCCGGGCCGCCGGATCTATTTCCCGATCATGATGATGTACCTGGACCCGCCAGGGGCCAACCAGTTCTACGACGAGTTCGTGATGCGCCTGAACGAGTTCATGGGCGCGGTCCGCTCCACCGATATTCTCAAGGAATGCGTCTCGCTGTCACGCGAGGTCATGTCCGCCGACTATTACAAGGCGCTGACAAGGTGCCGGAAGCTTCTAACCTTCGAACAGGGATTGCTGGGTAATGTCCATCCAGGCCTATCAGAACGCGGCGAAGAAGACTGAAGGGCCGCGCCAGACCGAGTATCGCGCCTTCGCGGCGGCGACACGTGGCCTGATCGATGCGGCAAGTCTTCCCGACACGGAAGTCGGGCGCCGCGCCGAGGCGCTGGCGATGAACCGTCGCCTGTGGTCGCTGCTCGCCTCCGACTGCGCCGCCGAAGGCAATGGCCTGTCGCAGGGGCTGCGGGCGCAAATCATCTCCCTGTCGATCTTCGTCGACCGGCATTCCAGCGCCGTGATGCGCAGCGGCGCCCCGCTTGATGTGCTGATCGACATCAACCGCACCATCATGCAGGGCCTTGCCCCGGCCCAGGCAGCCGCCGTCCCAGCGTAGGGCAAGCGGCTGTTTACTATCTGTTTTGGTTAGTGTTTTGGCAGTACTTTCGTCGCCGCGGCCACACCACTGATTAAGACCTCTCCGGCATAGTCGAACGATGTTGGCGCAAAACGCGCCAGCGGCCGATCAAAATGATCGGTCTTCGATCTAGAACGGAGACGTCCCGTCATGCTCAGCGTGAACTCGAACTATGGCGCGTCCATCGCGCTCCAATCCCTCAACAATACGAACAAAGAACTGAACTCGGTCCAGAACGCTATCTCGACCGGTCTCAAGGTCTCCAGCGCCCGTGACAACGGCGCCGTCTACGCCATCGCCGAAGGCCAACGCGCTCGCGTGTCGTCCGTCGCCGCTGTGAAAGACGGTATCGACCGCGCTTCTTCCACGGTCGACGTCGCGCTTGCCGCCGGTAAATCGGTTGGCGAAATCCTGCAGAAACTCAAGGCCAAAGCTGTCGCAGCTCAGGCTGATGACCTGACATCGGACCAGCGCACCGCCCTGCAGACCGACTTCGCCAGCCTGCGTCAGCAGATCGACACCATCGCCAATGCCGCGCAATTCAACGGCGCCAACCTGGCGATCGGCAACTCCTCGCTGAACGTGCTGATCTCCGACCTCGGCGGTTCGGTTGCTGCAACGTCGGACGGCGTTCAATCGGCCGGTCTTGCGACCCCGATCTCCGGTTCGGCCCTCATCATCGACGCCGGCGGCACCACTGGCGACCTTGCTGACGGCGACCTGATCACGTTCGACCTGACCGACTCGGTCAACGCCGGTACGTTCTCGATCGCGGTCGAACTCACCACCGGCATGACCGTTGATGATTTCGTCGAAGCCGTGAATTCGGCTTCGGGCGGTAAGATCTCGGCCTCGTATGACGACACGACGGGCGAGTTCACCTACCTGATCAACGATGCGAACTTCGATGACCTGGCCATCTCCACGGATGGTACGGACGCTTCGAACATCGGTGCTGGCGTCGCCACGGCGTCGGTCTCCTCGGCCGGCTCCAACACCTTCGCGGTGACGGGCGCTGATTTCTCGCTGTCCGGCTCGATCCTGTCTTCGCTCTCCTCCACGGACATCTCGACGTCCACGGCGGCTGCGACGACGGCCTCGAACGCCATCGACACGGCGATCACCGACCTCAACAACGCGCTGGCCACGATGGGCTCGCAGGCGGCCGCTCTGGACATCCAGAACGACTTCCTCTCGAAGCTCTCGGACACCATCGAACAAGGCATCGGTAACCTCGTCGACGCTGACCTGGCGAAGGAATCGGCCCGCCTCCAGTCGCTGCAGATCAAGCAGCAGCTGGGCGCCCAGGCTCTCTCGATCGCCAACCAGGCGCCGTCGCTGATCCTGTCGTTCTTCCGCTAAAGGCTCGCCGCTGGCGCCCAAGAGCGCCCGGCCAACCTGGCCAGACGGGGAAGGGCGGAGCTTTCGAGCTCCGCCCTTCTGTCGTTTTTTGCCTAGCTGAAACGGGCTCCCCGGGCGGCAAAACATGCCGGGAGGTAAATTCGATTCAGCCTGTCGTTAGCAACCGAGCGAAGTTGTTAACGGCTTTCTTCCCGTGTTTCCTGCGTTTTCGGATCTGGCTGTTAACCTTAACAGACTGGCACGAGCCTTGAAGACACTGCTCTGTCCAGGCCCGTATGGGGCGTGGGGACCACAGTCTACGCGGGAGCTCCGGCCATGCTGAGCGTCAATACGAACTACAGCGCCATGATCGCGCTCCAGAACCTCAACTTCACGAACTCGGAGCTTGAGGGCGTCCAGAACAAGATTTCGACGGGTCTCAAGATATCGAGCGCCCGCGACAACGGCGCCATCTACGCCATCGCCGAAGGGCAGAGGAGCCGGGTCTCCTCAGTCGCCGCAGTGAAGGATGGCATCGACCGCGCCAACTCGACGCTCGATGTCGCTCTTGCCGCCGGCAAGTCCATCGGCGACATCCTGCAGAAGCTGAAGGCCAAGGCCGTCGCCGCCCAGGCCGACGACCTCACGCAGGACCAGCGTAACACGCTGCAAGCCGACTTCAACTCGATGCGCTCGCAGATCGACACCATCGCCAACTCGGCCCAGTTCAACGGCGCCAACCTCGCAGTCGGCAACTTCGACCTGAACGTGCTGATCTCCGACCTTGGTGGATCGGTCGCCGCGACCAGCGACGGCGTTCAGACCGTCGCCCTCACCACGCCTTTGTCGGGCTCCGCGCTCGTGATCGACGTGTCCAGCACGGCCGGCGACGTGGATGACGGCGACCTGATCACCTTCGATCTCAGCGACAGCGTCAACGCTGGCACTTTCACAATCGCGGTCGAGCTCACAGTGGGCATGACGATCGACGAGTATGTCGAGGCCGTGAACGCCCAGTCGGGCGGCAAGATCTCGGCTTCCTACGATGACGTGGCTGGCCAGTTCACCTACCTGATCAACGACACGAACTTTGACGATCTTGCGATCTCGACCGACGGCGTGGACGCCACCAATATCGGCGCCGGCGTCGCCACCGCCACGGTGTCCAGCGCAGGCTCGAACACCTTTGTCGTGAACGGAACGGACATGACGCTGGCCGGGGCGATGTTCTCGACCTTCTCAACGGTCGATATCTCGACTTCCGCTGCGTCCGCCACGACCGCCGCCAACGCGCTGGAGCAGGCGATCACCGACCTCAACGTCACGCTGGCCTCGCTCGGTTCACAGGGCACCGCCCTGGACGCCCAGCAGGACTTCCTCGCCAAGCTGTCGGACGAGATCGAGAACGGGATCGGCAATCTGGTCGACGCCGACCTCGCCAAGGAATCGGCCAAGCTGCAGTCGCTGCAGATCAAGCAGCAGCTGGGCGCACAGGCCTTGTCGATCGCCAACCAGGCGCCGCAGGTCATCCTGTCGCTGTTCGGCCGCTAAGGCCGCCCGGCCAGGTTTTCCACCGATTAGGCCGTCTCCGCTCCCGTGCGGAGGCGGCCTTTCCCATAATCACTCCATCAATGTCCGGCCTCGCAACGTCTCGTTAACCGTTGCTAACGAAGACTGTTCGCCGATTGACGAATTGTTCACCACGATTCGCACGCGGAGACGGCCAAAATGGTCGACAGGCTTAGCAACGCGACCGGAGTTCTCGGCGCGCTCAAACACCTCCAGACCGCCAATCGCGAGCTGGGGGCGGCGGATTCGCGGTTGTCGTCTGGTCTCAAGGTTGCGCGCGCCAGCGACGACGCCACGGCCTACCATTCCGCCGCTATCATGCGCGGGCAGGGCGGCTCCCTGAACGCCGTCACGCTCAGCCTCAGCCGCGCCGAATCCATCTCGGATACGGCCATCGCGGCTGCCGAGCAGATCATGAAACAGCTCGGCGAGATGAAAGGCACGGCCGCGCAGGCGATGTCGGCCGGGCTCACCGACGACCAGCGCAGCGCCCTGAACAAGCAGTATCAGGACCAGATGACGACTCTGCAGGCTTTCGTCCGTAACGCTTCGTTCGACGACGCCAACACCCTCGATGGATCGCGCCCCAATGGCGTGTCGTTCATCGCCGATGCCGAAGCCTCGCAGACCGTCACGCTTGCCGGACGAAACTTCATGCCGGGCGCCGGCGTGGTCGTCGCCATGCCGTCCACCACCGCGCTCAACAACACCCAGTCCGCCGCCGATACCCACGCCTTGTTGACCCAGTCGATCGCCAACATCGGCGACCAGCTGGTCGAGATGGGCGCCGAGAGCAAGCGCATCGAGGCCCAGAAGGGTTTCGTGACGCGGCTTGCGGATGCGCTCGCTGCGGGCGTCGGCCGCATGGTCGATACAGATCCCACCGCCGAAAGCGCATTGATCCAGGCGCTTCAGGTCAAGCAGGAGCTGGCGGCCTCGTCGATCAGCATCGCCAACGCCGCGCCCCAGGCGCTGTTGCAGCTCTTCCGCGGCTGATCCGGCATGCTCACCGAGATCCAGCTTGAACAGGCCATCGCGGCCTTCGTCACGTTCTTTGTGCTGATCGACGCGCCGGGCGTGGCGCCGATTTTCGCCTCGCTCACGGCGCCGGGCGGTTCGGCCTATGCGCGGAAGATGGCGGTCAAGTCGGTGTTCGTCGCGGGCCTGATCCTGTTCTTCTTCGCGTTTGCGGGCGCGCAGCTGCTGCACCATCTCGGCATCTCACTGGACGCGTTTCGTGTCGCGGGCGGTGTGTTGCTGTTCCTGATCGCGCTTGAAATGGTGTTCGAGAAACGCCAGGCGCGCCAGAAAAGCCGCGCCGACCAGGTGCTGGCTGACGAGGAAGCCTCTGGTCGTCTCGACGACGTTTCAGTCTTCCCGCTCGCCATCCCGATGATCGCAGGCCCCGGCTCCATCGCGACCGCCATGCTCTTCATGCAGAACGCTGGCGGGGATGCTGTCGGCATCAGCATCGTATCCATCGCGATCGCCGCCAACCTTGTACTGGCCGGGCTGATCTTCCTGGCCGCCGGTCCGCTGATGAAGGTGATGGGGGATCAGGTTGCGGGCGCCATCACGCGCATCTTCGGCGTTATCCTCTGTGCGCTCGCCGCGCAGATGATCATTGTCGGTATTATTGGGGCGTTCGGCCTGAAGGTCGTTGCGGGCTGATCTATCTCAGCTGATCAGGCTGGCGTCTCTTCCATCAGGTAGACGGCGCTTTTCTTGACGGGCCTGTTCAGCCGGAAGGACTTCCAGAACGTCGTCAGCGCGACAAACGCCAGAAGGGCCAGGCAGGCCGCAAGGCCGGCCGCCTGCAGGCGCAGCGCATTGGTCCACGGAATCACGGTCCGCGCCGTTTCGAGCAGGTTCTCACCGTCGAAATGCTCCAGCGCGATGGCGCGCTCCCCGCCGGCTTCGGCAACGAGTCGGGCGGCGCGCAGGTCCACTGCGTTTTCGACGCGGCCGACAATGGCAATTGCCGCCTCGAACGATGTGTCGAGTGCGATCTCCCGCAGGATCTTGAACTCATCGAGCAGGACTTTGAGCTTCTCGGTGTCGACGGTGGCGCGGAAGGCGCTCTCGACGACTGCGGTCGCGTCGGGCGTGTAGCCGGTTTCATAGTGAAGCTCGGCGGCCAGCAGGCGGTGCATAGCCTCTACCGAGACGACATCCTCTATCCGGCGGGTCAGGTAGGCCTTGAAGGGAACCGGCGCCTGCGTTCGCGCGCGCAAGGCAGGCATGGCGACCGATGCGCCTTCACGGGCTTCGGCATCCGCCATGATCAGGGCGATCCCCGACAGCAGGAAGGCGTGCAGTTCGATGGTGTCGTCATTGGCCCATTCGACGGCCGTGTCGGTCAGGCCCTTCAGGCTGCCGACACGGTTGATCTCGACGCGGCGTTCCGCAGCAGGTTCAGGCGCAGCGGCCGGGGCAGGCGCGGCTGCGGCGGGCGCAGCGGTAGCGACCGCTTCAGGCGTGGCCGATGCATTGAAACGGGTAACGCCCGGCTGGTTGATGTTGAGATAGGCTTCCTGCAGGTCGCCCGGCAGGTAGGAGACGGCGGCGAGCAGCACGGCTTCATCGTTGGGGCCCTTTGCCACCTTCTCGATGCGGGCACGCAAGGCTTGTCCTTCGGGCTCGTTCAGCATGGCCGGCGCGCCGAGCAGTAGGCCGCGCACCAGCGGCAATTCCTTTTCCTGCTTCTGCAGGGACTCGCCCACGAGACTTGCCCAGACCTCGGTCGGCTCGGCTTCCTTGCCAGCGGCGATCTGCTGGAAGCGCTCTTCCATCGCCTGGCGGGTGGCGGCGAGGGCTTCGGGGGTGGGTTCAAATGCAGTGGGGCGCTCGCCATAGGCGGACGACACAAGATGAGCAGCCATGAACGGAGAGGCGCATAGGGCGCCGTTGAACATCAGGGCTGCGTATGCCGCGAACGGCAGACGGCGCTTGCGACGGCGATTCATCGAGCCCGTTTCCGTCTATTACTCGTGTCCAGGTCAGGCTCCTGCCCAATCCGTCCACGTTCACACCCCGGCCAGTGCCCCTTTGTTTGCCGGGAGCGCCGATAGATCAAGTGGGCAAGGCGCCCTGCGACCAAAAAAACACATAACCCGTGTTTTGTTGGGGCAGGCGAACGAGGCGTGCCTTAGGGCGGGTCAGGCCTTGGCGTTGACCGCGAGGCCCGAGGCTTCGCGCCTTTGGCCGCCTGCAGGCGCGCCCTTGGCCCCATATCCGACTGGGGCGCTACGCGATTCGGCGATCTCGGCAGCGATTGATCGAACCAGGCCTTCGGTGACGGTTCGCGCTGCGGAAAGCGCGCGCTCATGCGCCTGCAGCTGCGCTTCTAGGTTCTGCGCCGCGGTCTTCAGCGCTTCCTTGCGCGTATGTGACAATCCGGACATCTGGCTGGGATCGGCCTTTATGCGCGAGACTTCGAGTCTCCAGGCGTGCACCAGCCTTTCCTTTTCGTCCCAGTTGGCGCTGCTGGCGTCCAGCTTTCGGGCCCTCACGGCCGCGATTTCATCCGCGACCAGGCCAGCCAGGCGCGTTGTCATGGCCAGCAGTTGTTCCGCGCGGTCTTCAACATGCTCCAGCATTATTCGAGCCCCTGCATTCTCAGGATTTCTTTCAGGACGGAATCGGCGATCCCGATGCCGCCGCCCTTGGCGATTGCGTCCGAATACTGGTCGATCAGCATCGGCCGGAACGTCGCCTCGGCATTGCCGCCGCCGAACTCGCCGTCGGTCTCGATCCCCTCGAACATGGGGCGGAGCATTTCGGAGATGAACATGCGCTCGAACTGCTGGGCCACAGCTTCGGCCTGTTCGCGCGTCTTGATCCCGGAGATGTCGGTCGACGGGCCTGCGCGGCGCGTCTCGACCGGGGGCATGGGCAGGGCGATGTCACTCATCGTGGGCGTCCCCCTACATCACTTCGATGTCGGCCTGCAGCGCGCCAGAAGCCTTCAGCGCCTGCAGGATCACGATCAGGTCGCGCGGGGATACGCCCAGCGCATTGAGGCCCGTCACCAGCTGACTCAGCGGCACGCCATTGCCGCCGACAATGGCCAGCCGCGCCGGGTCCTCGGCGATGGCGATGTCCGTTTGCGGCACTACGACGGGCGGCGCGTTGGTGAAGGAGTTGGGCATGGCCACCCCTGGTGTCTCCTGGACCTGGATGGTCAGGTTGCCCTGCGCGATGGCTACTGTGGACACGCGCACATTCTCGCCCATCACGATCACGCCGGTGGTTTCGTTGATGATCACACGGGCGCGTTGTTCAGGCTCGATTTCCAGCCCCTCGATCTGCGCGATCAGGGTCGACATGTCGCCAAACGCGGACGGACGGCGAAGTCGCACGGTAGCCGGGTCCATCGCAAAGGCCGCATCTACGCCAACGAAGGCATTGATCGCGCCAGCGACGCGCGCGGCCGTCGTAAAATCCGGGTTGCGCAGCGACAGGCGCAGTTCGGTTTGCGCCGACATGTCGAAGCGCAGCTCGCGTTCGATGGTCGCGCCGTTGGGGACGCGGCCGTTGGTGGGGATGTTGCGGGTCAGCGATGTGCCGGAGTTCCCACCCGCCGTGAACGCGCCGACCGCCACCGACCCCTGCGCCGAGGCATAGGCCTGACCGTCCGCGCCCAGCAGCGGCGTCGCCAGCAACGTGCCGCCTTCAAGGCTGCCTGCATCGCACACGGCCGACACCGTGACGTCGATCCGCGTTCCATTGGCCGCAAACGGGGGCAGGTTGGCGGTCACCATCACGGCGGCAGCGTTCTTGGTGTTCAGCACGCTGTCGCGCGTGTTGATGCCAAGGCGCTCCATCATGCTCTCGATCGACTGGCGCAGCATCGCGCAATTGCGCAGGCTGTCGCCCGTGCCGTTGAGGCCGAACACCACGCCATAGCCGATCAGCTGGTTGTCCCGCACGCCTTCGACGTCGATGATGTCCTTGAGCCGCGTGCCCGCGCCAACGGGGGCGGCGAGCGTGGCGGCGACAAGGATGCAGGTGAGAATACGGGCGAGCGCGCGCATGGAGTTCCAGACATCGGTTTGCGGAAATTATCCGACCGTTCTGGCCGCAGCGTCTTCGCCTCCAGTTCTGATCCTCAAATGGCAACAAAGGCTTAAGGGGTGTTGCGCCCGGCCTAAGGAACCTTAAGCCGCCGTTAACCAACTGGGTCAAATGTGCCGGGTCAGGAGACCGTTTTCCCGATGAAGGTCAGCACAGCCTCATCTACGACTGCAGCCGGCGCCGCCACCAATGGCGCGAAGCCGGCGGCTGAAGGTTTCGGCCAGTTGCTCGGTGCGGGCGCGGCAGCGGCGCGGGCGCCTGCTTCGGCTGTCTCGGGTGCGTCTCCCGTTTCCGGAATTTCGGCGCTGATGGCCCTGCAGGGGATTGGCGGCCCCGAAGCCAGGGCCCGGGCGCTCCGCAAGGGCCGCCGCCTGCTCGATGCCCTCGACCGGCTCCAGGCGGCGATGCTCGGCGAAGGGCCGACGAAGCGGCACCTCGCGCTTCTGACTGGCGCCCTGAAGGAAGAGCGTGAAGCCTCCGGCGACCTTGGTCTCGACGACACGCTGAACTGGGCCGAGGTCCGCGCGGCGGTCGAGGCTGCCAAGCTCGAGAAGGCCATCGAGCCGGCCTGAGCAACCCCTTGGTCCCGACAGCCTGAGTCGCGCGATTGGATGGATGCCGCAGTGCAGCATGCGCCTCATACGTGAGCCAATGCTCACACATTACGTTCGTATGACAGGCATGGCCGGAAAATTGTAACAATTACAACAGCCCGAGCCATGAGTACGGGCGTTTACGGGGGGTGGAGGGTCATGTATAGCACCGCCCCATCTAAGGCGGCCGGTACCGGGGCCGACCAAGGGAGCTAGACGTAATGGGCGCCAAGACCACGACGTACAGGCCGACCGAGAGCGAGCCCTACATGGGCAAGAAGCAGCTCAAATACTTCAAGGAGAAGCTGGTCGCCTGGAAAGAGGAAATTCTCCAGGGCAACCGCGAGACGATCAACGGCATGCAGGAAAACGTGGCTCCGATTCCGGACCTCGTGGACCGCGCCTCGTCCGAAGCCGACCGCGCCCTCGAACTCCGCACGCGCGATCGCGAGCGCAAGCTGATCGCCAAGATCGACCTGGCGATCCGCCGGATCGAAATGGGCGAATACGGCTATTGCGAAGAGACCGGCGAGCCGATTGGCATCAAGCGCCTCGAAGCCCGCCCGATCGCCACCCTCTGCCTCGAGGCGCAGGAACGCCACGAGCGCAAGGAACGCACGATCCGCGACGACTGATCCGCTCTGCCGGTTATACAGGTCCAACCCGAGCGGGCGTGCTCAGCGGTCCTTCGGCGGCCGGAACGCCGGCATGTGCCATTTCCACCGGATCGCGCCTGCGCGGACGATGAAGCCGAGCGCCACGGCGATGCCGCTCGCCCATGTCCAGTCGACGCCCTGCGTGCGCAGCACGATGAACACGCCCGCGCTGACGATGGTCGGCGTGATGTACAGCTCGCGGCGCAACAGGATCGACGGCTCTCCCGCCAGCACGTCGCGGATGATGCCGCCGAATGTCGCTGTCAGCGCCCCCATCACCACGCAGATCACCGGATCTACGCCCAGCGAAAGCGCCTTCGCCGCGCCGACGCAGGCATAGATGCACAGCCCCACAGCATCGAGCCATAACAGCGTCTGTTCGTGCACGCCGCGCCCGCGCGTCAGGTAGATCAGGATCGCCACCACCGTGCAGACAACCACATACCCCGCATCCTGCACCCAGAAGACCGGCGCGTTGATCAGCAGGTCGCGCAGCGTGCCGCCACCGACGCCTGTGATCGCAGCGAAGAAGATGAACGTTACGACGTCCTGCCGCTTGTGCGCGGCCATCAGCGCGCCCGATGCAGCAAACATGGCGACACCTGCATAGTCCAGGACGGCAAGGGGGCTGATTTCCATGGGGCCTGTACAGCGCGAATTGCCTCCAGGGGCAATCGGTGAGTAGCCTCGCCTTCTGATTGGGAGGGCAGGTCATCCGCTTCCGTACCATCATCGCCGCCAGTCTCGGGCTTGCCGCCTTTGTCGCCGGCAGCCTTGGCGCGATCAGTCTCGCCCAGACTCCTTCCGTCAGGAAAACCGACGCGCAGTTTGCCGGCGGCTTTCGGCCAGACGCTTGCCGCTGGCCCGCCGAGGCGCGCCGTCAGCAACTGTCCGGTTGCTGTCAGATGGATCTCGAGATTGATGCAAACGGCCGCATGGTCGCCGGCGATGGCGTCTGTTCGGACCCGATGTTCCTTGCGCCCACGCTGCGCTGCCTCGCCGCGCAGGATTTCGTGCCCGCCACCCGCAATGGAATTGCCGTGCCGGACTTCCAGCATCTCGAATACGAATGGCGTGCGACGACGCCGTCGGGGAATATGTGCGCGAAGCTGAAGACGAGCTGAGCTGCGCCTCCTGATATTTCCAATCCACGCGTGCTTGTCCTAAGACTCCCCCGAGTCGCGTTGGAGCACCCCTTGGATTTCACATCGAGCTTTGCCGGAAGCGGCGATGCAGCCCTCTACTGGTCGGAGCTGGCGCGCAACTGGGCGTCTGCCTTCACCTTCATCGCGGCGCTGCTGGCGGGCGTGTTCGGCCTGTTCCGGTACCTGCGCTCCGAGCGGATGCGGCAGACCGAGCAGGTGCGTGAACTCTACACCATGTTCTTCGACAACGAGCGCTATCGGCAGATCCGCTTCGTCCTCGCCAATCCCGAGGCGCCGGAATACGCTCAACTGCGCGGCGAACTATCGAGCCCGGGCATGCCCAAGGAGCTCGAGGGCCAACTGATCGACTTGCTCAACTTCTTCGAATTCGTCTCGGGCCTGACGCGACGTGGCCTCGTCTCGCGCCGTGACATCGACTGGATGTTCGCTGGCTTCATCGATCGCGTTGTCTCCATCGACTTCGTGCGCGCCTATGTGCTGCGCCACGACTTCGATGAACTGCACGACGCCTGTCGCCGGGCCGAGCGACGCAGGAAGTGACGGTGTCTACATCGATTTGCTGAGTTCCGCTCGAAAGTGTTTTGCCGCCGCAAGCAAGCCAGCCATGTGGTGGCGGCACTGTTCCTCTGTCAGCCCTTGGAGTTGGGCGACGAGCGGATTAGGCGCTTGAAGGCCCTTCTCGTTGAGAATCTTGGGGTGTCGAGCCAGAAACCAGAATTGAAACAGCTTGATCTCGATTGGCGCGTCGTCAAACACCGTTCCGAATGCAGTGCATGCTTCGAAGAGAACCGCCTCATTTACAATTGGCCTAAATGTTCGGAGCTTGTCGTCTGCTTTTGCGCCTCCGTGCTTGAAGAAATTGTAGGCTTCCTTTCGCACGAGACGCCAACTGTCCAGGTAGAGCGGGTCGACGCGTTCGTCGGTAATGTCTTGAAGCGTTGTCTTGTCGCCAGCCTTTGCGATGGGTGTGATCACATCGAGAGCGGCGCTGGCAAGCAGATGAATAACAACGGGGTCTCCATCGGCGAAGAACTGTCTCACGGCTTCAATCAATTCTCGTGACGCAACATCCTGCCGTGTCAGTATAAGTTCGTCGCCCCTAGCAATCCGTTTGACCGGTTGATGTGGACCGCGAGACCTTTTTCGACGAGCACTCACTGAGTTTCCGTTCTGAATAGCTGAGTTGGATTTTCCGCTAGCCTCACCAAGCTGACGGTGATTCTTGATCAAAAAATGTCTCTTGCGCTGCGTCTCTTCGTCTACGGCTCGCTCCGCGCTGACGCGCAAGCCTGGACGGTCCGCGCCGCCGCTCCGCATGCAGCCCTTGTCGCCGCCGCCGATTTTGAGGGACTGGCCAGCGTCGCCGGGCGGCTGCACGCCGTCGCCTGGTATCCGGCTCTTGTGCCAGCCCGGGACGGCGGCCGTGTGAGGGGAGAGGTCTGGCGTATCCGCGACCCCGCCGTGTTCGACCTGCTCGACGCCTTCGAGGGCGAGGAATATGCACGTGAACTGCATTCCGCGGTTCTTGATGATGGCTGTGAAGTTACAGCTTTCCTCTATCGCTATCTCCCTGCGCTGGAGGGAGTTCCCCTGATCGCTTCCGGCGACTATCTGGACTGGGTGAGGAGCCCATCATGATCAACCGCTCCGCTGGCCCGGAAATCATCCGTCTCATCGACCTTCTGGCCAAGCTGCCAGGGTTGGGGCCGCGTTCGGCCCGCCGTGCGGCGCTGCACCTGCTGAAGAAACGCGACCAGCTGCTCGGACCGCTCTCGGCTGCACTGGCAGACGCCGCCGCGAAGGTCTCCGCCTGTACGATTTGCGGGAATTTCGACACGGTGAATCCCTGCTCGGTCTGTGTGGCTCCGGGCCGGGATGGCGGGGTGATCTGCGCGGTCGAGGATGTGGACGACCTGTGGGCGATGGAACGCTCAGGCGCCTTCCGGGGCCGATACCACGTCGTCGGCGGAACCCTGTCCGCGCTCGATGGTATTAGACCTGAGGACCTCAATATTGCTGCACTTGTTCAACGTGCGGGAAACCCGGATGTGCGAGAAGTAATCCTGGCGTTGAATGCAACCGTGGACGGACAGACCACTGCCCACTACATCACCGACAGGCTGTCGCATCTGCCGGTGAAGGTGACGCGACTGGCTCACGGGGTTCCGGTGGGTGGCGAACTGGACCACCTTGACGATGGCACGATTGCGGCTGCGATGGCGTCACGTAGGTAGAAATTTCGGCTGGGGCGTCCCATGGTGAAACGCAAGCATGTCCCTGTTGTCCTGACGGTCGCCGCCGTGACCGTTGGCGTCGGCATCGGCGTCTGGCTGATGCGCGAGAGGATCAAGAAGCTCGCCCGCGAAGCGCGCCAGACCACCCGCCGCATCAACGACCCGCTGGATGTCTTCGGAACCGACGTTCCCGACCATGCTTTCGAAGGCGTGGCGAACTTTCCGCACATGCCCGAAGGCTGGCGCCCCCGCCGCGGCGCGCGCGACTAGCAAAGCAATTGCGCGCGCGACCCGCGCCAGAATCCCGACTTCATACGCCTTCGCCTCATCGTGGAATCAAGCGACCGTCCCTCCCGCGGCCGTAGAGCTTTCCGCTTGAATGGAACAAAGAAGGAACTTAAGGTCCCGAGATGACATTCGACATCCTTCACATTGTCTTCCTCGTGGCCGCCCTGATCGCTGGCGCCGCCGCATTCGTGTTCTGGCAGCGCAAGCCAGCCGACACGGCGCATCTGTCTTCCGAACTGGCCGAGCGCTCGCGGGAAGTGTCCGAACTGCGGGCCCGCGTCGAAGCGGCCGGAAGGGCAGAAGCCGCGGCTGTCGCCCGTCTCTCCGCCGCCGAAACCAAGGTCGCCGAGGAGCGCACGGCCAACGCCGCGCTGGTCGAGCAGCTCGCCACGCTCCGCGCCGAGCATGCAAAGACGGCGGCCGAGGTCGCCACCGTTCGCGCCAAGACCGAGTTCGCTGACGAGACGCTCAAGAACATGAAGGAGGCCTTCGCCGCCCAGTCCGGCGAGGCCCTGCGCGCAGCCTTGGGAGACCTTCGCAAGCTGGAAGAAGAGAACCGCGCCAACCGGGAGAAGATCGACCGCGAAAAGCTGGGCGCGCAGCTGAAGCCCGTTGCCGACACGCTCGAGCGTTTCGAGAAGCACGTGAACGACCTTGAGAAGAAACGCTCAGAAGATGTCGGCGGCCTCAAGGCCCAGATCGATGCATTGATGAAAGCGTCCGAGCAGACGCAGACCGAGGCCCGCAAGCTGTCATCCGCGCTCAGCCGCGGCGCGGGCGTGCAGGGCCGCTGGGGCGAGCAGACGTTGCGCAATGTGCTCGATATCGCTGGCCTCGATTCCAAGTATGACTTCACCGAACAATACCATCTGGCCGGCGAGACTACGCTGCGTCCCGACGTGGTGGTCCACCTGCCGGGCGGTGGAAAATTCGTCATCGACGCCAAGTGCTCGCTGACGGCGTATCTCGAATCCCAGGATGCGCCCGACGAGAAGGTGCGCGCCGCCTCGCTTGATCGCCACGCCACCAGCCTGCGCCAACACATCGCCGGCCTGTCGGGTAAGGCTTACTGGGACCAGTTCAGGAAGGAGAAGTCGCCCGACTTCGTGGCCATGTTCGTGCCGGGCGACAGCTTCCTCGTCGCCGCCCTTGAGCGCGCGCCGGACCTGATGACCGAGGCGATGGAGAAGCGCGTCCTGCTGGTGACGCCCACAACTCTGTTCGGCCTGTGCAAGGCGGTCGCCTATGGCTGGCGCGTCGAGGACCAGGCGCGTAATGCCGACGAGGTCGCCCAGCTCGGCAAGGAGCTCTACAAGCGCCTGTCTGTCATGGGCGGACACGTGCAAGGCGTCGGCAAGGCGCTGGAGCAGGCTGTCGGCAAGTACAACTCCTTCGTCGGCTCGCTCGAGGGCCAGGTCCTCACCCAGGCGCGCCGTTTCGAGGACCTGAAGGTTGATCACGAGGGCAAGGAACTCCCGGCTCTGGAGGCGGTTGAAACCGGCGTTCGTCAGCTCGCCAAGCTTGAGGGCGCGCAAGGCCGGCTGGCCGATCCGGCGGCCGCGCCCCAGCTTGAACTGGTTCCCCCGTCCGAGCCGCCCAAGCGCAAATAGGCGGTCAGCTGGCCGAATTCCTGCGCGATTCCTGCGGCTTCAGCGCCCCTCACAGGCTCGTTCACTTGACGTTTTTGCGCCTCGTCCATAGCTAGCCGTCATGGCGATCCGCACCATCCTCACCGTTCCCGATCCTGTCCTGAAACAGGTTTCCAAGCCCGTCGATGCGGTCACGGACGAAACCCGTGCGCTGATGGATGACATGCTGGAGACGATGTACGCCGCCCCCGGCATCGGCCTTGCCGCCGTGCAGATCGGCGTGCCCCTGCGTGTCATCGTGATGGACCTCGCCGCCGAGGGCGAACCCAGGGCGCCGCGCTATTTCGTGAACCCGGAAATCCTCGAACTCGCCGGCGACAAACAGCCCTACGAAGAAGGCTGCCTGTCAGTGCCGGACTATTTCGACGAGGTCGAACGGCCCAAGCGCGTGAAACTCCGCTATCTCAACTACAAGGGCGAGCAGATCGAGGAGTGGGCCGAGGGCATGTACGCCGTCTGCATCCAGCACGAGATGGACCACCTGCAGGGCACGCTGTTCATCGACCACCTGTCGCGCCTCAAGCGCGCCTACGCGATCAACAAGGTCAAGAAAGCCGCCAAGCGCAACGCGGCCTGACTATCTCGGACAGGTAGCGCGGTCCCATCCCCGCTCATCCCGACGAAGGTCGGGATCCAGGGCTGACGGGGAGGTTTGTTCCGGCTTGAAGCTTCAATACTGCGCACGCGGCGCCACCGGTCCTGGATCCCGAATTTCGTCGGGATGAGCGGCGGTGCTGTTGGCGTACGGCTTGGAGTTCGACGTCCGCCTAGAACGGCGCGATCTGGTCGTAGACCAGCTTGCCATAGCGGTCGCGCTGCACCTGGCTCAGGTCGCCCCTGCCGCCGTAAGAAATCCGAGCCTCGGCGATTTTCGTGTGCTCGATCGTGTTGTCCGCCGCCACGTCTTCCGGCCGGATCACGCCCGAGATCAGAAGCTCGCGGATCTCGTTGTTGATCTTCACTTCCTGGCTGCCGCCGATCACCAGATTGCCGTTCGGCAGCCGGTCGATGATCACCGCCGCGATGGTGAGGTTTACCGTCTCCTGCCGGTTGACCGAGCCCTGGCCGTTCGAGGCCGAGCTGGAATCAAAGCCGATGGCGGGGTCCAGCGACGGCGTGCCGGGCAGGGCGTTCTGAATGACCCCCTCGAGGCCCAGCAGCGCCGAAATGCCGTCCTCAGTCGAGCTTGTGCGGCTGCGTGCGGTTGAATTGTTCACCTGCGCCGAATCCTGGATTTCGATGTTCACCGTCAGGATGTCGCCGATCTTGGAGGCGCGCTGGTCGTTGAAGAAGGAACGCGCGCCGGTGCGCCACAGCGCGTTGGCCGCCTGCGTTTCCATCTCAGGCGCCGGCAGAGGCATGGAGACGCGCTGCGATCCGGCATACGTCGCCGGGTTGGTGATCGGGGTCAGCTGTGGCGAGGCGATGGCGGCATCCAGCCCGGCGCAACCGCCTAGCGTCAGCGCGGCAAGCCCGGCGCCGAAGGTGATCGTCTTCTTCATCGTGTTTGCCCCGTGGAATGGATGCGCGCCTCGCCATGCCCGGAGGCGACGGCTTCAACTGTCCGCTTTGAATAGGTGTTGAGCACGCGCACGGGCTCGCCCAGCGCTGCCTCGTTCTGCGCCACGCCATCGACGCTGAGATGCACTCCGCCGGTCGAATAGACCAACTTCACCGGATCGCCCTTGCGAACCACGGCGGGCGTCTTGAGATCGTTGGCCAACACCGGCGTTCCGGCCTTGAGCTGGCGTCGCGCTTCCATGCCGACGGCTGCGTCCCACTCGGAAAGTCCGCGCGCCCGCGCTGTGGTCATGTCGGCCCATTCGACGTCGGCGGCGTCGATCACCTGGCCGCGCGCAACATCGCGCACAAGGATCAGAACCTGTCCCGCGCTCGAAGTCGGGGCGCCAATCTGCGGCGCGGGATTGGCGGGGTTTGCAGGTCGCGCCGGATTGGCGTTGCCGGTCGAGCGCGTCACCAGGATCGGCTTGTCGAGCGGGATGGCGAGCAGCACGCCTGCACCCCGGGCGGTTGCGATGACGAAAGCTGGGTCGAGCGCCAGCGTCTGTCCCGGCGGAGGCGCAGGGCCGAGAAGCAGCCCTGCGGCGTCCCCGGTAACCGGCGCCACATCGCCCAGCATGATCCAGTCGCCCGTGATCGCCTTCTGCGCCAAAGCGATCGGCGCGGCGGCCAGAAGAACGAGCGCGGCGAGGGCGAAGCGAAGCATCTCTATCAACGCAGGTTTGTGGCGGAGCGCAGCATCTCGTCGGTCGTCGTGATGACTTTCGAGTTCATCTCGTAGGCGCGCTGCGCCGTGATCAGCGCCGAGATCTCGGTGACCGCGTTGACGTTCGAGGTTTCGAGGAACCCCTGTTGCAGCGTGCCAAAGCCAATCGAGCCGGCAAGGCCGCGATTGGCGGCGCCGGACGCTGGCGTTTCGAGGAAGGTGTTGTCGCCCATGGCCTCAAGGCCCGCCGGGTTCACGAAGCGCGCCAGCTCAAGCGCGCCGACATCCTGCGGAGCGCTGCCATCGGCCATGATCGCCTGCACGACGCCCTGGCGGTTCACCGACACGGCGATCGCGTCCTGCGGCACCGACACGCCCGGTGCGACGACATAGCCCTCCTCGGTCACGATCTGCCCGTCGGGCGAGAGCGAGAAGTTGCCAGCGCGCGAATAGGCGTCGCGGCCGTCGGGCAGCTGGATGATGAAATAGCCTTCGCCCTGAATGGCGAGGTCATAGGGGTTCTGCGTCTGCGTGACGGAGCCCTGCTCGGTGACGCGATAGACGGAACCCGCCTTGACGCCGACGCCGACCTGCACGCCGGTCGGGATGATGGTGCCCGCGTCGGACGACTGCACGCCCATGCGCTCCACGTTCTGGTAGAGCAGGTCCTGAAATTCAGCGCGCTGGCGTTTGAAGCCTGTCGTGTTCATGTTCGCGATGTTGTTCGCGATCACCTCGACGTTGAGCTGTTGGGCCTGCATGCCGGTTGCGGCGGTGTTCAGTGCGCGCATGGTTGGTTCTCCGTAAGGCTCTAGCCGACCCTGGCAAGCTTCTCGATCGACGTGCCGCGCAGTTCGTCAGATTGCGACAGCATCTTGGCGACCGACGTGTAGGCGCGGCTGATCTCGATCATGTCAGTCAACTCCTGGATGGCGTTGACGTTTGATCCTTCGACAAATCCTGCGGCGATGGTGCCGGGAATGGCACGCGGCGCCTCGTCCGTGGCGCGCCACATGTTGGCGCCGATCTTCTCGAGCGCGCCGGGCGTGTCGAATGTCGAAACCCGCAGTGTGCCAACCACGACGCCATCCTGGCTGATTGATCCCTCGCGCGAAACGCTGATTGGACCGCCATCGGGATTGAGCGTGATGGGGCCGCCATCGCCCAGCACCGGATCCCCCGTGCGCGTCACCACGCGGCCCTGATCGTCGAGACCAAAACGTCCATCGCGCGTGTAGGCTTCCCCGCCTGCCGTCTGAACTGCGAAGAAACCTTCGCCTTCAAGCGCGAAGTCCAGCGGGTTGCCGGTCCGCTCCAGCGGACCCGGAGCGAAGTCGCGCTGCAGCATCCACGCGTCGGTGAAAGCGATGTCGTTGGGCAGGTCGCTGGCGTTCGCCGGCTTCTCGGAAAGCTCGCGCGACACCACGTGCTCGACCTTGAAGCCGGCCGTGGTCATGTTCGCCAGGTTGTTTGCGGTCGAGTCCATCCGCTGACGCAGCACCTGCTGCGCGGACAGGCCGACCATGAAGGAATTGTCCATGGGCCGCCATTTGTCCCTGCGGCGCGCTTCGGCGGCGGCGGGGCCAGGCTGCTTGGTCCGCGTCTTCTGCTGCGGACGGCTGATCACGCCACAATGGGCCCGGGCGGTTAACGAGATGTTTCGGAAAATGCCGCCGATTGCAGGGATTACCCGGCAGGAATTGCCCATCGGAACCAATCCTTAACCATCAAGGGAGGAATTTGCCGGGCGCCCGGGGATTCCGGGCCGGGATGATTCCCTCGTTCTGTTTCCAAGGGTCGGCGGCCAATGTCGAAGAAGGAAAAGCCCAAGAAGCCGGATGCGCCCGCCCCCGAGGCTGGCGCCGAAGGCGAGGGCGCCCCTGCCAAGAAGAAGATGGCCGGCAAGACGCTGGTGCTCTTCATCATCCTGCCGGCCGTGCTCGTTCTCGGCGGCGGCGGCGCGGCGGCGATGATGCTGCTGGGCGGCGGCGGCGCTGCGGCGACCGAGGAGCATGTCGAGGCTGGCGATCATCCTGCGCCTGAAGATGGCCACGCCGAGGCGCCTGCGGGCGATCACGGCGGCGATGCAGGCGGTGATCACGCGCCCACAGCGGGCCTTCCGGAAGACGAAGCAGCCGTTGGCCACATGCTTCCGTGCGAAGCGGGCGCGCCCTGCTACTACGCCATGCCGAAAATGGTTGTGAACCTGGCCGGCACAGAGGGCCAGCGCTCGCCATACATGGAGCTCGAGCTGTCACTCGAAGCGGCCAACGGATCGACCTTCGCTCATATTGCCGAGCTGATGCCGCGCCTCAAGGACCAGCTCAACTCATTCCTGCGCGAGCTGCGCGTGGAGGATCTCAACGGCTCGGCCGGCACGTTCACGCTGCGCCGCGAACTGCTCAAACGTTTCAACCTTGTACTGGACCCGAAGAAGCTCGACGCGGTCCTCATCGAAGGCATGCTTATCCAGTAGGAAAGCCAGTAGGGAAGTAAGGCGCGTGGCGGCAGACACCACAGACGAGGAACTCGCAGCCGGCTGGGAAGCCAGCGTGTCGTCCGGCAAGGGCGATGCTGACGACGTCTGGAATGCCGAGACGGGCTCGGGCGGTCCCCAAGCATCCGACGCGACGCAGTCGATCGCGCAATCCGCCGTCGGCTCCGAGCGCATTCTCAACCAGGACGAAATCGACTCGCTCCTCGGTTTCTCGCTGGAGGAAGAGAACGGCGCCAAGCGCGGCGGCATCCGCGCGCTCATCAACTCGGCGCTCGTCTCCTACGAACGTCTTCCGATGCTCGAGGTCGTGTTCGACCGCCTCGTGCGCCTGATGACCACCAGCCTCCGCAACTTCACGTCCGACAACGTCGAAGTATCGCTGGACGCTATCCAGTCGATGCGCTTTGGCGACTATCTCAACTCGATCCCGCTGCCCGCCATCCTCGCCGTGTTCAAGGCGAAGCAGCTCGACAATTTCGGCCTGCTGACGGTCGATTCGAACCTGATCTATTCCATCGTCGACGTGTTGCTGGGCGGTCGCCGTGGCACCGTTGCGATGCGCGTCGAGGGCCGGCCCTACACAACGATCGAGCGTGTGCTCGTGACACGCCTTGTCGAGGTCATCCTGCACGACGCGCGCAAGGCGTTCGATCCGCTGACCGCTGTCGATTTCGAGCTCGACCGTATCGAGACCAATCCGCGCTTCGCCGCCATCGCCCAGCCGGCAAACGCCGCCATTCTCGTGAAGCTGCGCATCGACATGGAAGATCGCGGCGGCCGCTGCGAGCTGCTGCTGCCCTACGCGACGCTCGAACCGATCCGGAAGATGTTGCTGCAGAACTTCATGGGCGAGAAGTTCGGCCGCGACAACATCTGGGAAGGCCACCTTGCAACCGAGCTGTGGTCGGCCCCCACCGCGCTGCGCGTCGTGCTCGACGAGTTCAAGGCGCCGCTGGGCAAGATGATGAACCTGCAGGTTGGCGACACGCTGATCATGAACGCCACGCCGGATTCAAAGGCGCAGTTGATGTGCGGCGATATCCATCTCACGCACGGCCAGGTCGGTCGTATCGGACAGAATGTCGCCATGCGGGTCGAAGCGCCGATCACGCACGCCGCCAAGAAAAGGGTCATGGAAGCCAGATGAGCAACATCTACGTACTCGCATTCGAGGGCTTCCTCGCGCTCCTTCTGGTGATCGCGATCCTCTACTGCATCCGCCTCGATGGCCGCCTGAAAGCGCTGCGCACCGGCAATGCCCGCATGCTGGAAGCCGCGAAGGAGCTGCAGAGCTCTGTGCTTCACGCTGAGAACGCCGTCTCTGCGCTTCGTCGTTCGGCTGACGCCGCCGGCCGCGAGCTTCAGTCGAAGATCGACGAAGCCCGCGCGATGGCGAATGCGCCGATGGTGCGTGAAGTCATGATCGACAACCCGCGCGACCGCGACCACCGGGATCGCGACAATGTCCGCCAGCCCGTCGATTTCAGCCTGCGCCGCCGCAGCGTGCTCTAGGGGATTCTCGCCATGACGCCAAAGGTCGGGGTCTTCTCCGCAGTGATTGCGGTCAGCATCGGTGCGCTGGCGTTCAAGGGCGTCGATATCGCGCAGGCTTTCGCCCAGCAGGCCGACGAAGCCGCCGCGCCTTCAGGCCCCAACGCGCTCACCGAAGCCGCCGAGGAAGCCCCGCTCCAGGAAGAAGCCCCGCCCGCGGCCGGCGCTGCCGCGCCGCCCACGCCGGAGCAGTGTCTCTCTGCGCTCGACGCAGCGGCGGAGGAGGCCGGCCTCTCCTCCAACGAGATCATCGTGCTGCGCAGCCTGCAGGCCCGACGCGAAGCGCTGGACGAGCGTGAGCTCGGCATCACCACGCGCGAAGGCGCGACCTCCGCCGCCGAAGCGCGGTTGCAGGAGCAGATCACCGAACTCAAGGCCGTCGAGACCCGGATCCAGGGCCTGCTGTCGCAGATGGAAACCAAGGGCGACGAGCGGATGGCCTCGTTGGTCAAGACATACGAGGCGATGAAGCCGAAGGATGCGGCTGCCATCTTCAACGGCATGGAAGACGGCGTCCTGCTCGACATCGCCAAGGCGATGAAGCCGGCAACGCTCGCCGCTGTCCTGTCCGCCATGACTCCCAAGCGCGCCGAGGCTGTGACGCGCATGCTGGCCGACCTGTCGAAGCCGCCGGTCGAAGCCGCGCTTGCGGCCAAGCCGCCTGCATGAGCGGCCTGTTCCCCACGGCCAGCTGGGCTGTCCGCCTCTCCTTCCTGGGAGCGGCAGCGCTTGGCATTGTGCAACCTGCCGTGGCGGATCGCCCTCTCCAGCTCACCTTCAAGGAAAATCCGACCTACGCGCGTATCACGGCAAAATGGGCCGATGGCGACGAGAACGCACCCAAGATCAGCGCGCAGGTGTCCAACCAGGTTCTGATCCTCACCTTCGACCAGAAGGTGACCATCGACTTCACCAAGCTGAAGGAAGGCTTGCCCAACTGGGCCGCCGTCACCTTCATGGACCCAGACGGCATGACGGCGCGCATCGGCCTCAAGCAGACGCCGCGCCTCGCCGTGTCCACGTCTATCGATCTCGTCGCCGTGGACCTGATCCCCGAATCGGTGACGCAGACCCCGCCCAAGATCGTCTCGCCGCTGGTCGCGAAGCGCGCCGCAGACGCAGAATCCCGCCGTGTGGCCGCCCTCCCGCCTCCCGTAGCGCTCGAGCCGCTGGAAGTGAGGGGCAGCCATTCCGGCGACAGCTCGCGCATCGCCTTCTACTGGGACTCGAAAACCAACTACAAGGTCGTGAGCCAGGGCGAAGGCACGCTGACGCTGCAGTTCGCCAAGCGCGCCAAGCCCGACCTTGCCTATCTCCGCATCACCCCGCCGCCCAACCTTGCGGACTTCAAGGGCGAGAATTCCGATCGCGGCTATGTCGTCACCATCACCTCGAAGGACAAGCTGCCGATCAAGCACTACTTCGAGGGCGACGTGCTGATCGTGGATATTTCGAAGGCCGCTCCGCCCGTGACTGCGGCCGCGCCAGCGCCGGCCCAGACCGCAGCCGCCAAGCCCGCGCCGCCGCCTGCGAGCGCACCGATCCTGCTGACGCCGCCCAAGCCGGTTGCCGCCAACGCGCCCGCTCTCGCCGTCGCGCCTGTCGCCACGTCGGCGCTCGGCGGGCCGGAGCGCGCGACGGTCATGGCGCCCAAATGGATTGATCCTGCGCCCCCCAACGGCATCGTGTTCGTCAAGGCAGCCCCGATCACCGGCGGCGTCGAACTCTCCGTGCCGTTCGCTGCGCCTGCGGCTGCGGCGGTGTTCGCGCGCGGCAATGTTGTGTGGGCCGTGTTCGCCGCCAACGCGGATCTCAAGCTGGATCAGACCCAGCTTCCCGCCGGCTTTCGTGGCCGCGCTATCCGCCAGAAGAACGCTACCATTCTCAGGATCGAAACACCGAAGGGCCTCTCGGTTTCGGCCGAGATGGACGAGTCGGTCTGGTCGATCCGGATTGCGGGCACGGCAAACCGGCCGCAGCGCTTCCTGAAACCTGAACGCAAGCCTGATGACAGTGGCCGTGCGCGCATCGAGACGATGATGATCGGCACAACAGGTCTGGTCTGGTTCGAGGACCCGGTAATCGGCGATCAGCTGGCCGTCGCCGTAGCCTATGGCCCGTCCTCATCCTCGCCCACGCCGCGTGATTTTGTCGAGGCCTCGCTCCCCGCCACCGCGCACGGCCTTGCCATCGCGCCGAAGTCCGACAGCGTGCTGGTGACGCTGGAAGGGGAGCGCGTCGCGGTTTCGATGGCGGCCGGTGCGCAATCGGCGACCGACGCGTCAGTCGTCGATATCGGCCTCGGCGCGGCAGCGACCAATCCCGCCTTCATCGACTTTGCCGCCTGGGGCGCATCGCGCGGCGAGCAGTATTTCGAACACCTCAAGAAACTTCAGGCTGCCGCCATCGCCGCCGATCCGTCGACGCCGATGGGGGCATCCGCTGGGCTCGACCTTGCACGCTTCTATCTGGGCCACCAGCAGCCGCATGAGGCGCTCGGTATCCTGCGCATGGCCGCCACCGAACGGCCTGAACTGGAGCAGGATCCAACCTTTGTCGGCATGCGCGGCGCCGCCAACTACATGGTCGGCCGCCTGAAGGAAGCCGAGCAGGATCTCTCGCGCGGCGTCCTTCGCGGCGACCAGTCTGCCGCCCTTTGGCGGGCGATGATCGCCGCAGGTCGCGGCGAATGGGAACGCGCCATGGAGCTGTTCCGCGAATCTGATCGCCAATCCCAGCTCTATCCGTCCGTGCGCGCAGCAGATTTCGCGGCCGTTTGGGCGGAAGCAGCGCTTCATGTCAATGACTTCGACGCCGCGCGCCGGCAGGCCAATCTCGCCATCTCCAGTGGCGATCGCGAGACAAAGGAACGCGGCCAGCTGGCTTTGGCCAACCTGCGCGCCATTGTGGATGGCCCAGCCGCCGCTTATGGCGATTTCGAACGCCTCGCAGAAGCGGCCAGCGAGCCGGTTGCGGTGCGCGCCGAACTGCGCCGGCTCGAGCTTGGTGTCCCAGCTGGCAAGATGACCGCCGCCGAAGCGGCGCAGGAACTGGAGTCGCTGCGCTTCCGCTGGCGCGGCGACGATGTCGAGATGGCGACCGTCGGCATTCTCGCCGACCAGTACATGCGCGTGGGTCGCTTCCGTGACGCCTTGCTGCTGGCCCAATCAACCGCGTTGCGTGACGCGGACGCGCCCGGCGCGCGCGAGCTGCGCATCAAGCTGTCGGAGTATTTCCGCCGCCTGTTCCTCGACGGAGAGGCCGATCGCCTCGATCCGATCCAGGCCGTCGCGCTGTTCTACGAATTCGATGACACGCTGATGCCCATCGGCCCCGACGGCGACCAGATGGTGCGCAAGCTGGCGCAGAGACTCGTGGCGTTCGACCTGCTGGAGCCGGCGAGCGCGCTGCTGCAATATCAGGTCGACAATCGCATTCGCGGCGTCGGCAAGTCTGTCGTCGCCGTCGATCTCGCGACGATCTATCTGTGGGACAAGCGGCCCGACAAGGCGCTCGCCGCGATCAACTCCACGCGCCAGCCGCAGCTTCCCAAGGAACTCGCGCTGGAGCGGCGCCTGTTGGAGGCCGCTGCTTATCGCGACCTCGGCCGCTATGATCATGTGATCGAACTGGTCGAGCCGCTTGAAGGCGTCGAAGCAAAATCCCTGCTGGCCGACGCGTACTGGCGCGACCGCAAATGGCCTGAGGCCGCCGCCGCCATGGTGGCGATGCTGCCGCCAGCGGGTCAGGCCGCCAAAAAGGACGCTGATCTTGTCTTCAAGGCCGGCATCGCGGCGCGCATGGCGAAGGACCCCGGGCTGATCGCACAAGTGCGCGGCTATTCGAGCGTGATGGAAGGCAGCCCGAACAAGGCGAGCTTCGATCTTATCGTCGCGCAGACGGATGTATCCGGCGCCAGCGTTTCCGAAGCCGTGCGCCGCCTTGCAGATGCTCCACGCGTCGATGCATTTGCGGCGGCGATGAAACAGCGCTTCGAAGCGGCGAAGACTGTCGCGCAACCCGCGCCTGCGCAGACAGCAGGCTAGAGCCCGTCGTCCTTCGTGCCCGGCGCGCCAAGGTCGAGCCCCGCAAAATCGAAAAGCTCGGCATCGACAAGATGCGATGGGCGCACATGGCTCAGCGCCCGCGCCATTGTTTGCCGCCGCCCCGGATTGCGCTTTTCCCAGTCATCCAGCAGCGACTTGATCTGCATGCGCTGCAGTCCCTCCTGCGAGCCGCAGAGATTGCAGGGAATGATCGGAAACTGCATCAGACCCGCAAACTTGCGGATGTCGTCTTCCGCGCAACCGATCAGCGGACGCAGCACGAACAGATCGCCCGCATCATTGACCAGCTTGGGCGGCATCGCCGCCAGCCGCCCGCCGAACAGGAAGTTCAGCATGAAAGTCTCGAGCGAGTCGTCGCGATGGTGGCCCAGCACCACTGCTTCGCATCCCTCTTCGCGCGCCACACGATAGAGAATGCCGCGCCGCATGCGTGAACACAGCGAGCAGTATGTGTTCGACGCCGGCACTTTCTCCGTGACGACGGAATAGGTGTCCTGCGTGATGATGCGATGGGGAACGCCGATCTTCGCAAAGTACTCGGGCAGGATGTGTTTGGGAAAACCCGGCTGGCCCTGGTCGAGATTGCACGCTAGCAGGTCAACCGGCAGCGCACCCTGCCACTGCAGGTCGAGCAGCACGGACAGGAGCGTGTAGCTGTCCTTGCCACCCGACAGGCACACCAGCCAGCGCGGACGCCGCCCGTCGGGAACCATCCCGTAGGCGCGAATTGCTTCCTGCGTCTGACGCACCAGCCGCTTGCGTAGCTTGCGAAAGTTCACGCTGCCGGGCGCATCGGCAAACACCGGATGCAACGGCGAGAACAGCTCCGCCGAATCGTCCGAATCGCTTGCTTGCGAATAATCGTCAGCCATGCCGGTTTTTCCATTCAGCAACGCTTTTAGCCCCATTTGCCGCACCATGCGAACCGCGTGGTGTAGCGATCCCAGGAATACCCCCATGCTAAAAGCAACTAATAATTAGCCGCTCCCCGTTAAGCATTGTCACGAAACGACGAACGCAGGTGGTCCACCTCGGCAAGTCGAGAAGATCGTGTAACGGGGCATAACCCATGTACAAGGCGACGGGGACGTTCAGGATCCTGCTGGTTGGATCATCGCCCCTGCTTGAGGCCGAGGCGCTAAGCCTCGACCACCCCGGCATCGCCTTCCTTGCGGCTGATCCTGCGCGGATTGCCGCCTCGCGCGAGACAATCCGGGATTGCAATGCGGTGGTCGTGAATCTCGACCTCGTCAATGGCCTCGACCTGCTCGCAAGTCTGTGCGGCCGTCCGACCTCGCCACCCGTTATCGGCATCGGTTCGCGTTCACAGGGCGGGCGCTCGCTTGAGCATCTGCTACTGCTGGCTGAGCTGCGCGGCGCGGCGGCGGCCCTGCCTGGCCCGATCGACGCCGTGGAGCTTGCATTGATTGCACTCGATCACGCCCACGTCCCTGGTTTCGGCGATGTCACCAGCGAACTTGAGCGTCGGCTCGCCTGCTAGGGCCGGATCGGCTTCGGTAGATCGCCGGAGGCGCTCCACCAAAGGCGTAAATCCGATCCTGGACGAGGAATTTGGAGCGCGACCAAAGTGCTGTCGCTTCAATCAGAACTGATCGCGCTTTTTGGGTCCGGCGAACAAACTCTGATACAAAATCCCGGCTTCTCCGACATACTTTCCGTGTTTGCGCGCGCTAGGTTTTGAACTCCGGTGTTCAGGTCCCCCCGGCATGGAGAGGGAGGTTCCCAATGTCCCGCCTGACGGCTGCCATAGCTGCGACGCGGTTTGGCATGGGCGCCCGGCCAGGCGAAATCGCGGCGGCCGCCAGCGATCCTCGTGGCTGGCTCGAAGCGCAGGTGCAGACCGGCGCTGCGATCATCTCCACGGATGGCCTCCGGTCGACACAGGATGTGTTCGCCGAACGTATCGCCGACGCCTCGATGGTCGGAGCGCGTGGCGCGGGCGAGCCCGATGAAGAAACGCGGCAAGCCATCCAGCAACGCATCCAGCGCGAGGCGCGTGAAGGCCTGCGGCTGGAGATAGAGGCGCGCACGCAGCACGCGGCGTCAACCGGCGCATCCTTTGCTGAACGCTGGGCCCGCTTCTGGTCGAACCATTTCACCGTCGCCGCCCGCAACGCGCAGATGATCGGGCTGGTCGGTCCCTATGAGCGCGAAGCCATCCGGCCGCATGTGTTCGGCCGATTCTCCGAGCTTCTTGGCCATGCTGTCCTTCACCCGGGCATGCTGATCTATCTCGACGCCGCCCGCTCCATCGGACCGTCGACGCAGCCTGCCCAGCGGCGCGACGCCGGGCTGAACGAAAACCTTGCGCGCGAAGTCCTAGAACTCCACACCCTCGGTGTCGGCTCCGGCTATACGCAGGAAGATATCGTCGAATTCGCCAAGGCGCTGACGGGATGGACGGTCAGCGGACCGCAAACCGCGCGCCTTGCATCGGCTGGTCGCGGCGGCAGGGCGCAGGGCATCGCGACCGAACCCGGGCGCGTCATCTTCGCAGACCTCCTGCACGAGCCCGGCGTGCGCACCGTCCTCGGCAAGGCCTATGGCGGGGAGGGCAAGCTGCAGGCAGCCGCTATCCTCGACATGCTGGCGATCCATTCGGCGACCGCGCGCCATGTCGCGATCAAGCTCGCGCGGCATTTCGTTTCCGATTCGCCGCCGGAATCCGCGATTGCAAAACTGGAAGCGAGCTTCCTGTCATCGGGCGGCGACCTCGCCGCGCTCGCCCGCGCAGTCATTCACCTCGACGAAGCCTGGCAGAACGAGCAGCAGAAGTTCAAGACGCCCGAAGAACTGCTGATGTCGGCGGCGCGTGCTGCCGGCCCCCAGGCGACATTCGGCGGCGCCCAGCGGCAGGTCTACGCCTCGCTGGCGCAGGCGCCCTTCAGCGCCCCGTCGCCTGCGGGTTGGCCGGACGATGTCGCCGCATGGTCAGGCGCCGATGCGATCAAGAAGCGGCTGGAATGGGCCAACGCCGTGTCGCGGCGCATGGCGCGCGGCCTGTCTCCCTCGGATTTCCTCGACGCGGCGCTCGGCGAGATGGCGGGCGCGCGCACGCGGCAGGCCATCGCTCGCGCTGAAAGCGCGGAGCAGGGCTTCACCCTGGCGCTGATGGCGCCCGAATTCCAGCGGAGATAGCCATGACAATGCTGAACCGCCGTACGCTGCTTCTCGCCGGGTCCGCCGCGACGCTTTTGTCGGTGGCGCCGGGTGCGCGCGGCGATACAGGCGACGCACACGGCCACAAGCTGGTGATCATCATCCTGCGCGGCGCGATGGACGGCCTTGCTGCCCTGCCCAAGCTCGATGACGCCGACATTGGTGTCCACCGCGCCGCACTGATCGACGATGAAGCCATCAAACTGTCCGACGGCTTTGCGTTGCATTCCGCGATGCCGGGCCTCGCCGCCATGTACCGTGCGAACGAAGCGGCCTTCGTGCCCGCCATCGCCGGTCCCTATCGCGAGCGCTCGCACTTCGCCGCGCAGGACCTGCTCGAATGCGGTGAGATCAGCCAGGTTAGCGACGATGGCTGGCTCAACCGCGCCATGCTCAAGGCTCCGGGCGCATATTCAGCAGTGTCAATCGGCCCATCGCAACCGCTGATCCTGCGCGGCGCGCCCGTCAGCGCCACATCATGGTCGCCGCCCGTTCTGCCGGAGGCGAGCGAGGACACGCTGCAGCGCCTGCTTGATCTCTACCAAGACGACATGGTGCTCAAGACGTCGCTGAGCGCCGCCGTCGGCGCCGATATGGTCGCCGGTTCGATGAAGGCCGACGGCATGGGCGGCCGCGGCGGCCCCGCGCAATATGTTCCGCAGCTTGAGGCGGCCGGCAAATTCCTCGCGCAGCCCGGCGGCCCGCAGATCGCCGTCGTCAGCCTCGAAGGCTGGGACACCCACACCGGCCAGAACCAGGCGCTACAGCAACGCTTCGCCGCGCTCGACAACGGCATCGCAGCGCTGAAGACGCTGCTTGGCGACATCTGGAAGAAGACCGCCGTGATGGCGATTTCAGAGTTCGGCCGCACGGTCCGGGTCAATGGCGGAGGTGGCACGGATCACGGAACCGGGGGGCTCGCCATCCTTGCCGGCGGCGCCATCAAGGGCGGCCGCATGCTGGGCGACTGGCCGGGCCTCAAATCATCGGCGCTGTTCGAGGATCGCGACCTTCGCCCCGCCGTCGATGCGCGCTCGGTGTTCAAGGGCCTGCTGCGCGACCAGCTGGGCTGGGCATCAGCCGATCTCGATAGTGCGATATTCCGCGACAGCGCGGCGGCGAAGGCAACGGGCGGCTTGGTCTAGATCACGCCGCTTGCAGCACGCCCTTTTCCTCAAGCAGCTGCTTCAGCTCGCCCGACTGGAACATCTCTTTCGTGATGTCGCAGCCGCCAATGAACTCGCCCTTCACATAGAGCTGGGGGATGGTCGGCCAGTTCGAGAAATCCTTGATGCCCTGCCGCAGCTCGGCGTCCTCGAGGATGTTGGCGCTGTCATAGCGCACGCCGAGATGGTCGAGGATCGAGATCACCGTTGCCGAGAAGCCGCACTGCGGGAAGGTCGGCGTGCCCTTCATGAACAGGAATACCGGGCTCCCGTCTATCAGGCCCTGAATGCGTGCGTTTACGTCGGACATGTGTGGCTCCGCAGCGGTTTCCCGCAGGAAATGGGTGTCAGGTTTCTGAGCTAAGGCCTCTACCGCCTCCAATCAAGCGCCCCGTGTCCGGCGTCAGGACGGCTGCGACGTTGGATTCGAGGTGATCCAGCCGCGATGTGGTGCAGATGATCCTGTGCGCGCCGCCCTCGCCAAGGGCCCAGTTCAGCGCCTCGTCCACGGTCATCGGGGTTGGCGGGCGGGGGGCCGCCCATCCCATCAGCGAGCGCGCCAGCCGCCAGGTCGCCCCGGCGCTCACCGGAACAGGGAAGCGCGGATTGGCCGCCGACAGCGTCTCGATCCCGATCAGCTCACCGGCCGAGCGCAGGCGATAGAGCCGTTCCTTCTCCTGTTGCGACAGGCCGGCATGTACGGGCGCCATGAAGTGCGTAAACTGGCCCGAGGTCAGCGCCGCGTCCAGCTCGGCGCCACGCCCGCAAATGCCCAGCGAGACGACATCGCCCTTGAACTTGAGATCGACCAGAGTCTTGAGGAGGGCGTCGGTCAGTTCCTCTGGCGCCGGGCCGTGCAGGAAAAGCCAGTCCACCCGCGAGCGGCGCAGCCGCTTCAGCGAGGCTTCCACAGAGCGCCTCACACCGTTGGGCGAAAAATCGCGATGCCGTCCCTTGAGGCCGTAGGATTGGACGCCGACTTTCGTGGCGATGATCGGATCATAAGGCGGCAGTCGCAACAGCGCCTCGCCCAGCCTGCGCTCGGCCTCGCCCGCCCCGTAGGATGGACCAGTGTCGAACACACGCACGCCTAGCGCGTAGGCGTGCTGGATCATCTGCACGGTGGCTTCCGGTCGGATCAGCGCCGAGCCATGCGGCCCGCTCACCCCGAAGCCGAGGCGGCGCGCTCCATGGGCATTATCGCGGAAATTGTCACCCACTTCGGCCAGAGCCCTTTCAGCCGGGAGCGCGGGTGACGAGGGCGAGGGCGTGGAGCTGTCCGCCCATGCGGCCCTTGAGGGCGGCGTAGACCATCTGGTGTTGGGCGACACGCGACTTGCCACGGAACTGCTCCGAAACGATCTCGGCGCTCCAATGGTCATTGTCGCCTGCCATGTCACGTAGGCTGATCTCGGCGTCGGGAAAGGCGTCCCGCAGATAGGTTTCGAGCGTCGCCCGATCCATCGCCATGATCGTGTCCTTCCCCAGAATGGCCGCGCCTGAGAGCACGCGGCTCGCCCGGCTGTCTGTCCCGGATGCTGTATCTAGTCTGCTATTGGTTCCGCACAATAGCGGAACGCAGCGTACTGACCCGAAAACAGGCTGACGCCTTGTCGCGCGTCAAGTTGCGCGGGGGTGGCTTTGGGGGCGGCCCTTATGTCTGCAATCGAACAACTATGCGCGGAGTACATCCTCCGAGACGATCGCCCCGATGGAATCCCGCGGTGTCAGCGCCGCGCCCGCGATCCCTCAGCTGATCTGCGGGCTTCGAGGCCCCAGGGCGAGACGGTGAGCGCCCCTCCGACACACCCATGACCACATCATCGGGTGTTGGAGCCGCGCTACAAGGATGAAGCCTATTGGTGCGGTTATGGTGGTGGTGCGGCGACCACCCCGCCTTCAAAGCTTGTCGAAGGATGAGGCGTGTTGCGATTAAGCGCGGGCCAAAGCTGCAATCAATAACCCCTCGCTGGTGAAAGCGAGGGGGGTGATGTTGGATACTCGCCGTTGCGCCGCGGGCCAGAAATCAGGCGACCGACGGCGCCGTCTGCGTGATCCATTCATAGAGCTTCGACTTGGTCATCGCGCCGGTTTTCATCGAGAGTAGTTTGCCGTTCTCGAAAATGAGCAGGGTGGGCAGGCCGCGCACGCCGAACTGGCCCGGCGTCATCGGGTTCTCGTCGGCGTTGAACTTCACGAGCTTGGCCTTGCCTTCGAGTTCGCCGGCAAGCTGTTCGTAAGCGGGCATCATCTGTTTGCACGAGCCACACCATTCGGCCCACAGGTCCACGACCACGGGACCGGAAGCCTTCAGGACTTCAGCTTCGAAAGTGTCGTCGGTGACTTCGGGAAGAGCCATGTGCGTGTTCCTCTAAACTGCTTCGTCCACGGAGGGCGCGGACTGTTTGAGCCATTCGATCATGCGCGCCTTGTTCATGGCGCCGAGGTGAGTGGCCGTGACCTGGCCGCCCTGGAAGACCATGAAGGTGGGCAGGCCGCGCACGCCGAAACGTTGCGCGGACAGCGGATGATCATCGATGTTCAGCTTCACGATCTTGACCTTGTCGCCAAGCTCTTCGGCCAGCGCCTCGAAGGTGGGGGCGACCTGTTTGCACGGGCCGCACCAGTCAGCCCAGAAGTCGACAACCACCGGCTTGTCGGCGGCGAGGACTTCGGCGTCGAAGCTGTCGTCTGTGATGGAAGCTACGGCCATGATGGCGGTTCCTGAACTGATCGTACCGCCTAGGTAGGCAGGGCCGATCCTTAATCCAACGGAGAGTCGCTAAACACTGGGTTGATCAGCGCAAGCGGCTGAGCGCCCCGTCCAGCAATTTCGGGGGTATTTCCATGAGTTGGGGGCCGTCTGTCCAGACCAGCAGGCAACGGACAGGGCGGTTTGGCCAGCGTTTCGACAAAACATGCCGGTAGGCGGCCATCTGGGCGATGTAGGCTTCCCCGACGCCCTCGACCGTGGCGGGGGCGGGACGGTCGGTCTTGTAGTCGATCACGAGGATTTCGGCGCTGGTAACCACGAGGCGGTCGACCCGGCCATTGATGGTGGCGCCATTGGGCAGGTCGCCGATCACGGGCGCCTCGGGGCGTCCGCCCTCCGCGAAGACGTTGGCGAAGCGCGGATCGTCCAGCACGCCGAAAGCGGCTTCGAGCATTTCCGTGCGCTGGGCGGGGACAAGGTCGAGCTGTTTCCGCAGGAAGGTTTCGGCGGCGCGCCAGCGGTTCTTCGGCGGGATGGTGGGCAGGACTTCGAACAGCGTGTGGATCAGCGTGCCGCGCCGCAGCTTCTCCGCGCGACCCTCGCCGAAGGGCGACATGACGGGCGGTTCGGATGAGGCGGTGAGGCGCGAGGGCGAGAGGATGCGCCGCGCGGTTTCGACGGGCACGGGCGTGCGGAGCCAGGCGGGGAGCGCGGTTGCGGCGGACGCAATCGTCGCGCCGCGGCCGAGCGCCGGTGGTGGAGCGCCGAGGCGGATGACGGGGCGAGCTGCGCCATCGAGCGTGTCCTCGATCTGCGTTGCCGTGCCGCTGGCGATTAGACGCTGCATGCCGGCGTCGCAGAGCTGGTACCAGCTGTCCTTGTCGCGGCCTTCCTTGCTCTTGCCGTGCCAGGCGCCGCAGACGATCAGGCGATCCTGTGCGCGCGTGAGGGCGACATAGAGCAGGCGGCGGTGTTCGCGCAGGGCGCGTTCGTTTGAATCAAGCCGCAGCGCGGCGGTAGCGGGCGTGTCGCCGCCTTTCGGGCCGACCCACACGGGCAGGCCTTCGGCGGTGAAGAAGAGCCCCGACGTGTCGAGCTTCGGCGCGCTGGTGGTGTCGGGCAGGATGACGATGGGCGCCTGCAGGCCCTTGGCGCCGTGGACGGTCATCACGCGCACTTCGTCCTGCGGACCCGAGAGTTCGCGTTTCACTTCGCCGCCGGTGGCTTCAATGGCGGCGAGGAAGAGTTCGAGACTGGGCGGCTGGTCGGCGTCGAAGCCGGAGGCGCGGTCGATGAGGGCGCTGACGGGTTCGCGCGCGGGACCGCCGAAGCGAGAGAGGATCAGGTCCCAGCCGGGACGTGGCAGGCCGTGGCCCAGTTCCATCGCGCGGGCGATGAATTCGAATGGCGGCAGGTGGCGGTGGTCAGCCAAGTCTTCGAGGAAAGCGCGCAGCGGGGCGAGGCGCGGGGATTTCGCGGCGCGCAGCTGGTCCCAGAGAGAGCCTTTGCGGTCGATGGCGAGATCGAAGAGGTCGTTGTCGTCGAGCCAGGGGAAGTCGCCGCCTTCGCTGTGGGCGCCGAAGGGGCCCTTGAGGATCTCGGCGAGGGTGAGGTCGTCGGTGGGGCAGAGCGCGAAACGGACGAGGTTCAGCACGTCCTGCACGGGTGCGCTGTCGAGCAGGTGGATGCGGTCGGCGCCGGCGACGGGGATGTTGCGGGCCTTCAGCTGTTGCAGGATGGCGTCGAAGATGCCCCCGGTGCGGCGCTTCACGAGGATCAGGAAGTCGCCGGGGCGGGCGGGGCGTTGAGCGCCCTTCTCCCACACGGCGGCGCCGGTTTCGATCTCGCGGGCGATGAAGGCGGCGATGCGTTTTGCGAGTTGAACGGGCGCATCGGTTTCGGCGACGCGATCGACGGGGGCATCCCACGGATCGGGCTCCTCGACTTCGGCGGGCGGATCGAGCGGCCAGAGTTCGACGCTGCCGGGTTCATCGCGGCGGCGGGCGGTGTGCGGCGCATAGTCGGCTTCGACCGGGACCTGCACCGAGAAGGGTGCGCCGCCGGAGAAGTGCTGCGGGTCGAACACGTCGTCGACATAAGTAAGCACCTGCGTGACCGAGCGGAACGACATGGCGAGGCTGGGCGTGTTGAACGGGGCGCCGGCATCGTGCGCGGCGGCGTGCAGTTCGCGGGCCTGAGCCAGGAAGTGTTCGGGGTCCGCGCCCTGGAAGGAGTAGATCGACTGCTTCTGGTCGCCGACGATGAAGAGCGTTCGTTGCGCAGGACGGATCGCGCCGGCGCCCGCGAAGATCTCGGCGGTGAGATGGCGGAGGATGCGCCATTGCGCGGGGCTGGTGTCCTGCGCTTCATCCAGAAGCACGTGGGCGATACCGCCGTCGAGCTTCCACAACACCCATTCGGCGGCGTGGCTGCGGTCGAACAGGCGGAAGACGCTGTCGATCAGATCGTCGAAGTCGAGGCCGGCGCGGGCGCGCTTGCGGCGCTCGAAGTCGCCGAGCAGCGGACCGGCGAGATGGAGCAGGGCGGCGGAGCGTTCGAAGATGCGGCATGCAGCGATGAGGCGCGAGACTTCCGCGATGCGCGTGACTTCGCTGCCTTCGGGCGTTGCTGCTGTCTGGAACAGGTCGGGCAGCGATGGCGCGGCTTTCGCGGCTTCGGCGGTGTAGGGGTTCTTCTTGCGGATCTCGCCTGCGTCGGTGAAGGCGATGCCGGAATAGGCTTCGAAGCGTATCGCGGCGTCCATGTCGGAGAGGGCGGCCGTTAGCTTGTCGACGAGCTTGGCGTCGGTCGGTTTCGTTGTCGGGATTGCGGCGGCGAGGGCGGTGAGCTTAGCGCGCGGCAGATCAATGTTCATCGCGGCGTCGAGCAGGTCGGCCACGCTGGCGGTTGGCGCGCCGATGATGAGGCGCAGGCGCTCGATGGCGGCGGCGAGGCCGCCGGGGCGGGCGAGCAGGGCGTCAATCTGGCCGCGATGGGAATCGAGACGCTTGAGGACATCGAAGCCCGCGCCGCCCGCCTCCGCGACGGTGCGCGCGGCGGCGATCAGGTCGGCGTTGCCGCGCACCACGCGAGCGCCGAGCGCGAGGAAGGCTTCGTCCCAGAGTTCTTCGGAGTCCTGGTCGTCGAGTTCGTGGAAGCCGGGCGCGATGCCGGCCTCCAGCGGGAAGCGGCGCAGCAGGCGGCCGCAGAAGGCGTGGATCGTCTCGATGCGCAGGCCGCCCGGGGTTTCAAGCGCGCGTGCGAACAGCTCGCGCGCACGGCCGAGATAGGCGTCGTTGAAATCCTCGCGGCCTTCGAGCAGCGAGAGGTCCCGACGCAGGCGGGCGTCATTGGCGACGCACCATTCGCCGAGGCGATCGAACAGGCGGTCCTGCATCTCGCTGGCGGCGGCCTTGGTGTAGGTGACGCACAGGATCGAGTCGGGCTCGGCGCCGGAGAGCAGGAGACGCGCGACGCGGTCGATCAGCACCTTGGTCTTGCCCGAGCCAGCATTGGCGGCGACCCAGGCGTTGGCGCGCGGCTCGGCGGCGGCGGCCTGGCCGGCGAGGGCGGCTTCCCATTCGGGCCAGCTTGCGTTCGTCATTGCTCGCCCTCCCCGATGGTCCATTCGGCGCGGCGGGCGAGACGGTCATAGTCGGTGAACATCTTCACCGAGAACACGCGCGGGCGTGAGAGATAGGGCTGGTCGGGGTTCGCGTAGGACTTGATCATCTTCACGAGGCCGGCGAGCGCAGCCTCCGCATTGGCGGCGGTGGGTTCCTTGAGATCTAGCGGTTCGCCGTTGGAGTCCTTCATCACGGCGGCGCTGGTGGAGAACTGGAAGTAGATCAGCTCCGAGACGGGCAGGGCAGGAAGGTCGCCGAAGCTGGCGCGGGCGGCGATGGCGGCTTCGAGCGGAAGCTGGGGCTCGATGCCGGATTTCACCTGCCTGGCAGATTTCGGCGTGCCGGTCTTGAAGTCGATGATGGCGAGCGTGTCGCCCTTGAGATGTTCGACACGGTCGGCGGTGGCGCGGATCTTCGTCTTGCCGCCGGGCGCGGCGCTGTCGAACTCGATCTCGGCTTTCTTCTCCAGCACGGCGTTGACCAGCCGGTCACGGCGGGAGTCGCGCCAGTCGCGATAGATAGCGGCGGCGCGCAGCCAGAGCGGGCGTTCGAGTTCGGCGAGTTCGGGGGCGGCGCCGGCATCGAGCAGGCGTTCGAGGATGAGATCGCCAAGCTCGCGCGTGTTGCCGGGTGTTTCGAACAGCTCGATCGCCTTGTGGACGGCCGTGCCGCGTTCGCGCGCATCGATGGGCTCGCCGGCGCGGCGCAGGCGTTCGAGGTTGAGAATGCGCTGGGCGTAGTCGGCGTAAGGGTCGCGGATCAGGGTGGTGACGCGCGTGGGCGAGAAGCGCGTCAGCTTGCGCTTTTCGACTGGAGGGCGTGGGGCGGGCGCTTTTGCGGGCGTGACGTGATCCGCGTGGCGCAGGGCGCGGGCCCAGACCAGCGGATCGTGGCTCGGAGCGGATTGCAGTGCGGCTTCGGCCTGCTTGCGTCCGCCGAGACCGCCGGCGGCCAGTGTGCGCAGGCGCCAAAGCCAACGCGAGGCGACGGCGGGCTTGTCGTCAACGCGGCGGGCGCGCAGCAGGAAGACTTCGGGGGCATTCGCAAGTTGCGCGAAGTCGTGCGCCGACAGTCCGATGCGCTCGTCCGGATCGGGCAGGCCGAGATCACGCCGCAGCTTGCGGTTGAGGAAGGCGTCGGCGGCGACGGGCTTGGGCCACGAGCCTTCATTGAGGCTGGCAAGGATCATGCGGTCGCGGCGCTGCAGACGCGCTTCGAGCGGACCCCAGATGACGATGCGTGGATGTTCGGGCGTGTCGGGCGCGCTGGTGAGGCCGCGAAGGGCGGCGGCGAGGAAGTCGGGGAAGTCCTGCGCGGTCATGTCGGCGATGGCGCCGGACAGATCGCGCAGCTGGCCGATGAATTTCGCCGCCATCTCGCCAGGCTTGCCCGACCAGATGCGGTTGCCGGAGTGGCCCGGAGCATCGGCCAGCGCTTCGGCGAGTTGGGCTACGCCATCGGCGGCGGCGGGGCCGTTGAAATCCTCGGCGGGGAAAGCGTGGGCGACGTCGTTGTAGAGGGCAGCGAGGTCGCGGATCAGGGCGGCGCCTTCGGGATCGGGGCGCGGGCCGGGGCGGTCGGGATCATCGGGCTGCGGCGGATTGGCGATGATGGCGGCGAGCGCTTCCAGCGTGCGATGCTTGCGCGGCCCGCGCAGGAAGTTGCCGTCGATCCGTGTGACGGTGTCCGAGAGCGCGCTGGCATCGCGACCGACGCGCACATGCGGATGTTTCAGCACGGCGAGCAGGTGGACCGGATCGGACGGATCGAACACCCAGCGCGACAGCAGGGAAAGGAGGCTGCCGGTCTGCGAGTGCGCGAGCGGTGCGCCGGAGGATGGCGCCATGTCGATGCCCCAGCGCTCCAGCAACGCTGCGACGCGGCGGGCGAGGGAGGATTCGGGCGTGACGAGTGCGGCGGTCTTGCCCGGCGTCTCCAGCGTCTCGCGCAGGAGGAGGGCGGCGGCGAGGGCTTCCTCGTTCTCGTCTTCGGCTTCGACGAGGTGGAGATTTTCCAGCGCTGAGGCGACGAAGGTGGCGGGGCTTGTCGGATGCGCCAGTTCGGCCAGACGCTTGGTCCAGTCGCTGGTTCTCACGGCAGGCGCCAGCGCCTGGTTGAGCAGGCGGCGGCGCGCGGACGCCTGCGGTGTTTCCGCTTCTGCCGGCCATGGACGCACGGCGCCAGGCGCTATGCGCAACCATTGCAGTGTGGCGTGCAGAACATATTGGGGATGACTGGCGGATTCGGAGATTGCTTTCCAGTCTTCGCTGGCCGAGTCGGGATCGAGGCCCGGCAGTACGATGACGCCGCGCGGAAGATCCAGCACGGCCTGCATCAGGATGCGCGTTGCAGCGCCCGCGCCGGTCGAGCCGACGACGAGCACGGGATGGGCGGGCGGGGTGCGCGCCCAGCGGGTGGCCAGCGCTTCGGCGGCGCCGAGACGGCGCATCTGCGCATCGCACAGGCCCTGTTCCTTGAGATGCTTCGGCCAGGCGCGCATGACGATGTCGAGGAAGTCCGCCGACGAGCGCCAGTGCGCGGCGAGTTGTGGCGCGAGCTCCTCAGCGAGGCCATCCAGCTTCTTCCAGTCGACGCCGCCGGCCATCCATGACTGGTCGATGAGGGCCGCGAGTTCGTCCGCTGCGGAGAGCAGCGCGCCGGGCGGCAGGGCGTCGCCGCCGGCCCGCGTGCGCCAGTGCTGGATCAGGCGCGAGAGGGCGCCGCGACGCTGGGCGGCGGGTATGGCCGGGGGCAGATCGAGCGCGTCGGGCCCGAACGCGGCGAGGCCGTCTTCTTCCTCGATATCGCCGAGTGTTCGGATTTCGGGCGTCAGCAATGTGCCGCCGACGGCGCGATAGAGCGCAAGGCTGAGTTCGCGCGCGGCGCGCTGGTTGGGCGTGAAGATGAGGGCGTCGGCGAGCGCTTCGGGATTTGCCTTCGCGCCGGTGGCGTCGACAAGGCCGCGTGCGACTTCGTCGAGATAGGCCGTCGAGGGCGGCAGCGAGAAGATACGCGGCGAGGCGGAGAAAATGTCTGTCATCGTGCGCCCCCCACCATCAGCATCGCGCCATCAAGCCCCGGGCCCCATGGTGCGCAGGCGGGCTTCGGCCTCGTCGCGGCCCTGCGGATCGCCGACGTGCAGCCAGAACGGCTTCATTACCGTGCCGAACAGGCGGCCCGCGCGGCCCATCGCGTTCCAGTAGATGTTGGCCGAGAACGGCTTCACCTCGTAGCTGCGCAGAAGGTCGGCGCGCGTGATGTGGGTGCCGGCGAAGACATAGGGCGCACTGGGCTTGTCGCCGCGGCGAATGAGCTGGCCTTCCGGCCCGAGGAAGAAATCGCCGGGACCGCGGAAGCCCATCGTGGCGCCCATCTCGGCCAGCAGCAGAAGTGCATCCATCTCGTTGGGATCGTAGGCTTCGGCCATGCGCGCGAACGTGTCGTCGCCTGCCGTCGCCCAGGTGACGTCGGTGTTGACGACGAAGAAGGGGTCTTGCCCCAGATGCGGCAAAGCCTTGATCACGCCGCCGCCGGTTTCGAGCAGCTCGGCGCGTTCATCCGAGATGATGATCTCGATGTCGGTGCGGGCCTTGAGATGCGCCTCAATCAGGTCGGCCAGATAGTGGACATTGACGATTGCGCGCGTGACGCCTTGCGCGACCAGCTTGTCGAGCACGCGATCCAGAAGCGTGCGGCCGGCGACTTCGATCAGCGGCTTGGGCAGCGTGTCCGTCAGCGGCTTCATGCGCGTGCCGAGGCCGGCCGCGAGCAGCATGGCTGTAGTGATACGCGTCATGCCGGAACCAGGAGGTGGGGCGCGACGGCGGCGACGAAGTCGCGCGTCTCGGCGAGGGCGGGGTGGCTGAGCGTTTCATTCAGCAGTCCGCGCAGGCGGGGCTGGAACTGGTCGTAGCGGGGTTTCTTGTCGCGCGTCACCAGGCGGGCGAAAATACCCATGATGCGCATGACGTTCATCGCGCCCAGCACGGCCAGTCGTTCCTCGAAGTCGGCGCTGCTGAGGCCCGTGCCTTCGAGATAGGCGCGCGTGGCGGCGGCGTGGGCGGCGGGGGATACGTCGCGGCGGGCGTCGTGCAGCAGCATCGACATGTCCCACTCGCCCCAGCCGAGCACGGCGTCCTGGAAGTCGAGCAGGCCGACGCGCTTGAGACCCTCGCGCTGAGGCAGCCAGATCAGGTTTTCCGCGTGCGTGTCGCGCAGGATCAGAGCGCGCGGATAGTCCTCGGCGCGGCCGATCATGTTCTCGCGCACACGCTCCCAACGCAGGCGGGTCTGCTCGTTGATGCGCATGGAGAGATCGCGCTGCGGCATCCATTCGACGAAGAGGTCGAGATTGGCGGAGAGCGCAAGGTGGTCATACGTCAGCACCGGCCATTCGCCGCCGCGATAGGGCAGCGTGGACGGGACAGGCGCGCGATGGACGGCGGCCAGCACATCGCCGGCCGCGGCATAGAGCTGGCTCTCGTCGCCGCCCTTGGCGATGACTTCGGCAAAGAGGTCATCACCGAGATCTTCGAGGAGCGCGATGCCGCGCGAAATGTCGGCGTCGAGGATTTTTGGCGCGGAGAGTCCCAGCGCGTCGAGATGGCCGGCGACGGCCGCGAAGGCTTCGACGCGCGAGGCGGCGAGGCGCGCGATGGCGTTCCAGCCGAGCCTGATGCGCTCTTCTTCATCAGCGCCGGGAGGGCAGGGCTGGGATTCCAGCGGCGGGGCGTCCATCAGCATCGCCGTCTCGGTCTTGCGGCGCAGGCGCTCGTAGCGGCGCGTGGAGGCGTCGGCATTGAGCGGCGTGCGCGCAGCCTCGCCCCAGCCGGCGCGGGTGAGGAACTCCTTGAGTTCGGTCGATCGCAGGTTGTTACTCATGTTGTTGGGCGCCAGTCGCCATGAAGCCGTTCGCTCCAGTCATCGAAATCGATCAGGCGAGCGATTCGCCCGTCTCCAACAATGGATAGCTGAACTTCCAGCCGCCGCGACGGAAGATGGCGCCCCAATCTTTCCGGCCATTCGATCAGGCTGAGGCCATCCACAGCTTCCTCAAGGCCGAGTTCCCGGGCCTCGTCGGGGTGTTCCAGCCGGTAGAGGTCGAAATGCCAGATTGCGATGCGCGGCCCGGGATAGGTCTGGACCAGCGTGAAGGTGGGGCTGGGGGCCTCCGTTTCGGGGCCGAGATGGCAGCGGATCAGGGCGCGCGCTAGCGTGCTCTTGCCGGCGCCAAGATCGCCCTGCAGCGCGATCACATCGCCCGCACGGGCGACCGCGCCAAGCTGTGCGCCGAGAGCGGCGGTGGCGGCTTCGTCGGGGAGGGCGATGGTGAGCGTCAGGTGCGGCATGCGGGTCTGGTTTTGGGAGTGCGGAGAAGTCGTCGCTCAGTCATTCCGCGAAGCGGCGGCGAGCGTCAATAAATGGCCGGAATCGGCCGCTACTGGCTCCAATGCTCATAGAAGATGGTCGCGCAGTAGAAGCCGTAGACAATGATCGCAGATGTCACAACAAGCAGGACGGCACGCAGCGTGACCAGCAAGCGAGACGCGATCGACGCAGTCGCTGATTGATGAAATCGGGTCAGGAACACGAACGCCACGTCCGCAATGCCAAGGGCGAGCACCAGGACGACTCCAACGTCGAAAAGACGATTGCCATTCAATAGGTCATTCAGAAACGGGGAGTCCGGGTAGTGTATGCCAGGATAGGTTCGACTGCAAAAGCGTAGGGCGAGTCCTAGCGCGAGCATGCCGAGGGGCACAGCCGCCAACCGCCACCATCGGGATCGTGGCGCAAGCAGGAATAGCACAAACGCTACGAGCGCCGCAGAGATCAAGAAAACGTAAAAGTCGATCATAGGCGCCACTCTATCCCCAACCTGCGCGAGACTCTTAGCACCTGCATGACTGTCTGCTACGGGCCACCTTCAGCCAATCGCATGAGGCGATGAGCTTCAACTGTTCGCCCAAACTGGACGTTGGCGAAACTGCCCCGGATCGAGCGTCATGGGGCGTTGCGGTTTACCAGAGAGCGCTGAAACCCGCGCCCCAGAGACGACATATTTGCGAGCTGACATTCCTGCTCGGTAAACGGGGGCCGGCTCGGCAAACGGGGGAGGCGTGAATGATTTCACGATTGGCGGTTCTGCTTGCGATCTGTCTCGGCGTCTTCGCGGCGCCCGCCTTCGCAGACGACCTCGATGCGATCCTCTCCAAGGCTGCCGCGGACAAGAAAGTCCCCGGGGCGGGGCTGCTGATCATTCAGGACTACGGAATCGTCGACGCAGCCGAATATGGAGTGCGCAGCCTCAGTGATCCCACACCCGTTTCCCGAAGCGATGTCTGGAATATCGGCTCTGATGGCAAGGCGATGACGGCCGTGATGATCGCTCGGCTTGTGGAGCGTGGCGTCCTCTCCTGGGAGTCGACGATCGGCGGTGTCTTGCCTGATATGGCCGTCGATATGCGGCCTGAGTATCGGTCGATTACACTGCTGCAATTGCTGACGCACACGTCCGGTCTTCCGGAGAATATCAGGGACGAGAAAGTCCTCAATTCGCTCTTCTATGACGAAAGCTCAGCCAGCTCGTCCGAACGGCGGAGGGCGTACATCGCTCGTGCGTTGCAGGACGCGCCCGTCGGACGCGCCGGCAGATTCAGCTATTCAAACACCGGGTTCCTGGTCGCCGCTTACATGGCCGAGACAGCCAGCAAGGACACCTATGAGTCCTTGATGCGGGATGAGGTATTCACGCCCCTGGGGATGACCTCGGCTGGATTTGGACGACCGCCGACAGGACAGCCCGCTGGCCATATGCGCGGAAGGCTCGCCGTTCCGCGCGATGTGAACCCCGACTTTTTCGCGCCCGCGGGAAACATCTATCTGTCTCTCGATGACTGGGCTCGCTTCTGCATCGATCAGTTGCAGGGCGCGAACGGAAAGGGCGCGCTGCTGAAACCCGAGACCTATTCAGTGACGCAATCACCTCCGCCTGGCGCACCCGTTTCAATGGGCTGGTTCGTGCGCGACAGCATCGCCGGGCTTCCCGGCCCTGTATATTATCATGAGGGATCGGATGGGGCGTGGTTCGCGGTCGTCGCCCTGTTTCCTGCTTCAGGTTCCGGCGTGCTCGCCGTCACGAATGGAGGCAAGGACATGGGGGGGCAGGCGCTTACCCTGGCTGCTGCAACGAATGCGGCAAAACTGGTCGCCAACAAGAAGTAGGCTCGCGTGCGGATATGGGCCCGTAGCGGCCAATCGCATGTGGAACGTCGAACGCCGGCAAAGACCCTGACAATCGCCATGAGATGAGGCGCGTTTAATCAGCGCCGATACGCTGTTCCCGCGAGGCAGGCATGCTATGAGGCGGGCCTCTCGGGAAGGACATCGGGCATGGCGGAAGCGCCCCAGCGTGTTGTGATCATCGGCGCCGGCCAGGCGGGCGGGCAGGCGGCGTATTCGCTGCGGCTCGGTGGGTTTGAAGGCGCCATCACCATCATCGGTGACGAGCCTCAGCCGCCGTATCAGCGGCCGCCGCTGTCGAAAGCCTATTTCAAGGGCGAGCTGGAGGCGGACCGGCTCTATCTGAAGCCGCTCGAATATTATGGCGAGCATGGGATCGAGTTGCTGACGGGCGTCGCCGCGAAGCGGATCGATCTTGATGCGCGCACGGTTGAATTGTCGTCTGCCGCATCGGTTGGCTGGGACAGGCTGGTGATCGCGACGGGGTCGCGTCCGCGCCGGTTGCCGGTGGAAGGCGCGGAGCTTGCCGGCGTGCTGGAGCTTCGCACGCTCAGCGATGTGGATCAGCTGAAGGCGGCGGCGCATGCCGATGCGCGGCTGGTGGTTGTCGGCGCGGGTTATATCGGGCTTGAGGCGGCGGCGGTGGCGAGCCAGCTGAAGATGAAGGTGACCGTGCTTGAGGCGATGCAGCAGGTCCTCTCGCGCGTGGCGGGGCCGGAGATCGGCCAGTTCTACAACCGCATCCATCGCAGCGCCGGCGTCGATGTTCGCACGGGCGCGCGGCTCGTCGGCTTCGAAGGCGCGGGCCACGTGACCGGCGTGAAGCTGGAAGACGGGGAGGTGATCCCGGCCGATCTCGTGCTGGTGGGTGTCGGCGTGCTGCCCAACATGGAGCTGGCGGCGGACGCGGGGCTGGTCTGCGGCAATGGCATCGTGGTCGACGAGCAGATGCGGACCAGCGACCCGCATGTCTATGCGATCGGCGACGTCGCCTGGCGGCCGCTGGTGCATTACGGAAGGGAAGGCCGGCTGGAGTCTGTCCACAACGCCATCGAGGGCGGAAAGATCGTCGCGGCGTCGATCCTCGGCGCTGCGATGCCCAGCCTGGACGTCCCCTGGTTCTGGTCGGACCAGTATGACCTCAAGCTGCAGACGGCAGGGCTCTGGACCGGGGCGGACGAGCGGATCATGCGGGGTGACCCGCAATCGCGCAGTTTTGCAGTGTTTTACCTGAAGGAAGGTAGGGTCATAGCGGTTGATGCGGTCAACGCTGCGCCCGAATATCTGGTCGGAAAGAAGCTGGTTGCGGCGCAGGCGACAGTTGCGCCCGGCGAACTAGCGGATAAATCCATATCCATGAAGGATATCGGCGCTCGCGCGCTGAGCTAGTCGGACGACAAGGATACCCATGCCGAAGATCACCTACATCGATGCCTCCGGGACCGAGCGGACCGTTGAGGGCAAGAACGGCATGACCGTCATGGAAACAGCGATCAAGCACAATATTCCGGGCATTGACGCCGATTGTGGGGGGGCGTGCGCTTGTGCGACCTGCCACGTCTATGTGGATGCAGCTTTCACCGACAAGGTGGGCAAGCCCTCGGCGATGGAGCAGTCGATGCTCGATTTCGCGGAGAACGTGAAAGAGAATTCGCGGCTTAGCTGCCAGATCAAGATCAGGGATGATCTTGATGGGCTTAAAGTCACCACGCCGGAAAGCCAGCACTAGGGCTCAGGAACAGGGCCCGGACGGTTTTCGCGGCCACCGCTTTCTAACAGCGAAGTAAGACCAGCCTGCGCGGTTCTTCCAACCGAGCGGAGGCCTTTTCCCATTTATCGCGCCAATAAATGGGAAGGAGATGGGAAAAATCCCAAATCGCAATCTGCAAGCGCGTGGACCTCGCGGGTTCTAACGGCATTCCCCCAAGAAGCTGATGATCAAGAAAGGGAAACCCGCAGAAATAATGGGAAAAGGGCGGGCGGGCTCACGAGCATTTAGTTGCATTTGCAACTGAAAAGTTCTGATACCCGCTTACAGAAATCCTGAGGTGCCCAGCAAGCGAATCGACGTAACTACCAAGTGTGCAAACAGGTGCGCTGCTCCATCGGAGCGGCGGGCGTCGCGAGGACGGGCTTGTTTGCAAGGTCTCGCGATAATCGCGAGACCCGGGGTCTCCGACTCCGCCATTTTGGTTGCAAAAACTGAAATGGGAATTGCGATGTCCGCAGTTCAGAAGATGCAACGCGCCATCGAGCTCGTATGCGAGCTCGTCCTGGTCTCGCAGGTCTTGCTACCCAACCGGAGGTTGCGTCGACGATCGGCGAAATCCCAGGCCCAGCTGATGGCGTCGATCGAGAGATTCGGCTTCATCAATCCCATCATAATCGACGCAAAAGGTGTTCTGGTCGCCGGAGAGGCTCGGCTCGAGGCGATGCGTCTTCTCGGGCGCGAGACGATCCCGGCCATTCGCGTCGGTCATCTCACCGCGCTTGAGATCAAGGCCTACAGGATCGCTGACAATAAGCTGGCCGAAGGAGGTAAGTGGGAGCCCGATGCACTTCGCGATGAGGTCGCTCAGCTGCTTGAGCATAACTTCGATCTGCATGCAGTAGGCTTCGATGCCGCCGCGATTGATGCTGCGCTCTCAATCCCGGGAACAGCCACGCTTGGGGATGATGTCATCTATGAGCGTGTCAGCGCCCCCTTTGTCGAGCGGGGCGACCGCTTTCGTCTTCTGCGTCATATCATCATGTGCGGCGATGCGCTCAACGCCGACGACTGCGCTTTGCTGATGGGAGGGAGGAGGGCGAGGTTCTCAATCAATGACGTACCCTTCAACGTAAAGGTCGATGGGCACGTATCAAAGCGCCAGAAGGGACGGACAAGACATGAATTCGCGATGGCGTCAGGCGAAATGTCAGAGGAAGAGTTCTCGCGCTTCCTAATACTCGCCCTGGCGATGATGGCGTTGCACTCGGAGGAGGGCGCTATCATCGAGGTGTTCATGGATTGGAGGAGCATCCACCTCCTTATCCTGGCGGCCAAAGCCAACGAACTCGATTATCTCAACCTGGTCACGTGGGTAAAGCACGCGGCGGGTCTGGGGAGCTTCCTGCGGTCTCAGCATGAACTGGTGGGCGTGTTCCGCAAACCGGGCGCCCCACATCTCAACAACATCCAGCTCGGAGCCAATGGCAGATACCGTACAAATGTTTGGGAGTACCCCGGCGCGAATGGGTTTTCGCGCAACCGCAAGGAAGACCTCGACCGTCATCCAACGCCCAAGAATGTGGGCATGATCATGGACGCTATCCTCGACTGTACACAGGTCGGGGACATCGTGGCCGATTTCTTCGGCGGCGGCGGTACTACGATGATCGCCGCAGAACGAACGGGGCGTATGGCGCGTCTGATGGAAATTGACCCCGGCTACTGCCAAGCCAGTCTGATGCGCTTCCGCAAGGTATTCGGCGAAGAACCGATCCATGTGCAGACGGGTCTTACACTGACCGAACTCGAACGCGTGCGTTGCTCGGGCAGTGCGGCGAACGGAGCGCCGCCGCTGCTCGCGCTGCCCGCGCCGGACGAGGAATAGGGGGGCGGCGATGTCGGAGAAGAAGAGCAAGCGCCAGAAGGGCGCGACGGTATCGCCCTACGATGTGGGCAAGGGCAAGCCTCCGAAGGAGCACCGGATCAAGCCAGGAGAGGTAAGGAACCCCCGAGGTAGGCCGTCGAAGCCGAAAATTGGCAGTCGCACCCTTGGTCACTTTCTCGACGAGCAGGTGACGATCGGATCTGAGCACGGGCCGGCGACCTTTACCAAGCGCGAGCTCATGTACGCCCAGATCGCCAACCGCGCCGCAAAGGGCGAGATGCGCGCCATTGCCGTTGTGCTCGAGCATGATCGAACGAAGGAAGCGGGGGAGAGCAGCGACCCATTGATGTTTGATCCTGCACTCACGAAGGAGTTGCTGGAGGACATGCGTCGCGAGTTGGCGAATGACGTCGGCGGATCTGCGACCGAAGGGGACACGAGAGGCGGTGGAAGCGCCGGCGCTACAGAAGGGGGCTTCCATGACCCAGGCTGACCAGCGTCTCATGCAACATGCCGTCCGATCGCGGCTCGATCGTTTCGTTCGGCAGTCCTTCTTCAGTACGTACAATAAGCCACTTGAGCCTGCTTGGTTCCATGAACCGCTCTGCTTTGCGATACAGTCGGCAGCGGAGGCCAAGACGTGCCGGCAGCTTGTCACCATGCCCCCACGCCACCTCAAGTCGTTTTCGGCGGCTATCTGTTTACCTGCGTTTCTGATCGGGCATGACCCGACCCGCAAAATCATGATCGCGGTCTATTCATCCGGTTTTGCCGAAGATCACATGCGGCTGCTTCGGCCGATCCTCGATGAAAGGTGGTTTCAGACGTCCTTTCCCGGCTGCCGCGTTGTCCGCTCAGACAGCGAAAGGCTGATAACCTCGCGAAACGGAGAAATCCGCTTCATCTATGTCGGCGGTGCGGTGACCGGCCTCGGCAATACGCATCTGATTGTTGATGATATCATCAAGGCCCAGGATGTTGGGTCGGCGGCGAGGCGGAAAGCGGCCGAGGATTTTGTTCGCAAGACCTGCATGACGCGCAATGACGACCCACAGTCCGCGCACACGATCGCGATAATGCAGCGCCTTCACGTTGATGACTTGCCGGCGGCGTTGATCGAAACAGGCTATTCGCACCTCAGTCTGCCCTCGATAGCGCAGAAGGATCAGGTTCTGAACTCCTACAACGGCAGGAAATTCGAATGGCGCGAGGGCAAGTTGCTCTGGCCCAAATGGTATGGCCATCAAGTGCTTGACCAGCTCAAGCGGGATTTGGGCGAAGCGGACTTTTCTGCACAGTATCTTCAAGCGCCGCGAATCAGCGACGGCATACTGACCGATCTATCGCGATTGAATTTCGTAGATCAGCCTTTCTCGCGCGATCAGTTGCGGTACGTCGCGATCAGCCTCGATCCGGCCGTACGCGATGCGCCTGATTGCGATTACTCCGCCATGAGCATCTTTGGTTTCGACGGGACGCGATGGTGCCTGATGGACGTCATCGAGAGGCGTCTCGACTATCCTGACCTGAAAGAGGCGGTTCAGGCGTGCGTGCTCGAGTGGGATGCGGATGCTGTGCTCATCGAGAGCGGACACACGGGATGGGCGCTCTATCGAGAACTGGCCAACCTCGGCCTCCCGGTTTGGCGGCGGCAACCCTCTGGCAGCAAGGCGGAAAGACTGAATCTCGCTCTCGGCGCGCTCTACTCAGGTGAGGTCGTCTTCCCGCGTGGCGCCCGATGCACGGAAATCCTGCTCGATCAGTTTCGGTCATTTCCCGACGGTCATGACGACGTCCTGGATTCGGTAACGCAGTTCATCAATTGGATCCCGTTGGCGCCGTTCAACCGCTTCATCTCGCGGGCAACAATCTTCTGAGCGACCGGTCTCTCCCGGGCGCTCTCAATCGGATTCCAGCTGACCCGCTTCGGCGCCTTAAGACCCGCGTGCACTGCGGCCATCAAATGAGTTCCATCCGCTTCCTGGGGACAGGCTTTGCAACCTCAGCCGGTTCAATGACAGGCGCGCCTGGCGCCAACATCGCCGGAGAACTCGACGGCACAACCGGCGCGGGCCGCTTGCGTCGCCTCCGTCGCCGAGGTTCGGGGCCGAACGTAATGACATAGAGAAACTGGTCCGGGCATTCTCGCGCCCACCATTCCACCGAGCTCAGATCCGCCGAGCTATCAGGCTTCTTGCGATCAGTACGCCGCTTCATCTTGATCTCCGCTGTCAAAGACGATGCGACCACCGCTCCATAACTGTGAGAAGTCGAGTGCCATTGTGTGTTGCGGGGCGACATTTCTGACCGGATCTATGCAGTGCAGCCGCACGCTGCCTAGGCTACGTTAGCCCTGTGACGACATTGGTGTCGTATGTGATCACTTGAAGCGGATCGGCTCGGCGGGTCGGGTACCGCGAACCTGCTGGAACGTGTCGACCTCGGCATCCGTAAGTCCGTATTTCCGACTGATCTCGGAAAGAGCTGCGCCAAGGGGCAGCCGTCCTTCGGGAAGCACCGCGGCCTCCAGAATGGCCCGCATTTCTGCTTCCATGCTGCGGCTGCGCTGCGCGGCCCGGGCCTTCAGGGCGCGATGCACCTCCTCGGAAAGATTGCGGATGGTCACAGCCGCCACGATGCTATTCTCCACGGATTGGGCGTGACCCTACCTGAAGGCCCCTTGGCGCGCGAGAGCAGGGTAGTTCTTCTCCATCTGCTCCTGCCACCCGCCCCGGACGCCATCCTCGCACGCGCTATTCCTGTTGCAGGCCCTGTGACAGTCCATCTGATCGCCGTGGCTGCTCATGCAAAGCAACCCGTGCACGTAGTTGCTCTGGTACTCCGGGTTGCTCATGTCCTGTCTGACCGGGGGCTGGAAGTAGACGACCACCACACCCAGTGTGAAGAACGCGACACCCACCACGGCATCTCGCAAAAAGCCCTTCATACCCGCGCCGGCGTGACGCGCCGCTCCCTGGCGATTACGCGCTCGCGCTGCTGGGCCGTCGCGTAAGTGAACAGGCTCGCTGTGAACGGCCTTGGAATGGGGTGTAACCGGGAGGACGTCGTGCCGGTTCCCCTCAGAGTCGGGACGTATGCGGCGGTCACAGCTTTCCCATTCCGAGCAAATCGCAGATAGTTCAGTGAATACTATAAGTCACATCCCGAACCATCCATGCACGAGACGGTTCGTCAAGCAGAAAGAGACTTATCGTCTACATGAGATGCGCGAAGCGCTATGGTATCCAACGAGCCGGGCCGTCGCGTAGCTGGGCATTGGGTTGTTATTCTGTGCGCTTCGAATAGGCGCTCAGATGCCAGGACTCCTTGCTCCCTGCCGGTCAAGCAAGCTCTGGTTGTTTGACGACTGTGAACGGGCGCCCGAAAATAGCCCCCACCGCTTGCTCAAAAATCAAGGTCTTTGTGCGTCGATCGACGTCGGCCCCCCCACACCTGTTCACACTCAACACCTTCGAGCGAGCCGACAGCCTGCATGAGGGCTCTTGTCTGCAAGCCCCGCATCGAGCAGCGCCGATCTTCAGGGGGAGGGGGCAGCCATCACGCCCGGATTAGGCTTCGAGCTTTCCCGAACTTTGTCGCCGGATACGCAAAAATTCGGCGCGCGATAAAAAGTCAGATGATGCGCGCTTCGGGAAAACTTGCCGACAAACCGTGATGCATCAGCGCCCGAGGTACCGGCGTGGAGCCGCCGGAGCGCGGTCCCGCAAGCGGATGACAATTGCCGAGCGACCTGTCGTTCGCAACATCGGAGCCGACGGTTGATGGCGAGGGCCGAAGGCGATGGTCGCAAAAAACAAAAGAGCGCCCCGCGAGGAGCGCTCTTCCGTTGCTGGCCCTGGGTTGGGGGGTCGGGCCAACACGCTCCACGGTACCGATTGGTCCTGTCTTGGGAACCAACTTGTAGTAGAAATTCACAGATGTGGTTTGGACGTTCTGAACATGCGGAAGGGCCCAGGGGCAGCCTGACCGAGAGATGCGGTCAATTGACCGCCCTTCGCTGCACGTCCTGAGCGCCCGCCAGCTCCCATTCCATCACTTCGTGAATGGCGCGCAGCGCCCGTCGTTGGCCTTCCTCGCTCACAAGCTCAGCGGCGCTCTCAAGCAAAGCAAAGCCGGGCTGGCTTTCCGTAGTTCCGCGTGCAGCTGATGCCGCCTCGAACATTGCGGGGCCCACCCACATCGAGGGGCTGCTGTCGCGCGCGGCGCCTGCCGGACGGGGTCGGATTATTGTCGCGATGGCATCGGAGGGACCCTTGTCGGTTTCGAACCGCACGGGGAGTCCAAGGGGCTCGCAACGATAACCTTGCGTTTGAAACTGGGTAACGGCCGCTGTCTCGAGGATGGAGATGATGTCGGTCACGCTACGACGGCGGCAGAACTCACCGACGGCGACCATCAGTCGGCCGAAACTCTCGGTGACATGTTCGCGCCCGAGGCGCCCATCGCCTCCGATCAGGCGCGAGCACTCCCAAGCTTTGGGACCGCAAGGCACGGGATGCTGCGCGTACGTCGCGCGGAAATAGGACCCTTGCTCAAGCTGATGCCGCGACCAGGTGGGATTGAGTCGCGCGGAGGCAAACACCTCGCCGGCATCACCCAGGACGAGGATGTAGACGGTTTCCTCCCCATCATAGGCGTCGATATCGCGCCCATCCGCACGTCTGAGCTCCCGCCATCCCTTTTTCTCGACGAAGAGCGCGTGGCGCTGACGAAACATCTGATCCAGTTGGTCAGAATAGCGCGGCCGGTTTGCTGGTGTAACGCAGTGGCTTAGCAAGGAACCCGTCCCCCCCATTCCCAAGGAGGAAAAGTCTGGCCTCAGTCGCTCGCTACGACCCCTACGGGTCTCCGTAGGAACGAAACAGATTGGGGGGCGTCGCATAGAGCAGGGCGGCAGCCTCCGCAGTGTTCTTGGCTCCCAGGCGGCTCCGCGCCATCTTGAGGTGGTATTCAACCGTATTGATGCTGATGCCCATCTCGGCGGCGATTTCCGCCTGACGTTTGCCAAGAGCGGCAAGATGGAGCGTCTGGATCTGGCGCGCCGTAAGCGCGGAGAGCGAGCCGGCGCGCAGGTTTGCCGCCGTGATGAGGCGCTGCCCTTCCATGCCGTAATACATGCCAAGGCCGCGGATTAGCGCTTCGACATCCGGGTCACGATCCAGGCGCTCGCCTTGAAATGCCACGATCATGACATCGCCATTGAAGAGGGGGGCGGGGACGATGAAGCCGTCCTTGATGCCGCAGCTTGCCGCCATGCTGAGGACACGCTGGCCCGGCTTTGCTAGGCGCGACATATCGATGGCGCGGTCCCAGTAGTTGGCTCTCTCCGCGCGCAGTGAATGGCCAAGGATCGGGTCGTCACGAAAGAGGCGGCCGCCGAAATAGGTCGACGCCCACGCCATGTTCAGGTGGCCGAAGTGATTTCGGTTGCCGATCTTGAAGACGCGGTTGCGATCTGTGGTGACCCCTGCGCTGACATGGGTGACGCCAAAGGGCGCCAGCCTGGTCATCAGCTCAGGCAGGAGCTGACGCTCGGAGGTAGCCTGGATTGTGAGCTGGGAGAACGAGAGGAGCGACTCCGCTAGCCGAGCGCGCTGGGTATCCACGGCATTCCCTCCGAAGCACACACTGCGAGCCGTCCGTCCGTCCGTCAACTAGGTGCGAGGAACCTCAGAGCCGATTGATGTGTAATGCGAAAAGTAGGCTATTTTCGAACGGCCGACGCGGGACTATGAGGCGAGGGCAATTGGGGGACAAGGAAATGGCCGACGCCAGCAACGTCGACGGGCCTGAGGGAGGCTCCTCGCCCAAGGATGCCGGCCCGGTTGATCGACTAATCGGCAAGCGGGTGATGATGCGTCGCCGTGAGCGCGGTCTGTCTCAAGCCGCTCTTGCCGAGCGGCTCGGCATCTCGTTCCAACAGCTCCAGAAATATGAACAAGGGCACAACAGGATCACGGTCTCCCGTCTTGCGAAAATCGCCTCCGAGCTAGGGGTCCCACTCGGCTACTTCCTCAAGGGGGCTGTCGCCCTCACTCATGCCGATCTCATGCAGAAGCTTCAAGATGAGGCTGCGGAGGAATTTGATATCTACGATCTCCTAACCGCGTTCCTGCAGATTGAGGAGGACGATGTTCGGTTGATGATCGTAAACCTGACGCGCGCGGCGGCCGGTGGCCACACGCCGGATCGGCCGCTCGACTAGAATGGCGCGAACGGTGATCGGGCGTCCGCGCGTCAATGCTTCTTTCGGGTCATCGTTGGCAGGTGAACACGCGCACAAGCCTAGGGAAAGAGCTAGGCAGATGTTCTTGGTCGTGTTTGCTAGGTGACTGCCTTGCAACGTTCGATGATTAGCTCTTGCGGGCCGACTGGACGTCGGCCGTTGGCTCAGGGAAGACGAACGTCTAACCCACAAGCCGTTCGGTCTCGATCTGATACATCATCTATCCAGGCGCGAATGATCTCCTGAACCCGCTTGCGCGAGTCTGCCGGCCACATCATCCCCGCATGCCCGCCACTTTCAGAATAGAGGGTTGAGACACACGCGCCGTCCTTCCTTGCGCGCGTTGCCCAGGTCATCTGTGTCTTGAAGGGAGTTCCGAGCTGCTCACGGGCTCCGGAGAGCGACAGGAACGCTGCCTTGGTATTTACTTCTCTTCCGAGCACACCGCTGTAAGCCGCGAGACAGTCGCCTTTCGCGTCAATGTGAGCGCCATAGACATGCGATATCCACCCGCCTGCGTCGCATAGATCGTCGATGTTTTCGGGTGACTGCTCGATGAAGCCGCTGTTGGAGATCAAGAAGTCTATCCCGCTAGAATCTCGTGAAGCTATCGCGTGGACTGACAACCCGCCCCAGCTGCTACCCCAGACGCCGACGAGCCCATCGCGATACTCCGGCTGTGCGCGCACCCAATTGACGGCAAGCCTCAAATCCTCTGCGGAGATATCGCCAACAGGTGGCCGCAATGCACGCATGTGCGAGAATCCCAGACCAGTTGATCCTCGAAAATCGACGGCCAGAATATCGAAGCGCGCATCCGCATAGAAGTTGTCGAGCATAGCAGCGTCGAGCGAGTTCGCTGTTGGGCCTCCATGCATGTAGACAATCAGGCTTCGCTTCTCGCCTAAGGACGCGCTCGACTTGTACAGTCGCGCAGGCAGATCCACGGGCCCCGGGATTTCAACGTAGGAGACCGCATAGGCCACATCGTTCGGTGTTGCTGCACAACCTTCCGAAATGCGGACGGACGTATCTGACGTTATGAGCCAGTCTTCGAAACATGGTGATAGTCCTGGCTGCATCCGAACGAACGCAACTTTCGCGGCGACCGCAACGGCGACGGACCTGACCATCGGCTGCCCCGCCGCCCTAACTTCATCGAGCTTTCGCGTCAGCCAGGCGAGCGCGTCTTCACTTCCCGGCAATGGATGAATGCCAAAGGCGTCCAATACCGCGACGGGCTCGTTTGTCGCCTCGTCTGCTACGAGTTTGAGCGGTCCCTTGCCGCTTGCGGGCAGCGGCACATCTTCAAGACCGCTGATGGCGAACTCGACCAGACGCCCCCGCTCACCGAGTGTCGGCGACCAGTACCAGAACACTTCCCCGCGCACGCTTGGATAAATCCACCGACGTGTAGATCCGACATCACCCGCTTCAACCGCGAGTCTGGAAACTTCCAGGGAATGCCCGGTCACGCTTCGAATGACCAGATTCTCCGGTTCCCAGCTTTGGTAACCGACGGGAAGCCCGTGCCCATTCACAATCAGATATTGGTCGTTTGGGGTTTGAGGAGCGGGAGGGGGGCCGTTTCCATCCGGTCCTTCCAGATCGATGACCCTGGGCTCAACTGCCCATGGATGGCCCACGAGCGGCCTCACGCTTCCATCGAGTCCGTAGAGCGTTTGACGACTTCCGCTCACGAAGGCGGTGCTATCAATCGACCATCGCGGTCGGTTTCCCTTCCTCGCGAAGTTGGATGGCGAGAGCACGACGCATTTGTCGAGCCGCAACTCGCGCGCGAGGCATTCCACGCTAATGATCTCAAGCCGATGTGTCGGCAAGATCCCACGCTCGAAATCAGGCTCGGTCTCGAGCACATGGCGGGCAACGTAGTTCCCATCCGGAGAAATCATGAAGTCCTGCGCGGACGCGGCGCCCGACACGAGCAACATCAATGCGCCGAGAAGCGTTGACTTCATCACGACCCCCACCCCGTTCTCCTCAGATCACAAGCCTCTCTTGCTTGCTCCAATTGCCAAGGCCTCTATCACCGCGGCGTTTTGCACTCTTGCTGGATGCGATGCAGCGTAACGCAAAGCCAACTCGGCTTGTTCGCGTTCAGCGAGCGCCAGTTGGTATTTCAGAGCCTCTCGCAGCTCAGAGTCAAAATGCGCGTCCATCTCGTGCCCGCTTCGCGTCAACGAGGCCTGCGCGGCTTCAAGCCGAACGACTTCCGGATGGTTGGCGCCGTACCGAGTCTTTGCTTCGGCGAGGTGTCGTATCGAGAGTGCGAGATCTTCCGCGATCCTCGTGCTCGCGTTCACCACGATTTCGGTCGGCGAAGCGCAAGCCGCGAGGGTGGCCGCGTGCAGCAGATATCCGAATTTCATCGATTGCCCTCCAACCAAGCCATCCTACTCGACGTTGCCGATTGCGGCAAAGGGCCATCTCCCGCCGGATGGCTCCATTGTCTTGACGGCTGGACCTCGCCGATGGCGGCCGTTCGAAGCTTTCCCGCTGGAGGTTGGGTAGCGTAGGCCTGACATCTCCGCCAAGCGGACTCAATCCAATGGAGCTTCGGGCGAGCTGCCGGGCTTGACCGGCGCGGGCGCGGTGTTGGCCCGCCGCTCGACATTGCTGGACGAGCCTGAATGTCTGAGCCGCCGGGTGAGCCATGTTCGGACGGGTTCGTCCAGAAAGCGGAGACCCGCCCACGCCAGGGCCGCAAACATTCCAATTTGTATCACTGCCCAGACATGCCAGTCGACACCGGGGGCAAGACGGCCAAAAACGCGCGTCGACAGTTCGAGCACCGGCTTATGTAGAATGTAGACCGGATAGGACATGGCGCCGAGGGTGCTGCCCCACACCCCGAGAAGGCCTGTGACTTCGATCGCACTGCCAAGCCAGACGAGGGCAGGCATGATGATGACAACCAAGCCGAGTTGCCCCACGCCATAGTGCGTGATGGGAGAGAACAGGATCGCCGCCAGCAGGAGCAAGAACGTGACGCCCCAACGCTGGCTGATCTTCCAAAGCGGACGGACGTGATAGAGCGTCAAGCCGCAGGTGAACCCGAAGAACACTCGGACAAAGCCGCCGTACAGTTGATCGCGCGACCAACCACTTTCGATCGTACCGCGGTGCATAGTGTCGATCGCCAACATCACAGCGCCCATGATCGTCAGGATCACAAGGCGGTTTCTGGTCAACAAGCGCGCCACCGGAGCGTAAGCGAAGTTCGCGGCCAGCTCGAAGAACAACGACCAGGCGGGTCCATTAGCCGGAAAGGCGGCGTTGGTCGGTAGGAGGAAGCTGGGCAGCGCCAGCGCGGCTAGCAATGTCGTTGCCGCAATGCGCCCGAGACTCCACGCCGGCTCGTCGGCATGAAGGACGAGCAGACTGATGCCGCCGACGAACGCGCCGACCATCAGCAATGGGTAAAGACGGATCACGCGCATGCGATAGAACGCGAGTACGGGAAGGCCGGTCTCCAGCTTATTCTGATAGGCATGCGCAATGACGAAGCCACTCAGAACGAAAAAGAAGTCTACTGCGAGGATATAGTCCTGCCCTCCGGCATTGCTCCAAGCATCGCCAAGGTGTCCCCACACGACGGCCAGCGCCGCCACACCGCGCATGGCGTCGAGAAGCAGGAATTGGTGCTGCACTTTCGGCATGCGAGAGTAGTTCCAATCAGACTTGGACCACTATATCGCTTGAACGGAACCACAAATATTTTGGATTGTACTGCTAAGCGCGCTAACGGTTGCAGGGTTGACGGACGCACGATTGCGTTGCCATCGCGACGACAAGGGCTTTCCTGCCATCCACAATGGAGGACGGAAACCTCTCGGCCTTGCATGTGAAGGTCGGCGCCAACCTGCAGCCAGCTGACATCATCCTGGGACAGACTAGGCGACGATGGAAAGCCAGGTCGTGTTCGAACACATTGGCAGTATGCTGTTTTTCTAGAAGGCGCACTGGGCGTCACAATCACCGCCATGACTGCCGGGTTAGTTGGCGAGGGTGCGGTCGGGCCCAAAGCCGCGGCCGCGAGACATGAGTTGAAAGCCGCAAGTTCAGTGCTTCGAGCGCGGCGTCTTCGTGTAAACCCGTGCTGTCGGCAGCGGCCTCGTCCACTTGAGGGCCGGCGCCTGCTGGCCCCAAAATGGGTGTGATGCGCGCCACAACGCTACATCGTTGGAAGCTAGAAGTGTCGATAGGGCGCTGTCAGGTAAACTTGCCGGCGTCTTGCAAGGCTTTCGGCGAACCTGCAGCGCTCACGTGATCGCCCTGCTGCAGGCAGATCCCGAGCGTGCGCGCAGTAGATGAGACGCCTGCTCGCGGCGTCGCTGCTCGAAGCGCAGAGCACCGGTCACGCAGATATCAAGGAAGAGGTCGAATGGCTCTTCCACCGACAGGGGATCTAATCGGCGCAATTCAATGAGCTCGAAGGACACGTTGGGCGGACTTGTCACTTGGCGAAGTACCAGGGCCCATCCGAGTCGTTTGTCTCACCATGATGCAAGAAATGCCACGGGCCGCCGTAGCTATGGCGAAAATAGGTCTCGCATTCGGAGGTGTCCTGCGAACCGTCAGGCAGCCGCTTGTTCAGAACGAGCTTACGCTGCCGAGAAGGATAGCCGGGTCGAGCGATCCCGTTCCAACTTCCTCCGACAACTCTGCTCACCAAGTTCCTCCCCGAACCTTTCCCCAGCCTGGCGCTAAAACCTTCGCTGGCAATTTACCATCGGCGTTTCTTGAATGGCAGGCCCCTCAGAGACAGAAGCGCTGGCAAATTCGGCGCCGCAGCGTTAGGTAAAGCCCACCGGCGTGCTGCATTCTGACCATGAGGGATCACAATGAAACTCCAGAGGGCGATACTTGCGGGCGCAATTCTGGTGCTCTCGGCTTGTGATGGCGATCCAACCGAACAGCTGGCGAAGGCGAAGGCGTCCGCCGGCGAAGAGCTTGCCGAGTACTCCTCCAACATAACGGATATTGTTAGCCTCGGCGGTAATGCCGATCTGGTCCAGCGCTTCTGCAAGAATGCGTTCGCCGCCGCCTGTCCCGCTGACGTTGCGACGCGGCTGAGCGAGTTCGGATTCTTCTCAGGCGGATCAGGCGTTGATCTTGCCAACGCGTTCGTTGTCTGGGTAGCCGACGAGAAGGACGGCAACCCTGATCTGGCTTCGCCCGACGAGGACTATCTCTGGGCGGCCTACAAGGTCGCTCTCGGGCGCGAGCCGGACGAGGGCGGGGCGGTGTCAAACCTTGCGTTCATCAAGGATGGCGGCGACCGGAAAACAATGCTGCGGAGCCTGCTTGAGAGCCAGGAATTCAAGAACCTCCAGTAGCTCTGCCGCTCCTCGGTCTTGTCGAGCCAATGCGTAACAGCAGTACAAGCGCCTGCGCCTTGAGAGCGTCCGAAGTCTGCAGCGTTTGAACTGAAATTTGACGGCCGTGAAGCTGGCGCTTGCTAAGCGAAGGCAACCGAAAGGTCTTGCCGACATCAACCTGCCTCTGGATCCTCGTAGCCTGTTGTCGAGGACTTTTCTATAGAGACTCATAGTCTGTAGACCAATAGTGGCCTGAGCCGGACCACTCGGGTCCATGAACGTGACGCGGCGCGTGGGCGCCAATCTGAGGCGGGCAAGGGAACATCTTGGCATCAGCCAGGAAGAGCTGGCGGATCGCGCCGGGCTGCACCGCACCTATGTCTCAGGCGTTGAGCGCGGCGTTCGCAATCCGACCGTCACCGTGCTCGAGAAGATTGCGAAGGCGCTAAAGGTCAAATCCTCGACCTTGCTCGAGTAGGGCGGGGCGGCAGGAGTCGGACATGGGCCGCGATCAGATCCCCGAGCGCGGCGACCTGTTCGCTCATCGCTGGATCTGACGTTTGCGCCCGCTGCAGCCCCGCTGCTCGCGCGGCAAGGTCCTCCAGCCGGATTGTGATCTCGACCATCAGTCCCTGGGCGAGCGCGCGCCGGGCGGCTTCATCATCAACGTCCGCCACCGCTCAACCTCCCATCGAGGTTGCAGGATGCACGCCCCCGGTCATGCGCCGTCTCCGGTGCTGGGCAGCTGCGGCGTGGCTTGCTGCTGGGAGTGCCGCTGGAACGTCCTTACCGGCCTCAGCTTGCGGCGGCGGGTGGGACGCCGCATGAGCGGGCTCAGCCGCCGGTCGCTGCGAGGGAAGCTGCAAAGGCCGCACATGCCGAAGCGGTCGCTGAGGCGGGCGATGCGGTCCCGCAGGCCCCTCATCGCGCGGAGGTCTGGGACGCCGCGTGGGTTCGCCCGCAAAGCTCAGCACATAGAGAAACTGGGGACAGGCAGCCCGTCGCCTGCGGCGCGATCTGGCCTGAAGTGTTCGCCTGGACATCGGTGTCGTCTCCTTCTCTAGGAGCACGACCACCGCTCTGGTGCGCCACGCAGTCCAGTCGAAAAGGATGTCGCAGCGCGACAATTCTCCTGCACGGTAGCTTTGGGAAGTTTGCGCGAAGTATGAGCCCGTGCTCGAATGCTATTAGATGGCCGCCGGAGAGGTCTGCATGTCGAACTGGTCATTCAGAATAAACGGCTCTCTTTCGACCCGGATTGTGGGCGTTGAGCGCCATGCTGTCCGAGTCCAACTTCAGGCGTTTGCGGGCAGGGTAATTATGACGGCTCTTCCGTGGGATCCGCTCCAAAAGCAGCGGGTATCCTTTGAAAGCTGCGGTCATGATTCTGAAGAGGCCGCGCGCGCAGCCGCTGAGGGGTTCCGCATGAGCGCCATATTGGGTGCAGCGCTCGATTGGTTGAGTCTCAAGTTTCGAGACTCCGCGACGGTCTTTCGGAGCGACGTCGCAGCGGGATCTACTATAGAGGATCAGGGTCACCGCGAAATCCGGATTGGAACGCTAGACGGGGTGCTTTCAGCGGGAGCCGCGCTAGGCGGCACAGCTTCAGAGCGTCAGCTGATTTCAGCCGGACTGATTTCTGACTCACTCCTCCTGCCGAATGCGGGCGCACAGCTAGTAATGCGTATGTCTGCTATCGAGGCGCTGTGCGATCAAGGAGATCTGCCCGAAAGCGACTTAGCCGTTATTCGAGGTTTGATCGATACTGTAATTGCGGAACCTGAACTGACAGAAGACGCGAGGATTGTTGTGGCTAGTGCCCTCAGCAACGCCAAGGGGCTAACCGCGAGGGCTGCTGTCCGAGCAAAGATCCGGGCGCTACTAGGCGCTGAATACCTTCCCGCGTTCGACAAGCTCTATTCCTTAAGGAGCGGCATCGTTCACGATGGCCTATACCGAGGCAAGCTAGCTCATGCGGCTCATGACGCCCTTGCCATGGCAACTGCACTACTGCGCGCAGATCTGAGGGCGGGCGCACAATCTCCAGTGGCCTTATGACGCCGGAGGGGTGCATCTGGTAGTTTGATAGAACTTCTATCGAACCAAGGGCAGGGAGTGCTTGGTAGAACTTTCAGTGCCCGGCGTCAGCGCCCTTGAGACAGTGCGGGCGGTTTCCTAACGGAGGCTTCTGCTCATCTGGTGTTAGTGTTCAAGCAGCGCGGCTGGGTCTCTCGTCAAGTCCGGACGCCTCCAGCGCCATCTCGATTGTATCCGTCACATCCTTCGCCCGCATCGAGGTGCAGAGCTTCGCCACATTTTCGATTAAGCCGACGTCGGGGCCTTTGCACTACTCAGATGCTGCGGCACAACTGCGCCGTGATGCGCACATTTCACGCGGGAACAAACGAAGAGATCAACATCGTGCGGAAGGCAGAATTACACCGCCAGTGGGGATCGGCTCCTGCTCGAAATGACTGTCCGGCGGCGGGACCAAGTTGAGAGGGTTCTCCTGGGATCTAGCGGGGCGCTCCGGCCGGACAAGGCATCAGCGCTGCCGCTCTCTCCACCGCGCCAGCATCGCATCCGAGATATCGCCCGGATAGCACAGAGGCGAGGCGCCGCCCGGCTTGCTGTAGGCGCTGCGCTGGCCGCAGCTGCGGCCGGCCCGATCAGAGTTGTAGGGGCAGGGGCAGTTGCCTGAATAGTTGCGGATGGATTCGGCAATCATGGCCTGCCGATCACGCTGGTCGGCCTGCGACTGAGCCAGCGCTGGCATCGCTATAAGTGAAAGTGCTGCGATCCCCCAACGCATGGCTCTGTATAGCAGAAACCACAGGAGGGATCATCTGCCACAGAGGCAGGAGTGCGGTCAGGATTGACCTACGGAAATGGAGCGTTCGCGGCGCTTCTGATGCAGCGCGTCGTTTTCATACACGGTGCCGGTTGCGCACTAACCGTTCGTCACTCGGTTCGATCCCGGCGTGACGCTCAACGTTGCCCGGGTTGAAAGTTTTCCATCCGGCTCCGAGACCTTGTCGAGCACGCGAACCGATGTCTCCCACCTGTCCTTGGTGACGTCGCACAGCATGAAGCCGCGCTGCCGGTTGACGAATTTGAGCGCAGCATTGGCGCTCAGCACGGCCTGGTCGTTCGCGGTCAGGTCCTGCCCATCCCCGCCTGACGAGATCGAGGTGGACGTGAACTCGACCGCAACGGGGGTTGAGCCAGGCTTGCGGCTGTCGAGATGCACCTCGCCCGCATAGTTCACATGCTCATCGCCTGTGAGGACCACCACGTTGGGAATGCGTGCGTCGGCGATGTGCTGGAGCACGCGTCCGCGCGGCGTCCGGTAACCGGCCCAGCTATCGACGTTGGCGCGGTAGCCTTCGCCTGGGTCACGATCGAGGTCCATCATCACGACCTGCTGCGCCAATACGTTCCACCGCGCCCGGGAGGCGGACAGACCCTGCTTGAGCCAGGCCTCCTGCGCATCGCCAAGGAAGTGAGGTGCAGAGTCGAGGTCGGCACAACCCGCGCTCTGGTCGTTGCAGGGTTGGTTCGAACGATACTGCCGTGTGTCGAGCAGGTTGAGGTCGATCAGATCGCCGATGGGCGCACGCCGGTAGAGCTGCAGGCTTGCGCCCACGGGAAGCGAGGAGCGGCGCAGCGGCATGTGTTCGTAGTAGGCTTGGAAGGCAGCCTGCTTGCGGAAGCGGAACAGCTCCGGCGGCGTGCCCTTCTCGTCCCACTCCGAGGCCCAGTTGTTGTCGGTCTCATGGTCATCCCAGACAGAATACCAGGCGGCCGCAGCATGCGCGGCCTTGAGGTCGGGGTCCGACTTGTACTGCGCGTAGCGGCGCCGGTAGTCGTCAACGCTGAAGATCTCGCCCGGAAGGTGGCGACGGTTGACCAGCGATGCAGGTGTCGTTGCAGAGGCCGGACTTCCGCCATTCTCGTAGATGTAATCACCATAGCAGAACACGAAGTCTGGCTCGGCGGCGGTGACGTGCCGGTAGGCGGTATAGAGGCCGGACTCATAGTGCTGGCAGCCGACAACTGCGAACTTGGCGCGCGGGGTTGGCGCGCCCGCGAGCGGCGTGGTCTTCGCGCGGCCTACCGGGCTTTGCACGCCGCCGGCGCGGAAACGGTACCAGTACGGCCGTGATGGGGAGAGCCCCTCGACCTCGACGTGGACGCTGTGCGCCATCATCGGGTCGGCAATCGCCTTGTCGGCGCGAACGATTGTCCGGAAGCCTTCGTCGGATGCGACTTCCCATTCGACTTCGATCGGTTGGCTGGGCAGGCCGAAACCAATCTCGAAGGGCTTAGGCGCAAGGCGCGTCCAGATGACGAAGCCGCTTCCGGCGGCTTCTCCAGAAGCGACGCCGAGCTGGAACGGATCATCTGTGAACGCGACCTGCGCGAGGGCTTCGCGGAACAGGAGGGGGGCTGCGATGAAGACACCGGCGGCTGCGCCGAACCGCCTGATAAGTTGCCGACGGGTATGTTGCGCCCGATCGTAAGAACGTTGGCTCATGGTATGTCCCTCGCGGCTTTCCTAGACGCTACCTATTCCGTTTGACACATCTGTGACGCAGAGGACGAGCTCGTGGCTCGCGACCGCTGCAGCAGGCGGCGTGGGGGCAGGGGACGCCGTCTGATTCAAGCGACGCGTCGCATAGGCGCCTCTGATCGCGTTGGTGTCAGCAGGTCATGCTCGCCGCAGACCGGTCGGCGAAGAGTTCTCCGAAACGACCGCCAGCCTGCATAAGCTCTTGGTAGGTACCCGAGGCCACACAGCGCCCATCATCCAGCACAAAAATCATATCGCACTGGCGCACCGACGAAAGCCGATGGGAAATGATGATTGCGGTCTTGGCTCGTCCCGCATTGAAGATGGCATCCATGACCGCCCCCTCGGTTTGCGGATCCAGTGCGCTGGTAGCCTCATCGAAGACAACCAGGTCTGGATCATGATAGAGGGCCCGCGCGATGCCGATCCGCTGGCGCTGGCCTCCGGACAGAAGGATTCCCCGGTCCCCAACCACCGTAGCGTATCCCTGCGGAAGCTGGCGCATCACGTAGTCGTCCAGTTGCGCGAGCCGTGCCGCACGTCGGACACGGTCATCGTCAATGCAGTTCGGCTCGATGCCGAGTGCGATGTTTGCCCTGATGGTATCGTCGGCCAGAAAGATGCTCTGCGGCACATAGCCAATCGAGCGCTGCCAGCGTCGGCACAACTCGCCGGTGATCTTGACGCCATCGACCTCGAGAGACCCCTGATGAGGCGACAGTAGCCCGAGGAGAATATCAACCAGCGTCGTCTTGCCAGCGCCAGTCGCCCCGACAATTCCGACGGTTGCCAAGGCGGGTATCACCATCGAAACGCGCTCTATAGAGGCCCGCTGAGTTTGTGGATAGTGATACGAGGCATCAACAAGCCTGACTTCTTTCTTCAGCGGGATGGGCGAATAGTCTTCTGCCTTCTCGAGCATAGGGGGCTCGAGCATTGCAAACTCGGGCTCGAGCCGATCGAGAACCTCGCGATTGAAGTTTAGCGTGTTCAAAGCAGCGTAGAGAAGTTGCAGGGCGGGAAAGAGCCGGACGCCAGCGAAGGCAAAAAGACCCATGGTCGGCAGAACATTTGCCAGCGCGCGTCCGGGTTCATTGAGCAGCAGAAGGAGCATCACGATGATCACGCCAAACACGATGGCTTCCAGACCAAACCGCGGGATCTCGCTCAGTACGGACGCGGTCGCCTGGTGCTTTGCATAGACCCGTGAGTGCTTTTCCATTTGCTCCAAGAAGTAGGGCTCAGCGCCACGTAGTTTCGTTTCTTTGATGCCGAAATAGGCTTCGTGGACAGCCTTGCTACGCGCGGCAGCCGAAGCGTGGCGCTCCTTGCCAATTTTGCGAAGATACGCGCGCGTCGACCAAAGTATCAGTCCATAGCTTCCGCCGATTGCCGTCGCCATCGACAATGCGGCGATGGGGTTCACGAGCACGAGCAGCGCTCCGATGCAGACGAGCACGAGGCCCTGCGCAACCACCTGGAGCAGTGGGGCTACGAATCCCTGAACGAGAAGCTCTGCGTCGCCTAGCGTTGTTCGGCCGAGCTCGGTGGCGTTCCTGTGCAAGAATGTCTCGTACCGCCCTGCGAGGCGATTCCGAAACAGTCGAACCGCGAGCAAGAGCTCCTGCTGGCGCGCAAAGCGCGCCGAAAGGTAGCTGCTGGCAGCCCTCAATCCTTGTCCGACAAGGATCAGGGTGAGGGACAGCACGCAGATGAATACGAGTAGGTCATGCGGCGCGTTGAGGCCCGTAAGGCTCGAGAGCATCGGAAAGGGAAACTGCGCGAGAGCAACGTCTGGCGCTGCAAGGAGTGCGAGCAAGGGCAGGATCGACACCGCGCCCAACGTATCGACCAACCCCGACGCGGCGATAACGGCTACAAGTCCCGCGAGGTACCGCTGTTGTCTTGGTCCGATGAGAAGAAAGAGGCGGCGGAGCGTCGATCGCACGAACAGAGACCCCTTGCCTTGACTGCCGCCGTTTCGGCGGCGTCCTCGGCGACGTAAAGTTATTCGGATCCCAACCTGCGCAGACGATCGTTTTGGTACTGCAATCACCCCATTACGACAAGCGGCTGACCCCTTGACGCTAAATCGCCATCACGGGTTCGCGCCGCGGGTGACCTACCTTCTCATTCTCCTGGCCGTCCCGGTTGCGGGCGGTGCGATGGTCCAAGCAGCTACATCGGGTTCCCTACCGATAGGCTGGCGTCGCCAAAGCAGCGAAGGGTTCATTCGATCGTTTATCTCAAAGGCTCTGTCGACAAGCGCAGTGTGAAGCTGCGCACCGGCCCCAGTTTCCTCTTGTGTGTCGGCCGCCGCACCACCTGGCGGTTCATGTTTCGCTTGAGCGGACCGTACCGGTTTGCGGGAAGTCGCTGGCCCGCCCGCGCCGCACGATGCCGGGCTTGCGGTTAGTCAGCCGAAGTCGCGCAGAACCGGGAGGCGTCAATACAGAACTCGACATCGCTCATGCGATTCGCCGCACCCATTAGTGGGGGACGGGTGACGCAGGAGCGAGCCTAGGCCCCGTGCGCCCATCGGTCGCTTGAGCTGGCGTAGACATCGATCTGGGTAACGACGCTCTTGAGTTGAAGATGCAGGCCGAATACGTCCTCATCAGACTCATTGGCCGATGTGTCAGCAGAGCTCGCTATGTTGGCATTCTGGGCAGCAGCAATTCTGCGCTCAAGATCCGCGCGGCGGGCATAAAGCCCCCTCAAGACATCTGACATGTCCGACCGTCCCCGATAATCAACCCACGCCTGGGCAGTCTTGTGCTGCTTCCCGGCGATAGGTGGAGAAGAAGCTGGGCAGTTCGAATAGTCAAGCCTGGCCTCGCGGAGCCCCGCTTTCGTGGCTTGTTATCAAACGGTCTTGAAAGGCCATGGTGCCAGCGGGCCCCATCCCTGGAACCAAGGCTCGACCACACAAGGACTCGCGCCGTCACTCCGTCAGCGGCGCGACGCCCTAGGGTGCGTGAAGGCTCTGCAGCTGTGATTCACTCGCCGGGCTCGGGCGCAAAAAACGTTATCGCCGGCGCAGCGCGAGGTCGACACGTGGGCTTGCGAGACACTTGCCTCGTTGCAACGCATCTGGCTTACTTGACTCTGGGAATAGGGGGGGCTTCATGAGAACAGAACGTAGTGGAGTTGCGACCAACCTTGTAAGGCTGGTCAGCCTTTTCGCGCGCAGACGGAGCTTTTCGCAGCGGCTGCGCGGGGATGCCTCGTGGCTCGATGTGTCATGCGCGAGCACAGAGCGGGGCGAGGAGCGAGGTCGACGTGCAAGCTTGCTGGCCGCACTCTATCGCCATCATGCCGTTGAGACTGCGGGCGAGAAGGGCGATATGGTTTACCGCGACACCCTGCCGCCTGATGCATGGGTGAACGCGCAACTCGCCCGTCGCGGCGAAGCTTGGCGTGTTCACAACGTCGACGGCTTTCGATGCGAGATCTACGAAATCTAAAGACGGTGCATATTGCAGACTGTGAACCTGCAAGCGTGATCGCGTGCCGCGTCAGATACTCTCCGGGCACCTGATCGATGCGAACGAACGCACCGGCCGGAGCGTTCGCTTGCGTGTCGGCCGCCGCACCACCTGGCCGTTCATCTTGCGCTTGAGCGGACCATCGCGGTTGGTGGGGAATGTCCGCGGCTGGGTCCAGGGCTTGAGCTTGCGGAGCGCGCGGGTGCGCTTCTGACCGGTCTCGCCGCGGATCCTGCGGCCATGGCGGATATTGGCCTGGTCGCCGTCGGTCTTGGCCCTTGCGCATGCGGTGCAATAGAGCGCCCGGTTGGAGAGGTCGTTGGTCCCCAGCTGATCGAGCGGGGTCAGATGCTCGTCGACGATGAGGTCAGCCCGCAGCTTCTCCCGGCAGGCCGCACAGCGCCCGTCCTGATCGAGCATCAGCTGCGCAAACTCGATCCGGTTGAGCCGCCGGCGCGGGACTGGCAGGGCTGGCTCCCGCCGCAGAGGTGATGGAGACTTGCTCATGCGGTCCTCCGCCGATGTTTGCGCTTTAGAGGTGTGCTCAGCGCCTCGCCAGCGGCCCAGCGCGCCAGCTGCTCGCCATGGCTCTCCTCAAGAGGCTTCTTGTCCTTGAACACCTCCGCAAACTGCCGTGGCAGCTTGATCGCCCCATGCTCGCCCTGGAGCTGGGAGGACCAGGTCGGAACACCATGCGCTCCGGCCTTGAGCAGGGCCGAGCAGGTGAGCTCGAACAGGATCTCAGGCGCTGCGACAGGCGTGAGCCCCAGCTCGACCGGCTCTGTCGCCACCGCCTCGCGCGCCATGCGGGTGCGCTCGTTGGCCCGGATACAGACGATCACATGGCTCTCGACCCTGAGGAGGCCCGAGAGGAGGGCGCGGCGAGCGGCCTTGGGCTTGCGCCAGGCGGCGGCCGCCAGCTTCTGCTGCAGGCTGGTGTCAGCGCCTGCGAGCCGATCCAGCTCGGCGGTAACGCAGTCGAGCGTGCCGCCCTCGCCATCATGCTCATGAGAGAGGCTGTCGATGACGATGCAGGCCGGCCTTGTCCGCTCGGCGGTCTGGAGGGCGCCGAGATAATCGAGCGGCCCATAGGGCGGCGCAAAGTCGATATGCTGGAACTTGAACTGATCAGCATAGTGCTGGGCGCGCCGGTTCTCGGTGTCGATCACCACCACCTCCCCGCCTGCGACCCTGGCGATGCCGGCCGCCAGCCGCAGGGCGGAGTAGGTCTTGCCCGAGCCTGAGGGCCCGGCGAGGCCAAGCAGGAGGGAGACCTTCTGGCGGACCGCAGGGCGGATATCGAACCGGCGGCCAGCTGCGCGATCGGGATCGGGCAGGGTGAGGCCTGCTTCTTCAAGTGAGGTTGCGGAGGGCGCTGTGGCGGAGGGTGCTGTCTGGAGGAGGGTCATGACGCCGCCTCGGCAAGGCTGGGATCGGCTGCGATGCGTTCTTCCCACCGGCTGAGCTCCCAGGGTGGGGGACAGGCCAGATGGGGGTGGGGCGAGTAGCCGGGGAATGAGCCGTGCTTGAGGGCCATGTCCCAGAGCCGGCAGGCGGCCTGCCATTGGGCCCGGCCAAGGCTCATGAACGCCTCCGACATCTCGATGGGAGGGGACAAGGCGTAGGGCACCTTCTGCTCCTGCCACTGAAACACGAACCGGACCCGGCCCATGAGCTCAGGGTGCAAGGTCTCGACCGCCTCGACATAGGCGGCGGCCTGAATGTGGAGGCCCATGTCGGCGATGCGGCGTTCGCAGGAGAGGGCGTCGACTGCCCCTTCGGTGGTCTTGTAGTCCACGATGAGGGTACGGGAGGCAGACAGCGTGTCCATCCGGGCGCGCCGCCAGCCGGCTTCGGTGGAGCCTGAGCGCCAGATCGCGCTCTGCTCGCAGAGGTAGGCCCCGCCATGCAGGGCGGCGAACCGCTCCTGCGCAGGGGTGATCATCTGCTGCAACCCTTCGATATCCTTCTGCAGCATGGGGATGCAGCCCTGGGCGCGGGCCCGATCCCTGGCCTCACGTGCAGCAGCCGTCCGGAAGTCGTCAGCCATGATGGGGGCGATGGCCTTGCCGCCGAACAGGAGTGCATGGGCAGCGCTCCCGCGATCAGCTGCGGTCCCGAGCGCATAGGGCTCGAACAGGGGCGAGCGCGGATGGCTGCGCCAAGCGTGCATCAGCGACTTGCCGATGACGTTCATCGCCGCGTGGGAGGACAGCGACGGCGCCGGGCAGGGGTCGGCGTGGTAGGCCTCCTCCTCAAGATGATGCCAGCCGGTGGTGAGGACAGTGCGCGTGGTCGGGATCACCGGAGCGAGGGTTGCTGAGGGCGCTGTGGCCGCGGCGGTAGTGGGATCGGGTGCTGCGCTCGCGCTCGCTGTCTTGGGCGCAGGTGTGCGTCTGGGGCGTGCGGGTGGGGCGGCCGCGGGGTGTTGCTGGTCCATCATGCATCCTCCCGGACCAGGATGCGCGGCGAGGAATGCTGAGCGGGCTCAATCGCCGGCTGCGGCGAGGGAGGCGCAAGGGGGCGCACATACCAGGTCGATCGCGGCCGGGGGCGCTTTGGCTCAGCGGGCCCCTCATCGCGCGAAGGTCTGCGCCGACGCGCGGGTCCGCCCCCAAAGCTGATCACGTAGAGAAACTGCGGGTATGCAGTGCGTCGCCTGCGGCGCGATGTTGTCTGAAGTGTTCGTTTGGACATGGTGGTCGTCTCCTTCTTTGGGAGCATGACCACCGCTCTGGTGCGCCGAGCAGTCCAGTCGAAACGCGTGTTGCAGTGCGACAATAGTGTCGTCTGCGCAGTACTAGGCTCAATCGGCTGAGACAAAGCCGTTGTGCGCGAAGACGTGCTGGTCGCACAATTGCACACGTTGCGAAGGCGGCGCTCTTGGTCTTCTTTGGGTCAGCGCAATTGCGATGGAGCTACCCAGCGATGCCGCCGCAAATCATTGAGAGGTGCAAGAGCTGCGGAAGCCACGAACTCCACTGTTGGAATGGCAACGGCTGGATCACGCGTCCGTGGCGATACCTCGAGTGCCAGCGGTGTGGCGATACGGTTCGAACAGCGGTGCCGGGCTGGACATGGATGATGTATACAATCGCGCTGGTGGCAGCGGCCTGGGGATGGATCGTCGTCGCAAGCTCAGATCGCTAGTAGTTGATTGTGCGGCCCCGCAAAGAGCAGCCCCAAGCTCAACGGGTAAGTCCCGATGCCTCTGGGCACAGCCCGCAGCCGTCGGAATCCGCACGAGTTCCGTCGCAATTTAGCCTGTCCTGCCAAGAACGACCTGTAGTCGGGACATGTACATCCGCTCAGCAACGGCCCGGGGTTTCCCCGACTGGACAAAGGCCGTTCAGTGGCAGTCCAACTCCAGTCCTGCCGAATTCGATGAGATCCATACTGGTTCCATGGGAGCTGAAATCCAAGGGAATCGCGCTTGACCCCGCCGGGCGGTCCAGAGACTCCCCAGCGCAAGACGAACACCAGCCCCAAAGGGTGTCGGCATGAGCGAAGAACGCACTCCAACTTAGCTATCAGATGGGCGACTCCATGCTAGCGGTTGGAAGAGGTGGTGGCCCTGAGCGGATTACGCCTGGGCTGATGCTGGTCGATGACCTCTCAGGTCCATCGGTGCTGGGCTCAGGCGATTCATGGACCAGCCTCTCGCATTCGTTAGGCCCCATCTTTCTTGATGCCCGCACGTCGGAAGGTTCGGGCAGGAGTTCTTCGAGCTTCGGCGTTGGGGGCGGTGGCGCGGATTGGGGCGTCAGACTCGGCTATTCTGCACTGCGTGATGACAACACCGCGCTTGGTGGAACGATGCAGAGCCGTTTCGGCGGGGACGATGAAACCCGTATGACGGCGATTGGACTTGAGGCGCGCAAGGAGTTTGGATCTTGGGTGTTCTCCGGCGCCCTTGAAGCCGCCGAGCCTCGTCTTCAAGGGCTTGATGTCTCCGGCCTTTGGACCAGAAGTTGCACGCTCAGCGCGCAGCATCCCGTCGCTGGTGGCGTGTTGCGGTTTTCGGCCGCTCAACCGCGGCGAGCGGAAGGTGGGGCACTCATGTTCGACGCACCCATTGAGCTTACGCGCTCCGGTCGCATCGACTACGCGTCGTGCACCGCTGGGCTGACGCCGAGCGGGCGCGAGCTCGACTTCGAGGCAGCGTGGATGGCTCCAATTGGAGAGCTGACGACGCTCGAGGCTGCGATCGCACTGGCGACTGAGCCGAACCATGTTGCGGGCGCAGAGAGCGAAGCGGCTCTTTGTCTGAGCTTGCGTCACGTCTGGCAGTGTGAGGCGTCCGGGGCAAGCGATCCCTCGGCACGCTCGGCGCCATTGCTGGTTTTGCCTTGATGGTGCGCACGCATGGCTCGCATGATTTGCTGGATTGAGACCGCTTCGGGGAGACGTAGTTGATATTTGTACCAACCCCGTCCGCACTCGCTTGACGTGAGAATGTCACACTCTCGTGCGTCCCAAGGGCCGGAAACTAGGGATCTATTCTAGCCAAGTAGCCGGACGTCTGCGGGCCGCGACAATCGTTCGACTGATCATGCATCTGGCGCTGTTCACGGGAAGGCGCCATATCGGCCCGACCAAAGGAGACTAGCCATGGCTGACGGCCTGGAGCTTACCCCCAACCGTATCGTGGAGGTGCCCGCCCCGCGCGGCACGGTCAGGATCGGCCAAGACCTTCCTGTCGCCTTCATCGCTGGGCCATGCCAGCTCGAAAGCCGCGCGCATGCGCTTGAAATGTCCGCGGCGATCCGCGAGATCGCCGACAGGCTTGGAGCTCACGTCATTTACAAGACATCGTTCGACAAGGCGAACCGTTCCAGCATCAACACCGCTCGGGGCCTTGGCCTCGAGGGTGCGCTCGAAATCTTCGAGGAGATACGCGAGACGTCGGGTTTGCCTGTGATCACCGACGTACACCTTCCCGAACAGTGCGCGGAGGCTGCCACAGCCGTAGACATGCTCCAAATCCCGGCCTTCCTTTGCCGCCAGACGGACCTGCTCGTTGCTGCCGCGCAAACGGGCAAGCCGATCAATGTCAAGAAGGGCCAGTTCCTTGCCCCGTGGGACATGAAGAACGTGGTCAACAAGCTGGTACAGTCCGGTTGTCGCGATGTGCTGGTGTGCGAGCGAGGCGTCAGCTTCGGTTACAACACGCTGGTCTCCGACATGCGCGCTCTTCCTGAGCTCGCTGCAACCGGTGCGCCGGTAGTGTTCGACGCCACCCATTCGGTGCAGCAGCCCGGCGGGCAGGGGACAACATCGGGCGGCCAGCGTCAGTATGTGCCGGTACTAGCGCGTGCTGCGGCCGCCGTTGGCGTTGCGGCTGTATTCATCGAGACTCACCAGAATCCCGACAAGGCGCCTTCTGACGGACCCAACATGGTCCCACTAGATCAACTCGAGGAGTTGATGCGCCAGATCATGGCTATCGATAAACTTGCTAAGTCATTCAAGTAAGCCAATAGACATCGCGGCGCGGCTTGGGGGTGTATCGATTCTCTACCGGTGTTGCGCAGCCTGATGCAGGTCATCAGGCTTCAGCTGTGTGACTGAGCCTCATTTCGAAATCTCTTCGTGCACTCCGTCTGCGGCAAGCCGTTTCAGCCAGCGGGACGGAGTCCACCTCGATGCTGTTCGGATATGGACGCAGGAGGAGCGGAGCCTCGACCCGCATTACGTTGCGGCCCGGCAAGCCGACCCAGACTGCCTGCAGTAAAGCCTACAACAGCAAGTTCCGGGGCGCATAGCTCACGAGGCGTTGTTCTGCGACCTCCGTAACGCCCGGCAGCTGATCGCTGGGTAGGTCCACCAATACAACACCGAGCGCGCACACTCGGCACTCGGCTACCAGAAGCCAGCTTTATTCGCCGCGGCGTATCGAACGGCACAGGGATCCCCTGTTGTTTCAACCGTCCGTACGGGCAAATTCAATCCGCCGGTCTTGGCTTAGACTGGACGAACGTCGGCGGCCAAAGCACTAATGGCGGTGTCCCAATCGTCCTGCCAGCATGAAGGCCAGTTCGAGCGCTTGCTCGTTGTTTAGCCTTGGGTCGCAGTGCGTGTGATATCGTGAGGACAGATCTTCCGCGCCAATTTGCTCGGCCCCGCCGGTGCACTCCGTGACATTCTGGCCTGTCATCTCCAGATGCACACCACCGGGATGAGCACCTTCGGCTTGAAGCACGTCTATGAACGATGTCAGCTCTTGTGAAATGCGTTCGAACGGGCGCGTCTTGTATCCGTTGGTCGTCACGGTGTTGCCGTGCATGGGGTCACATGACCACACAACAGTTCGTCCCGCTTTCGCAATCGCGCGCACAAGCTTGGGCAGGCCAGACTCAACTTTGTCAGAACCAAAGCGAGCAATCAGTGTCAGACGTCCGGGCGTGTTGTCTGGATTGAGGATGTCAATCAGCTTGAGGAGGTTGTCCGGATCAAGGCTGGGGCCACATTTCATGCCGATCGGGTTGCGAACACCCCGACAGAACTCCACATGGGCGCCCTCCGCTTGGCGAGTGCGATCGCCGATCCAGAGCATGTGTGCAGAGGTGTCGTAGAACTCGCCTGGTCGAGTTGAATCTTCCCGTGTCATTGCCTGCTCATAACCCAAAAGCAGCGCCTCATGACTCGTATAGAAGTCCGTTTGTGCTAGCGCAGGCGTCGTATCGGGCGTGATACCGCATGCTGACATGAAATCTATGGTATCAGTAATTTGGCTCGCAAGAGTATAGTACTTGTCGCCCGCTGGCGAGCGACCAACGAAGTCGAGCATCCAGCGGTGAACGTTTCCAAGGCTCGCATATCCGCCTTGGGCGAAAGCTCGGAGCAGGTTCAGAGTTGCTGCCGATTGGGAGTAGGCCTGCAGTAGCCGCTGTGGATCGGGTAGCCGTGCCTGGGCTGTAAACTCCGTGGCGTTGATGTTGTCGCCTCGATAGCTCGGTAGCGTAACGCCATTTATCGTCTCCGTCGGCGCAGACCTCGGTTTGGCAAACTGACCGGCGATGCGTCCTACTTTCACGACTGATTTTTTGCCAGCGAAGGTCAGGGCGACTGCCATTTGCAGGACTAGCCGAAATGTGTCGCGGATGTTGTTCGGATGAAACTCCTTGAAGCTTTCTGCGCAATCGCCGCCCTGCAAAAGGAAGGCCTTGCCTTCCGCTACTTCAGCCAGCCGTTGCGTAAGCTTTCTTGCCTCGCCAGCGAATACCAGAGGTGGGTAACTAGAAAGCTGTTCTTCAACGGCGGCCAGCCTGCCTGGGTCTGGATAGTCGGAGGGGATATGCATCGCAGGCTTGGATCGCCACGACGCGGGAGACCACGCATCTAATTCGACGGCCAGGTCCGGTCTGCGAGGCCCGCCCCCCGACAAGGCTGCGCTTGTACTTTTGCCCACCAATTTGTCCTCGCTTCTGAAGTTCGTTGCCACTTCAAAGACCGCTGTGATATGCAGGCGAGCAATAGAATTAGCGTGTAGTCGAGGCCGTCGCTAGACTCGTGTTGCATGCCGGGAGCATCCAGTTTGCGGACGGTCAAGAACCCTTCGGTCGTTCGCCTAAATCTTTCTGGTCCGAACCCGTAGACGCACCCGAGGGCCACGACAGGTTGCTTTCCTCAAGATCTTGGGCGAGCCGCACATAGGCGTCGATCACGAAAACGATCGCCTTCTGAAGTTCTTCGTTGGAAGCGGATCGTAGTGTCAGCATGCGTGCTACGCGCGCAAGCTCCGCAGCGGTTTCGCGTGTCCTTAGCATCTCACTCACTCCTGCGGTGAACCACGCATCTCAAGAGTCGTCACGCCTACTGTATGGGCAATGTCAAAATCCGTCGATATGCGTCCAGTATGCGAAAATTCCCAATACTTGCGACTGCGATGTTCGACAATAGCGAGAACCGGCAGCCCTGAGGATGTTCATCAACGTACCGACAAGCGGGCGGTGGCCGGTTCTAATTCTCGATATACTTGGGTTTTACATGGCTCGATGCCTTACATCGCGAGTATTACGCGACATCGCGAGTATTACGCGGTCTCGATCCCGTCTCGGGGTGCGTGCACGGCCATTGCAGTTTAGGACGCGAGGGCTCCCGCGGCCATGTGGCTGGCGTCAGGTGTCGAGATAGCCCAAGGATTTGAGCCGTTAGCTCGGGGCCGCGTGATGTGCTGTCGCCGAACATTTACATGCGCCTCTTATTCGGGCATCTGCGTCGCAATCGCTGCAGGGGTTCGGCGGCGAGCTACAGGAGACTAGGGTTTGGCTCGAAAAGGTATTGTTTTGGCTGGGGGTTCCGGGACCCGCCTGCACCCGATCACCCAAGCCACGGTGAAACAGCTACTTCCGATCTATGATAAGCCACTGATCTACTATCCCGTCTCGACGCTGATGCTCGCCGGCGTCCGTGACATCCTCATCATAACCACCCCGCGCGACCAACAAGTTTTCTCGGAACTACTCGGCGAGGGGAAGCGTTTCGGCATCAACTTGAGCTACGCGTCTCAGCCGAGTCCCGATGGGCTGGCGCAGGCGTTCATCATCGGCCGCAGTTTTATCGGCAAGGACCCAAGTTGTCTCATACTGGGCGACAACATCTTTCACGGTCATGCGTTGCCCGAGTACCTCTTGAGCGCTTCGGAGTCCAAGACTGGGGCTACCGTCTTCACTTATCATGTTCGCGATCCGGAGAGGTACGGCGTTGTGGAGTTTGACAAGGCGGGAAATCCGGTCCGGCTCCATGAGAAGCCAAAGGAGTTCAAGTCGAACTACGCAATCACCGGACTTTATTTCTACGACAACCAGGTCGTCGACATCGCTGCTTCCATTAAGCCTTCGGTCCGGGGCGAGTACGAGATTACCGACGTCAACCAGATCTATCTTGAAAAGGGGCAACTCGAGTGCGTGAAGCTCGGTCGCGGCTACTCTTGGCTCGACGCTGGGACGCCCGACAGCCTACTCGAATCCGCCCAATTCGTTCAGACCATCGAAAAGCGTGCTGGCCAGCGTGTGGCTTGCCTCGAAGAGATCGCTCTGCGCCAAGGCTGGCTTACAGCGGATGAGGTGATCCGCGACGCCCAGTCGCTCAGGAAAAGCGACTATGGTCAGTATGTGCTGAAGTTCGCGGCGGAGTTCGCCGCGGGCGAAGCCTCTTGATCGGCGAGCGGTACGGAGACGAGTGGCAGGGATGTTGGAGCGGCTCGCGATTCCGGATGTCTTTGTCTACACGCCTAAGCGCATCGCCGACGCCCGTGGTTTTTTCGTCGAGACCTTCAGCCGTGCACTGCTAGAGCCCATGACTGGCCCGCTCGACTGGGTACAGGACAATCATTCCCACTCTGAGCGGGACGGTACCCTGCGCGGTCTGCATTTCCAAATCCCGCCTTTCGCGCAAGATAAGCTGGTGCGTTGCATTGCTGGTTCGGTGCTGGATGTTGCGGTAGACATCCGCTACGGCTCGCCGCATTTCGGCCAGCATGTGTTAGCCAAGCTGACGGCCTCCGGCGGAGAGCAGATGTTTGTGCCGAAGGGTTTCGCGCATGGGTTCATAACACTCGAACCCGGCTGCGACGTCGTCTACAAGGTCTCAAATTACTATAGCGGCCCGCATGACCGGGGCGTGCGCTGGAACGACCCGGCCCTCGGGATCGACTGGGGGCTGGACGCCTCGCGGGTTGTGCTATCGGCCAAGGACGCCGCGGCCCCCCTGCTGGTGGAGACGCCGGCTTGGTTTCGCTATGGCAGCTAGGCTCGCTGGCCCATGTGAACGTGGAATAGGATTGGTGCGATGCGTATTGCGGTGACGGGCGGGGCGGGGTTCATCGGATCAGCTGTCGTGCGACAGGCGATCGACGATGGTCACGACGTGTTCGTCATCGACAAGCTCACGTACGCGGGCAATCTGTCGACACTAAAGACGGTCTCGAATAGCCCCCGCTTCCAGTTCCTGCGCGCCGACATTTGCGATGGCGCTGTCATGGCCGATGCGCTCACGAAATTCGAGCCCGATGCAGTTATGCATCTTGCTGCCGAGAGTCACGTCGACCGCTCGATCACTGGTGCGAGCGTCTTCATCGAGACCAACATCGTCGGCACGTTCCACCTGCTCCAGGCGGCTCGTGGCTACTGGGAGAACCTGCCCGCATCCCGTAAGGAGGTCTTCCGTTTTTTGCACGTCTCGACCGACGAGGTGTATGGCTCTCTCACCGATGAGGGCCTTTTCCGTGAAGACACGCCCTATGATCCGCGCTCGCCCTATTCGGCCTCGAAGGCCGCCTCCGACCACCTCGCGAGCGCCTGGCACCATACATACGGCCTCCCAGTGGTAGTTTCGAACTGTTCGAACAACTACGGCCCTTACCATCTGCCGGAGAAGCTGATCCCGCTGATGATCCTCAACGGGCTCGACAGTATCGAGCTGCCTGTCTACGGCGACGGCCAGAACGTTCGCGATTGGCTTTACGTCGAGGACCATGCCCGCGCATTGCTCACGATCGTCGAGAAGGGTGTTCCGGGAGAGACTTACAATGTCGGGGGCCGCAACGAGCGCGCAAATCTTGATGTCGTCCATCGCATCTGTGACCTGCTGGACAAGCATGCGCCAGCTGCCGCGCCCCGCCGCGACCTGATCAAATTCGTCAAGGACCGGCCTGGCCACGACCGACGCTATGCGATCGACGCCACCAAGCTGGAAACGGAGCTCGGCTGGCGTGCGAAAGAGAACTTCGAGACGGGCATCGAACGCACGATCAGATGGTATCTCGACAATGACTGGTGGTGGAGCCCGCTCCGAGCTCAAGGGCATGGAGTGGCGCGGCTGGGGCTAATCGCCGGCACTGCACTATGAGGATACTGGTTGTTGGCGGAAGCAACGGAAACGTTGCGGGGGCTCTGTCGCGACTGGGCGCGCCAGACTTCCGGATCGAAGCGCACGGCCGTCCGCAAGTCGACCTCGCCGACCCGGTATCCTTGAGGAAAGCCATTGAGGACGCACGGCCGTTTGTCGTGATCTGCGCGGGCGCCTACACGGCGGTGGACACTGCCGAGTCCGAGGCGGACATCGCCATGGAGATCAATGGCGGCGGCCCCGGCGCCTTGGCGCGCGCCTGTGTTGACGCAGATGTGCCGCTCATTCACCTGTCGACCGACTACGTGTTCAGCGGTCGGAAAGCCGGCGCATATGTCGAGTCTGATCCGACGGAACCGATCAATGTCTATGGCCGCACCAAGCTGGAAGGCGAACGCGGCGTCATCGCGGCCGGCAGCCGCCATGTCATCCTACGCATCTCAGGTGTGTATGCTCCGCGCGGGAAGAACTTCGTCCGCACGATGCTGAGACTTGCCAAGACGCGTGAGGAAATTGGTGTGGTCGATGATCAGTTTGGCCATCCCACCTACGCGCCGCACTTGGCACAGGCGATGGTTGCAATCGCGAGGCGGCTTGCCGAGGACTCCAAGGCGCCCACAGGGGTCTTCCACATGACTGGCCAGGGCGAAATCTGCACCTGGCGTACGTTCGCCGAAGCCATCTTCGAATTATCGGCGGAGCGTGGCGGGCCCTTCGCGATCGTAAAGCCGATCGCCACCGAGGAGTACCCGACCCCGGCCCGGCGGCCCGCCAACTCGGTCCTAGACTGCTCGCGTGTTGCGGCGGCCTATGGCGTGACGCTGCCTGCATGGCGTGAAAGCCTCGCATGCTGCATCGACGCTATCGCTGCGGAGGGGTGGGACGTCGACTAACGGAGCGGCCCGGTGGTGCATGAGTGTCCAGGCGTGGCTATTGGCCCCCAAACCGCTCCTGTCCGTTGCGGGCACCCGTCCGAGTTTGTATTGTAGTGTGTGGGGTGCCGGGCTGGAGTAGGGGACTTACATGGATTTGGCCTGGATCCAGGCAAATTGGATCGTGGTTGCATCCGCTGGTGCGGGTGTTCTTCTCCTGCTGGTCGTTGTTCTGGGCGTGCTAAGCAAGGGAAAGTCGGAGCTCAAGGGCGGCTGTCAGCCCTACGTCAAGCCGATGCCCGCGCCACCCCAGCGCCGCCCGCCCCTGATCCCTCCGCTGGGGCTGGGATTGTCTGGTCCACGTCCACCCTTTTGGACTGGACGAAGCCGAGCGGCGATCCTGTAAATGTGGAGGTGTCGCCAGCGGGTCTGCGTGTCGGCCCGGGCGACGCCGCGGTTCACGCTCGCCATATCATCGTTGCGCCAGGCACCGGGCTTGATTGTGAGTTCGAGATCGAACTCGCGACCCCCGCCTCCAATGGCAAGCTCGTCAATTTCTACCTCGGCCCGGTAATTCGCGGCAGCCAGGGTGAAGTGGTGAGCTGGTGGATCGAGCATCCGTCGTTTGCGCCGGGCGAGACGAAGCGGAAGGGAACGCTGCGGTTCGTTGCGCCGGCTGGCGCTGCGACCGCGCAGCCCGGCGTTCACGGCAGCGCTGTTCCGGATGGCTCGGCATTCGGCGATGGAACCCTTCTCGTGAAGACGCTGCGCCTCATCAAGGGCTGATCGAGCTTAATTCTGTCGGGTCGGCCCAGCCCTACGGCAATCAATGGCCGGTGGCGCGGTGCCATGCGGCCTTGATCCCGCTGCTGCTGCCGCGCCGACTTGGCTAAGCTGTCAGAAGAGGGTTGATTCGGAGCCGGGGTAATGCCGCAACTTTTCCTCCACATTGGAACCGTCAAGACCGGAACGACTTTTCTGCAGAAGGTCTTCCACGATAATCCGGCTGTGATGCGGCGGCACGGCGTGGCCTACCCCTATGTGTTTCCACCAGAGCTGCATCTTCCCCGATACGCCAACGCCAAATTCTTATTCGACAGGTCACGTGACAGCGAGGCGCGCGAGCTGATCGCGTCGGCCGAGGCCCCAAACGTCCTGATCTCGGAAGAGAACATCTTCCAGTACATCGAGCATCTGAATCACCCAGCGTTCGAAGGGTTGCAGAAGAAAGTCGTGCTCTATGTCCGACCCGCGGCGGAAGTCCTCGCCGCATGGGCTGCGGAGGCCAGCCAGCCCTACAATGTGCTCCCCGCAATCCTGGACATTCCGCATCCCATGCGAAGCCGCATCTTGCCGGTCGATGACCTTTTGGACATTGCTTCCCTCGAGTATGCCGTTCACGTCGGGCGGTTCATGAATCTCATGGACGAGATCGGGCGGGACGACGTCATCATCCGACCGTTCGAACGCGCCTCGATGCGCGAGCTCGAGGAGGAGAACGCGCGGTTGAAGCGGATCGTGGCGGACCTGGCGCTCGATCGGGACATGCTGAGCGATCTCATCAAGCGAAAGCTCTGAGGCCTGCGCGCAAGCGCAAGCTGGCGGGCGAGATGATGAGCGAGTGGAAGGTCTCTCAGCGGCGCGCATGTCGTCCGTTGAAGCTGGACCCGAAGAGCTACCGCTACACGTCGCGCCGGCCCGCGCAGGCCGTCCTCGAGGCGAAGATCAAGGAAATCTGTCAGACGCGCGTGCGCTACGGATACCGGCGCGTGCATGTCCTGCTGCGGCGGGAGGGGTGGATGATCAACTGGAAGAAGACGCGACGCATCTACCGCGAGTGGGGCCTGCAATTGCGGTCGAAAACGCCGAAGCGACGCGTGAAGGCCAAACTGCGGGATGACCGGAAGGAAGCGACGCGCGTACATGAGACCTGGGCGATGGACTTCGTACACGATCAGCTGGCGACGGGATCGAAACTACGCATCCTCACGGTCGTTGACCTCTTCTCACGGTTCTCGCCGGTCATCGATCCAAGGTTCAGCTACCGTGGCGAGGATGTGGTGGCCACGCTCGAACGCGTGTGCGCTGAGGTTGGCTATCCCGGGTCGATCCGTGTCGATCAGGGCTCGGAGTTCATCTCGCGTGACCTCGATCTCTGGGCGTACAGACACGAGGTCACGCTCGACTTCAGCCGGCCCGGCAAGCCTACGGACAATGCGTTCATCGAAGCGTTCAATGGTCGTCTGCGAGCGGAATGCCTGAACACGCACTGGTTCCTGACACTCGCCGACGCCAGGGAAAAGCTGGAGCATTGGCGCAGGCACTACAACGAGGTAAGACCACATGGCGCCATCGGGAACAAAGCCCCGATAACGCTGCTGAATCGCCTGGACGCAACCAGCCCGTCCAGGTCGTTAGAGGTCGAAAACTCCAGCTTCCAGTGAGGGAGCGTTGGGGAGCGCTTCACAGTCACCCACCGGCAAGCCTTGGGCTTCCGTTATTTTGAGAGTGAAGCTATTGACTGCACTCGTGCCACTGCGGAAAACTTTTTGGAGGAGTAGATTATGAGCGATGATCTCAAGTCCGAGTTAGCCAAAATATCGGAGGCTGCCGAGTTTCACGCCTTTTCTGTTCGCCAGCTTCAGGCTCAACGCGAGCGTTTGTATGCAGTGCTCGACGCCTTTGGCGGCATCGGGATTTTCCCCAACAAGACCAGCATGGCTGACGTTGCGAGCGCCATACCGCATTCCCGTTCGCAGTTCATGCAGGATATTTATGCGCTGCTCGCCAACCAAGGAAAGCGCAAGGGGTTCTTTGTTGAGTTCGGAGCCTGCGACGGGCTGGAGATGAGCAACACCAAAATGCTGGAGGAGCGCTTCGAGTGGACTGGAATCCTTGCTGAGCCATCAAAGTACTGGCAACCCGCACTCAAGAAAAACCGCCCTACCGCCAAGATCGACAAGCGATGTGTATCCGCAAAGACAGGCGAGCAGGTTGAGTTTACTGAGGCTGCCGCAGACCACACCCAGTCTACAACCGCCGAGCACGCCACAGACGCAAACAAGGCCAGCCATGGCTCAACCTACAAAGTGGCGACGATCTCCCTTCTCGACCTCCTGAAGGAGCACAAGGCCCCGAAGGCCATTGACTTTATGTCTGTTGACGTCGAGGGACCAGAGTTCAGCATCCTGAAGTCGTTTCATGCCGGAGGCGGCTTCAAGAAGTACCGCTTCAATTTCATGTGCGTCGAGCACCACAGCGATTCGGTCGAGGCGGCGATCAAGTCTCTCTTGGCTTCTGCGGGTTACAAACAGGTCCATCGGGTGGCATCGGGCCATGACGGCTATTATGTTCCAGCGTAGGCCGCCGCTTTTTTAGGCAACCATCACGTCAAAAGTCCGACGTCAAAAATCCTCCGCTCACCACCCGTGAAGGCGCTCGCTGCGTCTACAAATGTACGATCTATCGTCGTGGACGACGGAATTGTCACGGTCACGGCGTACTCGGTCGGGTCGACCTCGCGGCCCGTCAAGATACCTGAAGGAATTATCGTCCAGGCAATGACGAGAAGCATGATGATCGGCGCTGCAGTCGCAGTGTCGAACATGCATTCGCAAGGAAGATCAAACCGCACTTCGAGCACCTCGGCTGAAGCTCCATCCAACACGATATCGAAGAACTTCGCCACGACTACAGATAGAGACAGAATCTCGAGCCTGGAGCCCGCGTGTGTTACAGCTACTGGTCAGGACGATCTGTGTCGGATCCGTGACAGGTAGCAGGCGAGTGTCGTCCCCCACGGTCATGTGTTTTCCCATGCGCTGAGTCTTCGCGCACTTGACCCACATTTGCAGCATCGACAATAGCCGCGCTTGAGTTCGGTTAGCATCGGCACAAAGGGTGCGAAGCGCAGCTCAGTTTCAACCTTGACCGTCTCAACTGAAAGGGCAAAAACGGTGCTCGCACAAGGAAGGCCTGTGCTTGGGCTTTTTGGGGGCAGTCAGGCTACATCTGGCCAGTTGGTGCGCGGGGGTGCGTTGCACAATGGAACCGATTTTCGTCGCCAAGCCGATGCTGCCGGCCGCGCGGGATGTTCACGCCATGATAGACCGCATATGGCAGTCCGGCTTTGTTACCAATGAAGGACCACTGCACAACGAGTTAGAAGAGAGACTCAAGGCCTTTCTGAATGTCCCGGCTGCGAAGCTCTATTGCAACGGCATGACCGCCATGCTGGCTGGTCTTCAAGTGTTCGGTTTCGAGCCCGGTGCCGAAATCATCACAACGCCGCTGACCTTTGCCGCAACGCCTCACGCGATTGCCCTGTGCGGTTTCAAGCCGGTTTTTGCAGACGTCTCGCCCGATACGCTTACGCTCGATCCTGAGGCTGTCGCGCGCGCGGTGACGCCTAAGACCGCCGCAGTCTATGGCGTCCATGTCTACGGCACCGTCTGCGACAATGACGGGCTAAGCGCCGTGTGCAGAAAGCACGGCCTGAAACTGCTGTACGATGCGGCTCACGCATTTGGGGTGACTGTCAACGACGTGCCGGTCGGGGCGCTGGGCGACGCTACTTCCTTCTCCTTGCATGCAACGAAGCTGTACAACACGATCGAAGGCGGAATCCTGACTGCTCCGGATCCGGAAATGGCCCATCTGTTCCGGCTGATGCGCAATTTCGGCATTGTCGATGAGGCCACGATTTCTCGGGTTGGCTACAATGGAAAAATGAGCGAGCTCCACGCGGCGGTTGGCCTGCTCAATCTCGACATCTACGAGGAGGAGCGCACCTTTCGGCGCGGCCTTCGCGCGATTTACGATTCCATCGTGGCGGAAATCGAAGGGATTCGCACACAGGTGAAGCAGCCCGGTGTCGTGACGTCCGAACAATACTACCTGCTGGTCATCGATGAGAAGGTGCATGGGAGGTCGCGAGAGGACATCTACAACGCACTGAAGGAGCGCGGGATCCATACGCGGAGGTATTTCTGGCCCGTCTGCTCCGACATCGATCCCTATCGCGGCCAGCACATCCATTCGACGCATAACCGGCCCGTCCTCGAAACAGTTAAGAGCCAGCTGCTCTGTCTGCCGCTGCACAGGGGCGTGCAGGATGCGCATATCAACGCGATCGCCGAGGAATTGCAGCGCCGCTAGGACGGCGCTACGCGCCCGCTATGCGGTGTGGTAAATTTGCGAAGGTGGGAGCGTTATGCCGGTTCGGCCCTTGAGAGTGCTGTTGTCTGGTCCCGGCCTCATCGGGCGAAAGCACGCGGAAATCCTGCTCGCAGGCAGAGGTGCCGTACTGGGTGCCATCGTCGCTCCCGACCATGACCCGAACGTGAAGTTCATTAAAACGTGCGGCGTACAACACTACACCAGCATCAAGCAAGCGCTCACGCGGGAGAGTTTCGATGCGGCCATCGTCGCCTCTCCCAACATCTTCCACGGAGAACAGACGCTGGCGTGCCTCGAGGCCGGGTTGCCGACCCTGGTCGAGAAGCCGCTTGCCGATACATTGGCGGATGCGGCGCAAATAGCGAGCGCCTCCGAGCGCCTCGGCGTGCCGGTACTCGTCGGCCATCACCGCACGCACAGCCCGCTGCTCGGCGTCGCCAAGTCGTTTCTCGATTCGCCCGAGTTCGGCCGCTTGGTCAGCGTGTTCGGTTCGGCCCAGTTCTACAAGCCGCCCGACTATTTCGAGGCTGGCCCGTGGCGCACGAAGAAGGGCGGGGGGCCCATCCTGATCAACCTCATCCACGAGGTCGGTTTTCTGCGTTATCTCGCCGGCGAGATCGTTTCGGTCTCAGCGGTGGCCAGCAAGGCGCACCGCAACTACGAGGTGGAGGACACGGTCGGGATCATTTTCACCTTCGAGAACGGCGCGATCGGCACCTTCCTGCTGTCGGACACGGCGGCCAGTTCCAAGAGTTGGGAAATGACGGCCGGCGAGAATCCGGTCTATCCGTATTTCCCGGACGAGGACTGCTACCATTTCGCGGGCGACATGGGCTCGATCGACTTTCCTTCCATGCATGTGCGCACCTACAAGGGCACGCTCAAACGCACCTGGTGGGGGCCGTTCGAGGAGGCGCGCCTTGCGCATGAGCGCAGCGACCCGCTGGTTCGCCAGATCGATCATTTTGTACAGGTGGCGCATGGGGAGTCGAAGCCGCTGGTCTCAGCTCGCGACGGGTACCGCAATATCCTCGTACTTGAAGCGGTCCGCCGCTCAGCCGAGCAGAGGCGCGCGGTAGATGTCGCCGAGATCGTCGCCGAAGCAGAGAAAGCTGGAGTCTGAGTCCTTGAAACGCGTACTGCTTCTCGACACCAGCTTTGCCGCACGCCCGATCCATGACTGGTTGCTGGACGAAGGCTATGAAACCTGGGTCATCGGCAACCGACCGTCAGACCCCCTGGCAGTGCGCGATCCCTCGCACTATCTACAAGAAAGCTATTCGGACGTTGTCGCCACACAGGCGCACATCGATCGCCTTGGCATCACCCACGTCGTGCCGGGATGCACCGACGTGTCGATCGAGACGGCGCTGCGACTCCATGTTTCGGGCACGAAGCTCGACACGCCCGACGCCTACGCCCAGCTGGGCGACAAGGCGCGCTTCCGCGATCTCTGCGCTCGTCTTGAACTGCCGGCGCCTCGCGTCGTCGACCCCGACGCGCTGCCGCCCCGCAAGCTGATCGCCAAGCCGGTCGATGCATTCAGTGGCCGCGGCATCACTGTGTTCGATGGCGCCAACAAGAAGCAGGCTGCCGAGGCCCTTGCCCTCGCGCAGAGCGAGAGTCGGACGGGGAAGGCGATCATCGAGACGTTCGCCGAAGGGGAGCTGCATAGCTACAGCGTATTCATAGAGCAAGGGAAGGTCGTGGACACCGGCTTTGTCCACGAGTTCGGCTCGGTGACGCCCTATGCAGTAGACACCAGCTACGCGTGCGCCGACTTCTCAGCCGAAGGCGAAGCGAAGGTCCGCAGGGCGGTCGAAGTCATCGCAGAGGACCTGCGGTTGGTCGACGGTCTCGTCCACACGCAGTTCATCTGGGACGGTGCCGAACCTTCGATCGTCGAGATTGCGCGTCGCTGCCCTGGTGACCTCTATCCAATGCTTGTGGAACTGAGCACAGGCCGGCGCCATGCCGCGCGCTATGCCTCCTATTTCGTGGATCACGTCGAGACGATTCCGCAGACACTGCGACAGAGGCATATCCTGCGCCACACCGTCACGGCCGGGCATGCTCCGTATGAAGGCTTGTGGTTCGATCCGCCGACAAAGGTGGTAGAATGGTACCCGCTCGCCGCCGTGGGGCGGGAGACGCCCCCCGCCAACCGTATCGACCGCGTCGGGCTGGTCTTCTTAGAATATGGTTCCCGCGAGGACCTTACGGCTGCCTACGAGCGTTTTGCGAGGCGTGCCGCCTACCGGACAGGCCGGCAGGCGTAGACGTCGTCGAAAAGGGGTGATCGTTGCTTTCGATAAACCTCCGTCGGTTGAAAGTGCTTGGCCTGGCTCGGAAGTTTCCTCTAGAACCGTTCGTGCGGGTGGGGATGGCTTTAGACATCCGCTTGGGCAGGAAGAATTTGTATGGCCGACCACAAGCTGACGGGAAAAAACCTCGAGCTGGCGTTAGGGTTCTTTGATGAAGACTACTACGTTTCGGCTCATGCCGACCTCGACTTGGAGGGCATGGATCCGTTCGAGCATTATCTGACCCTGGGCTGGAAGGATGGCTTCAATCCAAGCGAGAAGTTCGACGGAGACGCCTACCTCAAACTTCATATCGACGTCGCACGGGCGGGAATGAACCCTCTCCTGCACTATGTCCTGGCGGGGCGCGCCGAGGGACGTAGCTATGTCTCACTGAAGCTTGGCTCCGACATCGCGAACCCGTTCGACGACGAACCGCTGGGGCCGATCTCCGCCTCCGCCGAAGCTGCGGTCTCTGCTCGAGATGCGACGGTTTCAGCTGACCGGCCGGAACGCGTAGCCCCGCTCGAAGGTGTCAGCCTTGAATTCGCGCGCGCGCGTTTCGACGCAAAATACTACCTTAGCAATCATCCGCTGGCCGACCTGGGCGGAATGACTCCGTTCGAACATTATCTCTCACTTGGATGGAAGTTGGGCTACAATCCCAGTCGTCGGTTCGACGGCAATACTTACCTCAGGATCCACGCGGATGTAGCGAAAGCGGGAATTAACCCGCTCGTGCACTATGCGATCTCGGGCCATGCCGAGCGGCGTAGCCTTGTCCTGCTCGTGCCCGGTGCGCGGATCGACTTCGACTACGACACGCCGCGCGCCTACTTCTCCGCAGACTATTATGTGCGAAACAATCCTAGCCTCGATCTCCAAGGAATGGATCCCTACGATCACTACATGGAGATCGGCTGGAAGAAGCTCTACAATCCGCAGAACCAGTTCAATACGCGCGAGTACCTTTATCGGAATCCTGATGTCCAGATCGCCGGCATGAACCCGTTGGCCCACTATGCGTGCTTCGGAGTGCACGAAGGTCGTTCCATCGGATCGCGCGAAGAGGCTTTCCGCTCAACACTGGACCTCAACAACCAGGCGCTGCTCTCGCAGGAGGAGCACGTGGTGCTCGCTCGCGCGCAGGACTTCCTCCTGCCGATGGAGATTATCGACACCGAGAAGCTTTGCGTCTTCGTCTTGCCCGAACACAACGCAATGAGCGGTGGGATTTTCTCGATTTTCTCCATGGCCAACCAGCTGCGCCGCTCGCGTCGGGAGCACGGCTACGACGTCATCCTGATGACGCGTCCGAATCCCAAGAACCTAACCTATGTCCGCAACTCGGCTTTCCGGAATAGCGAGACGGTGTATCGCTTCGACCAGCTGCGCATCTTCCGCAACGTGCGCGACCTGCAGCTGCACGTCCCCGAGTACGCAACGACGGACTTCGTGAGGAACATGTCGAGGGACATGATTGATTACCTGCTGCGCCGCGACAGCGTGCACATCAACATTCTTAACCAGAACATCCGGTTTATGCCGGAGGAGACCGCTTATCGCGATCTGAGGCGCATCGCCTCCTCCGTAGGTGTTTCGGCCGCGCACCACGCCTATTCAACGCAGGACTGGGCCGACTTCTACCAGCTACCGACGCTGCTGGTGCCAGCCTACACCGACCTCTCCGAGTATCCCGGCTCGAGGTTTTCCGAGAAGGAGAACCTCATCATCACGTCGGATGACGACGCGCCCTACCGCGCGAAGGTCGAGGAGAAGCTGAAGCAGCTCGACGACTACACGATCCTGCCGATCAATGGCATAACCTTTGACAAGTACATGGACCTGGCGACGCGCTGCAAATTCTCAATATCCTACGGCGAAGGCTTTGACGGCTATGTTGCCCAGCCGATCTACCAAGGCGCGATCGGTTTCGCCCTCTATACGGACGAGTTCTTCCCGAACGACAGGTTCCTCAAGCACGAGAATTTTTTCGCAACGGAGGACGACATGATACGAAAGATCGTGCCGACCATCCGGGCCCTAGAAAAGGACAAAAAGCGCTACGAAACACTTAACACGGCCCTGCGCGCCGAATGGGATGCGCTTTACAGCCTCGAGGATTACCGCGCGCGCATCGGCAAGCTGATCCGCAAGGAGTACGAAAAGCAGCCGCGCCCGAGCAAGGCCGGAGGACCACGCCCCTCAATGACGATCAAGCGGGACGCAGCCAAGCGCGAGGCGGAGCGGAAAGGCTCTAGCGCAACTGCGGAGAAACCAACTGCTCACCAGCCGCTGAACGGCTCTCGCAACGCTTGAAGCTGCGCAACGGGGGCGAGGCTATTTCGGCCGTCGCAGGGTGAATACGTTCGATACCCAGTGCTCGTGCGGCCCCGCCGAGAAGTCCTCACGCACCTCAAGCACATGCAGTCCGTGTTTGCGCGCCAGCTCGAACACATGGCGCTGAGGCAGGCAGTGCATCTCGATCTCGCGGGTCTCGCCAAGCTGCTGCACGTACTTCCGAACGTCGAACCGGTAGCCAGTGGCGTGCGTCGGTATCTGGAACACGGCCACGCCTCCGCGATTCAGCTTGCCCAGCGCGCGGTCGAGTACGGCGTGCATAATCGGCGGCGGGTTGTGCTGCAGCACGATGCGCGAGAACCACAGGTCGAATCCCTCGTGCACACCGAAGTCGCCGGTGTCGGCCTGAGTGAAAGTTATGTTGCCGTGTCCGGCATCCTTTGCCCTCCGGCGCGCCACTGCGAGGTGCGAGGCGGAAATGTCGCAAGCGATCACCCGCTTGAACGTCTCCGCCAACGGCAGCGTCACGCGGCCCAGCCCGCAGCCGAACTCGAAGCAGACAGGCAGATCCTTTGGTTTGATTTCCTGCCGCGCGAGCACGCCCAGAAGCGTGTTGAGGTCCTGCTCGCCAGAGCCGTAGAACGACGCCTCGTTGTCCGCTATGTTTTGCGGTCGGAACTCCTCGCTCGACAGCACTGACCAGTGCGGCGCCTCCTCGCCCAGGAGCGTCCACGTTGCCTGAACGTGCGCGCGCAACTTCTCGGACAAGTCTCTCGACATCTCGATCTCGACCTGGTTCGCGGGCGCGTCCACGCCCACGATGCGCACGGGTCGCGACAGATTGCGACCGACATGATCGGCGTATTCGCTTGACGCCACGAACGACTCTCTCAGCGAGGCTGTGTCTGTCTTTTGCACCTGCTCAAGGATAATCGGGCTCTCAGCCTCGCGGTCGAGGAGCAGACGGTAGGCCCACCGTGCGGCTTCTTTGCGCTCTTCGGGTGTGTTCAACGGAAATGACATGGTGGGCTCCGCGTCTAGTTGTTCTTATGCGCCTCGTCGGCGCGATCCGGCAAAGAGCGAATTGAGCCAGCGTCCGGCCGGCTCTTTTGTCGCGACCACGACGGCCGGCAGCATGTTTCCGACGGCGGACCCGTCGGCGGCGTTCTTCAGTGGATGATTGTTCGTCGTGAACCCGAGTGCTGGATCATACCACACGGCCAGGCCCACATCCGCAAAGCCAGCCTCGCGCACAGCCTCGAGCAGATCGATTCCCATGTTGTAGAAGGCAAGCACGCCGTCCGCTGCCAGCGGGTCACCGTGAATCTCCGGCTCTAGGATGTGCTCCACTTGGCCGTCCTCGCCCATTCGGGCCCGCACGATGGTGCTGCGAATGGCGAAGATGGGACAGGTGAAGATCAGCTTGCCGCCGGGCCGCAGGATGCGGTGGTTGTCGCGCAGCGCCGCGCGCGTATCGGGTATGTGCTCCAGCACGTCATTGTGCACGGCCAGGTCGAACTGCCCGTCGCGATAGGTCGTGGCGGTCATGTCCTGGTGCTCCGCGGCGTTCGTCCCAGGCAGGAATGCCGAATGCGCGACCTCGTAGCCCGCCTTCTCCAACATCGCGGTGTAAACCGATCGCGGCTCGAACACCGCCACCTTGCGGAATTGCGCGATGGGCGCCAGGTCGTGCACGAGCTGCGCCATCAGCCTGTTGCGATTACCCATGCCGCAAACCGGGCACACAATGCCCTCGCGCAGGTTGGGCGCGTCGCCGAAAAGCGCGCCGATGTTGACCGCCGCTTCGACATCGCGTTCGCATACCAGGCAGTGGATCGGCCATCGCTCGGAGGCGGCAATGGGGCTTTCGGCGGCGAGCCGTACGGGCCAGTTGGCGTCCTCGAACGCTTGTACCTCCTCGAATGTCCGGAACAGGCGCAACACGCATCCTCTCTCTACTGCGACCGTCAGACCTGGAAGCCGGGCTCGCCAGCCACAGCGATCTTGCGCCCATGAGCTTCGCTGAAGATGTAGCGCGCCGGCGGCTCCGCGGCGCCGGCATTCAGGAAGAAACCATGGTGCTGGTGAACCTGCTTGTCCGCGGGGGCGCAATGGAAGACGGTGCTCCAACGGCTGCGCATCGGGTCGGAGGCAGGCGAGCCGCCGTGCGGGGTCTGTGGATGCCATATGGCTACATCGCCGCGTTTCATCTCTGCGAGACGGTAGACGCCGTTCTCCGGCGCGCGGATGGCCACCTCGCCGTTGTAGACGTCGAGGGCGTAGAGCAGCTGGTCGGCCTCGCTGAGATCGGGACGCTTCGCTTTCGCCTCCCGCCAGATCGAGACCTGATCCACGATCATTCGGTGCGCGCCTTCAAAGTAGAATAGCGGACCGGATTCGGGTGCGATGTCTTCGAGCGCATTCCACACGCCAAAGAAATAGCCTTCCGGCCAGGTGGAGAAGTGCGGGGTGTCACGGTGCGTCGGCTGCTGCGTACCGAACTTAAAGGTCAGTGAGGTATAGACTGAGGCCTCGGCGCCAAACAGGTAGTCGAGGATAGCCATCACGCGGGGATTGGTCCCCAACCGCATCGATGCCTCGGAGTAGCGATGGAAGTTCACCATCCGCCTCTCGCGGCCCAAATCGTCACGGCAGGCGTCGACATAGCCGACGTTCTCCCGTGAGTAACGGTAGTAGTCGTCGATCACCTGTTGGCAGAGCGCGGGGTCCTGCACGCCGCGCAAGATGGTGAAGCCCTTAGTAATGAGATCCATTGCAGCCTGCCTGGTCTCGTCGGAGATCCTGGCAGTCGAAACAGTCTGCGCTGCGTCCGGCCGGTCGATCCACAGCGTGGCGTCCAGCGTGGCGGAGTGGCAATCTGAAGCTGGGGAAGGCGAGCTTGGCCGGGAAGGCGTGCGGCTCCCGCCCATCAGCCGCGACAAGATGTTGTTCATGGCAAGATCGCCCGTTTGCGTGCCCTAACCGGGCGTGGCTCAGCTTGAAGCTTAAGGGGTATTCCGATCCACACGGGTTCGTCAAACGCGCCCCTGCAGCCGGCAGGCGCCGAAGAACATGCGCGGCGAAAGATGCGTGGAAGCCTTTGCCGTCGACAAGGGTGCTGAGCCCGGCGGCCCCGGCGTAGCCATCGCGCGTTGTTGCAGATCAGGCCGGCTCGCGGCGAAGGACGGTCTCAAGGCGTTCCAGGTAGCGCAATCCTACTGCCCTGTAAGAGAAGTCGCGGATCATGTCGCGCCGCGCACGCTCACTCCTGCGGCGCGCCTCGGCGCGGTCGCGGAAGACGGATTCCATAAGGTTCACCGCGTCCCTCATGTCGGGGTCTGCCCATTTCTGGCCTTCGAAATGGGGGTATTCGCCCGCTTTCACCGGCGTCATCCTGAAGTCGACCAGCCAGGAGTTTTCCTTAGTCATGAAGTCGAGATTGCCTGAATATGCCGTCCCGATCACGGGCGTGCCCAGCGCCATTGCTTCCGCGAGGCCGAAGCCGAAGCCTTCGGAGCGGTGAAGCGATACGAAGCAGTCGGCGTTACGAATGAGGCTGCGGGTCTGGGCGCTGGTCAGTTCGCGCTCGATCACCTGGATCTGGTCGGAGCGGCCCGACACGGCCTCGCGCAGCCGGGCGGCGTCCTTACTGTCAGGGTTCCCACCCTTGTGCTTTAGCACCAAATGCAGCGGCGCGCGCGGATGGCGCTCGGCGAGCGCGTTGAAGGCATCCAGCACGGCGAAAGGGTTCTTCCGCGCCATGTAGGAGGAGAAGTCGAAGAAGAAGAGGAAGATGAAGGCGTGCTCTGGCAGGCCGAGACCGCGCCGCGTCACCATCTCCGAAAGCGTCGGCTCTACGGCCATCGGCATGGCATGCACCGGCGTCTTCGTAGCCCTGCCGATAGAGTCGCGCACAAACGAGGAAATGGCCCAGATTTCGTTGAAGCGCTCCAGCTGGCGGGCCCATTCGGCGGGATACTCCGACAGCTCCCATGCTGGCGCCACCACGTTGAAGGCGCGGCAAAAGTTGTCGTCAGACAGGTGTTCGAGCGCCTGTTCGATCTCGTCGCCATTGAGGTTGAAGACGTTGGCGGCAGGCGAGAGACGCTGTGTCAGGTCAGCCGAGAGGTCGCGTTCGTAGTCGGCGTCGGTACGCGGATTCAGTGCGTATATGTCGCGCAGCTTCGGCGCCGCGCCGGCCGCCTTGAAAGCCAGATGACAGGCTCGCGTCTGCTGTCCCATTCCGATGCGGGCGAATGGGTGGCCAGCAATCACAAGGTTCCCTGGCACTGCGGCGTCAATTCTCATTACCAATCCTGCGGCTTGCGGTTCGGCAGTATCAGATCAGAGGTCTGCGCATTCCGCACCGCCTCCAGCCATCCCCGCCCAAAGCGTTCGTCGGGCTCGAGATGCGCACCCTCGGCCCATTCGTTCCAAGCGTTGACGAAGACGATACGCTCGTCGCCCTGGTTCTGGTCGCGCGTCTGGTCGATTACCGCCTCAAGCCAAGCCTGGAAGGCGCCGGGCGTCGCGTGGTGGAACGAATAGCTGTCGTCCTGCCGCCGTGCTGTGTTGTCCCACGAGGGGGTCACACCGCGAAAGCGGGTGAACCCCGGCACAGGCTTCTGCATGTAGCTCTGCACCATACGACGGTAATCACACACCATGCCCTTGAAGCGCGAGTTGACCAGGTCGCCAGGGGGCGTGACCGGCTCGCCCATGCCGGTTGGCGGGAACTCAATCGAGGCGTCGAAGCCCCAGGTCTTCGGGTCAGGCTGGTTGCGGGCGTGCTCGAACACCTCGACCATTGCAAGATAGATCTCGCCAACGCCCTTTTCGCGGCAGACGCGGCGCCACGTCTCGGCGGTGCGCTTGGCGTCAGGCAGCAGCTGCGGCCGATATATCGCCAGAAGCGGTTTGCCGTTGATGCGGATGTAGCTTGGTGCCTTCAGATAGCGGACCAGGTCTTCGATGATTACGATGTCGTCTTCGGGCCGGTAGTTCTGGGCAAGCAGAACGGATTTATCTCCCCCGTCCCAGGTGCGGGTCCAGTTCTCGTTGGCCCAGCACAAGCAGAAAGGCACGTCGGGGCTGCCGCGCTCCAGCATCTGGTCGACTGGCTTCTCCAGCATTCGGCGCCCTGAGAATGAATAATAGTAGTAACAGAATCCGTGCACCCCGTAGAGCCGCGCCAGTGCCGCCTGCGCCTCCATCGTCTCGGGGTTGGAGAGGTCGTAATAGCCAAGCTCTCCGGGGCGGTGCGGCTGATAGTGCGAGGTGTAGTTCGGCAGCGCGCGCTGCACGTTCTTCCATTCTGTGAAGCCCGCACCCCACCAGCGGTCGTTCTCCGGCACTGTGTGGAATTGCGGCAGGTAGAATGCGACCACGCGCACCTGGTTGTCCGCGTCGATCTTCTCGCCCCAGCGTTCCATCAGCTTCTGCTCGTTCCTGCACACCTGGCGCAGCTTGTACGAGCCGGACAGCGCATTGGAGGTGATCGACAGGTGATGGTAGATTCGCGACTCTGGTTCGTAGCGGATGCGCAGCCCCATGTTGCGAAGGCGCAGGCACAGGTCCACGTCTTCGCAGTAGGCCGGTGAGTACGACTCATCGAAGCCCTTCAGGTTCTCGAAGTCGGCGCGACGCACGGCAATGCATGCGCCCGAGGCGTAGTCGACGTCGCGCCCATAGTTGTAACGAGGCAGGTCAGGGTCGTCGAACAGGCCTATCATGGTGGAGGTTGCGTCGGGCCGCAGGCGTGCGCCGGCCTCTTGAAGTCGGCCGTTCGGGAACAGCATTTTCGGCGCAGCGGCCCCCACCGTGGGATCGTCCAACGCCTTTACCAACGGCTCCAGCCACCCGTCTGTCACCTGCACGTCATTGTTCAGCACCACTAGCACGCGGCCTTTCGCCTTGGCTGCGGCTGAGTTGACGTTGCGTAGGAAGCCCTGGTTCATCTCGCTGCGCACGATCCGCAGGCCGCGCACGGTGGCCAGTGCGGCCTTCGTCTCGTCGGTTGAGCCATCGTCGCCGACGATAACCTCAAACTTCACGCTGCTGCGTGCCGCTGCGATGCTCGCGAGGCATTCGAGCGTGAACTTGATGTGGTTGTAAGCCGGGATAACGATGCTGACGTCCGGCGAGACTTGCTGTGGGATGGCCAGCTTGGCTGCCGCTGCGCGCACGCCGTCGGCCGGAATGTCGATCAGCTTGGGCGCGACCAGGGAAAGCTGCTCGATGCGCTTGCGCTCCGCCGTGCGTATCGCGTTGCTGATCGCGAGGTAGCTCTGCCAGCTGTATGTGTCAGACGATTCCTGGCGTGAACTCTCGGTCAATTGGTCGAAGAGCGCAGCGTCGGCCTGCGGATCACTGTACGACCGCGTACGCATGGCGCCCGCGGTCTGGGCCTGGCCGTATGCGGCGGCAACGGGTTTGAGAGCCGGGCAGCCAAGCCGCACCCAGGCCTCCAGTGGGGTCTGTCCGCCCATGATCTCGCCGGGCGCCAACGATATCACGGTCTCGACGTCAAACTCTTTGGCTGTACTCCGGCCCTCCCATGCGCCGCGCAGCAGGTAATGCGTCAGCGGCTCGATCCCCTGTGCGGCGACATCGGGATTGGCTTCGAGGTAGAAGCGCGGGTCGAAGGCCTTGCTCGGCCGTCGACCTTCCCGCCAGCCGGCGGTTGTGTAGTGACGCAGCGGTTCAATTCCCAGAGCATGAACGTCTGGATTTGTTCGGTTGTAGAAGGCGACGCTGAACAGCGGGTGGGGATCGCGCAGCTCGCTTGCACCATTGATCAGATAGTGCGCTAGTGGGGGCAAGTTCGCCTCGCGCACGTCAGGGTTCTTCTCAAGGTACCACTTGTTGTCGAAAAGCGGATGCGGCGACAGGCCAGAGCGCCAGCCGGACGAGATGTAGTGCGCCAGCGGGTTAACGCCGCCACTGATCACTTCCTCTGCCTGTGGGGCGTAGTAGGCCGTGTCGAACAGGGGGTGCGGCGCAAGACCCATTCGCGCGCCTGCGAGGATATAGTGCTCGAGTGTTGTCAGCGGCCACGCCTTGAGGTGGTCAGCGTACTGCTCTCGGTACCAATTAACATCGAATAGCGGATGCGGATTGCGTCCCTCTTTGTCGCCTGCACGCAGGTAGTGGAGTGCTCCTAGCAGGCCCGTTTGTTCCACGTCAGGCGAATTGCGGCGATACCAGTCCGCGTCGAAAAGCGGATGCACGCCGCCGCCACGACCGCGTGCGTAGTCAAACATGGCGCGACGGCCCGGTCCGTCGGCAGGGGCGCACAGCCCTGAAGCCAACAGCACGGCAAGCCTGCCCGCCCAGTGCCGCCGAAGCAGGGCGAACGGAATTCGCCGCATCGTGAGGGCAGCAAGTCTCTTCCCGGCCGCGCGATGGTTGCTCCATCGCCGCATTACCTTCTCGCGCTCATCGGCCCGCTGCAAAGCGCGCTGTCCCGCTGCTGCCATGACCACTGCGGTGTAGCCGGCGCGGAATAGCGCGAGCTGAACCGCCGACTGAACCTGCCGGTACTCGAACTCATCACGCTGTTCAGCAATCTCGTTGCGCATCTCGACGACTTGGGCCTCTAGGCGCGCGCGGGCTTCTTCCGACTTGCTGTGAGCGGACGCCAACATGGCCAACTTTTTCTCGACATCGCTGCCGGCGAAGGGAGCAGGCAGCCTAGCTCCCTTCTGCTGTGGCTCCCTTGCGGAGCGAGAGCTGGTATCTGCCGCCTTTTCCTCATAACTCGGTGCAGCGGGCTCAAGTCCGCCCTTGATCAGCTGCTGAGCCTCCGCCGGTAGTTTGAGGGTTATCTCACGCTGCGATCCCGAAGCCGCCTTCGTCGGCTCCGATGCGGCGATAGTTTCCAAGACGGATGCCGCGATGTCAGTTTCGTCCCGGCCGCTTCCATAGGCGGGGTCGGCCAACGGTCTCGAGGCCGATGGGATGCCCGTCGATCCCGGCTGTGTCGCATCGTCCATCGCGCCCTTATGCGCCTGCGGCGGTCTCTTGCCTTTCAGGCCCCCCTTGACGTCCTCGGCGGAAGATGCCGGTTCGGACGGGGGCGACCCAGTCTGTTTCGCTTTGTGCGTATCTGCCACGCTGGAACCCGACCTGCTTGCGAATGTCGTACGGCGCCCCATACGCCGACAGGAGGCACGTAAATTTGGCCCCGTGCCCTCCATACTCATTGCAACTGTATGGTGCCTGAGATCAAGACCTTTCCGGGCGTTGATCTATCAATCAAGGGGCTCTGGACCAGCCATGATGATGCGAACGTCGATCCGCCGGTTACGCTCCATAGCGGTTTCATCGCTTCCAGGCGCAACGGGGCGCTGGTCTGCGTAGCCGGCAACCGAAAAGATCTGGCGTGGCGCCCTTCCGTTGGGCCCGCTCGACATAAACTCGGACAGATCGGGTCGGGCCGCACTCACAATGCGGTAGGTGTTCGACGCGCGGGCGACCGACAGGTCCCAATTGTCTCTCAAGCGAGCATTGGGTTTTATCGGATCGCTGTCGGTGTGTCCTTCGATGAAAATTGCTTCGACATGATGTGGCCGGCCGGCGCAATACACGGGCCGGGGGACGCGCGCCCGAAAGCTGTAGCAGGGTAGGTGAATGGCGAGGCCGTTTGCAAGCACGTTCAACGCCGCCAGGCCCTGTGGCTTGGGTTGGTCGCGGCCTTTCTCGAAAAGAATCTGATCGGGCAGTCGAAGGACGCCAGCCGAAACATCGATGTCGGCATGCACGTCCCGTTCGCGAAGGTACGTCGCAACCTTCTCCAGCAGCTCATTCCGTGTCTGCTCGGCGGTGATCAACTGCTCCGTCGTCGTGCGTAGCTGAAGCGCGAAATACATCAGCATGATAATGAACAGGAACAGCAGGCCGATCATCATGTCGGTGATGGATGAGTAATAGCCGTCGCGTCTCTCCTCCCCCCAGGCATCCGACGCTTCATTCCTAGTCATATTCGGGAGACCTCAAGGCGATCCGCGATGCGGCCCAGTCGCTCCGCCATTGCTGCGGAATGAGCATCCGTATCGACTCGGATCCCCAGTTCAACGGCCGAACTCAGCGCATCCAGGTTCTTGCGAAGGTGGCTGGTGAGCACGCGTTCAATCAGATTGAGGAATATCGACAGCCCGACTCCAGCGATCGACGTGACGAACTTCGACGCCGCTGCAGCAAGTAGATCGCGGATCGCGTCAAGCATCCGGTCTGAATCCGTATCCCGCATGCCCTCGGCTGCAAACGTGAGCGCGGCTACCAGGCCTAAAAAGGTGAGCAATAAACCGATGCCGACGAAGGTGCTCGCCGCAACTCCAAGCCATGTCGGCGGAGGCGCCGCTCCGTAGAAGAACCCGTTCGGACGTTGAGAGGAGCGAACGGGAGGCGATCGGGAGACAACGAATGTTTTCCGATAACGCTTCCAAGCCTGAGCAAGACTTCCCGACATGGGGTCAGACTGCTGCATCGCCGCGTCGATGTCCTGGAAACGTCGTGCAAACTGCGCTTCGTGCTGGTCGGCACCCGATGCGTCAGTCTTCTCAAACGCGATGAAACCGGCGATCTGACGTACACGGCGCTTCAAAGCTGAAACAGCAGCCAAATGGCGTACGAGCGCAACAGCGGTGATGCCGAGAGCAGACAGAACCATAAGCCCGGCAAGGCCGTAAGCGAAGTCTGTGTTCCGGAAGGCCGGGAGGAACCCCTCGACGAATCCCCGCGCAGCTTCGGCAAGGCCTTCCAACGGTTAGTCTCCAAGCTTGCGTCACATTGGGGGTCGATGGATAGTTTGATGGAAATGTCACCGCAAGCCGTTACATTTTACTGCGGCACATGGTTAAAGTTCCGCAACAAGACAGCTTTTTCTCGTAGCCATGCCCGGCGACTGGAGCTAAGAGAACGGCAGAGGGGGTGCGCGTCGGTGGGTGCGTGCGGCAGAGGAATGATCTGCACGGATTTTCCTGAACACATGCTCAATCGGACTGTGCCTGCTGTAGTGGCAGGTTGCAGACAGGATGGGTTTAGGTCTGAACGGTCATAAGGTCAGCAGAGCCAGCCCGAGTCTAGTTCCGGGCGGAGTGGGATTGAATGAGTGGCAAGTTGCGTGCTGAAGAATTGCGCTTGGTCCGTTCCCCGGATGAAGTTGGCGAGGGCGCAACCTCTGCCGGCCATGTCCCCGCGAAGAACAACAGCCTAAATGTCGCAATCGAGATCCGAAACGCTACGTTGAGGTATCCGATTGGGCCTTTCGTCAGAGGCAGCCTCAAGGCAAGTCTTTTCGGATTGTTCGGTCGGCGTGAATCAACGCCGCCTCCTGAGTTTGTGGATGCTATCACGAGTCTCGATCTGTCCATCCGTACGGGTGAGCGTGTCGGCATCATTGGATCGAACGGTTCGGGCAAGTCTACCTTGCTGCGCGCGATGGCCGGGATCTACCCGATCCAGCAAGGCTCGATTTCCGTGGTCGGGCAAATCGGTACTCTGCTGGATATTGGACTTGGCTTTGAGTCTGAATCGACTGGGCGGGAAAACATCTACTATCGCGGGATGGCGATGGGCTTCTCGCGCAAGGACATTGCCGCAGCTGAGAGGGAGATTGTCGATTTCGCTGATCTGGGCGGCTTCATCGACCTACCCATGCGAACTTATTCTTCGGGCATGTATGTTCGCCTTGGCTTTGCTGTGTCCACTCAATTCCGCCCGGACGTGCTTTTGATCGATGAGGTGTTCGGCGCAGGCGATGCGGCCTTCGCGGACAAGGCGCTGAAACGCATGCAGGCGATCGTCCAGTCCGCCGGCATCGTGGTGCTGGCGACGCATGACCTCGGGCTGGTTGAACGTTTGTGCACGCGGGTTCTCTGGATAAATCGAGGAACCATCGTGCGCGACGGTCACCCGCCGCTGGTCGTGCCTCAGTTCCAGCAGTTCATGGCGGGGCAGTTGGCGATCTAGCCAGCATTTGTAGTACGAGCGACAGGCATGAGCTATTCAAACTATCAAAGCCGAAAAGTCCCCGGTTTCGTTCGCTATCTGGCAGACGTGATGCGCTTCCGGCATCTGTGCTGGAACCTTGTGGGGGCCGATCTTCGCGCTCGCTTCCGGCGCAGCCGCCTCGGCATCCTATGGGCGATCATCCAGCCTCTGGGCTTCTCGCTGCTGATCGCTTGGACCTGGGGAACTATCTTCAAGACGGCAAACTACTGGGAGTTCGCCGTGTATGTCTTCGCAGGCATGCTGGTGTGGGACTACCTTGGCAACACGCTCAATGCGTCGATGGAATCTCTTGTGTCTTCGGTCGGCTACTTGCGGCAGGCGCGCATTCCGTTCCTGGTGTTCCAGGCGCGAGTGCCGCTGTCAGGTTTCCTGATCTACCTGGCCGGTTTCTCTGGTCTCCTGATCATGATCGGCGTTCTGCAATTCTATCCCCCTCCAGGTCTTCACCTGCTGCAGGTTGCGGCTTTTCCGTTCCTGCTGCTTTCCTTACTGCTGCCCCTCTCGATCATTTTTTCCGTGATGGGCGCCAAGTTTCGAGACCTCAAGCATATTGTGCAGCTCGGCCTGCAGGCGCTATTCTTCGTCTCGCCCGTAATGTTCGAACGCGCGATTTTTCAGGATGAGCGGCTTGCTATCCTGCAATACGTGAACCCGCTGGTGCCGGTGCTCGACATGTTGCGCGGCCCCTTGCTCGATGGCCGGATGTGGACCAACAACGAGTTGATCGTCATAAGCTCGTGGGGGGGGGGGTTGTGGGTGCTCGCCTTGCTTGTTTCGATCCGATCGGGCCGTAAGCTGGTCTTCGCGCTCTAGCGTTGTTCATCTCCCAGTTGGTCTGTTCCACACGTGGCATCGCGTTTGGACTATTCTGCCGGTCGTGGGCATTGGGCTGATTTCATATGATCACTACGGCCAGCGAGGTTCGGCGAGCAAAAGTGCTGGACTTTCTGACAGAAACGTTTGCAGGCGCGGGTGTCTCGCGCGATGGGCGCGCATTCGTCACGACCAAGCCATGGGCGATTGCGCGATTTGGAAGCCACGTGCTGCAACGCGGCTGGTGGATTTTCGAATGTGAAGGCGAAGGCGATGTCAGCGGCGTCGAGGTGCGCCTTGTTTCGCCGGAAGATGCGCTTATCGCCTTCTCGCTTCGACGTGCGGAAGATGGCCGTGCCATGTTCCCGGCTGACCGGGCATTCTCTGTTTCCGTGATGATTTCGGGATGGCCCGGCCGTGTGAAGCTTTCCACATTGCGGCTGCGGCGTATGACGAAGAGCGAACAGGCGCAGATGGCTATGGCGATGATCGTGCGCCTGGTTCGATCCGAGAAACCGCTTGCAAAGTTGGCCCACGTGGCCTCGCGCGCTTTTGGAGGGCGATCCCTCCGCGTGCAGACGCCCGCAGCCCACGACTCGTGGCGCTCATCTGCTCCTGCCAAGGCTAATTCCCGCGGATTTCTCGCGCGCGAACAAGATGGCGTGACCACGGTTCTGCAGGGCGGCGATCAGCTGCACCCGCGTGCCATGGAGATAGTGTCTGCGGCCTTCGCTTCCTCGAAGCAGCTTCAGGCGTTGTATGCCGATGTCGACGCGGGTGGCGTCATCCGCCCAAGACCAGAATGGGACTTCGACCTCGCCGCAGCCGGCGGATTTACAGGATCACCTGTCTTTTTCCGCGGCGTTGCCGAACCTGTGAATCCATGGCCACGAGTTGGCGTGTTGGCTTCGCAGCCAGGCGCTGTTGCGAGGATCGCCCTGCCACTCGCAATTAGTGAAGCTTCGCCCGAACCGTTCACCACTCCGCCGGTACCCACGCTGTCAAGGACGCCGTCGGTGTCCGTGGTTGTCCCAACACGGACGCGGTCCGATCTCCTGAAGCGGTGTCTGCTGGGACTGGCTGAGTCGACCGACTACCCCGATCTCGAAGTGATCGTCGTCGACAATGGCGCCGATCCCGAAGCTCTCGCCGATGCTGTCGCCGCGGTGGGGGCCAAGCTGACGGTGACAAGGGTTGAAGGCTTCGGCCCGTTCAATTTCTCATGGCTGGTGAATCTCGGCGTGCGAAATTCTATGGGCGAGATCATTGTGTTGCTCAACGACGATGTCGAAGCGGTCGAGAAGGACTGGTTGCGCCGCGTGATCGAGTCGGTGATGCGTCCGGACGTTGGTTGTGTCGGTGTTCGGCTGCTGTATGCGGACCGCAGGATACAGCATGCTGGCGTGACGCTGGGGGTCTCCGGTGTGTGCGGGCATCTCTGGAAGGGCGCCGACGAGAATGCCGCGCGGAAAGTCCCGCAGGTTGTGCTGCCCAGCGGCCGAATGGCTGTAACCGGCGCCTGCCTCGCGGTTCGGCGTGAGACGTTCGAGCAAGCCGGCGGGCTGGACGACAAGGATTTTCCAGTCGCGTTCAACGATATCGACTTCTGCTTGCGCGTGCGCGCGATGGGTCTGCGTACGATCTATCGCGGGGATGCCATGCTAATTCACCATGAGAGTCAGTCGCGAGGGTCTGATGATGCGACGCTGGAGCGTCGAAAGCGGTTGGCCCGAGAGACGGCGGCATTCCTGACCCGCTGGGGCGACCTGCTGCTCGACGATCCGTTTGGCTCACCTGCTTTCGACCCGACGACTGAGACCGGGGCAATCCATCCGTCGCTGCACGAGTTTCAGCACAGTCGTGAGTAAGCCGCTGCGAAGCGTCGCAACCTAGCGACAGGGGCGCCGAGCAATGGACCTTCCCAACGACGCCGCAACCACCCTGCTGCTAGTAAGACGCGCAAGCGGGAAGCCCGACAGCGGGGCAAAGGTCTGCATCGGCCTTGTCTCGGGGCTTCCGGGACGAACCTGGCTCATTCCCAAGGTAGCAAATCCTAAGCCGCAGGATTCTGTTCACGCCAGCCGGGAGTAAACCTTCGCCAGCCGCGAGGCATAGGCTGCCGCCGAGAATGTCTCGGCCTGTTTCAGACCGGCGATACGCATCCGATCCCTGAGGCCGCCGTCTTCGAGCACTTGGGTGATTCCGCTGGTCATGTCGGCACGATCCAGCGGGTCGACGAACTTCGCTGCTCCGCCGCACACTTCCGCAAGCCCTCCCGAGCGCGACGCGAGAACCGGGCAGCCCATGCGCATCGCCTCCAGCACAGGCAGGCCGAAACCTTCGTGCAGTGACGGAAATGACAGCATGCGCGCACCCGCATAGAGTCGACGAAGGTCTTCGTGAGCGACATGACCCAGTATGCGCACGCGCTTGCGGGCCTGTTCGCCAAGCACCTGATCGAGATCGCCTACCTCGTCCTCCCATTTCCACGCCCTTGGGCCGACAAGGACGAGCGGCATCGTGTCGTGCGCGTCGAGGAACGCTTCGATCAGACGGCGGACATTCTTCTTTGGCTCGATGGCGCCCACGTAGAGGCCGTACTGATCCAGCGCCAGGCCGAAGCGCCTGAGCGTTCGCGGCAGGCCTTCACGCGCGGCGTCGTCAAGCGGTTCGATGTCGGTAGTCTGCCACGTGACGGCGATACGATCCGGATCGACGCCCAGAAGGTCTACGATTTCGCGCTTCGAGGCTTCCGATATTGTGACGACGAGATCCGCAACCTTCACTGACGTGCGGACGCGGTCGAGGAACTCGCGCTTGTTGTCGGTGGTGGTGTAGGGGAGCCGAAGGGGAACGAGATCGTGGATGGTCACGATCGTCTTCACGCCCTTCATCCGCACGGGCAAGGGCGCGGCAAGATGCAGGATGTCTATACGTTCCGAGGCGCGCACCTCGCAGAATCTCCGAAGCAGCATGTGGCGATAGTGCGCGTGGACAAACAGGTTCGGTGCAAGAAGGGTGGCCTGCTGCGGCAGGTCGCCAGGACGCGGGGTCACAGCACCGATGGCGGTGAGCCGGCGTGCGGTGATGCTGGACTTGAGAAGTCCCGCTGACATGTTTGACGCGGTCTCGAAATAGCCGCGTAGGCCGCGCGCCGTAGGGCGGTCCTCGGCAGAGTGTGCGGCATCGCTAAGGGGGTCAGGCTTGCCAGAGACGCGCGCACCAGACAGCCACAGGATGTCGTGTCCGAGACCCGACAGTCCTGCCGCGAGGGTGCGGGAATAGGTGCTGATGCCGGTGCCCTGCCTGAGACCGCGATATGCCCCGTCGATCAGCACCCTCATGCCGTCGACCGCGTGTAGCAGTGAAGGTGCCTCATCATGCCTAGCAACCGGTGGAAGCCGGCTCCTTTCCCGGCCGAGTTTCTGGCGGGTGCATGCGGGAAAAGCAAGTCGAGACAAGGGCTCGCAGCGCCCCGGAAAGGGGGGTAGTGTTCCGGAACCTGCCCGGGCTGGTGCCCGATGCAAAACTCGCGGGTGCGCCCGCCATCGGGGGCGGCGCTATCTGGAGATTCTGCCTTGTCCCATAAGTCCAACCTTGTAGCGATCTGTTCCTCGACATCTTCTTCTTTGGCATTCAGTACCTCTCCCGCTTGACACTTGTGCCTACAATTTTCGCATCCTGTCCGGACCGGCTTTCCAGGGCAGGACCACCCCTCTATCGCTGTGTTGCTGTGCTGGTGCACGACGAAAGCCAATCGCGGGGCAGCGACGATGAGGCACGCCGCAAGCGCGAGCGCCGCTGTGGCGAAGGCCGCGCCTTCGTCCAAATGTGGGGCGACCTGCTCGACGATGAATCGCTCGGCTCACTTGTCTTCGACTCTCCGCCGAAACGGGCCCCGTCCACATTCCCACGCCTCAAATTGCCCCATAGACCATGTCTCATGGGCGCGTTTGGAGCCCGATCTAATACGCAAATCGCCGAGATGAGGCTGCGTTAGCTCTGCTTGCGCGCTTGGAGCGGCTCTGTACCACCATCACATCGCCTGGTTGCACTGCTTTCGGTGCGCCGTTACATGGAACCCTAGCCAATACACCTCACACGTTTGACAGCAGCAAATAGGATGGAGCCCCTTTGCCCGCGTTCGTCCTGTCATTCGTTTGGGCCTTATGGCCGCTGCTGACGTTCGCTGGCGGCCTCGGCCTTGGCAGCATTGCGGGCTTGGCAGCGCTTCTGTGCTCCGCATCCGCGTTTCGAGCGCTTCGCCTGCAGGCCTACATGTTCCCCCTGCTGGCATTCTTCGTTTTCTGCGGCGTTTCTGCAATTTGGTCGCCCCGCGAGGCCGCGCTGGTGGATCTTGACTTCACCAAGATGAAGTTCGCGGTGCGCAGTGAGATGCTGCGCGTCGGTCTTCTCCTTGTGGCGATCGGAGTCCTGATGGCCGCCGCCTCGCGTCTGAGCGAAGAGCGCAAGCGAATGGTGACGCGCATCGCCTTGCTGGCGCTCGCACTTCAGCTCGTAGTCGTAGTCGTTCTTTCACTCTTTGAAGCCGACGCGCTTCGTATTTTTGCTGGCATGATGTCCGCTGCCGACGAGGGCGTACAGAACATTTCGCGCAACGCGCTTCTGTGTGCGCTGGTCGCACCGGTCTTTGCTTTAATCGTGACCGGGGACGGCAAAACACCTGGCCGCGTGTTGGTCGCTGCAATCGTCATCGCCGGCGCCGCCTTTGCCGTTTGGTACCGCGACGTTGATGCAGGTCTACTTGCGATTGCGCTGGCTATTGGCGGCATTGCCGTTGTGGCGATCCTGCCCAAACGTGGCTTCTTCCTGATTTCTATTGCCATCGCGACGGCGATCATTACCGCCCCGTGGGTCATTGGGGCGCTTACGCAAGGCGCCGAGTATGCGACAGCTGACTCGTCCGCTTCCTACCGCGCGGCGATCTGGCAACACGTCATAGAGATGATCCAGCAGCGCCCGGTTCAGGGCCATGGCGTTGGTGTCCTGCGCACTATCACCGACAGGATCGATACCGGCGTGTTTGCCGGCGAGTTGATGGTGCCGAACCATGCGCACAATATGTTGGTGCAGCTGTGGGTCGAAACGGGCGCGATCGGTGCAGGGCTCCTGTCGCTCGCAATCCTTGCAGCCGGGTGGCGGCTGTCGAGCGCCCAGCGTAGCATTGCCATGATGAAGGGGGCAGCGCTAGCCGGCGGCGCCTTCGCCATCGCATGCGTGTCCTTTGATCTCTGGAACGATATGTTCTGGGCGTCTTGCGGTCTGATCGCTGTGCTGATCGTTTGCACGCCACTCGCACGGCCGACGGTGCGGGAGAAAATCAGCATCACTTTTGGGGGAGGAGCCGTCGCGCGGCAGCCATCGTCCCAGCAATTACAAGCCGAAGTCGAAGCCCCCCTCTCGGCGCGCGAGTTCCAACCCGAGCCTGGCCTTGAAGCTTCTCGCGGATCAGCAACGCTACAGGTCCAAACGCATAACAACTTCAACTTGTTACGTCTGTTGTTTGCGTTGATGGTCGTCGTCTACCATATCATCGCACTGGCAAACGTCGCGGGCTGGCACCAGGCAGAGCGGGCGACGAGTGTTCTTGCAGAACTCGGCGTACAGGGTTTCTTCGTGCTGTCGGGGTATCTGGTGTTCGCCAGCTTGCAGCGTTCAGGTTCCATCGCGCTTTATGCCGAAAAGCGCGCGCGGCGGTTGCTGCCGGCTTACATTGTTGTGGTGGTGCTCTGCGTCGCCGGTGCGCTCATCTTCAGTCCAGCTGCTCGCGATGATCTCGCTGGCGTCGCGCGCTATCTCGGCTGGAATCTCGTCTTCCTCAACTTCATGGAACCAAACCTACCGGGTGTCTTCGAGGCCAACCGCTTCACCGAGGTCAATGGCGCGCTTTGGACGCTGAAGATCGAAGTGATGTTTTATCTCGTCTTGCCGATACTTGCACTTCTGTTGAAGCTCGCGGGTCGTTTTCGCTGGGTGCTCTTCGCAGTCATCTATGCCGGCGCTGAAATCTGGCGCGCGAGCTTTCTCCATATCGGCCAATCGGGCGGAGGCATGATGGCGGAGCTGGGACGCCAGTTGCCGGGCCAAATGAGCTTCTTCATCGTCGGCATTGCGCTGGCGGCATGGCGCGAGGAAATCAACTGGCGCTCGCTTCTGGCGCCGGTAGCAATCGTCCTGCTTGCCTTGTCGATCGTCTTCCCGGCGGCCATGCCCGTGCGCGCCGTCGGGCTTGGCGTCGCATCGATCTGGATCGCCACCGTCTTGCCGCGCCTGGTCGATCCCGCTCGCTTTGGCGATCTCTCCTACGGCGTTTACATCGTCCACTTCCCGATCATTCAGGTTGCCGTTGTTGCGGGCCTGTTTGCGACCTCGCCATGGATCGGCGCTGGCGTCTCGTTACTGGTGGCGCTCCTGGCCGCGATGCTGCTCTGGTGGCTGGTCGAACGACCCGCCCTGCGCGGGGACAGCGCCTATCGGCGTCACGGCACGTCGCCCACGATTGACCAGGCGGAACAGCGCGGCCTTTCCGGATAAGCAATGTCGAGGCCGTCGATCCCTAGTGTAGCCGTCCGCAAAATCTGGCGCGCGCTCGTGCCACCCGGCCTGCGCCGCCATGGGCAAGGTATAGCATTCGCCGTTGCGCGACGCCGCGTAGGATCTGCGCTAGCCGGGGGTGAGCCTGCAATGAAGCCTGGCCCGGTTGTGGTGTCCGGACTGCTATCGGGATCATCGGGGGTGTCTCGTGCAGCGCGACTTACGGTGCAGGGCCTTCGTCATGCGGGCTATACGCCAGCCGAACACGATCTCGCGCCGCTGTTCGCTACGTCTAATGCATCTGCCGGCTTGCCTGTTACGGAGTCTGGTGGCGTCTGGGTGATTCATGTGAACGCCCCGGAAGCGGCCGCGGCCCTGTCGCGTATTTCGCCGACCGTATGGCGCGGCCGCTACCGTATAGGTTTCTGGGCTTACGAGCTGCCCGTTATCCCGTCTTCATGGGCCAATACCGCGCGGTTCTTTCATGAGCTGTGGGTTCCAAGCCGTTTCGTGGCCGATGCGCTGAAAGAGGCAGGCGTCACGACGCCGGTGCGTGTGATGCCACATCCCGTAGCGTTGTCTGCTCCGAAGCACGCTCAGACGTTCAGTGACGGTCGGTTTACTGTCCTTGCCATGGGTGATCTCAACTCAAGCTGGACTCGCAAGAATCTCCTCGGTTCGATCGAGATATTCAAACGCGCTTTTCCCGACGTGTCCTCCGAAACCCGTCGACTCATCGTCAAGGTGCAGTCATCCAGCGCCGGCCCCCACTTCGAAAAGATGCTTCGCTCTGCGGTGGCTGGGCGAGACGACATCACATTTTTCAATCAGCGCCTGAGTGACGCGGAGATCGACATGCTGGTCTCACGCGCCGATGTCTTCCTCTCGCCGCACAGGTCCGAGGGCTTTGGACTGGTGCTGGCAGAAGCGCTCCTGGCTGGCGTGCCCGCATTAGCTACCGGCTGGTCCGGTAATGTCGATTTCATGGGGGAGATTCCCGAGCTTTGCATCGATTACCACCTCGTATCCGTGCGCGATGCAGGCGGCGTCTATAAGGCCGCACATGCAAGTTGGGCCGAGCCGTATACCGCCGATGCCGTCTCGAAACTCCATGCGCTGGAAGCATCGCTTGATCTGAGGCGGGAGACTGCCGCCCGGGGAAGGGCCGCGGTCGTAGCGCAGCTAGATAGCTGGAGCCCCCAAGCTTTTGACCGCATGCCGTTCGGCCAGTTTGCGGCGAAAAGCCAAGCTTGATCAGGACGCGCCGATAGTCGCTCAGGCGTAGGTATAGTGCTTGTGCAGGAAGTAGCTGGTGATGGCAGGCGCAGCGACTCCGCAGAAATGCGCTACCTCGAAGGGATGGAAGGTCCATCCGATTGCGGGCAGCAGCTGCCGCGCCATTACCGATGACACCGCCCAGGCCAGCGTTGCGCCGAAGATGTTCACCCAGACAAAACGAAGGATGAGCGCACGGCCGATCGTGCGCCCGCGAAACAGGGTGCTCTGGAAAAGGAAGAAGCCGACCACCATGCCGACGCTATAGGCCAGCACGACGGCGACCTCGAACGGCATCACGAAGTCGAGGAAGTAACGCGAGACCAGATTGGCGAGCGCGGCCACGCCCCCGACAGCGATGAACCGCGCAAACTCGCCAAGCGAGGCAGACATGGATTGCGCCTGGCCGGTGCTACTCATCTGCCGGCACCCGTTGCATGCAGCCCGAGCAGGTCGTTTACGTTGAGCATGCGCGCCGAGCCGGGCGGCAGCAGGGCGGCGGCCACCACGCCCGCCGCAAGGAGAGCGCCTATGAGAAGACTGGGTACGTCCCTGATCGCGAATACAACCGGATCGTCGTCAAGCTCGCCGCGATTGGCGAGCAGCCAGATCCGCATCAGCCATCCGGCGAGCGCAGCCGGCGCCACCCAAAGCGCTTCAGGTGTCTGGTAGACGCCCGATGGCCAGGCGGACTCGATCAGGTACAGCACGAGGATCAGCGGGCTCACCGTTGCGGTCGCAAGCCCGAGGCCCAGCGTCAGCCCAGCGTCTTCGGCGCGATAGCCCCGGTTTGCGACGCGCCGCTCACCCGCAGCAGTACGCCGCAAGACCTCGACATGCCGCTTGGCCAGCGACAGCGAGACGAACAGGAACATCGAGAAGACCATCAGCCACGCGCTCAACGCAACGCCGGCCAGCACCGCTCCCATGATCAGGCGCAGCGTGTAGAGGAAGCTCAGCGCCAGCGTGTCGGCCAGCGCCATGCGCTTCAGCCAGAACGAATAGGTGAGCGTCAGGATCAGGTAGGACACCATTGTCGCCGCAAAGCTGGGCGAGAGCAGGAAGCCGCCAACCAGTCCGCCGACAATCATCAGCGGCGCTGCCACAAATCCCTGCCACAGTTTCAGCCGCCCCGACGCAAACGGCCGGTTGCGCTTGGTGGGATGGCCGCGATCCGCCGCGAGGTCGACAAGGTCGTTCAGGATGTAAGTGCCTGAAGCCATGATCCCGACCAGGGGCAGGGCGGCCAGCAAGGTCAGAAGCACGGCAGGGTCGCCGATCCGCATCGCCAGGATCGCTGGCACGAAGATCAGGGCGTTCTTGGCCCACTGATGAACCCGCAAGGCCTTCAGCCAGGCGCCCGGCCCGCGCGAAGGTCGCTCGAACTGCTCGGCGACCCGCACGCCAAGCGCCGTGACTGCACGCCGCCGTCGCTCGCCGCCGTCGACAATCGAGGCCGAACGCGCATGCTTCCAGACCTTCATGTCCGCGCGGCTGTCGCCGACATACTCAAAGCCGTTTGGGGCAAGCTCCCGAAGGCGTTTTGCCTTGGCCGGTCCCTTGTTGTTGGTGACGCCGTCGCTGCCGACAGCCCGGTCGAAGAACCGGAAGTGCTTCACGGTCTCCTCGGCCACCGTTTGGTCGGCGGCGGTGACAAGCCACACCGGCCGTCCTGCCGCCTGCGCCTGCTCGCAATAGGCAGCGACGGCGTCGTTGACGGGAAGCCGGGTGATGTCCACGCGCGCCTCGCCCTGGATGCGTGCCTTCACTTTCGCAATTGAGAAAGGCAGCTGGATCATCTGCCACAGCGTCCACATCGGGCGGCGGCGCAATTGTTCCGCCAGCGCCTCGAACAGCGTGTCCGTCAGCAGCAGCGTGCCGTCGAGGTCGACAGCGAGCGGCAACGGCGCGCCGAGCGCATCCGCACCGGGACTCTTTGGCCCAATGTCCTGCAGGGAGGTGGCGGTCAAGGCCATCGTTACTGTCTCGCCCCGGAGAACAACAAGAGCCGGAAAATTAGAGCGAAGTGCTCAAGATTCTATTGATTGCCTGCGTGGACGGAAATTCGGCCCGAACGAATGGATTTGGCACATTTGTGATCCGGCTTGGCTGGCCTGCGTGCGCGCCCAAGTTAACGTTGGTTGGATACGGGTCAGGAAAAGTTGACGCTGGCGGCGGACGAGTACCCTAGTGGAGCTTGAGGTCGCTATCCTGAGCGCGCACGGAGATCGTCTTGCCGGCTTTGAAAATCTTGCCTGTAATCATGTCCGGCGGCTCAGGCACACGCCTGTGGCCGTTGTCCACCGGCGCACGCCCCAAGCAGTTCCATGACCTCGGAGCCGGTCGTCCGATGATGATCGAGACCGCGCTGCGCCTGTCTGGCTCGCATGGCGATCTTGTCTTCCTCGACCCGGTGATCATCGCCAGCGCTGTCCATGCGGGCATTGTCCAGTCGCTGCTTGCCCAGGGCGGCGTCACGCCGTCCGCCATCGTACTTGAACCCGAAGGACGCAATACGGCTGCCACGGCAGCGCTGGCAGCTCTGGTCGCAAGCGAGATCGATCCCGACGCCTATGTCCTTCTAGCGCCCGCCGATCACCTGGTCACAAAACCCGACGCGTTGATCGCCGCCATCCGCGCCGCCATGGGCGTCGTGGCCGAACGTATCGTTACATTCGGTATTAAACCGACCGGGCCCGAGACAGGCTATGGCTATATCCTCCAGGGCGAGGAACTCCGTCCGGGCGTCAATCGCCTTGTCGCCTTCAAGGAAAAGCCGGACCGTCACGAAGCCGAGCGTTATCTGCGCGATGGCGGCTACACCTGGAATTCTGGTGTATTCTTCTTTGTGCCTGCCATGCTGCTTGAGGAATTCTCCATTGCTTCCGGCGATATCCGGGATGGCGCAGCCGAAGCCCTCCGGTTGGCCGCACGCAGCAGCGTCTTCATCCATCTCGATCCGACCGCCTTCACCGCGGTCCGCGCCGAAGCCGTCGACCGGGCTGTGATGGAAAAGACCAGTCGCGCCGCGGTGGTCCCCTGCGATATCGGCTGGGCCGACGTTGGATCGTGGGCGGAGGTCTGGCGTCTTTCCGAACGGGACGGTCAGGGCAATGCCGTGGAGGGCCCGGCCATCCTGCTGGATTGCGCCAATTCCCTTGTCCGGTCCGATGGCCTACAGGTCTCGGTCATCGGGGCAGAGGACATGGTCATCGTCGCCAGCGGCAATTCCGTCCTGATCATGCCGCGAAGCCGCGCCCAGGACGTCAAGAAAGTCATACCCAGCCAGAAATGACGCGCTATAACGCGCGCAGGTAATGACCTGACCCCGCCGGGAGACCCGTCTCATGCAGTTGTTCATCGATTCCGCTGACGTGACGGAGCTTCGCGCTGCGGCCGCAACCGGCCTCATCGACGGTGTTACCACAAACCCGACCCTGATCGCCAAGTCGGGCCGCAAGATGAAGGAAGCCATCGCCGAGATCTGCTCGATCATCCCGGGCCCGGTCAGCGCCGAAGCGGTCGCTACCGATGTCGAGGGGATGCTAGCCGAGGGCCGCTATCTCGCGCGCATCGCCTCCAACGTCGTCGTCAAGCTCCCGCTCACCGAAAACGGCCTCAAGGCGACGCAGGTGCTCTCCGACGAGGGCATCCGCGTCAACGTCACGCTGTGCTTCACGGCAGTGCAGGCGCTGCTTGCCGCAAAGGCCGGAGCCTTCTTCATCTCGCCTTTCATCGGCCGACTGGACGACAAGGGCATCGACGGCGTCGAACTGATCGCCGAGATTCGTCAGGTCTATGACAATTACGGCTTCAGCACGAACATCCTCTCCGCTTCGATCCGCTCGGTCGAGCATGTGAAGCAGGTCGCGCTCGTCGGCTCGGACTGCGCCACGCTGCCGCCGAAAATCTTCGCCGAGATGTACAAGCATGAGCTCACGGATTCGGGCGTTGCGGCCTTCCTGAAGGATTGGGCGGCCACGGGGCAGTCGATCCTCTGAGCGCATGACCGAGGCCGCGCCCCCCGTCGTCACCGTCGTCGTGGTGAACTACAATGGCGGCGAGTATCTGCGTGGGTGCCTGGCCTCGCTCAAGCGTCAGACCTTTACCGACTTCGAAGTGATCGTCGTCGATAATGCATCGACCGATGCCTCGCTGGCGCTTGCAACAGAATGCCCGGAGCGCTGCACAGTGCTCAGGCAAGATCGCAATCTTGGCTTTGCTGAAGGCAACAATGTCGGCGCCCGCGTTGGCAAGGGCCGCTGGCTCGCACTTCTCAACCCCGATGCTGTGGCTGAGCCCGGCTGGCTCGCCGCCATGCTGGACGCGGCAGACAAGCGTCCCACGCATCGCATGATCGCCTGCCTGCAGATCAGCCTGCACGACAAAACGCGCCTCGACGGGGCAGGGGATTGCTATCTTGCCTATGGCTTCGCGTGGCGCGGTGGCTTCGGTCATCCCATGGCGCACGCCCCCACCGCGGGTGAATGTTTCGCGCCTTGCGGCGCGGCCGCGCTCTACCCCCGCGACCTGTTCCTGGAATCCGGCGGCTTCGAGGAGCGCTATTTCTGTTATCACGAGGACGTCGATCTTGCCTTCCGCCTCCGGCTGATAGGAGAGCGCTGCCAGTTCGTGCCCGGCGCAGTCGTCCGTCATGCAGGCTCTGCCATCGCTGGCCGCTCGAGCGACTTCGCTGTCTTCCATGGCATGCGCAATGGGATATGGACTTATGTGCGCAACATGCCCGGCTGGCTCTTGCTGCTCACGCTTCCGGTCTGGCTGATGGGCTCACTGGCGCTGATCCTGCGCGGGGCCGTGCGCGGTGTCTTCAAGCCCACGATCCGGGGTTACGCTGCCGCTTTCAGGGGCCTCGGGCCTATGCTCGCCGCGCGCAGGCAGCTGCGCCAACGCCGCCGCTCGAAGGTCAGCGACGTTGTTGCGGCGCTCACCTGGAACCCGCTCCGCTATCTGGGTCGGGGCATCGATGTCCGGCCGTTTCGCGACTGACTATTCCGAAATCCGCAGCGCCTCGGCGAACGCCAGGAACAGATGGTACAGCGTCGATGACGGCACCGTCTTCGAAGTTCCATTCCCGTCCGCGTCGTACTGGTCCATCCACACGCCCTGCGGCACACGCGAGAGATACCGCGTCAGCAACACGTTGGCGGCCTGGTCGATCACCGGCGCGGGATCAAACCCGTCCAGTTCATACAGGGCAATCGCGCCCTTGATGCGCTCGGCATTCGGCCACGAACGCGATGCGCGATTGATCGGCACGCCATCGTCCCGCAGTCCGTCGAACACCGCGCCCGTCGCCGTGTTGACGCCATACGTCTCGGCAAAGCGCAGCGCGGCGCGAATATCATGCTCCGTGCGCAACCCGATCAGTTTGTGCGCCGACCCCAGGATCCAAGCCCATTCCATCAGATGGCCCGGCTCCACCAGCCGCCCTTCGTCGCCCGGGGCCCGCTGCCAGTCGTCGGTGAAGTATTCCGCGAGAGTGCCCGTCTCGCGATCAAACAGACGATGCTGGAACAGCGCCACCAGGTCGCGCACGCCCAGCGCAAAGCGCTCGTCACCCGTCGCCTCGAATGCGGCTAGGCATGCCTCGGTGAAATGCATATGCGGATTCTGCTGGCGCCAGCCCTTGTTGGGTAGCTCGTTCCAGTAGCCATGTCCGCTCGGATGGCGCAGATTCGCTTCCACGAAGTCATAGGTGCGATGTAACCACCCTAGCGATTCCTGGTCCTTCAGCAGGCGATGGCGCCAAGCGAACGCGAACAGGATGAAGGCGTAGTCATAAAGGTCAGGCGTTGCATCAATGACCGCGCCCTCGCGCGACAGTGTCCGCGCAAAGCCTCTATCTGGCCCCAACCAAGCCCGCTTGGTTAGCCAATCGACACCAAGGTCGGCAAGGTTCTTACCATCCTCCCACCCCAGTATCTGCGCGTGGCTGAATACATATATTTGGCGACCACAGACCCGGGTGCGCTTGAAGCTCAGCTCGGCGTCGCGACCGTCGAGGCCCATCTGTTCGACGAACCCGCCGTATGTTTGATCAAATCCCCGTTCCGCCCAGAGCGGCAAAGCCCTATCGAAAATCCAGGACCTGATCGCTTCGCGGGTCTTGAGCTTGGGCCGCGGCATGTGGTCGTGTCCTGGGAACATAGGCCTGGTTATGTTAGCTGACAGGAACTTGGGCATTCGGACCAATCAGTCAATGTCGTGTTTGGAAAGAGAGAATATGAGAAGGTTGACAGCCTATTTTCCTAATCGAGGGTTTCATGCCTGAAGGTCCTGCCAGAACGGTGCTGCTCACGGGCGCGGCAGGCTTTGTCGGCTTCCACGTCGCAAACGCGCTGATGGCGCAGGGCCACACCGTGGTGGGCGTCGATTGCATCACGGATTACTATCAGGTCTCCCTCAAGCGCGACCGTTTGGCCCTCCTCGGCGCCAACAAGGCCTTCTCCTTCCACGAGATCGACATCGCCGATCATGCCGCGCTCAAGTCCGTCGGCACCGCCGCTCGACCCGATGTCGTCATCCACCTCGCCGCCCAGGCAGGCGTGCGTTACTCGCTCGAAAACCCCTTCGCCTACGGCCATTCCAACCTGATGGGCCACTTGTCAGTGATGGAGCTGGTGCGCCACCTGCCGAACAAGCCGCGCCTGGTCTACGCGTCGTCCTCGTCAGTCTACGGCGCCAATACCAAAGCCCCGTTCTCGGAGACCGACCGGGTGGATAATCCTGTCTCGCTCTATGCTGCCACCAAGCGGTCGTGCGAGCTGATGAGCGAGAGCTATTCCCGCCTCTACTGCATGGAACAGGCGGGACTGCGCTTCTTTACCGTCTATGGCCAGTGGGGCCGACCCGACATGGCCTATTGGACCTTCACGCGCGACATCATCGAAGGCCGCCCGATCAAGGTTTTCAACAACGGCCTGCTCAAGCGCGATTTCACCTGGATCTCGGACATCGTCGCGGGCGTCGTCGCCACCGCGATGGACAAGCCCGCCGGCCCGAACCCGCGCCTCCATCGCATCTACAATATCGGGAACAACCGCCCGGTCGAGCTGGGTCGCTTCATCGAGATCATCGAGGAAGCTGTCGGCAAGAAGGCCGTCAAGGAAATGGTCCCGATGCAACCGGGCGATGTGCTGGCGACTTATGCCGATGTGGATGCGCTTGCGCGCGATCACGGATATGCGCCCACGACGCCGCTTGAGGTCGGCATTCCCGCCTTCGTCAAATGGTATCGCGATTATACCCGAACCTGACGCCGATCAGACCTCGGCGAAGCCCGGCGTCCAGTAGCCGAACGATGCATTCTCCATCGTCGGCTGGCGTGTCATATCGACCTTGACGCCGAGCACTTCAACGTTCGTGCCCCCGACCAGGGACACGTTGTGCGCCAGTAGTTTGTAGTCCTTGCCGTCGGAGGCATAGACGTATTGCGGCCCGCCCGCTTCCATCGCCGGGTCGCGCGGCAGTTCAGGCACGAACTCGGGCGCCAGGCCGGGTATCCACGCGGCGCCACGCTCGGCCATGCCGCCAAGGCCATTGGCCACTGGATATGCGTTGTGCTTCTTGAAATAAGCCTTCAGTGCATCGTTGATAGTCACGAGGTCCGACACCCGCTTGCGGTTGTACAACAGCGGGCTCTTGCGCACCGCGTCTGCGATCGAGACCTTATCGCCGGTTTCGGAGACGGCAGCGGGCGCTTCCTGGCGCGGCTGTGGAGCCACGGCGGGTGGATGGGCGGATGCTTGCGGCTTGGGCTTGGGCGGCTCTGGAGCTGCGGGGGCGGGCGCAACAGCGGCGGGGGCCGGCCTTACAGCAGCAGCCATCGTAGGCTGCGCTGGGGGAGCGGGCTTGGGCTCGGGAGCCATTGCCGGAGCCGGAGCGGGGGCGACAGGCTTGGGCGCAGGCGCAGCCGCCTTTACGCCAGAAGCCTTGGTTTCGGATGGGCTCGCCTTTTCTGCCTTAGCCTTCGAGGCCTTTTCCTTCTTCCTGCCGCCTGTCACGGCTGCAATGATCACGAGCAGCAGGCCGAACCCGGCCCCGCCTGCGCCTGCGTAAAGCGCGGTGGGCGTCTGCAGGAAGTCCCGCGCCTGCTGCGGGGCGCTGTCCAGCATCTTCAATAGGTCAGGCGGCGCATATTGCGCACCGGCGACGGCGCCGCCCCCAATCATCAGCAGGAGGCCAAGCAGGATCAGAATAACGCGCACAGCAACTCCTTCTCCACCAGATTGCTTAGCGTGGTCTGGTCTACCCCTCAACAGCGCCTCTCCGCTTGAGGGGGGCGGCGATACGGTCCTGCATCTCCCGGCGGAAGGGCAGGATGACATCCCCCGTTTTCTCGGCCAAATAGGCGCCCATGACCGCTAAACCCCATATCGCAACGGCTCGGCGCGTCCTGGCCCTCGAGGCCGAAGCGCTCGGCTTGATGTCCCGCCAATTGGGCGAGGCCTTCGTCCGCGCTGTCGAAGCCGTGCTGGCCGCCAAGGGCCGCGTCATCTGCACCGGCATCGGCAAGTCGGGCCACGTCGCCCGCAAGATTGCGGCGACCATGGCGTCTACCGGCACGCCCGCCTATTTCGTGCACGCAACGGAAGCCAGCCATGGCGACCTCGGAATGATCGGCCAGGACGATGTGATCCTGGCCCTCTCCAAGTCCGGCGAGACCAAGGAGCTGGCCGACCTCATCGGCTATGCCAAGCGCTATTCCATCCTGCTCATCGGCATGACCGCGAAGGCCGACTCCACGCTGGGTCGCGCCTGCGACATTCTTCTGCAGACGCCCGACGCGGCTGAGGCCTGCGCCGAAACCAACGCGCCAACAACATCCACCACGCTGATGATCGCGCTTGGCGATGCGCTCGCGGTCGCGCTGCTCGAAGCCAAGGGCTTCAAGGCTGATCATTTCAAGGTCTATCATCCGGGCGGCAAACTCGGCGCCATGCTGCGCACGGCCGCCGATGTCATGCATGCATCCTCAGAGCTGCCCGTGGTGCGGTCGGGCGCACCGTTCATCGACGGTGTGAAGGCCATGTCGGCGAAGGGATTCGGCGTGCTCGGGGTGGTTTGGCCCGATGGCAAGCTTGCGGGCATCGTCACAGACGGAGATCTCCGCCGCTATCTTACCACCGGCCGGACGGCTGCGGTCATAGACGAGGTCATGACCAAGTCCCCGCAAACAGCTGCGCCGGACGCGCTCGCCGCCGACGTCCTGCGTTCGATGAACGAGCGCAAGATCACGCAGATTTTTGTGGTCGATGGCGGCAAGCCCGTTGGCCTCATCCATATGCATGACCTGCTGAAAGCCGGACTCGCCTGAGGCGCACATGAAATCCGTCCCATGAAATCCGTCATCGTCATCCCCGCGCGTTACGCTTCCACGCGCCTGCCGGGCAAACCTCTGCAGCTCATCAACGGCGTTTCCATGCTGGCGCGGACGGTCGACGCCGCGCGCCGGGCGGGGCAGGCGACAGGCGCATCGGTTCTCGTCGCTACGGATGATGATCGCATCACTGCCCATTGCCGCGAGATCGGCGTTCAATCCGTGATGACCGACCCTGATCTTCCCTCAGGAACAGACCGTTGCCGCGCCGCCGCTGAACTCGCCGCGCCGGACGCCGACTTCATCGTCAACCTGCAGGGCGATGCGCCGTTCACGCCCGCCTCGCAAGTCGCTGCCCTGATCGCCAATGCCACGCGCGGGGATGTAGTGACGCCCGTCATCCCGCTTACCTGGGAAGCGCTCGACCGCCTGCGCGAGAACAAGAAGACCACGCCCTTCTCGGGCACTACCTGCATTCGCGGCCCCGATGGTCGCGCGATGTGGTTCTCGAAGATCATCCTCCCCGCCATGCGTAAGGAGGACAAGCTCCGCGCCGCAGGGCCGCTATCGCCCGTCCTTCAGCACGTTGGCCTCTATGGCTATTCCCGCGCAGCGCTTGCCCGTATCGCCGCCATGATACCCTCGCGCTATGAAGAACTCGAGGGCCTCGAACAGCTTCGCTTCCTCGAGAACGGCCTTAGCGTCTATGCGGTTGAGGTTGAGGCCTCAGCCTTGCCATCCGCTGGTATCGACTCGCCGGAGGATGTGGTGAAAGCTGAAGCCGCATTGCAGCGGCTTGGCGATCCATACAGCCGCTAGTTTGGTTGCAGGGCCGGCCTGGTTCGACTAAAATTTGATCACCCTGTTGCGGGTGAAAAATGTCGACCGAAACAACGATCATGACGGCGCACGTTCCGCTCGCTCTCGCCGAGAGGGTCGATGCAATGGCCGCGCGGCTTGAGCGCTCACACGGATGGGTGATGAGGCAGGCGCTTGCTGCATGGGTCGATCAAGAGGAGGAGCGTCACCGCATGACCCTCGAAGCGCTCGCGGAAGTTGATGCTGACCGTGTGATCGACCACCGGGCCATTCAGGCATGGGCGGACCGCCTAGGCTCCCGCAAGCCGCTCCCGCCTCCCACAAGGTGAAAGTGCGCCGGACTCCCAAGGCGTCGTCAGGACTTGGGTGTTTGTACGAGCATCTTATGTTGCGTTGCGAGAACGTAGCTGCACCCCCTTCGCCACTCGCCTCTGACATTTCCGCGAACATCGAAGAGTCGAGCCAGAGCAATAGGGGAGAGCCGCGCAAAGAGCGCCGCTAGTCGAACACGACGGTCCGTGCGCCGTTGAGGAAAATGCGCCCCTCAGTGTGTAGCTGCACCGCCCGCGCCAGCACGCGCGCTTCGGTATCGCGGCCCTTCGCCGTCATGATCTCCGGGGTGTCGCGATGATCGGCGGGCTCGACGGCCTGCACGATGATCGGACCTTCATCAAGATCACTCGTCACATAGTGCGCCGTCGCCCCGATCAGCTTTACGCCGCGATTGAACGCCTGCGTGTAGGGCTTCGCGCCCTTGAATCCCGGTAGGAAGGAATGATGGATGTTGATGCAGCGACCCGCCAGCGCCCGGCTCATGTCCTCCGAAAGGATCTGCATATAGCGCGCGAGTACGACAAGATCGACCTTCAGCGTATCGACCAGCTCAAGGATGCGCGCCTCGGTCGCTTCCTTGCCGTCGCGCTGTGTCGGCAGATGGTAGTAGGGAACGCCATGTCGTTCGGCCAGCCACGCGCAGGTCAGGTGGTTCGAGACAATTGCCGGCACGTTCATATGCAGCGCGCCGATGCGATGGCGATAGAGCAGGTCGTTGAGGCAGTGGTCCGACTGCGAGACCAGCACCAGCACGTTAGGCCTGGCGCGCGCGTCCCGCACCTCCCAGGCCATGCCCCATTTCTTCGCGATCGGCTCGAACTCCGCCGTGAACTTCGCAATGGTGAAGCCCGGCGCTTCCGGCGCGAACACCAGCCGCATGAAAAACAGGTCAGTGGCCGGATCGCCGAAATTTGCGGTCTCGAGGATGAAGAGCCGCCGCGCCGCGAGAAAGGTCGCCACATCGGCAATGATGCCGATCTCGTCGCGGCACGAGGCGCGGAAAATGAAACGTTCTTGCGTGTCGTGCGTCATGTGCGAATTCCGAGGGGCGCTTCTTGCCCGAACAGCCGGCTGTGGCAAGTATCGTCGCGCACCAGCACTGAAAGCCCGTCTCTATGGCCTCGCGCCTCATCATCGTCCGGCATGGCAACACGTTCGACAAGGGCGATGTGGTAACGCGCGTAGGTGGCCGCACGGATCTTCCTCTGTCCTTGTCAGGCCGCGCACAGGCTGAAGCACTCGGCCGCCATTTCGCGGCAAGTTCGTTCGTCACGGCTCGCTCGGGTCCCCTGAAGCGCACGCGCGAGACCGCCACCGCCATCCTCGCGCCACATGCTGAGCCGCCCGAGCTCCTTACCGACCTCTTTCTGCGTGAGATCGACTACGGGCCCGACGAAAACCGGCCGGAGGATGAGGTGATCGCCCGCATCGGCAAGGCGGCGCTCGATGCCTGGGAGCGTGATTTCATCCCACCGCCAGGATGGCGCGTTGATCCCGCCGCCCTCGTCGGCAACTGGCAGCAACTGTTCGCTGAACTTCGCAACCAGCCTGGCGACCATCTCATTGTCACCTCCAACGGTATTGCTCGCTTCGCTCTGACGGCTACGGGTGCGCGCGGTCTCGAAGGAAAGCTTGCCACAGGCGCTTGGGGAGAAATTCTCTTCGTGGGCGAGGAGCCCTCGATTGCATGCTGGAACAGGCGGCCCGACATCTGATGCGTCAGTTATCCTGCGGGTGTTCCATCTCTTTGGCCGGAGCAAAAGGCGGCGCGGCAGCATCCAAACCAAACTCGCGATACAGTCGGTCGATGCGTTTATCCATAGCGCGAGCACGGCTTAGGTCGGCATTGCCTGCTTCTATGTCCTCCAGTGCAAGAGATGCGAGCCCGCGCCCGTATAGATAGACGGCGACATCGCCCCGGAGGCTGACAGCGGCGTTGAAATCGTACCAGGCGTCTTTCCAGCGTTGCTCGCGCATGCTGACCATCGCGCGACTATCAAGCGCTTCGTGATACGCAGGGTCGATGGCGATAGCGGCGTCGCAATCGCGTCGGGCCTTGTCGAGCTCTACGCCTGCTATCGCCCTGATCCAGCATCGCCCGTTGAGAGCTAGGAGAAGGGCAGGGTCGAGTTCTAGAGCGATGGTGAAATCGGCTATCGCCATGTCGTGCGCGCCTGCGCGGTAGTAGGCTAGTCCACGCTGGGCATAGAGGTGTGCGCGTTGGTCGGTCTCTATTACCGATGACAGAAGCAAGGCCGTGCATGCGTTGATGCGTTCGCCCGGTTGTGCGCTCTCGCTCGAGCATGTTTGCTGCGTGTCACCGCCGTCCTGAAAGCGGATCGGCTGGGGCCGGATCTTTGAGGCTGAGGTGATAGCCGCTTCGTCACATGTGCGTTGAGCCATGCAGGGGCGCTTCGGCAAAGGCGATGAAAGCGCCGAGACAGGCCCTACATCCAAGGCGGGATACGAGGCCGACGGCCAATGCCCACCTAGCGTCATATCGCTCAGGGACGACAGCCCGCACGCTCCCATCACCACCAACCATGGCGCGAGGCAGAACACGCTCGACGGCGACATCAGACAGTTCTCCCCCCGGGACTGGCATCACCAGAATGATCAAAGGTCCCGAAAATCGCAATAGCGGTTGGGCAGTGGGAGCCCCAAGCTCAACGCTCTGTCCAACTTCGCACCACAACATCCGCGGCGATCCTGCCGCCAATGCACCTGCGGATCGCGGGGACTTTGGGTCGAACGCGCAGCCTGCCCATCGGCAAGTCCTGCTGGGCGACCAACTTCATGCTCTCGCTAGAGGCCCAATCGCCAGGATACCTTTATCCTGCAAGCGCGCATGTTCCGCATGCTGGTGCGAAGTAGCGCCCTGGTAAACGGGAGTCCTTTGCCTTGCGCGATCTCAGGCGTTCGTATCTTGGAGGAGCTGCTTGATCCCTTCGACGAGGTTCGCCGGAACGATGGGCTTGGTGAGAAGAAGGTCGCAGCCCGCCGCAGCGCGCGCCTGCTCGATCTCTTCGGAGTGCAGCGCTGTCAATAGAATGATCGGTGCCCGGCGCGAGCGCGCCGCATCCTCGATCATCCGCATTTCGCGCGCGGCCGCGAGACCATCGAGTCCCGGCATCATCAAGTCCAGCAACACAAGATCAAACGGCTCTATCGAAAAAGCTCGTACAGCCGTGGCGCCATCGGACACGGCTTCCACGCTGGCCCCGACGGATTCAAGAACAACCGTCAACATCTGGCGGTTCACCATGTGATCGTCAGCTACCAAAACTCTCAATCCCGCCGCCATCTCGAGTCCTGTGTCGTTGGCGACCTCATCCGCCGTTGCGGCCAACGGCTCCGATGCCGGGATCAGCGGGAGGGTGACAATAAACGCGCTACCAATCGAGCGCGCTTCGGCATGAAGCGAGCCGCCCATCGCCTCGGTCAACGTGCGCGCGATAGTAAGGCCGAGACCGAGTCCAGGCGGCCCCAGCCTGCCGCCATCGCCACGGTAAAATCGTTCGAACAATGCCTCAGTGTCGGCCGAGCCCAGGCCGGAACCGGTATCTTCCACGAGGATCACGGCCCGTGTGACCCGTCCGGCTTCAGAGGCCGCGGGCCGCACGCTGACGCTGATCGCGCCTTGCTCGGTGAACTTGATCGCATTGGTCAGCAGGTTGCCCAGCACCTGCTGCAGTCTCACTGGATCCAGCAACACTGGCGTGTCGGGCATCGCGTCGACCTCGACCTTCAGCGTCAACCCTTTGGACTCCGCTGCGCTGCGCACCTGGTCGGCGGTGCTTTCGACCAGCTGCCCAAGGCTGACAGGCGAGGGCTTGAGGCTCAACCGCCCCGCCTTGATCGCCGACAGGTCGAGCAGGTCGCCTGCCAGCCGGTCGAGGGTTTCGGCCGACGTCAACACGATCTGCAGCAGGCGTTTCTGCTCTGCGGTAAGCGGCGATTGGGCAAGCTGGTGCGCACTGGCGACCACCCCATTAAGTGGCGTGCGCAGGTCGTGACTCACATTGGCAAGCAGCGCCGTCCGGGCTTCGCTTCGTGTTTCGGCCTGCTGCGCCAGTTCCAGGTTGCGCGCGTTCATTGCGACGAGGTCAGCGTTGGATTGCACCAGCCGCGAGTCGGTCAGATGCAGGGTGATGCCATTCAGCGCCACGATCGCGCACGCGCCGAGCGTGGCGATGGTTGTAACGATGGCTGCGGCAGGCTCCTGCGTCGACCAGGCATGCGCGATCAAGATAACCCCCAGCGTCGCGAGCTGCGGCCCAATCAGCGCGAGCAGGAGACCGCGGTTCATATAGGCGCTCGTCACGCCATAGACCGCCGCCGTCAGCAGCGTCACGACAGTTGCGATCCGGGCGATCTCTTGTCCGGTCGACCAAAGCATTACGGAAAAAGCGACCCAGCACGCCGAAATCGCCCAGACCGAAAGCAGATTGACGATGCGCCAGGCGCCTCCCTGCGCCTCAAGCTTAGACAATACGCTCCAGGAAACGGCCTCCGCCAGAAGCGCGGCCGCGAGCCAGCTGATCCCTATGACGGGGCCGAGGAACACGAACAGAAATCCGGATACAACCACCGATACAGGCAATCTGAGCCACATGGACTCGTCCGACTGTCGTCCGCTGCGGATCATGCTGTCGGGCGGGCTAACCCGTGGCGGTGACAGGTCTGCGTCCGCAGGCCTGTGGAATTGGGCCTGTTCCACCTTATGCGCTCCCTCGCGGCAGTCTTTTCGTGGTCCCCAATTGGCTCCACTTCAGGGCTGATTTTCGGCCTAGGGCAAGTCCTGCGACCGGCCGTCGCGGTCTCGCAGGCCCTAGGTTACAGTTTGCAGCGCAAGGTGATTTGCCCAAGGTGAGGCGCGGCGGCATTGCAGCTGCGACCGTACCAAAAGCGTGAGTGCTGCCCCATGAACTTCATCGACCTCGCCGCCCAGCGTGACCAGATCCGCCCGCAGATCGAAGGGGCCATGGCGCGCGTGCTCAATACCTGCGGCTTCATCATGGGCCCTGAGGTCACCAACTTCGAGAATGCACTCGCCGCTTTCTGTGGCGCCAAACACGCGCTTGCCTGCGCCAACGGAACGGACGCGCTGCTGATCCCGTTGCGCGCCTGGAATATTGGACCAGGCGATGCTGTGTTCGTCCCGTCCTTCACCTTCGTCGCCTCGGCCGAAGTCGCGCCCCTAGTCGGCGCAAGCCCCGTCTTCGTCGACGTCCTGCCCGATACCTACAACATGGATCCGGACAGCCTCGAAGCGGCCATCGAGTCCGTGAAGAAGGCCGGCAAACTCAAACCCCGCGCCATCATCGCCGTAGATCTCTTCGGCCAGCCCGCAGATTACCCCGCCATCTCGGCAATCGCGAAGAAGCACGGCCTCAAGTTGATAGCGGACCAGGCTCAGGGCTTTGGCTGCTCGCTCAATGACCGCCAGCCGCTTGAATGGGCCGATGTCGCGACAGCCTCCTTCTTCCCCGCCAAGCCGCTCGGCTGCTATGGCGATGGCGGCGCTGTGCTGACCAACGACGCCTCGCTCGCCGGCCTCGTCGACTCCATCCGTATCCACGGCAAGGCGTCTGCCGAAGACATGGCTGCAAAGAAGTACGACAACGATCCGCGCTATCTCAACATGCGCATCGGCGTGAACTCGCGCCTTGATGCGCTGCAGGCTGCGATCCTCTCCGAGAAGCTCAAAATCTATCCGGATGAACTCCAGAAGCGCGACGCCATCGCGAAGCGCTACAATGAAGGCCTCGCCCCCTATGTCCGCCGCGTCCCTACCGTGATCGAAGGGGGCTTTTCGAACTGGGCGCAATACACGATCGAGCACGACAATCGCGATGGCCTCATCGCCCACCTCAAGTCGAAGGGCGTGCCCACCGCGATCTACTACCCGATCCCGATCCACATGCAGGATGTCTATGCGGTTTACCCGACCGCTCCGGGTGGACTGCCCGTCACGGAAGACATCCGCAACCGCGTCATGTCCCTGCCGATGCACCCCTATCTGAGCCAGGCTGACCAGGATCAGGTCATCGACGCGGTGCGCAGCTTCAACGGCTAGTTGGAGCCCAGGCGCGATTGGGTGGTGAGCAAGGCGGACGTCGTCCTAGCCCGCACAGGATACAACCGTGATGATGGTTAGAACCGCCAAAGTCCACGTAAAAAAATTGTCAAACTTCTGCACCAGCACCCCCTACTGATTGATCCTTGTTTCGCGTGTTACGTGTATCGCAACTCGGGCGTTCGGGCCAAGGGCAAACGAACAGCAAGCGAATGAATTTGTCGGCGTGATGCAGAATTGACCGCTAGTGGGAACGCCTGACCCGCTCGGATCGGTATCGAACCAAAGCGACGACGAGAGTCGCTTTCAGGCGCCTGATCGCGGTTTTATGGCAAGAGCCCGTTAGCAGGCCTCTCCGGCGGCGTACCCTTCGGGCCCGCTGCGCGAATGCGCACCGAACGCACTTCCATCTCGCGATGTTTGTCAGGCGTCACCGGGCGAATGCCGATGAAGTCATAGCCCATGTCCCCGCCGCGTTTGGGTGTGAAGTAGGTGAGGGTGTAGGGCTGAAACTCCGGCGTCAGGTCAAAGCCCTGCCAGCCGCTCGTTCCCTCTGTCTTCGAGAAGTAGTTGGCCTCGATCCGGCTTGCCGGAAACTCGCCCGCTGACCGCGCTTCGATGATCACCTCGATGGGCCGCGACTCCATCGCGAATTCCACATCCTCGGCCAGCACAAGATGCGGCCCCAGCCTAGGGTCCTCGTAAGTCGCGCTCGCCTCACGGTCGATCCGCAGGATGACGTCTCCGTCGCCGGCCTTGCCGATGTCGATGGTCACGCCGCCGCCTTCGCCTACGACGAACCGGTTCAGCTCTGCGCCCGAAATCGTGACGTCCTCGGCATTGCGTCCGCCGCCGCTCACCGGCCCGCTTGGCAGGCGCTCGCCATAAGGATCGAGCGCCATGAAGATGAAGGCGCCGGCGAGGGCTGCGGCAAGCGGGAAGAAGAGGATATCGCGCATAGTGTCTCCCTACCGGAGCAGTTAAGCCGCCGTAAATCCTCCCCGAGCAGGGTTGGTTCGGAAATTGCGCCGGGAAGGGCTGCCGCGAACATGTTGCCGCCTCTCGATCCTGGCCGGCTCAAGGCCGCCAACATCAATCCGGCAACCGGCCTCGCAACCGACTATCTCAACCATTACAACGAGATAGCGATGAGCATCGCAAGCCTCGCCGATATCCCCGAAATGCGTGGCCAGGTGCTTGGCTGGCGTCCCGTCGGCTATCCCGCTCATTTCCTGCGCACGCGGTATGCCGATCAGGGTCTGGCGATTGCGGGCTACATTGCCGCTCCACGCGATGTGAAGGCCCAATTCCTGGCCGCCCGCGCCGACCTGGATTCGCGCCTTGCCGCCCTGCAGGTCCGCCTCGCCAAGGGCGATGGCTCACCTGCAAGCCTCGGGGCCGAAGCCCAAGCCATCTTCGCCGACATTGCTCGCCTGGGCGGGATCATCAATGGCGGCCGCTCGGCCCCGCTGCTGGAACGCTCTGCCGAACAGGATCTGGTGGACTCGTTCTTTCCCTGATCGCAGACTGACGCTCCACGATGTGTTCAGGAGCGCCGCCATGGTCGATGTACCCAAGGTCGAGATCACGATCACCCGCGAGGACAAGGCGAATGGCGGCCGCTATGTCGCGCGCGTCCCCGGCAAGCCCGAGGCGGAAATGACATTCTCGAAGGCGGGCGAGAAAATCCTCATCATCGACCACACTGGCGTGCCCGACGAACTCGGCGGCATGGGCGTCGGCAAGGCGCTGGTGGAATACATGGTCCACGATGTCCGCGCGCGCGGCCTCAAGATCATCCCGCTCTGTCCCTTCACGAACGCTACCCTCCGCAAGCATCCGGAATGGCAGGACATCCTCAAGGACCCGTTCTGAGCGCGCGTCCGCCGCGGCGACGTTGACCGGTCTGAAACGAAGCGACGGCTTGTCGTCTTTGAAACAGCTGCATCAATGGGTCTGCGTGTTGGATCAAAACCCTCAGCCCGGGCGTATAGAGGGCATGCAGGATATCGAGGCATGTTATTTGAGGGCGTGGTCAGCGAGTGGGGCGGCAGGCCCGCGCGAGCGGATCAGCCCGGTGGCCGCTCGGATACGAAAGCGACAACTGGAAAGTTTGGGCTTTCGCGTTCAGGTCACGAATGCCAGAGGCGAGGCGCTGCCCGAGCATAGGTTGCCACGGTCTGACACGTCGCGACCAGAAACCTACGCGGGCCTTATAGTCGTTCACTAAAGCTCGGCTCAGCGCGCAACGAGCCAGACCACGCCTGCCGCCAGCAGCATGCCAATCAGGAGCCGAACCCACGAAATAGGCGCGATGCCTGCCGGAGGACCTTCGACGTGATCCGCCTTGCGGCTGCCCGTAATCATCGGACCCACAAGGTTGGTCCGCTTGACCACAAGATAGAACGCGATGGCCGCAATATGCAGGCCGATAACGAACAGCAGCACGTTGAAGAAGTCCTCGTGCAGCTCGGTGATGTCCTCGCTCGTTTCATAGTCGACGAGATTGCTCAGCGGACCTGAGCTCACATAGCTGGTGTCCGACGCGAATAGGCCGAGTCCAACCTGGATCGCCACCGCCAGCAGCAGCGCGATCACACTCAACGCGCCGAGCGGATTGTGCCCGAAGCTTGCGCGGTAGTCGGGCCTGAACAGCTTGCCCAGATAGGTGAATACCGTGCGCGGTCCCTTCAGGAACTGCGCAAACCGCGCCGTCTCCGGCCCTACAAATCCCCAGTAGACGCGGAACACGATCAGGCCGAGCGCCGTCAGCCCGGACCAGTAATGGATATCCATCCGCTTGTTCTCGACCGTCCACCAGGACAGGCCGATGCAGACCACCAGCGTCCAGTGAACCAGCCGCGTGGGAGCGTCCCACACCTTCTGCTTCGAAGGTGTGGGAGCTGTCGCCGATCCGGACTCAACAGGCTTGTTGTCGTCCAAGCCTACTGGTCTTTCTTCTCTTCACGGAACGTGTCGTGGCAGTTCTTGCACGAGCCGCCCGTCGCCGGGAACTGCGCCTTGAAGGCGGCCGCGTCGGTGGCGGCGGCGAGCTTCCCCGATTCGGTTTGCAGCTTCGTCAGCGCCGCGTCGAACGTTGCGCGATCCGTCCAGATGTTGGCCTTGGCTTCGGATTCGATGCCGCTGTCGGGGCCCGTGCCGGCCGGGAACCACGCGCCCATCGCATCGGCGAACGCCTTCACATTGACGGCGGCGGCGGTTGCGGCGGCCATGTCCGGCGTCTCGGCTTGGAAGTTGTCCTGCAGAACCTTCATGTTCTTGCCAAGCATCTCGTAGTTTTCATGCCGCGCCTTCATGTAGGCCGCGATGTCCGTCGGCTCAGGCATGGCCGCCGGACCGGTCGGCGCAGCGGCGACAGCTACAGGCTCGGGCGTTGCAGGCGCGGCATCAGCTGCAGGGGCGGGTTCGGCGGGCTTTTCCGGTTCCCCCCCACCACAGGCGGCAAGTGCGAGCGTGGTCGCAGCAGCGGCGGCAAACAGCATGGCTTTCATGAAGTCGTCTCCCTCAAGACGTTGATAGTCCGGTTATGATTGTTGCGAACGCTAGGAAGCGGCGTGCAATGCGTCAACTCACGGTCAGGACATGAGGTCCGGACACTTGCGAGTTTCGAGTTGCAGGGACGTCATGCCCGCGGATGCGCCTCGGCATGCACCTTCATCAGCCGCGCAGCATCAACGCCGGTGTAAATCTGCGTCGTCGACAGGCTGGCATGTCCCAGCAGCGCCTGGATCGACCGCAGGTCGCCGCCATTCGCCAGCAAGTGTGTAGCGAACGAATGGCGCAGGGCATGTGGCGTCGCCGTCTCGGGCAGGCCCAGCCGCGCGCGCAGCGTTTCCATCAGCCGCTGCACCAGCCGCGGGTTCAGCGGCCCACCGCGTGCGCCACGGAAGATCTGCTCGTCGGGCGCCGAAGGGTAGGGGCAGACTTTCGCGTACTCGTTCACCGCCTCGCGCACCGCGCGGATCAGCGGCACGATGCGCACCTTGCGTCCCTTGCCGTAGACCCGCAGCGCTTCTGGCGCCGGCACGTCCTTGCCGGTCAGTGCAAGAGCCTCCGAAAGACGAAGCCCCGCGCCATAGAGCAGCGCGAGGATCGCCGCATCGCGCGCGAGTATCCACGGCGCTACATCCTCGCCATCGCCTTCTCCCGCGAGCTCGATCGCCTGCGAGGCCAGCTTCTCCGGCAACGGACGCGGCAGGCGATGTGGCCTGCGCGGGCTCTCGAACATCATCGCCTTGGCGTTCGCCGCATCCAGCCTGCGATCCAGGAAGCGATAGAAGGCGCGCAGGCTCGACGCCGCCCGCGCCCTTGAGGATGCCGCCAGATTGTCATGGCTGCGCCGTCGCGCCAGCCACGCGACCACATCGTGACGCGACAGCTTCTTGAGATCCGAGACCGTGGGCTCCCCGCCCAGATGCTCCACAAGAAACCCGATGAAGTGCCCGACATCGCGCTGATAGGCCTCGATGGTCTTGTCCGACGAACGCCGTTCGGTCTCGAGCCAGGCCGAGAATTCCTGAAGCGCCTCGCGTGCCGTATGTGGAATGGACATGGAAACCACCATGGCAATACCGGATTAAGAGGGTGTTTCCCCGCCTCCGGCCCCCAATGACGCATCGGGTTGAACCCCGGCCCGGGCGGGGCCATCCTGATCGTCATGCCGTCTGACACCCGAATCGTATCGGTGCTGCTGCCGCAGCCCCTGCCGGAGCCGTTCGACTACGAACTGCCCGAAGGCATGGAGGCTGCGTCAGGCAGTTTCGTCGCCGTCCCGCTCGGGCCGCGCGAGATGATCGGCGTCGTCTGGGCGCAACGCGACAGGCCGTCCAACCGAAAGCTCAAGGCGGTCAGCACAGTCGTCGCGACCGCCCCGCCGCTTCCGTCGTCCATGCGCGCCTTCATCGAGCGCGCCGCGCGTTATGTCTGCGCACCTGTCGGAAATGTGCTCGCCATGGCGATGCGTTCGCGCGAGGGACTGGAGCCGCCGCCTACTGAAACGCTCGTCATCGCGACAGGTAATGCACCCGACAAGATGACAGCTGCGCGCGAGAAGGTACTGGCGCAGGCGAGCGTCCCGCTCTCCGCCGCCGAACTTGCGCGGAAGGCCGGCGTCTCGTCCGGCGTGGTCAAGGGCCTGATCGATGCGGGCGCGTTGCGGCATATCGAACAGACGCTCGATCCACCCTTCGATCTTCCTGATCCCGAACGACCCCCGCGCGATCTCACGGGCGAACAGCTCGAAGCTGCGGCCTACCTGCGCGACATGATTCGAGGCGGCGGTTATCGCGCAGCCCTTCTCGACGGCATCACCGGCTCGGGCAAGACCGAGGTTTATTTCGAGGCCATCGCCGAAGCGCTTCGCAGCGACCCTGAAGCGCAGGTTCTCGTGCTGCTGCCCGAAATTGCGCTCACCCAGGCCGTCACCTCCCGCTTCGAGGAACGCTTCGGCGCTACGCCTGCGGAATGGCATTCGGCCGCCGGTTCGGCCGCGCGCCGCCGCGTCTGGCGCGAGGTTGCGGCGGGCAGGGCGCGCATCGTCGTCGGCGCCCGCTCGGCGCTGTTCCTTCCCTTCGCGAAACTGAAGCTCATCGTCATCGATGAAGAACACGACCAGTCCTACAAGCAGGAGGACGGCGTCATCTATCACGCGCGCGATCTTGGCGTGCTGCGCGCTTCGATGGAGCCCTGCGCCATCGTGCTCGCCTCCGCCACGCCCGCGCTCGAAACGATGTGGAACGCGCAGGCGGGCCGCTACTCCCATCTGCGGCTCAGCGCCCGTCCGGGTCTCGCGCGCCTGCCGTCGATCACGCTCGCCGACATGCGCACAGCGCCACCCGAACCCGGCCGCTGGATCGGGCCGGACCTTACCACCGCAATCGAGGAAACGCTGGCCGCGAAGGAGCAGGCTCTGCTGTTCCTCAACCGCCGTGGCTATGCACCGCTCGTCCTCTGCCGCGCATGCGGCGAGCGCCTCAAGGCGCCCGATTCCGACAGCTGGCTGGTCGAGCATCGCTATACGAACATGCTGGTTTGTCACCTCACGGGCTATACCATGCGCAAGCCGCTGGAATGCCCGCACTGTCACGCCAAGGGATCGCTTACCAGCGTGGGGCCCGGCGTCGAGCGGCTGGCCGAGGAAGTCCATACCCGCTTCCGCGGCGCGCGCGTCGAGGTGCTCTCGTCCGACACCGTCACCTCGCCGGAAAACCTCCGCGAGCTGATCGCGCGCATGGAGGCTGGCGCCATCGACATTCTGATCGGCACGCAGATCGTCGCCAAGGGTCACAACTTTCCGACGCTGACGCTCGTGGGCGTCGTCGATGCGGATGCCGGGCTCCGCGGCGGCGATCTCCGCGCGGGCGAGCGCACGTTCCAGTTGCTGCAGCAGGTGGCTGGCCGCGCCGGCCGCGCAGACAAGCCGGGCCGCGCCATCATCCAGACCTATTCGCCCGAAAGCCCTGCCATCGCTCTGCTGGCGGCGGGGGATCGCGACGCCTTCCTCGCGCATGAGATGGATCAGCGGAAGCTCGTATCCTTTCCGCCCTTCGGTCGCCTCGGCGCCGTTATCGTGTCCGCGCCCAGCGCCGAGCAGGCGGATGAGGCTTCAACCCTGCTCGGCGAAAACCAGCCCAACGCGACGGGCGTCGAGGTCTGGGGCCCGGCGCCTGCGCCCATCACCATCCTGCGCGGCCGCCATCGCCGGCGCTTCCTTGTGCGCTCGGATCGCAATGTCGATCTCTCGGCTTTCCTCTCGGCATGGAAGGAGCGTGTGAAGCTGCCCTCGGCCGTCCGCGTCACGCTCGATGTCGAGCCTTACAGCTTCATGTAAAAACAAAAGCGCAGACCTCTTCTGCAAGAGGCCTGCGCATCAGTTACTTTGGCGGTCCGCCGGCTTCTTGCGGCTCGGCTTTGGGCTCCGGGGGGATTGAGCGACCGCCAGATCGGGTTGACCTATTTCACTCTCTTTCCGTTCATCAGCGCCAGCTGGATCTCGGTGAAGTCGCCGGGGCTCAGCTTGTCGAATTTCGCCGCAAGCTGCGTGCGGATCGGCTCAAGCCGGCCCTGCGTCCACTGTTCCAGCTTGAACGCGCCATCCCAGTCTTCACGCGCGATCACCGGATCGACTTTCGCAAGAAAATCACGCCCGGCAGCGTGAACCTGATCACAGTTGTCCTTGATCGCAGCATCGACCGCCTTCTCGTCGAAGGTCATCCGCACTTTCGAGAAGTCGAACTGATAGCGGCCATCCTGCGGTGCGTACGCTTCGGCAGCGACCTGAACATTGGTCTCGACATTCCAGGTTGCGAGCGCGCTCGGCATCGTGAACTGGCCCTGCTCATAGCGCCAGGCAGACCCGAACCGGGCATACTGGTCGCGGCCGGGGCAGTAGGCTGCGAACTTCGTGTTGGCGAAGTTGTCGAACCGGGTCTGCACCGCGTGATGTTTGCGGATCACGGGTTCGAACTGCGCGCGATTGTAGTCGAGGTCCTCAGGCGTCGCGACCGTGTCGGCGACCGGCGCAGGTTCCGGTTCGGCTTTAGCGTCCGAAGCGTTCGCCTGCATCTGCGCGATCACCATCGCGATCTGGGCTTCGCTCATCATGCCAAAGCTCGCCGCCAGTTGCTGGCGCGCCATGGCGCGCATTGCAGGATCGACGCTCTGCAACGCAAGCTCAATCGCGCGCTGCTGGTCAGGCCGCAGCTTGGTCGCACCGCTGGGCTGCGCGTCACCGGATGTCGGCGCCAGGAACACGGCCGCCATGCACACCGCTGCGAGCGGATAGAGGAAGCGCATGCGCGGCTTCGTCGCCTCTTCGGCAACCTGGGTCGAGGGGAGGGGGAGGTGAGTTGTCATCGGAAGATTTCCTTCTTCTCTTTTTTGTTGCCAGCGCCGGATTTTCCGCGTCGCCGGTTTGGACGGGGCGCAGATGCCTACTTCGCCGCCTGCGCTGCGGGCGCCTGCGGAACGAACGCGATGTGCGGCCGATCAGGCGCCGCGCCGGGGGAAAGCGCTGCGGGGGCCGGATCGCCGGCGGCTCCAAGCGAGTGGACATAAGCGTAGATCGCGCTCAGGTCCTGATCGCTCATCGCCTGCAGGCTCGGCCACGGCATGGGCGGACGGCCCTGGCCCTTGCGCGCCATCTCGATGAACTGCGCCTCGTCCATGTTCTGGAACGACAGGCGCAGGTTGGACGGATAGCTCACGCCCCACGGGCCCGAGAAGCCGATATCGGCGCCCTTGAGCCAGTCTGATTCCGGCATGGCCTCGCCGGTCATCATCAGTTTCTCGACATAGCCCGGCGTGTGGCAGTCATTGCACCCGCCGATCTTCACGAGATAGCGGCCGGCGTCGATCTGTGTCTCGGCATTCACGAACTGGGTGGGGGTCGATCCCGTCTCCGTTGTCGGCGCGGCGGTCGCGCCGCCACAGGCCTGGAGAGAGAGTGCTCCGGCCACGGCCAGGAAGGCCGCGTGCATGCGGATATTGGTGATGTGCGTCGTCATTTGATGCTTCCTCTCGCCGGCGTTGATCGCCGGTCGTCTGCTTGTTTGGCGTGTCTCGTATCTTTGCGCCGGCCGAGGCTTTGCCTTCTGGGAGGGCCGGCTTGTGTTCACCTTAGTTGGGCTGCTCGCCCGTGTGGCTCATGCGCGCTCCTCTTTCCTGGCTTCCTGTTTCTTCTTTATGCCGATGCCTTGGGCCTCGACTGCGCTACGCCAGCCATAGAAGCCGGCGTGAACTTCGTCCCATGTCGGCAGCGACTTCATCGTGTTCAGCCAGCGCCACACATTGTTCCAGGGGCGCAGGTCGAAGCCAACCAGCTCGCCCGCTGTGATGATGCCGGATCCCAGAAAGTCAGCGATTGTGATCTGGTCGCTGCACACAAACGTCTTCGACCCGATCATCGTGTCCAGCGCACGCAGGCGGCGCGCGGCGCGAGGCTCGTGCAGGGCGATGAACTTCTGCTGCGCGTCTCCGCTCATCCGGTAGTGCGCCAGCACGCGCGAGTAGACGAGGCCGTAGACATAGTCCCGCATCAGGTAGGTGTTGAAGAAGTCCATCGCCTCGTTGACGCGGGCGCGGGCCTTCAGCTCCTTGGGATAGGCGGGGCTCTCGGACAGATCGGCGAGGTATTTCAGGATCGCGGAGCTCTCGCTCAGGACGAAATCATCGTGCTCGAGCAGCGGCACGGCCTGATTGGGGGTAAGCCGCGTGTACCAGTCGGAGCGGTTCTCGTCCGAGAACAGGTCGATCAGGTGGTAGTCGAGCGGGATGCCGGATTCGCAGGCGAAAAGAATGATCGGGCGGCAGGTCGTGGAGGCCGGATCATAGTGGAGCCGGAGATTGCCCGGCGCCTTCCGAGGTGGAGGGGGGGAGATAAACCTGGAAGGGGCCGGGGGAGTCATGGGGAGGTCGCTCGTACGATTTGGCGTCGTCTTCTTGAGTAGTCTTCTGCTTCGGCGGTGCCTTTTGACATCTCGTCCGTGAGGCTGATGTACGGGTTGTCGCACTGCGTCTCAATCCGAACTATTGCAGAGCGTTCGGCATTATTGCATAACGAAGCATGTTCGAATGGGGCGATCTCCGTCACTTCCTTGCAGTCGCCAAGAGCGGCAGTACCTTGTCTGCAGCCAAGATTTTGAACGTGAACCAGACGACCGTGGCCCGCAGGATTGCAGCCCTGGAGGATGCCCTAGGGGAAAAGTTGTTTGACAAAACTGCAGGGGGCTATCGTCTCACCGAGCTAGGGGCTGCAATGGTGCAGAGCGCGGAACGCGTCGAAACCGAGGTCGAGGCGTTCGGCCGCATGGTCGCCCAGCGCAGCCGCAAACTGCTCGGAATGATCCGGGTCACCACCAACGACGTGCTGGCCGACTGCCTGCTCACACCGTGGCTACGGGAATTCACACAGCGTTTCCCGGTCGTGCAGGTCGAGACGATCATCACGGACCGGCAGATGGACCTTTCGCGCGGCGATGCCGATATCGCTCTGCGCGCGGCAACACTCAGTTCAGGGCCGATGGGAGACGATATCGTCGTCCGCCGCCTCGCAACAGGCAAGTGGGGCGTCTACGCCTCCACCGCCTATGTCGCCGAAAACGGCTTGCCGACTAATCCTGATGAACTTGCGGCGCATCCCATCATCGCTGGATCAGGCGAGCTTTCGCGTTTCGATCCCGCCTTCATGAAGCAGGCGCGCGCCAAGGGCGCCGTTATCCGGCAGGCCTCATCCTCGATCCTGAACATCGCCGGCGCCATCAAGAGCGGGCTGGGCTGCGGGCCGTTGCCCTGCGTGCTGGGCGAGCTTGATCCCGATCTCACGCTCTGTTTCACCTTCGACGAAGCCGACTACGCCCTCCTTCTGATGACGCGGGAAGAGATGCGCAATCTCCCCCACGTCCGCGCCTTCAACGATTTCATCGCTTCGCGAACGTCCGCGCTTCGGCATATGATCGAGGGAAGGCCGCAGAACAGATAACGCGGCCAATGCCTGGGAGGGCGCCATGGGATATCTGAGGCTTCGCCAGATCTGTCTGGTAGCGCGCGAGCTTGAGCCGGTCGAGGCGCAGCTCACCGCCGTCCTCGGAACGCAGGTTTGCTACCGCGATCCGGGCGTCGGCAAATATGGTCTGCACAACGCGCTGTGGGCTCTGGGCGGAACCTTTCTCGAAGTCGTCGCGCCGAAGGATCCGAAGTCCGACACCGCCGCCGGCCGCTATCTCGACCGCCGCAAGGGCAATGGCGGGTATATGTACATCCTCGATTGCGACGACCTCGACGCGCGCCGCGAACACTTCAGGGCGATGAACGTTCGCATCGTGCAGGACCTGCATTCAGGCGACGACAACATCTGGTCGGAAGCTATTCACCTCCATCCGCGCGACACCGGCGGCTGTCTCCTCTCCATCGACCGCCACTCGGGCGCCGAAAACACCATGGGCGGCTATCACTGGGCCGGGCCCTCATGGCAGGAGAAGGCGAACCCCGACATCGTGATCACCGCCGCGACCATGCAGTGCGATGATCCCGTTGCGACCGCCGAACGCTGGGGCCTCATCCTGCGCCGCCCGCTGCTCGATTCAGGCCGCGCCACCCGCGTCATGAATCTCGACAATGCGCGCGCCTTTTTCACGCCGCTGGCCGATGATCGCGGCGAGGGGCTGACCCAGGTCCATCTCCGTTGCGGCGATGCGGCTGGTCTCCTCGCGCGCGCCGGACAACAGAAGCTGCGCACCGGCGAGACGAATGGCGAACCTCATGTCGAGGTCTGCGGCGTGCGTCTCATCCTGATCTGATCAGATCGTCCACACCCGCGCCGACTGGACCGGATGGTTCTCGATCTCGGTCGTCGTCTGCACTGAATACTCCGCAACCTGCCTGAAGGCATCGCGCGGAAAATACGTGCGGCCCGGATCGCCCGCGAACACCGTGATCCCCGACTTGTGTGCGCGTTCAAGGAAGGCGCGAAACATCTGCGCCGGCCGCTGTTCGTAGAATACGTCCGCCGCGACGATCACGTCGAAGGGCGGCGGCTCGCCCTCCAGCAGGCTGCCCGCAACATAACGGATCGCCACGCCGTTGAGCTCCGCGTTGAGCGAAATCGCCGCCTCGCACATCGGATCGATGTCGTTCGCAGCCACCTCGGATGCTCCGGCAAGCGCCGCAGCTATTGCAACGATCCCCGAACCAGAGGCGATATCCAGCACGCGCTTCCCCGCAAACTGTTCCCGGTGCTCGCTAACGTACCGCGCGAGCGCTTGCCCGCCGGCCCAGGGAAACGCCCAGAAGGGCGGAGCGACATTGGCCCGCGCCAGATCCTTTTCCGTCGCCTCCCATAGCGGCGTCAGTTCGTCGGCCTGGTAGACGCGCAGACCCAGCCCGGGCAGGTCCGCCACGCGCGTATTCGCGCGAATGAAGTCCCGCGCCTCGTCCAGCGTGGCGACAGCGCGCTTGCCTTGCATCGAAACCGACTCCACAGTGGGCTGCCCATCAGCGGCAGACCACATCACCCATGCCAGATACTTCCGCCATCAGCCAGCTTGCCGAAGCGGCCCGCGCCGCCCGTGCGCGCGCCTATGCGCCCTATTCGAAATTCCGTGTCGGTGCCGCCGTCCTGCTCGACAATGGCGCAAGCGTCCTGGGCGCCAACATAGAGAACGCCAGCTACGGGCTCACCTGCTGCGCCGAGCGTGTGGCGATCTTTTCGGCAACCGCACAGCACCCAGGCGCCCGCATTGCCGCGCTGGCCGTCAGCGCCGGCGATGACCATGTCGTTCACGACAGCGACAACGGCCGCATGCCTTGCGGCGCGTGCCGTCAGGTCATGATGGAATTCATGTCGCCGGAATCTACTGTCTTGATCGATGGTGTTGGCGCCATGCCGCTTTCCAGTCTACTTCCCACTCCCTTCAAGCTGCGGATAGATACATGACCGATTTCACCATGTTCGATCTCAAGGTCACGGACGGCGTCGCGGTCGCGACCTTCAACCGCCCCGACAAGATGAATACGTTCACGCCCGTCGTGATGCGCGAGATGATCGAGCTGTTCGACATCACCGATGCCGACGATGCGATCCGCGCGGTTGTCGTCACCGGTTCCGGCCGCGCCTTCTGTGCTGGCGCCGAACTCGGCATCGCGGGCGGCGACACGTTCAACTACACCAAGCGCGCCTCGGACGATGAAATCATCCATGATGGCATCCGCCGCGATGGCGGTGGCCGCGTCGTGCTGCGCATCTTCCGCAGCCTCAAACCCGTGATCGCCGCCGTGAACGGCGCTGCGGTCGGCGTTGGCGTCACCATGCAGTTGCCGATGGATTTCCGCATTGCCTCCACCAACGCAAAGTTCGGTTTCGTCTTCTCGCGCCGCGGCATCACGCCGGAAGCCTGCTCCAGCTGGTTCCTGCCGCGCCTCGTCGGCGTGCCCACCGCGCTCGACTGGATGTATTCGGGCCGTGTGTTCGATGCGAACGAAGCAAAGGAAAAGGGCCTGGTGCAATCGCTGCACGCGCCGGAAGACCTGCTGCCCGCCGCCATGGAGCTGGCGCACAAGGTCACCGAAAAATCCGCCCCGGTCTCCATCGCCATCGCGCGCCAGATGATCTGGCGCATGATGGGCGCCGAACATCCGATGGACGCCCATCGTATCGACAGTCGCGCCCTGCAGTCGCGCGGCCAGTCGGCGGACGTGAAGGAGGGGATCGCCTCCTTCATGGACAAGCGCGACCCGATCTTCCCGAACGGCGTTGGCCACGATTTCCCGGCAGACCTGTTCGCGCCTGAGCCTGATTTCAAATAGCGCCTTAACGCTTGCTTACCGGCGCCGCGCAAATTCGGCGGCGGCGTTAGGCAGGTTTGTTGATTGCCTCACGCTAGGTTGCCCACGACAGATCGGGGGTTTTGGCGTGCAGAAGCAGCGCGTCGGCGACATTGCGATTCTTGTGCTCGATGATCACAGCTTCATGCGCGAGGTGATGCGCCTGATGCTGCGCTCGCTCGGCATACACCGCGTGCTGACGGCCACCTGTGTCGATGAGGCGATGCGCATTCTCGACGTGCAGCCCATCGACGTAGTGATCTCCGACTATCGGCTTGGCGATGAAACGGGCGCCGAATTCATGCGGCTTGTCCGCTCGATGCAGGACAGAAAGCGGTTCATCCCGCTCATCGGCTGCACGGGGGAGACATCGCGCGCGATCGTCAGGGAAATGCGCGATGCCGGCGCCGACGAGGTCCTCGCCAAGCCCGTCTCGGCCCAGACCATCTGGGCCAAGCTGATGGCGGTCACCAACGCGCGCCGCCGCTTTGTATCTGCGCCGCAATTTTTTGGCCCGGATCGCCGGCGCCGCGCGGACAAACAGATAAAGGTGGAACGCCGCGCAAGCGACGCCGAGGTCTAGCAACCGCCCGCTGGCTACTTCCGCTCCACCACCTTGATCGTGTCAGTGGAATTGTCGCTGGCGTAAGGGTATCCGGCGGTGATCACGAAGCGCTTGATGTGGTTGGCGGCTTCGTGGCGCGTCACCGCGTCGAGAATATCGTCGAACGACCGCGGCTCCTCTGGCTCGATATCGGCGCTGACGCCCCATACCAGCGCCAGTTTGCGGGCCGTCGGGATCGACGGCGTCAGCGCGTGGATCGGCTGCTTCGGCCGCGTCGCCGAAACGCGCTGCGCCGACGAGCCAGAGCGTGTGAACACGACCAGCGGGCAATCGAGATCGTCAGCCAGCTTGGACGCGGCGCGCGCGCACGCGTCCGCCGTCGATGCTTCTGTCACGGGCGTCACAGGGAAGGAGGGGTTGGCGTCGCGGTCCGTCTCGATGGCGCGGATGATGCGATCCATGATCGCAACCGCCGCCGTCGGGTGGCGGCCCACGGCGCTTTCGGCCGACAGCATCACCGCGTCCGCGCCCTGATAGACGGCGGCGGCCACATCGTTCGCCTCGGCCCGCGTCGGCACCAGCGCCTCGACCATCGATTCCAGCATGTGTGTGGCGACGATCACGGGTTTACTGTTTGCCCGCGCGACGCGAACGATGCGGCGCTGCGCGATCGGCACCTGCTCCGGCGACAGCTCGACGCCCAGGTCGCCGCGCGCCACCATCACGGCATCGGACAACGCAACGATGGCGTCCAGCTCGTCCAGCGCGGCAGGTTTCTCGATCTTCGAGATCAGGGGGACGTGCGCGCCGAAGATCTGGCGGGCAAGCGTCAGGTCAGCGGCCCGCTGCACGAACGATAGCGCGATATAGTCGACGCCGTGCTCGAGCGCGAACTTGCCGTCCGCGATGTCCTTCTCCGTCAGCGCCGGAATCGGGATCGGGCGGTTGGGCACAGCGATGCCCTTGCGGCTCATGATGCGTCCCGGCGCCACCGGGCGCGCGATGCGATCCGCGCCGTCCACCTTCACGATGTGCAGCATCATCTTGCCGTCGTCGATCAGCAGCCGGTCGCCCAGCTGCAGCGAGGCCACCAGTTCGGAGTGCGGGATCGGGATGACGTCCGGATCATTCGATGTCGCCGCCGCCGTCAGGCGCAGTTCGGATGACATGCGCACTTCACTCTGCCCGTTCGGCAGGTCGCCGACGCGCAGCTTGGGCCCCTGCAGGTCCGCGAGCAGCGCCACGGGGCGCCCGCTCGCCGCCTCGGCCTCGCGCGCAGCGGCAATTCGGGCTGCGTGTTCGGCATGGTTGCCATGGCTGAAGTTCAGCCGGAACAGGTCAACGCCCGCCCGCAGCAGCTCTTCCATCTTGAGCGCGCCATCGCTGGCCGGTCCCAACGTGGCGAGGATCTTGGTGCGGCGGCGGAAGGCGGTGGCCATGGCGAAACATCCCAGCGATTCGCGCGGAGCCTATCAGGTTCGCGCCCCGGGGGCAGGGCTGTTGCGCAATTCTGCGGAGGTCTAGCCCTTACGCCCCGTCTGCGACGAGCGGAACTCGATGCGCTTGCCATCTGGCGTGATCCGTGTGCAGGGCGACTGGCGAACATCGTCGATCCAGTTGCACTCCTCCTTCGAGCCGTCCTTCAGGAAATCCGTGCCGATGCCGTTGCGCCGATTGTTGGCGTACAGGCCCTCGAACGTCATGCCGTTGGCGTAGATCACGGTCACCTTCCCGTTCAGCATGCCATCGGTCCAGACCCCGTTCAGCGTGCCCGTGTTGGATTCCTCCACCGCCTGTCCGTTCGGCATCATGTTCTGGAACTCGCCTATGATGCGGCGTCCATCCTTGTAGGTAAGCTCACCAGGGCCCTTCTGCATGTCGTTGACGAAGGGGCCGCGGAAAATGCGCCCGTCGCCGAACTGCACGGTCGCAAACCCGTTTTGCTGATCGTTCACATATGGGCCGATATACGTGTACTCGCCGTTGACCTCGGCCATGCGGCCCTGGCCGTGGCGCTTGTCGTCGACCCACTCGCCGTCATAGGTCCACTTGCCATCGCTGCTCGTGTAGACGCCGTGCCCGACGCGACGGTCCTGCTTCCATTCGCCGACATAGACGGAGCCGTCGGCAAAGCGCTGTGTGCCTTCGCCATTGCGCTTGCCGTCCTGATAGCCGCCTTCGTAGGTCGAGCCATCAGTGAACGTCATGCGGCCCTGGCCGCTGCGCACGCCACGGAAGAAGTCGCCTTCATAGCGTTCGCCCGACTCCAGCGTCTCGGCGCCGCGCCCGTGCAACTGGCCAAGATCATAACTGCCTTCGTAGAGATAGCCGTTCGGGCAGGAGTAAACGCCCTTGCCGTGGCGCTCCCCGCGCAGGAACTCGCCGGTGTAAGTGCAGCCATTTGACAGTTTCTCGACGCCCGGGCCGTTTCGCGTCAGTTCGATGCCCAGCGAGACCAGGTTTGTCACCCCGCCTTTCTCGGCGCAGGCGCAACTGATCACCGGCGCGGCATATGTCCCGCCAGGCGAGATCGAGCCGATCGTGCGATCCGGCGCAAGGACGGGCGCAGACCCGCGCTTGCACTGGAGTGTGATGTCCTTGAGCAGCGCATCGCCCGATTGCTGCGAGCCGTTCACCAGCTGCAACTCCAGATTGGAGCCATCACATCCCAGCGCTGGCGTCGTCCGCCAGTTGACCTGCCGCCCGTCGGACCAGCTGATACCTGTCTGCCATCCCGGCGCCTGCCAGGCGCCTGCGACAAGACCCAGCGGGCCCGCCAGCAGACCCAGCGCGATCGCGATCATGCCCGCGCGCCGCAAGGTCCGTCCGCCTGACCTTTTCTCGAAGTTTGGCGCGACCATCTCGTACTCCCCGAATGCCGCAAACACCGCAGCATGACCTGAAATTCATCGTCCTGCTTGCCGCGTCAAGTTAGCCAAACTGTGGCGCGAGCGGGGCGTTCGTGGCTGTTGACTGCCGGTCCCCGAATAAGCTCCCCAGGAACTCCGGCCTCCGGCCCGCGTTTCTGCGAGAACATCACAATAGCTGGAGTTGCACATGACCCGGACGTTCGCTTTCCTGCCCGCCGCCGCCTTGCTGGCCGTCTCCGTGGCCGCTTGCGGCACCAACATGGAACAGCGCGCCGCCACGGGCGCAGCGGCAGGCCTGATTGTCGCCGGGCCGGTTGGCGCGGCGGTTGGCGCCGGCGTCGGCGCCGCTGTCAACGAAGTCGAAGAGGACAAGGCCGAGTAGGCTCTGCGGACAGGCTGTGCCCAGATAGGCCATCTGGCCACACCATGCGGAAATGCAGTCTCAGCCCGGGCGCGAAGGCTTCGCGTCCGGGCTTGTTTGTGTGAAGCTGATGCAAAGCCGGATCGGCGCTCAAGGCGCAAGACTGGTGCAGCAAGAATGTGGACCTGACATGGCAATTCGGACAATCACGACGCTGGGCCTGGGCATCGCCGCCGTCCTGCTCACGGCATGCGGTACGAACATGGAACAGCGCGCCGCTACGGGCGCCCTTGGCGGCCTTGTTGTCGCCGGTCCGGTCGGTGCAGCGGTTGGCGCGGTGGTTGGTGTTGTCGTCAACGAAGCCGAAGAAAAGTAGTTGCGCAAGCAACACCCGCACTCGGTCAGGCGTGCGCCAATGTTGCCTTTGCTGGCAATTCGTTCCCGAGCAGTAGGCGTTACGTTTCCGCATGGGTGAGCGGCGATGATGCAACGCGTCGATCACAATTCTCGACCTGACAACGTCTGAATGCATTCCGGCCTCTGTCCCCGTACGGACGATGCGCCTATCAGCTGCGCCGTCCGGAGTTGACCGGGCGGCGTGGAGAGCGCGGGAATGATGCCAGTGGTTGTGTGCGTGAAACGTGTTGGGCTGGCCGCGCTTGTCAGCGTTGGCGCGCCCGCGCTGGCGCAAGAGACATCCGGCGGGGCAGGCGATGATCGCGTCGTCATCACCGCCACGCGCCAGGCCGAGGACGCAAGCGACATTCCGCAGAGCGTGGTGGTCCTGTCCGGCGAACAGCTCGACGCTGCCGCCGACGCCGAGGATGTCGTGCAGCATCTCGTCGGAGTCCAGGCTGCAATCTCCAACGGATCGCAGGCGACATTCCAGATCCGCGGCGTCGGCGCGGTGGATCACCAGGCGCTGACGCCCAGCGCCGCTGCCGTCCACGTCGACGGCGTCTTCCTCGCGACCAACGTACAGGCGAGCCTGCTCGCCTATGATCTTGATCGCGTCGAGGTCCTCAAAGGGCCCCAAGGTACGATCCAGGGCCGCAATGCTTCCAGCGGATCGATCAACTTCATCGCGGCGCGGCCAACAGATACGTTCGAAGCTTACGCTGAAGCTTCCTACGGCAACCTCGGTCGCTGGGATGTACGGGCTGCCGCCAGCGGGCCGGTGGGTGAGGGCGCACGGGGCCGCATCGCCATGCGTGCATTGAAGCAGGGCCCCGGCTTGGAGAATGTCGGCGGCCCCGACGATGCAGGCGGCGTGCGCGAGGAGTATGGCATACGCGGCGCGCTGGCGCTCGACCTGTCGCCGGACGTGGAACTGCTGCTGCGCGGCCATGTCGAAGCCGATCAGGGCGTCAATCCGGCGCCGCTCAACTCGGCGCTCGTGCTCGAAGATCACCAGATCTCCGTCGGCGCCGATGGCGTGCAGGATACCGACAATCGCTTCTATGGCGCCTCCGCCGAGCTGACCGCAGACACAGGCGACTGGCGCATCGTGTCGCTGACCTCCTTCGAGGGCTTCGGGCAGGATTACGGGTTCGACTTCGATGGCCAACCTGCCGCCATCGCGAACCTGTCCTATGATCGCAAGTACTGGCAGGTCGCGCAGGAGCTTTATGGGCGGACTAGTTGGCAAGGCGGCGACCTGCTGCTCGGCCTGTCGCTGTCCTCGGATGACTTCACGCAGGACTATCTCATCTGGTGTGGCCAGCTGAATCCGACGACGCTGGTCGGCAGCTGCGCCTATCCGGCGGCTGCCGCGCGCGTTGGCCCCACGCCTGCGTCTACTGCGCCGGCGGTTTCGCTGCTCACGCGCATCGCGCAGACGCGCGAGATGGCGGCGCTCTACAGCGTCATCGATCTTGATCTTGGGGCGCAGACCACGCTCACGTTGGGCGGCCGCTACACGATGGAAGGCATCGATGGCGTGGGCTTCGGCCAACACATCTACGCTGACGGGGTCAGGGCGCTCAACAATCGCGGCGGCCTTGGCCTCGCGCAGGGCTCGAACACGATCGAGGAAGGTCGCTTCACCGGCATGGCGGCCCTGAAGCACCGCTTCAGCGACGAGCTCATGGCCTATGTGAATTTCGGCCAGGGCTACAAGAGTGGCGGCTTCAACGGCGAGGTCGCGAACAACGCAACGCACTATCAGGACGAAGGCCTCTTCCGCGCCGAGACTGTCGATGCGTGGGAGGTCGGCCTAAAGGGCGCGCTGGGCGATACGCTCTCCTTCGAAGCCGCTGCATTCTGGCAGGACTACGACGCCCCGCAGGCGCGCATCTTTGTGTCCTTCCCGCTGCCCGGCGGCGGCGCCATCACGACCAACTCACTTGCCAATCTGGATGCCGCAACCGTGCAGGGCGCTGAACTCTCCGCCCTGTGGCGCCCGTATGATGCGCTCGAAATCGGCGTGGCCATCATGGCGCTCGATACGGAGATCGAGCAGACCACGGATGCGCCAGGCGGAACCAATGTGGCGACGTTCGATGGCAAGCCGCTGCCCTTCGCGTCCGACATTTCGGCGACGCTGCATGCCCGTCATGAATGGGCCTTGCCGGGCGACATGCAACTCGCGCTCGAGATGAACGCCAAGCACCAGTCGGAATACTATCTCGACGCTGAAGGCCGCGCCGACCGCAGGCAGGACGCCATCACCCTTGTCGATGCAGCGGCGCGTCTGCGCCTGTCCGCGGGAACCGAAATCTCCCTCTGGGGCCGGAACCTTCTGGATGAAGATTATGCCCTCTCAGGCTATGGCTTCATCGGTTACGACACGTTCAGGTCGCAGCCGGCCACATGGGGCGTTTCGGTGCGGCTGGATTGGTAGTTTCCTGTTGCCAGGGCTTGGCAGCAGCGCGCTTCCGGGCTCTGGCGAACAGGGTCGGTCCGGCCCATATTGCGGGCATGGCGAAATCCCCCTCCAGAGCCCCCGCGAAATCCGTCGGGAAATCAGGCAAACCTTCGGCGTCGAAGGCGGCGCCTGCTCACAAGCGCGGGCAGGGCGTCAGCGAAGCGCCCATGGCCGAGTTCAAGGCGCAGCAGAAGGCGGCGGTCGCGATCGCGGAATCCACCGACCTGTGGACGCCGCACCGGCCTGAACGCAACTGGGACAAGTTCGAAGGAGGCCGGAAGTTCCGCGTCGCCTCCAGCTACCAACCCGCTGGCGACCAGCCGCAAGCCATCGCCGACCTCGTGCAGGGCGTGAAGGACAACGAACTCGACCAGGTTCTCCTCGGCGTCACCGGTTCGGGCAAGACATTCACGATGGCCAAGGTGATCGAAGCGGTGCAGCGCCCCGCGCTCATCCTCGCCCACAACAAGACGCTGGCGGCCCAGCTCTACGGCGAGTTCAAGAGCTTCTTCCCAGACAACGCGGTCGAGTATTTCGTGTCATACTACGACTACTACATGCCCGAAGCGTACGTCCCGCGGACGGACACGTATATCGAGAAGGAATCGTCGATCAACGAGGCGATTGATCGGATGCGGCATTCGGCGACGCGGGCGATTCTGGAGCGGGATGATGTGATTATTGTTGCGTCTGTCTCGTGCATTTACGGCATCGGGTCGGTGGAGACTTACACCGCGATGACGTTTGAGCTGGAGCAGGGGCAGGCGATTGATCCGCGGCAGGTGGCGGCGGATCTGGTGGCGCTGCAGTACAAGCGGAATGATCAGGCGTTTGGGCGCGGCACCTTCAGGATGAAGGGGGACACGCTGGATGTGTGGCCGGTTCACCAGGAGGATCGGGCGTGGAAGATTTCGTTCTTCGGGGAGGAGATCGACAAGATCACCGAGTTTGATCCGCTTACGGGGAAGCAGACGCGGCCCCTTGAAAGGATAAAGGTTTACGCCAACAGCCACTATGTGACGCCACGCCCGACGCTGAATCAGGCGGTGGAGTTCATCAAGGAGGAGCTGCGCGGCCGCCTTGCGCAGCTGAATCAGCAGGGGAAGCTGCTGGAGGCGCAGCGGCTGGAGCAGCGCACGCAGTTCGACATCGAGATGTTGCTCGCAACCGGAAGTTGTGCTGGCATCGAGAACTACTCGCGCTATCTCACCGGCCGCCGCCCGGGCGAGCCGCCGCCCACCATGTTCGAATACCTGCCCGACAACGCCATCATCTTCGTGGACGAAAGCCACCAGACCATCCCGCAGATCGGCGCGATGTTCCGGGGCGACTTCAACCGCAAGTTCACGCTCTCCGAATACGGCTTCCGCCTGCCCAGCTGCCTCGACAACCGCCCGCTCAAATTCGACGAGTGGGAGAAGATGCGCCCGCAGACCATCCACGTCTCCGCCACGCCCGGGCCGTGGGAGCTGAACCAGACCGGCGGCGTCTTCACCGAGCAGATCATCCGCCCGACGCACCTCATCGATCCCCCGGTCGAGATCCGCCCCGTCTACAAGGACAACGCCAACCAGGTGGATGACTGCATCTACGAGGTGAAGGAGACGGCCAAGCGGGGCTTCCGCTCCCTCGTCACCACGCTCACCAAGAAGATGGCCGAACAGCTGACCGAGCACATGACCGAGATGGGCGTCAAGGTGCGCTACATGCACTCCGACATCGACACGATCGAGCGCATCGAGATCATCCGCGACCTGCGCCTCGGCAAGTTCGACTGCCTGGTGGGCATCAACCTGCTGCGCGAAGGCCTCGATATCCCCGAGTGCGCCTTCGTCGGCATTCTGGATGCGGACAAGGAGGGCTTCCTCCGCTCCGAGACCAGCCTGATCCAGACCATCGGCCGCGCGGCGCGCAATTCCGAAGCGCGCGTCGTGCTCTATGCCGACACCATCACCGGCTCAATGGAGCGCGCGATGGCCGAAACCGCCCGCCGCCGCGCGCGCCAGGAAGCGCACAACGCCGAGCATGGCTTCAAGCCGATCACGGTGATCTCGGGCGTGAAGGACGTCCTCGAAGGCGTCACCTCAAAGGCGGCGCAGGGCCTGCTGCCGAAGGGGAGGGACCCCAACAAACGCGGCAGCTACAACACGCTCCCCGGCATGGAGGAAGAAGGCGCCGAATACATCGGCAAGGGCCACAACCTCACCCGCGTCATCGACACGCTGGAGAAGGAGATGCGCGAGGCGGCCGCGAACCTGGAGTTCGAGACGGCTGCAAGGTTGCGGGATGAGGTGAAGAAGCTGCGCGAGGCGGAGATTGGGCTCACTTAGACGGCTTGCCCCGCCTTCGCCAGAAGAGTGAAGGCGGGCGATCGGGGCAACTAGTCCGCGTTAAATGTTGCCGGACTGACGCGATCTGCTTAGGCTGCCATAATCTCGGGGGGCTCAAGATGTCGGATCAGCCGCAACAAATCCACGTGCGCCTCGCATCCTTTAGCGTCATTGGGTTGTTTGGAGAATTCAATCACACCATCGACCTGCGCACTTCAGAGCGCATTACTGCCGTCATTGCTCCGAATGGCGCAGGAAAGACGGCCTGTCTTCGTTTGATCAGCGCATTGTTCAAGAGGCAATGGACCGTATTTGCCAAGACCTCGTTTGCTGAGGCTTCTTTCGCGTTCACCAATGGCGCCACGGTTCAAATCCTACGGGTGCTGCCGGTTGAGAGTGACGACGAAGGTTCTAGTATTTCGTTCGTCTTCAGATCTACCGAAGGCTTATCGCAGACATGGTCGCCGCGGGTTAGCGAGGTGCAGCGTGGGCGACTGGCCGGTATAGAACGTCATCTGCATTTCCTCACGCGCACGGGTCCTAACAGGTGGACGCACGACAACACCGGCCAAAATTTTGTGCTGAGCGAATTGCTTGAAGCGTTCGGCGACCGTCTTCCGTCTAGCGTGAAGAATTCATTCTATGAGGATGAACCCCAACCCTTCAAAGAACTGATCGACTCAATCGACTGTCATTTGATTGAGACGCAGCGCCTGTTGATCATAAGCGAGGAAGAAGGGCGTTTTTCTCACCGGACCTCCTCCAGTTTGACGATCGCCAAGAAGGCGCAGGCTTTGCAATCCGTAATATCTGCGGCGTTGACTCAATACGCCGCGCTATCTCAGTCGCTTGATCGTTCTTTCCCTCGTCGTGTTATCAACGCGACTCAGTCTGGAACTGCTGAGACGCTCAAAGTGCAGCTTGAGCTTCTAGACGAGCAGCGCTTGCAGCTTATGAACGCCGGGATTCTGGACACTGAACTCCACGACCAAGTGTCGCTGCCCCAAGGTGAAAATGTGACGGACGCGGTGGCGCGGGTGCTCACGATCTACGCGAGCGATACCAAGCAAAAGCTGGATTCGTTGTCCACGCTCCTAGCGCGAATTCAGCTTTTCAAATCGCTGATTGAAGAGCGCTTTGCCCCGAAAACTGTCGAAGTTGAACGACGCGGGGGATTCCAGATTCGGAACCGCTCGAAGGCAATTGTCCCCCTCGAAAGGCTGTCCTCTGGCGAGCAACACCAGCTAGTGTTGTTTTTCGAGTTGCTTTTTGAATTGAACGAAAATGCGCTTATCCTTATCGATGAGCCAGAGCTTTCGCTTCACGTCGCTTGGCAAAAAAAATTCATCAGCGATCTCCAGAAGATTATCAAACTGAACCAGTTTGACGTCGTGCTAGCCACTCACTCGCCGCAATTGATTGGTCGATGGGAAGAGCTGGTAGTGGATCTCGGGGGAGACCATGGCGAACTCGATTAGCAAACTTACTGATCGATACTCGGTCGCTGCAGAAGTGCGCATGGAGCGGCAGAAACACAAAGGATCGTTCCTTCTTGTTGAGGGAAGCAGCGACATCAAAAGGCTGAGTGGTTGTGTGGATGAGTCTGTGTGCTCATACGTAAACTGCGCAGGAAAAGATAATGTCGTGGGTGCCGTAGAGCTCCTCTATGACGATGGAATCTTGGGGGTTGTTGGTCTAATCGATGCGGATTTTGATCGGATTGTCGGGGCTACAGTCGCACAGGAAGGAGTTGTGGTTTCAGATGGCCATGACTTCGATTTGGACGCTGCCCTTACTCCGGCTATCGAGCGATACTGCGGCGAGGTTTGCGACAAGGCCAAGCTTGATGCCTCCGGAGGGGTGCATGCGGTGGTGCAAGATCTACTCGCGGGTTTGAAGCCGCTTTCGTGCTTGCGGCTTGCTAATCAAAAGTATGGGCTTCGGTACTCACTATCAGACCTAAGACACGACGAGTTCTTTGATGGCAGCCGCATCGACATAGATCGGCTAGTGGATCACGTGTCGGCTGGACGCTTCAATACTGCAGAGGCGAGAGCGCGAATTCGAAAGTTGATCGACACATTAGCGAACGAAGAACTGGATCTTGTGCAACTTACGTGCGGCCATGATTTTTGTGCTGCCTTGGGTATCGCATTGAGGTCCCGTCTCGGGAGTAGGCGACCAACGCAGACGTGGCGGACTGAAATAGAGATGCACTTGCGTCTAGCCTATTCGCTCCTGGATATGGCGATGACGAAAGCTCATAAGATCCTTCGGGAGTGGGAAGCTGCGCAAGCGGGTCGCTACAGGGTGCTTCTTCCTTTGCCAGCTTGATGCGCCGACGTCGTTTCATTTGCCAGTTGGCCGCGCCTTGCGTTGCGTGGAGTGCATTGAGCGAAGCGAAATGCACCGTCGCGCTACATCCGCGAGAGATGCATTTCGGCCGTTGTCCTCAATGCACCCTACGGAGTTCGTGCTAACCTCTCCCCATGTGCAACCATTATCGCCAGGCGATCCTGAGGGGGGAGACGATACCGGGGTGGTCGCGGGACCAGTTCTCCGAGATCAGGATTCCCATCCGCTTTCACAACATGGCGCAGGACGTCTATCCCGACCGCGAGGGGTTGGTGATCCGGTTGGGGGAGGAGGCGCCGCCTGCGGATGACCGAGAGACCCCCTCCGTCGCGCTGCGCGCGCCACCTCCCCCAGTGCTGCGCACTGAGGGAGGCAAGGAGCTTGTTGTGGAGGCGATGCGGTGGGGCTTTCCGCCGCCGCCGAACGGGGCCTCGGTCTACGTCACCAATGTGCGCAACACGGGGAGCGCGTTCTGGAAGCCGTGGCTGAAGACGGAGCATCGCTGCATCGTGCCCGTCGCGCAGTTTGCCGAGCCTGATCCGGAGAAGCCGAAGCCGCGGGCCGAACGCTGGTTCGCGCGGAAGGATGGCGGGCCGATGTATTTCGCGGGGCTGTGGCGCAACTGGGATGGCGATCGCGGGCCGAAGAGCAAGCCGGT